>NZ_JBKBSM010000015.1:0-35778 GCF_046291545.1 Phenylobacterium sp.
GGACGTCGAACTGATCACCCCGATCGCCATGGACCAGGGCCTGCGCTTCGCCATCCGCGAAGGCGGCCGTACGGTCGGCGCCGGCGTCGTGGCCAAGATCGTCGAGTAATCGACCTCCGCCCACAGGCGAAGCACCTCAAGGGCCGCCGGGAAACCCCCGGCGGCCCTTTTGCGTCGAAGGCGCAGGCCGCCAGATGACGGCTACGTCATGACCTCGAATTAAGCTGATCCGCCAGGCCGGCGGCGCTAGCGTTCCCTCGAACTTGAAGAGGGGACTGGACGCATGCGTCTTCTGACTTTCGCCGCCGCCGCCGGGCTGTCGCTCGTCGCCACCGCGGCCAACGCCGCTTCGGTGGAGATTCGGGACGCGGTCGCGCGGGTGGTGGTGGTTCCCGAGGCGCGCGACGACGTCAGGGTCGAGATCATCAGCCGCAACGCCAGCTTGCCGATCGAGGTGCGGACCATGGGCGAGCGCACGATCGTGGACGGCGATCTCGACCGAAAGATCCGCTCCTGCAACGGCTCGGGCGAGCGGGCGTCGGCCAACGTCGCCGGCGTCGGCCGCGTGGACTGGGCGGACATGCCCCAGGTCGTAATCCGTACGCCGATGAACGCCGTGGTCGAGGCGGGCGGGGCGGTGTTCGGCTCGGTCGGCCGCAGCGCCAGCCTGAAGCTGTCGAACGCCGGCTGCGGCGACTGGAAGGTGGCAAACGTGGCGGGAAAGCTGACCTACAGCCAGGCCGGCTCCGGGGACGCGCGGATCGGCGCGGCCGGGGAGGCGGTGCTGCGGGTGGCCGGCTCGGGGGACGTCAATCTCGGGGAGGTCTCCGGGCCGCTCGACGTGCGCATCGCAGGGTCCGGCGACGTGCGGATCGGAGCCGGACGGGCCGAGACCATGGCGGCGTCCGTCGCCGGCTCCGGCGACGTGGAGTTCAAGGGCCAGGCCGGCAGCCTGAAGGCGCGCATCGCCGGCTCGGGCGACGTGCGGGTCAAGTCCGTCACGGGCGAGGTGACCAAGGCGGTGCTTGGCTCCGGCGCGGTGACCATCGGCTAGGCGCCTCTTTGCTGGAGCGGCTTGACGAGGGCGAGTCGCCGGGCTATTGACGCGCCTCCTGTTGGACCGGCTGTGCGGCGAAGGGCGACCTTCAAAGCAGACGCGGTCCGCAAGAGCGACCTGAGACAGTGCTAATTCAGCGTTTCGGGAACGGGCCCTCGCGGGTTTTCGCGCGGGCCTGAATCGTTTGTGCGGACTTACGCGTACGGCGCCTCTCAAGGGGCGGCGGGTTGGTCTTTGAAATGGTCAAGATCACGCGGGCGGACCGCCGTCTGTAGGGAAACAAAAGAGCGATATGGATCGTCAGAACATCCGCATCCGGCTCAAGGCCTTCGATCATCGCGTGCTGGACCATTCCACTCGCGAGATCGTCAACACGGCCAAGCGCACCGGCGCGACCGTCCGGGGGCCCATCCCCCTGCCGACCCGCATTGAAAAATTCACCGTCAACCGTTCGCCGCACATCGACAAGAAGTCGCGCGAGCAGTTCGAAATCCGCACGCACAAGCGCGTGCTCGATATCGTCGACCCCACCCCGCAGACCGTGGACGCGCTGATGAAGCTCGACCTGTCCGCCGGCGTGGACGTCGAGATCAAGCTCTAAGGGGATCGGTCCGATGCGTACCGGCGTGATCGCCAAAAAGCTGGGCATGGCGCGCTTCTTCGACGAAGCCGGCGTCCACGTGCCCGTGACCGTGCTGAGCCTGGACGGCTGCCAGGTCGTGGCTCACCGCACGAAGGACAAGGACGGCTACGTCGCCCTCCAGCTCGGAGCCGGCGCCAAGAAGGCCAAGAACACCTCCAAGGCCATGCGCGGCCACTTCGCCAAGGGCGAAGTCGAGCCCAAGCGCACCGTGGCCGAGTTCCGGGTGAGCGAAGACAACCTGATCGACGTGGGCGCCGAATTCACGGCCGACCACTTCGTCGCCGGCCAGAAGGTCGACGTGACGGGCACGACGGTCGGCAAGGGCTTCGCCGGCGCCATGAAGCGCTGGAACTTCGGCGGTCTGCGCGCCACGCACGGCGTGTCGGTGTCGCACCGTTCGCACGGTTCGACCGGCAACCGCCAGGACCCCGGCAAGACCTTCAAGAACAAGAAGATGGCCGGTCACCTGGGTCAGGAGACCGTCACCACCCTCAACGTCACGATCTGGCGCGTCGACGCCGAGCGCGGCCTGATCCTGGTGAAGGGTTCGGTCCCCGGGACCGAGGGTTCCTATGTGAAGATCCGCGACGCCGTGAAGGTCGCTCCGCCGGCCGACGCGCCGAAGCCGGGCGCTTTCCGCAAGGCTGGCGCTCAGCCGGCCGCCGCGGCCGAAACGCCCGCCGAGGAAGCTCCGGCCGCGGCCGAAGGCGAGGGTGAAGCCTAATGAAACTCGACGTCATCAAGCTTGACGGCGGCAAGGGCGGCTCGATCGAGCTGCCGGACGCCGTGTTCGGCATCGAAGAGATCCGCGGCGACATCCTGCAGCGCGTGGTCACCTGGCAGCTCGCCAAGCGCCGGGCCGGCACGCACAAGATCCAGGTCCGCAACGAAGTCTCGCGGACCGGCAAGAAGATGTACAAGCAGAAGGGCACCGGCGGCGCCCGCCACGGCTCGCGCCGGGCGGCCCAGTTCGTCGGCGGCGCCAAGGCCCACGGGCCCGTGGTGCGCAGCCACGCCTTTGACCTTCCCAAGAAGGTCCGGGCGCTGGCGCTGAAGCACGCCCTGTCGTCCAAGGCCAAATCCGGCGCCCTGATCGTGCTGGACCAGGCCGTCGTCGCCGAGGCGAAGACCGCCGCCCTGCGGGCGAACCTGGAGAAGATCGGCGTGACCAACGCGCTGGTGATCGCCGGCGCCCAGGTCGACGAAGCCTTCGGCAAGGCCGCCCGGAACATCCCGAACGTCGACGTGCTGCCGAACGCCGGCCTGAACGTCTACGACGTGCTGCGCCGCCGCACCCTCGTCCTGACCAAGGACGCGGTCGAGGCGATCTCGGCGCGTTTCGCTGAGAAGGAAGCTGCGTGATGGCCGAGCCGACCGCCCGCCACTACGACACGATCCTGTCGCCGGTGATCACGGAAAAGGCCACCCTGCTTTCGGAGCAGAACAAGGTGGTCTTCCGCGTCGCCCAGGACGCGTCGAAGGACGAAATCGCCGCCGCCGTCGAGGCGCTGTTCAAGGTCAACGTCACCAAGGTCAACACCCTGGTGACCAAGGGCAAGACCAAGCGCTTCCGCGGCCGTCTGGGCCGTCGCTCGGACGTCAAGAAAGCTGTCGTGACCCTGGCCGAGGGCCAGTCGATCGACATCACCACGGGGCTCTGATCCGATGGCCTTGAAGCAATTCAATCCGACCTCGCCGGGCCGCCGCGGCCTGGTGCTGGTCGACAAGTCCGAGCTGCACAAGGGCAAGCCCGAGAAGAAGCTCGTCGAGGGCCTGACCAAGTCGGGCGGGCGTGGCGGCGGCGGCCGGGTGGCCGTGCGCTTCCGTGGCGGCGGCGCCAAGCGGCTGTACCGCATCGTCGACTTCAAGCGGCGCAAGTTCGACGTGCCGGCGACGGTCCAGCGCCTGGAATACGACCCGAACCGCACCGCCTTCATCGCGCTGATCAAGTACGACGACGGCGAACTGGCCTACATCCTGGCGCCGCAGCGCCTGAAGGCCGGGGACGTGGTGATCGCCGCCGAGAAGGCCGACGTGAAGCCCGGCAACGCCATGCCGCTGCGCGGCATGCCCATCGGCACGATCATTCACAACGTCGAGCTGAAGCCCATGAAGGGCGGCCAGATCGCCCGCTCCGCCGGGGCCTACGCCCAGCTGGTCGGCCGCGACGCGGGCTATGCGCAGATCCGCCTGAACTCGGGCGAGCTGCGCATGGTGCAGGACGGCTGCATGGCCACCGTCGGCGCCGTGTCCAACCAGGACCACATGAACGAGGTCCTCGGCAAGGCCGGCCGCGCCCGCCACAAGGGCCGTCGCCCGCACGTCCGCGGCGTCGCCATGAACCCGATCGACCACCCGCACGGCGGCGGTGAAGGCCGCACCTCCGGCGGCCGCCACCCGGTCACCCCGTGGGGCAAGCCGACGAAGGGCCGCAAGACCCGCACCAACAAGGCGACGGACAAGTTCATCATCCGCTCGCGTCACGCTCGGAAGGCTCGCTAAGGCATGACCCGCTCCGTCTGGAAAGGTCCGTTCGTCGACGGATACCTGCTCAAGAAGGCCGACGCCGCCCAGTCGTCCGGCCGCAAGGACGTGATCAAGACCTGGTCGCGCCGCTCCACCATCATGCCGTCGTTCGTCGGCCTGACGTTCGGCGTGCACAACGGCCAAAAGCACGTGCCGGTGCTGATCAGCGAAGACATGGTCGGCATGAAGCTCGGCGAGTTCGCCCCCACCCGGTATTTCCCGGGCCACGCGGCGGACAAGAAGGCCAAGAGGAAGTAGGCCATGTCCAAGCAAGCCAAACAGCGCCGCCTGTCGGGCGTCGAGGCGATGGCCAAAGTGCGCACCCTGCGCACCAGCCCGCGCAAGCTGAACCTGGTCGCCCAGTCGATCCGCGGCCTGAAGGTCCAGCGGGCGCTGAACGAGCTGGAATTCAGCCACAAGCGCATCGCCAAGGACGTCCGCAAGGCGCTCTACTCGGCCATCTCCAACGCCGAGAACAACCACAACCTCGACATCGACAGCCTGGTCGTCGCCGAGGCCTTCGTGGGCAAGAACCTGGTGATGAAGCGCTTCGCCGCCCGTGCGCGGGGCCGCGCGTCGCGCATCGAAAAGCCGTTCTCCGAGATCACGATCGTGGTCCGCGAATTGGGTGAGGCCGCCTGATGGGTCAGAAAGTCAATCCGGTCGGGCTTCGTCTCGGCATCAACCGCACGTGGGACAGCCGCTGGTTCGCCGGCAAAGGCGACTACGGCCGGCTGCTGCACGAGGACATCAAGGTCCGCCGCGAGCTGAAGAAGCGCCTGGCCCAGGCCGGCGTCTCGCGCATCATCATCGAGCGTCCGCACAAGAAGTGCCGGGTGACCATCTATGCCGCGCGCCCTGGCGTGATCATCGGCAAGAAGGGCGCCGACATCGAGAAGCTGCGCAAGGACCTCTCGGCGATGACCGAGGGCGACGTTCACCTGAACATCGTCGAGATCCGCAAGCCGGAGACCGACGCGCAGCTGATCGCCGAGAACATCGCCCAGCAGCTCGAGCGCCGCGTGGCTTTCCGCCGCGCCATGAAGCGCGCGATGCAGTCGGCGATGCGTCTGGGCGCCAAGGGCGTTCGGATCAACGTGTCGGGCCGCCTGGGCGGCGCCGAAATCGCCCGCATGGAGTGGTACCGCGAAGGCCGCGTGCCGCTGCACACCCTGCGCGCCGACATCGACTACGGCTTCACCGAAGCGCGGACCACCTACGGCATCATCGGCGTGAAGGTCTGGGTCTTCAAGGGCGAGGTCCTGGAGCACGACCCGATGGCGCTCGACAAGCGTCTGGCGTCCGAATCCGGCCCGGCCGGTGAGGGCGGCGGTCGCGACCGCGGCGATCGTCCGGACCGCGGCCCGCGCCGCGAGCGCCGCGAGCAGGCCGGAGCCTGAGGATTAGGTCATGCTTTCTCCGAAGAAAACCAAGTACCGCAAGCAGTTCAAGGGCCGGATCCACGGCGTCGCCAAGGGCGGCTTCACCCTGAACTTCGGCTCCTATGGCCTGAAGTCGGTTGAGCCCGAGCGCGTCACCGCCCGTCAGATCGAAGCGGCCCGCCGGGCGATCACCCGCCAGATGAAGCGTCAGGGCAGGGTGTGGATCCGCATCTTCCCGGACGTGCCGGTGACGGACAAGCCGGCCGAAGTGCGTATGGGTAAGGGCAAGGGCTCGGTCGAGTACTGGGCCGCCCGCGTCCATCCCGGCCGGATCATGTTCGAGATCGACGGCGTTCCGGACGAGGTGGCCCGTGAGGCCCTGCGCCTCGGCGCCGCCAAGCTGCCGGTCAAGACCCGCATCGTGACCCGCATCGACGCCGCTCAGGAGCACGCGTGATGAAGATCGACGAAGTCCGGGGCCTGACCCCCGACCAGCTGGCCGAGACCCTGCTGAACCTGAAGAAGGAGCAGTTTAACCTGCGCTTCCAGGCGGCGACGGGCCAGGTCGAGAAGACCCACCGCGTGAACGAGATCCGCAAGGACATCGCGCGGATCAAGACCGTGCTGCGCGCCAAGCAGGCCGTGGCTTAAGGAGACGGGCAGCATGCCGAAACGAATTCTCGAAGGCGTTGTCGTCTCCGACAAGGGCGACAAGACCGTGGTGGTGAAGGTCGAGCGGACCTTCCTGCACCCGGTGCTGAAGAAGACCGTCCGCCGGTCGAAGAAGTACCACGCCCACGATGAGGCCAACGCCTACAAGGCTGGCGAGATCGCCCGGATCATCGAGTGCGCGCCGAAATCGAAGCTCAAGACCTGGGAAGTGCTGCCTAAGGCGGCCGCCCAGCAAGCGTAAGGGGTCGGACCATGATCCAGATGCAAACTAACCTGGACGTCGCCGACAACTCCGGCGCGCGCCGGGTCATGTGCATCAAGGTGCTCGGCGGGGCGAAGCGTCGCTACGCCGGCGTCGGCGACAAGATCGTCGTGTCCGTGAAGGAAGCTATTCCTCGCGGCCGCGTGAAGAAGGGCGACGTGCTGCAGGCGATCGTCGTGCGCACGTCCTCGGCGATCAAGCGCAAGGATGGTTCGGTCATCCGCTTCGACAAGAACGCAGCGGTGATCGTGAACAAGCAAAGCGAGCCGATCGGCACGCGGATCTTCGGCCCGGTTCCCCGCGAACTGCGCGCCAAGAACCACATGAAGATCATTTCGCTCGCGCCCGAGGTGCTGTGATGGCCGCGAAGATCAAGAAGGGGGACCGCGTCGTAGTCCTCACCGGCAAGGACAAGGGCCGCGAAGGCCAGGTCCTGAAGGTCATGCCCAAGGAGAGCCGCGTGGTGGTCCAGGGCCTGAACATGGTTCAGCGCCACACCCGCCCGACCCAGCTCGATCCGCAGGGCGGCATCAAGAACAAGGAAGCGCCGATCCACGTGTCGAACGTGGCGATCGTCGACTCCAACGGTAAGCCGACCCGCGTCGGCTTCCGGGTCGAAGGCGACAAGAAGGTCCGCGTCGCCAAGACGACCGGCGAGGTGATCAATGGCTGAGCAAGCTTACGAACCGCGGCTGAAGACCGAGTATCGCCAGCGCATCCGCGCGGCGATGAAGGAAAAGTTCGGCTATACGAACGAGATGCAGATCCCCAAGCTGGACAAGATCGTCCTGAACATGGGGATCGGCGAGGCGACTGCGGACTCCAAGAAGGTCCAGGCCGCGATGGCCGACCTTACCGCGATCGCCGGCCAGAAGCCCGTTCCGACGAAGGCCCGCCAGTCCATCGCCGGCTTCAAGCTGCGCGAAGGCATGGTGATCGGCGCCAAGGTCACCTTGCGCAAGGACCGGATGTACGAGTTCCTCGACCGGCTGGTCACGATCGCCCTGCCGCGGGTGAAGGACTTCCGCGGCCTGAAGCCGACCTCCTTCGACGGCCGGGGCAATTACGCCATGGGCTTGAAGGAGCACATCGTGTTCCCCGAGATCAACTACGATCAGATCGATCAGATGTGGGGCATGGACATCGTCGTCGCGACGACGGCGAAGACCGACGAGGAAGCACGTCAGCTGCTTCGTGAATTCCAGTTCCCGTTCAACGCTTAAGGGACGGGAAGGAAAGAACGCTATGGCCAAGAAGAGCGCCGTCAACCGCAACGAGATGGTCAAGAAGCTCGTCAAGCAATACGCCACCAAGCGCGAAGCGCTGAAGGCGATCGCCAACGACGAGACCCTGCCGCTCGAGGACCGTTTCGAAGCCCGCCTGAAGCTCGCCGAGCTGCCGCGGAATTCGTCCAAGACCCGCATCCGCAACCGCTGCGAGGTCACGGGCCGTCCGCGCGCCTACTACCGCAAACTCAAGATGAGCCGGGTCTCCCTGCGCGAGCTCGGCTCGCTGGGGCTGATCCCCGGCCTCGTCAAGTCGAGCTGGTAAGGGGGATCCCATGGTCAACGACCCCATCGGCGACATGATCGCCCGCATCAAGAACGCCGCCACCCGCGGCCGCAACAAGGTCACCACGCCCGCTTCGAAGATGCGTGCGCGGGTGCTCGACGTGCTGGCCGACGAGGGCTACATCCGCAGCTATCAGCTGGTCCAGAAGCCGGGCGCGTTCCCGGAGTTCGAGATCGAGCTGAAGTATTTCGACGGCCAGCCGGTCATCGCCGAGATCAGCCGTGTCTCGAAGCCCGGCCGCCGCGTCTATTCGTCGATCAAGGACCTGAAGCCGGTGAAGAACGGCCTTGGGATCTCGATCCTGTCGACGCCCAAGGGCGTCATGTCGGACTCCGCCGCCCGCGAAGCGAACGTCGGCGGCGAAGTGCTCTGCCGGGTCTACTAAGATGTCGCGGATCGGAAAGAAGGCCGTGCCGACGCCGGCCGGCGTCCAGGTCACCATCAGCGGCCAGGCCGTGACGGTGAAGGGCCCCAAGGGCGAACTGTCGTGGACGGTGGCGGACGAGATCGAAGTCCGCCAGGAAGGCGGCGAGCTGATCGTGGCCAAGCGTGTGGACACCCCGCGCGCCCAGGCCATGTGGGGGCTCACCCGCACCCTGGTGAACAACATGGTCGTGGGCGTGACCCAGGGCTATGAGGAGACGCTCGAGCTGGTGGGCGTGGGCTATCGCGCCGCGATGAAGGGCAACATGCTCTCCATGCAGCTCGGCTTCAGCCACGACGTGGACATTCCGGCTCCGGCCGGCGTGACCTTCGCCACGCCCAAGCAGACCGAAGTCAAGATCAGCGGGATCGACAAGCAGCTCGTCGGCGAGACCGCCGCGCGCATCCGCCGGATCCGCCCGCCCGAGCCCTACAAGGGCAAGGGCGTGCGCTACGCCGGTGAGAAGGTCCGCCGCAAGGAAGGCAAGAAGAAGTAGGCCATGGCGCTCTCCCAACGTGAATCCATCAAGAAGCGCGCCGAGCGTACCCGCATCCGCCTGCGCAAGCTGGCCAACGGACGCCCGCGCCTGTCGGTGTTCCGCTCGTCCAAGAACATCTACGCCCAAGTCATCGACGATGAACGTGGCGTGACCCTGGCCGCCGCCTCCTCGCTGGAAGGCGACAAGCCGGGCAAGGGTTCGGACAAGGACGCCGCCGCCCGCGTCGGCGCCCTGGTGGCGCAGCGTGCGATCGAGAAGGGCGTCAAGGACGTCGTCTTCGACCGCGGCAGCTATCTGTATCATGGCCGGGTCAAGGCCCTGGCCGACGCCGCGCGCGAAGCCGGCCTGAACTTCTAAGGAACAGACGATGGCTCGCAGGAACGAAGAACGGGGCGATCGCCGGCAGCGCGAAGAAGAGCGCGACAGCGAAATCGTCGAAAAGCTCGTCCACATCAACCGCGTCGCGGCCACCGTGAAGGGCGGCCGCCGGTTCTCCTTCGCCGCCCTGATGGTGGTCGGCGACCAGAAGGGACGCGTGGGCTTCGGTCACGGCAAGGCGCGCGAAGTGCCGGAAGCCATCCGCAAGGCGACCGAGGAAGCCAAGAAGTCGATGATCCGCGTGCCGCTGCGCGAGAGCCGCACCCTGCACCACGACGGCGCCGGCCGTTGGGGCGCGGGCAAGGTGATGGTGCGTGCGGCGCCGGCCGGCACCGGCGTCATCGCCGGCGGCCCGATGCGCGCGGTGCTCGAAACCCTGGGCGTGCAGGACGTCGTCGGCAAGTCGGTCGGCTCCTCCAACCCCTACAACATGGTGCGCGCGACCTTCGAGGCGCTGAAGGCCCAGTCTTCGCCCCGCCAGGTCGCCGCCAAGCGCGGCAAGAAGGTCAGCGACGTGCTCGGCCGTCGCGCCGACAACGTGTCGGCCGCCGCCGCGGACGCTGAAGGATAAGCTCGATGGCCACGATCACCGTTCGTCAGACGGCGAGCCCCATTCGCCGCAAGAAGGACCAGCGCGCCACGCTGGTCGGCCTGGGTCTCAACCGGATCGGCCGCGTGTCGACCCTGGAGGACACCCCCGCGGTCCGCGGCATGATCGCCAAGGTCCACCACATGGTGGAAGTGGTCGAGGGCTAAGGCCTTTTCAGCGGGGCGGCGAGAGCCGCCCCGTTCGGTCTTCCGCTTGCACGTTTTCATTCAAGCCGAGTCGGGCGCAGCGCCCGGCGACAGATCTCCAAGGAGAGGCGTCACATGACCAAGCTCAACGAACTCACCCCCCGTGAAGGCTCGACCAAGAGCCGCATGCGCGTCGGCCGCGGCCCGGGCTCGGGCAAGGGCAAGACCGGCGGCCGCGGCGTGAAGGGCCAGAAGTCCCGCTCGGGCGTCGCCATCGCCGGGTTCGAGGGCGGCCAGATGCCGCTGCACATGCGCATGCCCAAGCGCGGCTTCAACGTCCATCGCGCCCAGTCGTTCGCCGAGGTGAATCTGTGGCGCATCGAGCAGGCGATCGCCGCCGGCAAGCTGGACGCCAAGAAGACCATCGACGCGGCCGCCCTGATCGCCGCCGGCGTCGTGCGCCGCGAAAAGGATGGCGTGCGCCTGCTGGGCAAGGGCGAGTTGAAGTCCAAGATCGAGATCACCGTCTATTCGGCGTCCGCCTCGGCCAAGGCCGCGGTGGAGAAGGCCGGCGGCAAGATCACCACCACCCGTCCCGAAGCGGCCGTCGAGGCCTGAGAACGGCCGCGTCCGCCCGGACGGGGCTTTACGCCGCGTCCGGGGTGACGGGGAATAGGATCGCGCCTATGTGTGCGCCTGCACCAGTCGTGGGGATGTAAATGGCTTCGGCCGCCGAACAGCTCGCAGCCAACATGAACTTCGGCGCCTTTCAGAAGGCGACCGAGCTTCACAAGCGTATCCTTTTCACGATCATCGCCATGATCGTCTACCGGCTCGGGACCTACATCCCGATCCCGGGCATCGACCCTGTTGCCTTCGCCCAGGCGTTCCAGGGCCAGGCCCAGGGCATCCTGGGCATGTTCAACATGTTCTCCGGGGGCGCCGTCGAACGGATGGCGATCTTCTCGCTGAACGTGATGCCCTACATCTCGGCCTCGATCATCGTCCAGCTGCTCGGCACGGTCTATCCGCCGTGGGAGAAGCTGCGCAAGGAAGGCGGGGAGGCGGGGCGCAAGACGCTGAACCAGTACACCCGCTACCTGACGGTGGCCCTGGCCCTGGTGCAGTCGTTCGCCATCGCCTCGGGCCTGGCGGCCAGCCCCGGCCTGGTGTTGAACCCAGGCCCGTTCTTCATGGTCTCGACCGTGGTGACCCTGACCGGCGGCACCCTGTTCCTGATGTGGCTGGGTGAACAGATCACCAGCCGCGGGGTGGGCAACGGCATCTCGCTGCTGATCTTCGCCGGCATCGTGGCGGTGCTGCCGCGGGGCCTTTGGCAGATGTTCTCCATGACGCGGACCGGCTCGCTGTCGGCCACGGCCATGTTCCTGATCATCGCGATCGCGGTGGCCGTCGTCTTCGCCATCGTGTTCATGGAGCGCTCGCAGCGGCGGCTGCTGGTGCAGTATCCCAAGCGCCAGCAGGGCAACCGCATGGTCGGCGGAGACACCTCGTTCCTGCCCCTGAAGATCAACACCGCGGGCGTCATCCCGCCGATCTTCGCCTCTTCGCTGCTGCTGCTTCCGACGACCGCGATGGGCTTCCTGGCGACGGCCGAGCTGCCGTCGTGGGCCGAATGGCTGCCGACCGTCGTGGGCCAGCTGCAGCATGGGCGGCCGCTGTTCATGCTGTTCTACGGCGCGCTGATCATCTTCTTCTGCTTCTTCTACACCTCGATCGTGTTCAATCCGGAGGAGACGGCGGAGAACCTGCGCAAGTACGGCGGCTTCCTGCCTGGCATCCGGCCCGGGCGGCGCACGGCCGAGTACCTGGACTTCGTGCTGACCCGCCTGACGGTGATCGGCGCGGCCTACATCGCCGCCGTCTGTCTGCTGCCGGAGGCCCTGATCGGCTTCTACAACGCGCCGTTCTACCTGGGCGGCACCTCGATCCTGATCGTGGTGAGCGTGACGATGGACACGGTCACGCAGATCCAGTCGCACCTGTTGGCCCACCAGTACGAGGGGCTGATCAAGAAGTCCAAGCTGCGGGGCGCGCGCGCACGTTAAGAGCATTTCGGGTCGCCGGGCCGCAGAGCCCGGCGGGGAGGGGCATTGGCTTATGAATTTGATTCTCTTCGGACCGCCCGCTGCGGGCAAAGGCACCCAGGCCAAGCGGCTGGTCGAGCAGCGGGGCATGGTGCAGCTTTCGACCGGCGACATGCTGCGTGCGGCGATCGCCTCGAAGTCCGAACTCGGCCTCAAGGTCGAGGGAATCATGCAGCGCGGCGAGCTGGTGTCCGACGAGATCGTCATCGCCTTGATCGAGGAGCGCTTGCCCGAGGCCGAGGCGGCCGGCGGCGCGATCTTCGACGGCTTCCCGCGCACCCTGGCCCAGGCCGAGGCGCTGGATAAGATGCTGGCCGGCCGCGGCGCGAAGATCGACCTGGTCGTCCGCCTCAAGGTGGACGACGCGGCCCTGATGGAACGGATCGCCGGCCGGTTCGCCGAATCGGGCCGGGCGGACGACAACCCGGAGAGCTTCAAGGTCCGCCTTGAAGCCTACAACAAGCAGACGGCTCCGCTGCTGCCCTACTACCAGGCCAAACTGGTGGAAGTGGACGGCATGGGCCCGATCGACACGGTGGCTCAGGCCATCGACCAGGCCCTGGACGCGCCGCGCGGATAGCGCGGCGGCCTGGGCTTCGGGGTTGCGGTCCGTCCCTTCGGGCCGTCCGCCCCAATCGCCCTCGGATGCGGTGAAAAGTTACCGCTCCGGCATTGACGGAAGCGCAATCATCCATATAAGGGAGCGCTTCCGCGAAAGGGCGCGAAGGACGTGCCGGCCTGGAACCTTCGGGGGATGGGGCCGGGCGCCGTTCGCGCTTCTCTGCGTGACCAGGAGATTACCCGCGTGGCCCGCATCGCTGGCGTCAACATTCCCACGAACAAGCGCGTCGTCATCGCGCTTCAGTACATCCACGGCATCGGCCAGGCGAAAGCCCGGGAGATTGTCGAAAAGGTCGGCATCGAAGACGCTCGCCGCGTCAATCAGCTGACCGATGCGGAAGTGCTGCAGATCCGCGAGACCATCGACCGCGACTATACGGTCGAAGGCGACCTGCGCCGTGAAACGGCGGTCAACATCAAGCGCCTGATGGACCTGGCCTGCTATCGCGGCCTGCGTCACCGCAAGGGGCTGCCGGTCCGCGGCCAGCGCACCCACACCAACGCCCGCACCCGCAAGGGCCCGGCAAAGCCGATCGCCGGCAAGAAGAAGTAAGAGAGCTTAGCCGATGGCCAAGGAACCGGCGCGCGTCAAACGTCGCGAGCGCAAGAACATCACCTCGGGCGTGGCGCACGTGAACGCCTCGTTCAACAACACCATGATCACCATCACCGATGCGCAGGGGAACACCATCTCCTGGTCGTCCGCCGGCATGATGGGGTTCAAGGGCTCGCGCAAATCGACCCCGTACGCCGCCCAGATGGCGGCCGAGGACGCGGGCCGCAAGGCCGCCGAGCACGGTGTGAAGACCCTCGAGGTCAGCGTCTCCGGGCCCGGCTCGGGTCGCGAATCGGCGCTTCGGGCCCTGCAGGCCGTCGGCATGACGATCACGACCATCCGCGACGTGACTCCGATTCCGCACAACGGCTGCCGGCCGCCCAAGCGCCGGCGCGTCTGAGTATCGAAGTACCCGAACTTCCCCGCGCCGGACCGCCTTTCGCAGTCCGGCGATCCTGCGTTTCGAGGGACCCCCATCCGTGATCGAAAGAAACTGGAACGAGCTCATCCGTCCCGAGAAGCCGCTGATCGAGACCGGCGCCGATGCGAGCCGCAAGGCGCGCCTGGTGGCCGAGCCTCTCGAACGCGGGTTCGGCGTGACGCTGGGCAACAGCCTGCGCCGCGTGCTCCTGTCCTCGCTGCAGGGCGCGGCCGTGACCGCCGTCCAGATCGACGGCGTGGTGCATGAGTTCTCGTCGCTCGAGGGCGTGCGTGAAGACGTCGTCGACATCGTGCTCAACATCAAGCAACTCGCGGTGCGCATGCACTCCGAGGGCCCCAAGCGCATGACCCTGCGCGCCACCGGCCCCGGCGCGGTGACCGCCAGCCAGATCGAGACGCCGTCGGACATCGAGATCCTGAACGGCGACCATGTGCTGTGCACCCTCGACGAGGGCGCGACCGTGCGCATGGAGTTCACCGTGCAGAACGGCAAGGGCTATGTGCCCGCCGAAATGAACCGTCCGGAAGACGCCCCGATCGGCCTGATCGCCGTGGACGCGCTCTATTCGCCGGTCAAGCGCGTGGCTTATCGCGTCGAGCCGACCCGCCAGGGCCAGAGCCTCGACTACGACAAGCTGATCATGGAGGTGGAGACCAACGGCGCCGTCACCCCGGTGGACGCCGTGGCCTACGCCGCCCGCATCCTGCAAGACCAGCTGCAGATCTTCATCACCTTCGAAGAGCCGAAGAAGAAGGTCGAGGGCGAGGCCAAGCCGGAGCTGCCGTTCAATCCGGCGCTGCTGAAGAAGGTCGACGAGCTGGAGCTGTCGGTCCGCTCGGCCAATTGCCTGAAGAACGACAACATCGTCTACATCGGCGACCTGATCCAGAAGACCGAGGCGGAGATGCTCCGCACCCCGAACTTCGGCCGCAAGTCGCTGAACGAGATCAAGGAAGTCCTGGCCGGCATGGGCCTGCACCTTGGCATGGACGTGCCGAACTGGCCGCCCGAAAACATCGAAGAGCTGGCCAAGAAGTTCGAAGACCAGATGTAATACCCCAAAATCCGCCTGACGGATTTTGGATATTGAAGTTGGAGCCCGTTCGGGCGGCGGAACCGCAAGCGCTTCCGCCTAACGGGCCCCGCGCGCCGACTCCAGGCCGCTAGCGCGGTCTGGGACCGACGAAGCCGCAACAGCGGTGGAGGTTCCCGGCGCTTCGTGTTGACCCAGGCGGGAGCAGGCTGGGATTGGTCAGGTAGACGCCTGTCCCGGAAAGTCGGGAGCGTCAGAGGGCAGTGAGCCCAGGAGAAGAGACATGCGCCACGGTTACGCGCACCGCAAACTGGGCCGCACCACCGCCCACCGCACCGCCATGTTCGCCAACATGGCCGCCAGCCTGATCAAGCACGAGCAGATCGTCACGACTCTCCCCAAGGCCAAGGAACTGCGTCCCTTCGTCGAGAAGCTGGTGACGCTCGCCAAGCGCGGCGACCTGCACGCCCGCCGTCAGGCGATCAGCCAGGTCCGCGACGTGGAGCAGGTGGGCAAGCTCTTCGCGACCCTCGGCCCGCGCTACAAGGAGCGCAAGGGCGGCTATATCCGCGTGCTCAAGGCCGGTTTCCGCTACGGCGACAACGCGCCGATGGCCGTGATCGAGTTCGTCGACCGCGACCCGGCCGAGAAGGGCAAGGACTCCGGTCCGGTCCAGCCGACCTTCGGCGAAGACTAAGCGCCTGACGCCAGGCGCCGCATCAAGGCCCCGGAGTAAACTCCGGGGCCTTTTTCGTGCGCGCGGGGTAGAGCGTCACCTTCAGCCGGTAGGATCCGGCCATGCGCCCGCTCCCGATTCTCTCCGCTGTCCTTCTGTTTGTCCTGGCGGCCTGCGCGCATGCGCCCGGCCCGGCGCAGGACGCGTCGTCGCGGCCGGTGATCCTTGTCTCCATCGACGGCTTCAGGCCGGACTACCTGGACCGGGGGATCACGCCGAACCTGTCGACCATGGCCGCCGAGGGCGCCCGGGCGGAGATGCGGCCGTCCTTCCCGTCCAAGACCTTCCCCAACCACTACACGCTGGTCACCGGGCTGCGGCCGGATCGCAACGGCATCGTCGACAACACCATGGAAGATCCCGGCCCGCCGCTGCGCCGCTTCGCCATGGCCGACCGCGAGCAGGTGCGTGACGCCTTCTGGTGGGACGACGCCAAGCCGATCTGGGTGAGCGCCGAGGAGGCCGGGATCCGCGCCGCCCCGATGTTCTGGCCAGGGTCGGAAGCCGCCGTGCGCGGCGTGCGGCCGACATACTGGACGACCTTCCAGATGAGCCTGTCGCCGGACGCGCGGGTGGACCAGATCCTCGCCTGGCTCGACCTGCCCCTAGAGGAGCGGCCGGGCTTCCTGACCCTCTATTTCGACGAAGTCGACACCTACGGCCACATGTACGGTCCGAACGCCACGGAGCTCGATCCGGCGATCGCGCGCACGGACTCGGCGATCGGACGCCTGCGCCAGGGGCTGAAGGCCAGGGGCCTGGACGCGAACCTGGTGGTGGTGGCCGACCACGGCATGGCCGAGGTTCGCGCCGAAAAGGTCGTGGTGCTGGAGGACGTCGTTCCGCCAGGCCTCGGCCGGCCGCTGACCACCGGCGCCTTCCTAACCTTCGTGCCGGAGGCGGGGCGCGAGGCCGAGGCCAAGGCGGCGCTGCTGTCGCCGCGTCCGCATATGGAGTGCTGGGAGAAGGCCGAGATCCCCGCGCGCTTCCACTACGGCCGGCACCGGCGAGCGGCGCCCCTCTTCTGCCTGATGGAGACCGGCTGGGAGATCGCGCCTCGGGGGAGTCTGGCGCGCCGCCGCGCGGTGGGCGGCAACCACGGGTTCGATCCGGAGGATCCCCAGATGCGGGCCGTGTTCGTCGCGGCGGGGCCAGACATCCGCCAAGGGGCTCGCCCGCCGGTGTTCGACAACGTCGACGTCTATCCGCTGCTCGCAAGGCTGCTCGGCCTTGCCGGCGAGCCAGGGGATGGAGATCTCGACGAGGTGGGCGCCGTCCTGGTGCACGGCAGCGAGCGCAGATAGTTGCGAAAGGAGTGAAATATTGTATCCTCCGGCAAATAGGAGGATCGCCATGGCCGACATCTCGAGAAAGCCGATCTTCACCCCGACCGTCTTTTACCGCGATCCCCGGGCGGCCCTCGACTGGCTGGCCAGGGCTTTCGGTTTCGAGGTGAGCGTCCTGCTTACGGACGCGGCGGGGAACATCGGACATGCGGAGATGAGCTTCCGCGGCGGCCATGTCGGCGTCGCCGGGGAGTGGGCCGGGCCGCAGCTCGGCGGCGCGGCGATGAGGAGTCCCGCCAGCCTGGGCGGCGCTGGCAGCCAATTCCTGTGGGTCGAACTGGAAGATGGCCTGGACGCGCACTGCGAGCGGGCGCGGCTGGCCGGCGCCCGGATCGTGCAGGCGCCGGAGGAACAATTCTACGGCGCCCGGACCTACCGCGCGCTGGATCAGGAAGGCCATGTCTGGTGCTTCCGACAGGAGGTGCGTTCGGTCTCGCAGACCGAGATGGAAGCCGCGTCCGGCCTGAAGGCGAATGTCTTGAAAGCAGAGGGCGCATGAGCGGCGACACCGTCCGCACCGCGGTCATTCCCCTGGTCTGGTACCTGGAGCCGCGCAGGGCGATCGCCTGGCTCGAGCGGGCGTTCGGCTTCGAGACGACGCTGGTGGTCGACGACGGCCAGGGCGGCGTGATCCACTCCGAGCTCGTCCTCGGCGCCGGCCGCCTCTATGTGGTCGGCCCGCCAAGGGACGGGGCGGTGAGCCCCGCGGCGTTCGGCCGCCGCAACACCCAGTCCGTGCATGTCCAGCTCGCCGACGGGCTGGACGCCCATTGCGCCCGCGCCCGCGCCGCCGGCGCCCGGATCCTTCGCGAACCCGAGACCCAGCCCTACGGCGATCGGGTCTACACCTGCGCGGACATCGAGGACCACGCCTGGTCCTTCGGTCAGACGCTGGCGGCGATGAGCCCGGCGCAGATGGCCGAAGCGACCGGACGCAGGATCACCACATCCCTGAAGGAGCCACGACGATGACGGACAAGACGCAGGACTGGCGACCGGCTCTGGTCTCGGCGGTCTGCTATCGCGACCCGCGAGCGGCCCTGGCATGGCTGGAGGAGGCGTTCGGCTTCGAAACCTTCATGCTCATTGAGGACGGGCAGGGCCAGATCGTCCATTCCGAGATGCGCTTCGGCGACGCCGCGGTGATGGTCGGCTACGAGTGGAGCGACGAGTACAAGAGCCCGGCCTCGCTCGGAGGCAAGGTCACCCAGACGATCCATATATCGATCAAGGACGACGTGGACGCCCACTGCGCACGGACCCGCAAGGCCGGAGCGGTGATCGTCGCCGAACCGCAGGACCAGTTCTATGGCGACCGCACCTACCGTTGCCGCGATCCGGAAGGGCATATCTGGACGGTCAGCCAGACGGTGAAGCGGCTGAGCCGCGAGGAGGCCGAGGCGGCGGCGGGCGGCGACCTGAAGATCACGGGGTGGCTTTGAGCGCCCAGACCGCCGCGATCGACCGGACCCTGGCCGCCCTGGCCGAGCCCCATCGGCGTCAGGTGATCGAGCTCCTGCGCGAGCGGCCGCGCCCGGCGGGCGAGCTGGCGCGGGAGCTCGGCCTAGCGCCTCCGGCCATGAGCCGCCACCTGCGCGCTCTGCGCGAGAGCGGACTGGTCGAGGAGACGCATCCGAAGTTCGATGCGCGGGTGCGTGTCTACGCCCTGAGGCCCGAACCCATGGTCCACCTGCTGCGATGGCTCGAGGAAACCGAGCGCCTGTGGACCGCGCAGTTGGCGGCGTTCAAGGCGCATGTCGAAGCGGGCGGAGAGTCCGCGTGAGCTCCAAGGTCTATGTCGCCCTGCGGGTGAAGGCGTCCGCCGAGCGGGCCTTCGACGCCTTTGTGGACGACATCGGGGCCTGGTGGCGGCCCAACGGCCTCTTCCAGACGACGCCCCGCGCGCCCGGCCGCATGGCCTTCGAGCGCGGCGAGGGGGGACGGCTGACCGAGACCCTGGCGAGCGGCAAGGTCTTCGAGATCGGGCGCATCAGCGTCTGGGAGCCGCCGCGACGGCTGGTCTTCTCCTGGCGCCAAGCGAGCTTCCCGCCGGAACTGTCGACGGAGGTGGAGGTCGTCTTCGAAGCCCTTGGCGAAGAGACTCGCGTCAGGGTCGAGCATCGCGGGTTCGACCGCGTGCCGGCCGACAGCGCCGCGCGCCATGGCTTCCCCGACCAGGCCCTGTTGATGAGGCTGGCGGAATGGTGGCAGGTGCTGCTGCGCGCCTACGGCGACGACGTTTGATTTTTCCGACGTTTGTTCATTTAATGTTCCGGATCGCTGGGGAGGCGACGCCAGATGGATGACCAGAGCGCAGGCCAGGCCGCGCCGCAGGGGCGCAAGGCCGCCTTCGGCTTCATTTTCGCCTGCGCCCTGATGAACTCGATCTCCTTCGGCATCATGATCCCGGTGCTGCCGAACCTGATCAAGGAGTTCACCGGCGGGGACACCGCGGCGGCCTCCGAATGGAACGTCATCTTCGCCGTCACCTGGGGGGTGATGCAGCTCTTCTGCGGGCCGATCCTGGGCATGCTGTCGGACCGGATCGGGCGGCGGCCGGTGCTGCTCATTTCGCTGTTCGGCCTGGCCGTGGACTTCATGTTCATGGCCCTGGCGCCCAACCTGATGTGGCTGTTCGTCGGGCGGGTCCTGAACGGCGTGACCGCCGCGAGTTTCTCGACCGCCAACGCCTACGTCGCCGACGTCACCCCGCCGGCGCAGCGGGCCAAGACCTTCGGCTGGATGGGATCGGCTTTCAGCTTCGGCTTCCTGCTGGGGCCGGCGTTCGGCGGCTGGCTGGCCGAGTTCGACCTGCGCCTGCCGTTCCTGGTGGCCGGGGCGCTGACCGCCGTCAACTGGCTCTACGGCCTCCTGATCCTTCCCGAATCGCTGCCGGCCGAGAAGCGGATCGCGCGGTTCGACTGGCGTCGGGCGAATCCGGTCGGGTCCCTGGGCTTCCTCAAGGCCCATGGCGAACTCCTGGGCCTGGCCAGCGTCGGCTTCCTCTTCCAGCTGGCGCACACGGTGCTGCCGTCGATCTTCGTGCTCTACTCGGGATACCGCTATGGCTGGAGCCCGGCCTTCATCGGCTTGCCGATGATGGGGACCGGGATCGCGGGCGTGCTGGTGCAGACCCTGCTGGTCGGGCCGGTGGTGGCGCGGATCGGCGAGCGAGGCGCCCTGCTGCTGGGCTGCGCCGCCGGGGCCGCGGGATTCGCCATCTACGGCCTGGCTTCACAGGGCTGGATGTACCTGATGGGCATTCCGGTGTTCGCCTTCCTGAACTTCCTGCAGCCGGGGCTGCAGGGCCTGATGACCCGAAGGGTCGGGCCCCACCAGCAGGGACAGTTGCAGGGCGCCAACCAAAGCTTGCAGGGCGTGGCATCGGTGATCGGCCCGATCATCTTCGGCCTGACCTTCGCCTGGTCGATTCGCCACGACGCGGTGCTGCACGCGCCCGGGTTCGCCATCTTCCTGGCCTCGGCCATGCTGGCCAGCGCCTTCCTGCTGTCGCTGAAGGTGGCCCGCGCCCCGGCGGAGGCCATGGCCTGAAGAGCGATCGCCGCGCCGCCATCTTTGCGCCCGAAACCTTCGCAGATTGACGGCGTTCCGAAGAAGCTGGAGCCGCCATGCACGCCCCGCGCGTTCTGATCCCCGTCCTGGTCCTTCTCGCCGCCTGTTCGGACCCCACGAGCAAGTCGTCGGCGCAGCCCGCGCTCGCCCAGCCGACGCGCTCGCCGCCCGCCGACGCCGCCTCGATGAAGGCGTCCTTCGCCCCGGTGGTGAAGAAGGCGGCCCCGGCCGTGGTGAACATCTCTTCCAAGCGCCTCGTGCGCCAGCGGGTGGATCCGTTCTGGGAGCTGTTCGGCATGGGCGCCCCGCGCGACCGGATCGAGGGCTCCCTCGGGTCGGGCGTGATCGTGCGGCCTGACGGCGTGATCGTGACCAACAACCATGTGGTGGAAGGCGGCCAGGAGATCACCGTGGCCCTGGCCGACCGCCGCGAATTTCCGGCCAAGGTGCTGCTGGCCGACGCGCGCACCGACCTGGCCATCCTGAAGATCGACGTTGGCGACGAGCGCCTGCCGGTGCTGGCCATCGACGACACCGGCGACGCTGAAGTGGGCGACCTGGTGCTCGCCATCGGCGATCCCTTCGGCGTCGGCCAGACCGTCACCAACGGCATCATCTCGGCCCTCAACCGAACCGCCGATCCGAGCGGCGACGCCGCGTCCAGCTACATCCAGACCGATGCGGCGATCAATCCGGGCAACTCCGGCGGCGCGCTGGTGGACATGGACGGCGATCTGATCGGGGTGAACAGCTTCATCCTCTCGCGCTCGGGCACCTCGAGCGGCGTCGGCTTCGCCGTCCCCGCGGCCATGGTCCGCCGGGTGGTGGAGACCGCCGTCGGCGGCGGCCATGCGGTGGTGCGTCCCTGGCTTGGCGCGCGCACGCAGAGCGTCACCGGCGAGATCGCCCGCAGCCTGGGCCTGTCGATTCCGCAAGGGGCCCTGGTTGCGGACGTCTATCCGGGCGGTCCGGCGGCGCGCGCGGGCCTGAAGCAGGGGGATGTAATCGTCTCGGTGGACGGGCGGTCCGTCGCCGACGCCGGCGCGCTCAACTTCGCCATTGGCACCCATCGCCCCGGCGACACCTACACCCTTGGCGTGCGGCGGGGGAACGGCGGGCCGCTCACCCTGCGGGTCAAGGCCGAGCCGGCGCCGGAGACCCCGGCCCGCGACCAGCGCATGATCAGCGGCCGCAACCCGTTCGACGGGGCGACGGTGGTGAACCTGTCGCCGGCGGTGGCCGACGAACTGGGGGTCGACCCGTTCCTCGGCCCTGGCGTCATGGTGGCCGGTATCGGGCGCGGCTATGCGATGAACGCGGGGCTGCGGCCCGGCGACATCATCCGCGAGGTCAACGGTCGGCGGATCGGAGACGTTCGCGAACTGGCCGGGGTGCTCGCCCAGGGCGGCGGCTCCTGGCAGGTGACGATCGAGCGCAACGGCCAGCGGATCACCGCCCAGTTCCGCACGTGACCGGGGCGCGCCGCTGCGGTTCCTGCTAGGCTGCGGCATGGCCGATCTGTTCGAAGCCGCGGGCCTGACGCCGCACGCCCCATCACCGCTCGCCGACCGTCTGCGTCCCCAGCGGCTGGACGAGGTGGTCGGCCAGGACCACCTGCTGGCGGAAGCCGGCCCGATCCGGCGCATGGCCAACGCCCGGCGGCTGTCGTCGATGATCCTCTGGGGCCCGCCCGGCACCGGCAAGACCACGATCGCCCGATTGCTGGCCAAGGAAGCCGGCTATGAGTTCCAGCAGCTGTCGGCCGTGTTCTCCGGCGTCGCGGACCTGAAGAAGGCGTTCGAGGCGGCGCGGGCGCGCCGGGCCGCCGGGCAGTCGACGCTGCTGTTCGTGGACGAGATTCACCGCTTCAACCGCGCCCAGCAGGACGGCTTTCTGCCGTTCGTCGAGGAGGGGATCGTCACCCTGGTGGGGGCGACCACGGAAAACCCCTCGTTCGAGCTGAACGGGGCGCTGCTGTCGCGCTGCCAGATCTATGTGCTGAAGCGGCTGGACGAGGAGGCGCTGGAGAGCCTGCTCGCCAAGGCCGAGGCTTTCGAGGGCCGCACCCTGCCGCTCGAACCGGAAGCCCGCGGCGCCCTCGTCGCCCTGGCCGATGGCGACGGACGCTATCTGCTGACCCTGGCCGAGACCCTGTTCAACATCGGCGTCGCCAGGCCGATGAGCACCAAGGAGCTGGGGCAGGTGCTTCAGAAGCGCAGTCCCGCCTATGACAAGGACCGCGAGGAGCACTACAACCTCATCTCGGCCCTGCACAAATCCATCCGCGGGTCCGACCCGGATGCGGCCCTCTACTGGCTGGCGCGCATGCTGGAGGGAGGCGAGGAGCCCCTGTTCATCGCCCGGCGGCTGATTCGCGCGGCGGCGGAGGACATCGGCGAAGCCGACCCCATGGCCCTGGTGCTCGCCAACGCCGCCAAGGACACCTACGAGTTTCTGGGATCGCCCGAGGGCGAGATCGCCCTGGCGCAGGTCGTGGTGCACCTGGCTGCGGCGCCCAAGTCGAACGCCGTCTACAAGGCCTTCGGCGCGGCCCGCCGGGCGGCCAAGGAGACCGGCTCGCTGATGCCGCCGGCGCATATCCTGAACGCCCCGACCAAGCTGATGAAGGATCTCGGCTACGGCCGCGGCTACGCCTACGACCACGACGCCGAGGGCGGCTTCTCCGGGCAGAACTACTTTCCGGACGGCATGGAGCGGCGGGTCTTCTACGCGCCCCGGGGCGAGGGCGTCGAGGCGCGGATCAAGGAACGGCTCGATCGCTGGGCGTCCGAGCGCGAACGCCGCGGCCGGCGGGGCGAATGAAGCCGACCGGCCCGCGCCGCGCCAAGGCTCATGAAACCCCCGTCGCTCTGACAGAGGCGGAGGTCGCCTTCGTGCGCGGCCTGGTGATCTATGAGGACGCCCAGCTCCTGGCCCTGAACAAGCCCGCGGGCCTGTCCAGCCAGGCCGGCCGAACGCCGGCGCACACCCTGGATGAATTGCTGTGGGCCTTCGCCAGGCCCGGAAAGGCGCGCCCGCGCCTGATCCATCGCCTGGACCGCGACACCTCCGGCGTGATCCTTACGGCCAAGACCAAGCCCGCCGCAGGATTCCTCGGCAAGGCCATGATGGGGCGGCGGTTTTCGAAGACCTACTGCGCAATCGTGGGCGGGGGCGCGCCGTCCCCCGCCGCTGGGGTCATAGAGGCGCCGCTGCGCCGCGAGGAGGTGGGACGCGAGGCCTATATGCGGGTCTGCGCGCCGGACCACCCGCAGGCGGAGGCGGCGTTCACCCGCTACCGCACCCTGGCGGCGACGGATCACGCGGCGCTGGTCGAACTGGAGCCGCGGACGGGGCGCATGCACCAACTGCGGGCGCACCTGGCGTCGATCGGACGGCCCATCGCCGGGGACGTCCGCTATGGCGGGCCCCTGGTCGTGGAGGGGCGGGCCGCGCCGCGTCTGATGCTGCACGCCCGCGCCCTGCAGTTCCCCCATCCGGAGGGCGGAACCCGTCGCATCGAGGCGCCCCTGCCATCGGACATGACGGCCATGGCGGAGGCCCTCGGCCTCATGGCGGGCGCTGGCGCCTAGGCGGCTGGGCGCTCGCTCTCGCCGGCGGCGATGGCGCGGCGGCTGGCGTGAGTGAAGCCTGCGACCTGGGCCATGCCGAAGTATTCCGCGCTCGGGAGGCCCTGGACGACGAGAGCCGGCGAGAGCCCCTTGGCCTCCATGGAGATCGCCACCAGCAGGCGCGCGAGGCGCGAATCGAAGCCGGCCAGGTCGGCGGCGTCGAAGGTCAGCCCACGGAGGCGGACGTCCCGCACCGGGGCGGCGGCGCGCTTCACCGGCTGTAGCCGCACGAAGACGCCGCGGCTGACCGCGGTGACGAGAGCCGAAACTTCCGCGAGGCGCCCGGGCGGGGTGCCGCGGTCGACGTCGAACAGTTCGATGAAGAGGCTGCGGCGGAGCTGCTCGGCGGTGATGTCCTCACGTCCGACCAGTTCGCGCCGACCCTTGCGGCCGCCGAGGGAGCGGAAGGAGGCCGGCACGATCAGCGGCGGCTGGCTGCGGCTGTCCTTGGGCATGAACAGGGACGCGAAATCCAGCGCCGAGCGGTCGATGAAAGCGGCCTCCTCGTCGGTGAGCTTGCCGAAGAAGCGCGTGGGGATCACCCGGCCGGTGGCGGCGTGGCTGACCGTCGGCTGCACGCGCAGGGCGGCGGTCACGTTGTGCTGCAGGCTGACGACGTGCTCCAGCGCGAAGTGGACCTTCATGGTCTCGCCGCCCGCGGTGACGAAGGACACCGGGTTGCGCTTGCGCTCCTCTTCCGGGTCGATCCCGTGCCTGTAGGGCGAGGGCGCTGCGGGATCGGCGACCCTTTGGCGGGCGACGGCGATGCGGACCGGGTCTAGCTCCGCGGCGGAGACGTTCAGGCCGTCGATGCGGTTGACCGAGCGAACCCGGAAATCGGCCTGTTCGGCCGATCCAAGGAAGAAGACCAGGACCTCCTCGAGGATTTTCAGGCTCACCGCCTGGGCGGCCACCCCCTCTTCCTGGGTCATGCCGATGAGAAAGTCGGTCTCGTTCAGCCGCTGGCGGATGTCCTGGTGGGAAAGGTGCTCGTCCAGCTTGCGGCCAACATAGGCCCAGACGTCGTCCCTCTTCCGGGGCCAGCGGTCGCCGGCGCGCTCCTGGATGGCCTCGACACTGATGATGGTGACGCAGCCGCGCTCGACGAGGTCGGAGCCGGCCAGCCGGTCGAGCGCCGCCGCGGCAGTCGCGGTGGCGATCCGGTCGATCGTTGCGCCTTCGTGTCGGCTCATCGGCGTCCCAGGGGCATCGGCGACACGTTGCGCCCGGCGACTTAACGTGAGGTTGCGGGCTATCGTGCGCGGCGGCTGGCGGCTGCGGAACGCCTGTGGCGGCGCGCCGTTCAACCCAATCTGAAGGAGGACGTCCGCATGCGGCGGCCCGAACGTCTGCGAATCTCCGGCCGGGTGATGGCCGGCGCCTTGTCTGCGCTCGCTCTAAGCGCCTGCGCTTCCTCCCCGACCTTCTATGGTCCCGCCGCCACGCCCGGCGCGGTCGGATGGTCGGAGTACCAGATCGAGCAGGGCCGGTTCCGGGTGACGTTCCAGGGCGGCCCGGGGGCGCCGGTCGAGATGGTCTCGGATTACGCCCTTCTGCGCGCCGCCGAGCTGACGCTGTCGCAGGGCTATGACTGGTTCCGCATCGCCGACCGCGCCACCACTCAAAGTGGGGCGGGCCGGGGGCCGCGGGTCAGCCTGGGGGCTGGAAGCGGCTCCTACGGCGGCCGCGGCGGCGTGAGCCTGGGCGTCGGCACCAGCTTCGACCTCGCCGGCGGCGGGCCGGCCCTGAGCCAGACCCTGGAGATCGTGATGGGACGGGGGACGCCGCCGCGCGAGCCGGACGTCTATGGCGCCCGCGAGGTCCAGCGCAACCTGGGCGGACGCGCCGGCCTGCGGACCTAGATCAGGCCGCCGCGGCGGGCAGAACGTCGTCCAGCGCTCCGCCGGGCCGCATTGCCGCGTGGGTGAAGCCCGCGACCTGGGCGATGGGGTAGAAGCCCTCGCTGGGCAGGCCGTGGGCCACCAGGACCGGGGCCAGAGCGCGCGCCTGCTCGGCGGCGGCGAGCACCTGGTGCACGACCTGGCGATCGGCGTCGCCGGCGTCGCCGAAGTCGAGGGTCAGGCCCTGCAGTCGCGCCTGGCGCAACGGCTCCTCGGCGTTCTTCGCCGGGCGCAGCCGCACGAAAACGCCGCGGCAGACCGCGCCGACCAGGGCGGCGACCTCGGCTAGCCGGCCCGGCGGCGTGCCGCGGTCCACGTCCACCAGTTCGATGACGAGGCGCCCCTTGGCCTGTGCGGTGGAGACGCCCGGCAGGCTGGTCAGGCGTCGGCGTCCCCTGCGGCCGCCGAGGGTGCGGAAGGAGGCCGGAACGATCAGCGGCGGCGAGGTCCGCCCCTGGCGGGAAAGGAACAGGGCGGCGAACTCCAGGGCCGCCTGGTCGATCAGTCCGGCGTGGTCATCGCTGAGCCTGGCCCACTGATCGGGGCTGACGAGCCGTCCGGTCCCTACGCAGGACACGGTGGGATGGACCCGAAGCGCGGCCAGCCTGTCGTGTTTCAGGCTGGTGACGGGCTCGAGCGAGAATTGCACCCGCAACTGCTCGCTGTCCGTGGCCGGCAGATGGATCGGATTGCAGCGCCGTTCGTCGGTGAAATCCACATCGCCCCGCAGCGCGGCGAGGTCGAAACGGCCGTCCGCCCGCCAGTCGGCGGCAATGCCGCCGGGGTCCAGGTCGTAGGTGCTGATCAAGGTGCCATCGACGGATTCAACGGCCGCAAGCCGAAGGTCCACCGGCTCGGCGGCGCCGAGATAGTGGATCACCAGCTCCTCCAGAACCCGCAGCGCCAGGGCGCGCACGGCCGTCGCTTCGCCCCGGGCGGTGGCGACCAACAGGTCGGTGTCGTTGAGACGGGCCCGCAGATCGTCGGGCTCGAGATAGCCGTCGAGGCGCGCGTTCAGCCGCGCCCAGACCTCGTCGCGCAGCTTGGGCCAGCGGCCTCCGGCGCGTTCCCGAACCGCGCCGACGCTGATCACGACCGCACAGCCGCGAGCCGCCAGTCCGGCGGCCTCAAGGCGCGCCAGCACCGGCGCCGCCTCGGTGGCGGCGAGCCTGTCGATGGAATCGCCTGCGAGGTTCCGTTGCATGCCTGCAGCCGTACGTTGCGATTGGCGACCTTGCGGCGGCGCGCTTAACGGCGGGTTGTCGCGGCGATCCTGACGGCCCTTTGCGGATGCGGCGCGGCGTCGCATAAGGGGCCGGTGACCATCGACCCGTCCTTCCCGGCATCGAGCGCCTTCGCATGAGGGCCGTGCGCACCATCGCTGTGGGCGAGGGGGAGGACGGCGTGCGGCTCGACCGCTGGTTCCGCCGCCGCTGGCCGCACCTCAGCCAGGGCCAGTTGCAGAAGCTGATCCGCTCCGGTCAGGTGCGGGTCGACGGCGCCCGGGCCAAGGCCGATACGCGGCTGGACGCCGGGGCAATGGTGCGCGTGCCGCCGCTGCCGGACGCGCCGCCGCCCGGAGAGCGGGCCAAGGCCCTCGATTCGCGCGACGTCGCCTACGCGCGCTCCCTGGTCCTCTACGAGGACGAAGAGGTGCTTGCGCTGAACAAGCCTTCCGGCCTGGCGGTCCAGGGCGGGACCAAGACCACCAGGCACGTCGACCGGCTGCTGAGCGCCTGGGGCGAGGGGGCCGACAGGCCGAGGTTGGTCCATCGCCTCGACCGCGACACGTCCGGCGTCCTGGTGCTGGGCAAGACCCCCGCGGCGGCGGCGAAGCTGTCCGGCGCCTTCGCCCGTCGCAAGGCCCAGAAGACCTATTGGGCCCTGGTGGCGGGCCAGCCCAAGCCGTCGGAGGGCGTGCTGGAGCT
Organism: Phenylobacterium sp.; assembly: GCF_046291545.1. Taxonomy (GTDB): domain Bacteria; phylum Pseudomonadota; class Alphaproteobacteria; order Caulobacterales; family Caulobacteraceae; genus Phenylobacterium. The sequence goes on from NZ_JBKBSM010000015.1 coordinate 28,027, forward strand.
GCCGCTGGTGAAGAAGGGCGTGGGCGATCGCGAGATGGTGGTCCCGGCCGATCCAAAGGAGCCGGGTGCAGAACCGGCCGAGACGGAGTTCGTGACCATCAGCCGCGCCGGCCAGAAGGTCACTTGGATGGCGCTGCGCCCGCACACCGGGCGGACGCACCAACTGCGCGCTCACATGCTGGCCATTGGCCACCCGATCCTGGGCGACCCGAAGTACGCCAACGAAGCTTCCGCGGGCCTTTCGGAGGGGCTGAAGCTGCAGCTTCATGCGCGCCGGCTCACCCTGCCGCACCCCTCCCGCGGCGTGCTGGTCCTGGAAGCGCCGATCAGCCCGGAAATGAAGGCCGGCTTCGCACGCTTCGGCTTCGACGAGCACGAGGCCGAGCCCGAGCCGTTCGCCCGCAAGCGCCGCTAGGGCCGCGCGCCGGGCCGTTTGACGGCGGTCAATGCGACCAGCCCCGGGGGCGGGCCATCTGCGCGCAGTCCTTTCAGGGAGGGCGCGATGTCCGAGGGGACAGTGCTGATCATCGGTGGCGGCGTGGGCGGGCTGTCCGCCGGCTGCTATGCGCAGATGAACGGCTACCGCGCCACGATCCTTGAGGCGCACAACCGCACCGGCGGGGTCTGCACCTCCTGGACCCGCGACGGCTACGTGTTCGACGGCTGCATCCACAATCTCGCCGGCACCTCGGCCGACAGCGGCCTGGCTGCGATGTGGCGGGAGCTGGGCGTCTTTCCGCGGCTGGCCGTCAAGCGCTTCGACGAACTGGTGTGCATCGAGCGGCCCGACGGCGAGCCGTTCACGGTCTACACCGATCTGCGCCGGCTGCAGGCGCACATGAAGGCGCTCTCGCCCAGGGACGCCCCGGTGATCGACGCGTTCATCGGCGCGGCGAGCCGGCTGGTTCACTTCGATCTGCTGGGCCTGACGCTGTCGCCGCCGCGCGAGCGGGCGCGAGCGCTGGCCGTGGCGGCGCCGACCCTGCTGCGGTGGGGGCGGATGACGTTGGATGACTATGCGGCGCGCTTCTCCGATCCGTTCCTGCGCAGCGCCCTTCCCCGCATGATCTATGACTGGCCGGCCCAGACGATGCTGATGGCCCTGTTCTTCCTCGCCCGCACCTCGGTCGGGGACCTCGGCTGGCCGGTGGGCGGGTCCCAGGCCCTGTCCGGAGCGATCGAGGAGCGCTTCCGCAGGCTGGGCGGCGAGGTGCGGTTCGGCGCCAGGGTGGACGAGGTGCTGGTGGAGGCGGACCGCGCCGTTGGCGTGCGCCTGGCCGACGGCGCCGAGCTGCGGGCCGACATCGTCGTCAGCAACGCCAACGGCAAGGCGACGATCGAGGGCATGCTGGGCGGGCGCTACACCAGCCCGGCGATCCGCGCCTACTACGCAGCGCCCGAGGACCGCATCGAGATGGGCGTGCACGTCTGCCTCGGGGTGGCGCGGGACCTGTCGGCGCTGCCCCATGCGCTTATCCTGCCGGTTGAGCCGCCGGTGACGATCGACGCCGAGGCGCGGGAGCGGCTCTATGTGGAGCCCTTCGCCTTCGATGCGACCATGGCGGCGCCGGGCAAAACGGCGCTCAAGGCGGTGATGGCCACCAGCTACAGCCGATGGGCGGCGCTGGCCGCCGATCCGCCGGCGTACGCCCGGGCCAAGGCGTCCGTCGCCGAGGCCGTGATCGCGCAGCTGGACGCCCGCTTCCCCGGCCTGCGGAAGGACATCGAAGTGGTGGACGTGGCCACGCCGGCCACCACCTTGCGGTTCACCGGCAACGGGCACGGATATCGCGGCTCGACCAACGCCATGCTGACCTCGATCTTCGCCGGCCGGCGGCTCAGCCAGACCCTGCCCGGGCTGGCGAACTTCTACATGGTCGGGCAGTGGGCCGGGATTCCCGGCGTATCCTCGGTGGCGGCGATGGGACGTGAAGTGGCGCGTCAGATCTGCCGGCGGGATGTGCGGCCGTTCCGGACCAGTTCGGATGAGGCCGTGGCGTCGGTTCGGGCCCTGCTGGACTAGGCCGCAGGCGGGCCGGCGCCGGTTTCGGGCCCGCGCCCGCTGAGAACGCACGGCTTGCGCATTCTCGTCCGAGCCCCCATTCCACGCGGGCAGTCCGCGGATGGGCCGCGGACCGGGTGGTGCTCATGGTGTCCAAGGGATTTCACGAACCGGTCGAGAAGCCGAAGCGCTTCTACAAGGAGGTCACGGTGGAGCCGGAGGGCGCCGGCTTCGCCGTCAAGCTCGACGGGCGCACGGTGCGCACGCCCAAGGGCGGCAAGCTGGTGCTGCCGACCAGGGCCCTGGCGGACCTCGTGGCCGGGGAGTGGGCCGCCCAGGCCGAGGTGATCGAACTGGCCGACATGCACGCCACGCGCCTGGCCAACACGGCGCTGGAGGCGCTGCCGGCCGCCCGGGAGGCGACGGTGCAGAGCGTCGCGCAATACGCCGGCTCCGACCTGCTCTGCTATTTCGCCGACCAGCCGGCCGCCCTGGCCGACCGGCAGGTCGAACGCTGGGAACCGGTGCTCGCCCGCGCCGAAGCCGAGATCGCCGGCGCGTTCGTGCGCGCCTCTGGGATCGTGCATCGCGAGCAGCCCACCGAGACCCTGGCGCGGGTGCGGGCCCTGGCGGGCGGGCTGGACGACTTCCGCCTGACCGGTCTTGCGTTCGGCGCGGCGCTGTTCGGCTCGGCGATCCTGGCGATCGGCCTCCTGCGGGGCTGGTTCAGCGGCGAGCAGGCCTTCGAACTGTCGCGCCTGGACGAGGCCTATCAGGAGGAGAAGTGGGGGGTGGACGCAGAGGCGGCCGAGCGCACCGCCAAGCTGGCGGACGAGGCGCGCCTCCTGGAACGGTGGTTCCGCGCGCTGGAAGCGGCTTGAGCCTTCCAGGCTTTCCGCCCGGGCAACTTGTCAGCCGCACGGCGCGCGACTACGCCTTGCTCCGTTCAGGGCGTATCGGAGCCAAGCGTGAAGCACATCCTCGAAGAACTTGAGCGCAGGCGCGAAGAGGCGCGGGCAGGCGGCGGCGAGCGCCGGATCCAGAGCCAGCACGCCAAGGGCAAGCTCACCGCGCGCGAGCGCATCGACCTGCTGCTCGATGAGGGTTCGTTCGAGGAGTTCGACATGTTCGTCGAGCACCGGGCGGTGGACTTCGGCATGGCCGAGCAGAAGATCCCCGGCGACGGCGTGGTCACCGGCTGGGGCACGATCAACGGCCGTGTCGTGTTCGTCTTCTCGAAGGATTTCACGGTTTTCGGCGGATCTCTTTCGAGCGCGCATGCGCAGAAGATCCTGAAGGTCCAGCGCCAGGCGCTCAAGGTCGGGGCGCCGATCATCGGTCTGTTCGACGCCGGGGGCGCACGCATCCAGGAGGGCGTGGACAGCCTGGCGGGCTATGCGGACATCTTCCTGGAGAACACCCTGGCCTCGGGCGTGATCCCGCAGATCAGCGTGATCATGGGGCCCTGCGCCGGGGGCGACGTCTATTCGCCCGCAATCACCGACTTCATCTTCATGGTGAAGGACACCTCCTACATGTACGTCACCGGGCCGGACGTCGTGAAGACGGTGACCCACGAAGAGGTCACGCACGAGGAACTGGGCGGGTATCGGGTGCACGCCTTGAAGTCCGGCGTCGCTGACGGCGCGTTCGACAACGACCTGGAGGCCCTGACGCAGGTCCGCCGTCTGGTGGATTTCCTGCCGCTGTCGAACCGCGAGACCCCGCCGGTGCGGGAGAGCTTCGACGATCCGGAACGCCAGGAGCCGTCGCTCGACACCCTGGTGCCTGCCAATCCCAACAAGCCCTACGACATGAAGGAGCTCATCCTGAAGGTCGTCGATGAGGCGGATTTCTTCGAGATTTCGCCAGACTTCGCCAAGAACATCATCTGCGGCTTCGCCCGGATGGACGGCGCCACCATCGGGATCGTCGCCAACCAGCCGCAGGTCCTGGCGGGGGTGCTGGACATCGACGCCAGCCGCAAGGCGGCGCGCTTCGTCCGCTTCTGCGACGCCTTCGAGATTCCGATCGTCACCTTCGTCGACGTACCGGGCTTCATGCCGGGCACCCGGCAGGAGCAGGGCGGGCTGATCCGTCACGGGGCCAAGCTGCTGTTCGCCTATGCCGAGGCGACAGTGCCGAAGGTGACGCTGATCACCCGCAAGGCCTATGGCGGCGCCTATGACGTGATGAGTTCCAAGCACATCCGCGGCGACGTCAACTACGCCTGGCCGACGGCGGAGATCGCCGTCATGGGCTCCAAGGGGGCCGTGGAGATCATCTTCCGCTCGGAGATCGGTGATCCCGACGCGATCGCCGCGCGGGAGGCCGAGTACAAGGCGCGCTTCGCCAATCCGTTCGTGGCCGCCAGCCGCGGCTACATCGACGACGTGATCATGCCGCACGGCACCCGCAAGCGCATCGTGCGCGCGCTGAAGAACCTGCGCGGCAAGGTGCTGGAGAACCCCTGGAAGAAGCACGACAACATCCCATTGTGACGCTCACGGGAGTTTGTCGGAACGGGCGGGCCCCGGTTTCGGTTTGACGGCTGCAGCCTCAGCGAAGGAGTTGGCCGATGAACAACCGCTGGCATGATGACGGACCCCAGGAAACGCGCCGCGCCGCCCGATGGCCGCGGGAGACCGGTCCAGACTGGGGGCGGTCCCGCAGCCGCCTGGACGAGGAGCGCGCCTTCGGACCGCCGCGGGGCGAGTACGATTCTGACCGGGGGATCGGCGAGGCGGTGAATCCGGCCGGCCAGGTGTTCGGCCAGCGCGAGAGCGGCGCCGACTACACCGGCCGGGTCACCGAAGGCCGCTATTGGGGCGGCTACGACTTCGGCCCCACCTCGGGGCAGGACTGGTACGAGACCGAACGCGATGCCGGCGACCTGCGCCGTCGGGCGCGCAGGCTGGGGCGTGACGGCGGCCCCTACGCCCGGCCCGGGCGGGGCGGGGACGACCGCGGCTTCTGGGACAGGATGTCCGACGAGGCGGCGTCCTGGTTTGGCGATCCCTACGCCCGCGAGCGCCGCGAGGAGGACCATCGTGGCCGCGGCCCCAAAGGCTACCGCCGCTCGGACGCGCGGATCGACGACGACGTGCATGAGCGCCTGACCGAGGACCGCCTGCTGGACGCCTCCGACATCGAGGTGCGGGTGCAGGACGGCGAGGTGACGCTGAACGGCTTCGTGCGGGAGCGGCGCGACAAGCACCGGGCGGAGCACCTGGTCGAACACGTGTCCGGCGTCCAGCACGTGCAGAACAATCTGCGTGTCCGCCAGGGAGCGGCGGGCGACGCCGGCGCGGCTGGCGCGCCGGAAGGCACGGTGCTGGACAGGCAGGCCTCCGACCGCGGCTGACGCCGCGACAGCCGCTGCGGCTGGGGCTAGGCTTCGCCGGTGACCGACACCCTCGAAGCCTGGTTCGCCCGTTGGGGGCTGGAGCCCGACGGCGCGGCCTTCGCCGGGAGCGAGGGCCGGCTCGCGCCGGTGCGCTTCAAGCGGCGGCCAGCGATGCTGAAGGTCTTCGGCTCGGCCGACGAGGCGCGCGGCGGGCGGGTTCTGGATTGGTGGGGCGGGCGCGGCGCCGTCGAGGTGCTGGCGAGCGCTCCCGAGGCCGTGCTGATGGTCCGGGCCCCCGCCGCCGCCGGACTTGCCCAGATGGCCGAGGCCGGCGAGGACGATCAGGCCAGCGCAATTCTCTGCCAGGTGGTCGCGGCGCTGCACGCCCCGCGGCCGTGCCCGGAGCCGGCCGGTGTTCCACCGCTCCGCGGACTGTTCGCCAAGCTCGTCGGGGTCGCGCAGGACGACGCCCGCCTTGCGGCGGCTGCGGCGACGGCGGCCCGGCTCCTGGAGACGCAGCAGGAGGTGGTGGTGCTGCACGCGGACATCCACCACTTCAACGTTCTCGACTTCGGCGGCGGCGACCGGCGCGCCATCGATCCGTGGGGCTACCGCGGCGAGCGCGCCTATGACTACGCGAACATAGTGCGAAATCCGTCCCTGGACCTGGTGCGTGCGCCCGGACGGCTCGAGCGGCAGCTGGAGATCATCGCGGCGGCGGCGCGGCTGGAGCTCTCCCGGCTGCGGTCCTGGGTCTTCGCCCACGCGGGCCTGGCGGCGGTGTGGGACCTCGAGGACGGCCATGATCCGTCCCGCTCGTTCGCCGTCCTGGACCGGCTGGCCGGCGCCTGAGCTTGTTCTGAATCAAGGCCGGATGCAGGGCCGGTGGTTCAGTTGCCGGTCATGGACGTCCTCGCATCCGGTTCGAACCTCGGGCACGAGCTGTTGCTAGCCACCGCCATGGTCGGCCTGACGGTGGTGGTGCACCTGATCGGGCTCGACGTGCTGATGGACCTGACCCGATGGCGCTTTGCGCGCCTGCAGTCATTCGGCCGGCTCGACCGCATGCTGGCGCCCCTGACGATCGTGCTGGGGCTGTTCGTGCTGCACGGGCTGGAGATCTGGGCCTATGCGGCGGTCTATTGGAGCATGGGGCTGCTGCCGAGCCTGGAGCAGGCGCTCTACTTCTCCACCAGCGCCTATTCGACGGTGGGCGAGACTGGGGCGATCCTGCCGGTCCCCTGGCGCATCGTCGGCGTGCTGGAGGCGGTCAACGGCATGCTGCTGATCGGCTGGTCCACGGCCTTCCTGTTCCAGGTGCTGACCCACCTGATGGAAGAGGAGGAGGACGCCCGTCAGCTTCCGAGGGGCGCCATCGCCAGATCGTCGCCCCGGCGCAACGGGTCGGGCAAGGGCTCGCCGTCCGCCACGAAGGCCAAGGACACCGAGTTGATGCAGTAGCGCAGCCGGGTCGGCGGGGGGCCGTCGGGGAAGACGTGGCCCTGATGGCTGTCGCACCGGGCGCAGCGGGTCTCTATGCGGACCATGCCGTAGCTGGTGTCGCGCACCCCGACCACGTGTGATTCGTCGAACGGCGCCCAGAAGCTCGGCCAGCCGGTGCCGCTCTCGAACTTGGTCTTGGCCCGGAACAGGGGCAGGCCGCAGAGACGGCAGCAGTAGACGCCGTTCTCCTTGTTATCGAGGAGCCCGCCGCAGAAAGGCGCTTCGGTGCCGTGGTGAAGGAGGACGTCGGCCTCCTCGCGGGTGAGGCCCGCCTCCAGCTCGGCGCGCTCGGCGTCGGTGGGCGGGGTGAGGTCGAAACCGGTGGGGGAGACGGCTGGCGTGGTCATGAGCCTCAATCTAAGGTCGCCCCCCTTGAAGGAAAAGCTTCGCCGGGAGGCGCCATGATCACCGCGACCACACCGACCCTCGCCGAGCATGAGATCGCCCGCACCCTTGGGGTGGTCACCGGAGAGGCGATCATCGGCGCCAACATCTTCCGCGACTTCCTAGCCGGCGTCACCAACATCATCGGCGGGCGCGCGGCCGGCTATGAGAAGGCGCTGCGCGAAGCTCGCGACACCGCCCTCAGGGAGATGTGCGACGAAGCCCGCGGCCTGGGGGCCGACGCCGTGGTGGGCGTGGACCTGGACTACGAGACCCTCGGGATGGAGAACAGCATGCTCATGGTCAGTGCTTCAGGCACGGCCGTAAAGCTGCGCTGAATCAACTGTAAGTGCATGAAAGTTAATGTGAGTGGGGGCGGGATGTTCAACAAGCTTCTGATTGCGAACCGCGGGGAGATTGCGGTCCGGATCATCCGCACGTGCCGTCGTCTGGGGATCTCGACGGTGGTGGTCTATTCGGAGGCGGACGCGGACAGCCTGGCGGTGGAGCTGGCGGA
>NZ_JBKBSM010000016.1:0-33896 GCF_046291545.1 Phenylobacterium sp.
CGGCGCCGCTGACGTTCCCGGCCCCCGCGGCCTCGACCCCGGCGGCCCCGCCGGCCCCGGTCGCGCCGCCCGCCGTGGCCACGCCCGACGCCGCGGCGCAGACCGCGCCCATGACGCCGGCGGATTCGGTGGTTCCGGGAGCCGAGACGGCCCCCACCCCGTAGTCCCCGATTCGATCCACAGGAAAGCGCGGTCTCCGGCCCCGGAGGCTGCGCTTTCCGCGTGCGGTCAAACAGCTCCTTAACCCAAAGATGCGACCTTCAGACGCATGACGATGGGAGCTGTCGGGGGGTCCGCGCGCCAGCGCGGCCTTGGATACAAGTTGCCCGCCCCCCTGGCGGCCGTCGCCGTGGGGGCGATGCTCGTGTTCGTGCTGAGCCTGGCGCTCTGGGCGCGGGAAGTCGACATCGGCGCACGCATGCGGGAGGAAAACCTCGTCCAGAACGGGGTGATCAGCCGCATCCGCGAGGTGGAGCGCACCATCTTCCCCCAGACCAACTGGGACGAGGCGGTGCTGCACCTGGACAACCGGTTCGACCGCGACTGGGCGCGCGACAACCTTTCCGCCTTTCTGGGCCAGGCCGGCGAGTTCGAGGCGATCTTCGTGATCGACGGCGCCGACCGGCCGATCTACGCCAGCCGCCAGGGCGACGACGCGCCGCTGGCCCTGTTCGACGACTACCGCGGCGCCGAGGGCCTGGTGGCGGACGTGCGCGACGCCGAGCGTCGCCGCGGCCCGGTGTCCGCGCCGGCCGAGGGCGAGCCGCGGCGGCTGCTTTCGCGCCCGATCCAGGCCAGCGGCCTGCTGGTGGTGAACGGCCGCCCGCGGCTGGTGACCGCCTCGCTTGTGCAGACCGACTTCGGCACGGCCGCCCCGCGCGGGCCGCGGGCGCCGATCGTCCTGACCGCCGCGCCCCTGGAGACCGCGATCCTGGCGCCCATGCGCGAGCGCTTCCAGTTGACCGGCCTGTCGGTGGCCATCGACCGCCCCCCGGCCCATCGCGACGGCAAGGCGGCCGCGACGTTCCACACGCTGCGGGGCGGCCCCAACCTGACCCTGGTGTGGAGCCCCCGCCGCCCCGGACTGGAGCTGCTGAAGGCCGCCATCGCCCCGGTGGCGCTGGTGATCCTCGCCTTCGGCGCCGTCGGCGTGCTGATGGTGGCGCGCGCCCGCCGGGCGGCGCTGGACCTGCTGGCCAGCAACCGGGCCCAGAGCGAGTTCCTGGCCAACATGAGCCACGAGATCCGCACGCCGCTGAACGGGGTCGTCGCCGTGGCCGGAGCCCTGGAGCGGACCGACCTGACCGAGCGGCAGGCCGAGCTGGTGCGCATCATCCGCAGCTCGGGCCAGACCCTGGAGCGGCTCCTGTCCGACGTGCTGGACCTGTCCAAGATCGAGACCGGGGCGGTGACGATCGAGCGCGAGCCCTTCCACCTGGGCGAGGCGGTCCGCGCGGTGGCCGCCCTCAGCCGGCCCCGGGCCGAGGAGAAGGGCGTAGACCTCTGCGTCGAGATCGCGCCGGCCGCCGAACGGCTGGTCATGGGCGACGTGGTGCGGGTCAAGCAGGTGGTCACCAACCTGGCCTCCAACGCCGTGAAGTTCACCGAGGCGGGCCGCGTCGTCCTGCGGGTGCTGGCCGGCCGCGGCGCCGAGACCTGGCGCATCGAGGTGGAGGACACCGGCGTCGGCTTCGATCCGGCCGACAAGGCCAGGATCTTCGGCCGCTTCCAGCAGGCCGACGGCTCGGTCACCCGCCGCTACGGCGGCACCGGGCTCGGCCTTTCCATCTCGCGCCAGCTCGCCGAGCTGATGGGCGGGACCCTGGATTGCGACAGCCGGCCGGGAGCGGGCTCCATCTTCACCGTCGACCTGCCCCTGCCCCATGTGGAGGCCGCGCCCGCCCCGCCGCCGCGGCCCTCGGCCCTGGCGCCGGACCGGCTGGAGCCGGCCGCCCCGGCGCCGCATCCCACCGCCGCGCCCGCCCCGCCCGCGGCGGCCGCCCAGGCGGAACCGGAGGAGGTCGCCGAACGGCGCCTGCGCGTGCTGCTGGCCGACGACCATCCCACCAACCGCACGGTGGTCGAGGTGCTGCTGTCGGACCTGGACCTCGACCTGGTCAGCGTCGAGAACGGGCTTGAGGCCTGCGAGGCCTTCGAGGCCGACCGCTTCGACGTGGTTCTGATGGACATGCAGATGCCGGTGATGGACGGGCTGAACGCCGTGCGCCGGCTGCGCACCTACGAACGGCGCACTCGGGCCGAGCCGGCGCTGGTGGTGATGCTGACCGCCAACGCCATGCGCGAGCATCAGGAGCTGAGCCTGGCCGCCGGCGCGGACCTGCACCTGTCCAAGCCGATCGAGGCTGCCAAGCTGTTCGCCGCCCTGGAGGCGGGCCTGGCGCGCACGGCGGCCAGCGTGGCTGCGGCCATCTGAAGCACCCGGCGGGCGGCGGCTTGTCGCAGCTTCCAGCGACTCAAGGATTGGTTAAGTGTTGCCCCAGCACCCTTCGTGGTTGAATGGGAGGGCTTCCATGAAGAAATCGATGATGAGCCAGGAGGCCGCCGAGTGGGCGTCCGCCGCCCTGGTGTTCGTCTGCGGCGCGACCGCGGGCCACTACGCCCAGGCGGGCATGAACATGACCCAGTGGGCCGGCGCGGTCGTCGCCGTGCTCGGCTCGATCACCGTCGCGGTCGCCGTGCGGGTGTGGCCGGAAAAGACCGCGTCTCAGAAAGCCGAACGCGACTGAGCTTCGCGCGGCCAGGCGCTAGTCCGGACGGACATCGACGCCCAGGGCGCCCAGCAACAGGTGCTGCTGGGCGGCGGTGATCTTCAGCCCCTGGTGCGAAGCGAGCGCAGTCAGCGCCATGCCGTCGATCGCCGCGCCGCGCAGGTCGGCGTAGGCCAGCTTCGCCCCCACGGTGAGGGCCTGGTACAGGTCGCAGCGCTTCAGGTCCGCCCCTTCCAGGTCCGCCTCGCTGAGATCGGCTTCGCGCAGGGACGAGCCGGCGAAGTCGCAGCCTGACAGGCGCGCCTCCGACAGGTCCGCAAGCGCCAGGTTGCAGTCGCGGAACACCGCCGCCGTGCGCACCACGTTTCGGCCGAAGGCGCGGCTGAAATCGGTCCGGTGGAAGCGGGCGCCCAGCAGGTTGGTCTGGGCCATCTCCACGCCGTAGAGGCTCGAGCGGTCGAAATCGGCGAAGGACAGGTCGCAGCGGAGGAACCGCGCCTCGTCCATGCGGCAGAAGGCGAAGGCGTCGCCGGCGTGCTCCTCCGGATCGGTCAGGACGCAGTCCTCGAACACGGCCTCCCGCAGGTCCACGTGGGCGAAGCGGCAGCGCACGAAACGGCACCCCTTGAACCGCGCGCCCGACAGCAGGGTGGCGGTCAGCTGGCCGTCGGCGAGGGTGCAGTCCTCCAGCGACAGGTCGGACAGGTCGCGCTCGGCCCAATCGACCGCGGACAGATCGGCGCCGACGAGGCTCGCACCGGCGCTCGGCTCAGGGACATCGGCCATGCTGGGTCCTTCGCGTTGAGCGCCGCAGAACAGGCCCTTGCGGGGCGGAAGGCAAGCCGCAGGCCAGTGACGTCGCGTCACCGTTGCGCCCGCGCGCCGGGCCGGGGATGGTGTCGCCCGCCCTTTCGGAGACAGCCATGACCCAGACCGACACGCCCGCCACCCAGTCCGCCGACCAGGGCCTGCACCAGACCCTCGGCCAGGTGCGGGTGGTGGAGATGGCGAACGGGCGGGCGGTGATCGAATACGAGGCCGGGATGCACATGTGCCATTCCGGCGGCGTGGTGCAGGGCGGCTTCATCTGCGGCTGGATCGACGCGGCCATGGCGCACGCGGCGATGAGCCAGGCGGGCATGGAGGTGACTCCGATGTCCCTGGAGCTGAAGGTGAGCTTCTTCGCCCCCGCCCGGCCCGGCCGGGTGATCGCCGAGGGCTGGATCGAGCGGGCCGGCCGCTCCACGGCCTTCCTCGAGGGGCGCCTGCTGAACGCCGCCGGCGAGGTGCTGGCGCGCGCCAGCTCCACGGCCCGCCTGATGCCCCGCGCCCAGGTGGAGGCCCGGGCCCGGGCCTCGGCCGAATAGCGGCGGCGGGAACCTCCTCGTAACCCAGATCTGCGAAAAGGCACGCAGAACGGCCCGACCGGCCGTCGCGGACAGGAGCCAGGACATGGCCCGCCTTCGCACCTCGACCCTGGGCTGGCGCCGGCGCCCGGTGCTCAGCCGGCTCGCCCGTTCTGCCCCGAGCCTGGTGATGCTGGGCGTGCTGGCGACGGGAACCGTGGCCGGCGCCGTAGGCAAGCTGGCCGAGGCCTTCGCCCCCCGCGCCGTCAGCCAGGCCGAGCAGGACGCCGACCGCCGCCGCGCCTGAACCGGGCCGCCGGCCGCCTAGTCCCGGCGCATGTTCTCGCTCATCCGCGCGAAGGCGGCGTTGATCTGCGCCGCCAGATTCCGGTCGACCTCGGAGTCGGCGAGCGCGCGCGCCATCGCCTCGCGCCATTGGCGGGCGGTGGCGGCCGTGATCCCGAAGCGCGCGTGCAGGCTCATCATGCAGACGCCGGGATGGTCGGCGAACCAGTCGCGGGGGCCGCCGAGCCAGCCGTTCAGGAATCCGGCGAGGGAAGCGCGCATGGGCGCCAGGTCCGGCGCGTGCATGGCCCGCAGCTCGGCGTAGGCCGGGTCGCTCTCCATCAGGTCGTAGAAGCGCTCGACGACGCGCCGCACGGCGGGCGCGCCGCCGATCAGCTCATAGGGCGGGGCGCTCATGGCGGGCTCGCGGCTGGATCGGGGCGGCGAAGCTGGCGGACGCCGCCCCGCCGCGCCTTGTTCCAGATCAATGCGGCCCGCTCAGGACTTGAGACGCCAGCCGGTCTGGAAGATCCGCCAGATCGCGACCAGGCACAGGGCCATAAAGCCGAAGGTGGCCAGCAGGCTGAGGCCCACCGCCACGTCGGACGTGCCGTAGAAGCTCCAGCGGAACCCGCTGATCAGATAGACTACCGGATTGAACAGGGCGACCTTCTGCCAGAAGGGCGGCAACATGCTGATGGAGTAGAAGCTGCCGCCCAGGAAGGCGAGCGGGGTGACCACCATCATCGGCACGATCTGCAGCTTCTCCCAGCCGTCGGCCCAGAGCCCCAGGATGAAGCCGAACAGGCTGAAGGTGAGCGAGGTCAGCACCAAGAACGCCGCCATCACCAGCGGATGGGCGATCTCGAAAGGCACGAAGATGCGCGCGGTCGCCAGGATGACCAGACCCAGGATGATCGACTTGGAGGCGGCGGCGCCGACATAGCCGATGATGATCTCCAGGGCCGAGATCGGCGCGGAGAGCACCTCGTAGATCGTGCCGGAGAACCTGGGCATGTAGATGCCGAACGAGGCGTTGGAGATGCTTTCGGTCAGCACCGACAGCATGATGAGGCCAGGCACGATGAAGGCGCCGTAGCTGACCCCGTCCACCTCGGCGATGCGCGAGCCGATGGCCGCGCCGAACACCACGAAGTAGAGCGAGGTGGAGATCACCGGCGAGGCGATCGACTGCACCAGGGTGCGCCAGGTGCGGGCCATCTCGAAGCGGTAGATCGCCCGGACGGCGTGGACGTTGACGGGAAGGCTCATGCCCGCGACCTCACCAGGCTGACGAAGATCTCCTCCAGCGAGCTCTCGCGCGTCTGCAGGTCCTTGAAGTCGACGCCGGCGGCGGTGAGCCGGCGCAGGAGCTCGCCGATGCCGGTGGTCTCGGCCTGGGCGTCGAAGGTGTAGACCAGGGCTTCGCCACCCTCGGCCAGTTCCAGGGAGAAGTCGGACAGGCCCTGGGGAATGGCCTGCAGCGGGCTCTGCAGGTGCAGGGTGAGCTGGCGCTTGCCCAGCTTGCGCATCAGGACGTGCTTGTCCTCGACCAGGATGATCTCGCCGCGGGAGATGACGCCGATGCGGTCGGCCATCTCCTCGGCCTCCTCGATGTAGTGGGTGGTCAGGATGATGGTGACGCCGGTCTCGCGCAGGCGGCGGACCATCTCCCACATGTCGCGGCGCAGCTCGACGTCGACGCCGGCGGTGGGCTCGTCGAGGAACAGGATGCGCGGCTCGTGGCTGAGGGCCTTGGCGATCAGCACCCGCCGCTTCATGCCGCCCGAGAGCGCCATGATCCGCTCGTCCTTCTTGTCCCAGAGGGACAGGTCGCGCAGCAGCTTCTCCAGATAGGCCGGGTTCGGCGGCTTGCCGAACAGGCCGCGGCTGAAGGAGACGGTGGCCCAGACGCTCTCGAAGGCGTCTGTCGACAGCTCCTGCGGCACCAGGCCGATCAGCTCGCGCGCGGCGCGGAAGTCGCGGACGACGTCGTGGCCGCCGGCCCGGGCTGCGCCGCTGGTCGGATTGACGATGCCGCAGAGGATGCTGATCAGCGTGGTCTTGCCCGCGCCGTTCGGCCCCAGGAGGGCGAAGATCTCGCCCTCGCGGATCTCCAGGTCGACGTTCTTCAACGCCGTAAAGCCGCCGGCGTAGGTCTTGCCGAGGCCGCTGACTGATATGATCGACTGCACGGCTCCCCCGGTCCGGCTTGTGGAAGCCGCAAGATGGGGATGCGGCGCCGCTTGGGCTAGGGCCGCCCGTCGTAATGAGGGATCGGGCCCAGTTGCGGGGTCATGTCGTCGGACAGATCGAGCATGACGTCGTCCACGAAGCACCAGCCCCAGCCCTCCGGCGGATCATAACCCTCGACGATCGGATGGCCGGTGGCGCGGAAGTGGGCCGTGGCGTGCCGGTTGGGGGAATCGTCGCAGCAGCCGACGTGGCCGCAGGTCCGGCACAGGCGCAGGTGGACCCAGCGCGAGCCGGTCCTGAGACATTCTTCGCAGCCCTTGGCGCTGGGCGTGACCTGGCGGACGGAGCCGAGGTGAGTGCAGCTCATCAGACCCTCGTGGGTTCAGGTTCGGCGACGGCGGGCGCCCGCGGCGCGGCGACGGGCGCGCCGCCGTCGGCCAGGTAGGCGTGAATGGCGGCGACCACCTGGGCGCCCTCGCCCACCGCGGCGGCCACCCGCTTCACCGATCCGGCGCGCACGTCGCCGATGGCGAAGACGCCGCGGCGGCTGGTCTCCAGCGGCCGGCGGCCGGCGCCGACCTCGGCCCCGGCGCGCACGAAGCCCTTTTCGTCGATCTCGATGTCGCAGCCGGCCAGCCAGGCGGTGTTCGGCTCGGCGCCGATGAACAGGAACAGGCGCTTCAGCTCGCGGCGGGTCTCCTGGCCGGTGCGCCGGTGGCGCCAGCGCACGGCGGCGAGGCAGTCGTCGCAGCCTTCCAGCTCGACCACCTCGCTCTCGGTGACGACCTCGACGTTGGGCAGGCTGCGGATGCGATCGACCAGGTATTGCGACATGCCGGCGGCCAGGTCCGCCGAGCGCAGGATGAGCCAGACCTTGGCGACCTGGGAGGCCAGGTAGACCACCGCCTGGCCGGCGGAATTGCCGCCGCCGACCAGCGCCACCTCCTGGCCGGCGCAGAGCGCAAGCTCCAGGGGCGTGGCCCAGTAGTGGACGCCGCCGCCTTCGAACAGCGCCAGATTGTCCACGTCCAGGCGCCGGTAGCGGGCGCCCGAGGCGATCACCACCGAACGGGCCCGGGCGGACTCGGCGCAGCTCAGCTCCAGGCGGAAGGCGCCGTCCTCGCCCTTGCAGTCCAGCCGCTCGACGCTGTCGGGAATGGCGATGTCCGCGCCGAACTTACGCGCCTGGTTGTAGGCGCGGCCCATCAGCGCCATGCCGCTGATGCCGGTGGGAAAGCCGAGGTAGTTCTCGATGCGCGCCGAGGCGCCGGCCTGGCCCCCGAAGGCGCGGGTGTCGAGCACCAGGGCCGACAGCCCCTCGGAGGCCGCGTAGACCGCGGCCGCCAGGCCGGCCGGGCCGGCGCCGACGATGGCCACGTCGTAGAGCTTGTCGGGATCGACCCGCTGGACCAGGCCGATGCACCGGGCGAGCTCGACCTCGGACGGATTGCGCAGGATCTCGCCGCCGGGACACAGGACAATGGGCAGTTCGTCCCGGCTGACCGCAAAGCGCTGGAGCAGCGCCCGGGCGGCCTCGTCGCGCCGCGGGTCCAGGCCGAAGTGCGGATGGCCGTTGCGCGCCAGGAAGCCCTGCAGGCGCACCACGTCCGAATCATCGGCCTCGCCCACGATGATCGGCCCCGCGCCCGCCTCGATCAGGCTGACCCGCCGCAGGATCAGGGCGCGCATGATCCGCTCGCCCATCTCCGCCTCGGCCACCAGCAGCGCGCGCAGCCGCTCGGGCGGGATCACCACCGCCTCGACCTCGGTGACCGCGCGGCCGTCGACCAGGGTCGGCTGGCCGGAGAGCTGGGCCACCTCCGCCAGGAACTGGCCCGGCCCCTCCTCGGCGATCGGAGCGTCGTGGCCGTCCGCGTCGCGCCGGGAGACGGCCACGCGGCCCGACAGGATCACGAACATGCCGTGCCCGCCCTGCCCGGTGCGGAACAGGGCCTCGCCCGCCGCATAGGTCCGCACCGCCCCGAAGCGGCGGACCCGAGACAGCTCGTCCCCGGAGAGCACGGGAAACATCTGGTCCCTGCGGGTGTCGAGGATTGTGGACGGCATGGCGCTCAACCTAGCGCAGATGGACCATGCCGCGTCGTGAAATCCACGCGACAGTGCGCCGGCGGCGCCGATTTCTTTCCAGCGATCAAGAGCTGCGCCGATTGATCGCATTGACGGCTAAGACTAGTTTGCGCCGACCGAAAGATGACGCCTGGGGGTTTGAAATGCGTGCCTTTTCCGTCGCGGCCATGGCCATGGGCCTCGCCGCCACCTTGATCACCGCCACGCCGGCGAGCGCCCAGTTCGGGATGGACAAGAAGCAGCCGAAGAACGCGGCGACGCCGGAGCTTCCGCGTTGCGCCCGGCCGCTTGGCACGGCCGCCGTGCAGGAGCCGGAGAACCGCTGGTGGACGGAACTGGGCCTGTCCAACCCTGAGGCGCTCCTGAAGCTGTTCGCCGCCCGCTCGGGCTGCCTGCGGATCGTCGACCGCAACGCGGGCCTGGCCATGCGCAGCCAGGAGGCGGCCCTCGGCGCGTCCGGCGACCTGCGCCGCGGCTCCAACGTCGGCAAGGGCCAGGTGGCCGCCGCCGACTACTTCATCATCCCAGACATCGCCAACTCCGACTCCAACACCGGCGGGGCGGCCCTCGGGGCCATCGCCGGTTCGGTGCTGCCCGGCGGCTTCGGCGCCCTGGCCGGCGGCCTGCGCACCAAGAAGGCGCAGGCCCACACGCTGATCACCCTGGTGGACGCGCGCACGACCGAGCAGGTCTATGTGGCCGAGGGCGTGGCCCAAAAGACCGATCTCAGCTTCGGCGGCGGCGCCGGCGGCTTCGGCACCACCGGCTTCGGCGCGGCGGCCGGCGGCGGCTACGCCGACACCGACATCGGCAAGGTGATCACAGCGGCCTACTTCAACGCCTTCGTCGACCTGGTGAACTACATGCAGGCCGGCCAGGTGGCGACCGGCGCCGAGGCCTCGGCCAACGCCGGCATCCAGGCCTACACCGCCACCCAGAACCTGATCCTGCGCAAGACGCCCTCGACCAGCGCCCCGCAGGTGCGCACCTTCGCGCCTGGCGACCTCGTCTATCCCACCGGCCAGAAGAACGGCATCTGGTGGGAAGTGGACGACGAGAACGGCAACCGCGGCTGGGTCTCCTCGGCGTTCATCACGCCGCGCGGCTGATCGGACGCAACGGGGAACGGCCGCCCCGGTCAGGGGTTGAAGGACGGATACATCCTTCAACCCCGGAGCCGGACATGAGCAGCAAGCCCCTCGATCGCGCCACCGTTGAGCGGCGCCTGTGGAACGACCTCCAGAGCCACCAGATCGGCATGCTGGGGGTGGCCGACCAGGCCCCCCGCCACATCCAGCCGATGACCGCCTTCGCCGAACCGGACCAGGGCGAGCTGTGGTTCTTCAGCCGCAACGACACCGACCTGGTGCGCCGCATCGAGGACGGGTCGCCGGCCCTCTTCGTCTTCCAGACCAAGGACATTCAGGCCTGCCTCACCGGCGACCTCGTCGTGCGCCATGACGATGCGCGGATGGACAAGTACTGGAACGCGGTGGTGTCGGCCTGGTACCCCGAGGGCAAGGACGACCCGCACCTGACGATGCTGCGCATGCGCGTCGCGGACGCGGAGGTGTGGCTCAGGGAGGCCGGGCCCGTCCGCTTCGCCTGGGAGATCGCCAAGGCCAACGCCCGGCGCGAGATGCCCGACCTCGGCGAACGGGCGCACCTGCGCTTCCAGTAGTCCTGCGCCCCTAGAGCGGGAACTCCAGCCGTGCGGTGACCCCGCCTGGGCCGTTGGACAGGGAGAAGCGTCCCCGCACCTGGCTGGAGAGGCTGCGCACCAGCCAAAGGCCGAACCGCTCGTGCGGGGCGTCGCCGAGGAAGCCGGAGCCGTCGTCGACCACGCTCAGCACGCAGTGATCGGCCTCGCGCCGCAGGCCCACGACCACCTGCCCGCCCCCGCCGAACGGACGGCCATGGGACAGGGCGTTGAGCACCAGTTCCTGGACGATCAGGGCCAGGGTCGAGGCGGCGCTGTCCGGCGCGAGGATCGGCTCGGCTTCGACCAGGATCTCCGGCGCATTTGGGCCGTGCCGGCGCCGCCAGATGGGGGCCATCTCCACCAGCCAGGCGGCGAGGTCCACCCCGTCGTCGCCGATGCGCCGGCGCTCGAGCACGCCGATGAGGCTGATCGCCTCGGCCATCCACAGGAGCTGGCGCGCCGTCTCGGGATCGCTGGACCGCTGGCTGCGCAGCCGCGCGAGGGCGGCGAGCAACTGCTGGTGGTTGGCCATGCGGTGGCGCGTCTCGGACACGCCGGGGGCCTCGGGCTTCGTCATGACGGCCGCTTGGGCGTTGCGTCCGGTCGGACAGGGTTTCACCGGACAGGCGCTAGATAGCAGCGATTCGCCGGCTTTGGGCTGCGGGAGATCAGCGCACGTAGCTGGCGCCGTTGATGTCGAGCACCGCCCCGGTCATCGAGGCCGGGGCGTCCAGGGCGAGGAAGGCCGCCGCCGCCGCCACCTCCGCCGGCTCGGCGACGCGGCCGAGGGGAATGTCGGCCAGCAGCCGCTCGCCGCCGCGGCTGGCCAGGTAATCCTCGGCCATGCCGGTCATCACGAACCCGGGACAGATGGCGAAGGCCAGGATCTGCTCGGCCGCATAGCCGCGGGCGATGGACTTGGTCATGCCGACCATTCCGGCCTTGGAGGCGGCGTAGTGCCAGTGCGCCGGGGAATCCCCGCGGTAGGCCGCCCGGCTCGCCACATTGACCAGCCGCCCCGGCGCGCCCCGCCCGCGCCAGTGCAGCACCGCGCGGCGGCTGAGGTCGGCGGCGGCCTGCAGGTTGATCTGCATCGTCCGGTCCCAGCCGTCCCGCCAGGCCTCGTCCGGGGCGTCCACGGCCACGGCTTCGAACACGCCTGCGTTGTTGACCAGCACGTCGATGCGCCCGTCCAGCCGCTCCAGGGCGCGGACCCACAGCGCGTCGGCCTCGCCGGGGACGGAAAGGTCGGCGCCGACCCCCCCCGGGCCGTCGGCGCGGCCGTGGCCGACGATCCTCGCCCCCCGCGCGTGCAGCGCCTGGACGATTGCGGCGCCGATGCCGCGGGTGGAGCCGGTGACGAGGACGTGGGGCGCGTGCGTGGTCATGCTCCGTCGTTGAGCCGAGTCCGCGGCGCGCGCCAGGGGCGTTCACGCTGCGTCAGCCTGTACGGCGGCGGTGCTTGGGCTATCGTTGCGACAAGCGGCGCCCGCCCCGGCGGAGACGGCCGCAGATGCGGGAGGATGGCGATGACGACGCACCATGCGGCGCCGATGAAGCGCGGACGGGCCTGAGCATGTATCTGGCCGACCACGCCCGGGAGACTCCCGACAAGCCCGCCCTGATCAGCGCCGACACCGGAGCGGTCGTCACCTTCGCCGAGCTCGACGAGCGCTCGAACCGCATGGCCCGGTTCCTCTACGCCCAGGGGCTGCGCCGGGGCGACCACATCGCCGTCCTGATGGAGAACAACCTGCGCTTCATGGACCCGGTCTGGGCCGCGTTCCGCTCGGGCCTCTACGTGACCACGATCAACCGCTACCTGCCTCCGGACGAGGCCGCCTACATCGTCGGCGACTGCGGGGCCAAGGCGCTGATCACCTCCTTCGCCAAGCGCGACACCGCCGCGGGTCTCGCCGACCTGATCCCCGACTGCCCGATCCGGCTGATGGTCGGCGGCGCCATCGAGGGCTGGGATTCCTATGAGGACGCCCTGGCCAGCGCGTCGCCCGAGCCCCTGGCGCAGGAGTGGATGGGCGATTCCATGCTCTACAGCTCCGGCACCACCGGCCGGCCCAAGGGGATCCTGCGTCCCCTGCCCGAGCAGACGCCGGCCGAAGGCTTCGCCCAGCGCCAACTGGTCAACCGCTACGGCCTGACGCGGGACAGCGTCTACCTGTCGCCCGCCCCGCTCTACCACGCCGCGCCGCTGGCCTATGTGCTGAGCGTGCAGTCGTTCGGCGGAACCGTGGTGATGATGGAGCGCTTCGACGCCGAGCAGGCGCTGGAGCTGATCGAGCGCTACGGGGTGACCCACAGCCAGTGGGTGCCCACCATGTTCGTGCGGATGCTGAAGCTGCCGGAGGCGGCCCGCCGGCGCCATCGCCTGTCGAGCCACAGGGTGGCGATCCACGCGGCCGCTCCGTGCCCGGTTGAAGTCAAGCGGGCGATGATCGAGTGGTGGGGGCCGATCCTCTACGAATACTACGCCGGCACCGAGGGGTCGGGCTCGACCTTCATCACCAGCGAGGACTGGCTGAAGCACCCCGGCTCGGTCGGCCGCGCGGCGCTGGGGGTGCTGCACGTCTGCGACGAGCAGGGCGAGGAGCTGCCGACCGGCGAGACGGGCCTCATCTATTTCGAGCGCGAGGCGCCGACCTTCGAGTACCACAACGACCCGGCCAAGACGGCGGCGGCGCGCCACCCCAGGCACCCCAACTGGAACGCCCTGGGCGACGTGGGCTACCTGGACGAAGAGGGCTATCTCTACCTGACCGACCGCAAGGCCTTCATGATCATCTCGGGCGGGGTTAACATCTATCCGCAGGCGATCGAGGACGCCCTGGTGACCCATCCCAAGGTCGCCGACGTGGCGGTGTTCGGCGTGCCGGACCCGGAGATGGGCGAGGCGGTGAAGGCGGTGATCGAGCCGGCTCCCGGACATGCGCCCACCGACGAGCTGGCCGCCGAGCTGATGGCCTACGCCCGCCAGCGCCTGGCCCACTACATGGCTCCGCGCTCCATCGACTTCATCGAGGAGATGCCCCGCCTGCCCACCGGCAAGCTCTACAAGCGCGTGCTGCGCGACGCCTACTGGCAGGACCGCAAGATCTAGGGGCGGCTCGGCGCTACGGCGAGGGTTCCGTCGCCGGGCGGCTCGTGTAGAACTCGCCGCATGACGAGGACCTATTTCGACGGGGGCCATTTCATCGTCGACCCGTCGGCGACCGAGGGCTTCATGGCCGGCGCGCGCCAGATGCTGCGGTCCCTGCCCTCCCGCGACGGCGTGTTCGCCGCCGACAACCTGATCACGATGGGCCGCAACCTCGGCTTCCTCGCCGACGAGGCGCTGATGGGGGCCTGGGAGCGGCACGCCGAGGAGCCGCACGAGAAGGCCATCCTGTGGCGCACCGCGGTCCTGATGTGGGGGGTGCGCCAGGCCCTGAGGCGCGAGGGCGCCTTCGTCGAATGCGGCGTCTACCGGGGGACCACGGCCAGGATCCTGATCGACGCCGGCCAGATCGAGCGGCCGTTCTTCCTCTATGACACCTTCGAGACCGCAGAGCGCCACCTGCCGGCCCTGGGGCCGGACCTGGAGCCCTTCGTGCGCCGCCGCTTCGCCGACAAGCCCAACGTGGTGATCACCAAAGGCCGGGCGCCGGAGAGCCTGGGCAATGCGCCCGAACAGATCGCCTTCCTGCACATCGACATGAACAGCGCCGAAGCCGAGGTCGGCGCGCTGGAAGTGCTGTTCGACCGGCTGGTCCCAGGGGCGGTGCTAGTGCTCGACGACTATGGCTGGGGCTTCTATCGGGACCAGTTCGAGGCCGAGACCAAGTGGTTCGCGGCCCGCGGCTACAGCGTGCTCGAGCTGCCCACCGGCCAGGGCCTGGTGATCCGCTGAACCGCGGCGGCCTTGCTGGGAAGACTGGAGCGGGTGAGGGGAATCGAACCCCTGACATTCAGCTTGGGAAGCTGACGTTCTACCTCTGAACTACACCCGCGCAGGCCGGCCGGCGGCTGGCGCTGGCCGGTTCCTTAGCGGCTTGCACAGGCGTCCTCAAGCCCGGCGTGAGAGGGCGCGGGCGAGGAAGTCGGCCAGGGCCTCCACGCGGGCCGGGCGCGGCCCGCCGGGGGGCTGGACGAGATGCAGGGCCACAGGGGGCGCGGACCAGCCGGTCATCACCGCCTCCAGCCGTCCCTCGGCGATCAGCCGGCCGACGGCGAAGTCCGGCTGGACGGCCAGTCCGAGGCCGGCCAGCAGCGCCGGAGTGAGGGCGTCGGCGTTGTTGGCGCGCAAGGGGCCGGCGGGACGGACCGAGACCTCCTCCCCGGCTGGATTGAGGAAGCGCCAGGTCTCCGGCGAGGGCAGGTAGGCGTAGCCGAGGCAGGCGTGCTCGGACAGGTGCGCCGAATGGGTCGGCCGGCCGCGGGCCGCCAGATAGGCCGGCGCGGCCACCAGATGGCGCACCACCGGGCGCAGGCGCCGGGCCACCAGAGAGGAGTCCGGCAGGGCGGCGATGCGCAGCACCATGTCGAAGCCCATGCCGACGATGTCGATCACCTCGTCGCTGAGATGCAGGTCGACCGAGACCTCGGGATAGGCGGCCAGGAAGTCGGGCAGGATCGGCGCGACTTCGGCCAGGCCGAAGCTCATCGGCGCGGCCAGGCGCACGAGCCCGCGCGGGGCCAGGGACTGGGACAGGGCCTCGTCCTCGGCCGCCTCGCCTTCGGCCAGGATGCGGCGGGCGCGCTCGGCCAGGCGCGCGCCGGCGTCGGTGAGGGCGAGGCGGCGCGAGGTGCGGTTGAACAGGCGCGCGCCCAGCCGCGCCTCCAGCCGGGTGACCGCCTTGGAGACCGTGGCCTTGGACAGGGCGAGGTCGGCGGCGGCGGCGGAAAAGCCCCGCAGCTCCACCACGCGGGCGAAGATCGCCAGGGCTTCGAGATCGGGAAGTCGCGCCATATTGGAAACGATGAGTTTCAGTTGTTTCTATTTATGATCCGATCCTGACCCCTATCTTGGCCTCACACAAGCGGCGCGGCCGCTTCACCCGAACAGCGCCGGCGACGGCGCAAAGGAGAGGACCATGATCGACAAGAGACCGTTTTCGGCCCTGGGCGGCGCGGACCACGGCTGGCTGAAGGCCCGCCACCACTTCTCGTTCGCCGGCTACTACGACCCGGACAAGATGGGCTGGGGCGCCCTGCGCGTGTGGAACGACGACGAGATCGCGCCGAACTCCGGCTTTCCGCCGCACCCGCACGCCGACATGGAGATCATCACCTATGTCCGCCAGGGCGCGATCACCCACCAGGACAGCCTGGGCAACAAGGGCCGCACCGAAGCCGGCGACGTACAGGTGATGAGCGCGGGCTCGGGCATCCGCCACGCCGAGTACAACCTGGAGCCCGAGACCACCCGCATCTTCCAGATCTGGATCGAGCCGACCAGGCTGGGCGGCGCGCCCAGCTGGGGCGCCAAGCCCTTCCCCAAGGGCGACCGGTCCGGCCGCTTCGTGGCCCTGGCCAGCGGCTTCGACGGCGACGACGAGGCGCTGCCGATCCGCACCGAAGCGCGGGTCCTGGGCGCGACGCTGAAGGCCGGCGAGACCGCGACCTATCCGCTGGGCGCGAACCGCCACGGCTACCTGGTGCCGGCCGTCGGCTCGGTCGAGGTGAACGGCGTGCGGCTCCACGCCCGCGACGGGGCGGCGATCACCGGCGAGGCCGAGCTGACCGTCACCGCCCTGGAAGACGCCGAACTCGTCCTGGTCGACGCCGCCTGACCGGCCGGCGGCGAACCCTTCCCTCCCCGAAACGCTAGATCCGACAAGGAGACTTCAGATGCCCAAGGTTCTCGTCCTCTACCATTCGACCTACGGCCACATCGAGACCATGGCCAAGGCCGTGGCCGAGGGCGCCCGCGAGGCCGGCGCCCAGGTGGACATCAAGCGCGTGCCCGAACTGGTCCCCGAGGAGGTGGCCAAGGCCTCCCACTACAAGCTCGACCAGGAGGCGCCGGTGGCCACCATCGCCGAACTGGCCGACTACGACGCGATCATCGTCGGCGTCGGCACGCGCTTCGGCCGCATGGCCTCGCAGATGGCCAACTTCCTCGACCAGGCCGGCGGCCTGTGGGCCAAGGGCGCGCTGCACGGCAAGGTGGGCGGGGCCTTCACCTCGACCGCCACCCAGCACGGCGGCCAGGAGACGACCCTGTTCTCGGTGATCACCAACCTGCTGCACTTCGGCATGGTGATCGTGGGGATGGACTATGGCCACGGCGGCCAAATGACCCTGGACGAGATCACCGGCGGCAGCCCCTACGGCGCCTCGACCATCGCCGGCGGCGACGGCTCGCGCCAGCCCAGCGAGAACGAACTGGCCGGCGCCCGCTACCAGGGCCGCAAGATCGCCGAGACCGCCAAGAAGCTCTGGGGCTGAAGCCCTGACCGCACGCCCGCGCCCTTCTCCCAGGCGCGGGCCCGCGAGGCCGGCACACCGCCTCGCGTCGAGGCCGCGGCGGCTGGCGGAGGACGCAGGTCCTCCCGCCGGCCGCCCGGACCGGACAAGCCCAAGCTTCACCGGCGCGGCGCACGGTCCGCGAGCGCGCGCCTCAGCACTCCACGACGTTGACGGCGAGGCCGCCCAGGGAGGTCTCCTTGTAGATCTCGCTCATGTCCTCGCCGGTGCGCTTCATGGTGGCGATCACCTTGTCGAGGCTGACCGAATGCTGGCCGTCGCCCAGGAGGGCCAGGCGCGCGGCGTCGATCGCCTTGACCGCGCCCATGGCGTTGCGCTCGATGCACGGGATCTGGACCAGCCCGCCGATCGGGTCGCAGGTGAGGCCCAGGTTGTGCTCCATGGCGATCTCGGCGGCGTTCTCGATCTGGGGATTGGTCCCGCCGAGCGCCGCGGCGAGCCCGGCCGCGGCCATGGAGCAGGCGACCCCCACCTCGCCCTGGCAGCCGACCTCGGCGCCCGAGATCGAGGCGTTCAGCTTGTAGAGCGCGCCGATGGCCGCCGCCGTCAGCAGGAAGGTGCGCACGTCGTCAGCATGGCCGCGATGGAAGCGGGTGTAGTAGCGCAGCACGGCCGGCAGCAGACCGGCCGCGCCGTTGGTGGGGGCGGTGACGACCCGGCCGCCGGCGGCGTTCTCCTCGTTGACCGCCAGAGCCCAGAGGTTGACCCAGTCGAGGGCGGCCAGCGGATCGGCGACGTTGCGCTCCATGCGGGTGGTCAGCTCGTTCAGCACCTGGCGGGCCCGGCGGCGGACCTGCAGCCCGCCCGGCAGGCAGCCCTCCTGGCGAACGCCGCGGTCGATGCAGGCCTCCATGGCCGCGGCGATGGCGTCGAGCCCCGCGTCGAGCTCCGCAGGCGGGCGCAGCGCCAGCTCGTTGGCCCGCATCAGGCCGGCGATGGTCAGCCCCTCCCGCTCGGCCAGGGCCAGGAGCTCGGCGGCGGAGGCGAAGGGATAGGGCTGGGCGGCGCGGGCCGGGGCCAGCGGTGCGCCGAATTCGTCCTCGTCCTGCACGAAGCCGCCGCCGACGGAGAAATAGGCCCGCGACAGGATCTCGCCGCCGGCCCCGTCGAAGGCGTGGAAGCTGAGGGCGTTCGGGTGCTGCGGCAGGCGCTCGCGCTTCTTCCAGACGATGTCGCGCGCCTCCTCGAAGCCGATCAGCGGCCCGCCGCGGCCGAGGGCCAGGCGCCCTGCGGCCCGGATCTCGGCCAGGCCGGCGTCCGCCGCGTCGGGGTCGATGGTGGCCGGGGAGAAGCCGGCCAGGCCCAGGATCACCGCACGGTCGGTGGCGTGCCCCACGCCGGTGAGGGCCAGGGAGCCGTAGAGGCGCGTCTCCACCCGCCCGACCTCGCCCAGCCGGCCGGCGGCGTCCAGCGCCGCCAGGAAGCGACCGCCTGCGGTCATCGGCCCCATGGTGTGGGAGCTGGAGGGGCCGACGCCCAGTTTGAAGAGATCGAAGACGCTGACGGTCACTTAGGCGGTCCCTGGTGAAAGGCGGCGATCTCTAGCTGTGGGCCGCGGCGGCCGTAAGGCCTGCGTTGACGCCGGAGCGGACGGACCCCACCATGGCCTGAAAACTAGTCACACGGGAGGTTGCGATGGCCGACGGCGAGGTCCTGACCCAGGCGAAGTTCACCGCCATGACGGAAGGCACGGCCGAGGACTGGGGCGCGATCATGCGCGCGGCCGGGCCGTTCAACCGCGAGTTTCCCGACCGGCTGATCGCGCACCTGAAGGCGCTGAAGGGCGACTTCGGCGGCTATCCGGTCGACCGGCTGGAGCATTCCCTGCAGACCGCCACCCGCGCCTACAAGGACGGCCGCGACGAGGAGTACGTGGTCTGCGCCCTGATGCACGACGTGGGCGACCTCCTGGCGCCGGCCAACCACGCCGAACTCGGCGCGATGATCATGAAGCCGTACGTGTCCGAGCAGAACTGGTGGATGATGGACAAGCACGGGATCTTCCAGGGCTACTACTTCTTCCACCACCTGGGCCTGGACCGCGACATGCGCGAGCAGCACCGCGGCCATCCCTGGTTCGAGTACACCGCCCAGTTCTGCCACCTCTACGACCAGAACAGCTTCGACCCGAACTACGAGTCGATGCCGCTGGAGGCGTTCGAGCCGATGGTCCGGCGGGTGCTGGAGCGGCCGAAGCGCTCGATCTACAAGCGGCCGGAAGCGGCGGCGGCGGAATAGGACGGCGGCCGCGGCGAAGGCGCGCGCGGCCTCAGTTCCCCCAGATGCGGAAGTGCTTGGAGAGCTTCAGACCCTGGCGCTGGTAGTGGCTTCCGCCCTCGCCGTAGAGGCGGACCGGCCGCTCGGTCAGCGGCTCGTAGACCAGGCGCGCGACGGTCTGGCCGTCCTCCAGCAGGAAAGGGGTCTCGTGGCTGCGCACCTCGAGCACGGCCTTGGAGCCGACGGCCTTGGCCTCGGCGGTGCCGAAGCCGGGGTCGAAGAAGCCGGCGTAGTGGACGCGGAACTCGCCGACCGAGGGGTCGATCGGCGTCATCTCGGCGGCCTCCATCACCGGGATCTCGATGGGGTCCTTTGAGGCCAGGATGTAGAACTCGCCCGGATCCAGCAGCAGTTCGCCGTGACGCGGGGACAGGGGCTCCCAGAAGTCCCGGGGGTCATGGCCGTCGATGTGGTCCATGTCGATCACGCCGGCGTGGCGGCGGGCGCGGAACCCGGCCACGGCCACCGACAGGTCGACCCCGACGCTGCGGGTGGAGAGCTTCGGCGGCTCGCCGGCCTTGAGACGAAGCTGGTTCAGCCGCGTGCCCGTGCGCGCCAGGATCGAGAAGGTCTGGGGCGCGATCTCCATGTAGAGGGGGCCGCAGTAGCCCTCGACCACGTCGTCGAAGGCCGGCTGGTCGTCGCTGAGCAGGCGCACGAAGACATCGACGCGGCCGGTCGAACTCTTGGGGTTGGCGCGCGCCGACACGCCCCGGGGCAGGGCCAGGCGCTCCTGCAGTTCGGCGATATAGACGCAGCCGCGTTCCAGCACCGCGCCGCGGGTGAGATCGAGCTCGTGCATGGCCACGTCGGCGATACGGTCGGCGACCTTGACCCCGTGCCGCGGCAGGAAGGAGGCGCGCACGCGCCAGACCCTGGCGCCGAGCCGCAGGTCGAGGCTGGCGGGCTGAACCTGGTCGGCGTCGAACGGCGTGGCCGACGTGATCGCGCGCTGTTCGATGAGGGCGTCGATGGACTGGCAGGGCAGGATGCCCGCCGAAAGCGGCTCGGTCATGGTCGGCGGACACTCGCCTCCAGCCCCGAGTCTGGCAAGGGCGAGTCTTGCAAGGAAACTGGCGGGCCGCCGCACCTTTCCTGGCTTGACCACCGGCGACGGGCGCGGTTCATGCCCCCCTCACCGCCCGCACGGCAAGGAGATGGCCATGGCCGAGAACCCGCAGGATTGGGAAGTCGAGACCAAGCTGGTGCGCGGCGGCATGGTGCGCAGCGGCTATGGCGAGATCTCCGAGGCGCTCTTCCTGACGCAGAGCTTCGCCTACGAGAGCGCCCAGGCGGCCGACGAGCGGTTCGGCGGCGGGCCGGGGTTCATCTACCAGCGCTTCGGCAATCCCACGACGCAGATGTTCGAGGACCGGCTGGCGCTGCTGGAGGGGGCGGAAACCTGCCGGGCCACCGCCTCGGGCATGGCCGCGATCCACCTGGCGCTGACCGGCCTGTTGCGCGCCGGCGACCACATGGTGGCCGGACGGGCGCTGTTCGGCTCGTGCCGCTGGATCATCTCCGAATGGCTGCCGCGCTTCGGGGTCGAGACCACCTATGTGGACGCCGTCGACCTGGAGGCCTGGAAAAACGCGGTGCGGCCCAACACCAAGGTCTTCCTGGTGGAGAGCCCGGCCAACCCGCTCCTGGAGGTCACCGCCATCGGCGCCGTGGCTGAGATCGCCCATGCGGCCGGGGCCAAGCTGGTGGTGGACAACGTCTTCGCCACGCCGGTCTTCCAGAAGCCCCTCGCGCTGGGCGCCGACATCGTCGTCTATTCGGCCACCAAGCACATCGACGGCCAGGGCCGGGTGCTGGGCGGGGCGATCCTGGGCGGGGCGGAGCTGATGGGCCAGGCCTACAAGGACATCCTGCGCCACACGGGCCCGTCGATCTCGCCGTTCAACGCCTGGATCCTGCTGAAGGGGCTGGAGACCCTGGAGCTGCGGGTGCGCCGGCAGAGCGAGAACGCAGCCAAGGTCGCCGACGTGATCGCCGCCCATTCCAAGGTCAAGCAGACCGTCTACTGCGGCCGGCCCGACCACCCCCAGGCGGCGATCATCGCCAACCAGATGAGCGGCGGCGGCAACGTGGTGGCCTTCGACCTGGGCTCCCGCGAGGCGGCCTGGCGGTTCCTGGACGCCCTGGAGATCGTCGACATCTCCAACAACCTGGGCGACGCCAAGTCGATGGCGACGCACCCGTGCACCACCACCCACCGCTCGATACCCGAGGCCGAACGGCTGGAGATCGGCCTCACCGAAGGCTGGGTGCGGATGAGCGTCGGCCTGGAAGGCGCCGGGGACCTGACGCGGGACGTCAGCCGCGCGCTGGACGCGGCCTAGGAGGCCTGGCGCGCCGCCAGCGCCCTCGACTCGACGCCGATCCTGTGGCGCAGCAACAGGGCGTTCAGCACCGACCAGACCAGCGCCACAAGCCAGTCGCCGAAGGCGAGCGGCAGGACGGCGATCTCGGCCGTCACGATCCAGTAGTTGGGGTGACGCACCCACCGGTAGGGTCCTCGGCGCACGAGCGGCGCGCCGTCGAGGGAGATGATGCGCGTGGTCCAGTACGGGCCGAGAGCGGCGATCACCCAGACGCGGAGCGCCTGAAGCGCCGCATAGACCGCCAGCAGCGCCCACGACGGCTCTCGCGCAAGGGGCGTGGCCGCGGCGATGGCGACCAGCCAGCTTCCGTGCAGCAAGATGAACAGGGGATAGTGCGCCGCGCCCACCTCGCGCGCCCCGCGGGCGAGCAGGCGCCTTGTGTTGCGCCGGGCGAGGACGAGTTCGCCAAGCCGCTGGACCACGACAAGGGCCAGGACCCAGACGATCGGACTGCGCCACGCCAGGGCCCAGTCCGCCGGCATCTCAGGCGACATCCAACAACAACATGCCGGCGGTGAAGCCCGGCCCCAGGGAGGTCATCAACTGGCGGCCGCGGGCGTTGTCGTCGAGGGCGGCGCGCAACACGAACAGGACCGTCACGGCCGACATGTTGCCATGGTCGCGAAGCGTGCGCCGCGCCGAGGCGAGGTCTCCCCGCTGCAGCTCGAAGCAGTCCTCGAGCGCGTCGAGCACCTTGGCCCCGCCCGGATGACAGACGAAGTCGTCCACGTCGCTCAGGGCGAGACCGTTGGCCTGCAGGAACCGGTCGATCACCGGGCGCAGGTCCTCCCGGATGAGCGTGGGGATGTCGCGGGAGAACACGACCTTCAGCCCGTCGTTCGCGACTTCCCAGCCCATGACGTCCAGACTGTCGGGCCAGGTGTGTTCGCCCCAGGGGCCCAGGCGCGGCGCGGCGCGCCCGCCCTCGTCGTCGTCGCGGCAGGTGACGACCGCCGCCGCGGCTCCGTCGCCGAACAGGGCGGTCGCTACGATGTTGCTCTTGGACCGGTCCTGCCGGCGGAAGGTGAGACTGCAGAGTTCCACGACGAGGAGCAGGACCCGCGAGCGAGGCGCCGCCTGCGCCATGGCCGCCGCCCGCGACAGGCCCAGGACTCCGCCCGCGCAGCCGAGGCCGAAGATGGGCACGCGCTGGACGTCGGGCCGAAACCCCACTCTCTGCATGACTCGGGCGTCCAGGGCGGGGGTGGCGATGCCGGACGAGCAGACCGTGACCAGGGTGTCGATGTCGCCAGGCTGGAGCGCGGCCTCGTCGAGCGCGCGCCGCGCCGCGGCCTCCAGCAGCGCAACGGCGTGTTCGAGAAAGGCGGCGTTGCGTTCGCCAAAGCCGTGCGCCGCGGAGAACCAGTCGATGGGCACGGCGGAGTGACGGCGCTCGATCGCCGCGTGGCGATAGACCGGCGCCAACCGCAGGAAGCCGCCGTCCGCCTCGGCGAAGATCTCGGAAGCGCGCGCGGCGACCTCGTCCTGCAACAGATCGTGCTCGGGGACCGCGGTCCTGAGCGCCGTGAGACGCGCGACCGGAGCAAGGGCGTCCATTCGAAATACCTTCGGCGATGGCCCCGCCCCTGGACCCAACACTCCGGCCGCACTTCTGTTCCGACCCGAAGGCCGCGCCGCCGGGTCGCCGGGGGGCAGGGTCTGGGTTAAACCAAAAGCATCGGCGACAAGGAGCCCGGCCATGAGCGATCCCTCCACCCTGCCCCAGCTCTCCAGCGGCGGCGCAGCCGTGATCACCGGCGCGGCCAGCGGCATCGGCCTGGCTGCGGCGCGGCGGTTCGCCGAACTGGGCCTCTCGGTGGTGATGGCCGACAGGCCGGGGCCGAAGCTGGAAGCGGCCGCCCACGAGCTGGCGCAGGATTTCGGCGAGGGCCGGGTGCTGGCTGCGCCGACCGACGTCGCCGATCCGACCGCCCTGGACCGCCTGCGCGACGAGGCCCTGAAGCGCTACGAACACGTGGCGGTGCTGATGAACAACGCCGGCGTCGGCCTCAATCCCGGCGGCTGCTGGACGAACCTGGCCGACTGGCGGCGGCTGATGGAGGTGAACCTCTGGGGCGCGATCCACGGAGTCCAGGCCTTCGCCCCGGCGATGGTCGAGGCGGGACGGCCGGCCTTCATCATCAACACCGGCTCCAAGCAGGGCATCACCACCCCGCCCGGCAACGCGGCCTACAACGTCTCCAAGGCGGCGCTGAAGGCCTACACCGAGGCTCTGCAGCACGAACTACGCAACAGCGACGGCTGCGCGGTGAGCGCCCACCTGTTGATCCCGGGCTTCACCTTCACCGGCATGACCGCCCGCGCGGCCGAGAAGCCGCCCGCCGCCTGGACGCCGGCCCAGGTCGTGGACTTCATGCTGGAGAGCCTGGCCCGGGGCGATTTCTACATCCTGTGCCCGGACAACGACGTGACCCGCGAGATGGACGAGAAGCGCGTGCTGTGGGCCGCCCAGGACATCATCGAGAACCGGCCGGCCCTCTCGCGCTGGCACCCGGACTACGCCGAGGCCTTCGCCGCCTTCATGAAGGGCTGAGACGGACGAAAATGGCGGGCGCCCGGGATCTGCGATCCCGAGCGCCCAGGGGAGGAACGCTCAGGCGTGCGCGGCGGCGGCCTCGGGCTTCTGCGCGGCCGCCCGCCTGATCGCGCGGGGGCCCATCATCTCTTCGAAGTTCGCCCGGTAGAACCGGTCCTTCGCCGCCTCGTCGAGGTTCTGCATCGTCCGCTCGAAGCGGCCGAGGGGATCGTTCGTCCCCTCCGGGTGCGGATAGTCGCTGGAGAACATGAAGAGCTCCGCCCCGCCGTCGGCGATCATCCGGCCCACGTCCTCGCCGGGGAACGGCGTGAACTTGATCGCGCGCCGGATGTACTCGGACGGCGTCAGCGTCATCGACTGGAGGTAGGGGTCGGTCTTCTTGAAGCTCTTGAAGCCCAGGTCGAGCTCGCGCAGGAACTCCGGCGCCCAGCCCGCGCCCGCCTCGATCACCCCGCCGCGCAGGGCCGGGAAGCGCTCGAACACCCCGTCGTAGACCATGGCGGTCAGGAACACCTGGGGCGCAAAGGACAGCATGATGTAGTCGGCGAAGCGCAGGTTCTCGCCGCCGCCGTGCAGGTCGGGCGCCCGCTCGCGGCCGTTGTTGCGGAAGGCCGCAGGCTGGGTCTTGGTGCCAGGGCCGATGTGCAGCACGAACGGCGCGTCGGCCTCCACGAGGCGAGCCCACACGGGGTCGAGGTCGGGATGCCCAGGCGAGCGCTCGCCGGCCGGGCCGGCGGAGACCCAGATCGCGCCATTGCCCGCCGCCAGGGCCGCTTCTGTCTCCTCCAGCGCGCGGGCGGGATTGTCGAGGGGCACGTAGGCCACGCCGATCAGCCGGGGATCGGAGGCGCAGAAGGCGCCCATGGCCAGGTTGTGCGCGCGCACCCCGCGGTAGAGGGCGTCCTCGGTCTTGGCGGCCAGGGCCGGCGCCAGCGAGGAGGTGGCGAACACGAGCTGGGAGGAGAAGCCGAAGGAATCCAGCACCCGCCGGCGCTCGTCGGCGTCGAACGCGCCGAACGCGGACCAGCCCTTGGGCCCGGCGATGGCGTTGTCGAGGGCCTTGGCCTCGGCTTCCGCATCGCCCTTGCGGGCCTTCGCCTGATCCAGAAGCTTGTCGATACGGCCGGGCTCGCGGCCGTAGAGCGGCTTCAGCTCGGCCTTCAGCCCGTCATCCATG
This sequence comes from Phenylobacterium sp., assembly GCF_046291545.1. Classification (GTDB taxonomy): domain Bacteria; phylum Pseudomonadota; class Alphaproteobacteria; order Caulobacterales; family Caulobacteraceae; genus Phenylobacterium. The sequence goes on from NZ_JBKBSM010000016.1 coordinate 25,228, forward strand.
AAAGGCTCCAGCCACTCGCGGGTCTCCATCACATGGCTGTCGGCGTCGTGGACGATGCGTCCGTTCACATAGGTCATGCCTATCTCCCTGGCTCGGACTTTATGACTATGACACCAATAGACTCGGTGCGCGACGGTCCGCAATCCCCGAAGGGCGGGTCCTTGCAGCACGGCGCGGGTTGAGGCATCGCCATGGGGATGACCACCGCCTCGCCTCCGGCCCATGACTCCCGCCGGCCTTCGAGCCTGAGCCGGCGCGAGCTCTACGACCGCGTCTGGGCGCGGCCCCTGGCCGAGGTGGCGGCCGACATGGGGCTGAGCCGCACCGGGCTGGCCAAGATGTGCGAGCGCCTGCAGGTGCCCTGTCCGCCGCGGGGATACTGGGCCCGTCGTCGCCGGGGCGAGGCGGGGCCGCCGCCGGCCCTGACGACGCCCCCCGGCCCAGCCGCGCCGGGGCGCCGCCGGCGCCTGGAGGGCGACGAGCGCCGGGCGCAGCTCATGGACGCCGCCGCCGCCCTGATCGGCCGGGAGGGGATCCACGCGGCGACCCTGAAGCGGGTAGCGCGGGACTGCGGAGTCAGCGAAGCCCTGGCCCAGGCCTACTTCGGCCGCCAGGCGGACCTCTTGGTCGCCCTGGCCCGACGCGAGCTCGAGACGGTGAGGTCGGCCCAGGAGAGCGAGATCGCCGCCGCCCACGGCCCGGCCGAACGCCTCGCCCGCTCGACCTCGGCCTATCTGCGCCAGGTGGAGCGGCGCGGCGCGCTGCTGCAACTGCTGCTGGGCAATCCGGCCGTTCGCGAGGGCCTGCGCGCCGAGCGGGCGCTGGAGCGGGAGGCGCGCGGCGGGGCGGTGGCCGAGCGGTTCGCCGACGCATCCGGCGTGGCGCCGGACCTCGCCCGGTCGGCGACGACGGTGCTGACCGGCCTGTGCCTGCGCGCCGGACGCCTGCTCGCCCGCGGCCGGCTGGACCTGGACACGGCCGAGGCCTTGAGCATCGCCATGGTGCGGCACGGCAACCGCCGCCTCGCGGCGTTGTCAGACCCGGCGCTCGGCGGCCAGGGCCGAGAGGCTTCCTAGGACCAGCTCGCGGCACAAAAGGCGGCCGCGCTCGAGGGCGAGGCTGCGCTGGAAGATCAGTCGGCCGGTCTCTTCCGGGATCGTCACGATCAGACTGACCGCGGCCACCGCCTCGCGCGCGGGACGGCCGTAGGCGGCGCGCACGGCCCGGGCGTAGCCGCCCAGCACCCGGTCGCGCAGGCGTCGCGCGCGCACAGGCAGCCGCGCGGCAAGATAGGGATCGCGGTAGAGAAGGTGCAGCACTGTGCCGCGGCTGGCGACGTGCGCCAGATAGACGTCGGCCGCCCGACAGGCCGCCTCGACCGGATCGGCGGCCTGGCCGACGTCAAGGCGCCCGTGGCTTTCCAGGTCGTCGAGCTCGATCTCCATGAGCGCCGCATAGAGCTCCGGCGGGTCCGGAAAATGGGCGTAGACCAGCGCCTTGCTGACCCCGGCGCGGCGGGCGAGGGCCTCGACCGACAGGGGCAGATGGCCCTGGGCGAAGACCAGCTCGCGCGCGGCGTCCAGGATGGCCGCCCGGCGTTCAGCCGCCGGAAGCCGGCGCCGCGCCGCGGGCCCGGCCGCCTCAGGCCGTTTCAAGCGCGCCGGGCTCAACCGCGTAGACCCGGCTGCAGTACTCGCAGGTGACGCGGATCATGCCGTCGTCCTCGACCATGTCGGCGCGCTCGGCCGCGTCGAAGGAGGCGAGCACGGTCAGGATCCGCTCCTGCGAGCACCGGCAGAAGGCGCGCAGGGGCTTGGGCTCGAACACCCGCACCCCATCCTCGTGGAACAGGCGGAACAGAAGGGTCTCGGCCGAGAGCTGCGGATCGATCAGCTCGTCCTCGCCCAGGGTCTCGAACAGCGCCTGGGTGCGGGTCCAGGCCTCTTCCGTGGAGCCGCGCGCCTTGTCTTCGGCGATGTTCTGGATCAGCACCCCGCCGGCGCGCCACTTCGCCCCCTGGCCGGCGTCGGCCTGGCCGACCGCCAGGCGCACGCGGGTCGGCGTCTGCTCGGACTGGGCGAAGTACTGCTCGGCGCACAGGGCCAGGGTCTCGCCCTCGATGGAGGTTACGCCCTGATAGCGGTCCATGTCGGGGCCCTGGTCCACCGTCATGATGAACACCCCGTCGCCCAGCAGCGAGCGGGCGCCGGGGCGGGCGAAACCGGCGGCGGCCTCGGCGACGGCGGCCTCGTCGAAGCGGCAGTAGCCGCGCAGGGCGCCGGAGGTGTCGTAGTCGGCGACGACGTAGCGCACCGGACCGGAGCCCTGCGCCTGGACGATCAGGCGGCCGTCGAACTTCAGGTTGGAGCCGACCAGGGCGGCGAGCGCGCAGGTCTCGCCCAAAAGGTTGGCCACCGGCTCGGGATAGGCGTGGCCGTTCAGGATCTCGTCAATGGCCGGGCCCAGGCGGGCGAGGCGCCCGCGCACGGGCTCGCCTTCGATCTGGAAAACGCCGACGAGATCGTCCGCGGCGGGGGTGAGGGTATGGGACATGGCGCAGGCATATAGGCGCCGCGTTTCGATTTTGCGAGCCGGCGCAAGGACGCGGGGGCGAGGGTGCGCGCACGGCGCGCCTTGCCCCTGCGGGCCCGGCCGCCGAGAGTGGCCGACATGAGCTCCGATCCGATTCGCTGCGAGTGGCGCGGCATGGCCGGCGATCCCCTCTACGAGGCCTACCACGACACCGAGTGGGGGGTTCCCGAGCGCGATTCCCGCGCGCTGTGGGAGAAGCTGGTGCTCGACGGGTTCCAGGCGGGGCTCGCCTGGATCACCATCCTGCGCAAGCGCGAGGGGTTCCGCGCCGCCTTCGACGGCTTCGATCCGGAGAAGGTCGCCCGCTACGGCGAGGCCGACCGCGCCCGGCTGATGGCCGACCCGGGCATCGTCCGCTCGAACGCCAAGATCGACGCGGCGATCAACGGCGCGTGCATCTGGCTCGACATGCGCGAGAGGGGCGAGGACTTCTCCGAGTTCCTGTGGGGCTTCACCGGCGGCAAGCCGATTCAGAACGACTTCTCGTCGATCGCCGAGGTGCCGGCGCAGACGCCGGTGGCGGTGGAGATGTCCAAGGCGCTGAAGGCCCGGGGCTTCAAGTTCGTGGGGCCGGTGATCGTCTACGCCTTCATGCAGGCCACGGGACTGGTCAACGACCACCTGACGCACTGCCACCGTCACAAGCCGGTGCGGGAGCTCGGCGGCTGATGCCGGACCTGACCCTGGAGCTGCAGTGCATGGGCCTGGTGTGCGGGGTCGACGAGGCCGGCCGCGGCCCCTGGGCGGGACCGGTGTCGGCCGCCGCGGTCATCCTGGACGCCAGGCGGGTTCCAGCGGGGCTGAACGATTCCAAGAAGCTGACGGCCAAGGCTCGCGAGGCTCTGGAGACGGAGATCAAGCTGCAGGCGCGGGCCTGGTGCGTGGCCTTCGCCAGCGTCGAGGAGATCGCCGAACTCAACATTCTGCAGGCCACCGGCCTGGCGATGCGCCGGGCGGTGGAAGGGCTGGCCCACGCGCCGTCGGTGGCGCTGGTGGACGGCAACTACCGCTTCGCCCTGCCTTGCGAGGTCCGCACCGTGGTCGGCGGCGACGGCCGATCGGCCTCGATCGCGGCGGCCTCGATCCTGGCCAAGACCGCCCGCGACCGGGTGATGGTGGAGATGGACGCGCTCTATCCCGGCTACGGCTTCGCCAGCCACAAGGGCTATCACGCCGAGACGCACGTGCAGGCGCTGCGCTCGCTCGGCCCCTGCCCGATCCACCGCCGCGGCTGGGCGCCGATCCGCGACGCGCTTCAGACGCTCGATCTTCTGAAACAGGATTGACCGGCGGCGGCCCTCGCGAAGCGGCGCGGCGCTTAACCCCCCGTTCACCACGTTCCTTAGCCGCGTCTTCACCACGACAGCCGAGGATTCCGTCTCCTGAGTAGCGGGGGACGGGCATGTCATTTCCGGCCGAGACCATCATCTGCGGCGACTGCATCGAGGAGCTGAAGAAGCTTCCCGAGAAGTCGGTCGATCTCGTCTTCGCCGATCCACCCTACAATCTGCAGCTGGGCGGAGACCTGCTGCGGCCGGACAACTCCAAGGTCGACGCCGTGGACGACGACTGGGACCGGTTCGAGAGCTTCGAGGCCTACGACGCCTTCACCAAGGCCTGGCTGAAAGAATGCCGGCGCGTCCTGAAGGACGACGGCGCGCTATGGGTCATCGGCAGCTACCACAACATCTTCCGCGTGGGCGTGACGCTGCAGGACCTGGGGTTCTGGATCCTGAACGACATCGTCTGGCGCAAGGCCAACCCGATGCCGAACTTCAAGGGCACGCGCTTCACCAACGCGCACGAGACCCTGATCTGGGCCGCCAAGGGGCGCGGCGCGCGGCGCTACACCTTCAACTACGACGCCATGAAGATGGCGAACGACGAAGTGCAGATGCGCTCGGACTGGACCTTCCCCCTCTGCACCGGCGAGGAGCGGCTGAAGGACGAGACCGGCGCCAAGGCCCATCCCACCCAGAAGCCCGAAGCCCTGCTGCACCGGGTGATCCTGGCGTCGACCAAGGCCGGCGACCTGATCCTGGACCCGTTCTTCGGCACCGGCACCACCGGGGCTGCGGCCAAGCGCCTCGGCCGGCGGTTCATCGGCCTGGAGCGCGAGCCGCAGTACGCCAAGCTCGCCGCCGAACGCATCGCCAAGGTGATGCCGGCCAACAGCCAGGACCTGGACGTCACCGGCTCGAAGAAGGCCGAGCCGCGGGTGCCCTTCGGCCAGATCGTCGAGGCCGGCCTGCTGCGTCCGGGCGACACCCTTTATGATCCCAAGGGCGAACGCGCCGCGCGGGTGCGGGCCGACGGCAGCCTGGTGATCGGCGAGATGACCGGCTCGATCCACAAGGTGGGCGCCATGGTGCAGTCGGCGCCGGCCTGCAACGGCTGGACCTACTGGCACTTCAAGTCGGACAAGGGCCTGGCCCCGATCGACGTGCTGCGCGCCAAGGTGCGCGGCGCCATGGCGGCCTAGGCGCCGCTAGAGCAGGCTGTCCAGGCCCGCGCGCGCGGCCTTCAGGAAGACGCTGGGCAGGGCCTGCAGGCCCGCACGGTCGGTCCAGACCAAGCCGTCGGCCTCGCCCTCGGCGCGCAGCAGGCGCAGCGTCAGGGAAAAGTGGGTGAAGACGTGCTCCACCTCCCCCGCCGCGCGCCAGTCGGCCGCGACGGGCGCGGCGGCGCGGGCCTCGGCCTCGCCGAACGGAGCCGCCCGCCACTCCGACGTCGGCAGGCCCAGCATGCCGCCTAGCAGGCCCTTCGGCGGCCGGCGCACCAGGGCGACCTCGTCGCCCCGGGTCAGCAGGTAGGCCACGCCATGGCGGCGGGGGCGCTCGCTCCTGGGGCTCTTGCGCGGATAGGCCTCGGGCGCGCCGCTCGCCCTTGCCCTGCAGGCCTGGACGATCGGGCAGCGGTCGCATAGCGGCGCCTTCGGACGGCAGACGGTGGCGCCGAGGTCCATCAGCGCCTGGGCCCAGTCGCCTGGGCGGTCGTCGCGCACCAGGGCTTCGGCGAAGGCCTTCAGCTCGGGCTTGGCGGCCGGCAGCGGCGTCTCCACCGCGTGAAGCCGCGCCATCACGCGCTCGACGTTGCCGTCGACCACGTTGGCCGGACGGTCGAAGGCGATGGCGGCCACCGCGGCGGCCGTATAGGGCCCGAAGCCCGGAAGCGTGCGCAGCCCGGCCTCGGTGTCGGGAAACCGCCCTCCGTGCGCCGCGGCCACGGTCCTGGCGCAGGCCAGGAGGTTGCGGGCGCGGGCGTAGTAGCCGAGCCCCGCCCAGGCGGCCATGACGGCCTCGTCCGCCGCGGCGGCGAGGTCGCCGACCCGGGGCCAGCGGGCGGTGAAGGCCAGGAAATAGGGGGCGGCGTGCGGGACGGTGGTCTGCTGCAACATCACCTCGGACAGCCACACCCGGTAGGGATCGGGTCGGATCCCCAGCCGACGGTCGGCCGGGCCCACCCGCCAGGGCAGTTCGCGGGCGTTGTCGTCGTACCAGGCGAGCAGGCGGGCGCGCAGGACATCGGGCGTCATTTCGCCACTCCTAGCGGATTTGCCGCGTCAGGCTAGGATGGCGGGATGTCCCGCCAGCTCCCCTCCCTTGAAGAGGCCGCGCGCATCCTGACGCAGAAGCGCTCGCGCCCGGCGCACCGGCCCCCGCCGCCGGCGGGCCGGGGGCTGAACGGCCTCGTCAGGGAGCTGGACCAACGCTTCGGCCAGGGGCCCGGCGCGCTGCAGGCCCGCTGGCGCGAGATCGTGGGCGAGGAGATCGCCCGCCGCACCGAGCCGGTGAAGCTGATCAAGGCCCGCGGCGGCGCGCCGGCCGCCCTGGAGATCCGGGTCGCAGGTCCCGCGGCCGCCCTGGTGCAGCACCAGGCGCCGGAGATCCTGGCCCGCGTGAACCTGTTCCTGGGCGAAGGCGCGGTCGGAAAGCTTCGCATCGTGCAGGGCCCGCTGCGGCCCGCGGCTGCGGCCGGCAAGGCCCTCCCCGCCCCGCGCCGCCGCTCCGCCCCGCTGGACGCAGCGCAGGAGGCCGACCTCGCCCGCAGTCTGGCGGCCGCCCCGGACGGGCCCCTAAAGACCGCCCTGATGGCGCTTGGTCGCGGGGTCTTGCGGCGGGCGCGCTGATCCGCCTTATGTGCAGGCGGGCCCGAGCCTCGGGGCTCGCCGCCAGGAGAGGCGGCGCGCCGGGAATCGCGCTTTAATCTTTCATTCGGAATTCGCAGAGAGCGCCATGATGCCGAAGTTCAATCGACGCCTGCTGATCGCCGCCGCCGCCGCGTTGGCCCTGGCCGGCTGCAGCGGAGGCGGGGCCAAGGGCGCCAGCGAAGGCGACATGTCCCTGGGCGATCCCAACGCCAAGGTGAAGGTGGTGGAGTACGCCTCGGCCAGCTGCACCCACTGCGCCTCGTTCGCGATCAACGTCTTCCCCGAGTTCAAGGCGAAGTACATCGACACCGGCAAGGTGCACTACACGCTCAAGGAGTTCCTCACGCCGCCGAACGAGCTGGCCGCGGCCGGATTCCTGATCGCGCGCTGCGCGGGCAAGGACAAGTACTTCACCGTCCTGGACGGGGTGTTCCGCAATCAGGCCGAGATGTTCACCACCGGCGACATGCGCGGCGGCCTCCTGAAGGTGGCCCAGTCGGCCGGCATGACCGAGGAGCAGTTCAACGCCTGCGTCTCCGACAGCGAGGCGCTGAAGGCGCTGAACGCGCGGGTCGAACGGGCGGTGAAGCAGGACAAGATCACCGGCACGCCCACCTTCTTCGTCAACGGCAAGAAGATCGCCGAGGGCGAGGTCACCCTGGCCCAGCTCGACGCGGCGATCGCCGAAGCGTCGAAGTAGGAATGATCCGCCTCCGTGCACTTTCAGCGCCTTCGACTTTCGGGCTTTAAGTCCTTCGTCGATCCCACCGAGTTCCGCATCGAGCCGGGACTCACCGGGATCGTCGGGCCGAACGGCTGCGGCAAGTCGAACCTCCTGGAGGCGCTGCGGTGGGTGATGGGCGCCAACTCCGCCAAGGCCATGCGCGCCGGCGGGATGGACGACGTGATCTTCGCCGGCTCGGGCGGGCGCCCCTCGCGCAACCACGCCGAGGTCTCGCTGACCATCGACAACGCCGACCGCCTGGCGCCGGCGGCGTTCAATGACCACCCGGTGCTGGAGGTGGTGCGGCGGATCGACCGGGGCGCGGGCTCGACCTATCGCATCAACGGCCGCGAGGTGCGCGCGCGGGACGTGCAGCTGCTGTTCGCCGACGCCTCGACGGGCTCGAACTCGCCCGCCCTGGTGCGCCAGGGCCAGATCAGCGAGCTGATCGCGGCCAAGCCGCAGAACCGCCGCCTGATCCTGGAAGAGGCGGCAGGGGTCTCGGGCCTGCACTCGAGGCGGCATGAGGCCGAGCTGCGGCTGCGCGCCGCCGAGGCCAACCTGGCGCGGCTTGACGACGTCGCCCAGGAGCTGGAAAGCGCCCTCGGCCGCCTTCGCCGCGAGGCCCGCCAGGCGGAGCGCTATAAGAAGCTGTCGGCCGAGATCCGCACCCTGCAGGCCGCCGTGCTGCACGCCCGCTGGAGCGAGGCGCGGGACACCGCCGAGCGCCTGCGCGCCGAGGCCGCCGAGGCGGTCGAGGCCGTCGAGGCCACGGCCCGGGCTGCGGCCGCCGCCACGACCGCCGCGGCTGCGGCCGAAGAACGGATCAAGCCCCTGCGCGAGGCCGAGGCCGTGGCGGCCGCGATCCTGGGGCGGCTGGCCATCGACCGGGACCGGATCGAGCGCGAGGGCGAGGCCCTGGCCGCCGAGGTCGCCCGGCTCACCGCCGAAGTCGCACGGATCGACGCCGACCGCGCCCGTGAAAGCCAGATCGTCGAGGACGCCGAAGGGGCGCTGGCGGGCCTGGCCGAGGAACTGGAGGCGCTCGAGGCGGCCGTGGCCGGCGCGCCGGAGCGCATTCCCGAGCTTGAGGCGGCGGTGCGCGAAGCCGAAGCCGCCCGCGCCCGGGCGGACGCGGCGGTCGAAGCCCTCGCCGCGGAGGCCGCCGCCGAGGCCGCCCGCCGCCGGGCCGCGGCCGCCCGG
>NZ_JBKBSM010000017.1:0-33850 GCF_046291545.1 Phenylobacterium sp.
GCGCCGGACGCGGCGCCCGCCGAGGGGCCCCCGCCCGCCGAGGCGCAGGCGGCGGCCGAGACCCAGGCCGCCGCCGCCGAGCCGGTCCGCTGGGCCGTCGCGCCGGGCTCGACCCTGGCGTTCGCCACCACCTGGGGCGGGACGCCGATCGAGGGCCGTTTCACCCGCTGGACCGGCGACATCCTGTTCAGCCCGCAGGCGCTGGACGCCTCGAAGGTCTCGATCAGCATCGACCTGGCCTCGGCCGAGACCGGCGACGCCCAGCGCGACCAGATGCTGCCCTCCGCCGACTGGTTCGACGCCGAAGCCCACCCCAGGGCCACCTATACGGCCGAGCGGTTCGAGGCGCGGGGGCAGGACCGCTACGTGGCCAAGGGACGGCTGACCCTGCGCGGCGTCTCCAGGCCCCTGGACCTGCCGTTCGAGCTGAAGATCGACGGCGACAAGGCCCGCGCCCGCGGTGTAACCACCCTCGACCGCACCGCATTCGGCGTGGGGCAGGGCGAGTGGCAGAGCACCGACCAGATACCCGCGGGGGTGAAGGTGAGCGTGGACGTGAGGGCGAGCCGGCGCTGAAGGCGGCCGTCGAGGCCCTGCGCGCGGGCGGGCTCGTCATCCTGCCGACGGAGACGGTGTACGGCCTGGCGGCCGACGCGGCGAACCCGCGGGCCGTGGCGGCGATCTACGAGGCCAAGGGCCGGCCGAGCTTCAATCCCCTGATCGCCCACGTGGCGGACCTGGCCGCCGCCGAGCGGGTGGCCCGCTTCGACGGGCGGGCGCGCCGGCTGGCCCGCCGCTTCTGGCCGGGGCCGCTGACGCTGGTGCTGCCGCTGCGGGACGAGGGCGCGGTCTGCGACCTGGCGCGGGCGGGGCTGGACACCGTGGCCGTGCGCGCGCCGGCGCATCCGATCGCCCACGCCGTGCTCGCCGCGTTCGGCGGCGCCCTGGCCGCGCCCTCGGCCAACCGCTCCGGCCGGCCGAGCCCGACGCGCCTGGCCGACGCCCTGGAGGAGACCGGCGAGCGCGCCGCCGCGGCCCTGGACGGCGGGCCGTGCGAGGTGGGGCTGGAATCGACGGTGGTCTCGCTGCTGGACCAGCCGCGCCTGCTGCGGCCGGGGGCGGTGACGCGGGCGCAGATCGAGGCCGAGATCGGGCCCCTGGCGGAGGCCGAGGCCGACGCCAAGCGATCGCCCGGGCGGCTGGCGCGGCACTATTCGCCCAAGGCGCCGGTCCGCCTGGAGGCCGTCGGCCCCGCGCCGGGGGAGGCCTACCTGGGCTTCGGACCCTCCGCGCCCGCGGGGGCGGGACGCTGGAACCTCAGTCCGGCGGGGGACCTGGCCGAAGCCGCGGCGAACCTCTTCGCTTTCCTGCGCGCCGCCGACCGCACCGGCCCCAGCGCCATCGCCGTCGCGCCGATCCCGCACGAGGGCCTGGGCGAGGCGATCAACGACCGGCTGCGCCGGGCGGCGGGGTTTGTCGGATAGACCGGCGGGACTAGGATGCGCCCATGACCGTCACCGTCCCCGCCGATGTTCTCTCCCGCCTGAAGGCCGTGCTCGGCGAAGGCGGCTGGAGCCAGGACCCCGACCGCCTGGCCCCCAAGCTCCTGGAGTGGCGCGACCGCTGGTTCGGGACGACGCCGTTCCTGGCCCTGCCGAAGACCACGGCGGAGGTCGCCGCGGTGGTGGGGATCTGCGCCGAGTCCGGCACGCCCATCACGGCGCAGGGGGGCAACACGGGCCTGGTGGGCGGGCAGATCCCCCAGGGGGAGATCCTTCTGTCCACCGAGCGGCTGCGGACCATCCGCGAGGTCGAGCCGTTCGACGACGTGATCGTGGCCGAGGCCGGCTGCACCCTGGCCGCCGTGCACGAGGCGGCGCTGGAGCATCGCCGGCGCTTCCCGCTGAGCCTGGCCTCCGAGGGCACCTGCACCATCGGCGGGACGATCTCCACCAACGCCGGGGGCACGGCGGTGCTGCGCTATGGGACGATGCGCGACCTGGTGCTGGGGATCGAGGCGGTGCTGCCCAACGGCGAGGTCTGGAACGGGCTGAAGCGCCTGCGCAAGGACAACACCGGCTATGACCTCAAGCAGCTCCTGATCGGCGCGGAGGGCACCTTGGGGGTGGTCACGGCCGCCAGCCTGAAGCTGTTCCCCCTGCTGGTCTCGCGGGCGACGGCGGTGGCCGGGGTGGACGATCCGCAGGCGGCGATCCGGCTCCTGGCGCGGGCGAAGGACGAGGCCGGGGGCGCGGTGGAGGCCTTCGAACTGATGGGCCGGCGCGGCGTCGCGTTCGCGCTGAAGAACATCGAGGGCATGCGCGACCCCCTGGCCGCCGTCCACCCCTGGTACGTGCTGGTGGAGATCGCCTCGGGCGAGCCCGGCGCGGCGGAGGCGGCGATGGAGCGGCTTTTGGCCCGCAGCCTGGAGGACGGGCTGATCCGCGACGCGGCGATCGCCCAGACCGAGGCCCAGGCCAAGGCCTTCTGGGCGGTGCGCGAGAACCAGTCGCCCGCGCAGAAGCCCGAGGGCGCCACCTGGAAGCACGACGTCAGCGTGCCCGTCAGCCGGGTCGCCGACTTCCTGGAGCGGGCGACCGCGGCCATGGAGGCCTTCGCGCCGGGATGCCGGGTGGCGGCCTTCGGCCACGTGGGCGACGGCAACATCCACTACGACGTCCTGCGGCCCGACGGCGGCGAGGACGCGGCCCATTCGGCCCGGCGCGACGAGGGCTCGCGCATCGTCCACGACATCGTCGCCGAGCTGGGCGGCTCGATATCGGCCGAGCACGGCCTGGGGGCGATGAAGACCCAGGACGCCGAGCGCTACAAGAGCGCGGTCGAGCTGGAGGCCCTGCGCGCCATCCGCCGCGCCCTGGACCCCAAGCGGATCATGAACCCGCGGGTGCTGTTCTAGGCGCCGGGCCCGCCGCGCCGGCCGCTTGCGCAGGCGCCCGGCGGCGGCCCGATGAAATTTTCGTGGAACGTTGGAATCGCCGGCGGGGCCGGCCTAAAGGATGCGGCCATGCTTCTGGTCCTGTCTCCCGCCAAGGCGCTCGACTTCACCCCGGTCGAGGCGCGCGCGCCGCTCACCACGCCGCAGATGACCAGGGACATCGCCGAGCTGGCCAAGGTGACCCGCCGGCTCACCGCGCGGGACCTGAAGGGCCTGATGTCGCTGTCCGACAACCTGGCCAGCCTGAACCGCGAGCGGTTCCAGGCCTTCGACCCGGCCTGCGACGACGGGCTGCAGGCGGCCTTCGCCTTCAACGGCGACGTCTACATGGGGCTTCAGGCCCGGACGCTGGACAAGGCGGGCCTGGACTGGGCGCAGGACCATGTGCGGATTCTCTCGGGCCTCTACGGCGTGCTGCGGCCGCTGGACGCGATCCAGCCCTACCGGCTGGAGATGGGCGTGCGGCTGAAGACCCGGCGCGGCTCGAGCCTCTACGACTTCTGGGGCGACCGCATCGCCAAGGCGCTGAACGAGGCGGCGGCCGGACACGCCGACAGGACCCTGGTGAACGTCGCCAGCGGCGAGTACTTCGGCGCCGTCGACCGCCGGGCGCTGAAGCTGCCGGTGATCAACGTGCGCTTCCTGGAGGAGCGCGACGGCCAGGCGCGGATCGTCAGCTTCTTCGCCAAGAAGGCGCGGGGCCTGATGGCGCGCTACGCCATCGACCAGCGCCTGGACCGGGCCGAGGGGCTGAAGGACTTCAGCCTGGGCGGCTACAGCTTCCAGCCGTCCCTGTCGAAGGACGAGGAATGGACCTTCCTGCGGCCCCAGCCCCTGCCGGCCGCGGCCTGACCCCCCAAGAGGAGATGCGAAGATGGCCGTGGACTATGGGCTGAAGGGACACGCCGCGGTCGTCACCGGCTCGACCAGCGGGATCGGCCAGGCGATGGCCCACGCCCTGGCCGAGCAGGGGGTCGACGTGATCCTCAACGGCTTTGGCGATCCGGCGCAGATCGAGGCCGACCGCCGGGCCCTGGAGGCGCGTACGGGCGTGAGGGCGCTCTACCACGGCGCCGACATGACCAGGCCGGCCGAGATCGAGGACATGATCGACCTGGCCCGGCGCGAGTTCGGCCGCCTGGACATCCTGGTCAACAACGCCGGCATCCAGCACGTGGCCGCGGTGGACGAGTTCCCTCCCGAGAAGTGGGACGCGGTGATCGCGATCAACCTGTCCTCGGTGTTCCACGCCACGCGCGCGGCCCTGCCGATCATGAAGGCCCAGGGCCGCGGGCGGATCGTCAACATCGCCTCGGCCCACGGCCTGGTCGCCTCGCCGTTCAAGTCGGCCTATGTCGCGGCCAAGCACGGGGTGGTGGGCTTCACCAAGACCGTGGCCCTGGAGACCGCGCGCCAGGGGATCACCTGCAACGCCATCTGCCCGGGCTATGTGAAGACCCCGCTGGTCGAGAAGCAGATCGGCGACCAGGCCCGCACCCACGGCATCCCCGAGGACCGGGTGGTGGCCGAGGTGATCCTGGCCTCCCAGCCGAACAAGGCGTTCGTGACCTACGAACAGCTCGCGGGGCTGATGTGCTACCTGGTCTCCGACCTGGGCGCCTCGGCGACCGGCTCGGCCTATTCCATCGACGGCGGGTGGACGGCGGCTTGACGGATCGCCGCTGAGCGGGGCTTTTCCTCCCCAACATCTGTTTGACGGGAGGAGACGGCCATGGCGTACAAGCCATTCGATCTGACGGGAAAGGTGGCGCTGGTCACCGGCGGCAACGGCGGCATCGGCTTCGGCATGGTCGAAGCCCTGGCCCAGGCCGGGGCGGACGTGGTGGTCTGGGGCTCCAACGCCCAGAAGAACGCCGACGCCGAGGCCCGGCTGAAGGACGTGGGCGTGCGGGTGCTGACCCAGGTCGTCAACGTCGCCGACGAGACGGCCGTCGCCGCGGCCATGGCCGAGGCCGTCGCCAAGATGGGCCGAATCGACACGGTGATCGCCAACGCCGGCATCGGCGGGGGGGCGGCCTCCTTCTCCGAATTCCCGACCGAGACCTACCGCAAGGTGCTGTCGGTGAACCTGGACGGGGTGTTCTTCACCTTCCGCGAGGCCTGCAAGCACATGGTCGCCCGCGCCGCCGACGGCGACATGGGCGGCTCGCTGGTGGTGGTCTCCTCGATGTCGGCCCGCAGCGGCGCGGCGCGCAACGAGGCCTACGCCGCCACCAAGGGCGCGGTGCTGCCGATGATGAAGGCCATCGCGGTGGAGCACGCCCGCTACGGCATCCGCGCCAACTCCATCCTGCCCGGCTGGATCGCCACCGACATGACCTCCGGCGCCCAGGGCAACGACAAGTTCAACGACCGGGTCATCGGGCGCGTGCCGATGCGCCGCTGGGGCGAGCCGGCCGACTTCGGCGGCATCGCGGTCTATCTGGCCTCCGACGCCTCGTCCTTCCACACGGGCGACGAGTTCCTGATCGACGGCGGGTACATGATCTACTGAGGCTGGCTCGAAGAACGCCGGGCGCAAGCGAGCCCGCATGACCTTAGGTCACGGTTTCCTTCCGTCCGGTGCGGCGCCATCCTCCCGGCCATAATCTCCGGGAGGATTTCCATGTCTCTGCATACTCCGCTTTGCGACCTGCTAGGCGTCCGCCACCCGATCATGCTGGCGGGCATGGGCGGGGTCTCCTACGCCGAACTCGCGGCGGCGGTGACCAACGCCGGCGGCTACGGGGTTCTGGGCATGGCCGGGCGCGGGCCCGACTTCATCCGCGAGCAGATGCGCCAGGTGCGCAAGCTGACCGACGGCCCGTTCGGCGTCGACCTGCTGGCCGCCTCGCCGGAGAGCCTGGTGGCTTCGGTGGACGTGATCATCGAGGAAGGCGCCTCCAGCTTCGTCGCCGGCCTGGGCGTGCCCATGCCGATCCTGGAGAAGCTGAAGAAGGCCGGCCTGAAGGTGATGGTGGTCTGCGGGGCGGTGAAGCACGCGGTGAAGGCCGAGCAGGCCGGCTGCGACGCGGTGATCTGCCAGGGCGGCGAAGGCGGCGGCCACACGGGCCTGGTCGGCACCATGCCGCTGGTGGCCCAGGCGGTGGAGGCCGTGAAGGTTCCGGTGGTCGCGGCGGGCGGCATCTACGACGGCCGGGGCCTGGCCGCGGCCCTGGCCCTGGGCGCCGTCGGCGTGTGGGTCGGCACCCGCTTCATCGCCTCCAAGGAGGCGCACGCGGGCGGGCTCTACCAGGAGACCATCGTCGAGGCCACCGACGAGGACACCATCCGCACGCGCTGCTACTCGGGCAAGCCGATGCGGGTGAAGAAGAACCCCTACGTCGACGACTGGGAAAGCCGTCCTTCCGACATCCAGCCCTTCCCGCAGCAGGCCATGCTGTCCAGCCAGGCCGGCGTGATGGGCGGCATCGGCGGCCAGATCGAAGGGCTCGACCCGGACAAGTCGTGCTTCGCCATGGGCCAGTCGGCGGGCGGGGTGCACGACGTGCCGGCGGCCGGCGACATCGTGCGCCGGATGATCGCCGAGGCCGAGATGGCCCTGGCCACGGCCGCCGCGTTCCGGGTCAAGACCCCGGCCTAGGGCCGCCGCCCTAGGGCGCCTTGGCCAGGAAGCCGGCCGGGTCGGTGAGGAACTCGCCGAAGGCGGCCACGCAGCCCTGCCAGGCGCCGACGTGCATCTTCAGCTCGTCGCGGTTGTCGCGGGCCGACAGGAGCGCCGAATAGGCGATGTGCGCCTTGCCGGCCGGGTCCTGGAAGGCGCGGCAGTTGACCGAGGTCTGATTGAAGCCGTTGATCTGGGCCAGGGTCGCGGTCTTGGCGCTGGCGGAGGTGGAGAAGGCCACCGCCTGGCATTGCTTTCCGCCGGCGTCGCAGCCGGCGAACTGCACGCCGAAGCCGTAGGCCGGCGTGGTCACGTTGAGGAACACCGAATCGGCCGCGGTGCGGGCGACCTCGGCCTTGGCGTCCATGGCTCCCAGGACCTCGATGAGGCCCTTCGGGTCGCGGGCGTCGAAGGCGCCGGACTCGGCGGCGGCGGCGGCGGCGGGCAGGGCGAGGACGGCGAGCAGCGCCGCGCCCCGGCGGATCGGAAGGATCGACATGGCCCTCCGCTAGCAGACGCGTCCGGCCCTGGGTAGCGCCCTGGGGTGACAAGCCGCGGCCGCCGGGCTCTAACCGAGGCATGAAGCCGGCGCTCATCGCCATCCTCGCCCTGGCCGCCGCGCCCGCCGCCGCGCAGACCCGCGGGCCGGTGGAGCGGCAGGCGCTGGTCGACCTTTCCTATGTGCTGGGCGAGAGCCACGCCCTGCGCCAGGCCTGCGAGGGCGAGGACGACCAGTACTGGCGCGCGCGGATGATTCGGCTGGTGGAGCTGGAGGCGCCGGACGAGAGCCTGGACCGGCGGCTGCGGACCGCCTTCAACACCGGCTACAGCACGGCCCGGGCCGCCCATCCGCGATGCGACGCAGCCGGCCGGGCCGAGGCGGCCCGCGCCGCCGTCCGGGGCCGCGCCCTGGCCCTGCGCCTGTCCCAGGCGGTCGACCCGCCGGATACGATAGCAGGCGTCACGAGGCCGCGCTAAGGTAGAGCTTCGACATCTGGGAGGTCGTCATGGGTTTGGGCGTTTCGATCGTCTTTCTGGTCCTGGCGGCCTTCATTCTCTTCGGGGCCATCAAGATCGTGCCGCAGGGCCGCGAGTACACGGTGGAGCGGTTCGGCCGCTACACGCGCACCCTGAAGCCCGGCATCAGCTTCCTGACCCCCTTCGTCGAAGGGGTCGGGCGCAAGGTGAACATGATGGAGCAGGTGCTGGACGTGCCGCGCCAGGAGGTGATCACCAAGGACAACGCCGTGGTCCAGGTGGACGGCATCGTCTTCATCCAGGTGATGGACGCGGCGGCGGCGGCCTATCGGGTGGACAACCTGAACTACGCCATCGCCCAGCTCGCCATGACCAACCTGCGCACGGTGGTCGGCTCGATGGACCTGGACGAGATGCTGTCGCAGCGCGACCAGATCAACACCCGCCTGCTGAACGTCATCGACGCGGCCACCGGACCATGGGGCGTCAAGGTCGCGCGCATCGAGATCAAGGACCTGCAGCCGCCGCCGGACATCACCAACGCCATGGCCCGGCAGATGAAGGCCGAGCGCGAGCGCCGGGCGGTGATCACCGAGGCCGACGGGGAGAAGCAGGCGGCCATCGCCCGCGCCGAGGGCGCCAAGCAGTCGGCGATCCTGCAGGCCGAGGGCCGGCGCGAGGCCGCCTTCCGCGACGCCGAAGCCCGCGAGCGCGAGGCCGAGGCCGAGGCCAAGGCGACCGCCTATGTCTCCGAGGCGATCGCGCGGGGCGACGTGAACGCCATCAACTACTTCATCGCCCAGAAGTACGTGGAGGCCTTCGCCAAGCTGGCCGAGAGCCCGCAGCAGAAGACGGTGATCGTACCCGCGGAGATGGGCTCGCTGGTCGGCTCGATCGCCGGCATCGCCGAGCTGATCAAGTCGGTGGACGGCGAGGGCGGCCCGCGGCCGCCGCGGGCGCCGGCCGTGCCGCGCACCGGGGCCTAGCGCCATGGACGGCCTCTTCGACTTCTATGCGGCCCACGATTTCTGGGTCTGGACGGGGCTGGCCGCGGCGATCCTGGCGACGGAGGTGGCGATCGGCTCGGGCTGGCTCCTGTGGCCTTCGGCCTCCGCCGCCGCGGTCGGGGTCCTGTCGCTGCTGACGCCGCTCGGCCTTCCGGTCGCCCTGTTCCTGTTCGCGGTCCTGACGATCGCCTCGACCCTGCTGGCGCGGCGCTACTTCCCGCGCTCGGAAATGGCGGCCGCGGGGGACATCAACGACAACGTCGGTCGGCTCGTCGGCCAGGAAGGCCAGGCGGTGCAGGCGTTCCTGGGCGGGCACGGCCGCATCGCCATCGACGGCAAGGAGTGGGCGGCCGAGCTGGAGGAGGGCGAAACGCTGGCGGCCGGTCAGGACGTGCGGGTGGTCGGCGTCACGGGTGGTACGCGGCTTCGGGTGCGCCCTTCGTCGAGCTGACGTCCTGCAGGAAGGCCCGCAGGGCCCGCAGGAAGGGCAGGGCCTCGCGGAACTCCTGCTCGGTGAAGGCGCTGCGCAGGGCGTCGGTCTTCCACTTGATGGTCTTCAGCACGTAGTTGTAGGCGTCCAGCCCCGCGCGGGTGACGCGCACGCGCTTCTTGCGACGGTCGTCCACGTCGGCCAGCACGCAGACCTGGCCGCCGGCCGCCATCTTCTGCAGCACGCCGGTGATCGCGGCCTTGCTCATCAAGAGGGCCTGGGCGAGCTCGGCCGGGGTCTGGCCGTCGCCGTGCCGCACCAGATGGCTCAGCACCTCGTAGTGGGCGTAGTTCATGCCCTCCGGCAGGTTGCGGCTGACGGCCATGCGGGCGTGGTGCTCGATGACGCCGATCTCGGAGAACACCTCCACATCGGGCCGATCCTGAAGGGCAGGCGACATCGACGCCTCCGTCTCGTCTAAGGTCGTCGGGAGATGGTGGTTCGCCCGTGAACGTTCAAGCCGTTCACTCATGAACTATCTGTAATGCGGAGCCGCCGGCCCTAGGCGGCGTTGGCTTCCTTCATCCCCTTGCGGGCGAGGGCGTCGGCCCGTTCGTTGAGCTCGTGGCCGTTGTGGCCCTTGACCCATCGCCAGTCGACATCGTGACGGCGGCGGGCTTCGTCAAGGCGCCGCCACAGGTCGTCGTTCTTCACCGGCTTCCTGTCGGCGGTGAGCCAGCCGCGGGCCTTCCAGCCGTGAATCCATTGGGTGACGCCCTTCATCACATACTGGCTGTCGGTGTGCAGCTCGACCTTGCAGGGCTTGGTCAGGGCCTCCAGGGCCTGGATCGCCGCCATCAGCTCCATGCGGTTGTTGGTGGTCGCCCGCTCGCCGCCGGTCAGCTCCTTCTCGCGCTCGCCGTAGATCAGGATCGCGCCCCAGCCGCCGGGGCCCGGATTCCCCGAGCAGGCCCCGTCCGTATAGATCACCACCTTGGGCGTCACGCCGGCGCTCCGAACAGCACCAGGTCCGGCGCGGAGCGGTGCACCGCCAGCTTGCGCTCGTACTCCAGCGGGTCCTTCGGCCGAACCAGGGCGCCGGGCGGGGTCGAGCCCCAGTCGGCGAGCCGGGTGAGGAAGAAGCGCATGGCCGCCCCGTGCGCCAGCACCGGCAGGGCCGCCCGCTCGGCGCCGCTGAGGGGGCGGCGGCTTTCGTAGCCGGCCAGCAGCGCGCGGGCGGCGGTGATGTTGAAGCTGCCGTCCGCCTCGAAGCACCAGGCGTTGAGGGCGATGGCGACGTCGTAGGCGTAGGCGTCCACGCAGGCGAAGTAGAAGTCGATGGTCCCGGCGAACTCGGCCCCGTGGAAGAAGACGTTGTCGGGGAAGTAGTCGGCGTGGACCACGCCGCTGGGCAGGCCCTGGGGCCACCTGCGGGCCAGCATGTCGAGGTCGGCGTCGATCACCGCGGCGAGGCCGGGCTTCAGCGCCTCGGCTTCGGCCCTCAGCCGCGCGAACATGGGCGCCCAAGCCGGCTGGCTAAGGTCGTTGGCGCGCGCGCCGGCGAAGCCCTCGGACGCCTGGTGCAGCCAGGCCAGGCCCCGGCCGGCCTCGCGGCAGTGGGCGACGGAGGGGCGGCGCACGGACAGGCCAGAGAGGAAGGCCACGATCACCGCCGGCTTGCCCCGCAGCGATTTCAGCATCCGCCCGTCGCGGTCGCGGATCGGCGCGGCGCTGGGATAGCCTTGGTCGGCCAGCCAGCGCATCAGGTCCAGGAAGAACGGCAGGTCCTCGCTGCGGACGCGCTTTTCGAAGACGGTGAGGATGAAGCGGCCGGTCCCGGTCTCCAGCAGGAAGTTGGAGTTCTCGACCCCCTCGGCGATGCCCTTGAACGAGAGCGCCTCGCCCAGGTCGTAGTCGGCGAGCAGCGCCTGGAGCTCTTCGTCGGTGATGTCGGTGTAGACGGCCATGAGGTGCGGGGATGGAGAAGCCCGGCCCGCCGGTCAAGACGGAGGCCTTCGCCCGTGCTAGATTCCGCCCGCGAAGGAGGCCCCCATGATCGTCCTGAAGCTGGAACAGGTCGGCGACCGACTCGGCCTGATCCTCGACGAGGAGGCGAGGGCCGAGCTCCACGCCAAGGCCGGCGAGGCCGTGCATCTGAGCCGAAGCGCAGACGGCGAGCTCGCCGCCGAGATCGTCGAGACCGGACAGGACGACGGCCGCCACGAGCGCGGCCGGGCCTTCCTGAAGCGCTACAAGAAGAACCTGGGCGCCCTCTAGGGGTGACAAGAGCCTCCGGGCGGAGGGTCGACGGCGCCTGGCCGCCGAAGCCCCGGCTTCGGGATCTCAGGCCTTCCGGCGAAGGCTGACGCCATGGACCAGGCCGTTCTCGTCGGTGCGGAACACGACGCCGGCGGCCTCCACCGCATCCTTAACCTTCATCACCGTCTCGAACTTTGCCTGGAAGATCTCGTCGGAGGCCTCCAGCCGCTTGACGGTGATGGCCGACAATCCGGCCTCCTGGGCCAAGCGCTGCTGACTCCAGCCCAGCAGGGCGCGGGCGGCGCGGATCTGGAGGTTGGAGATCATGCTTGATCAATCATCTCATATTAGATACTTTTAGTACCATAAACGATAGCAAGGGGCTGGCGCATGGTCCAGATCGCCAGTGCAGCGCCGGTCCTGCTGGTGTCAGACGTGTTCGCGACCGCGGAGTACTATCGCGACGTCCTCGGCTTCAGCTTCGGCGAGATTCACGGCGATCCGCCGAGCTTTGTGGTGGTGCGGCGGGACGGGGCGCAGCTGATGTTCCGCCAGCCCAGCCGGGGCCAGCCCCAGCCCGCGAACGGCGCCGTCTCCCCGGCTTTCCCGATCGACGTATTCCTCCATGTCGACGACGTGGACGCCTTGGCGCACGAGCTGCGCGCGAGGCGGGCCGACATCCTCGACGGGCCTACCCACAGGGCGATCTGGAACGGCAAAGAGCTGACGGTCCGCGACTGCGACGGACGGGTGCTCTGTTTCGGCCAGGCGATGGACTGAAGCGAAGCCCCGCCCCAAGGCGACGGCTAGACCGCCAGCGCGCGGGGCAGCTTGAAGCTGACGGTCTCGCGGGCGGCGTCGATCTCCTCGACCTCGACGTCGAAGGCTTCGCAGAGGCGGTCGATGAGACCCTGGACCAGGACCTCGGGCGCCGAGGCGCCGGCGGTGACGCCGACGGTGCGCGCGCCCTCCAGCCAGGCGAGGTCCAGCGCCGAGGCGTCGTCGATCAGGTGCGAGCGGGCCACGCCCGCGCGCCTGCCGACCTCGGCCAGGCGCACGGAGTTGGAGGAATTGGCCGAGCCCAGCACCAGGAGCACGTCGGCCCGGGCGGCCACGGTCTTGACCGCCTCCTGGCGGTTGGTGGTGGCGTAGCAGATGTCCTCCTTGTGCGGCGCGGCGATGGCCGGGAAGCGCGCGCGCAGGATCGAGACGATCTCGGCGGTGTCGTCCACCGACAGGGTGGTCTGGGTGGCGAAGGCGACGTTGGCCGGGTTCTGCGGCCGGTAGGCGCGGGCGTCGTCCGGCGTCTCGATCAGGGTGACCGCGCCTTCGGGAAGCTGGCCCATGGTGCCCACCACCTCGGGGTGGCCGGCGTGGCCGATCAGGACGATCTCGCGGCCGGCGTCATAGTGGCGCTGGGCCTCGACATGGACCTTCGAGACCAGGGGGCAGGTGGCGTCCAGATAGAGCATCTGGCGCGAGCGCGCCGCCGCCGGCACGGACTTGGGCACCCCGTGGGCGGAGAACACCACGGGCCGGTCGTCGGGGCAGTCGTCCAGCTCCTCGACGAAGACCGCGCCCATGGCCCTCAGCCGATCGACCACGTGGCGGTTGTGGACGATCTCGTGGCGCACATAGACCGGCGCGCCGTATTTCTCGATGGCCCGCTCGACGATCTGGATCGCGCGGTCGACGCCGGCGCAGAAACCACGCGGGCTGGCGAGCAGGACCTTGAGGGGCGGGCGGAGGCGGGCGGGGTCGGTCATGGCCGGAAACGTAGGCGCGCGCGGCCTGCGGCGCCAGCCGCGTTGCGGCCGCATTCGAGAGCCTTTACTAGGAGCCCGTTGCGCGGACCGCCCGCGCCGCTGCTGATCCCGGACGATTCATGCGCCGCACCCTGCTTCTCGCCGCCGCCTTCGCCGTCGCGGCCACCGCCGTGCCGACCACCGAGGTCTTCGCCCAGTCGCGGGACCGCGGCGGGGCCGACCGTCAGGAGCAGGAGGCCGCCAAGAAGCGCAAGCGCGACGAGGAGTGGGGCAACGCCCAGTCGCCGCTGCCGGCGCTGCGCAACGCCGGTCCCTGTCCGTACGTGAAGACGCTCTACGACGCGGCGCGCTACATCGAGTTCGCCGAAGGGCGCGAGGCCTCGGCCAACGTCGGCTTCTCCGGCGAGATCCAGGGCATCTCGGCGGGCTGCGCCTACAAGGACGACGAGCCGATCAAGGTGCGCGTGGAGGTGCTGTTTGAAATGGGCCGCGGGCCGCAGGCGCAGGGCTCGTCCAAGACCTACCGCTACTGGGTGGCCGTCACCCAGCGCAATCAGGCGGTCCTCGCCAAGCAGTACTTCGACGTGCCGGTGAACTTCCCGGACGGCCAGGACCGGGTGTACGTGACCGACACCATCGACGAGATCACCATTCCGCGGGCGTCGCTGACGACGTCGGGGGCGAACTTCGAGGTGCTGATCGGCTTCGACGTGACGCCGCAGATGGCGGCCTTCAACCGGGACGGCAAGCGCTTCCGCGTGAACGCCGGCCAGGCCGGAGACGCCACGTCCAACCCATGAGCGACCTGAAGACGAGCCTCGGCGAGGCGGTGCAGGCCGCCTTCGCCGCGGCGGGCCTGCCGTCCGAGCTGGGCCGGGTGACGCCCTCCGACCGACCCGACCTCGCCGACTTCCAGTGCAACGGCGCCCTCGCCGCCGCAAAGACCGCCAGGCGCAACCCGCGGGAGGTGGCGGCCGAGGTCGTGCGCGCCCTGGAAGGCGATGCGCGGCTGGCCGCGGTGGAGATCGCCGGCCCCGGCTTCATCAACTTCAAGCTCGCCGACGCGGCCCTGGCCGAACGCGCGGACCAGATCGCCGCCGACCCGCTGGTCGGGGCCGGCCAGGTCGCCGCGCCCCGGCGCGTGCTGGTGGACTACGGCGGGCCGAACGTGGCCAAGCCGATGCACGTGGGCCACCTGCGCGCCTCGATCATCGGCGAGGCGATCAAGCGGCTCTATCGCTTCCGCGGCGACGAGGTGGTCGGCGACGCCCACTTCGGCGACTGGGGCTACCAGATGGGCCTGTTGATCGGCGCGGTGATGGACGAGCAGCCGGCGATCGCCGAGCGCATCGAGGCGCTGAACGCCCGCGGCGCCGAGCCGACGGCGCAGGAGGCGGCCGAGGCCGACGCCCTGTTCGACGCGGTGACCCTGGCCGATCTGGACCGGCTCTATCCGGCCGCTGCGGCGCGGGGCAAGACCGACGAGGCCTACCGCGACCGCGCCCGCAAGCTGACCGCCGCGCTGCAGGCGCGCACGCCGGGCTATTTCCTGCTGTGGAAGCACTTCGCCCGCGTCACCCGCGTGGCGCTGGAGCGCGACTTTCACGCCCTGGGCGTGGACTTCGACCTGTGGAAGGGCGAGAGCGACGTCGAGGACCTGATCGACCCGATGGTGGCCGAGCTGGACGCCAAGGGCCTGCTGGTGGACGACCAGGGCGCGCGGATCATCCGGGTGAACCGCCAGGGCGACAAGCGCGAGCTGCCGCCGCTGCTGGTGGTCTCGTCCGAGGGCTCGGCGATGTACGGCACCACGGACCTGGCCACCGTGCTGGACCGCCGGCGCAGCTTCGATCCGGACCTGGTGCTCTACGTCGTCGACCAGCGCCAGGCCGACCACTTCGAGATCGTGTTCCGCGCCGCCTATCTGGCCGGCTACGCCGCGGAGGGCTCGCTGGAGCACATCGGCTTCGGCACCATGAACGGGGCCGACGGCAAGCCGTTCAAGACCCGCGAGGGCGGGGTCCTGAAGCTGAACGACCTGATCGAGATGACCCGGGCCAAGGCGCGCGAGCGGCTGCACGAAGCCGGGCTCGGCGAGGACCTGGACCCGGAGGCCTTCGAGGACACCGCCCACAAGGTGGCGGTGGCGGCCCTGAAGTTCGCCGACCTGCAGAACTTCCGCGGCACCTCCTACGTCTTCGACCTGGACCGCTTCTCCAGCTTCGAGGGCAAGACGGGCCCGTACCTGCTCTATCAGGCGGTGCGGGTGAAATCGCTTCTGCGCAAAGCCGCCGAGGAGGGCGCCGCGCCGGGGCCGGCGTCGGTGTCGGAGGCCGCCGAGCGGGACCTCGTGCTGCTCCTGGACGCCTTCGACCAGGCGCTGGTCGACGCCTATGAGAAGAAGGCGCCGAACTTCATCGCCGACCACGCCTACAGGCTGGCCCAGGCGTTCTCGAAGTTCTACGCTGCCTGTCCGATCCTGGCGGCGCCGCCCCCGGTGCGCGCCTCGCGCCTGACGCTCGCGGCGACCACCCTGCGCCAGCTCGAAAAGGCGCTGGACCTGCTGGGCGTGGCCACGCCGGAGCGGATGTAGGGCGGCGGCCTGTCTGAACGCCGGCTAACGGGCGCATCAGGGGGCGTTCAGCCGCCAAGCTTCACAACAGTCCCACGCCGCGACGGTTCGCGGCGACGAAGGGATGAAGAAGATGTCTGCTCCTCTGCGCGTCGTGGCCGCCCGTCCGGCGGCCGCCAAGGCCGACCTGGCGGAACGGGTGCGCCTGCTGCAGGCCGAAGCCCGCCAGCTTGCGGGCGAGCACGTGGACGAACTGCTCGCGAGCCTGGCGCAAGCCCAGCGCCTGGCCGAACAGATCGCCCTGGGCGGCGAGGCCTATCCGGCCGGCGTGCGCGACATCGCCCGGCGACTGGCCGAGGACAGCGCGGCGCGCGTCCGCACCCTGGAGGCCCTGATGGACCGCCGGGCCGGACGGTGAGGCCGACGCCTCAGCCCTCCACCAGCACGGTCTTGATGTTGACGAACTCCAGGATGCCGTAGGGCGAGCACTCGCGGCCGTAGCCGGAGTGCTTGACCCCGCCGAACGGCAGGCGCGGGTCCGAGCGCACGGCGGCGTTGACGAAGCTGAGGCCGGCCTCCAGCTCCTCGGCGGCGATGCGCTCGCCGCGGGCGAGGTCGGCGGTGAGGACGCCGGAGCCCAGGCCGAAGGGGCTGTCGTTGGCGATGCGGATGGCCTCGGCCTCGTCGCGCGCGGCGATGACGGCCGCCACGGGGCCGAACACCTCCTCGTCGTGGGCGGGCATCCCGGGCTCGACGCCGGCCAGCACCGTCGCCGGGTACCAGGCGCCGGGCCGGTCCGGGAGCTCGCCCCCGGCCAGCAGGCGCGCGCCCCGCTCCAGGCTCTCGCGCACCTGGCGGTGGATCTCGTCGCGGGCTGAGACGCTCTGCAAGGGGCCCAGGCGCGTGGCCGGATCGGCGGGATCGCCCATGGCGATGGCGCCCATCTCGCGGGCGAACGCCGCCTCGAAGGCCTCGCGCACGGCCTCCACGACGATGAAGCGCTTGCCGGCGATGCAGCTCTGGCCGCCGTTGACCATGCGCGCGGCGGTCGCGACCTTGGCCGCCTGGGCGACGTCGGCGTCCTCGAGCACGAGATAGGCGTCCGAGCCTCCGAGTTCGAGCACGCACTTCTTCAAGGCGCCGCTGGCCTGGACGGCCACCTGGCGGCCCGCCTCGACGCTGCCGGTCAGGCTGACGGCGGCGATCGCCTCGTCCTCGATCAGGCCGCGCACGTCGCGGCTGGGGACCAGCACGGTGCGGAAGACGTCCTTGGGAAAGCCCGCCTGGACGAACACCTCCTCGATCGCCAGGGCGCAGCCGGGCACGTTGCTGGCGTGCTTGAGGACGGCGGTGTCGCCCGCCATCAGGGTCGGGGCGGCGAAGCGGAAGACCTGCCAGAACGGGAAGTTCCAGGGCATGACCGCCAGCACCGTTCCCAGCGGCCGAAAGACGATGGCGGCCTTGGGCCCGCCCATGTCGACAGGCCGCGGCGCCAGGAACGCCTCGGCGTGCTCGGCGAAGTAGTCGCAGTTGGCCGCGCACTTCTCGATCTCGGCCCGGCCCTCGAACAGCACCTTGCCCATCTCGGCGGTCATCAGGCCGGCGAACTCGTCGCGCCGCTCGCGCAGCACGGCCGCGGCCCGCCGCATCAGGGCGGCGCGTTCGGCGAAGCTGGTCCCTCGCCAGGATGCGAAGGCGGCCCGCGCCCGGCGGGCGATTTCCAGCGCCTCCTGCGCCGAATGGCCTTCATAGGTCCGGCCGGGCCGGCCGGTGGCCGGGTCGACGGTCTGGAACGTGGGGCGAGGCCCGCCCCGGGCCGCCGTGGGCGTCTTCTGGTCCATGTCGCCATCTCCATCTGCACGCCCCGCCGAAGGAGATGGCCCCGGGCGGCGCGGCGTCAACCACGACATGCATGCGTCGGCGATGTTGCGCAGGCGCCGCGCGGGCGCCGGTGAGGACACATGATGACGGCCGCGGCGCCGGAGCCGCCGCAAGCCTTCAAATGAAAACGGGGTGAAGTCTCGGGGTCATGTGTGTAACCGTAAGCTTGTTCGGCGTAATGTTTCGATGAATACAAGTTAAGTTGATGATAGGAACTGTGTTCGTCAAACAACGACGCGGATCGTGTGCTTATAGAAAGCGTCACATTTGTTGACCGATTTTCGTATCGCCCCGTAACTCCGAGACATGTTCGCCGGCTGTTCGGCGAAGTTCTCGACGCCGGCTCGGCCGCCCAAGGGCGGCTGCGCGCCGACGCAAGGGGGTATGATGAGCACCAAGTCGAAGAAGGGCGCCTATCTGGCGACCTCTATGCTTTGCGGCGCCGCCGTGGCCGCGCTTGCCGTCCCGGTCCAGGCGGCCGAGTCCGACACCTCGGTGGTTTCCGAGATCGTCGTGACCGGAACCCGGATCCCGACGCCCAACCTGACCAGCGTCAGCCCGGTGACGGCGATCGGCGCGGCGGACATCAAGGCCCAGGGGATCACCCGGGTCGAGGACATGATCAACCGCCTGCCGCAGGCGTTCGCCGCCCAGGGCGGATCGGTCTCCAACGGGGCCACAGGCACGGCCACGGTCGACCTGCGCGGCCTGGGCGTCTCGCGGACCCTGGTGCTGATCGACGGCCGGCGGCTGATGCCGGGCGATCCGGCGTCCACCGCCGCCGGCCTGGCCTCGGACCTCAACTTCATCCCCTCGGCCCTGGTCGAGCGGGTGGAGGTGCTGACCGGCGGGGCGTCGGCGGTCTACGGCGCCGACGCGGTGGCCGGCGTCGTCAACTTCGTCATGGACAAGGACTTCGAGGGCGTCCGCATCGACGCCAGCTACGGCATCTACCAGCACAAGAACGACAACTCCTCGGTGCAGGACGTGGTGCGGGCGAGCGCCGCCAGCGCCTCCGACCCCTCGCAGTTCGCCCTGCCCGAGGACAACGTGCTGGACGGCGAGACCAGCGAGGTGACGATCACCATCGGCATGAACAGCGCCGACGGACGCGGCAACATCACCGCCTACGCCGGCTATCGCCACGTGGAGCCGATCCTGCAGGGCGACCGGGACTACTCGGCCTGCACCCTGAACTCCGGCGACACCTTCAGCTGCGGCGGTTCGGGCACGGCCTATCCGGCGCGGGTCGGCGGCTATGTGGTGGACGAGACGACGGGGAACACGTTCCGGGCCCGGACGTCCAGCGACGTCTACAACTACGGCCCGCTGAACTACTACCAGCGGCCGGACGACCGCTACACCCTGGGCGCCTTCGCCCGCTACGAGGTGACGCCCTGGGCCGAGGCCTACGCCGACCTGATGTTCATGGACGACACGTCCACCTACCAGATCGCGCCGGGCGGCATCTTCGCCGGATCGTTCCAGATCAACTGCGACAACCCGCTGATGAGCGCCCAGCAGCAGTCGACCCTGTGCGGCGCGGACGCGGGCACCTCGACCCTGAAGACGGTGACGGTCGCCCGGCGCAACATCGAGGGCGGCGGCCGCCAGGGCGAGATCCAGCACACCGACTACCGCATCGTCACCGGGCTGCGGGGCGACCTGAACGAGGCTTGGAACTACGACTTCTACATGCAGTACGGCTCGGTCTCGTACAGCCAGAAGCAGACCGGCTTCTTCCAGACCTCCAAGATCCAGAACGCCCTGATCGCCAAGACGGACGCCAGCGGCCAGGTCGTCTGCCAGTCGGTGATCGACGGCACCGACAGCGCCTGCGTGCCCTACAACATCTTCCAGATCGGCGGCGTCACCGACGAAGCCCTGGCCTATCTGGAGACCGACAGCTTCTCGACCGGCTCGACCACCGAGCGGGTGGTCAACCTGTCGTTCGGCGGCGACCTGACGGACTACGGCGTCAAGACGCCCTGGGCCGAGACGGGCGTCGGCGTGGCGTTCGGCGCCGAGTACCGGCGCGAGCAGCTCGAGTACTCCGCCGACTACGTGGCGGCGGCCGGCCTGCTGAACGGCGCGGGGGGCGCCAGCCCGGCGGTGAACGGCTCCTTCGACGTCTACGAGCTGTTCGGCGAGGCGCGCATTCCGATCGTCCAGGACGCGCCGTTCGCCAAGAGCCTGCAGGTGGAGCTGGGCTACCGGTTCTCGGACTATTCGACCGTCGGCGACACCAACACCTACAAGTTCGGCGGCGAGTGGGAGCCGGTGGACGGCTATCGCCTGCGCGCCAGCTATCAGCGGGCGGTGCGCGCGCCCAACATCCTGGAGCTGTTCAGCCCGCAGAACGTCGTGCTGGACGGCACGACCGACCCCTGCGCCGGCCTGAGCGCGGGCGACTCGATGGTGGCCGCCTGCGCCGCGGCCTTCAACCTGACCACCGCCCAGGTGCTGGCGATCGAGGAGAACCCGGCCGCCCAGTACAACGGCCTGACGGGCGGCAACACCGACCTGAAGCCGGAAACCAGCGACACCTATTCGGTGGGCTTCGTGGTCCAGCCGGGTTTCCTGCCGGGCTTCAGCGCCTCGCTCGACTGGTTCGACATCAAGGTCGAGGACTACATCGACACCATCGGCGCGGACCTGATCCTCAGCCGCTGCCTGGAGACGCAGGACGACTATTTCTGCGGCCTGGTGCACCGCGACTCCGCCGGCTCGCTGTGGCTGAGCTCGGAGGGCTACGTCGAGGACCTGACCTACAACACCGGGTCGCTGCACACCCGCGGGGTGGACGTGGAGGCGAACTACCGCACCAGCCTGGACCGGTTCACCAAGAAGGACCTGGGCGCGGTTCAGGCCAACTTCGTCGGCACCTGGCTCGATGTCCTGGAGACCCAGCCGCTTCCCGGCGACGAGGCCTACGACTGCGCCGGCTTCTATGGCGTGATCTGCGGCGTGCCGGCCCCGGAATGGCGCCACAAGCTGCGCGTCACCTGGGAGACGCCCTTCTGGGGCGGGCTCGACCTGTCGGCCCAGTGGCGCTACCTCGGCAGCGTGGCGCTGGAGACCACCTCCTCGAACGCCCAGCTCAACGACCCGGACAACCAGCCGGACACGGACATCAAGCTGGCCAGCCGCAGCTACCTGGACCTGGCGGCGACCTGGAAGGTGCGCGACGGCTACACCCTGCGGATGGGCGTCAACAACGTGTTCGACAAGGACCCGCCGCTGAACGGCTCGTCCAACTGCCCCACCGGCTACTGCAACGGCAACACCTGGTCGCAGGTCTATGACACCTACGGCCGATACATGTTCGTCGGCGTGACGGCCGCGTTCTAGGCCCGGCGGGCGCCTCCTCCCCCGCGGGAGGGGGCGTCCGGCCCGTCAGTCCCCGTCGCGCTCGATGCGGCCGTCGAGCATGTGGATGCGGCGGTCGGCGGCGGCGGCGACGCTGGCGTCGTGGGTGACGCAGATGACCGCGCGGCCCTCGTCGTGGGCCAGGCGCTGGAACTCGTCGATGACCAGGCGGGTGTTGCCGCTGTCGAGGTTGCCGGTGGGCTCGTCGCCGAGGATCACGGCGGGGTCGTTGGCCAGGGCGCGGGCGATGGCCACCCGCTGGCGCTGGCCGCCGGACATGCGGTCGGGCCGGCGGTGCGTCTCGGCGGCGAGGCCGAGCTTTGCGAGCAGGGCCTCGGCCCGGGCCTCGCACGCGGCCGGCCCGAGACGGCCCAGGCGGCGCATGGGCAGGGCCACGTTGGCCAGGGCCGTCAGCTCCGGCAGCAGGAAGTGGAACTGGAAAACGAAGCCGATGCGCTCCAGCCGCACGGCGGTGCGCTCGGCCTCGCTGAGGTCGTCCATCGGCCGGCCGTCGACCAGGATGGCGCCGCGGGTCGGCCGGTCGAGCAGGCCCAGCAGGTAGAGCAGCGAGGACTTGCCGCAGCCGGAGGGGCCCATGATGGCCACGAACTCCCCGGGGGCGACGGTGAAGGAGACGTCCCGCACCAGGGTCACGGGTTCGGGGTCGGTGAGCGTGCGGGTGACGCCCCGGACCTCCAGCACCGGGGCGCTCACGCCGCCCCCCGCAGGATGTCCACCGGATCGACGCTGGCCGCCTTGCGCGCCGGCAGCCAGGCGGCGACCAGGGCGGAGAGGAGGGAGGCGGCGCCGGCGATGGCGTACTGGCCGATCCCCCGGTCGAGGGGCAGCTCCAAGGGCTTGCCGTCGACGGTGAGCGGAATCCGGGCGAGCGCTTCGAGCAGGGCCGCGCCCAGCAGGAACCCGGCGAGGGCGCCCAGCACCCCGACCACCAGGCCCTCGATCAGGAAGATCCCCTCCACGTCGCGGTCGGTGAAGCCCATGGCGCGCAGGATGGCGATGTCCCTGCGCTTGTCGGTCACGCTGGTGGAGACGGCCGTGTAGATCCCGAAGCTGGCCACCAGCAGGATCGCGGAAATCACCGCGTACATGATGACGTTGCGCACGACGAGCAGGTTCAGGATGTCGCGCGAGCGTTCCTGCCAGGACTCCCACTTGTAGCCCCAGCGGGCCTCCAGCGCCTCGGCCTCCGCCTGGGCGTCGTCCGGGTCGCCGACCTTGATGTGGAGCTGGTTGACGATATTGGGGCGGGCGAACAGCACCTGGGCTGTGCGCAGGAGGGCGTAGGCGGTGTTGTCGCCGGCGTAGAAGCCGGCGCGCGCGTCAGGCTCCACCAGCGCCACGATCCGCATCCGCAGCAGGACGCCGGCGGTGGAGGTGACCACCAGGGTGTCGCCGAGCTTGGCGCCCAGGCGGTCGGCGAGGGGGCGGGTGACGATGACGCCGTCCGGGCGGGCGAGCAGGTCTGAGAGGCCGCCGCCGACAAGGGTCTCCTCGATCTTGATCAGCTTGCCCTCGACGCGCGGGT
This sequence comes from Phenylobacterium sp., assembly GCF_046291545.1. Lineage (GTDB taxonomy): Bacteria > Pseudomonadota > Alphaproteobacteria > Caulobacterales > Caulobacteraceae > Phenylobacterium. The sequence continues at coordinate 22,390 of NZ_JBKBSM010000017.1, forward strand.
CGATGCCGTTGAGCGAGATCGCCTCGGTGCGCCCGGCGTAGCGCACGGCCGCGCCGCCGGTGAGGGTGGGGGCGGCGATGGCGCCGGGCAGGGCGCGGGCGTCGTCCAGCATCGCCGACCAGCCCTTGAGCCCGCGCACCTCGTCCTGGGGGCGAACCCCGCGCACCTGGACGGCGGCCTGGCCGAAGGCCTCGGCCGCGGGCTGCAGGCTGGGCGCGCGCTGCTCGTCGCGGACGATGATGTGCGGCGCCGAGTCGATGAGCGTCCTGATGAAGTCCGACTGGGAGCCGGACATCATGCCCGAGACGGCCAGGAAGAAGCCGACGCCCACCGCCACCCCCAGGGTCGCCACCAGGGTCTGGCGCGTGCGCACCAGAAGATGGGCGAAGGCGACGTTCGCCAGGACCAGCCAGGCGCGGATCATGGGCCTTGGAGGCGGACGCGGCGGCCGTCCTTCAGATCGTCCGGCGGCGAGAGCACCACCCGTTCGCCGGGGCGCAGGCCCTGGCGCACCTCGGTGCGCTCGGCGCCCTGGGCCCCCAGCACCACCTCGCGCCGCCTGGCGCGGTCACGCTCGAGGGTCCAGACCGCGCCGTCCTTGATCGCTGCGGTGGGCACGAGCACCGCGTTCGACCGACGCTCGACCACCAGATTGGTCTCCACCGTCATGCCGGGCTTCAGAAGGGAATCGGCGCCGAGCAGCAGGCGGGCGCGGAAGGTGCGGCCGGTGGAATCCCCCTGGGGGGTGATCTCGGCGACGGTGGCGGGAAAGGTGCGGTCGGCGAAGGCGTCGGCCCGCACCACCGCCTGCTGGCCGACGGCGAGGCGGCCGACGTCGCGTTCGTCGACGTCGGCGGTCACGCGCAGGGTCGTCGGGTCGGCCACCACGAACAGGACCTCGCCCACCCGGGCCAGGTCGCCGGGCTCGGCCTCGCGGCGCAGCACGCGGCCGTCGAACGGCGCCTTGATCACGTAGTCGGCCAGGCGCGCCCGGGCGCTGGCGGCGGCCGCCTCCGCGGCGGCCTTGGTCTTGAGGGCGTCCTCATAGGCGGCCTTGGCGCCGAAGCCGGCCTGGTAGAGCCGGGTCGCGCGATCGGCGCTCGCCCGGGCCAGGGCGGCCTGGGCCTCGAGCTGCAGCGTCGTGCCGAGCTGAGGGCCGTCGTCGAGCTGGGCCAGGGTCTGGCCCCGTCGCACGGCCTGGCCCTCGACCACCAGCACCTGGCGGATGGGGGCGGTGACGATCGGGGCGACATCGGCCTGGCGGACGTATTCCACCACCCCCGAGGCGTAGACCGCATCCACCGCCTCGCCGACCTCGGCCACGGCGGAGCGCACCAGGGGCGGGCGCAGCAGCGCCCAGCCGCCGCCCGCCGCGCCGATCGCCAGGAGCACGAGCGCCGAAAGCGCGAGCCAGCGGCGCCGGCGATCGCGCCGCGCGGCCGGCCCGGCCGCCTCGGTCTTCGCGTCCGCCGCCTTGGGGTTCTGCATCAGCATCTTGACCTCGCTCGGTCCGCCGGTAGGGTATTAGACCGACGGTCGGTCTGCAATCGAAACCGGTCGAGGACAGGGCGCTGTCCTCATAGTCGCGACGAGGGAGGCGGCCATGACGCGGGTCAAAAAGCAGCCGGTGGAACGCCGGGCCGAACTGCTGGACTGCGCCCAGGCGCTGTTCTTCACCCAGGGCTACGAGGCCACGACGGTCAACGACATCCTGGCCCGGGCGAGGCTGTCGAAGGGCGCCTTCTACCACTACTTCGAATCCAAGGAGGCGCTGCTCGACGCCCTGATCGAGCGGCTCGCCGCCCAGTTCGTGGTCGAGGCCGAGGCGATCCTCGACAATCCCGAGCTCGACGCCCTGGCCCGGCTGAACGCCTTCCTGGCCCAGGGACGGCAGTGGAAGATCGAGCGCGCGCCGATGCTCCGGGCGATCCTGGAGGCGGTGCTGAAGACCGAGAACGCCGCCCTCTACCAGCGCATGCTGACGGCGACGGCGCGGGTGATCGCGCCGGTGCTCACCCGGCTGGTCGAGGAGGGGGTGCGCGGGCGCGTGTTCGACGCCCCCGCGCCGGGCCTGGTGGCCGAGGTGATCATCAAGCTGGGGGAGACCCGCCAGGCGGTGATCGTGGAGACCTTCGCCGAGGCCGAGCGCGGCGATCTGGAGGGGGCGGCCCGGCGGCTGGAGGCGCGGCTGGCGGACGAGACCGCGATGATCGAGCGGCTGCTGGGGGTGGCGCCCGGCGCCGTCACCATGGTCGAGCCCGGCTTCGTGCGCGCCATGCTGCAGGCGATGTGCTGAGGCGAGCGCCTGCGCGCCTTTTGCGCGTTGACTCGCACACGGCCATCGGAGAGGTTCCGCCGGACTCTCGCGGGAGAGATCGGATCGCAAGATTCGGAGCCGAAGGCGCAACCGCCCCGGAAACGCTCAGGCAAAAGGACCGCGACGGGCTGATGAACGCTGGAAAGTAGCCATTCGACGAGGATGGCTCGCCGAAGGAGCAGGGGGCCCTGGACAGGGGCTCTAAATCTCTCAGGCTCAGGGACAGCGGGGGCATGGCGTGAAGCGGGCTTTCCGTCCGCTTGCGTTTGGTCGTCAGCCGGAGTCCCTGTTTGTCCGAAGAGAATCTCAAGTTCACGCCGCTCCGCGACGCCCACGTCGCCGCCGGGGCGCGCATGGTTCCGTTCGCGGGCTATTCCATGCCCGTGCAGTACAAGGACGGGGTGCTCAAGGAGCACCTGTGGACCCGCGAGAGCGCGGGCCTGTTCGACGTCTCCCACATGGGCCAGGCGCGCCTGCGCGGGGTCTCGCCGCTGTCGGCGTTCGAGGAGGTCACCCCGGGCGACTTCATCGGCCTGAAGCCGGGCAAGCAGCGCTATTCGGTGCTGCTCAACAAGCAGGGCGGGATCATCGACGACCTGATGGCCGCCCGGCCCGACGACGACGGCCTGTTCGTCGTGGTCAACGGCGCCTGCAAGGACAACGACTTCAAGGTCATCGACGCCGAACTCGCCGGCCAGGTGCGCATCGAGCGCCTGGAGGACCGCGCGCTGCTGGCGCTGCAGGGGCCCAAGGCCGCCGAGGTGCTGGCCGAACATGCGCCCGAGGCCGCCAGGATGGTGTTCATGGACGCCCGCGCCATGAGCGCCTTCGGCGTCGACGCCATCGTCTCGCGCTCGGGCTACACCGGCGAGGACGGCTACGAGATCTCGGTCCCGGCCTCGGCGGCCGAACGGGTCTGGGCCACGCTCCTGGCCGACGAGCGGGTGCGGCCGATCGGCCTGGGCGCGCGCGATTCCCTGCGCCTGGAGGCGGGCCTGCCGCTCTATGGCCACGACGTGGACGAGACGGTCAGCCCGATCGAGGCGGACCTCGCCTTCGCCGTGTCGAAGAAGCGCCGGGACGCCGGCGACTTCCCGGGCGCGGCGCGGATCGCCCGCGAGCTGGAGGAGGGCCCCTCGCGCAGGCGCGTGGGCCTGAAGGTGCTGGAGGGCGCCCCGGCCCGCGAAGGCGCCGAGATCGCCGACGCCTCGGGCGCGGTGGTCGGCCGCGTCACCTCCGGCGGGTTCTCGCCGTCCCTCGGCTATCCCATCGCCATGGGCTTCGTGCCGCCGGCCCTGGCGGCCGAAGGCGCGGCCCTGAAGGTCATCGTCCGCGGCAAGGCGCAGCCCTGCGAGGTGGTCGCCATGCCGTCCGTCCCCCACCGCTACGTGCGTAAACTGAAAGCCTGAGGATCCCAGATGCGCTTCACCAAGGACCATGAATGGGTCGTCCTCGAGGGGGACGTGGCCACGGTCGGCATCACCGCCTACGCCGCCGAACAGCTCGGCGACGTGGTGTTCGTCGAGACTCCCGACGCGGGCAAGACCGTGAAGGCCGGCGACGGCCTGGCGGTGGTCGAGAGCGTCAAGGCCGCCTCCGACGTCTATGCGCCCCTGTCCGGCGAGGTGGTCGAGGGCAACGCCGCCCTGGCCGACGCCCCGGAGACCGTCAACGACACCCCCGAATCCGGCGGCTGGTTCGCCAAGATCAAGATCGCCGACAAGGCCGAGTACGACGCCCTGATGGATCGGGCGGCCTACGAGGCCTACCTGCAGACCCTCTGACCCCACGGTCCCCGCGGGGACCACAGGCCGTTCCCCGTCCGCCGCGCCCGGCGGACGGCAAAGGTTTCCCAAGCCATGCGCTACCTGCCTCTCACCCCTGACGACCGCGCCGCCATGCTGGGCGCGATCGGCGCCGCATCGGTCGACGAGCTGTTCGCCGACGTGCCCCCGGCCGCGCGGCGGGCCGAGCTGTTCGACCTGCCGCTTCACGCCGGCGAACTGGAGGTCGAGCGCGAGCTCGCCGCCCTGGCCGCCATGAACCGCACCGCCGGCGCCGGGCCCTTCTTCTGCGGCGCGGGGGCCTACCGCCACCACGTGCCGGCCACCGTGGACCACATCATCCAGCGCTCGGAATTCCTGACCAGCTACACGCCCTACCAGCCGGAGATCGCCCAGGGCACCTTGCAGGTCCTGTTCGAGTTCCAGACCCAGGTCGCCGCCCTGACCGGGCTGGAGGTGGCCAACGCCTCCATGTACGACGGCTCCACGGCCTGCGCCGAGGCGGTGATGATGGCCCAGCGCGTCACCCGCCGGGAGAAGGCGATCCTGTGCGGCGGCCTGCACCCGCACTACGCCGCCACCACCCAGACCATCGCCCACGCCGAGGGCATGGAGATCGTCCGCCAGCCCGCGGCGATCAACCCTGAGGACGCGGTGATCGCGGCCATCGACGGCGAGACCGCCTGCGTGGTCGTGCAGACGCCCAACGTGTTCGGCGTGGCCACGGATGTCTCGAAGATCGCCGAGGCGGCCCACGCCGCCGGCGCCCTGCTGATCGTGGTGACCACCGAGGCCCTGTCCTACGGCCTCCTGAAGTCGCCGGGGGAAATGGGCGCGGACATCGCCGTGGCCGAAGGCCAGTCGATCGGCAACGGCCTGAACTTCGGCGGGCCCTACGTGGGCCTGTTCGCCTGCCGCGAAAAGTTCGTGCGGATGATGCCCGGCCGCCTGGCTGGCGAGACCGTCGACGCCGAGGGGCGGCGCGGCTTCGTGCTGACGCTCTCGACCCGCGAGCAGCACATCCGCCGCGAGAAGGCGACCTCGAACATCTGCACCAACTCGGGCCTGTGCGCCCTGGCCTTCTCCATCCACCTGACGCTGCTGGGGGAAAAGGGACTGCGCCAGCTCGCTGCGGTGAACCACGCCCGGGCGCGGGAGCTGAAGGAGGCCCTGGCCGCCGTGCCCGGGGTCGAGATCCTGACGCCGCGCTTCTTCAACGAGTTCGCCGTGCGCCTGCCCAAGCCCGCGGCGCAGATGGTGGACGCCCTGCTCGCCGACGGGATCGTCGCCGGCGTGCCGTTCTCGCGCCTGGACCCCGGCGCGGGCATGGACGACGTGCTGCTCGTCGCCGCCACCGAAACCACCACGCCTGAGGACATCGCCGCCTTCGCCGCGGCGCTTCAGCGGAGGATCGCCCAATGACCATGCTGAACGTCGGCCGTCCCACCCGCCCCGAGGGCGCCGTCGAGGTGACGCCCGCCTCGCTCACCGGCGGCCGCGGCCTGCTGCAGGACGAGGCCCTGATCTTCGAACGCGACGGCTGGACCAAGACCGGCGTCGACCTGCCCGAGCCGTCGCGGGACGCCGACGACCTGGAAGGGCTCGTCCGCGACGCCCCGATCGGCCTGCCGGGGCTGTCGGAGCCCGAGGCGGTGCGCCACTACGTGCGCCTGAGCCAGAAGAACCACGCCATCGACCTGGCGCTCTATCCGCTGGGCTCGTGCACCATGAAGCACAACCCGCGGCTGAACGAGAAGGCGGCCCGCATGGCCGGCTTCGCCGACGTCCATCCGCTGCAGCCGGTCGCCTCGGTGCAGGGGGCGCTGGCGCTGATCGACCGGCTGGCGCACTGGCTGAAGACGCTGACCGGGATGCCAGCGGTGGCCATGTCGCCCAAGGCCGGCGCCCACGGCGAGCTCTGCGGCCTGCTGGCCATCCGCGCCGCGCACGAGGCCCGCGGCGATGCGGCCCGCCGCCGGGTGCTGGTGCCGACCTCGGCCCACGGCACCAATCCGGCGACCGCCGCCTTCGTCGGCTATTCGGTGGAAGAGATCGCCCAGACCGACGATGGCCGCGTCGACCTCGGCGACCTGGCCGCCAAGCTGGGCCCGGACGTGGCCGCCATCATGGTCACCAACCCCAACACCTGCGGCCTGTTCGAGCGGGACATCATCGAGATCGCGCGGCTGACGCACGAGGCGGGCGCCTACTTCTATTGCGACGGGGCCAACTTCAACGCCATCGTCGGCAAGGTGCGGCCGGGCGACCTGGGCGTCGACGCCATGCACATCAACCTGCACAAGACCTTCTCCACCCCGCACGGCGGCGGCGGCCCCGGCGCCGGGCCGGTGGTGCTGTCGCAGGCGCTGGCGCCGTTCGCGCCGGCGCCCTGGGTGGTGCACGGAGAAGCCGGGTTCCACCTGGTCGAGGAGGCCGAAGGCCCCGCCGCCCAGGCCTTCGGCCGGATGAGCGCCTTCCACGGGCAGATGGGCATGTTCGTGCGCGCCTACGCCTACATGCTGAGCCACGGCGCCGACGGCCTGCGCCAGGTGGCCGAGGACGCGGTGCTGAACGCCAACTACGTCAAGGCGCGCCTGGCCGACGTGATGACGCCGGCCTTCCCCGACGGCCCCTGCATGCACGAGGCCCTGTTCGACGACGCCTGGCTGGAGGGGACGGGGGTCACCACCCTGGACTTCGCCAAGGCCATGATCGACGAGGGCTTCCACCCCATGACCATGTACTTCCCGCTGGTGGTGCATGGGGCCATGCTGATCGAGCCGACCGAGACGGAGTCCAAGCAGGAGCTCGACCGCTTCTGCGACGCCATGCGGGCGCTGGCCGAGGCGGCCAAGGCCGGGGACGTGGCCCGCTTCAAGGGCGCGCCCTACCTCGCGCCGATGCGCCGGCTGGACGAGACCCTGGCCGCGCGCAAGCCGCGGCTGACCTGGAAGCCCTAGAGCGCCTCGCGCTTCAGGGGAGCGAGGGCGGCCAGGCTGATCAGGGCCGCCGCGCTGAGATAGACGCCGACCGGGACCAGGCCGCCCCGGTCGGCCAGCGCCTGGGCGATCATGGGGGCCAGGCCCCCGCCGAGGATGCCGCCGACGTTGAACGCCACCGAGGCGCCCGTGTAGCGCACCCGCGCCGGGAACAGGCCCGGCAGGAAGGCGCCGAGCGGGCCGTAGACGAAGCCCATCATCAGGAGCGCCAGCGACAGGAAGGCCCAGATCATCAGGAGCGAGCCGGAGCCCATCATCGGGGCCATCAGCAGCCCGCCGACGATCACCATCAGGCAGCCCGCCATCAGCACCCGGCGCGGGTTCGTCGCATCCGACCACCAGCCCGCAAGGACGATGCCCAGGGCCATGAAGCCGATGGCGCCGAGCTGCACCGCCAGGAAGGTCTCGCGGCTGTAGCCGAGGTTGGTGACGCCATAGCCCAGGGCGAAGGCGGTGGAGAGGTAGAAGACCGCAAAACAGGCGACAACGGCGAAGGTGCCGCCCAGGGTCTCGCGCGGGTAGCGGCGCAGGAGCTCGGCGAGGGGCACCTGGGGCGGCGGCGCCTCGGCCATGGCCTCGGCGAAGGCGGGCGTCTCGGTCAGCTTCAGCCGCACCCAAAGGCCGAGGCCCACCAGGACCACGCTGGCCAGGAACGGCAGGCGCCAGCCCCAGGCCAGGAACTGTTCGGGGGTGAGGGCGACGCCCAGGATCAGGAACAGGCCGTTGGCGGCGATGAAGCCCACCGGCGCGCCGAGCTGGGGGAACATGCCGAAGCGCGCGCGCCAGCCGGGCGGGGCGTTCTCCACGGCCAGCAGGGCCGCCCCGCCCCATTCGCCGCCCAGGCCGAAGCCCTGGCCGAAGCGCAGGATGCACAGGAGCAGCGGCGCCACCCAGCCGACCATGGCGTAGGTCGGCAGGAAGGCGATGGCCACCGTCGAGCCGCCCATCAGCATCAGCGAGGCCACCAGGGTCGACTTGCGCCCGATCCGGTCGCCGAAGTGGCCGAAGACGAAGGCGCCCAGCGGCCGGGCGAAGAAGGCGATGGCGAAGGTGGCGTAGGCCGAGAGCAGCTGCGCCGAGGGCGAGGCCGCCGGGAAGAACAGGGGGCCGAACACCAGGGAGGCGGCCGTGGCGTAGATGTAGAAGTCGTAGAATTCCACCGCCGTGCCGACGAGGCTGGCCGCGAGCACGCGGCGGGCCGACGGCGCGGCCGCCGCGGAGCTGGACTGACGCATGGGCACCCCCCCAAATGTGAACGCCAGGGCTTGGTCGTCCGGGGGCCTGCCGTCAAGTCCGCCTTGAAGTCGAGCCGATCGTCTGTAACTGAGACCCAATAACCCAAGGGAGGGACGATGCATTACGCTGAGCTGCAGAAGGCCTGGGCCGAACTGACCGCCCCGGGCGCGCCGTTCGAGATCGTCGAGGTCGAGGTGCGCGGCCAGATGCTGCGCTGCTACAAGAACGCCCCGCCCAACATCCGCGCCTTCTGGCTATCCACCGCCGCCTTCGGCGATCGGCCCTACCTGGTCTATCAGGACGAGCGGATCACCTACGCCGAGGCCCACGCCAAGGTCGCCTCCATCGCCAACTGGCTGGTCAGCAAGGGCGTCGGCCACGGCGACCGCGTGGCCATCGCCATGCGCAACTATCCCGAATGGCTGCTGATCTACTGGGCCTGCGTCTCGATCGGCGTCGCCGCGGTCGGCATGAACGCCTGGTGGACCGCCGAGGAGATGGACTACGCCCTCAGCGACTCCAAGCCCAAGGTGCTGTTCGCCGACGCCGAGCGCCTGGCGCGGGTGGCCGAGAAGCCGCAGATGGCCCAGGGCATGACCGTGGTGGCCGTCCGCGCCGACCCGCCGGTCGGCGCCGTGGCCTGGTCCGAGGTCGTCGCCCAGGGCGGGACCATGCCCGACGCCCAGATCGATCCGGACGACGACGCCTGCATCTTCTACACCTCGGGCACGACGGGTCACCCGAAGGGCGCGCAGCTCACCCATCGCGGCTGCGTGGCCAATCTCTTCAACATGCTGTTCTCCGGCCAGGCCCAGGGCCTGGCGACCCAGCGGGCGACCGGCGTGGCCCCGCCGGACCCGGCGACCGCGCCGCCGCCGGCGGCCCTGCTCACCACGCCGCTGTTCCACGTGACGGCCAACAACTGCGGGGCGTACCTGGTCACGGCCGCAGGCGGCAAGATCGTGCTGATGTACCGCTGGGACGCGGGCGAGGCCCTGAAGCTGATCGAGCGCGAGAAGGTCAGCGCCATGAGCGGCGTGCCGGTGATGGCGCGCGAGCTGATCGGCCACCCGGACTTCGCCACGACCGACACCTCCAGCCTGGTGTCCCTCGGCGGCGGCGGCGCGCAACTGCAGCCGGACCTGGTGGCCAAGATCGACTCCTCGGTCGCCACCGCCCGGCCGAACACCGGCTACGGCATGACCGAGACCTGCGGGATCATCACCTCGGTGTCCGGGGACTTCTTCGTCGACAAGCCGGACAGCGCCGGCCCGGCCATGCCCACCTTCGAGATCAAGTGCGTGGACGACGAGGGCCGCACCCTGCCGCGCGGCGAGGTCGGCGAGCTGTGGGTCAAGGGCTCGCCGGTGATCAAGGGCTACATCAACCGGCCCGAGGCGACCGCCCAGTCGATCACCGACGGCTGGCTGCACACCGGCGACGTGGCCCGGATCGACGAGGACGGCTTCATCTTTATCGTCGACCGCAAGAAGGACATGGTGCTGCGCGGCGGCGAGAACATCTATTGCGCCGAGGTGGAGAGCTGCATCTTCCGCCATCCGGCGGTGGCCGAGTGCTGCGTGTTCGGCGTGCCGGACCCGCGCCTGGGCGAGGAGGTCGGGGCGGCCGTGGTGCTCAAGCCCGGGCAGAGCCTGACCGAGGAGGAGCTGCGCGCCCACTGCGCTTCGCTGATCGCCAAGCACAAGATCCCGCGGTTCATCTGGTTCATGGAGGAGTCCCTGCCGCGCAACGCCTCGGGCAAGTTCCTGAAGCGCGAGCTGCGCGAGCGGCTGGCGCCGGCGGCGGCCTAGACGCCGTGCGCGCCCTCCAGGCCCAGGTGCTGGAGTCGGTCGATGACTACGCCGACGTCGAGCTGCCGGACCCGCAGCCCGGGCCGGGCCAGGTGCGCATCCGCGTGCGCGCCTGCGGCGTCGGCTACGTCGACGCGCTGGTCTCGCTCGGCCGCTACCAGGTCAAGCCGCCCCTGCCGCACATTCCGGGCGGCGAGGTGGCCGGAGAGATCGACGCCCTGGGCGAGGGCGTGGAGGGCCTGGCCCTCGGCGACCGGGTGATGGCCCAGGCGGCCGGCGGCTTCGCCGAACGCGTCTGCGCTCCGTCGGCCGGGGTCGTGCGGCTGCCGCAGGGCCTCGACTTCGCCGCCGCCTCGGGCCTTCGGATCAACTACCTGACCGCCCTGCACGGGCTTCGCCAGCGCGGCGGGCTGAAGGCCGGCGAACGGCTGCTGGTGCTGGGCGCGGCCGGGGGCGTCGGCACGGCGGCGGTGCAGGTGGGCCGGCTCCTCGGCGCCGAGGTGATCGCCGCGGCCTCCACCGAGGAGAAGCGCGCCTTCGCAGCCGCGCACGGCGCCCATGCGGTGCTCGACACCGAGCCGGAGGGCTGGCGCGAGCGGCTGAAGGCGGCCACCGGCGGCAAGGGGCCGGACGTCGTCTTCGACCCGGTCTGCGGACCGCTGTTCCAGCCGGCGTTCCGGTCGCTGGCCTGGGGCGGGCGCCACCTTGTGGTGGGCTTCGCAGGCGGGCCGATCCCCGCCCTGCCGGCCAACCTCACCCTGATGAAGGGGGCCGGGCTGATCGGCGTGGACGTGCGCCAGTTCCTGCTGTTCGAGGCCGAGCAGGCCCGGGCCGACCTTGCCGAGCTGCTGGGCTGGATCGCCGAGGGCCGGATGACGCCGCCGGTCGGGCGGGTGTTTCCCTTCGCCGAGGCCAAGGCGGCGCTGAGCTACGCCCTCTCGGGCCAGGGCGCCGGCAAGACGGTGCTGACGATCGGCTAGGCCGAGACGGCCGCCGCGGCGCTCAGCGCATCTCCGGCAGGCGCGTGACCATCGGCGCGTCGGGATCCTCGCTCGGCGGCGGGACCTTGGGAACGCTGGCCGGCAGCGGCGGGGCGACGACGGGCGCGGCGTTCTCCGTGACCACCAGGGGCGCGGCCTGGGGCTCGAGCAGGCGCTGCTCGGCGGGGGCCGCGTCCGCCGCGGTTTCGGCGGCAGGCGCCTTCGGCGTCTCCGCGCGGGCCACCCGCTGCACCCTGGGCTGCGGAGCGGTGCGCGCGGGCGCCGGCTCGGCGACGGCCACCGCCGCCAGCGGCGCGGACGGGGCGGGGGACAG
>NZ_JBKBSM010000018.1:0-30777 GCF_046291545.1 Phenylobacterium sp.
GGCGCCGACGCGGCCCGGGTCCGCCGGGCGATCGCCGCCCTTCTGCCGGCCGACGCCCAGGTGGCGGACGCCGAGAGCGACGCGCGGGTCTCCGACAACCTCTCCCGCGCCTACCGGGTGAACCTCGACATGCTGGCCCTGGTCGCCCTTCTGACCGGCGGCTTCCTTGTCTATTCGGCGCAGTCGCTGTCGGTCGCCCGCCGCCGCACCCAGTTCGCCCTCCTGCGGGTCCTGGGCGCCACCCGCCGCGGCCTCGTGGCCCAGGTGACGGCCGAGGGGGCGGTCGTCGGGATCGTCGGCGCCGCGGCGGGCCTCGGTCTCGGCCTCGCCCTCGCCCGGGCGGCGCTCGGCGTCTTCGGCGGCGACCTCGGCGGCGGCTATTTCAGCGGCGAGCGGCCCGAACTGGTCTTCGCTCCCGTCGCGGCCGGGGTCTTCCTGGCGCTCGGCGTGGCGGCCTCGATCCTCGGCAGCCTCGTGCCCGCCCGGGAGGCGGCCGGCGCGCCGCCGGCCGTAGCGCTGAAGAACCTCGGCGATGCGGTGGACCCGCGCAAAGCCCCCCGCGCCCGCTTCGCCCTCGCCGCCCTGGCCCTGGGCGCCGCGGCGGCCTTCGCCCCGGCGGTCGGCGGCCTGCCCCTGTTCGGCTACGCCTCGATGGCGCTGCTGCTGGCCGGCGGCGTCGCCGCCATGCCATGGCTGGCGCGGACCCTGCTGGCGCCGCTGCAGCGGGCGCGCCTTTCCGCTCCGCCCCTGGACCTGGCGGTCCGTCGCCTGTGGGGCGCCCCGAGCCAGGCCTCGACCGCCCTGGCCGGCGTGGTCGCCTCCACCAGCCTGATGATCGCCATGGCCGTGATGGTGGCCAGCTTCCGAGGCTCGGTGGCCGACTGGCTGGACCAGGTGCTGCCCGCCGACCTCTACATGCGCCTGGACGAGACCTCGCCCGGGCTGGACCCGCAGGCCCAGGCGCGCCTGGCCGCCGCGCCGGGCGTCGCCGCCGTCGAGTTCGTCCGCACCCTTCCCTTGCGCCTGTCGCCCGATCGCCCGCCCGTGGCGCTGGTGGCCCGTCCCGCCGCCTGGCGCGCCGAGGCGCGGCGGACCCTCCTCGTCGGGCGCGTCGCCGAACCGCCGCCGGGCAAGATCGCGGCCTGGGTCTCCGAGCCCTTCTCGCGCCTGTACGGCAAGGCGCCGGGCGACGTGGTGGAGCTGCCGATCGGCCCAGGCGGGCGCACCGGCGTGGTGGTGGCCGGGGTCTGGCGCGACTACGCCCGCCAGAACGGGGCGATCACCCTGGACGCCGCCGACTACGAACGGCTCACCGGCGACCGCACCCGCTCCGAGGCCTCCATCGAGCTGGACGCCGGCGCGCGGCCCGAGGCGGTCACCCAGGCCCTCCGGGACGTTCTGCCGCCGGCCGTCGCCGAACGGGCGCAGTTCGCCCGGCCGCGGCAGTTGCGCGAACTCGCCCTCGGGCTGTTCGACCGCAGCTTTGCGGTGACCTACCTGCTGGAGGCGATCGCCATCCTGGTCGGCCTCGCCGGCGTGGCCGCCACGATCTCGGCCCAGACCCTGGCCCGCACCAAGGAGTTCGGCATGCTGCGCCACGTCGGCGTGGCCCGCGGCCAGATCGTGCGGATGCTGGCGGCGGAGGGCGCCCTGCTGGGGGCGATCGGGGGCGTGGCGGGGGTCGGCCTGGGCCTCGTGATGAGCCAGGTGCTGATCCACGTGGTCAATCCGCAGTCCTTCCACTGGACCATGCAGACCCGCGTGCCCTGGGCGCTGCTGGCGCTGGTCGCCCTCAGCCTCGTCGTCGCCGCCGCGGGCGCGGCCCTGGTCGCCGGCGGCCGGGCCCTTTCGGCCGACGCGGTGCGCGCGGTGCGGGAGGACTGGTGATGACCCCGCGCCGCTTCGCCTGGCTCCAGGCCCTGGTGCTCGTCCTCGCCGTCGCCCTGGCCGCGGCGATCGTCTTCCGCCCGGCGCCCGGGCCGCCCCCGAGCGCCCCCTCGGCCCCTCGGGCCGCCGCCGGTCCGAGCCTGATCGAGGCGCGGCCCCCGACCGCGGCGACGCCGGTGGACGGCGCAAGCTTCCCGTCCGTCGTCCCCGGCGCGCCGTTCAGCTTCCCCCGCGACCACGGCGCCCATCCCGCCTGGCGGCTGGAGTGGTGGTACCTCACCGGCTGGCTGGAGACCGCCGGCGGCGCGCCCCTCGGCTTCCAGGTGACCTTCTTCCGCGTGCGCACGGGCCTCGGCGAGGGCAACCCCAGCGCCTTCGCCCCCCGCCAGGTCCTGTTCGCCCACGCGGCCCTGTCCGATCCCAGGGTCGGCCGGCTGCTGCACGACCAGCGCATCGCCCGCCAGGGCTTCGGCCTGGCCCAGGCGCGGCTCGGCGATGCGGACCTGGTGCTGAACGACTGGTCGCTGGTTCGCCGCGCCGACGGTCGCTTCCACGCCCGCGTCCGCGGCGAAGAGTTCGACCTGGATCTCGTTCTTTCCCCCACCCAGCCGCCGCTGCTGCAGGGCCAGGGCGGCTATTCCCGCAAGGGGCCGAGCCCGACCCAGGCGAGCTACTACTACAGCGTCCCGCACCTGGCGGTGAGCGGCCGCGTGTCCCGCGACGGGCGCGAACGCGAGGTCACGGGCCAGGCCTGGATGGACCGCGAATGGTCCTCCACCCTCCTGGACTCCCGCGCCGTCGGCTGGGACTGGGCCGGGATCAACCTCGACGACGGCTCGGCCCTCACCGCCTTCCAGGTGCGCGACGCTGAGGGCCGCGCCGTGTGGGCCGGCGGCTCCCTGCGCGGGCCGGACGGTGCCCTGACCACCTTCGCCCCGGACCAGGTGCGCCTGCGCCCCCTGCGCGTCTGGCGCTCGCCGCGCACCGGCGCGGCCTATCCGGTCGCCCAGCAGATCGAGGTGGACGCCCCGGACGGCCCGCGCCGCTTCACCCTCGAGCCGCTGTTCGACGACCAGGAGCTCGACAGCCGCGCCGCCGGCGGGCCGGTCTACTGGGAGGGCGCCGTCGCAACGCAAGGCGGCCGCGGCTACCTGGAGCTGACCGGCTACGCCTCGGCCCTGAAGATGTAGCGCCGGTCAGGCCGCCGGCAGGTCGCCGCCGAGGGCCTGGTAGAGGATCGCCTGGTTCTGCAGCCGGCTCAGCCGGTTCTCCTGCAGCGCCGTCAGGGCCGAGCGCTCGGCCTCCTGGGCGTCGAGCCAGATGCGCAGGGCGACCGAGCCCGCCTCGTAGCGCACGCCGTAGAGCCGCGCCGTCTGGCTCGCCGCCGCGTAGGACGCGGCCAGCCGCTCGCCCTGCAGGTCGAGCTGTGTCTTGGCCGACAGGGCGTTGTCCACGTCGGTGAGGGCGGCGAGCAGCGACTGGCGGAAGTCGATCACCGCCTTCTCGTAGTCGGCCCTGGAGACCTTCAGGCTCAGCGACAGCTGGTTCCAGTTGAGGAACGGCAGGCTCACGCCCACCCCCAGGGTGGAGACCGGGTCGGCGAGCACGCTGGACAGCGCCGTGCTGGAGCCGCCGGCCGACCCCGTCAGCGTGATCTGCGGATAGAAGCTCGCCCGCGCCGCATCGACGTAGGAAAGGCTTTCGCGCAGGCGCAGCTCGGCGGCGCGCAGGTCCGGGCGACGTGCGAGCAGCTCGGCCGGCGCGCCCTCGTCCACCGCCGGCAGCGCCCCCTCCGCCAGCCCCTGCGGCTCGTCGTCCTGCGGCCACGGCTCGCCGCCCAGCAAGAGGGCCAGGGCGTTGCGGGTCTCGACCCGCTGCTGCACCAGGGCGCTCAGGGCCGCCTCCTGGCTCTCCACGCTCTGGCGCGCTTCGTTGAGCTCGATCGCCGAGACGGCGCCCGCGGCCTTCTGGACCTCCACCAGGGCCAGCACCCGCCGGCTGTAGGCGACGCTGTCCTCGGCGCTGGCGATGCGGGCGTTCAGGTAGCCGAGGGTCCAGTAGAGGTCGAGGGTTTCGCCCACCAGCGCCAGGCGCGTGGCTTCCAGGTCCTCGGCCGTCGCCCGGGCTTCCCAGCGGGCGGCGTCGCGCTCGGCGCCCAGCCGGCCGAACAGGTCGGCCTCGTAGGAGACGCCCACCGATGCGCTGGCCGCGCGGCTGTCGGAGCCGTCGTCCGCCCGGCTGGTCGAGGCCGAGCCGTCCGCCGACAGGTGCGGCAGCAGTTGGTCCCCGGCCAGGCCCGCCTGAAGCTGGGCGCGGCGCACCAGGATGGCGGCGGCGGCCAGGTCGTTGTTGCTGGCCAGCGCCTTGTCCACCACCCGGTCCAGGCGCGGATCGCCGAAGGCCGTCCACCAGTCGCCGGACGCGGGCGCGGCGGCCGGCCCGTCCTGGCCGCCGTGGGCGTAGGTCGAGGGCAGCGACCCGACGGCGGCCTGCACCTCGGGCGTGGCGGTGGAGGCGCAGCCGGCGAGCGCGGCGGCGGAGATCAGGGCGATCAGGGCGGTGGAGCGGGGAACGATGCGCATCAGTCTCGGGCCAGGGCTGCGACGGGGTCGAGGCGCGCGGCGCTGCGCGCCGGCAGGAAGCCGAACACGACCCCGATCAGGGTTGAGCAGGCGAAGGCGGCGAGGATCGACATCGCCGAATAGGCCAGTTTGAAGCTGCTGCCGAAGGTGGAGAACACCGCCCCGAAGGCCAGGGCGGCGAGCACGCCGATCGCCCCGCCCAGCAGGCACACGAGGATCGCCTCGATCAGGAACTGCTGGAGGATGTCGCCCTGGCGCGCGCCGACGGCCATGCGCACGCCGATCTCGGCGGTGCGCTCGGTCACCGACACCAGCATGATGTTCATCACCCCGATGCCGCCCACCACCAGGGAGATCACCGCGATCGCCGCGATCAGGGTGGTCATGGTCTCCGTGGTCGCGGTGATGGTCTGGCGGATCTGGTCGGTGTTGATGATGAAGAAGTCCTTGGTGCCGTGGCGGCGGGTCAGGAGCCTGGTCACCCCCTCCTCGGCCACCGCGCTTTCGGTGTCGTCGCTGACGCGCACCGTGACGCTGCGCAGGGTGCTGGTCCCCAGCATCCGCGCCTGCACCGTGGTGTAGGGCAGATAGACCGAAAGGTTCTCGCCGCCGCCGCCGAAGCTGTTGGCCTGCTTGGCCGCGACCCCGATCACGCGGGCGGGGGTGGCGCCCACCAGGATCACCTGGCCCACCGGGCTGCCCTTGAAGTCCTTGAACAGGGTCTCGCGCGTGTTGTCGTCGATGACCACGTCCTGAGCGTAGCTCTTCACGCTGTCGGCGTCGAAGAACCGCCCCTGCGCGATGCTCATGCCGCGCACGCGGAAGTACTGGTCGCCTACGCCGCTGGCCTGGCCGCTGGCGGCCACGTTGCCGAAGCGCAGGGTGACGCTGGTCTGGACCGTGGGGGTGACGCTGTCGACATAGGGCTGCCTGGCCAGCGCGTCGGCGTCGCCGACCACCAGCGTGCGCACCGCCCCTGAGCGCATGTCGCCGAAGTCCTTCCCGGGCATGATCTCGAGGGTGTTGGTGCCGATGGCGCTGATGTTGGCCAGCACCTGGCGGCGCGAGCCCTCGCCCAGCGCCACCACCGACACCACCGAGGCGATGCCGATGATGATGCCGAGCATCGTCAGGAAGGTGCGCAGCCGGTGGGCGTTCATGGCCAGCAGCGCCATGCGGAACGCTTCGGTGAAGCGCGAGCGCCAGGCCTCCAGCGCCGTCTCGTGACGATAGGCCGGCGCCAGCGCCTCGGCCTTGGACGGCGCCTCGCTGCGCGCCGGGCGGCGCGTGTCGGCGACGACCACCCCGTCGCTGATTTCGATGATCCGGTCGCACTGCTCCGCCACCGAGCGCTCGTGGGTGACGATGATCACCGTGCGGCCCTCGTCGTTGAGCTCGCGCAGGATGGCCATGACCTCCGCGCCGCTGACGGTGTCCAGGGCGCCCGTGGGCTCGTCGGCCAGGACGATCTCCCCGCCGTTCATCAGGGCCCGGGCGATGGACACCCGCTGCTGCTGGCCGCCGGAGAGCTGGTTGGGCCGATGCCCCAGCCGCTCGCCCAGCCCCAGGCGCCGGAGCAGGCTCTGGGCGCGCTCGCGCCGGGCTTCGGCCGTCATCCCGGCGTAGATCGCCGGCGTCTCGACGTTGGCCGTGGCGGTCAGGTCCGACAGCAGGTGATAGCGCTGGAAGATGAAGCCGAAGCGCTCCCGCCGCAGGGCGGCCAGTTCGTCCGGCGACAGGCCCGAGACGTCCACCCCGGCCACCCGGTAGGAGCCCGAGGTCGGCCGGTCCAGGCACCCCAGGATGTTCATCAGGGTCGACTTGCCCGAACCCGAAGCGCCCATGATGGCGACCATCTCCCCGGCCTCGATGGTCAGGTCCAGGTCCTTCAGCACCACCAGGTCGCTGTCGCCGGCCGGGAAGGACTTGCGAAGGTCCTTCAGCTCGATGAGGGGCGCGGCCATGGTCAGAACCCGAACGGACCGGGAGGACCGCGGCGGCTCCCGCCGCCATTGCCGGCCGCGGCCGCTTCGCCGCCCGCCGGCGCCTGGGCCAGCACCACCTTGTCGCCGGCCTTCAGCCCGGACAGCACCTGGGCGTTGGTGCCGTCGTCGACGCCCACCTCGACGCGCCGGGGCTCGGGCTTGCCGTCCTCGCCCACCACCATCACGCGGTAGCCGCCGTCGCGGGTCTTGTCGCCCAGCGCCGCGGAAGGGACCGTCAGCACGCCCTCGGCCTTGGCCAGCACCACATAGACCTGGGCGGTCATGTAGGTGCGCAGGCGGCCCTCGGCGTTCGGCACGTCGAACAGCGCGTTGTAGTAGATCGCCTCGGAGGAAGAACTGGTCGAGCTGGACGAGCTGTCCTCGCTCTCGATCGATTCCGGCGCCGGTTCGACCGCCCGCAGCTTGGCGTAGTAGCGGGTGTCCGGATCGCCCAGGATGGTGAAATAGACCTGCTGGCCCGGCTTCACCTTGATCACGTCGGCCTCGGAGATCTCGGCCTTCACAGTCATGGTCTTCAGGTCGGCGAGCTTGACGATGGTCGGGGCCGACTGGTTGGCGTTCACCGTCTGGCCTTCCTTGGTGACGATGGCGACCACCGTGCCGTCGATCGGCGCGCGGATCTGGGTGTAGCCGAGGTTGATGCGGGCGGTCTCCACGGCCACGTCGGCGCTGGCGATCTGGGCGTTCAGGGCCGCGAGCTGGGCGTGGGCCGCCTTGGCCGCCGCCTCGGCGGTCTCGTATTCGGCCTGGGAGGTGGCGTCGGCCTTCAGCATCTGCGCCTGGCGTGCGAACGCCAGTTCGGCCTGGGCGAGATTGGCCTGCACCTCGAGCCGCTGGGCGCGGTAGTTGGCCGCCGAGGCCTCCGCCGTCCGCAGCGAGTTCTTCTGTGGCGCGGAGTCGATCTCGGCGATCAGCTCGCCCTTCTTGACCTCCTGGCCAAGCTCGACCTTCAGCGACGTCACCTGGCCGGACACCTGGGCGCCGACGCTGACCAGGGTTACGGGCTCGAGGGAGCCGGTGGCGAGCACGGTCTTCTCCACGTCTCCACGGGCCGCCACGGCCGTCGCCATGGCCGGCGCCTTCGGGCCGGAGAAGAAGACGGCCTTCACGCCCCACGCCGCGGCGAGGGCGAGGACGACGGCCAGGCCGATCAGGAGGGCTTTGCGCTTGTCGAGCTTCATGGGTCCAGCGGAGGCGATGATCGTTCAGGAGTCCTGACTGGACGCAGGCTGTGGCGGCCAGACGGCGGGTGCTTGTCGCTCTGTGTCCAGCCCGGCCGGAGTTGTGTCGCAATGTGTCGAGACCGGGCGCCGGGGTGCTTTCGACACAACAAAACTGAGCGGAACGAAGGGATTGCCGCCATGATCGGCGTCATGGATTCCGCAGAAGCGCACCTCCTGATCGTCGACGACGACCGCGACATCCGTCAGCTCGTGGCCGAACAGCTCTCCGACGCCGGCTACGCCGTCTCCACCGCCGCCGACGGCGCGGAGATGCGCCGCGTCCTCGCCTCCGGCGGGATCGACCTGATCGTCCTGGACCTGAACCTGCCGCGCGAGGACGGCCTGACCCTCTGCCGGGAGGTCCGCGCCAGGTCCGCCACCCCGATCATCATGCTCACCGCCCGCGGCGAGCCGATCGACCGCATCCTCGGCCTCGAGATGGGGGCGGACGACTACCTGCCCAAGCCGTTTGAGCCGCGCGAGCTTCTCGCCCGCATCCGCAGCGTCCTGCGCCGCGCCAACGCCCTGCCCGCGAACCTGGAGCCTCTGGCCGCCAAGCGCGCCCGCTTCGGCGCCTGGACCCTCGACTTCGAGCGCCGCCAGCTGGAGGGCCCGGGCGGGCGCGTGGTGATGCTCTCGGGCGCCGAGTTCCGGATGATGCGCATCTTCGTCGAGCACGCCAACAAGGTGCTGAACCGCGAGCAGCTCCTCGCCCTGGCCGACGTCAAGCCCGGCGAGGCCCTGGACCGGGCCGTGGACCTGCAGGTCAGCCGGCTCCGCCACAAGCTCGGCGACGATTCCCGCGCGCCTGGCCTCATCAAGACCGTGCGCAACCAGGGCTATGTCCTGGCCTCGCCCGTGGACTTCGAATGACCGGGCCATTCGGATGAAACGCGTCGCCGCCTTCTTCGCCTCCATGGCGGGGCGCATCTTCCTGGTCTCGCTCCTTGGGGTGGCGGTGGCGGCGTCCCTGGCCCTCACCCTCGCCGACGCCAAGCGGCGCGCCGACCTCGACCGCCTGCACCTGGAGCGGGCCGCCGACCGCACCCAGGACTTCGTCACCCTCCTGAACGGCGCCTCCGGGCCCATGCGCGAGCGCCTGGCCGTGCGCGGGGCCCGCTGGGTGCGGCCGGCCCTTGCGGGCGCCCAGCCGGTCGCGCCGGACCCGGCTTTCACCGCCCTGCTGGCCGAACGCCTCGGCCCCCGCGCCGCGCCGCGCGCCGACAAGGCCGACTTCGAAAGCTGCCATCGCCCCCGCCGCCGCAGCGAACCCGGCGGGCCCGACCGCAACGACCTGCCGCCGGGCGTCGAGCCGCCGCAATGCTGGCTGGTGACGGTGGTCCTCGACGACGGCGCAAGCGTCCGGCTCGCCGTCGACACCCCGCCGCGCCTGGTCGGCGAGAATCGCGCCTTCGATCCGGTCTACCTGGCGATCCTCGCCCTCGGCGTCGGGGTGATGGCCCTGGTGGTCGCGCGCATGGCCGCCGCGCCCCTGCGCGGGCTGGCCGAGGCCGCCGGCGAGCTCGGCCGCGACCTCGACCGGCCGCCCCTGCCCGAGACCGGCCCCGCCGAGGTCGCCGCCGCCGCCCGGGCCTTCAACCTCATGCAGACCAAGCTCCAGGGCCACGTCGCCGCGCGCACACAGATGCTGGCGGCGATCACCCACGACCTGCAGACCCCGCTCACCCGCCTGCGCCTGCGCCTGGAAAAGGTCGCCGATCCGGCGCTCAGGGCCCGCCTTGTGGCCGATCTGGCGGCCATGCAGGACATGGTCCGCGAAGGCCTGGACCTGGCCCGCAGCCAGGAGACGCTGGAGGCCTTCGCCGCGGTCGACCTCGATTCCCTGCTGGAAAGCCTGGTCGACGACGCGGTCGAGGCGGGGGAGCGCGCAGTCCTGGTCCAGGGCGTCGGCGTCGACGTGCGGGCCCGACCGCAGGCGCTTCGCCGGTGCATCGCCAACCTGGTGGACAACGCCACGCGCCACGGCGGCGACGCCGAGATTTCCGCCGCCCAGCGCGGCGCGGAGGTTGAGGTGCGGGTCCGCGACCATGGGCCGGGGCTTCCGGACGACCAACTAGAGGCGGTGTTCGACCCCTTCGTGCGGCTCGAGGAATCCCGCTCGCGCGAGACCGGCGGCTCGGGCCTGGGCCTGACGATCGCCCGCGCCCTGGCCGAGCGGAACGGCGGCGCCCTTCGCCTGCGCAATCATCCCGAGGGCGGCCTCGAGGCCGTGCTCACCCTGCGCCGGGCCTGAACCGCCTCACCAGCCGAACCCCACCGAACGCACGAACGGCAGGGCTTCCAGCCGCCGCGCCAGGGTCTCGGCCCGGCGCCGGGCCAGGCGCGAGGCGCGGATCACCGTGCGCGCCGCGGCCTCGCTGGCGGTGTGCTCCACGGCCTCCACGGCGGCCTGCTGCACCATGAACGGCGCCAGGAGCCGCACCAGGGCGTCGTCGGCCGGATCGCTCTCGACCACGAAGCGGAACCTGGCCGCCTCATCCACGGGGCGCCCCCGCCGGTTTGAGCGGGGACACCGGATAGCTCTCCTGGGCCAGAAGCACGCCCGCGGCGTCGAAGGCGCGCAGGCGCAGCTCCGGGCGCCCGTGCAGGTCCTCCCGCGACCAGACGAGCTCCTTGGCCACCTCTCCCGGCCAGGCGCGGGCCACCGCGTCCTCCAGGGTGAACAGGCGCGCGACGGCGCCGTGCGCGAACAGGGTCGCCTCCAGGCGCTCGCAGGCTTGGGCGCCGAGCGCGCGGGCGAAGCGGCCGACCGCCTGGGCGACGGCGGCGGGATCTAGGACGGAATCTGGATTGGACGGCATGGCTGGATCCTTGGGGGTTGAGGGTTGGGGATCCGGCGGGCGCGCAACAAAAAACCCCGCGTCCTGGTCGGAGCGGGGTTCCTGATCTTGCGATCCGCCGGCGATGTGTCAGGTCGCGCGCGTTCGTCCCGTTCCGGCGATGGAGGGGGTAATCATTTTGGTCATGGTCATGGCGGTCGCGCAGGCGCGCGCGTCCGCTCGCTCGGAAGCGGCGGCGGAAACGCGAAGGTGGCCGGCGACGGCGGACATGGTCAGCCTGGATGATTGCGACGCCCCGCCATAGCGCATGCGCGCCGGCTTGGAAACCTCAAGAGGGCCGCCGGCCGCGAGGACGGCCCGTCCCCGGGGCTCCCGCCCTGCGGCGAACGAAGGGGCGGCCCGTTGCCGAGCCGCCCCAAAATGGCCGTCGTCTTCCCGCTCAGAACGAGGTCTTCAGGCTCACCACGGCCGCCCGCGGCGCCCCGACGTAGGCGTAGGGCTGCGAATAGCCGGCCGCGCCCGGCGTGGCGCTCGTCGAGGTGCCGCTCAGCACGCTGTAGTAGCGCTCGTCGAACAGGTTGGTGACGTTGAGCTGGACGTAGCTGTTCTTCCAGCCGAGCGCCGCTAGGTCGTAGCGCACGTCCAGGTCCACGACGGTGAAGGCGTCGACCTTCAGGTCGTTGACGTCGGTGGCCCAGCGCTCGCCCACGTACTTGGCCTGCAGGCCGAGCCCCCAAGGCCCCACGTCGTAGGTCAGTCGCCCGGCGAAGGTCCATTCCGGGGTCTCGACGACCTGCTTGCCCTTGGTCGGCGCATAGCCGAGGGCCGTGGAGATGAAGAGGTCCTCCTGGAGCTTGGCGTCCGTGTAGGACGCCGAGAGGTAGCCGGCGAAGGCCTCGGTGAACTGCGCCTGCACCTGGGCGTCGGCGCCCTTGATCTTCACCGCGCCGACGTTGCGGTCGATGTAGGTGTCGTCGGTCGGGTCGCGGGTGCTGACGATGCGGTTGTCGATGTCGGTCTGGTAGACGCTGGCCGAGGCCATCACGCGCGGCGTGCGATAGCGGTAGCCCACCTCCACCGTCCGGCCGGTCTCCGGTTCGGCGGCGCCCAGCGCGCCGGTGCTGGTCAGGGTGTAGAGGTTGTCCACCTTGGGCGCGGACATCTGTTCCGAATAGTTGGCGAACACCGTGTGCGCGTCGGCCATCCGGTAGGACAGGCCCACGTTCGGCAGCACGTCGTCGTAGCTGCGCTGGGCGTCGAACGGGGTGAAGTACTTGGTCGTGGAGGTTCCGAAGGTCACCGCCTGGGCCACCGCTCCGTCGGCCAGGGCGGCCGTGGTGGTGGGCGCGCGGGTCGTGCAGTATCCGTTCGAGGATCCCGCCTGCGAGTAGCAGTACTGGTGCAGCTCGCGGTCGAGGGTGGGCAGGCGCACGCCGAGGTTCGCCACCAGCCTGTCGCCGAGGAACTCGCCGCGGTACTCCAGGCTCCACTGCTTGAACGTGGCGACGCTCAGCCGGTCCCGCTTCTGGGCCACCGCGCCGTCGGCGCTGAGGATCGCCTCGCCGTAGCCGTCCTTGCCGCTGAACACGTCGCTCGGATAGCCCCCCTCGATCAGGCTGTATTCCCCGGTCTGCCGGGTGTGGCCCTCGTCGTAGGCGAACGCCACGCGCAGGCGGTGATGCTCGCTCATGTCCCAGATCAGCGAGGAGTTGAGCCCGTACCGGCGCGTATTGGTGTTGCTGGGGGAATAGATCTGAACCGTATCGCGCGTGTCGCCGTCGCCGTTCAGGTCGACGCCCGCGCCGGAGGCGCCGACCAGTTGGAAGCCGGTCTCGCTCATGTTGGTCGAGCCGCCGCCGTTGGCCAGGGTGTAATTGAACGAGGGATCGACCGTCAGCTTCAGGTTCGGCAGCAGGGTGAAGCGCCCCTGGCCCCGGATCGTGCCCGTGTTCGAGGGGTTCACCCGCAGGCCGTAGTAGCCGAGGAAGGTCGAGGAATTTCCGCTCGGCACGGTGTCGGCCGACCCCGCCACCGCCGTCGGCTGGGTCCAGGCGGTATTGTAGTCCACGTCCCAGCCGTACTGGCTGACCTCGCTGGCGATCGAGCCGGTCGCCGTGCCCAGGTAGGGCTGATAGTAGAAGGTGTTGCGGTTCTCGTTGTACTGCAGGTTCAGGGCGATGAAGTCGCCCTCCTTGGCCAGGTCCTGTTCGACACGGGCGTTGAACTGCTTCTTGGTCAGGTCGCCCAGGCCCTTGAACTTGTCATAGTTCTGATAGCTCGCCGAGACCCAGGCGCGGGCGCCATAGGGGCCGAACTCGCCGGTCTGACCCAGCACGAAGAAGCGGTGGTAGTTGTCGGTTCCCAGGGCGGCCTTGGCGGTGATCCCGCGCTCGCGCGTCGCCTTCAGCGTCGTGTACTGGATCACCCCGGCCGTCGACGAGGCCGTGACCGTGTCGGCGTCGGTGGAGCCGGTGTTGACGTTGGCCTGCTCGATGACCTCCGGATCGGACTGCTGGTTCGAATAGCCGGCGTAGTTGCCGGCGTCGTTCAGCGGCACGCCGTCGATCAGCAGCCCGATGTGCGCGCTGTCCTGCCCGTGCAGGCGGGTGGAGCCGCCGCTCGAGCCGTAGGGGTCGTTGTTCATGAACACCAGCCCCGGAACCAGGTTTAGGGTCTGCAGCACGGTCTGGCCGTCCGCCTGGCGGGCGATGAACTCCTGGGTGATGGTGTAGCGCGACTTGGGCGCGGTTTCGGCCACCATCGCCCCGTCGATCGTCGCGGGCCCCGCGGCGCCGGTGACGATCAGTTCCTCGACTTCGGCGGTGCCGGTCGATTGGGCGTAGGCCGCGCCGGCTGCCAGCATGCTGGCCAGCGTCGTCGACGCCAGGGCCGCAAGTTTCCTGTTGATCATCGAATATCCCCTTCGAGATCTGGGTGAATGCCTTCATTCCGACCCCAGAGCCGCCCGTGTATAGGCGCCATCAACAAAGGATGCGTGACAATTATTGTATATTCGCCGCCCACATTGCTTCACCATCATGGGCATTACTGTACTTATGTAAGCATTCGCCCCCCTCAGTTAACGTTGCGCGCAGCATCTTCTCAACATATCGGCGCTCTGTAACCTGGACGTCAGCCGACGGAGCGGCGCCCGACGCCAGGGCGAGGCCTGCCCGCCGCGCGTCAGTCGGCTCTTGCAGCCGCCCCGATCGGCCAGGCGCCCTTGCCATCCGGCCCCGCCCTGGTCCATGGCCGGCCGATCCAGGAGGCCGTCCGTGAGCTCGCACGTCGATCCCCGCTTCACCGGCGTCTGGCGGCGGGAGGCGATCACCACGCCGGACGGCGCCCGCGACGACACCACCCGGGTCTTCTGGCTGCAGACCCGAAGCTGGTACGCCGACATCCGTGTGCCCGCCGGCCGTCCCGTCCGCCCCACGCCCGGCTTGGAGGCCTGTTCCGACGACGAGCTCATCGCCCTCGCCGCCCAGGAGGGCTTCGCCGGCGAGCTGACCGCCGGGCCCCGGGTCCTGAGCTGGCGGCGCGACCTCGACTACCAGCCGCCGGGGGCATGGCCGGACGAGGGGTACTGGGAGCTGGACGCCGACGTCCTCGTCGAGCGGGGCCTCCACGTCGGCTACGAGGAGATCTGGCGCCTGCAGCCGGAAAGCCGCGGCGAGCGCCTGGCCTTCGGCCTGGCCGCCGACGATGCGGCCCCCGGCTGCCGCGGCCTGCTCGTCGTCGCCGGCGACTGCTTCCTGTCGGTGCTGGGGCGACCGAGCGCGCCGCCCGGCCCCACGCTCCACGCCGCGGTGGCCGAGCGCCTCGCGGCCGGCGACCGCGCGGGCGCCCGCGCGCTCCTGGACATGCCGATCGCCTATGGCCGCATCGAGGGCGCCGGCGCGCCCTGGACGGTGACGCTCAGCACCTGCCCCTGGCTGGAGGGCGCAAGCCTCTGGTCCGCCGGACCGCCGGCCTTCGACGCCGACGCCGCCCTGCTGGTCGCCCCATCGGCCGAGGGCGCACGCGCCTGGCGCCTCCTCGACAGCACGCTCGAGCCGGCCGCGGTCGCCGCCCGCCTGCGCCTTGCGCCCTGACCAAGGCCTGACACCGCCCGCGCCCGCGCCCCCTTAGAACGGCGCGCGCACCCCCGCTCCGGCCGCCAGGGCCTGCTGGTAGAGCGCCCAGGCGCTGGAGAGGTCCTGGACGATGCTGCCCAGGGACTTGTAGACCGTCACCTCCTCGGCCGTGCGCCGGCCGGGCAGGCTTTCGTCCAGCACCTGGCCGATCTCGCCCAACACATGGTCGTCGCCGATCAGGCCCGCGGCCTTGGCCCGCAGGATCTCCGCCCCCTGCGCCAGGACCGAAGCCCGGTGGTCGGCGAACACCCGGGCGCGGACCACCAGCGCATCGTCCACCTCCACAGGGCCCGGCCGGCTCGAGCCGACGAGGTTCACGTGGACTCCCGCGTCCAGCCACTCGCCCAGCAGCACCGGCTCGCTGGCCGCCGTGACCGTGCAGACGATGTCCGCCCCGGCCACCGCCTCGCGCGCGCTCGGCGCGGCGCGGATCGGCAGCTCCAGCTCGCGCCCCGCCGCCTCGGCGAAGGCCCGCGCCCGCTCGGGCGAGCGTCCCCACACCACCACCTGGCTCAGCGCCCTCACCTGGGCGATCGCGGCGATGTGGCTGCGGGCCTGTTCGCCATAGCCGAGCACCGCCAGCCGGCTCGCCTCGCGCCGCGCCAGGGCGTCGGTGGCCACCGCCGAGGCCGCCGCCGTGCGGATGGCGGTGATCTCCCCGGCGTGCAGCACCGCCGCCGGCGCCCCGCTCTCGGGATCGAACACCACCACCACGCCCTGGTGCGACTGCAGCCCCTTGGCGAAGTTCTCGGGAAACACGCTGATCAGCTTGGCGCCGAAGGTTTCCCCCGGCCCCATCGCGCCCGGCATCACCCCGAACGCTCCGCCCGCCTCCAGGTCGATGATCCCGCGCAGCAGTTGCCGGGTGCGCCCCTGCGACAGGGCGATCATCGCCTCGCGCACGATCGGGATGCAGACCTCGTAGGTGAGGCGCGCCCGCACTTCCTCGCGGCCGATGACCAGCAGGCCGTCCACGCCTCAGCCGCCCCAGACGTCGGCGGCGTAGCGCAGGAAGTTGCGCCCCAGGATCTTCTCGACCCGCGCCGTCGAATGGCCCCTGGCCTTCAGCCGGTCGGCCAGGTCGTGGAACTGCGTGGGCCCGCGCAGGTCGATGGCGAACTTCAGGATGTCGGCCTTCTCGCCCGGCGCGCCGATCCCCGCCGCCTTGCGCGCCGCCACCTCCTTGGCCACCGCCGCGCGATAGGCGTCCAGGTCGTCCACCTTGGTGATCACCCCGTCGGTGCCCAGGCCCACGTGATCCTCGCCGCACACCTGCACCGCGTGCTCGATGTGGGCGACCACGTCGTCGCCGGTCACATAGCCGTCCTTGTGCAGGAAGGGCATGAAGTAGATGCCGACGAAACCGCCCTTGTCGGCCACCAGGCGCAGCTCCTCGTCGGTCTTGTTGCGCGGCAGGTCCACCAGGGCGCGGCAGCCGGTGTGGTTGATCGAGATCGGCTGGGCCGACGCCCGCGCCGCCTCCAGGCAGGTGGCCTGGCCGCTGTGCGACAGGTCGACCATCAGCCGGTTGGCGTTCAGCCGCTCCACCACCTGGCGGCCGAAGGGGGTCAGACCCCGGTTCTGCGGCGCCGTGGAGCCGTCGCCGATCTGGTTGGCCGGATTGTAGGTGAGCTGGACGACGCGGACGCCCAGGTCGGCGAACATGTCGATGCGGTCCAGGTTGTCGCCGACCATGGCCGCGTTCTGGAAGCCGTAGATCAGGCCGACCTTGCCCGCCTGCTTGGCGCTCACGATGTCGGCCGCCCGGGTCACCTTCAGAAGATGGCCGGGGTGGTCGGCGATCATCCGGTCATAGAGGGCGATGTCGGAAACCGTCGCCTCGAACGGCTCGGCGGGGCCGGCCACATAGCCCAGGGTGCAGTTGATCGCCGTCACGCCGGAGGCGCGGGCGTCGTCCAGCACCCGCTTCGACAGCACCCGCCGCCGCCGCGGCCCCGCCTCGCCCAGGCCCGAGCCGTCGCTCGAGGGGATGTTGGGGTCGTCCAGGCCGCCCAGGGCGTCGACGATGATCGCGTCCTTCCACTCGCTCGCCGCGGCCCGGGCGGCGGGCGCCGCGGCCAGCGCGGGCGCGGCGGCGGCGGCGAGCGCCAGCAGGCGGCGCCGGTCCAGGTCGTTGGGCTTCATCGCTCCCCCTTCGGTCTTAAGGGCCGCTCGCTTCAGGGCCGCTCGCCCTCCTCGGCGGTGATCGGCCGGTACGCCTCGCGCTTGTAGACGGCGCCGCGCTTCACGGTGAAGGCCACCGTGCGCAGATTGGCGATGTCCGCCACCGGGTCGGCCTTCACGAACACCAGATTGGCCAGCTTTCCGGGCTCGACGGTCCCCATCTGCGCCTCCTGGCCCATGGCGCGGGCGCCGATCTGCGTCGCCGAGCGGATCACCTCCAGGTTCGGCATGCCGACCTTCCTCGACAGCAGCTCCAGTTCCTCGTGCAGGGACGGATAGGGCTCGCGCCAGTCCGTCTCCCCGTCGGTGCCGGCGGCGATCTGGACCCCGGCGCGGTAGGCCTGGGCCGTCAGCTCGAACCCGAGCGTCGAGGCGCAGCGGGGCGGCCGGCCCTTGCCGGTGCGGGCGTGGGCCTCCTCGGCTTCCACATAGACCCGCGTGGTCGCGTCCAGGATCACGCCCTCGGCCTTCATCCGCGCGAAGATCGCGCTCATCTGCGGAGGGACGCCGTTCGCGAAGGCCGCGCCCTCGACCGGCGTCGGGTCCTGGTAGCTTCCCGGCTTCTTCGCGTTGAGCTGATAGGCCAGATAGCAGGTGTGGGAGACGACGTCGGGCCGGGCGTCCAGCACCTCCTGCGGCGTCGCCGGGAACACCATGCCGTGGCTCCACACCTTCAGGCCCTGGCGATGCGCCTCCTCGGCGATGCGGCGCACCATGGCCCCGTCCAGGTTGGCGTAGATCTTCACCGCGTCCGCCCCCGTGCCGCGGGCCATGGCGATGGCCAGCGGCATGTCGGTCTCGGGCGTCACCGCCTGCATCCACGGCGCGGTTCCGGGCGCGTAGCCCTGGGCGGCCGCGCCGGTGCGCGGATCGTCGAAGAAGCTAGGCCCCGCCATCAGGGCGGCGAAGTGGATGTCAGGCGCCGGGATCTCGCCCGTCCGCGCCTCCCGCGCCAGTTCGGCCACCGAGCGCAGGTCGTCGGCCATGTCGCGCACCGCGGTCACGCCGCTGTAGAGCTGCCGGCGAAGCACGCCCCGCGCCTGGGCCGCATCCGGCGGCGTGGCCATGTGCACGTGGTCGTCGATCAGCCCTGGCAGCACGTAGAGCCCCGACGCGTCGACGACCCTGGCCTGGGCCGGCGCCGGCTGTCCGGCCGGCCGCACCGCGGCGATGCGCTCACCCTCGACGACGATGTCCATGTCCGGCCGCGGCGGCGCGCCCGTGCCGTCGATCAGGATGGCGCCCCGATAGACCACCACCTCGCCCCCGGGGCCGTCCGCGCTCGCCGCTGTGGCGCCGGGCCAGATGACAACCAGCGCGAGAAACGCCACACGCAGTAACTTCATGACGAGCCTTTATACTGGGAATGCCGCCGCTGTTACGGCCAAGTTCCGAATCTGTCGGTTGGACAACTTTCG
The DNA here is from genome assembly GCF_046291545.1 of Phenylobacterium sp. Taxonomy (GTDB): domain Bacteria; phylum Pseudomonadota; class Alphaproteobacteria; order Caulobacterales; family Caulobacteraceae; genus Phenylobacterium. The sequence goes on from NZ_JBKBSM010000018.1 coordinate 18,238, forward strand.
CACGGAACACGACGCATTCACCAAAGCAAAGCAGGGCTGACACTTCGCCTCGCTATTGCGCCGTCCCAGTCCATCGCATCCGTGAAGGGGACAGGGATGACGTCGTCACAAGAGCTTGCCACCACTGCTTCCGCCGGCCGCCGCGCAAAGCTTCGGCTGTTCGCGTTCGCCGCTGCGCTGCCGATCTGCGTGATCGCGGCCGGCGCCGCCAGCGCCGAGGAGGCCGCGGAAGCCTCCGTCAGCGAACTGGTGGTCACCGCCTCGCCGATCCGCGAGAGCCTTGAGAAGTCTCTGGAGATCCAGAAGGCGTCGGACAACGTCGTCAACGTCATCGCCGCCGACACGATCGGCCGCTTCCCGGACGCCACCGCCGCCGGGGCCCTGGCCCGCCTGCCGGGCGTCGGCGTCCAGCGCGACCAGGGCCAGGAGCGGTACATCCAGATCCGCGGCGCGCCCACCCGCTGGACCACCGTGGCCCTGGACGGGATCAACGTGCTGGGCGCCGAGGACCGGATCTTCCGCTTTGACTCGGTGCCGGCCGCGCAGATCAGCGAAGTGATCCTGAACAAGACTCTGCTGCCCAACATGCCCGCCGAGTCCCTCGCCGGGCGCGTCAACATCGCCACCTTTTCGCCGCTGAGCCAGCCGGGCTTCCATGGCAACTTCGACGCCGGCGGCGGCTACGTCGACATGGGCGACGGCCCGGTGAAGCAGTACTCTGGCCGGCTGTCCTGGTCCGACGGCACGTGGGGCGTGAGCCTGATCGGCTCGCACTACGAATTCCGGCAGCACACCAACAACGCCGAGCCGCGGTTCGACGACGTCGGCGTCACCCAGCTTCGCATCGCCAAGTACATCATCACCCGCCAGACCCTGTCCTATTCGGGCAAGGTCGAATATCAGCCGGACGACAACAACAAGTTCACCCTCAGCCATCTGAACACCCAGTTCGACGACTACGAGGAACGCAACCAGTACCGCTTCCAGTACAACCGCGCCTGGTCCGGCACGCGCAACTTCGAGACCGCCGACCTCGTGGGCGTGCCGATGGACGCGACCTTCGAGTACGGCAAGTACTCCAACGGCGTCTCGTTCACCGATCTGCACGGCGAACATGACTGGAGCGGCTGGAACGTCGACTGGCACGTGGCCTACACGACCACCGAATTCAACACCTACACCCCGGAAACGGGGATGAGCACCTCCACGGCGCTGAACGCCCCGACCCTGGCCAACGCCGCGCTGCTGCCGTCCATGCACCTGGTGGTCAACGCGATCTCCGAGGGCATCCCGTTCGCCACCCTCTACGACACCGTCAATGTGAACGGCGTGCTGGTGCGCGGCGAGCGCCGCACGGCGCTCGACCAGTCCACCACCGCCTTCCCGCTGCAGTACGCGACCGAGTTCACCTCGACCTTCGAGACCGAGGCCAAGACCGCCAAGTTCGACGTCTCCCGCGAATGGACGAGCTTCGGCGCCGACTCCAAGTTCAGCGCCGGCTTCCAGTACGACAGCCGCAAGCAGGACAACTATTCGACCGCCCTGGTCCGTCCGGACGGGACGGTCGTCTCCGGCAACGCCAGCGGCCTCAACCTGGCCACGGCGGCCGCCCAGCTCGGCCTGCCGTGGACGCCCGAAGCCTTCATCACCGGCAATCCCTGGATCGACCCGTGGCCGCTCGGCTTCACGGTCAACTACATCCACAACCCGGCGCTGGACTACCAGCTCCAGCAGATCATGACCGCGGCCAAGGCCGCCAACGCCAACGGCGCCAACTACGCCGTCTTCGCCGCGGATCCGCGGTCGGTGAACACGGTCGAGGAAAAGGTCGCCGCCGCCTATGCGATGAACCGCTGGGCCTGGGGGCGCAGCACCCTGACCGCCGGCCTGCGCGTCGAGCACACCCAGATCGACACCACCGGGTTCGCCACCCGCGGCTCGACCCGCACGCCGATCAGCCTGTCGAGCGAGGACACCAAGGTGTTCCCGAGCCTCCACTACAATTTCGACTACTCCGACACGCTGAAGCTGCGCGCCGCCCTCATCTCCGGCCAGGCGCGGCCCAGCCTCGCCGACATGCGCGCCACGGTCTCGGTGAACGACACGAGCCAGACCGTCTCCGGCGGCAACCCCGAACTCGTCCCTGAATCCGCCTACGGTCTCGACCTGTCGGCCGAGTGGTACTTCGCCCCCTCGTCCCTGCTGGCGGTCAGCGCCTACCACCGCGAGGTCAAGGACGTGCTGTTCGACTCCACCTCGATCGTGGGCGACACCAGCTACAACTTCGACGGGGTCGACCGCAGCACCTACACCTTCAGCTCCGTGGCGAACGGCGGCGACGGCCACCTCACCGGCCTGGAGTTCGTCTACAACCAGCCCTGGACCTTCCTGCCCGGCCCGCTCTCGGGCTTCGGCATCCAGGGCAGCCTGGCCTTCACCAAGGGCGAGTTCGACACGCCCGAGGGCGAGTCGGTGGAATTCCCCGGCACCTCCGACCGGATCACCAACGTCACCCTGTTCTACGAGAAGTACCGGCTCTCGGCGCGGCTCAGCTGGCAGCACCGCACGCCCTGGCTGGACGAGGTCTTCCCCAGCGGCAGCAGCGCCAACCAGAACCTCTACTGGGCCGAGCAGCAGCGAGTGGATTTCTCGGCCCGCTACCAGGTCAACGAATACCTCTCGCTGTTCATGGACGCCAACAACCTCACCGACGAGACGGGCGTCCGCTACCAGGGCTCGGAGAACCGGCCCTACGAGGTCGAGAACTTCGGCCGCAAGTTCCTCTTCGGCGTGCGCGCCACCTTCTGATCCCCTGCCGGTCGGCGGGCCGCACCCCCTCTCGCGGCCCGCGGCTGGAACCCTCGGCGCCCCTGTCTCACCGGCGGGGGCGCCGATCCTTTTTCAGGCGATGCTGTTCTTGAGGCGCGCGCCGGCGGCCTCAGCCGTACGCCGGCTCCAGGTCGACGACCACGGCGGCGTGGTCGCTGGGGAACCATCCCTGGGCGTCGGGTCGGTCCAGCGCCAGGAAGCGGCGGCGCACCCGCCAGCTCCGCTTGGGAGCGAACAGCAAGGCGTGGTCGATGGTGCGTGCGAAAGCCGGCGCCTGTCCGACGGACGGGCCCAGCAGGGTCGCGCGGCGGGGATGGTCGGCTTCGGGGCGGTCGGGCGGCTCGCATTGCCGAAGCGCCTGAGCCAGCTCCTCGGCCTCCAGCGGCGCGTTGAAGTCGCCGACCGCCAGGATCGCGCCGGACCAGTCCCGGCGCGCCCAGTCCAGGGCCTCGCCGAGCTGACGGCCGCGAAGCTCGGCGGCCTCGGGGCCGCGCAGGTGCGTCAGATGCAGGTTCACGATGCGCAGCGCCCCGCCCTCCCCCGCCACGTCCAGGCGCTGGGCGATGCGCTCGCCGTCGGCCGGATGGCTGGTCAGGGCGCAGGCCGCCTCCGCGGCGGCCGGGCGGCGCGTCAGGCTCGCCAGGCCCGAGGTGCAGGCGACCTCCGCCTGCCCGTGCCGCCTCAGCTTGGCGCGGGCGGGCCGGGCCAGCACCTGCATCCGCGTCATTCGCCCCAGATGCTCTGCGGTGTCGCTGCCCTCAGCGGCGAAGCATTCCTGGAGGCAGACGACGTCGGGCGACAGCATCGCCAGGCCCTGCCCCATCAGCCCGAGGCGGCGATCGTACTCGCCCTCGTTCTTCCAGGTGTTGAGGGTGACGACGCGCACGCGGGCTTCAGCCGACGCGCGCGCCGCCGGCCCAGACCCCGCGCAGCACCGGCAGGCTCTCGACCGGACGCACCCGCAACAGGTCCGCCCGCAGGCCGGGCTCGATCGCGCCGCGGTCGCTCAGGCCCGCCGCGGCCGCGGCCGTGGCCGTCACCACCGCCACCGCCTCGGCCAGGGGCCAGTCGAAGGGCGGCGCGGCCAGGGCGAAGGCGCACTCGATCAGGCTGCGCGGCACGTAGTCCGAGGCGAAGGCGTCCAGGAGGTCGGCGTTGGCGAGGTCGGCGGCCGGGACATTGCCCGAATATGAGCCGCCGCGGATCAGGTTGGGTCCCCCCATGACGATGATCATCCCCCGGGCGCGGGCCCGCTCGGCCGCCTCCACCGTCACCGGGAACTCGGCCACGGTCGCGCCCAGGTCCGCGGCCTCGTCGATCTGGGCGGCGTCCTCGTCGTCGTGGCTGACCAGGGCGGCGCCGCGGGCGTGGGCGACCTCGGCCACCAGCTTGCGGTTGGCCGCGGCGTTGCGCGCCTGGCGCTCGCGCGAGTCGGCCAGCCGCTGCTGGACCGCCTCCTCGCTCATGCCCCCCGCCCGCCACTTGTCGAGAAAGGCCTCCAGGTTGCGGTACTGCCTCTGCCCGGGCGTGTGGTCCATCAGCGAGAACATGGCGGCCATGGGGTGGTCGGCCAGCGGCGCGAGCCGCGCCTCCAGCTCGTCGGCCGTCGTCTCGCAGCGCCAGTGGATGTGGTGCTGGGCCTTCAGCATGCCGGCGTCGCGGGCCGCCAGCAGGCCCTGGGCCAGCCGGGTCAGGTTGTCTTGCCCGCGGGAGACCGCGCCGTTGAACGAGCCGACGCTCAGCGAGTCGTAGATCGTCGTCACCCCGACCGAGACGCAGCCGGCGTCATGCGTCACCGCCGCCGACACTGGGTTCCAGTCGATGTTCGGCCGCGGGAAGAAGTGGCGCTCCAGGTTGTCGGTGTGGATGTCCACCACCCCCGGCATCAGGACGTCGCCCTCCAGGTCCTCGCCCACGGCGCTCGGCCCGCGGTCGACCGCGGCGATCAGCCCGTCGCGGACGACGACCGAGCCGATGAAATCCTCGTCGCGCGTGACCACGCGCGCGTTTCGAAACGCAAGCTCCACACTAGGCTCCCGAGATGTCCTGTTCGTCCACGTTGTCGGCGAATTCGAGCATCAGCTCCTGGGCCGCCCGCCCCTCGCCGTACTCCAGCGGCCGGCCGAGGCCGTCGACGTTGAGGTAGCGGCGGATCAGCAGCGGCACGTGCCGCGGCAGGTGCAGCAGTTCGGCCTCCTGCACGCTCGGCAGGCGCGCCGAGATGTAGATCCTGCGCCGCGTGTAGTCCGGCACCCCGCTGTCGATCAGCGTCTGGGTGATGGTGCCGCGCGTGCGGTACATCTCCACGAAGGTCGGGAACCGCTCGAAGCTGAAGAAGTGCTGGCTCAGGCCCACCGGCTCGCCGTCGATCAGCCGCAGCCGCTCCAGGTGCACCACCGGCTTGCCCGGCTTCAGGCCGAGTTCGGCCGCGACCTTCTGGTCGGCGGGCCGCACGTCCAGTTTCAGTGTCCGCGTGCTCGGCTCGCGGCCGCTGTTGGCCACCGCCTCGGTGAACCGCGGGCGGCGCACCAGCCGCGCCGGACGGGTCGGCCGGCGCACGAAACTTCCGCGTCCCTGAGTGGATTCCACCACGCCCTTGTCCTGCAGATAGGACAAGGCCCGGCGGACGGTGTGGCGGTTGACCATGAACTGGCGGGACAGCTCGTATTCGGTGGGTAGTTTGTCCCCCGGACACAGCTCCTTGGCCTCGATGCGGCGCTCCAGCGACCGCGAGATCTCACGCCACAACGGCGAATTCGTCGCCATTTCTACACTCCTTTAGAAGTTTCGAGCGGTCGTCTAGACAAGTTTTACTATCGTTATATAACCTTCATGCTTGCTCTATTGCTGCCGAGAGCGAGTTACACTACCAATCATCTCAGACGAATACAACATCTCGCTAAGTTGTCGGAGGTGAAGAATGCCGGTCGATCCGGTTGTCGAGGCGGCGCCGATGGAGCGGCGACGCTGGATGTCGATCCTCGCCAAGGCGCGGGCCGACGAGGTGGTCCAGGCCTGGGACGGGCTCGAGACGCGTCCCGACTACGTGGCCCTGCGCGCGCCCGAACTGGGGCTGATGCTGGTCCGCGGCCGCATGGGCGGGGGCGGCGACGCCTTCAACCTGGGCGAGATGACCCTCACCCGCGCCGCCGTGCGCCTTGAGAGCGGCGAGACCGGCGTGTCCTACGTGGCCGGCCGCGACCGCCGCCACGCCGAGATCGCCGCGGCGGTCGACGCGATGATGCAGTCCCCGGCCCTGCGCCCGCGGGTCGAAGGCGCGGTCGTCGCCCGCCTGGCCCGGGCCCAGGACGAGCGCCGCGCCGCCGCCGCCCGCAAGGCCGCGGCCACCCGCGTCGATTTCTTCACCATGGTCCGCACCCGGGGGCCCGCCTGATGACGACCCTCGACACCCCCGCCCTGGACCTCGCCCAGGTCCGTCCGGCCTTCTCCGACCCGATGCGGGATTCCCAGTCGGTGTTCCGCAAGGTGATGGAGGCGGTCGCCCGTCCCGGCACCATCGCCGACCTCTCCGGCGCGGTCGAGCCGCCCGCCGGCCTTGAGGTCGCCTCGGCGGCCGTGGCCCTCACCCTGTTCGACTTCGAGACGCCGGTGTGGATCGACCCGTCCCTGGCCGGCGGCGAGACCGCGACCTGGCTGCGCTTCCACTGCGGCTGCCCGCTGACGGCCGACACCGCCAACGCCGCCTTCGCGGTCGCGACGGACATGGCCAAGGCGCCGCCGCTCTCGGCCTTCAACCAGGGCGACGCCAAGTATCCGGACCGCTCCACCACCCTGGTGCTGCAGGTCGCCGCCCTGCAGGGCGGCCGCCCCGTCGTCCTGCGCGGCCCGGGCGTGAAGGATCAGATCACGGTCGCCCCCGCCGGCCTGCCCGACGGGTTCTGGGACCAGTTCGAGACCAACACTGCGCAATTCCAGTTCGGCGTCGACGTCCTGCTGGTGGCGGGCGCGTCGCTGACCGCCCTGCCGCGCTCCGTGCGCGTCGAAATCCAAGGAGGCTGACCATGGCTTATGTGTCCGTCAAAGGGGGCGAGAAGGCGATCACCAACGCCCACCAGTGGCTCGCCGAGGAGCGCCGGGGCGACCCGGCCGTGGCCGAGCTCGAGGTGGCCCAGGTGCGCGAGCAGCTCTCCCTCGCCGTCGACCGGGTGATGGCCGAAGGCTCCTGCTACGACCGCGACCTCGCCGCCCTGGCGGTGAAGCAGGCCCGCGGCGACCTGCCCGAGGCCGTCTTCCTCCTGCGGGCCTACCGCACCACCCTGCCCCGCTTCGGCGCCTCCGCGCCGATCGAGACGGGGCAGATGGCGGTCCGCCGCCGCGTCTCGGCCGCCTTCAAGGACATCCCGGGCGGCCAGGTGCTCGGCCCGACGTTCGACTACACCCACCGCCTGCTCGACTTCGCCCTGGCGGCCGAGGGCGGCGCGGCGACGCCGCAGGCCCCCCAGGCCGAGGAGCCCCAGGCCTGGCCGATGCCGACCATCGGCTCGGTCTTCGCCCATGAGGACCTGCTCGAGCACGACGAGCGGATCGAGGACGCCCCCGAGCCCTTCGACCTGACCCGCGAGCCGATGAGCTTCCCGGCCGGGCGCGACCAGCGCCTCCAGGCCCTGGCCCGCGGCGACGAGGGCTTCCTGCTCTCCCTGGCCTATTCCTCCCAGCGCGGCTGGGGCTCGACCCACCCGCTCTGCGGCGAGATCCGCCTGGGCGAGGTCGCCGTCGAGTTCGTCCCCGAGGAGCTCGGCTTCCCGATCGAGGTCGGCGAGATAACGGTCACCGAATGCCAGATGCTGTCGGGCTTCTCCGGCTCGGCGGAGCGGGCGCCCCAGTACACCCGCGGCTACGGCCTGACCTTCGGCCACTGCGAGCGCAAGGCCATGAGCATGGCCATCGTCGACCGCGCCCTGCGCCACCGCGAGGTGGGCGAACGCGCCGACGCGCCCGTCCAGGACGAGGAGTTCGTCCTCTATCACTCCGACAACGTGGAGGCCTCCGGCTTCGTGCAGCACCTGAAGCTGCCCCACTACGTCGATTTCCAGGCGGACCTGCAGCTCATCCGCCGCCTCCGCCGCGAGCATTTCGAACGCCGCGCCGCGATGAAGGAAGCCGCAGAATGACCACGCCCTCGCGGCCCAACGAGGCCGAGCGCTACTACAACTACGCCTATCTGGACGAGCAGACGAAGCGGATGATCCGCCGCGCCATCCTCAAGGCCCTGGCCATTCCCGGCTACCAGGTGCCCTTCGGCTCGCGCGAGATGCCGGTCCCCTACGGCTGGGGCACCGGCGGCATCCAGCTCACCGCGGCCATCATCGGCCCGGACGACGTCTACAAGTGCATCGACCAGGGCGCGGACGACACCACCAACGCGGTCTCGATCCGCCGCTTCTTCGCCAAGGTGGCCGACGTCGAGGTCACCGAGGACACCGGCGAGGCGACGATCATCCAGACCCGCCACCGGATCCCGGAAAAGCCGCTCAAGGCCGGCCAGGTCCTGGTCTTCCAGGTGCCCCAGCCCGAGCCCCTGCGGGGCCTGGAGCCGCGCGAGACCGAGACCCGGGCGATGCACGCCTACGAGGAGTACGGCCTGCAGTACGTCTCCCTCTACGAGAGCGTCTCCCGCTACGGGCGCATCGCGGCCACCGCCGGCTATCCGGTGATGATCGAGGAGCGCTACCTGATGTCGCCCTCGCCGATCCCCAAGTTCGACAACCCCAAGATGGGCGACAACGAAGCCATCATGCTGTTCGGCGCCGGGCGCGAGAAGCGCATCTACGCCGTGCCGCCCCACACCAGGGTGCGCAGCCTGGACTTCGAGGACTATCCCTTCGAGGTGCAGACCTGGGAGGAGAGCTGCGCCCTCTGCGGCGCCGACGACTCCTACCTCGACGAGGTCATCCTCGATGACGACGGGGCCAAGATGTACGTCTGCTCCGACAGCCACCATTGCGCCGAGCGCCGCGCCGCCGGCCACGTCGGCCCCATGGCCGGCCACCAGTTGGCCCACCTCGACGAACAGCAGCCCGAGGACGCCCCGACCCGGAAGGAGCCGGCCTGATGAACGCCATGTCCCGCACCATCGAGGCCGCCCCGCTCCTGAAGGTGGACGGCCTTAGCAAGTGGTACGGCCACGTCCTGGGCTGCCGCGACGTGTCCTTCGAAATGCGCCCGGGCGAGATCCTGGGCGTGGTCGGCGAGAGCGGCTCGGGCAAGACGACCCTGCTCAACTGCATCTCGGGCAAGCTGACGCCGTCCTCCGGCTCGATCCAGTTCGAGACCAGCCGCTTCGGCCTGACCGACATCTACAGCCTGTCCGAGCCCGACCGCCGGCGGATGCAGCGGGAGGACTGGGGCTTCGTCCACCAGAACCCGCGCGACGGCCTGCGCATGCGCGTGTCCGGCGGCGCCAACGTGGCCGAGCCGCTGATGAACCTCGGCCAGCGCCACTACGGCAAGATGCGCCAGGCCACCATCGACTGGCTGGAGCGCGTCGAGCTCGACACCCGCCGCATCGACGACCGGCCGCAGAACTTCTCCGGCGGCATGCAGCAGCGCATCCAGGTGGCCCGCAACCTGATCCACGGGCCCAAGCTGGTGTTCATGGACGAGCCCACCGGCGGGCTGGACGTCTCGGTGCAGGCCCGCCTGCTCGACCTCCTGCGCGAACTCGTCCGCGACCTGCGCCTGGCGGTGATCATCGTCACCCACGACATGGCCGTGGCCCGGCTGATGGCCGACCGCCTGATGGTCATGAAGAGCGGCCACGTCATCGAGACCGGCCTCACCGACCAGGTGCTGGACGATCCCCAGCATCCCTACACCCAGCTTCTCGTCTCCTCCGTCCTGCAGATCTGAGATCCCCATGTCCGAAGCTTCCAAGCCCCTGATCGTGGTCGAGGACCTGGCCAAGACCTTCGTGCTGCACAACGCCGAGTCGGCGGTGATCCCGGTGTTCCAGGGCCTGCGGCTCGAGGTGTCCCCGGGCGAGTGCGTGGTGCTGTCCGGCGAGAGCGGGGTCGGCAAGTCGACCCTGATGCGTTCGGTCTACGGCAACTACCTGCCCAGCTCCGGCTCGGTGAAGGTGCTGCACGACGGCCAGTACGTCGACATCACCCGGGCCAGCCCGCACGAGGTGCTGGAGGTCCGCCGCCGCACCCTCGGCTACGTCAGCCAGTTCCTGCGGGTGATCCCCCGCATCCCGACCCTGCAGCTCGTCATGGAGCCGCTCCTGGAGAACGGCGTGCCGGTCGAGGAGGCGCGGGAACGTGCGGCCGGCCTGCTCTCGGCCCTGCGCCTGCCGGAAGCCCACTGGGACCTGCCTCCCGCCACCTTCTCCGGGGGCGAGCAGCAGCGGGTGAACATCGCCCGCAGCTTCATCCGCGAGTACCCGGTGCTGCTGCTGGACGAGCCCACCGCCTCCCTGGACGCCGAGAACCGGGCGATCGTGGTGCAGCTCATCAAGCAGGCCCTCGGCAAGGGCGCGGCCATGATCGGCATCTTCCACGACCAGGACGTGCGCGACGCGGTGGCGACCCGGCTCTTCCCCGTGGCCCAGTTCAAGGCGGCGGCCTGACCATGACCCAGCAAGAGACCCGCATCTTCTCCGAACAGATCGTCACCCCCGATGGCGCGGTCCGCGGCGAGGTCGTCCTGCGCGGAGACCGGATCCACGCCGTCGAGCCGCGGGAAAGCGCCCCGGCCGGGGCGCTGGACTGGGGCCGCGATCTCCTGATCCCCGGCTTGGTCGACATCCACACCGACAACTTCGAAAAGCACTATCAGCCCCGCCCCGGCGCCCTGTGGGACGCCTATGGCGCGGCCCTGGCCCACGACGGCCAGTGCGCCGCCGCCGGGATCACCACCGTGTTCGACAGCCTCAGCCTGCACGGCCGCAAGGACGGGCTGGACCGCAAGGAGTCCCTGGGGCCGATGATCGCCGCCATGGACGCGGCCCAGGACGACGGGGTGCTGCGCGCCGATCACCTCCTGCACCTGCGCTGCGAGGTGACCAATCCCGAGCTGCTGGCCCTGCTCGAACCGCACGCCGACAATCCGCGTCTGAAGCTCCTGTCGGTGATGGACCACACCCCGGGCCAGCGCCAGACCGCCAACACCGAGCGCTTTCACGAGCGCATGGTCGCCGCCGGCCGCTCCCAGGACGAGATCGAGGAGATGCTCGCCCGCCGCCACGCCGGGCGCGATCCGTCCGTCGCCTACTCCAACCGCCGCAGCGTCGTCGGCTTCGCCCGGGAATACGGCCTGCCCCTCGCCGCCCACGACGACGAGAGCCTGGAGCACGTCGAGGAAGCCCACGACGACGGCTGCGTCATCGCCGAGTTCCCCGTCACCCTGGCGGCGGCCAAGGCGGCGCGGGGCTACGGGATGCTCGTGGCCATGGGCGGCCCTAACTTCGTGCGCGGCGGCTCGCATTCGGGCAATCTGTCGGCGCGCGAAGCGGCTGAGGCCGACGTGCTCGACATCATCGCCTCGGACTACGTGCCGCTTTCCATACTCCGTTCCGCCTTCCTCCTGATCGACGACATGGGCTGGGCGCCCGAGCGCGCCATCGCCACGGTCGCGGCCAATCCCGCCCGCAGCGTCGGCCTTGTCGACCGCGGCGAAATCGCCCCCGGCCAGCGCGCCGACCTGGTGCGCGTGTTCCGCGGCGCGGGCGGCTGGCCGGCCCCGGTCGAGGTCTGGCGCCAGGGCGCGCGCGTGGCATGACGGCCCGCTACGCGATCTACTACGCGCCGCCGAAGGACAGCGCGCTCACGGCCATGGCCTCGGCCTGGCTGGGGCGCGACGCCTGGTCGGGTGAAGCTCTCGCGCGGCCGGCCCTGCCCGGCCTGGAGGGGCTGGACCTGGACGCCCTGACCGCCGATCCCCGCGGCTACGGCTTCCACGCGACCCTGAAGGCGCCCTTCGAGCTGGCGGAGGGCGTCGCCGAGGCCGAGCTCCTGGACTTCGCCGGCGTCTTCGCCGCGCGCCAGGCCCCGTTCACCGCCGCCGTCGCCCCGGCGGCCCTGGGCCGCTTCCTCGCCTTCCGCCTGCAGGCGCCTGCCCCGCAGATGGATGCGCTGCACGGGGCCTGCGTGCGTGACTTCGACCCGTTCCGCGCCCCGCTCAGCGACTACGACCTGGCCAGGCGCCGCAAGGCGCCGCTGACGCCGGAGCAGGATTCGCGCCTGATCTCCTGGGGTTATCCTTACATCTTCGAGGACTTTCGCTTCCACATGACGCTCACCGGCGCGATCCGCGATGCGGATGTGGCCGAGCGGGTCCTGGCCGCCCTTCAGACGCATTTCGCGCCGGTCTCCGGCGACCACCGCTTCGACGGCGTCGCGGTGTTCAAGCAGGCGGACCGCGCCGCCCCCTTCCATATCCTGGAGCGCTTCGCCTTCACGGCGGCCCCCGCCGAGGCCGACGCGCCCTAGCTCGCCTGCCGCCATAGCCGTCCCGGACAGCGCGCAGCGCCTGTCCGGGACCCATCGCCCCAAGCCTGCGTGACCCGCCCTTCAAGGTCGAAAAACCTTGACTTTGGGCTGGATTGATGTTCTCTTTTTGTTCATGTTCAACCCAGACGACATGGCCGATCTTCAGCAACGGGCGCTGAAGGAGCTGGTCGAGCTGGGGCTGGAAGTCTCCCGCGAGCTCAAGGCCAAGGTCGCCCTGGTCGCCAGCGTCGAGGACGCCGAG
>NZ_JBKBSM010000006.1:0-161373 GCF_046291545.1 Phenylobacterium sp.
GCCGCAACCCGCCGCCCGCCCCATGGCCGCGCAGCCGGCGCCGGCCCAGCCGGTGCGCCTGGCCGCCAGCCCGCTGGCCGCGCCCCACGGCGGCGCGCCGACCCGCCTCTACTCGCTTCATCGCGAGTACGGCCTCGCGCCCGATCCGGCGCCCGCCGTGCCCGAGGGGACCCGCTATGTGCTGGTCGGCCCGCCGGACGGGGCGACGGCGCCCGCGGCGACCGATTCTTCCGCCGACGACGCCGAACAAGATCGTCCGTTCTGAGACGCAGGGACATGGAACGCAGCAAGCTTCACGACCTGATCGAACTTGCCCAGGAGCCCTCAAGCGAGCGGCGGCGCGAGCTGCTGCGCAGCGTCACGGACCTGTTCTTCGCCCATGACGAAGGTCCCAGCGGCATCGAGATGCAGCTCTATGACGACGTCATGAGCCAGCTCGCCGGCGAGATGGAGGAGGCGGTCCGCGCCGAACTCGCCCAGCGCCTCTCCACGGCGGGCGTCGCGCCCCAGGGCGTGCTGCGCGACCTGGCCCGTGATCCTTCCATCGCCGTCGCCGAGCCGGTGCTGACCGGTTCCAAGGCGCTGACCGAGGACGACCTGCTGATCGTGGCGCGCACCCGCGGCCAGGACCACCTGCGGGCCATTTCGCAGCGGCCCAGCGTCTCGGAGGCCCTGTCCGAAGCCATCGTGGAGCGGGGCGACGACGACACCCTCAACGTGCTGCTGCGCAACCAGGGCGCGGCGATGTCGCGCCAGACCCAGGAGATCGTGGTCGACCGCGCCGCCGAGAACCCCCTGCTGCACGAGGCGGTGGTCGCGCGTGAGAGCCTGCCGATCGACCTCCTGAACGAGATGTACTTCGTGGTCGAGGCCCAGCTCCGCGACCAGATCCTCAAGCGCAACGCCGAAATGGACCCGGCCGCGCTGGACGCCGCCCTCGCCGCCGGCCGCAAGAAGATGGCCGCCCGCGACGGCGCCCTTCCGCCGGACTTCGCCGAGGCCGAGCGCCAGATCCAGCTGCTGCGCGCCAAACGCGGAATCACCCCGGCGGTGCTGGCCGCCTTCCTGCGCAACCGCGAGACGACCAAGTTCCTGGTGGCCCTGGCCGAACTGGCCGAGATCGACTTCCACACGGCCCGCCGGATCCTGGAGCGGCGCGAGCTCGACGCCCTGTCGATCGTCTGCAAGGCGGCCGGCTTCGACCGTTCCCTTTACCTGACCTTCGCCGTGCTGATCCTGGACCGCGACGCCAACGCCATGGCCCGGGCGCGCGAATACGGCGAGCTCTACGAGAACCTGCCGCGCGAGGCGGCCCAGCGCACCATCCGCTTCTGGCGGCTGCGCCGCCAGACCGGCAAGGTGGCCGCGGCCTAGGCCGGAGCGACCCCGAAGTCGGGCGGCTAGACCGCCGTGCGCGGGGTCGGGAGCTGACCCCGCAGGCGCTCCAGGCCCTCGATGGCGATCAGGCTGAAGGAGCGCAGGCCTTCCTCGGCGAAAACGTCGAAGGCGGCGGTGAGCGCCACGGCGGCGGCGGCTCGTTCGCCGCGATCCTTGCCGGTGATCTCCATGCGCGCCTCGTACACCCGCGCGAGGTTGACCTGGGCCAGCGCCCAGCCGACCGGGTCCTGCCGGGCCTGGCGGGTGGACAGCTCGATCTTGAACGCCGCCTCGGCCGCGTCCAGGACGGCGAGGTCGCCGGTCAGCTCGGCCGAACGGGCCAGGCACAGGGCCCGGTTGCTGGCCGCCACAGCGCGCAGGGAAAGCGCGGGGGTGGTCTTGAAGACGTGGTTGGCGCGGTCGTAGCAGGTCACGGCCTGTTCGTAGGCGCGCGCGCTGGCGGTGGCGTCGCCCAGGGCCTGGAGGGCCTGGGCCAGGGCGACCTGGGTCTTGGCCCAGTCCAGGGGGCTGTGGTCGCGCGACAGATCGTCGATGACGCCGGCGATCTCCTGCACGCCGTCGGTGATCGCCTCGACCTCGCCGGTCGTCTCACCGAGCAGCGACAGGATCTGGCCCCGCAGGGCCGCCACGCGGGCGCAGGTCAGTGGTTCATAGGTTTCGTCCAGCCCGCCGAGGGCCGCGTCGGCCTCGTCGAGGGCCAGCCGCAGGAGGTCGCGGTCCTTGAGGCGCGCGCCCCATCCGGCCAGCAGGTCGGCGCGGATCACCCGCGCCTCGGCCACCAGCAGACGCGCGGCCGAGCAGCGGCGGACAAGGGCTTGAAGCGCGGCGATTGGGGCTGCGAAGCGGGCGGCGCACACCCGGGCGGCCTGGGCGTCGCCGCTCGCGAGCCGGCGGCGGCCCTCCACGGCGGCGAGGCCGACGTCGGCCAGGGGCGCGGCCAGGCCGCCGCGAGCCGCCGCGCGGGCTTCGCGGAAGGCGATCTCGGCCGCGGCGTTCAGGCCGTCGTCGCCGAAGTGCTCGGCGCCCAGCATGGCGCAGAACGCCTGCTCGCACCTTGCACGCGCCCATCCGTCGGGCCGGCGGTTGCGGTCGAAGGCGGCCGCGGCGGCTTCGGCGATGGCGGCGGCCTTTCGCAACGGCGCGGAATCGCCGCTGCGCCGGGCGATCTCTCGCCAGACGATGGCCGCCTCCAGGAGGCGCTGGGCCTTGTCCTTGGCGCTGATGCGCCCGGCGGCCACGTCGGCGGCCTTGCCCTCGTGCTGAAGCAGCCGAAGGTCGAGAAGCTCCAGGAGACCGGCGTCGCCGCCGGTCAGGCCGTCCTGGGCGGGGCGGAACGCGCCCTCTGCGCCGAACAGCCTGGCAAGCTCTCTACGAAACTCGAACATCTATGACCGCCCCCAAGGTCTTTGACGGATCGTCCCACAGCGGGACGTCCCGCGCAGGCTCCCCAGGGGCGTAGCAAAGCCGGAGCCGCGCGCTTTAACAAGTCATTAACCTTTACTTAAATTTGATTAAGAACTGGTCCGAGACTTGCATAACCTTAATAGAACCCTTGGCGCGCAAAGGTTTCGGGCCGCCCGATCAACCGACGGCGGCGAAGATGGAATCCTGCTCGGCGCCGGTCAGGATCCGCCAGGCGCCGGGCTCCAGATCGTCCGGCAGGGCGAGCGCGCCGATCCGATCGCGGCGCAGGGCGTTCACATGGTTGCCGACCGCGGCGAACATGCGTCGCACCTGGTGGTAGCGTCCCTCGGTGATGGTCAGGCGCGCCAGGTTCGGGCCCAGCGTCTCGAGCACCGCCGGCTCAAGGGGATCGGACTCCCCCTCCAGCATCAGTCCGCCCGAGGCGAAGACCGCGGCCTCGTCGCCGCGCAGGGGCCGGTCAAGCGTCGCCACATACCGCTTGGGCACATGGCTGCGCGGCGAGATCACCCGGTGCAGGAACGGCCCGTCGTCGGTGACGAGGAGCAGGCCCGAGGTCTCCTTGTCCAGGCGGCCGACGGTGGAAAGGCCCGGTTCGCGGGCGCGCCAGCGACGAGGCAGGAGTTCGTAGACGCTTCGGCCCGCCTCGCGGTGGGAGCAGACTACGCCGAGCGGCTTGTGCATCATCAACGTCAGCGGCGCGGGCGGATCCAGCGGCCGTCCGGCCACGGTCATGTGGGCCGGCAGGTCGGGGCTCACCGGGATGCGCGCCCCCGCGTCCTTGAGCGCAACGCCGTCCAGCACCACCGCGCCGTCGCGCACCAGGGCGGCGACCTCGCGCCGCGACCCGTAGCCGAGATTGGCCAGCAGGCGGTCGAGCCGGGCCGTGATCGGCTTGCTCATCGCCGCGCCTCATAGACCTTGAATCCCCCCGTCTCCGCCACCAGGCGGACAGCGGCGAAGGCCTCGGCCAGGGCGGCCTCATAGGGAAGGTGGCGGTTGGCCACCAGCCAGCAGACCCCGCCCTTGCGCAGGGCGGCCGCGGCGGCGGCGATGAAGGCCTGGCCCAGGGCGCGGTCCTCGCGCCCGCCGTCATGGAACGGCGGGTTCATCACCACGAAGTCCAGGTCCTGGAGCCGGAGGTTGCGGACATCGGCCCAGAGCACGGCGGCGCGAGGATCATCGACGTTGCGCCTCGCCGCCTCCACCGCCCGGCGGTCCAGTTCGACCAGCGTCAGGCTCGTCACCTGCTCGGAGGCGAGGATCGCATGGGCCAGCACCCCCAGGCCGGCGCCCAAGTCGGCGCCCCGCCCGGCCAGGCGCGGCAGGCGCTGCAGGAGCAGCGCCGAGCCGGCGTCGATCCTGTCCCAACTGAACACGCCCGGCTGGGTCCAGAGGCCAAGGCCGGGATGCAGCCGGGGCCCGCCCTCGGCGATGGCCGCGGCCAGGCCTTCAGGGGCCTCCGGCCGCACGGCCAAGCAGATGCGATGGTGGCGGCGGGCGGTCTCCGCCGGGGCGCAGCCGAACGCCTCCAGCTCGCGCTTGAGCCGCGAGCCGCCCCGGTCCTTGGGCGCCAGGGCCTCAATGCGCCCGCCGGGACGCAGGGCCCGCAGCGCCTGGGCGAGCACATAGCGGCGCTCCACCGCGCCCGGCGGCGCATAGACGACGAAGGCGTCGAGGCCGCCGTCGGCCAGGTCCTCGATCGCCGCGGCCCCCGGGATCAGCGGCGAGCACTGGACGGCGTCGACCGCCGGCTCCGCCAGCTCCCGCGGCGGCGCGCCATAGAGGCCGCTTGCCGCCACCGGCCTAAGCCCGCTCCTTGGTCCGCTCGAAGCGCACCTTGGGATAGCGCTCGCCGACGTAGCCGATCTCCCAGGCCGACTTGGCGAGGAACACGGGCTGTTCGTCGATGTCGGTGGCCATGGCGGTCTTGTGCTTGGACGCGAAGTCCTCGAGGTCGGCCTTCTCGCCGACGATCCAGCGGGCTTCGGCGTAGGGGCTCGGCTCGAAGATCACCTCGAGCTGGTATTCGTTGGCGAGCCGGTCGGCCATGACCTCGAACTGCAGTTGGCCCACCGCGCCGACGATGAAGTCCGAGCCGATGTCGGGGCGGAACAGCTGGGTCACCCCCTCCTCGGCCAGGCCTTCGAGCGCCTTCTTCAGGTGCTTGGCCTTGAGCGGGTCCTTGACCCGGACGCGCTGCAGGATCTCCGGGGCGAAGTTGGGCAGGCCCGCGAAGCGAAGGGTTCCGCTCTCGGACAGGCTGTCGCCCACCCGCAGCACGCCGTGGTTGGGGATGCCGATGACGTCTCCGGCATAGGCTTCCTCCGCCAGTTCGCGGTCGGAGGCGAAGAACATGATCGGGGCGTTGACGCTGAGCTGGCGGGCCGTGTTCTGCACCTTCAGCTTCATGCCGCGGGTGAAGCGGCCCGAGCACAGCTTGAGGAAGGCGATGCGGTCGCGGTGGTTGGGGTCCATGTTCGCCTGGACCTTGAAGACGAAGCCGGAGACCTCCGGATCGCCCGGGGCGACGTGGGTCGGCTCGCCGCCCTTGACCGCCGCCACCGCCTTGGGCGGAGGGGCGTAGGCGCCCAGCCCCGCCAGCAGCTCCTCCACGCCGAAGTGGCGCAGCGCCGAGCCGAAGAACACCGGCGTCATGTGGCCTTCCAGGAACGACTGCGGGTCGAAGGGCTTGGAAGCCTCCTGCACCAGCATGGCGCCTTCCTCGAGCTCGGCCTGCTCGTCGGGGTCGAGGTAGCTGACGACGGCGTTGCCATGGAAGGCGACCGGGGGCGGATGGCCCTCCTCGGCGTCCGAGCTCTTCTTGGCGAAGGGGGTGAAGAGGTCCTTGCGCAGGTCCAGCATGCCCTTGAAGCGGCCTCCCGAACCGGCGGGCCAGTAGAGCGGCGCCGGGTCCAGGGCCAGCTTGGCGGCGATCTCGTCGAGCAGGGCGAAGGGGTCCTGCGCCTCGCGGTCCATCTTGTTGATGAAGGTGACGATGGGGATGTCGCGCAGGCGGCAGACCTCGAACAGCTTCAGGGTCTGGGGCTCGATGCCCTTGGCCGCGTCCAGCACCATCACCGCCGCGTCGGCGGCCGTGAGCGTGCGGTAGGTGTCTTCCGAGAAGTCTTCGTGCCCCGGCGTGTCCAGCAGGTTGAACATCAGCCCGTCGTGATCGAAGGTCATCACGCTGGCCGAGACCGAGATCCCGCGCTCGCGCTCGATCTTCATCCAGTCCGACCGGGTGCGGCGGTTCTCGCCCCGGGCCCGCACCGCGCCGGCCGCGCGGATCGCCCCGCCGGCCAGCAGCAGGTTCTCCGTCAGGGTCGTCTTGCCCGCGTCGGGGTGGGAGATGATGGCGAAGGTGCGCCGGCGGGCGGCCTCGGCGGCGGGAGAGGTGCTCATGGGGCGGGCGATAGCGCGCGCCGCCCCGCGTGGCAAACGGCCAGGCGGCTCGCGACCGTCCTAGGCGGCGAGCCGGCGCCAAACCTCGCGGTCGGCGGCCTTCAGATCCAGGTCCCCCTCACGCTGGCGGCGGAGGAGCTGGGCCATGACGTGCGGCCCGAGCGTCATGTAGCGCACCGTCACCTCCTCGGGGGAACAGCCGACGGCGGGGGCCACGAACAGGGCGGCGTTGATCCCCTCGGCCTTGGCCGAGATCAGCGCGGCCAGCCGCAGGGCGCGGTCGCGGTGGCTGGCGTGCAGAAGCGGACGTTCGGCGTAGAGTTCCTGTCCCATCCGGGTGACGTCGCCGACGCTGAGGGCGCGGAACCGCTGGGCGCCCTTGCGCGGCGCCAGGCGCAGCTCGTCCAGGTCCAGCACGACGTCGTTCAACAGGAAAAGCATCGGCCGGCCGCACGCTCACGTTGTTCAGAAGGTGGCCGCAACAATGACGCGCCAGCCTTGCGACGCGGTTCACGAAGGCGGTGAATCCCAGGCTAACCCTGTTCCACGGGCTCGGTGAGGAAATGTCGGCCGTCCCGGTCCTCGATCTCCACGACCCAGAGGTCCGGGTCGATCCGAGCGGCGCGCTCGATGTAGCGGTCGAGGTCCGGCTCGTCGATCGAGCCCTTGGGCTGCATCCACACCTGCTCGCCGTCGCCGCGGGTGGCTTCGGCATAGAGCCGGGCGACGCCGTTGCGCCGGTCGAGCACCTTGACCAGCACCGCGCCGGCGCGCGCATCGCCCTTGCGCGCCACCACGGCGAAACCGCCGCCCAGCTCCACGCGCCGGATCAGGGCGGCGACCCAGATGTCGGTGGAGAGCATCATGCGCGGGCGAGATTCCGATAACCGAACGGCAAGGCCGACCTTCTAGCATTGGATCGGGTCGGTTCGACCATACGAGAAAAGTCCGAAGCATGACGAGCGCCCGAAAGACGGCGCCGGCGGCTCGATGGATGGGGTGGCTGATAGGCGCGGCCGCGGTGGTCGCGCCCGCGGCGGCGGCGGCGGGGGCCGTCGACCTCTTCTATGAGCGTACGGTGATGATGGCGGCCGACGCCCGATGCGGCCTGTTCGAGCCTGGCGTCGGCGCGGCGCTGGCCGCTGGGCAGGCTCAGGCGCGAGGCGCGGCCCTGCGCGGCGGCCTGGCCGAGCAGACGCTGGTCGACGTGGAACGCCGCGCCCGCGCCAAGGCCGCCGGCGACGCCTGCGACTCGCCCGATCTGACCCTGGCGGCCGACCGCGTGAAGTCGGCCTTTGAAGGCTTCGCCAAGGTCACGCGGATGGACTACCCGGGCGAGATCGCCGACTGGCGGGCCGATCGCGGCAGCGGCCGGTTCGCACGCTGGCGGCTGGCCCAGACCGTGGCGTTCGGCTGGGACAAGATGACCTTCGGCCTGGCCGGCTTCGAGGGCGCCGACGCCTTGATGGCGGTGGGCCAGTTCGCCGACGGCCAGACGCCTTACGCCGCGCGGCTCGTGATCCGCGACACGCGGCGCACCAGCGGCCCCTACCTGGACACCCGCGAGACCGATCCGCGCCGCCGCCCCGCTCTGGCCCGGCGCCTGCCGCCCGAAGGTCTGCGGACCTATCCGGCCGAGGCGCGCAGCGCGGCGGGCGCCGACCTGCTGCCCAAGGGCGCGAGCCACGGCTGGGCGTTCCGCTTCCCGGCCGAAGCCGCCGCCGCCATGGCCGCCCTGGACCCGCGCGAAGCGGTGGCGGTGGAGTTCGTGTTCGCCGGCGACCGGGACGAGGTGCGGCGCGCCTATGTGGAGGTCGGCGACTTCGCCGCGGGCCGGGCTTTCCTGAGGATCGCGCGCTAGCCGACGCCGCCGACCGGGCCGCCGCCGCCCGTGCGGTCCTCCACAGCCTCCGGGGCGATCACGGGCAGGCGCACGGCCACCGAGGTCCCCTCCCCCAGGGTGCTCTCGATGTTCATTTCCCCGCCGTGCAGCTCGGAGAAGGCGCGCACGAGCGACAGCCCGAGCCCGGTGCCCGCGGCCCTCTGGCCGAAGTCGCCCGCCTGCTCGTAGGGCCGGCCGATGCGCTGGAGGTCCTCGGGGCTGATGCCCACGCCGGTGTCGGTCACGGTCAGCTCCAGGACCTCCCCGCGCGGCTGCAGGGCGACGGTCACCGATCCGTCCTTGGGCGTGAACTTCAGGGCGTTGGAGATCAGGTTCAGGGCGATCTGCTTGAGGGCCCGGCGGTCGGCCGTGACCTCGATCGGCTCTCGCGGCAGGACCCCGCGCAGATGCACGCCGGCGCGGTCGGCCTGCCCCCGCATCAGGCGCAGCACGGCGCTGACGGCGTCGCGGGCGTCGAACGGCTCCAGCGCCAGCTCGAAGCGTTCGGCCTCGATCTTGGACATGTCGAGCACGTCGTTGATCAGCTCCAGGAGATGGGAGCCGGATTCGTGGATCAGCTCGGCGTACTCCCCGTACTTCTCGGGCAAGGGCCCGAAGAGCTGGGTTCGCATGATGTCCGAGAAGCCCATGATCGCGTTCAGCGGCGTGCGCAGTTCATGGCTCATGTTGGCAAGGAACCGGGACTTGCCGGCGTTCTGGGCGTCGGCCTCCTCGCGGGCGGCGAGCAGCTCGGCCTCGCGGGCGCGCTCGGCCCCGGCGTCGCGGATCGCGGCCACCAGCTGCTGCGGCCCGGTGCGGCGGATCGAGGCCACGAGCCAGGCCTCCGGCGCCCCCGCCGGGGCGAACCCGACCTCGGCCGCCCCCTCGGCCAGGGCGCGGCGCAGGGCGCCCTCCACCGCCGGCCGGGCCGCCGGCGCCGCCACCTGGGCGAGCGCGCGGTCGACCAGGGACGAGGGCGTGACGCCGACCGGGGCGTGACCGTAGACGCCGGTCACCTGGCGGCCCGCCTCCATCCACACCAGCAGGTGCGGCTGGTCGGCGAGCAGGCTGCGCAGGCGGGCTTCGGACGCGTCGCGGCGGCGGTCGCTGTCGACCATGTTCCGCTGCAGGGCGACCAGCCCGACGCCGAGGCCCGCGGCCGTGGTCGACAGCGACAGCAGACCCAGCCAGTAGGCGGCCACCGCCTTGGTCGGCTCCAGCCCCAGGAGCGGCGCGGCCAGGGCGCAGACGCCCACCGCCACGACCGAGGCGGCGGCGCCGAAGGCGAGCAGGTTCGCCCCGCCGATCGCCGCGGCGGCCGCAATGGGCGCCAGGCACCACGCCGCCAGCGGGCCGGCCACGCCGCCGGTCAGCAGCGCTGCGGCGGCTCCGCCGACGCTCCACACCCCGATGGCCAGGGCGCGGTCGAAGTCATGACGCGCCTGCATGGCCACCAGGCCGTAGATCGCGGGAATGGCTCCCACCACCAGGGCGGCGACGTCCAGCCGCGTCGCCCCTGCGTCGGGGAACAGCAGCAGGCGCGCGCCGACGCCCACCGCCGCCAGCCAGCCCACGTGCCACCAGAACAGCTCCGGGCGGCCGCGAACGGCGAACGGCGAGGTCTTGCGCGGTCGGCCCTGGTCGGCGGTCTGGGTCAAACGATCCGTGTTCGGTTCATGCAATGGGACTGCGGAGCTTATCGGCCGCCCGGGGCCGACGCGATTCTGCTCGCCCGCTGCGCGACCCGGCGCATTGCGGTCCGACTCGCTCCCGAAACGAAATTGTAAGCGCGATCCCTCACCCTCGCGATCCTGGAAGAGAAAGGCTCCCGCCCAATGCCTCAGGCGGTCCATGTCGCTCCCCCGGTCGAGTCCGACGATACGGACCGCCGGCGCCGCGCCGGCGAGCGCCGGGCCGCCGTGCTCGACGAGCGCATGCGCTCGTTCCTGCGCATGGTCAGCCATGAACTGCGCACTCCGCTCAACTCGATCCTCGGTTTCTCAGAGATCATCGCGTCCGAACTCTGCGGCCCGCTGGGGGCGCCGCAATACAAAGAGTACGCCGGAATCATCCGATCGAGCGGTCAGCGCCTGCTCAAACTGGTGAACCAGGTCCTGGAGATCGCCCGGCTGGAGGGCCGCGCCGCCGACCTGGACCTCAGTCCCGAGCCCCTGGACCACGCCCTGGACGACGCCCTGGACGGCCTGCGCGAAGACATCGCCGCCAACGCGGTGCGCATCGTCGTCAGCGACCGCGGCGCCCTGCCCTCGGTGATGGCCGACGCGCGAGGCCTTCGCACGGTGCTTTCCAACCTGATCCACAACGCCGTGATCTTCGGCCCGGACGGCGGAGAGGTGCGGATCGAGGCGCAGGTTGAGGACGGCTTCGTCGATGTCGCCGTGATCGACCAGGGCGAGGGCATCGATCCGGATGATGCGCCGCGCCTGCTGCGCCCCTTCGAGCAGGGGGAGAACGCCCTGGTGCGCCGGGCCGAAGGCGCGGGCCTGGGCCTGCCTATCGTGGACCTGCTGTGCCAGGCCATGGGCGGGCGGCTGCGCCTGGAAAACGGCGAGCACGGCGGCCTCAAGGCCGTGGCGCGGCTGCCCGCGGCCTAGGCGGCGGTTGCGTCCGCCCCCCCGCCCCCTTAAGTGCGGGCCTCAATGTCCACGATCGACGACGCTCTCGAAGACCTCTCCGCCGAGTTCGACCTGCTTGGCGACTGGGAGGAACGCTATCGCTACGTGATCGAACTCGGTCGCGACCTGGAGCCGCTGTCCGACGCCGAGCGCTCGGACGCCAACAAGGTGCGCGGCTGCGCCAGTCAGGTCTGGCTGGTCACCGAACCGCAGGTGGACGGCACGGTGCGGTTCCGCGGCGATTCCGACGCCCACATCGTGCGCGGCCTGATCGCCATTCTGCTGCGGCTGTTCTCGGGGCGCAGGCCGGCGGAGATCCAGGCGTTCGACGTGAAAGCCGCCTTCGACGCCCTGGGACTGTCCGGAGCGCTGTCCTCGCAGCGGTCCAACGGATTGGCCGCCATGGCCCAGCGCATCCGCCGCGACGCGGACGCCCTGGCCGCCTAGGCTTTCAGGAAGGCCCGGCTCAGGCGGCGCGAATGCCGCTGACCCCGCCGTGCAGGCCGATGACCGCGTCGTAGCCGAGGATCATGTCCACGTCGCTGCCGTTGGAGGCCAGCGGCAGGCGCATCCACAGCACCGACAGATGGCCGGCCCCGCGCCAGGCGAGGTTGTGCACGCCCACGGCCGGCTTGCGGCTTTCGATCACCTTGGTCAGTTCCCCCCGCCAGTATTCGGCGGCCGCGGTGTTGTAGACCTCGTCCAGGGTGCGCCCGGTGATCTCCCGGCCGTAGACCCCGTAGAGGCCGGTGCCGGCGAGGCGGATGCGGAAATCCAGGGGCTCCCGCGTCACGTCGATGAGGCTGACCGTCGGCAGGAGCCGCTTGAAGTCGCCCGGGTCGATGTCCCCACGCCCAGGCAAGCGCGAACCGTGCTTGAGGGAAGACCAGTAGCTGTACAGTTCCTCATGCGCGCGGGCGGCCGCCGCCGAGGCTCCGATCTGCGCCGCCATGTATTGAATCCTTAACAACCCCTGACAACCAGCCCGAATCACTTATCGCCTGATCCGCGAATCTGCGGCAAGTGCCAAACCGTCGCTGGGACCAAGAAAACCGTTAACGGGCGACCAAAAAAGCAAAACGCCCGCCGGGCGGCGGGCGTTCCGAATTCGGCGAGCGCCGGATCAGCGCTTCTTGCGGGGGGCCTGGCGGCCGCCCTGCCCCAGGCCCATCTGCTTGGCCAGGTCGGAGCGGGCTTTGGCGTAGTTCGGCGCCACCATCGGGTAGTCCTTCGGCAGGCCCCACTTGGCCCGGTACTCCTCGGGGCTCATGTTGTACTTGGTCCGCAGGTGGCGCTTCAGCGACTTGAACTTGCGGCCGTCCTCGAGGCAGACGAGGTAGTCGGGGGTGATCGAGCGGCGGACGGGAACGGCGGGTTCCTTCGGCGCGACTTCGGTCACCTCGGCGCCGGAGGTGATCCCGGAGAGGGCGCGATGGACGCTCTGGATCAGGCTCGGCAGATCAGCGGCGGAGACCGTATTGTTGCCGACATAGGCGGACACGATGTCCGCCGTCATCTCGATGACTTCTGTCTTTTCGTCCATTTCTCACAATCCGAGGGCGCATTCGCGCGGAATGGCAGAACTGATTCACTTGATCAGTTTCCGCGTCATTATATGTGACTCGAAGCAAGCACAAGCGCGTTTGAGCATTTTGCCCCAGCATCTAACTAACCGTCGTCAAGACAAGGCGTCATGCTTCATGTGGTTAGCGAAGCGCCGCACCCCAGTAAGGATCGCGTTCTACCTGCCGCGACGCAGGAACCGGAGTCTCAAGAATTGAGCTAGCGGCCAAACTCCCGCGCCAGGGCCAACATGGCGGCGCGTTGCGGCACGGAGTATTCGTCGATCGCCTCTTCGTCACCTTCGCGAATGGCTTTCAATAGCGCGGGCGTCAGGGCCGAGGACAAAGACCAGTTCCAGTAGCGCAGCACGGTCTGGGCCCGGTCGACCGCGATCATGTCATAGGTGATCAGCACCCGCTCCAGAGGCGCGGAGATCGCGCCGCTGGCGTCGGTCTCGGGACGGCGCAGCCCCCGCCACAGGGCCCGGAGCGCCGAGCGCGGCAGGCCGGTCGCCTTGCACAGGATGGCCAGGGGCTCGCCGCCGGGATCGGTGAAGATCTTCGCGCCGGTCATCGGCTTGAGGCCGGACAGGTAGGAGATCTCCTCGGCCACCTCGCGGGTCATCCCATCCTGGGCCGCGGCGACAGCGGCCTCCAGGCTGTCGAACGGGCTGCGCTCGAGGGCGGCGCGGTTGCGCTGGCGCCGCTCGATGAACTGCAGGGCCTTGCGCGACAGCGGATCTTGCCAGCCCTCCGCCGAGGCCAGCTGGAAGATGTCGCCGGCGGCTTCCTGCAGCACCTCGCGGGAGACCGCGAAGCGGGAGAGGATCGTGCGCCGCGCCTCGGCGTCGGCCCACCAGAACAGCACATAGGCGTGGGAGGGCCGCAGCTCCGGCCGCTTCAGCAGCACGCCCACCAGGCGCGGATCGCCGCGGGTGCTGGCGACCACCGCCTCCAGGCCGTCGTGGGACAGGCGCGCGCCCTCGTTGCGCAGCAGGCACTCGATGACCGGGGTCTCGCCGTAGCCGATCAGGGCGTCGGAGACGACCTCGCTGACCGTGCGGCGGATGGCGATAAGGCGGCGGTGCTCAAGCCCCGTCTCGCGGATGCAGTCGAGCAGGTCCGCGTCGCTGAGCGACTGACAATGCTCCAGAAGGGCGCCGGCGATCTCCACGTCGTCGCGCAGTAGGATCCGCACCAGGGTGGGCGGCGCCTCGGTGAGGTTGGCCAGGCGCCGGGCCACCTTGAGCCGGTCCTCGACCGCCGCCTCGCGCAGCATGTCGACCAGCACGTCGGCGGTCATCGCCCGCTCGAAGGCGTTGACTCGGCTGGACGGCAGGCAGACCACATCGGCCAGCCGCTTGAGAAGCGCCGAGCGCGCCCGGCGCTGGGGCGCCTCGCGGGGCGCGGCCGGTGGTGCTGAAAGGGTCTGGTTCATCGACTTGGGTCCCAGGGGACCACCGCGTCGTTAACCGTTTGTTGTCGGTCGCAGCCGGGCGGGGCGGGCCGGCCCGCCCGGCTGCGCCATCGGTCAGCTGAAGCTCGGCGCCTTCCAGTGCGGCCACAGGTCCGGCAGGTCGCTGGACACCTTGTTGGGGAAGGCCGGCGGGCGTTTTTCGAGGAACGAAGTCACCCCCTCGCGCGCGTCGGCCGAGGCGCCCCGCGACTGGATGCCGCGGCTGTCGGCCTGGTGCGCCCGCATGGGGTGCTCGGCGCCCAGGTTGCGCCAGATGAGCTGGCGCGTCACGGCCAGGGAGACGGGGGCGCAGTTGTCGGCCATTTCGCGGGCGAGCGCGCGGGCGGCGGGCAGAAGCTCGTCAGGGGCGTGCAGCGAGCGCACCAGCCCCTTGTCCAGCGCCTCCTGCGCCGGGAACACGCGGCCCGTGTAGCACCACTCCAGCGCCGTCTGCACGCCGACCAGCCGCGGCAGGAACCAGGAGGAGGCGGCTTCGGGATTGATACCCCGGCGGGCGAAGACGAAGCCGAACCGCGCTTCGGTCGAGGCCATGCGGATGTCCATGGCGAGTTGCATGGTCACGCCGATCCCCACCGCGGGGCCGTTGACCGCGCAGATCACCGGCTTGAGGCTGTCGAAGATGCGAAGAGTGACCAGGCCGCCGCCGTCTCGGTGCACGCCGTCCTGCTGGCGGGCCATCCGGTCTTCTTCGTCGCGCTTGTCGTAGTCGAAGGTCGAGCCGCCGGCGGCGAGGTCGGCGCCCGCGCAGAACCCGCGGCCGGCGCCCGTGACGATCACCACCTTCACCGAGTCGTCCGCGTCGGTGTGGTCGAAGGCGGCGATCATCTCCTTCATCATGGTGGTGTTGAAGGCGTTCAGGCGCTCGGGACGGTTCAGCGTCAGGGTGGCGATGGCGTCTTCCACCTCCAGCTTGATCGTCTCGAATGTCGGGGGGGTCATGGGCGTCTCCTCGTGGCTTTGCGCCATTCCCCCCGCTTGACGCACGTGAGGTCAAGTCCCGCTATTGGGGGCTGAACAACGATAACCCGGGGAGGACCGCAGCGCCCTGCGCGCCGGCGGCCAGAAGGAAGGTTCATGCATCCGGCCACGCACGCCAAGACCCATCCCGACCGCGCCGCCTACATCATGGCCGGCGGCGGCGAGACCGTGACCTACAGGCAACTGGACGAGCGCTCGAACCAGGGCGCTCACCTGTTCCGCTCGCTGGGGCTGAAGCCCGGCGACGTGATCGCCATCCTCCTCGACAACCATCCGCGCTACTTCGAGGTCGCCTGGGCGGCGCAGCGCTGCGGCCTCTACTACACCTGCATCTCCTCCAAGCTCTCGGCCGGCGAGATCGACTACATCGTCAAGGACTGCGAGGCCCAGGTGCTGATCACCTCGGCCGGCGTCGGCCCGGTGATCGATGAGCTGCCGCCGCTGCTCGGCGGCCTGAAGAAGCTCTACATGGTGGGCGAGGCGCGGGCGCCTTACGAGAGCTTCGAGGCGGCCCGGGCGGCCTTTCCGACGACGCCGATCGCCGACGAGACCGCCGGCACGGACATGCTCTATTCGTCGGGCACCACCGGACGGCCCAAGGGCATCAAGCCGCCGCTCACGGGCGGGCCGATCGACCAGCCGAATCCCCTGGCGATGATGGCCCAGGGCCTGTTCGGCTTCCGGCCGGACAGCGTCTACATCTCGCCCGCGCCGCTCTACCACGCCGCGCCGCTGCGCTGGACCATGGCCGTCCATCGGCTGGGCGGCACGGTGATCGTCATGGAGAAGTTCGACCCCGAGCGCACGCTCCAGCTCATCCAGGACTACAAGGTCGACACCGGCCAGTTCGTGCCGACCCACTTCGTGCGCATGCTGAAGCTGCCCGAAGAGGTCCGCGCCAAGTACGACGTCTCCTCGATGCGCTCGGCGGTTCACGCCGCCGCGCCCTGCCCCATCCCGGTGAAGGAGCAGATGATCGCCTGGTGGGGGCCGGTGCTGAACGAGTATTACGCCGGCAGCGAGGGCAACGGCTTCTGTTTCATCAACTCGACCGACTGGCTGACGCACAAGGGCTCGGTCGGACGCGCGGTGACCTCTCCCCTGCATATCTGCGGCGAGGACGGCGAGGAACTGCCGCCCCGCGCCGAAGGCGTCGTCTACTTCGCCAGCGAAGCGCCGCTGGCCTATCACAACGCCCCCGAGAAGGTTGCCGAGAGCACGAACCAGCACGGCTGGACCACCCTGGGCGACGTGGGCTGGGTGGACGAGGAGGGCTTCCTCTACCTGACCGACCGCAAGAGCTTCATGATCATTTCCGGCGGGGTGAACATCTATCCGCAGGAGTTGGAGAACCTGCTGATCACCCATCCCAAGGTCGCCGACGCGGCCGTGGTCGGCGCCCCCGACGAGGAGATGGGCGAAAAGGTCGTGGCGGTGGTCCAGCCGATGGAGGGGATCGAGGCTGACGAAGCCCTGCGCGCCGAGCTGGCGGCCTTCTGCCGGGCCAACATCAGCCATGTGAAGACGCCCAAGGTGATCGACTTCATGGAGGAGCTGCCGCGCCATCCGACGGGCAAGCTCTACAAGCGGCTGATCCGCGACGCCTACTGGGGCAAGTCGGAAAGCCGGATCGTCTAGGTCCGCCCCGGCCTCACCGCCCCCAGGCGGCGTCGGCGCGCACCGCGGCCACGTCGTCCGGCTCCGGCACGCCGGGCCGCTCGCGCCAGCCCGGATCGACGTCGGCGACGAGGGTCGGAAACACCTCGGCCAGGGAACGGACCTCCGGCAGCACGTAGACCACGCCGGTGGTCCCGGTGAAGCTCTTGCGCACGACGTCCTCGTAGAAGGCCGCCGAGACGTTGATGCAGCCGTAGCTGATGCGGTTGTCCTCGGCGGTGGGCGATTCCAGCCGCTCGAGGCGATGCTCCTCGGGGTTGCTGGTGACGACCGCGTGCAAGGAGATGGCCGTGTCGTAGTCCACCCAAAGCACCGGCTCGCCCTTCAGGCCGACGCCGTAGCCGGCGACGAAGCGGCCGGCCGGGGTGGTGCGATCGTCGGGGCCGATCTCCGACAGCGGGCGCTCGCCGACGCCCGGAACCGAGTCGTCTCCCCGGGTCATGCCCAGGAGCGCTGCGCCGACGCCGCGCAGCCGCCCGTGGCCGCCGAACACGAAGACCTGGGCGGCGACCTTGTCGACGATGACGAACGGCAGGCCGTGGTTGTCGTCGGTGCGCATCACCCAGGAGGCCACCTCGACCACCGGGTCGCCGGCAGGATCGAAGCCCTGCGCCGCGGCGGCCGGCGCGCCGAGATTCACGCCAACCCACGCAGCCAATGCGCCAAGCGCCATGCGCCAGCGACCGCGCATCACCATCACTCCTCAGCGGGCATCGTGGTTACGCTCATATCACATGGCGGGCGGAGATCCGCCGCAACGGCGACCGAACCTCCGCCCCGCAGGCGTCAGTTGCGCGGCTGACGGGCGGTCATGCGTTGCTCGATGCCGTCGATCCGCGAGTTGAGCTGGTCGATCCTCGCATTCGTCGAACTGGCGCTGCCGGCCGCCCCCTGGGCGGCGCTGTTGGCCGCGTCCGCGCGCTGGATGGCGTCCGTGGCCTTTGCGTCGACGGCGTTGATGCGACTGTTCAGCGTCGCGACCTGCTCATCCACATAGCCCCGCGTTGCGCAGGCGCTGAGCCCCAGGCCGGCGACGACAAGCGCGGCGGCCACTTTCGCGGTCCCGATACGGCTTTGCGTGCTGAACATTTCCCTCATCCTCTGTTTGACTTGGAAGTTTGACCACGCAGCTTCAAATCGCATGCAATCCTTGGGTCTCGACCGCCGGGCACGAGCGCCCGTCGGCCGTGCGTGGCCGGTCGGGTAAGCTGGACTGGTCGGTGAACGCGCACGCCCGTCGGGTGTTCCCATTGCGCGCAAGACAGCTGCGCTGAGCCCGGCGTTCGGCTCGCTAGTCGCCGGGCCTCATCCCATCGGCGCGCCGATCGAAGGCGGCCCGGGCGGCCTCGATCTCATCGAGGTGGTCGCGCGCCCAGTCTCCGAGCGCCAGGATGGGCACGCTCAGCGAGCGGCCGAGCTCGGTGAGCTCGTACTGCACCTGCGGCGGGTTGGCCGGCAGCACCGTCCGCAGCACCAGGCCGTCGCGCTCCAGCGACTTGAGCGTGCGCGTCAGCATCTGCTGCGAGACGCCTTCGATCCCGCGCCGGAGCTGGTTGAAGCGGCGGGGACCGCCGCGCAGGGTCATGATGACCAGCAGGGTCCACTTGTCGCCCAGGCGCGAGAGAACCGGCGCGAACCGGCGGCATTCTCCGAGCACGTGGACCACGCCTTCGATGGTCACCTGCATAGGACCTGGTCCGGCCATTCTGCCTCCTTGCGAAGCTTCGATGCGGTCTCATATCGTTGCCTGGTCACTATTTGTGACTTTATGGCGGGCCTCAAGGCCGATCGTGGAGTAGTCATCGTGTCGCTCAAGCTGAACATCATCGTCGCCAGCACCCGTCCCGGCCGCATTGGTCCGGCGATCGGAAACTGGCTGGCCGGCTTCGCCGCCGAGCATGGGCGTTTCGACACCGAACTGGTGGACCTGGACGACTTCAACCTGCCCCTGCTCGACGAGGCCGCGCACCCGATGATGCAGCAGTACACCAAGGACCACACCAAGGCCTGGGCCCAGAGCGTGGCCTCGGCCGACGCCTACGTCTTCGTCACCCCAGAGTACGACGGCTATCCGCCCGCCTCCCTGGTCAACGCGGTCCAGGTGGTGCTGAAGGAGTGGGGCCGCAAGGCCGCCGGCGTGGTCAGCTACGGCGGCGTCTCGGGTGGCCTGCGCGCCGCCCACATGCTGCGCCCGCTGGTGTCCACGGTGAACGTGCACCTGGTGCCCCAGGCCGTGCCCCTGCCGATGGTGTTCCAGCACCTGGACGGTGAAGGCGGCTTCACCCCGCCCCAGCCTACGATCGACGGGACCAAGGCGATGCTGGACGAGGTCCACGCCTGGGCCGGGGCGCTGAAGACCCTGCGGGACGGCAAGCCGGCCGGATGAAGCGCAATCCGCCGAAGCGGACACCGGTTCAGCCTCTAGGGCGCCCAGCCGGGCGGGGCCAACTCGAAGCCAGAGAAGTCGAAGCCAGGCGAGACGATGCAGGCCGCCAGGCTCCAGCCCCGCCCGCCCTCGGCGGCCTGCCATTCGCCGGGGCGCACCAGATGCTGCGGCGCCTGGCCGGCGAGGGGGTCCGGACCGATCACGGTCTCGACCGCGCCGCCTGCTCCGTCCTCGGCCGTGAACAGGCGAAGGGGCGCGCCCGCCTGGAACAGCCAGAGTTCGCCCGCGTCGACCCGATGCCAGTATGACCGGCGGCCGTCCTCCAGCAGGAACAGGATGGAGGTCGCCTGGGCCCGGCCGCCGGGCGCGAGGGGCGGCGAACGCCAGGTCTCGCGGTACCAGCCCCCCTCCGGATGCGGCTGCAGGCCGAGGGCCTCGATCATCTCCTGCGCAGAGCGCACGCCGGTCAGCTCCCCACGATGTCGCGCGCCACGGCCTCGGCCACCTTGATGCCGTCGACCGCGGCCGAGAGGATCCCGCCGGCGTAGCCCGCGCCCTCCCCAGCCGGGAACAGGCCGCGGGTGTTGAGGCTCTGGAACGTCGCGTCGCGGGTGATCCGCACCGGCGAGGACGTGCGCGTCTCCACCCCGGTCAGCACGGCGTCGGGATGGTCGAAGCCGGGAATCTGGCGGCCGAAGGCGGGCAGCGCCTCGCGGATGGCGTTCACCGCATAGTCTGGAAGGCAGGTCGACAGGTCCGTCGGCGTCACCCCCGGCCGGTAGGAGGGGATCACTTCGCCAAGGCTCGCCGAAGGGCGACCGGCGAGGAAATCGCCCACGCGCTGGCCGGGCGCGCGGTAGTCCCGGCCGCCGGCCTCGAAGGCGGCGCTCTCCCAGCGCCGCTGCAGTTCGACGCCGGCGAGGGGATGCGCCGACGGAAAGTCCTTGGGCTCCACGGCCACGACGATGCCGGCGTTGGCGTTGCGCTCGTTGCGTGAATACTGGCTCATGCCGTTGGTCACCACGCGGCCCGGCTCGCTGGCCGCGGCGACCACCGTGCCCCCCGGACACATGCAGAAGGAATAGACGCCGCGCCCGTTGGCGGCGTGATGGGCGATGGCGTAGGCCGCCGCGCCCAGGTCCGGATGGCCCGCGCTGGGGCCGAAGCGGGCACGATCGATCCAGGACTGCGGATGCTCGATGCGCACCCCGATCGAGAACGGCTTAGGCTCGATGAAGACCCCGCGCTCCAGCAGGCGGGCGAAGGTGTCGCGCGAGGAGTGGCCGATCGCGGCCACAACGTGGCTGGCGGCGATCCGCTCGCCGCCTTCCAGCACCACGCCGGCGAGCCGGCGCACGCCGTCGAGCCCTTCGCCGATCTCGAAATCCACCACCTTGCTCTGGAAACGGTACTCGCCGCCCAGGGCGATGATCTTGCGGCGCATGGACTCCACCATGGAGACCAGGCGGAAGGTGCCGATGTGCGGGTGGGCCTCGGTCAGGATCTCGGACGGCGCCCCGGCCCCGACGAACTCGGTGAGCACCTTGCGGCCCAGGAAGCGCGGGTCCTTGATCTGGGAATAGAGCTTGCCGTCCGAGAAGGTCCCCGCCCCGCCCTCGCCGAACTGGACGTTGGACTCCGGATTGAGCTCGCTGCGGCGCCACAGGCCCCAGGTGTCCTTGGTGCGCTCGCGCACCACCTTGCCCCGCTCCAGGATGATCGGATTGAAGCCCATCTCCGCCAGGACCAGGGCGGCGAAGAGGCCGCAGGGCCCCAGGCCGATCACCACCGGCCGCGGCGCGCCCTCCGGCGCCCGGGCCACCGGGCGGTAGGCCGTGTCCGGGGTCGGCCGCACATGGGCGTCGCCGGCGAAACGCGCGAGCACGGCCGGCTCGTCCGCCAGTTCGACGTCCACGGAATAGACCATCAGGATCGCGCTCTTGCGGCGCGCATCGTGGGCGCGGCGCGCAAGCGTCAGGCCCAGGAGGTCCGCGTCCCTGATCTTCAGCCGCTCCAGCACCGCCGCGCGCAGCGCTTGCGGCGGGTGTCCGAGCGGAAGCTTCAGGTCGGAGATGCGGAGCATGCTGTGGGCTCTAGCACAGGTCGGGCGGCCGTCCCGGCTCCTTGCCTAGTAAGCCCGGCCGATGAGGATCTCCTCCACCCCCGGCGCGCCGGTGAAGATGCAGGCGCCGAAGCTGGAGGGCTGGTCGGCGGGCACGTTGCGCAAGGTGAGCTTCAGGGTCTTCAGCCGCGCCTCGACAGCGTCCAGGGCCTCGCCGCCGGGCCGCGACCAGGGCGCGCGCACCCACCCGCGGAACGGTGCGCCGGCCTCGTCGTCCTCCTCAGCCGGGCCGAAGTACTCGGCCAGGGCCTCGAAGCTCGTGATGTCCGTGCGGATGTTCGCCGTCAGCCGGGCCTTGGCCTCGTCGTAGAGCGCCTGCTGGATCTCGGCCAGCAGGCCGGGCACGGCTTCGATGAAGGCCTCGCGCGGCATCTGGCGCGACTGCACCTTGTCGCCGTCGCGCAGCACGTCCCGGCGCATGAAGGACACCTGGCCGGCGGCCACGTCGCGGGGGCCCAGCTCGACGATGATCGGCGCGCCCCGGCGCACCCAGTTCCAGCGCTTGTCGGACGACTTCTGGGCCTTGACGTCCAGCAGGGCGCGGACCGGCTCGCCCAGGGCGACCTTGGCGTTGAGGTCCCTCACCAGGGCCTCGCCGAAGGCCAGGACCTCGGCGTCCTCGGGCTTGTCGCGCAGCATCGGCACCACCACGACCTGGCGCGGGGCGATGGCCGGCGGCAGGCGCAGCCCGTCATCGTCGCCGTGGGTCATGATCACCCCGCCGATCAGGCGGGTGGAGGTGCCCCAGCTCGAGGTGTGGGCGAACTCCAGCTCTCCGTTGTCGCCCTGGAAGCGGATGTTCTGGGCGCGCGCGAAGCTGGTGCCGAGATAGTGCGAGGTGCCGGCCTGCAGCGCCTTGCCGTCCTGCATCATGGCTTCGATGGAGAAGGTGTTGTCGGCGCCGGGGAAGCGCTCGTTCTCCGGCTTCTCACCGGCGATCACCGGCATGGCCAGCACGGTCTCGGAGAATTCCCGGTACATCTCCAGCGCCTGCAGGGTCGACGCCAGGGCGTCGGCGCGGTCGGCGTGCGCGGTGTGACCCTCCTGCCAGAGGAACTCGGAGGTGCGCAGGAACAGGCGCGTGCGCATTTCCCAGCGCACGACGTTGGCCCACTGGTTGATCTTGAGCGGCAGGTCGCGGTGGCTCTTGATCCAGCGGGAGAAGGCGTCGCCGATGATGGTCTCGGAGGTGGGCCGCACGATCAGCGGCTCTTCCAGCCGCGCCTCGGGGTCGGGCTGCAGCTTGCCGTCGATCGCCTTCAGCCGGTGGTGGGTGACCACCGCCATCTCCTTGGCGAAACCCTCGACGTGCTCGGCCTCCTTGGCGAAGAAGCCCAGGGGGATGAAAAGGGGGAAATAGCAGTTGTCGACGCCCATCTCCTTGATGCGTCGATCCATCGTCTGCTGGATCCGCTCCCATACGCCGTAGCCCCATGGCTTGATGATCATCGAGCCGCGGACGGGGCTGACCTCGGCCATGTCCGCCTCGCGGACGATCGCCTGGTACCAGTCGGGGAAAGTCGAGCGGTTGCCGGTCGTCCGGCTGACGCTGAGAGCGCGCTGCATGGGTCCTCCAGAGAGGGGCCCTCTTTAAGCGCCCCGCGCGCTTCGGGCAAAGGCGCCTTGCGGGGCCGCCCTCAGATGCTAGACCGTCGAACACCTGTTTCAGTCATCGAGGGAGCAAACGATGGACCCGGTCGAGTTCAAGGATCTGGCCAGCCTGGTCGGCAAGGAAGTGGGCGTGTCGGACTGGCACGAGATCACCCAGGAGCGCGTGAACCAGTTCGCCGAAGCCACCGGCGACCACCAGTGGATCCACGTGGACGTCGAGCGCGCCACCCGCGAGATGGGCGGCCCGATCGCCCACGGCTACCTGACCCTGTCGCTGATCCCGTTCCTGTCCGCCGGACTGATGCCGGTGAAGGGCGTGACCCGCGGCATCAACTACGGCTCGGACAAGGTGCGGTTCGTCAACATGGTGCGGGTGGGCAAGCGCGTGCGCCTGCGCCAGAAGCTGCTGGGCGTCGAGCCCAAGGCCGGCGGCGTGCAGATCCGCAACGAATGCACGATCGAGATCGAGGGCGAATCCAAGCCGGCCTGCGTGGCCGAGACCCTGTCCCTGCTCTACGCCTAGAAATCGGAACGCGCGCATGCGCGGCGCCGTCCACCACATCGACCTGACGGTCCGCGACCCCGAGGTCAGCCGCGGCTTCTACGACGCGGTCCTGGGGTTCATGGGCTATCGGCTGGCGGATGCGCATGCGCGCGGGTTCGACTGGGACCTGGACGGTCCTGAGGGCGGCTTCTGCTCCATCGGGGTCGTACGTGCCGAAGGGACCGGCGCGGCCCGGGCGCACGACCGATATGCGCCGGGGTTGCACCATCTGGCCTGGACGGCGGCCAGCCGCGCGGACGTCGACGCCCTGCATGCGCTGCTCCTGGAGATCGGCGCCCGGGTGCTCGACCCGCCGGCGGACTATCCCCAGTACGGCGAAGGCTACTACGCGGTCTTCTTCGCCGATCCCGACGGGCTGAAGCTCGAGTATGTGTTCAGGCCGTAGCCGAACAGATGGCGGGCCTCCAGGTCCGCCCAGTCGCCGCCCTGGCCGCGGCGGAGCGTGGTGATCCCATGACGCGCCCGTTCAACCTGCGCTCTGCGGCCACCTTGCGAACCCGCCCCCTCGCTTGGCTGCGGCTTCGCCTGCGCGCCAGCGAAGCCTGGTTCATCGCCCTGGCCGTCGGGGTCGGCTGCGCGGCCGGCGCGGCCGCCGTCTTCCAGGCCGAGATCGCCCGCGCCCTGCAGTCCTCGCTGTTCGGCCTCGATTCCCATCAGCGGCTGAGCGCGACCGGCGCCCTGCCGCTCGGAGCCATGGTCTGGCTGCCGATCGGCGGACTTGTCCTTGGCCTGTTCGGCTGGATCCTCAGCCGGCGCCGCGCCCACGCCCTGGTCGACGTGGTGGAGGCCAACGCCCTGTATGGCGGGCGCCTGTCCGCCCGCGACAGCGCCACGATCTGCGCCCAGACCCTGATCTCCAACGGCGCCGGCGCCTCCGTCGGGCTGGAGGCGGCCTACGCCCAGGCCGGCGGCTGGTTCGGCTCGGCCCTCGGACGCCGTTTCAACCTGCGTCGGCACGACCTGCGCACCCTGGTCGGCGCCGGCGCGGGAGCCGCGATCGCCGCAGCCTTCGGCGCGCCCCTCACCGGGGCGTTCTACGCCTTCGAGATCGTCATCGGCAGCTATGCGCCCTCGACCCTGGCGCCGGTGGCCGCCGCCTGCCTGGCCAGCGTGCTGACGGCGCGCCTGCTGGGCTCGGCCCCCTACTCCATCGAGGTCGCCGCGACGGCGATCCCGGACGCCGGGGCCTACATGCTCTACGGCCTGCTGGGCGCCGTCGCCGCCCTGGTCGGCATCGCCGTCATGCTGGCGGTGACGCGGACCGAACAGGCGGTGCGGGCCTGGTCGGCGCCGGCCTGGCTGAAGCCCGCGGTCGGCGGCGTCCTGCTCATTCCCCTGGCGATGATCTCGCCCCAGGCGCTCTCGTCGGGCCACGGCGCCCTGCACATGGACCTGACGGCCGGCGCCACCCTTGGGCTCATCGCCCTCGTCTTCCTGCTCAAGGCCAGCGCTTCGGTGGTCTCGCTCGGGTTCGGCTTTCGCGGCGGCCTGTTCTTCGCCTCGCTGTTCCTGGGCTCGCTGCTTGGGCAGATCTATGCGCGGCTGCTCGAGCTCTCGCCCACGGGCCTGTCGCTGCATCCGGAAAACGCCGCCCTCGTCGGCATGGCGGCCCTGGCCGCTTCCATCGTCGGCGGGCCCTTGACCATGTGCTTCCTGGTGCTGGAGACCACCGGCGACTTCGGCGTCACCGCCGCGGCCCTCGCCGCCTCGCTGGTGGCCAGCACGGTGGTGCGCGAGCGGTTCGGCTACTCCTTCTCCACCTGGCGGCTGCACCTGCGTGGGGAGATGATCCGCAGCGCCCGAGACGTCGGCTGGGCCCGGGCGCTGACGGCGGGCCGGATGATGCGCAAGGACACCGCCTCGATTCCGGCCTCCACGACTCTGGCCGAGTTCCGCCGCCGGTTCCCGCTGGGCTCGACCAGCCGGGTCATCCTGGTGGACGAACAGGACCGCTACGCCGGAATCGTGCAGACCGCCGCCGCTTACGCCGATGGCGGCGACGAAAAGACGCCGGTGAGCCGGCTGGCCTCCAGCGCCGACGCGCACCTCACCGCCGACATGGACATCGAGGAGGTCATGCGCACCTTCGACGCCACCGAGACCGACGAACTGGTGGTGATCGACCCGGACGGTCAGGTGCTGGGCCTGCTGGCCGAGGCCTACGCCGCCCGCCGCTACGCCCGCGAACTGGAGAAGTCGCAGCGCGACCTGTTCGGCGAGACCTGACGGCCTACTCCGGCGCGATGGCCTCTTCGGCCGAGGCCGCCTTGGCGACGCCGGACACTCCGGAGTCGGCGCGCACCGTCGTCACCGGCGCGAAGGGATCGTCCAGCCGCGCAATGGTCTCGCGGATGAACTTGGCGTGGGTGACGATGCCGATCTCCAGGCGCTCCTTGTTGAGCTCCACCTGCTGGGTGAGGAGGCCGGCGATGAACTGACCGGACGGCGCCTGCTGGGGCGCAGCCGCGCCCGGACCCGCCGCGCCCGGACCCGCCGCGGCGTCGGCGGCGACGTCGAGCACGGCCCGCGCCTGCCCGGCCCGAGGGCTGGCGCTCATGAACACCGGGCCGCCGGAGTTGCCGGGGAACACCGAGAAGTCGAGCAGGAAGGTGGGGAAGATGTTCGCCGGCGCCACCGGATAGGATGCGATCCGTCCCGAGCGCAGGATTGGAAAGCCCGCCTGGTTGGCCGCCAGGCCGCGGGGAAAGCCCAGGGCCATCAGTTCGTCGCCCGCGGTCACCCCGTTCTTGACGAAGGTGTCGTCGCTGGCGAGCCAGTTCACCGGGATCGCCGCCTTCGCGAAGGCTTCCGGCGCGGTGATGGTGATCGCGGCCACGTCGCGCGAGGGATGGTGGGTCCAGAGCTCGCCGCCCTGGGCGTCGCGAATCTTCAGCGGCTGGGGCGAGTAGCTCCAGCTCCCGTCCGGATTGGAGATGCGGTAGCCGATGCGCGCCTCCCGCCCCGGCATCCGCTCGAACACGTGGTTGGCGGTCACCAGCACCGTGCGGGGCCTGCCGTCCGGGGTCGGCGCCTCGATCAGGAAACCGGTGCCGACCGTGCGCGTGCCGTCGCCGAGCGGCTGTTCGAGTTGAACCGTCGCGTGGATCAGCTCCACCGACAAATCCATGACCATGGACGCCCCCGTCCGTAACTGTGCGAATACTAGGTTCGATCAACCAGAAGCTCGCCGGAGCAACAACCAACGAGCCTGTGAACTGCCGCGCCCAATTGACGCGTCGTAACAGGACAGTCCTTAAGACTGGTTAACCACGTCGTGATCACGAAGGCTTGAGCCGGCGCGGCGTGCGGCGCATTTAGCGGGCATGAACGCGCCCCCGTCCCCGCCCCGCCCGCCGGTCGCCAAGCGCGAGCCGAAGACGCTGACCCAGCTCGGCCGCACCCGCGTCGACGACTACGCCTGGATGAAGGACGACAACTGGCAGCAGGTGCTGCGCGATCCCAAGGCCCTGCGCGCCGACATCCGCGAGCATCTGGAGGCCGAGAACGCCTACACCAGGGCCATGCTCGCCGGCACCGAGTCCCTTCAGGCGGCCCTGTTCGCCGAGATGAAGGGCCGCATCAAGGAGGACGACAGCTCCGTCCCCGCCCCCGACGGCCCGTTCGACTACTACGTCCGCTATGACGCGGGCGCCGAACACCCGGTGCACGCCCGCCGGCCGCGGGGCGGCGCCGGCGGCGAACAGGTGCTGCTCGACGAGGAGGCCGCCGCCAGGGGCAAGGCCTACTACCATGTGGGCGCGGCGCACCACAGCCCGGACCACGGCCTCTACGGCTGGGCCGTGGATGAGCAGGGCTCGGAATACTACACCCTGCGCTTCCGCGACCTCGCCACCGGCGAGGACCTGGCCCACGTCGTCGAGAGCGCCTACGGCGACTTTGCGTTCTCGCCCTGCTCGAAGTGGATCTTCTGGATCTGGCGCGACGAGAACGCGCGGCCGGCCAAGGTCTTCCGGCGCCCCGCGCGCGGCGGCGAGGACGTGCTGGTCTACGAGGAGCCGGACGAGGGCATGTTCCTGGGCGTGGGCGTCACCGCCGACGACAGCCACCTGGCGATCCACGTCGGCAACCAGGAGACCACCGAGACCTGGCTGATCCCGGCGAGCGATCCCACCGCCGCCCCCGTCTGCGTCGAGTCGCGCCAGGAAGGCGTGAAGTACGACATCGACCACTGGAGCGACCGGTGGGTGATCCGCACGAACGCGGACGGCGCCGTGGACTTCAAGCTCTGCGTCTCCACCGCCGAGGTTCCCGCGCGCGCCACCTGGAGCGACTGGATCGCCCACGAGCCCGGCCGCTACATCACCGGGTTCCTCACCTATGCGGGGCATCTGGTGCGGGCGGAGCGGGTCAACGCCTGCGACCGCATCGTGGTGACCGCCCGCGATGGCGAGGCGCACGCCATCGCCTTCGACGAGGAGGCCTACGCCCTGCACCTGGAGGGCGGGTTCGAGTACGACACCACGACGATGCGCTTCGTCTACCAGTCGCCGACCACGCCGCGGCAGTGGTTCGACTACGACATGCGCAGCCGGGAGCGGGTGCTGCGCAAGACCCAGGAGATCCCCTCCGGCCACGACCCGTCCCGCTATGTGGCCAGGCGGCTCTACGCCAAGGCTGAGGACGGGGCCGAGGTTCCGATCACCGTCCTGATGCTCAAGGACACGCCGCTCGACGGCTCGGCCCCCCTGCTGGTCTACGGCTACGGCTCCTATGGCCATGCGATGGATCCCAGCTTCTCCATCCGCAACCTCAGCCTGGTGGACCGTGGATGGATCTGGGCCGTGGCGCACATCCGCGGCGGCTCCGATAAGGGCTGGGGCTGGTTCCTCGACGGGCGCAAGGAGAAGAAGGTCAACACCTTCACCGACTTCATCGCCTGCGCCGAACACCTTGTGGCCCAGGGCTACGGGACCCGCGGGCGGGTGGCGGCCTACGGCGGTTCGGCCGGGGGCATGCTGATGGGGGCGGTGGCCAACATGGCGCCGGACCTGTGGGGCGCGATCATCGCCGCGGTGCCGTTCGTCGACGTGCTCAACACCATGAGCGACACAACCCTGCCGCTCACCCCGCCAGAGTGGCCCGAATGGGGCAATCCGCTGGAGGACGAAGCGGCCCACGACCGGATCGCCGGCTACAGCCCCTACGACCAGGTGTCCGCCAAGCCCTATCCGCCGATCCTGGCCACCGGCGGGCTGTCCGACCCGCGGGTGACCTACTGGGAACCGGCCAAGTGGGTCGCCCGCCTGCGCGCCAACACCACCGGGGAGGCGCCGATCCTGCTGAAGATCAACATGGAAGCCGGCCACGCCGGCGCCTCCGGGCGGTTCGACTTCCTGAAGGAGATCGCCCTGGACTACGCCTTCGCTATCTGGGCGCTGGAGAAGGGATGGGAGACGCGATGATCGTGCGCGATGCGCTGGAGCGCGACGCCGAGGCGCTGGCGGCGATCTACGGCCACCACGTGCTGCACGGCTTTGGCACCTTCGAGGAAGTCCCGCCCAGCGCCGCCGAGATGGCCGCGCGCCGGGCCGCGATCGTCGGCCGCGGCCTGCCCTATCTGGTGGCCGAGGCGGAGGGCCAGGTGCTGGGCTTCGCCTACGCCGGTCCCTTCCGTCCCCGCGCGGCCTACCGCTACACGGTCGAGGACAGCGTCTATGTCGCGCCGGACGCCGCAGGCCGCGGCGTCGGCAAGGCCATGCTGCAGGCCGTGCTCATCTCCTGTGAGGCGCTGGGCCTGCGCCAGGTGGTGGCGGTGATCGGCGATTCCGGCAACGCCGCGTCGATCGGCCTGCACCGCTCGCTGGGCTTCCAGCACGCCGGCGTGGGAAAGGGCCTGGGCTACAAGCACGGCCGCTGGGTCGACACCGTCTGGATGCAGAAGCCGCTGAACGGCGGCACGGGAACCGAACCAGACGCGCCGGGGCTGTCCCTGGGCTGAACGCGGCGGCGCGGACGAGTCTCGGCTCAGGGTTCGTTGACCATATTTCCAGAATCTCCTTGTGATCGGAGAGCCTCGCTCCCCGGCGGAGGGAGGCGTTGCATGACCGCGACATGGCTCAAGGTGCTCGACGGCTTGGCGCTGTCGCCAGGCGACGTGAGCAC
The DNA here is from genome assembly GCF_046291545.1 of Phenylobacterium sp. GTDB lineage: Bacteria > Pseudomonadota > Alphaproteobacteria > Caulobacterales > Caulobacteraceae > Phenylobacterium. The sequence continues at coordinate 29,245 of NZ_JBKBSM010000006.1, forward strand.
GGCGATCGCCGAAGGGATGGCCCAAGCCAAGGTGCTGCGAATCGTGGGGCTGCGGCCGCCGGGCGATCCGCTGAGGTTCTGGTGGACCGCCGGCGAGGTCATGGGCGCTCACGCCCAGGTGCTGGAGAGCAGCGACGGCAAGGTGGTCCCGGCCGGCGCCGGATGGATGGACGTGCGCTTCGAGCCGGACCGGCTCGACACCTACCGCCATGCCAACGTCGGCCAGCCGCTGCACACCGACGGCGCCTACTTCGACGATAAGCAGGACATTGGCCTCTTCTTTCTCGAGCGCCAGGCCGATAGCGGGGGCGAAAGCCTGTTCGTTGACGCCGATACGATTGCAAAACGCCTGGCGAAGGTGGACCCGATCTTCTGGAGCGGCTGACCACTACGATCGCTTCGGCAAGGGCGAGGAGATGGGGCGCGTCTCGCCGATCCTCTATCGCAAGGCGGGCCGCTCGAAGATCAACTGGAACTGGTTTCGGGTGCTGCCCGACCAGGGCGAGGCGGTGGCCAGGCTGAGAGAGGACTTCAGAGAGTTCCTTGAGAAGATGATCGAGGACGGCGCGACGGCGGCCTTCCGACTGCAGCCTGGCGATGCGCTGTTCTTCCGTGACGACGAAGTGCTGCACGGCCGCAAGGCCTACGCCGCCCAGCACAGTGGCGATCGGCTGCTCTGGAAGACCTATTTCATCAGTTCCGCCTCCCTCGCCCACGCGCATGTCGCCTGACGCTGGAGCTTCGCCAGGGCGCGGGTTCGGGTGCTCGGGCGTCGAGTTGAGCGCGCTCTGCTTTGGCGTCATGCGGCTGGCGCAGCGCGGCTTCGACGAGGCCCAGGCGACCGACTTCCTCGCCCGGCTGTATGACCGCGGCGTCACCAGCATCCACGTCTCGCACGAATATGAGAGCCACGCGCTGGCGTGCGCGGCCGTGCGGGGGCTGCGTCGCATCAGACCGGGCGCCCAGCTCGAGATCGTCGCAAAGCTCGCCTCGCCGCACTTCGACGAGAGCGCGTTCCACGCCGAGCGCGTAGTGGCCCGGATCGAGGCGCTCCGCCGCGACCTATCGGCGGATCGCATTGACCTCGTGCAGTGGATGACACGCCATACGCCGAACGAGGACGCTCCACGCCTGGCGATCCTGAAGCGGGACGCCGGGAAGATCGGCGAGACCTTCGCCGGGCTGAAAGCCTCGGGTCGAGTGGGGGCCCTGGGGGTGTTTCCCTATTCCGACGCCTTCCTGCGGGCGGCGCTGGACTACGCCTGGACGGATGGGGTGGTGAGCTACCTGAACCTACAGGAGACGGAGACCGTCCCTTATCTTGACCGCCTCGCATCGGAAGGTCGCGGCTTCGTCGCTATACGTCCGCTGAACGCGGGCGCGCTCGCCGCGGACGCCGAGCGCGCAATCGGCTTTCCCCTAAAGCATCCGGCGGTGGCCAGCGTGATCATGAGCCTGTCCAACGCTGCTCAGGCCGACACCGCCTTGGCCGCAGTGGCCGGCGCGACGGCCGACGCGGCCGCTTTCCATGCCATGGCGGCCTAGACCCTCGCCGGGTCAGACGGAGCCCTCCGGCCGGCGACCGACATCCGCCCGCAAGAGTCAGCGCGACCGGTCAGCGCGGCTCCAGGCTTTCGATATAGGCGGCCACCGCGTCCACCTCGGCCCTGTCCAGGCGCAGGGGCGGCATCTCGAAGTGGCCCCCTTCGGCGATTTCCGCCATCCGCCGCTCGAAGCTGAGGGCGTTGTAGCGGATGCGCACGTCGCGAAGCGGCGGCGCCCCGGCCCTGGGGCTGTCGCCCACCGGGCCCACCGCATGGCAGCGCGAACATTCGCGGGCCGCGATCGCCCCGCCCCGTTCGGCCGCCCCGGCCGCAGGCGCGGCGTTCCCGCCCTCGCCCGTCGTGGCGCAGGCGCCGAGCAGGACGGCGAGGCCCGCCGCCGCCAGGAGTCGCCGGGCCGGCATGGCCGGAGCTAGGCCTCGCCCTTGCGGCGGCTGGCCACGGCCAGGCCGATCAGGGCGACGGCCGCGGCTGCGATGGCGGCGGTGGCGGCCGGATGCTCGCGCACCTGCTGGCCGGCCTTCTGCGCCAGGTCCTTCGAGCGCACCTTCGCCTCCTCGGCCAGCTCCACCGCGGCATGAGCGAGGGAGACGGCCGTCTGGCTGAGCTTGTCGCCGGCGTCGTCCTTCAGGTGCGTGGTCAGTTCCTTGAGGTTGTGGACCACGTCGTCGATCACATCGCCCGCATCTTCGCTGAGGCGCTTCACGCTCGATTTGCTCATGACGGACTCCCTTGCTGTCGCGAGCTATAGAGCGGCCGGCGCGGCGGCCGCGCCTTGATCCTGGTCAACGGCCAGGCTGCGGGACAGACGGGTGATGATCGCCTCGCGCGCCGCGTCGTCGGGGGCGGCCTCCAGCGCCTCGTTCAGCGTCATGACGAAGCGGGCGCGGGCGTTGTGCCAGTCCAGAGCCGCCGCCACATGGGGCGCGATCCGCGCCGGCGGACCGCCGCTGGGTTCGGCATGATCGTGGGCCAGGGCGAAGGTGTCGTCGACCTCGGGGGCGACCAGCCGCTCGGCGGCGAAGCCCGCGGCCTGGAGCCGGGACTTCAGCCCCCGGATCGCCTCGGGCTCGCCGTGGTTCAGGAACACGGCGCCCTTCACCGGGCCGCGCGCCACGGCCCAGGCGGTGAGATGCGAGGCGTCGGCGTGCCCGGAGTAGACGTCCAGCATGCGCACCCGCGCGCGGACCCGCACCTCTTCACCCTGGATCGACACCCGTCGCGCCCCGTCGGCGAGCAGCCGTCCGAGGGTGCCGGCCGCCTGGAATCCGGACAGCAGGACCGTCGCCTCTGACCGCCACAGAAGGCGCTTGAGGTGCTTTCGGATCCGTCCGGCCTCGCACATGCCGCTGGCCGCCAGGATCACGTGCCAGCCCTTCAGGCGCTCCAGGCCGTCGCTGTCCCAGGGCTTGCTCAGGAATCGCAGCCGCCCGTGCGGACGCACGCGCAGGAACGGATTGCGGCCGAGGTCGGGGTTCCAGCCGCGCTCGAGGAAGACGTCGCTCACCTCGATCGCGAGCGGGGAGTCCAGGAAGATGTCCCCCGCCGGCGCCTCGCCCTGGTCCATCAGGGTCAGGAGATCGGCCAGCAGCTCCTGCGTGCGTTCGACGGCGAAGGCCGGGATCAGCAGCGGTCCGCCCGCCGCGTGGGCCTGGCGCATCTCCTCGGCCAGGGCCCGGCGGCGCGCCGGGGCGTCCAGGTTGATCCGATCCCGGTCGCCATAGGTGGACTCCAGGATCAGGTGGTCGATTCCGGACGGGCCCTGCGGGTCGGCGACGAACTCGCTGCCCCCTGGACCCAGGTCGCCCGAGAACAGCAGCCGCAGGGGCGAATCGCCATTGAGCTGCACCTCGATGGAGGATGAGCCCAGAATGTGCCCCGCCTCCCAGAACACGGCGCTCACCCCGGACGCGACGTCCACCGTCTCGCCCAGCTTCACACGCCGGAACTGGCTCATCAGCCGGTGCGCGTCGCGCTCGGTGTAGATGGGCTCCACCGCCGGCCGTCCCCGCCGCTCGTTGCGCCGGTTCAGGTCGCGGACCTCGCTTTCCTGGATTCCGCCCGCATCGGCCAGCATCACCGCGCACAGGTCGCGGGTGGCGGCGGTGGCGTAGATCGGCCCCTCGAAGCCCGCCAGCATCAGCTTCGGCAGCAGCCCCGAATGGTCGATGTGGGCGTGCGTCAGGAGGACGGCGTCGATCTTCGAGGCGTCGAACGGAAAGGGCTCGTAGTTCAGGGCCTTGAGCGTCTTGGAGCCCTGGAACATGCCGCAGTCGACGAGGATCCGCGCGGCCCCGCTGCGCAGCTCGGCGCAGGAGCCGGTCACGCAGCCGGCGGCCCCGTGGAAGGTGATGCTCGGAGTCAAAGGGACGCCTCCGCCACAGTGAAGCCGCCGTTCATCTCCGCCGCCTCGACGGCGAAGGCGAAGTCCGAGGGATCGGACCCGTGGATGCGATAGAGCGGCTCGCCCGCCCGGACCGGATCGCCGACCCGCTTCAGGAGGTCCACCCCAGCGCCAGCGTCCGTCGGCGCGCCGGCCAGACGCGCGACGTTGGCGATCCGCAGGCAGTCGATCTGCGCCACCAGGCCGCTGGCGGTGGCCGGGACTTCGTGGACCAGCCCGCCCAGGCCGGAACTCAGCGGCGAGGCGCCCTGCGCGGCCATGATCTCGGCCATCTTGGCGCGCGCCGCCCCGCTCTCCAGCAGGTCGCGGGCGCGGGCCTCGCCGCGGCCTCCGGGAAGCTCCGGGTCGGCCTCCAGCACCCGCCCTGCCAGGCGGATGGCCTTGTCGCGCAGGTCGGCGGGCGCGTCCGGCCGGCCCGCCAGCACCGCCAGCACGTCCCGCGCCTCCAGCGCAGGGCCCACTCCGCGGCCGATCGGCTGCGAGCCGTCGGTGAACAGGACCTCGATCTCGAGCCCCAGATGGCCGGCGACGTACTCGAAAAGCTTCTTCAGCCGCAGCGCCGCACGCCGGTCTCGCAGCTTGGCCGAGGGGCCCACCGGCAGATCCAGCACCAGCCGCCCGACCCCGGCCGCGACCTTCTTGGAGAGGATCGAGGCGACCATCTGTTCGGGCGTGTCGATGGACAGCGGCCGCTCGACCGACACCAGCACGTCGTCCGCCGGCGACAGGTTCACCCGTCCGCCCCACACCACGCAGGCGCCGCAGCGCTCGACCACCTCGCGCATCTCGTGCTCGGACAGGTCCACCCGGGCCAGCACCTCCATGGTGTCGGCGGTGCCCGCCGGCGAGGTGATCGCCCGCGAGGAGGTCTTGGGCATGGTCATGCCGTGGGCGGCCACGATCGGCGCCACGATCAGCGAGGTGCGGTTGCCCGGAATGCCGCCGATGCAGTGCTTATCGACGACCAGCCGGCCGTTCCATTCCAGGCGCGATCCGGCGGCGACCATCCCCCGCGTGAGCGCAAGGGTCTCCTCGGGCGACATGAAGCTGGCGCAGGCGATCAGGAAGGCGGCCACCTCCATGTCGCTCCAGCGGTGCTCGGCGAGGTCGCGGGCCACGGCGGCGAAGGCTTCCTCGTCCAGGGCGACGCCGGCCACCTTGTCGCGGATGGCCGAAAGGCTGCGCGGCGGCCGGGCCGGGGCGATCTGCACCGGATCGCCCGGCGCGACGCCCAGGCGCCGGAACAGGGGCTGGGGCAGGCCGATCTCGTCGGGGCCGACCAGGTGATCGTCGCCGATCATGGTGGACGCCAGCAGGGTGCGCCCCCCTGCCCGCACCTCCACCTTGCGCGCGCCGCGCAGGCGCTCGGGCCGCATCACCCGGCTGCAGCGGGCCAGGACGACGATGTTTTCGCGAAAGGTGTCCAGGCCCAGCGGCCGGGCCTTCAGGGTCCCGGCCGCGGCGATGAGCTCGGCGCCCTGGCGGGCGTCGTCGGCCATCAGGCGCTCTTGCGCCGGGCGGCGTGGAGAGCCTCGGCGATCTCTTCGGCCCTCGCGGCCACCCGGTCATGCGGATCGCTGGTCTTGAGCTTGCGCTCCAGCCCCTTGGGCAGGGCCTCGCGCAGCACGCCCAGGGCCCGCGGCGGCGCGATCAGCGCCAGGTCGTCGAAGCCGTGCTTCTGCACGATGCGATCCAGCTGGCCGACCAGGCCCACCAGGAACTCGCGCTCGCCCTTGTCGTTGGGCGATTCGGAGGTCACCCCGTGCGAGGCGTGGCCCATGCGGTCGAACACCCGGCCGGGCGAGGTCCCGCCCCCCTGTTCGAATTCAGGCAGTTCGGCCAGCCATTCGGCGCGTTCATGCAGCGGACCGCCGAGGCGGGCCTCCTCGAACACGCGCGCCTTGCGGCCGTCAGCCACCACCACCAAAGTCCGTCCGTCCACGTTCATCGACGCCTCCTTGAGCGGCCGGACCATGCGACGCCGGATCGTCCGGCTCCCTGATCGAGATCAAACGCGCCCCAGCGGGGCACGGTTCGGCGCAGGCCAGTGAAGCCCTGGCCAGGGCGGCGGGCAAGTCTTCGATTCAGAAGGAGGAAGTGGCTGGGGAACTAGGACTCGAACCTAGAATGACGGTACCAAAAACCGCAGTGTTACCATTACACCATTCCCCAGCAGGAACGGCGTCGGGGGCTGTCCCCCGCGCGAGGCGGTGGAAATAGCCCAAGCCGATTTGCGATGCAACGCCCTGCGCTCGCTTGCGGGCGCGAAAAGCCTCCTCTATAAGGCGCCCTCCCAAGTCGGAGTGTGGCTCAGTCTGGTAGAGCACCGCGTTCGGGACGCGGGGGTCGCAGGTTCAAATCCTGCCACTCCGACCATTCATTCCCCCGCCAACTCGGGGTGATTTCCCGCCCCGAGAATACCCCCGAGAAGTCTGCCGGTTAGGCGGGCGCAGGCCCATGCGCCTGGCTCTCTGAGAGCCGCTCACCGCGCGATGCAGGGCCTATTGCGCCGCCTCTCTCTGGACCCATTGCAGAAGTGTACCTTTCGCCGCGCGGGCGAGAATTCGCTGCTAGCAGCGAATTCAACAGCGATATTCGGAAATTCGCCCGATCGAATCCGTGTCGCGCGTCGCGAGAAGCGGTCGCCCATCAATGACTTCGCCCCCGCGTTGGGCGCGAGGACGAGGCTGAGAACAGCGATCTTCAGGCGCAGCTATGAGCGCAACAGCGAACTCCTCAGCTCGCTGCAAGCTCCCGGAACCGTTCGCGCTGCCGGCCCCAATCCAGCGGCAGCGGCTCGGCCGTGAGTGCGCTCAGGGTAAGATTGCGGGGCTGGCGCCCATCGAGGATCTCATCGATCAGGTCTGGGGCCAGATAGGCAAGCGGCAGAAGCCTCGTGGCGTAGTGGTTGCAGAGCCCTTCACGCCTGGCGAGGGACTTGATTGAATCCACCTGCCCGGTCTCGAGTTCGACCGCCCAGACGCGAGCGAGCGCGACCGCCCTGACCAGCGCCCGGTCGATTCTGTTGGCGGGCGCCGCCGCTGCGCCCGGAGCCTGCAGCACGATCGCTCCACGACGCCGCATGAAGAAGGCGATGCGCAGGGTGCAGTAGCCCTCGCCGTCCAGCGCCGCTCCCGACGTGTTGGTCGCCGCGGGCGACAAGGCGTCGGCAACGAGACGCACCGCGATCTGATCCTCGCTAAGGGTCGCGCTCCTCAGGGCGGCGACAATGCGGTCGAGCATGTCCTCGGCCGGCCGCCAGGCCGGCGCCAACATCGGGCCGATGCGCTCGGCGAGGAACTGCTCCAGGACGCCCGCCGGGATCCGATGCAGGCTCCCAGCCCTTCCCTGGCCGGTCAGCACCGAACGACTGACGTAGTAGCGATAGCGCCGGGCGCCGCGCTTCGTATGAACCGGGACCATGAGGTTATCGCGGTCATCGACGATCAACCCCTCGAGCCTGGATGCTTCCCCGCGCTTTTCGGTCTTCGGTTGGCTGGCGTTGGTGGCCGCCAATCGGGTCTGCACAGCATCCCATAGTCCAGCGTCGATGATGGCCGGATGGGTGTCTTCGTACCGCTTTTCGTGGTGGCGAGTGATTCCGCGGTAGGCAGGATTGGTCAGCAGGTAGTGGAGCGCGCCACGTCCCATCATGCCGCCGCCGACCATTCGGCCGGATTTGTTGACCCAGCGCTTCGCTTCGACGCCCTCGCGTACCAGGTCCAGCAGCGTGCCCAGCTCCAGGTACCGCTGGAAGATTCGCTGCACCCGCGCGGCTTCGACCTTGTTCACCGCCAGCCGCCCATCCACGATGTCGTAGCCGAGCGGCGGCTGCCCCCCCATGCGCAGGCCCTTGGCCTTAGACGCGGCGACCTTGTCGCGGATGCGCTCGCCGGTCACCTCCCGCTCGAACTGGGCGAAGGAGAGCAGCACATTGAGCGTGAGGCGCCCCATGCTGGAGGTCGTGTTGAAGGCCTGGGTGACCGAAACGAAGGAGACACCCTTGGCATCGAAGAGCTCGACGATCTTGGCGAAGTCGGCCAACGAGCGTGTCAGGCGGTCGACCTTATACACCACCACCACGTCGACCAGGCCGCGCTGGATGTCGGCCATGAGCTGCTGCAGACCAGGCCGATCCATAGAGCCGCCCGAGTAGCCGCCATCGTCGTAAGCCGTTTTGATGGCGTTCCAGCCCTCACCGGCCTGGGATAGCACATAGGCTTCGCAGGCCTCCCGCTGGGCATGCAGACTGTTGAAGTTCTGCTCCAGCCCCTCCTCCGAGGACTTGCGGGTGTAGATGGCGCAACGCAGGCGCACGGCGCTCATCGCCGCCGCTCCTTCAGGCCGAAGAACACCCTGCCGTTCCACTTCGTGCCTGTGATGTGCTGGGCGACTTCGCTCAAGGAGCCGAACCGCTGCCCCATGTAGCTAAACCCCTCCTCCAGCACCCAGACCTCATGACGCACGCCGCGCCATTCCTTGATCAGGGTCGTGCCAGGTCTCAGGTTCGGGCCGGGCGTGGGCATGTAGCCACGGTCTTCGCGGAACCTTCGCGCCAGCTCGGCCATTCGGCGCTTTGACGATCCGGACAAATCGCCGTCGGCCCGGATCTGCAGTCGATGCGCCAGAGCCAGCGCCATCAGCTCCCGTGTGCGCAGCTTCGGCAGTTCGCCGCCGAGTCGTTCGGTCCAGGCCGCACGCAAGTCGGCAAGCGACATAGCATCCAGCCCGGCCAGGTGGTCGCCGGCGCTCACGCGCCGGCTCCCTTCGCGATACGGTAGACTCGACCGCCGTCGGCCTTCTCCGACGTGACGTCGAAGCCGAGCTTTTTCTTGATCGAGCCCGCGATGGCGCCACGCACAGAATGCGCCTGCCAGCCGGTCGCCGCCTGCATGGCTTCGAGCGTCGCGCCCTCTGGGCGCAGCAGCAGCGCCACCAGGGCGCCGAGCTTGCCCTTCGGGCCTGCGACGTCACCGGCTGCGCGCGCGGTCTCGGCGGACTGGGTCTTGGTCTTTGGCTTGGTCATACTCGCCTCCGTTCATCGAGGCCGCCCATCGCGGTCCCCGTACTGAGACGAGCCCGGCTCCCCGGGCGTGTGTGCACTACCGCTCCCTTCCGGGCCGAAGTCCAGCGGTGTTCAGGACCACGCTGCCTGGAACGTCGAGCGGGAATCTTGGTGACCGATGGCCGGGTCGCGCCACTTGCAGACATTGGCTCCTAACCAGATTGCGGACCTTTCCTCAGCGTGGGCGAATGTTCGGTTGCCAACCTGACAGGTACGGCTGAGCCCGACCCTTGCCAGACACTCGCGCGCGCTAAAGCCAAGAATACGGATGCGGGTTGGATCGCACCTTCTGGATGGCGCGCCTCGCGGTTTTCGTTGAGTCCAGGGTCACGGCCTCCCAAGCCGCCAAGGCGGCGACCAGGTTGCCGCTCCTCCGGAGAACCTCATCCGCATGCTTCACCACCACGAGCTGGCTTCTGGGTGGATCGAGCCCGCCTACCCGGTCCCTGTTTGGGAGGCAGAATTCGGTCACGTACACGCCGTCGTGGGCCATGTCGGACGCATGATTGGATTGGATATCGGCTGCGTGCGAAGACTTTGCGGGACTAATCATCCCCACCTATCGCGTTTGGGTTGACGGCCAAGCGTATCCCAACCGAGAGTGTCCAGAAGTTATGGGGGAACCTTTCGGATTGGCGGGCCGTCGCAGCCACGGCCTGCCTTCGCGAAGGTTATGTCGCTCGCAATGGTGTTTGAATCTAAGCCGATCATGGACGCTAAGGAATTCGAGAGTGATATTCACTCCTTTGGCGGTGTCGTCGCGCGTCCCCTCAATCTGAATTCCGTGAAAAAGGCCGCGTCGAACAAGAAAATCTCGCTGCTGGCGCTTGCTCGATCTGCTGCAGGAAGTGCACCAAAGAACCTCACGCCGGAGCGCCGAGCCGAGCTCGCGATATCACTCCTCGGGTGCCCGGCGCCTCCCCCGCCGCTTGCCGATTTTGCCGACGGCATCTCCGCGTTGCCGACCGATGAGCGGCACTACTGGATCGGCACTTTCTATACCTTGCTGCTCTCGGAGAAGGTCCGCCGGCAGCAGGCCACCTACTTCACGCCGCCCTATCTTGCCGAGGCGATCCTGGACCTCGCCGTAAGTGCCGGCTTCGATGTATGCCAACATCGCGTCCTTGATCCAGCGGCTGGCGGCGCAGCCTTTTTGTCGAACGTCGCAGCGCGGGCGCGCGCCGCAGGTATCGATGCCAAGGCCGCGCTGAAACGCCTGTGCGGCATCGAGATCGATGCCGGCCTGGCCCAGGTCTCGGAAGCTCTGGTCGCTGATCGCCTGGGCATAGCGAGCGCGTCGAAACTCATCACCGTCAGCAATGCGCTCTCACTTCCAGCGCACGCATCGTTCGACCTCGTGGTCGCGAACCCGCCCTACGGCCGTGTCACTGTGGCGGACCTCACGGACGAGCGCTGGAAGGACATCGCCTACAGCGGACATATCAACAAGTACGCGGTCTTCACTGAGCTGTGCCTGCGCTACGCCAAGCCCGGCGGCCTGGTCGCTCTTGTCCTACCTTCGAGCTTCAGGGCAGGACCGTTCTACGACCGTATGCGGACCTACATCCGGACCCAGGCTCAGGTCCTCGCGATCGGGTTCGTGCCGGAGCGGAAGCGCGTCTTCGCGGACGTGCAGCAGGACGTGAGCGTCCTCCTACTCAGAAAGGGGACGGCGCATCCACGCGAGGCGCTAGTCGACTTTCCCGTGCTCACTCCGGAAGGCAGTGGAAACGTCGCGCGGCTTCAGCTCTCCGTGGCGAGCGGCGATCCGTGGCCGCTGCCCTTGACGAATGGAGGTCAAGCTGGCGGGGCGAAGCTGTCGGATTACGGGGTGGAAGCCCGCGCCGGATACTTCGTGTGGAACCGCGAGTGCGACAGACTGTTGCCGGAACATCGGGTTTCCGCCTTTCCGCTGATCTGGGCGAAGAACGTGAGGGTGGGGCAGCCCTGTCGCCCAGCCGGCAAGGAAGGTCTGAAGACGGACTTCGTCCACTTCGACGGACCCAGCGCCTCGATCATCCGAACATCAGCCGCGGTGATGCAGCGAACGACCAACGACAAGCAGCCACGTCGGTTGCTGGCCGCCGTAGTCGCGCCAGATGTCGTCGAAACCTGGGGCGGCTTCGTCACCGAGAACCACACTATCGTTCTCACCAGCGAAGACGCCGAGCAAATTGAGCTTGTCGTTGCGCTACTAAACACAGCTGCGGTCGACGACCGCTACAGGCTGGTTTCCGGCACCGCAGCCGTATCCGTCAAACTGCTCCGCGACCTCGATCTGCCGAAGCCTGATGCCTTCCGCGGCGCGCTGAGCAGGCACGGCGGCGACGCCGAGGCAGCCGCCATCGAGGCTTACGGCGTTAACACGGCGGTGCCGGGAAATGGCTAGGCACCGCGACTCTCGCGCCCCTGGAGCGGGCTTTGCAGACCGCCTCCAGCAGCGTGATGACAACGAGCAACGCCGCAAGCAGCTTGCAGCCACGATTGCGGCGCAGGCCCAGGAGCGCGCTACCGCGCGGGTCGCGGCGTCAATACGGCATCAACGCGAGGTCGAGCAGTACCTCGAAGCGGCTCGAAAAGTTCCGCTCTACGCGGTCGGGGATTCCCAAGCGCGGGAGATCTCTCCGGTCTACCAGGCCTTGATGCGAGCGGCGCTCGGCGTGATAAATACCGGTCAGACCGAGGTCGTGTTGTGCTGGCCGTCGCACCAGCCATGTCTCTCGGCCTTGATCGCTCTGCTCTCGATCAGCGAGACCGCGGCAGCGCCAAGACGTGAGACCGTCATCCAGGGCGCGAAAAGCCTCATCGCCTCTGCGCCGGCCGGTCTTCGGGCCGTCCTATTTCCTTATGCCCGAACCGCGCATGCACTCGCACGTGAGGTGCACGTCGACCGTGATGTCCTCGGCAAGATGCACCTGCAGCACCTGTCACGCTCAATCGAAGGTGACGATGACCCGGGCCTAAAAGATTACCACCAGGTCCTGACGCGGGCGCAGAAGATTACCGGGCGGGGGCGCGACGGTGCCGACTACATCGAGCTTACGCATCCGATCCTCGACGAGATCGTTCCGCACGGTTCCGCCCGTGACGGCTGCCCGAAGACGGGCGAGCTTCTTTGGCACACGAAGACGAAGACGGACCTCAGCAAGCAGACGCGCTCAGGAGCTGCGGACCATCCTGATACCGCCAAGTTCTTCCTGTTCGGGATTCGTGCGGGCGACCCTCTTGAGCGCGAGCTGAGGGCGATCAATCGTCCGCCCGACATCATCATTCTGGACCTCACAAAGACCGGCCGCTCCCGGCTCGGCTTTGACTGGCTCCCGGCCGCAAAGATGGCCATCGACAAGATGAGGGCGACGTTCCCCAGCGCGGGAATTCTCGCCCTCACCGATGACCCGTGGGCGTACGATGCGACGCGGTTCGACCTTCTCGGCATCAGGCCCCATCCCAAGCGCAACCACATCACGCCTGCAGCCGGCCGCACCATCCTCACGCGCGCCGAGGGAATCCTTCACACGGCCAACGCGCAAGCTGACAGTGCATGGCGTGGGGCCTCCGCCATCGACGTTGATGGCTTCGTCGGAACGACCAGCGACGTCATCGCGCGGTTCCGGATGCTTGCTGCCCAGCTTCGCGACCGGGGCAATAGAATTGGGGCTGAGGCCGCCAGGGACATCATCGCCAAGCTGCGGCGGGCCGCGTGTCTGCCAGGCAGCCTGGCCGACTTCTCTACCTTCCTCGAACGTGAGAGCTCCGAGGCAATCGCCGCCGACAACCTTGCCGCCTATCGCATCGACGCGGAGCTAACAGCGCTTCTCGACGTCAGAAACGGAGCATCGATTGTCGCGGCCGACGAACTGACGGCCGCGGTCGCTGACGCGAGAGCTCTTCTTGCGAAGGCTGAATCCGCCACATCGATGTCTACGTTGGTCGAGGAGGCGATCATTCCGGCAGAGCGGGCCAGTTCCCGAACCGTCGTCCTCTTCCGCACCGAGGCAATGGCAGACTTCTGCGCCTATCTGCTTGGTCGCGATCATCCCAAGCTGCAGGAACGGCTGGAAAGCGGCTTTGTCAGGTTCACGACGAAGCAGGGTTTCCTTGACCTTGCCGCCCTCGAACCCTCCGTCAAGAACCACTACAAGCGCGCCGTCATCGTCGCTCCGACACGACAGACCGTGCTCGAACTGTTTGCCCAGCCGTGGCTGCCCGACCAACTCATGTTCCTAGCTGACGGCGACACGCTGCAGTTTGCGGCGCGAGATGCAACGCGGCTGGCGGAACAACTGACTGACGACGAGCTCATTCGCCGGCTCAAAACCTTCGTAGCTCGGGCAGCCAGCCGCCTCGGCGAGCTTGGCAACCATCAGGTTCAACTCGACCGCACCGTTCCTCCGTCCGAGGACGTAGAGTTTCCGCCCGGCGGGATCATCGATCTTGCCGGCCTGAACCGACGCGGCGATGGGAACACCCTCGAACTTGTAATGGAGAACGGCCAGAGGATCATCGCGCGTCGCGGCACGGTCCTTGTGCGAAAGGACAGCGGGCGCTCCGTCTCCCGGTTCGTCGAAGTGACCGCCAATGATGTCCAGCGGGGCGATGAGCTTTGCGTGATCGGCCCAGCCTTCATCGAGAAGGCCCGCGGACTCCTCAACCTGACCGCCGTCGCAGCCGAACAAATCCGCGACTACCACGATCTGGTCATTGAGAAATTTGCAGCGCTGCCAGGTGGCAGCGAGGCCGGCCGACTTCGCGAACTCTGCGTTCGCATGGGGTCAGACATTACGACCGCGCGCGCCCACTACTGGATCGACCTTGATGGCGAGGCGGACAAGCCTCTCTACGAGGTCATTCCCCATGCCCCCCAGGACGAGGCGACCTTCCGCCGATTCACCGAGGCTTTGGGCATAGGGCCGAATATCACGGCCCGGTTCTGGAAGTGGGCCGTCATCGCGCAGCGTTCGAGCCGCCTCCGTGCCGGTGCGGCCTTCCACGACGCCTACCGCGGCATCCTCACAGATGTTCATGCGGTGACAGCCGAGAATCCCGAACGCTCCGGCGACATCCGCGCGCTGCGCGCCGCCGCCGAGGAGTTCGTAACGACCGTCAGAGACGTCCGGCCGGGAGGCTCGGTATGAAAGGTCTCAGCGACAAACAACTCGGGGCCGTGGACGTTGAGCTAAAGGAGGCCGTCTGCGACGCTATCGTCAACACGATCGTTGGCAGAGTCAGCGGTACAGATGACGAAGGGCGGTTCATCTTGGGCCGCTCGCCGCGACGCGCGATCGTCTCCGGTCAGCTGCTCCCGCGCTTTGATGTCCGGGGCCAGGACGAGACGTCCGACATCGCCATCGCGGCCCTAGGCCTTGATTTCTTTCTGGCAGGAGACGCGGCCGAGGCGCTTCGGGCTCAGCCGCAGTTCTCGGTCTACGTGCGCATCCTTCCGACCTGGGATGATGTCGATCCGAAGGACGGGCCGCTCGATTTCGACTTCCAGCTCAATGCAGACGTGAAGCGGGAGATCGAAGACGAGATCAGGTCGAACCGCACCGCTGCATTCAAGGCGGCCGGAGTCGACAAGCCAGCATGGAGGACGCTGACGGAACCTCAGCGCGCGGAGATCCGCCAGCAGAGGAATAAAATCCAGGACGAGGTTCTCACCGCCGCTTACGGCAAACGCGGCATCCGATTGAACGTCGATGAGGTCCAGGGCATCGGCGACACGCCGGTTCCGCCTGAGTCCATGGAGCCTGACGGTCCAGACCAGGACGGTCCGGATGAGACCGAGACGGCTCCTGCGCCCGTGGCCAAGATGCTCAGGGAAGGCCGCGAGATTCCCCATGCTTTGATCGAACCCTCGCCGATCCCGCCGAAGTGGCGAAGGCTCGACCTGTTGCTCCCTGAATTCCAATGGCCTGCCAACGCAGCTGGGACGGACCTTGCGTCGTTGGTCGCGAGCTACAACGGCGAGCTGACAGGACAAATCCGAGCTCAGCTGCTCGCGTGGCTCAACGGCGATGGCAAACAGGAAGCCTGGCGGAACCTCCGGGTCCGGCCCGAAAGCGCGGAAAGCCGCGAGCGCTGGGAGGCTTTCATCGCTGCAGCCCGCGACATCGCACCCGACGAGTCCAAGGTGCTTCCCGACTTCAGCGCCCTGACGCTCAAGATCGAACGTCAGCACGACTTCCTCGACCGTTCCCGTGTCTCTCTCCGCGTCACCTTGGACAATCAGTGCCAGCAGCTTCGGCCGGCTGACGCGCAGTCACGCTGCAACACGCTCTTCGGCACACAGCTCAGAGTGACGATCCCGGAAGCCGCGCACCGGCCGCTCCAGTTGGATCGGGTCGAGCCCTCCTACCGTTTCCGCGAATATCTCGACTATCCAGCGATTGGCCTGAACTGCGGCGTCGAAGCCGACAAAGATGGTGGCGCGGTCGTGCTCGCGACAACTTGGGCGCCACGCTTCGTTCAACCGCGCATCAACCCGACCAACATCGCCATCGAGACCCACTTCGGCGCGCTAGCGCGCGAAGATTTCTCCGTCGAAGACCTCCAGGCTCTTCCGGATGCCTACGTCGCTTGGATTGAGAAGAACGAACGGTCACTGCGCGATGCGGTGAGGTGGAATCTCGACCCCGTCGACGCCGACCGTGAGTCGGATCGGCTGCGGCTCGACACATCAGGTCAGACCGATGAAGCCGCCTACATCCGGAAAGGCGTTGACGTCCTCATCAAGGCGGCTGGAGCCGCGAGGGCTGTGACAAAGGCCACCACCGTCGAAGAGCGGAAGCGGCTCGAACGGGTCGCGATCCCGTGGCGCGCCTGGCGCTCGATGAACCGCACCTTCTTCCTGCGCGATAAGGAGGACCCGAACCGCGGTTGGCGCCTCTTCCAACTCGCGTTCATCCTCGCTCACATCCCTACCTTCGCGTCGCGTCTTGAAGAGTTCCGCGAATTCTCGAACGCGAAGCTCGACGACGAGGCTGCTAGCCTCCTCTATTTCCCGACTGGCGGAGGCAAGTCAGAAGCATTCTACGGAGCATTGCTGTTCGCGCTCTTCATCGACCGTCTGCGGGGCAAGCAGCGCGGCGTCACGGCCCTCATCCGCTACCCCCTTCGGCTCCTAACGCTCCAGCAGGCGCAACGCCTTCTCAAGCTCCTCACCTGGGCGGAACTCGTACGCCGCGAGGATGGCGTCGGCACATGGCCTTTCGAAATGGGCTTCTGGGTCGGATCCGCAAACACGCCGAACAGCTACAGCGGGATAAGAACGGACGTTCCGCTCCTCAGTGATACGGCGCATCCCTCCGATGCATTGCTTGAGGAAGGAGCACAGCGCGAAGAAGACGAGGCGGCGCGCGCGCGGCGCTATCGCGACATTCGGGAAGCCTACAACAAGGTGCCTGAATGCCCCGTTTGCAAGGGGGCGACTGGCCTTCGCCGCAATGAGTCCGAGGGACCGAGGGCGAAGAGAGCCGCCATCGTCTGTTTCGATCCGGACTGTGATTGGAACAGGCACCACGGCGGCATCCACCCGCTTCCTTTCCTCCTGACCGACGACACGATCTACGAGCGCGCGCCCTCTATCGTCCTCGGAACGGTCGACAAGCTGGCGATGCTCGGCCAGCACACCAACACCGTCTCGCGCGTGCTTGGCATGTTCGGTTTAGCCCGGTGGGTCGATCCGAGCGGACATCTGTTCGTCGAGCGCCGGACGGAGCAGCTGAATGAAGGTCCTGAGGCGGCAGGCTGCCTGCCTGTCTTTCCGGCCTATCGCAGGGGCGAGCGCATCTTCTTTGATCCGTTCCCCTCACTCATTATCCAGGACGAGGCGCACCTCCTCGAAGAGAGCCTCGGTACGTTCAGCGGGCTTTTCGACACGCTCCTCGAGAACGTGTTTGCGCGCATCGATGAGATTGCGGGCGATGACTTGCACGTCGCCAAGGTGTGGACCGGCGATGGCTGGCGCGGCTTCCGGACGCCCAAGATCGTCGCGGCGACAGCGACCATTTCCAATCCGGAGCGGCAGCTGCAGACCCTGTACCAGCGCACGCCGCTGCGCTTCCCCTATCCGGGCCCTGACATCTACCGTTCGTTCTTCGCAGAACCGGCAGCGCCGCCCGCTGACAACGCCGAGCGGAAGGCTCTTGCCGAAGCCCTCCCGCCACACCTGGGACCTGAGGCGACCGCGCCGTGGATGCGCCTGTACGTTTCCCTGATGACCAACGACGCCACGCACACGGTGACGGCGGTCCATGTCCTGAGCGCGTTCCACACCATCATATCAGGGCTGTGGCGTGACCTGCAGGATGCGTCCAGGCAGGCTGAGACGATCAACGCATTGAAGAACGCCATCGCGCCGTCGCAGTCCGGCAGCTGGCGGCAACGTGCGCTTGACCGCGCACTTGCCGACGGGCGCGTCGCCGAGGTCATGGCGCTCGTCGACCTTCACCGAATCGCGCTCGCCTACGTTACCAACAAGAAGGGTGGCGACCAGATCATGGACGCGCTCAGCTCGTCCGTCTATCAGCACCATCTCCAAGCCGGACTACCGTTCGAGACCTTCGACAGCCGCCTCATCTCGGGCGGCGTGGATATGAAGGCGATTCAGCAGGTGATGAACGACGCCGGGGTTTCGTTCGCTGGCGCGGACTATCCGTTGATAGACAAGACGGTCCGCAGCATCGTCGCTACGGCGGCCATCAGCCACGGAGTCGATGTCGACCGCTTCAACAGCATGTTCTTTGCCGGTCTTCCCTCGGATATCGCCGAGTACATTCAGGCATCCAGCCGCGTCGGACGGACCCACGTCGGCTTTGTCATGCTCATTCCGACACCGCAGAACCGGCGCGACCGATATGTCGTCGAGACGCACGACATTTTTCACCGATTCCTTGAGCGGATGATCGCTCCGCCCGCGATTGAACGGTGGGCCGAGAACGCCGTTCGACGTGTCCTTGCCTCCTACATTCAAGCCTGGGCGATGCTTCGCGAAGCGGATGAATTCGTCCACCTCCCTGACGACCGAAAGGCGAATGTGCAGGCGGCCGATGCACTGGGCCGCCTGAGGACACTGGCCAACGACACCAGGGTCGGTCTGGAGAAAGAGATTGGCACCTTCGCGCTGCGTTCGGCCGGCTTCGCGGGTCGGGGCCCTTCGCGTTTTGGAAGCCCACCCTATGGCGACCACTACCAGGGCATGGTCGACCACGAGATCGCCCGCTTCGCTGCTTCGATGACGAGGCAGATGACATCGGCGCGGCTCGCCGACTACTGGGCAGGGTTGGATACCGTCTTCCAGAAGCCGATGACGTCCCTGCGCGACGTCGACGAGGCCGGCTACATCGTCGCTTCGGGGTACGACCCCTTCGCGAAGGGGCGAACGAACGCCGTCGACATTCGCGACCTTACCGCAGTCATGAGGGCCATCCGGACGCAGAAGGGCGAGGCCGCCGAGACAGACGCTGACGAAGGCGAGGCGCGATGAGTGAACGACGCGATTCACCCAACGAGCGTTATCGCCGCCCCGGCGGTTTTGGGGGACGTCGCCAAGAGAGCGATCAGCCCAAGCCTCCGGTCATGGCGCGCTCGCGAACCCAGCTTGCGACCTCGTACGCGCCCGGCGTCCTGTTCACGTGGGAAGGCGGTAAAGGAATCTGCCGTTCGGTCCCGGTCGATCGCGAACTGAAGCTCGATCGAACGACGAACGACCTAATCTTCGAGAGCATGCGTGAATTCATCGCCAACTGGCGGTCACGCATCGCGGCTGCCATTCCCGAAGCGCTCGACGTGCTTTCGATAGATCGGGCCTTCTACGACATCCACAGCGGCCGGGTGCAGATTGACCCGGCGAAATTCCGCATGACGAGCCCCGACGTAGTTGGCTACGTCCCGTATCCGCTGGTCTACCGATGCGGCACCTGCGGGCGCGTCCGGGAATTCCAATCCGTAGGGGAGCAGGCGCAGTTCCCGCTGCCAAAGACCTGTAACGGTCATCAGGCCCGATGGACCCAAGTCGATGTCGTCTATGTCCACTGGAGCGGCAACGTCGAGCCGCTGAGCCCCTTCAACTACAATCCCGACCAAGCTACGGGCCAGGTTCGTCAAATAAGGTCGTGCACGTGTGGCAGCGAACGGTTCGTCCTGCGCAACGAGGCCCCCGTCTTCAAGGAATGGCGCTTCGTCTGCGAGGGCTGCAAGGAGTCGCGCCCACTCAAGAAAGCGGATCCCGAGGTTCTCCAGCAGCTGTACTCCGAGCAGCAGGCCGGGGGCCGCCAGTTCCAGTACCTCGAAGTGAACATGATGCCCGTGTCCTACCGGGCTAACTCCGCCTTCTATCCGCAGCGCAGCTCCTTCATTAAATTTAGCGATCCATCGGTCGTCGACCTAATGACCGGCGACCGCACGAATGAGCTATTGCGCACCCTCGCACGCATCCACGACGTGCCTTTCGAGGAACCCTCACGCGACGAGATCGAAGCCGCTGTGAACGCGGCCAACCGCTCGGGCGAGTGGGAGGAATTTGAGGATTTCGAACGCATGGCCGCACGCGCGACCGCCGGCAATCGCGAAGATGCTGCGCGACGCTACCGTGCCGATGCCGATGCAATCAGGGAAAAGTGGTTCTCCGACGGCTTAGTCAGCCGCGGGCGCCTAGCCAGTCCATCACTCATGCAGGCTGCGCTGTCGCGCCAGACCTGGGCCCGACGCTATGACCCGATCCGCCTGACCATCCAGCATCACGTGTTCGAACGGGAGCATATCGACGAAGCGAAGAGCCGGCATGCAGCCGTGGATGTTCTTGAACCGGACATCACACTCAGTGACGTGGTCCACGATCCGACCGAGCTCAAGCGTTACGTGGATGAGGTCGACAATCTCCTGAAGCACACTGGCATTGCCCGAATGGTGCTCATTCGCGGCCTGCCGATCTGCGAGTTTAGCTTCGGGTACTCGCGGGTTTCCTCGACCCCCGTCTACCAGCGCGAACACAACGGACAGTCCATCGCCGTGCCCGTGCGCCTGAAGGCGTTCGACACGATCCCGAACACCCAGAGCAAGCATCCCATCTACGTCACTGAGCAGCAGAACGAGGCGCTGTACGTCAAACTCGACGAAGGACGGGTGCGCCGCTGGCTGGAGAGAAACGCGATTGTCGACCTGCCTGCTGCAGAAATTGGCCTCGGCCGCGCCTATCTGGAGACGTACGAGGACTTCGGTCCTTTCCTGGAGCAATTCAAGGACAGGGAGAGGGCCGGATTCCAGCGGCACCTAGCACCCTACATCTACCTCCTGCTGCACAGCCTCTCGCACCAGCTCATCCACTCGCTGGCCGAAGTGTCGGGCCTCGACCGGGACGGTATCGGAGAGCACATCTTCCCAGCCGATCTCGCCTTCGTGGTTTACCGCAAGGGCATGACCCCGGACCTGGGGAATGTCTCGGCGATGTGGCGCAATCACGCGATGGAGTTCCTTCGTCGTAACGTTGATCAACGCATGCTTCGCTGTGGTTCGGGGAGCCTCTGCGACGCTCGTGGTGGTGCATGCCCAGCCTGCATCATGGTCAGCGAGGTCAGCTGCGTTTCCTCGAATCTCCTTCTTTCCCGCTCCAGCCTGAAGGGCGGTTCAAAGCCGGAATGGGAAGCAGGCGACGCTCCCGATCTCGTCGGCTACTTCGATCCCGACCTCGACGCATGAGCCAGGACTCGCTCGTCTCGCCGTCAGCAACCGCACGCTTCGTGGTGACGCTGCCGCCTGAGCCGAGCAAACTCGCCGAAGCTCTCAGGAAAGACATCGCTTCCAAGTTCTCGTCCCTTACGGACACCACAGACGCGTTCCGGCACCTCGCGCACACCGCGAAGGCACGCCTCGTCATCATGGTCCCGTATATCGACACCATCGGCGCTGAATGGGCGCTCGAACTCTTCGAGCTGACCGGAGCCCCGGAGCGCGTGCTGGTACTCAGGGATGCCAGCCAGCTTGCGCAATGCGGCTTCCCAGGCCGGCGCCTCACGGAACTGGTTACCATCCACGACTACGCGCCTGAGGGTCGACCCGAAGGCGACTCCGACGAAACCTTCCACGCCAAGATCGTGCTTGCTGATGGCGTCGCCGCCTATGTCGGCTCTGCCAATCTGCTTCGTCGCTCCAAGGGCGTGAACCTGGAGTGCGGAATGTTAGTTGAAGGCGCGGCAGTTCGGTCCATCAAGGTGGTGGTCGACGCTGTGATCTCGACGTTCTCGGACGCGTAGTCGTTCCCGCCTTCTAAGCGGACCATTCGCGCGTGGGGGCGCCAGACTTGAAATCTGCGAAGTCGGAAGCGGACCTCCTCAAGGGCGGCAATGAGCCCAACTGAGACATCGCCCCCTATAGACTGGGGGATCCGCTTTGACACAGAAACTGCCCCGATCTTCACAACTCGCCGAATCGCGCCAGCATGCCGATGTCCGCTCACCCAACGGACAGCGAGCGGCATTTTGGGACCGAGTGGTTCTGAGCAGCGGCGAAGCTGGCCAATCAACGAACTGGCGCCTCTGAAAGGAGGTGAACGACGTCGATGGCCGGGTTCACGTCTTCTCGGAGGCCCAAATGCCCCAGCCAAACTCGAACGCCGTGCGCGTTCGCCAGCGCCCCCAAACCTCGACAGCTCTGCAGTCTGATCGTTCTTCCACCTTCACACAGATCCCAATCGATCAGCTGAAACCCGCCGAGCGCCGAGTGCGGAAGCACCCGCGCGGCAAGCTCGACAAACTCGTCGCGACCATCCGCCGATTCGGCGTGGTCGCCCCGATCCTGGTCGACAAGGACAGCCGCATCATCGACGGCCACCTCCTCTGGGAGGCGCTGAAGACGCTCGGCCATACCACTGTCCATGTCCAGCGCGCCGACCACCTGAGCGAAGCGGAAATTGAGACGTTCCGCATCGCCCATCATGCCCTGCTGGAGATGGGGCAGTGGGACGTCGAGCAGCTCAAGATCAGCGTCGAGGGCCTGATTCAGATCGACCCGGATCTGGTCGCCCACACCCTGCTCCCGATGGGCAAGATCGACGGCCTGCTCCTTTCCGGCTTCGACAAGCCAGCCGACGAAGACATCCCCACGGCGGAGAAGACCTCCCTCCTCCAGCACGGCGACGCCTTCATCTTCGACCCCGCCGCCGATGGCGCACCGACGCATCGGCTGGTCTGCGGCGACGCGAAGGAGCCGGCCATCATCGGCCAGGCGCTTAGTGGAAGGCCGGTCCGGATGCTGTTCTCCGACGTCCCTTACGGCCTGGTGCCGATCGAGGGCGTCGTCAGCGCCAAGCACAAGGATTTCGTCGAAGGCGCCTCCATGAGCGAGCCGGAGGCGATCAGCTTCTTCACCGAGCTGTTGGGGGCCTCGGTCCCGCATGTGGTCCAGAACGGGGCGGTCTTTCTCTTCATCGACCACCGGGGCATGTACGGCCTCACCCAGGCCACGCGGTCGCTGGGCTTGAGCCACGTCTGCACGGTGGCGTGGGACAAGACCGCCGGCGGCATGGGTGGAATCTATCGGCACCAGGTGGAGTTCGTATTGGTGCTGGCCAAGGGCGAGCGCATCGCCGTCAACAACGTCCAGCTCGGCAAGCACGGCCGCAATCGGACGACCATGTGGTCCAGCAGCGGCATGGCTCAGTTCGGCGCCGACCGGAAGGCCACGCTGGATGCCCACCCCACCGTCAAGCCGGTCCAGCTCCTCTCCGAGGCGATCCTGGACGTGACGAACGTTGGCGACGTGATCCTCGATCCCTGTATGGGCACTGGCTCCACGGTCGTAGCCGCCAACCGGGTGAACCGGGTGGGCGTCGGCGTCGAGATCGACCCGATCTACTTCGAGGTGGCTGTTCGCCGGCTGCAGGCGGTCGTGGATCGCCCCATGATCCATGAGGAGACCGGCCTCACCCTCGAGGCTCTCCTCGACCAGCGTGCGGCCTCGCCCGCGGCCGCCGCGTGAGGCCGCCGTCATGGGAAAACACCGCAATCAGCCCGCCGGCCGTCAGCCCGGTGACGGCAAGTCCGGCTACAAGAACATCGGCAAGGAGCACCAGTGGAAGAAGGGCGGCCCATCCCCTAACCCCGCGGGACGGCGGGCGAAGAAGCCACCGTCGCTGAAGGACGAGCTCCACCAGATCCTCGTCGAGGTCCTGAAAAGCTCAATCTCAGCGGGCGACCGGGAACTCACGGTCATGGAAGCGGTCCTTCGCCGCATGATGGGGGCCGCCGTCAACGATCCAAAGATCGCGATCAGGACCTTTCCGATGATCGTCGACATGCTCTCGGCCCTCGAGCCGAAGGCTGAGGCCGTCGGCGAGGGCATGACGGACGAGGACGCCGCCCTCCTCGCTGACGCACTGCGACGGCTCGGCCGCGGAGGCGCCGGTGTCTGATCGGACAAGGCTTCTCGAAGCCGTTCTACGTCAGGATCTGCTGGCCTTCGTACAGCGCGTGTTCCGGGACATCGATCCCGGCACACGTTTCATCATGGGCTGGCATTACGAGGCGATCGCCTGGCAGCTCGCCCGCGTCATGCGCGGCGAATGCCGCCGGCTGATCATTAATGTCCCGCCTAGGTCGGGAAAATCGGTCCTGGCGACCATCGCCTGGCCGATGTTCCTCTGGGGGCATGATCCGACCCTGAAGATGATCTGCGTCTCGCACACCGAGGACCTGGCGCGGGATTTCAGCATCAAGCGTCGGGCGATCGCCGAGAGCGACTGGTATCAGTCGCTGTTCCCCGACACCCAGATGGCCCGGCTCCGGGATCTGGAGCTTCGCACCTCGCGCTTCGGCTCCTGCTTCGCCTCGGGCGTGGGCGGCGCAATCCTCGGCCGCGGAGCGGACGTCATCATCGTCGATGACCCTCTGAAGGGCTTGGACGCCCTCTCGGAGGCGTCGCGCCGGCGGGTCAATGACTTCTTCGACAACACCCTGATCACCCGTCTCAATGACAAGACCCGCGGGGCGGTAGTGATCATCATGCAGAGGCTGCACGAAGACGATCTCGTCGGCCACGTGCTGGAGCGCGGTGACTGGGAGGTGGTCTCCTTCCCCGCCATCGCCACCGAGGACACGGTCCACCCGTTAAGTGGTCGTCGCGGCGACATGCATCGTCGGCGCGCTGGCGATCTCCTCATGCCCGAACGCGAACCCATCGAGGTGCTGAACGAGCTTCGCCGAGCCCAGGGCAGTCTGCTCTTCCAGGCCCAATACCAGCAGCAGCCGGCGCCGGCTGGCGGCAATGTCATCCGGCGAGAGTGGCTGAGGTACTGCGACGCCCCGCCCGTGACCTTCGACCGGATCATCGTCTCCTGGGATACGGCTTCGACCTTGAACGAGACCTCGGACTGGTCGGTCGGTCAGGTGTGGGGCGCCAAGGGGCTCGACTACTATCTCCTCGATGTGGTGCGCGACCGGCTGGAGGCGCCGGATCTGCGCCGAACCATCGTCGATGTCGCCATGCGCTGGGAGGCGGACACAACGATCATCGAAGACACCGAGCTTGGGCGGGCGCTGGGGCAGGATCTGCGACGGGCCGGTCTCCTGCGCCCAATCCTGATCCGGCCCTATCATGAAAAGCGCGTGCGGCTGGAGGCGCAGTCGGCCCGCTTCGAGGCGGGCCAGGTGCACCTGCCGCAGGAAGCGCCCTGGCTGGGGGAGTATGTGAGGGAGTTGCTCGCCTTCCCCGCTGGCAAACACGACGACCAGGTCGATGCCACCAGCCAGGCGCTCGACTACCTTACGGGCCGCAACGCCCGTAGCGGGCCGCTAGTGCGCCGAACGCCTGAGCGAAGACAGGTGGTCGAGCGCCGAGAGGTGGTGCGGCGGTGATCACCGCTGTGCGGGTTCGGGGAACTTGCCCGTCGCCTGTTCGACGGCAGCCATCAGGCCGGGCACGCAGGTGACCATGTGGCCTTCGGCCGTCTGCATCTCGTTCTGAACCGCCTGCATGGTCGATGGCCGCGCGTCGCCGTCCAGGACTTTGGTGAGACGCTGGAAGACGTTCTGCTTGCCTCTGTAGGCCCGGTAGCAGGCGCTGAGCGCAGTCTGAAACTCCTCCTTCAGGGCGTCCGGCGCGCCCTTCGGCGGCTCGAGCGCGAAGACGGCGCTCGTGGCGGCGTCGCAGGCGTAGACGGCGTCCTGCGCCAGGGGATAGGTCGAATAGGGCGTCCCATCCGGCGACTGCAGTTCGGCCTTCACCCGGTCGCTGGCCTGATCGCAGGCCTGAGCCGCCGTCTCGAACTGCGTCCAGATGGCGGTCGCCTCCTCTGTCAGGGTGGCGGAGGCCACCGCGGTGTCTGAGTTCTCGACGACGCTCTTATGCTCGTCTCCGCCATTCCGAGCGTTGGTGATGATGACGCCCGCGATCAGGCAGGCGACTCCGATGGTGATCGCCCACACCTTCGGGCTGGCCGGCGCCAGTATCCCCTTCGCCTGTTCGTCTTGGCTCTGGCCGTCCGCACCCATTGCTCTCTCCGCATCCTATGAGTCTCACTGGAGGTTGAGCAGCCATACGTAGCGGCGAGCAGTCAACTCAATTGAGACTCATAGGCTGTAGATCAAAAGGCTGCGTCCCGGCCCCTTCGGGCCATGGACGTGCGTCGGCGAGTGGGGCTCAACGTGAAGCGACTTCGGGAGGCTCAGGGCATCTCGCAGGAGGACCTCGCCGATCGCGCAGGCGTGCCGTCTCCGGTGTCGAGCGGGGCGTTCGCAATCCGACAATCACCGTACTGGAGAAGATCGCCGGGGCCTTGGGCGCCAAATTGGCGACCCTGGTGGATTAGCTTCGCCCGGCCGCGACGAGGTGGCCCGCCTCCGCCAGGATCATAGCCTTACGGCACCGTTCGGCGATCTTGGCGAACAGCGCCTCCGCTTCCCGACTGGTTGACATTTCCACTGCGGCCTCAAGTTCCTCCGCCAGCGCCATGAGTAGAGTTTCGGCGGCCGTCCAGTTGTCGGGCGTATCCTCGTTCATCGCCGCACGGACGCTTGCGACGCGATAGAAGTCCAGTCGGATCAGGCGACGCCTGCCGAGACTTCCTAGCTACTCCACCAGTTGGGCGCCCCGCTAATTTCGGCGCGGCCTTGGCGTGTCTCCACGATCAAGCGGCCATGTGAGAAATAAACACGCCTGATCGGATCCCTAGTCGCGACACTTCCAAGGTAGTCACCGGCAGGAGAGAACCAACGCATGCGCTTCTTTTCAAGCAGGCCAAAGCCGTTCTCTGCCACCAGCAAGTCTCCGCCATCGAATGTATCGACGAGCGCGCAAAGTGCATTGCCGCGCAGCACGTAGAGGCGCGTGTCCGTCAGCAGGTAGAGGTGACGTCCAGTGTCGATGATCTGCCTCGGGACCGCTCCGATATCGTAGACGCGCACGCCTTCGCCACGCTCATCCACCTCCACCACACGGCCTGAGTAGCCAGCGAGGTAGGCGCCGTGCGACGACGCTGCAAAGCTCGCTGCGTAGATCCAATCGGCAGCGAACTTTTCCCCAGCCTGAAGTCCCATCGTCACTGTGAACGTCAACCCGTCAGCCTCGAAGGCGTGTCGATCAAGTTCGCGCTTGAAAACCGTTCCTGTGAATTTCGGGAGCAACGACGCTTCGATCCCTGTCAACACCGCAGCGGCAGCACTGAGCGCCTGCATTTTCTCAGTCGCGCCAACGTCGTCGGGATTGAAATCCGGGTGCCACTTCTTGGCCAGCGCCCGGTAGCGGGTCTTAATCTCCTCCGGTGTGACTGGCAGCGCCAACTCCATCAACCTAAGAGCACGCTGAATTTCGTCACTGGTGCCGAACTGGCCAGCGGGCGCGGCGACAGCTGTCCACCCGTCCTGGATTGGCAGCCGGGCGCCCCAGAGGCCTTTTCCGTCCAGGCTCACACACCACGCTTCATCAACGACCGTGAAGAGGTATCGTGAGCTGTCCCGCGAGAGAGCGACACAGCGAAGATGGTTCTTCAGCTCGCCTTCGGAAATCTCAAATCGCTTTCGGATTTCCGAGATCTCGGGCGCGCTCGAAACCGCCGTCTCGAGGATGGGCTTCAGCTCATGGTCGTAGGCATGGAGATGCGCATCGCGCGAGAGCGCGATCAGTCCATCCCCCAACGGATGGACGCCGAGGCGGTAGGTGTCGTGGAGAAGCGCTGCTTTTGCCGCCACCTTCCCCGAGCGATCGTACCGCATCGCCGATGCCGGAATGGCGCCAAGCCCTTCGGCCTTTCCGAGGTCGTCAATCAGAATGACACCGGTCTGGCACGGATGCGAGATCCGGTAGGCGGAATCTGGACGCCCGCTTGCTGGGATCTTTTCGACGGACGTTATGGTCCAATCCGCATCGCGGACCTCGAATGGACCGTCGGCATCTGAAGACTTCGCTCGCTCCCGACCGGCTTGGGCTTCCTCCCACTTCAGAGGCGAACGGGGAAGCGGGACGTATTCAAGGTTTGTGACGTCGACCTCACGGAGGCGAGGCGGGACCTTATCGATTCTGTGCGAACCAACCTCGCGCTGGGGTGGCGGAACCGGCACATCCGCGGAACCTGGCGGGAAGAGCTTATAGGTCCGTCCGGACTTCACGCGCGCAACAAGGCCCGCTTTCTCAAGATAGCTGGTCAACGTCGCGATCCGCGAACCGTCCTCTTGGCCAAGTTGCGTCTTAAGCGATGCCTGAAGACAGCCCGGATGCTCCGCGACCACCATCTGGATACGCGCGAAAAGGTTCAGGTCGCCGAACGCGAGCTTCACCCGATCAGCCCACGCCGCAAGATCAGGCGACGCGGCAACTGTGTCTGCCATTTCACGGAGCCCCTGATCGTCTCCAGTAAGAGCGAGGGCGATCGCGCCCTGCTCAATGGCCGGGATCGAGGCGATGTCGAAGGAGCCGTAGCTCTCGCGCGTCGCTTTCACCCATCCAGGGATCAGTTTCAGACTAATTCGAGTTTCGGCCGCAGCAGCAACATAGTCGCGCCGAGACATAGCCGCTTGGATGCGCCCCATACTGTCATAGTAGCGATCCATCACGTCGCCGCTCGGTTCGCTGGAGCTTTGGACGATCATTGAGCGTTGGAGGGATTCGGAGGCGTCGCGGGATTGCGGACGATCCAAGCCGAAGAGACGTTTCAAGAAGCCCATGGGCTCAACCGCCGCGCCCAGCTGCAGCAACTTCGATTCTTAGCGAAGGGTCGGTTTCCACCTTCCCAATGATGGCGTTGTAGCGATCAAGCAGCTGAACCACCGCCTGATTTCGGCCAACGATGCTGTCGCCAGCGCGATCGAGAATCTCGGCAGCCAGCCACTGCTCTACGTCGAAGACGTCCAGTCGCTCGGCGATGCCTGCATTCTCCGCGAGGCCAGCAGCGACTGTCACCCCCCGGGCCGTAGTAACAATTACTGGCCGCTGCCCAGAAGCAAGGTTTGCCTGGCACTTTCGGATCAACGCCTCGCCCGGCGCCGTTGAGACGTGAATGGCGAGGTCACCGATGTTGAAGTCGCCAGGCCGGGCCTGTCCCTCGTCCTTGGTCGAGGCAGAGTGGTGGCCAATGGTCGCGCCAAAGACACCTTCGAGCTTAGCCCCGACTAGATGCTGCATGATCGTACCCACGACCATTGTTCCCTGCATCTCCTTCTGTCGCGCCTCCGCCTGGGCGAAGAGATGGCGGAAGGCGGATCGCAGGCTCAGGGTAGGATCGATGCGCAGCACAAAGGGCTTTGCCGCGAAGAACTCGCGCACCCGCGCAATCCAGAACTTCTCCACCGCATCCAAATCGAACGCGCCTTCGGCCGATCGGGCGTTCAAGAAGGCGACATACGCACTCATCTTGCCAAGCGATCCGCGGCTCGTCCGCCCGCCCTCCTCCGCTAGCACACGGTCGATGCCGTGCCGGGCAAGGATCTGTTGAACCTTACCTTTGCCGAGGCCGAGCACCTGACCTTCCTTGTCTGTGCGCAAGCGGTTCGGGTCGAGCGGCAGGCCCATGACGCGGGCGTGGTCAGTGACAACCAGCGGAAGGCAGAGCGCGCCCTTGGAGCGTATGCCGTGGGTCTCCGCGAAATGCGCGAGTGCTGCCTCCAGATCGAGTGCTTTGGCGTCTTCGATCGCAGAGGGGGCGCTCACTCGGCCGCCATCCGGTCCGAACCGCGCACAGCAAGCACGAGGGGTTCGAGCAATTGATTGGCAAGGTGCCGGACGACCGGAACGACAACGCCGTCACCAACCAGATGATATGCGTCGTTGTAGCGCGTCGGCAGACTGTAGCTGTCAGGCAGCCCCATTAGGCGTGCCGCCTCGCGCGGCGACAGCAGTCGCGAGCGGATCTGCTCACCATCCACAATCAAAAGGCTCTGGCGGGAGGAGCCGCCAGCGGGCGTCCGTAGACATCCGGCAATGTCGTCGAAGCGGACCTCAGCCTTTACGGAGCGACCGCCATCCTGATCAGGACGCGTCCGGCGGTAGAGCGTGCCCACCATCCGGCGCCCCGCCGTCTTGGCTAGCTCGACCTTCCGTCGGTTCAACGCAGACATGCTTTCCAGGAGCTTCTTTGTCTGGCTGGGGTCGTGCCATTCTACGCCCTGCGGCTCCTCTTCAAGCAGGTTAGCGAACCTCGGCTGCGGGTTGGTCGGCTCAGCAAGTTTCCACCAGATCCAGCGAGCAGCGAGCGACGGCGTCAGCTTCGAATGCGCGTTGCGCAACATTGCCGGTGACCAGGCGTCGCCAGCCTCATGCAGCGTGAGTTCAGCGGGAACCTCAATATCCTCGCGCACCGCAACCACGAACACCCGCGGCCGCGACTGGGGGACAAACCACCGGGCGTCGAGCACGAGCGCACCAAAGCAATATCCACTGGCCGCTAAGGTCTCTGCGATCGCAGCGAAATCGGCGCCCCCTTTTGAGGTCAGCACGCCTAGTACGTTCTCAAGCACGATGACGGGCGGCGCACGCCCCTCTCTCTTGAGGTCCTGCATCAGTCGCCAGAACGGCCAGAAGGTTCCCGAACGGGTGACTTCGTTGGCATCGTGACGACCAAGTCCCTTGTAATCCCCGGCGAGCGAGAGGTCCTGGCAAGGAAACGAGGCCCAGACCAGGTCGGCTAGACCCGGGAGGTTGGCCACGGAGATCTTGGCCACATCCTCACAGACAAGATGCTCCTCGCCCCAATTGTCAGCATAGGCGCGAACCTTCATCGGATCGAAGTCGTTGGCGAAAAGGCAAGTCCAGCCCGGCCCTAGGCCAGCTCTCGCCATGCCGCCGCCGGCGAAAAACTCGTAGAAGCTGAAATCCGTCACCGACGCTCAATTCCGAATCAAGCAGGGCGCGAGTTGCGCTTCCGGGACATAGCATGAACGAACCCATCGGGCAGCCGGTGGGCAGGCGGGCAAGCGAACAGCGCGTGTGACGTCTACGCCTGCAACCGTCAGCCACCCGTGCTGGCCAGGTCAAAGGCTGGCGCCGCTTCGCATCGACGTGCCACTGTAATGAATACGGTTGCCCATTTGGCGTCCGCCATTCTCATACAGAAACGCCTGATGCCGCTTGTCCTGACCACCAACGACGTTGTTCTCAATCCCGACCACGCCTGGAACGACATCACGGGCGTCCAGTATCACTACCCCAATCAGTACAAGAACAAGATCCGGACGGGCGAACCATTCGTCTACTACCGCGGCGTTCACCGGAAGGATGGTCCTCGCGGCCAGGCCGAATACTTTGGTCGCGGCCGGATCGGGGAAATCCGGCAAGATCCTGCAACAACGGGGAGTTCGCGGCCGTCCTGGTTCTGCACCATTGAAGACTATGTGCCGTTTACACCGCCCGTCCCCGCCAAGCCGGATGGCGTCTTCTACGAGCAGATCGCCCCAAACATGTGGCGCAACGGCGTCCGCACCCTCGATCAGGACGTGTTTGAACGGATTGTCGCGGCCGCCGGACGCCCGACGGGCACAAGCGCCCCGACCATCGTTCCACAGCCAGCCACGCCGCAAGCCGCCGATAACCTGATCGTACCCAGAGGCAAAACTGTGGGCGGCGGAGCCAATGGTGGCTACCGGAAATCCAAGCGCGCTAAGGAAGTTGGCGATTGGGCTGAACGCGCCGCCCTCGCCTTCATTCGTCATACTCTGGGCCCAGCAACTTTGGTGCACCGAGCCGCCGAGGGCGAAAGGCCGGGCTGGGACATCGACTATGTCGACTCATCCGGTGAACTGCAGCGCGTCGAGGTGAAAGGAACCGTGTCCGCAGCCTTCACCAGCATCGACTTCACCGCCGGCGAACTTCGTGCGGCCCAAACTCATGGCGATAAATTCTGGCTCTATCTTGTGGCAAATTGTTTGACCGATCGCGCGCAGGTGCAGGCAATCCAGAACCCTGCCGCGCGCCTCGCTGAGGGTGATTGGACGGCCAGGCCAATCCTCTTCAATATTCTGCTCGGATGAGGCCGAAGGAGGTGGACCACCACCTCATCCAAGCGTTTCATGCCGAAAGCGCCCGCACCAGCTCGACCATGGCCAGGGTATCGAGCCCACAATAGCTGCTGAGCTGCCCATGCAGCTGGACTCGGCGTTGCAGCGTCGTTTCCGGCGCGGTGGCTTCAAGATATGCGATCTGCGCGCCCTGCCCATCCCGCACACCCTCCAGGTCCGAGTAGGAGAGATGCGGCGCCACCACCGGGAGCACCGCCTTGATGGAGTACGATCCCCTCATGTCGCGGTGATAGTAGTGCGCTCGAACAAGCGGGAGCGCGTCGACGAGACGCTCAGCACGGGCCATCAGCGCGTCGCTGAGGTCCGGAAACCTGGCAGCTAGACCGGTGATGCAACCGCGTTCAAAGGCGACATTGTAGGTGATGATTGCTCCCTCATCGCCGATGCAGTCGATCAGAGCCTCGGCGCAGGCGCGGCTCGGATCATCGCCTGACAAGTCGAGGAAGCCGGCATGCGTGAGCGCGCCGTCGGCCTCTTCTACGTGACACGAAAATTGGAACGGGACGGCTTGGTAAGGCCGGGTGCCGGCCCAGGGAGGAACCACATGGGCGATCGTCTCGAAATCGAGGTAGTGGCGCGGGAATGACCATGCGCCGACCGCAGCGGCGAACGCGGCGCGGTCGTGGTAGGGCACGCCAGAGCGCGTCGCTTCGTGAATGCGGACTTGGGCGGGCGGCTCGATAGCGCCGACCGGCACGTCACGGAGATCGTTGTACCCCGCCGCTGAGAGCTGAGCCGCGATCTTCTTGCCGGCGACGCCGGGCAGGAGTGTGACGGGATAGTCAGGCTGCGTCGGCGCATTCTGTAGGCAATAGGCAGTGAATGGACACTCAAAAGGGTCTGAGCAGTGCGGACCCGGCTCCTTCGCCGGCTCGCCAGCCAGCGCGAGTCCCCAGGCCTCGCGGACCAGGTCCGCGCGTCCTGAGACCAGGGGGCCAAGCTCGCCGTGGACATCAGCATCCTTGAACAGGCCCGCGTAATCGCCGCCACCAGGGTAGGTGAAGCTGGTGTCCACGTGCCGAATGACGGCGCCAGCGAGGGGCAAACCTGCGCCTTGAGTCACCCAGACCTGAGTGGCGAGGTCGGCGAGTTGGTAGGCTTTCACCGACCCGCTGCTCTTGACCTCGATCATGCGCCAGCCGCCCTCCTCAGGCAGCAGCACATCGGCCCGCACAAGGACGCGTTCATGTCGAAACGCGGCTTCGAAAATCGGGCGGTCCGGGTGAGCCTGAACTAGCTCGGCCGTTTGCTCGACAGCGGCGACGGCATCGATCTCAGTTACGGCCACACCGTTCGGGAGAAGCGAGCGCGCCAGTCCTCCGACCTGATTGCCGCCGGCGAACAAGGCCCCGCTGGCGACTGCGGCCAATTCGGGCCGATGCACGGAGAGCCAGAAGCGCTTCTCGCATTGCTCGTACTCGGCGATCCGAGATTTGGTGAGGTGTTCCATGGCCCAGCTCCCACCCCACGGTTGCGAACGAGACAATCAGCGTCAAGGTTTTGGCCGCATCGTCGTCAGCGCCAGCCGTTCCCACCCTCGATCACACCACGTCGACGCAGCAGGTCGCCCAAGTCGGCGCCGTATAGCGAACACTGCGCCACAACCCGATCGTAGGAACGTTTACCCGCCCGGCAGCTAACCTTCCTGCCCTCCGCGAGATCGCTCAGCGCCTTCTTGGCTTCACGGCCGCCTGGCGCGGCAAGTTCTGGCGCATAGAAGTCCGACAGGCGCACTTCGATCCATGTACCGGGGTCGGCCGAAGGCCCGACGCAGAGGCTGTCTCCATCACCAACGTAGCGAACCGCTCCGGAAAAAACGGTCCCGGCGGACGGCAACGGCGCCGTGCATGGATCAGCATGCGCCAAGTGCGGAACCGAAAGGGCCATGGCAAGGACAACGCCGCTGCGGATCACCGTCTATCCCTCGTTCTATTAGGAGGCGCGACCGCACGCGGCGCGCGATCGAGATGGGCCTCCTCGGCGGATAGCCCAAAGGCGTCTTGCGTGGGCGACTCTGCCGACGCGCCGTCAATAACTACTTACGATTGCGCCCGGAAAATGCGCTCTGAGAATGAGCGAGATTGACCATGGCGCGCCGTCAAACACCTCGGCCTACCGAAAGGCGGCTGCCGCGCCGCCTCTATGGGTTCGTGGACTCTGTGATCCCGGCGGAGGACGA
The DNA here is from genome assembly GCF_046291545.1 of Phenylobacterium sp. Classification (GTDB taxonomy): domain Bacteria; phylum Pseudomonadota; class Alphaproteobacteria; order Caulobacterales; family Caulobacteraceae; genus Phenylobacterium. The sequence continues at coordinate 62,948 of NZ_JBKBSM010000006.1, forward strand.
CAATCCACGCTCGCGGCTAGCGCTTCACCTCGACGCCGTCGACGCCGACCTCTTTGATGCCGATCCTCTTGCTATCGAGCGGGACGACGCCCTCTTCCTGGTCAGATTGCTTACTACGCCCGACCGACTCCGAGAGTTTATTGGCGTCCATCAGGCCATCCCCGAGGAAGGCTCGTGGGTGAGCCTCACCACCGAGAAGTCGCCCGGCAGCCCGCGCGCATGGCTAATCCCCTCTGAAGGTGATGTCTTTGGTGATCCCATCCCCACTAACGCTGTCGAAGTGGCAACTGGAGATGCGTTGGATCCCGACGCGGTCGCGCGCCTTCGCGCGGCATGCACCTCTCCCAATACGACCCGGACCGAGGCATCTGACCTTCGCGCATTCATCGCCCTAGTCCCCAACGAGACTTCCCGGATTGAAGCGATTGATGTCGGGCAGGCCGCGTGCGTTGCCTTCTTGGATCGAGATCTGTGCGTCGGCTATTTCGACGTCGGCGCCCCGATCTTCTTCAATAGAGGCTCCTTCCCGCGACACCTTGCCCACACTCCCAGCAGCGAGGGCGTCATCATCCTCTCGCACTGGGACTTTGATCACTATGCGCTAGCCTACGACCATCCGATCCTCCGGACGCTGAAATGGTACGCTCCTGACCAGTCGGTCGGCCCACGCACGGCGAAGTTTCAGAAGTCACTCGGCTCCAACCTGAATTTTATCTCGGGCTCGCTCGACCTGGGCAGCTTCAAGTTGAAGCGCTGCAATGGACCTGCGAGCGACCGGAACAACTCCGGGTACGCGATGCGCGTGGCATATGATGGACAAGCCGTGCTGCTCACGGGCGACGCCGGATATCACGCAATTCCCACCGATCTTCAGTCCAACCTGACGGCCGTCATGATCCCGCATCACGGCGGCAAGGGCGCAACGCCACCGCCGGGCCCCTGCGCCAAACACTCTGTGGCGGTCGCCTCCTACGGGTTGCCGAATAAGTACCGGCACCCCTGCGAAGATCAGCTCGACCTGCACGACAAGGGCGGATGGGAAATCCAGAGAACAGCTCGGCACGGTAAGCCGCCGGCCACTCCGAGGGGCAATAGGAAGCTCCTTCCCATACCTTAGGATTCGGCTCGCCCCTTACGTCTGAAGGCGAGAGCGCCCCAGCCTATGCAAGCTGAAGCGAACGCCACTCGCGCCCCCTCAGGCCGCCCGGCTTAGAGCGTGGGCGACAGCCGAGACTAATGGCGGGTTGGGATGAAACCCCTGTTGATGGAGCGCCGTGAGACAAGCCTCGAATTCGCGGTAGGTCACGGCAGCCTGCTCGCTGCGCTGTGCCAACGCCTCAATCTCACCAGCGAGGTCTTCAATCTGGCGCTGGCGCGCCGCCGTCTCCGCCGGTGTCGGCATACGCGGCCCATCCCAGGCGGAGATGGCCGCATGCGCGCGAGTATAGGCGGCGACGGCCCGCAGAGCTTCCGCAGGCGTCTCGATCAAGGAGTAGCTCGTGCTGCGCCCACCGGCCGGATCCTTGACCAGGATCCTGCGGCGCAAAAGATCGTCGATGTCCCGAAGCGCCGTGTCTGGTGAGGTCTTAGTTATGATCGCCCACTTCGAGCTGGTCAGCTTCCCCTCAAATCCTTCAAGGAGCAGGTCGAGCATGCGCTTTTGACGCTCGTTGAACGCCTGCCCCGCCAAGGCCTCCCAGAAGCGCGCCTTACGAAGGACATTCGCCAAAGTGGTCTCGGCGCCGTCAAATGCACGATCGAGACACCCCAGGAACCATTGCAGCCAGGCGGTAATGTCGAGCCCGTCCTTCTGGGTGCGCTCCAGGATGGCGTAGTAGGCGTTCCGCTCGAGGCGAATTTGCGCGGACATGCTGTAGAAGCGTTGCGCGCTGCCTTCGGAACGGGCCAGCGCAAGATCGGCGATGGCGCGCGCGATCCGGCCGTTCCCATCGGCGAAGGGATGGATGGTGACGAACCAAAGGTGAGCGAGGGCCGCCTTCAGGATCGGATCTAAAGTGTCATCGCCGTTGAACCAGGCGAGGAAGGCCGACATCTCGGCCTCCATCCGCTCGGCAGGCGGCGCTTCGAAATGAACGTGCTCACGCCCGATTGGGCCGGAGAGGACCTGCATGGGGCCAGAGGCTGCATCGCGCCATGCGCCGACCAGGATGCGGCTCATCCCGCTCCGGCCCGTCGGAAAGAGCGCGGCGTGCCACGCGAATAAGCGCTCGTCGGTGAGCGGCGCACCGTGATTTTGGGTGGCGTCCAACATCATCTCGACGACGCCCTCGACATGTCGGTCGGCCGGCGTGAGCGCGCCGATATCCATCCCCAGGCGCCGCGCGATAGAGGAGCGGACTTGGCCCTTGTCGAGTTGCTCCCCCTCAATCTCGCTCGATTTGAGGACATCTGCGGTGAGTGTTTCCAGGACCGCCTCGGCTCGACGCTGAAATCCCAGCGTCTCCATCCGGCCAATGAGCTTGCCCTGCCGAAGGCGGACCGCAGCAAGCTGCGCCTCGAGCTGCTTATGGTCCCAAGTCAGATGGGGCCAGTCGCCCTGTTCGTGGATGTAGGTCGCCATTTTCTCCGCACTTTCTGCGGTGAAAATGGCGCTTATTCCCCGCACATGCAAGCACTTTCGCCGCACATTATGCGGTGATTATACACCTCAATCCCCGCAGCCTAAGCACGGACGCCCTTCAGGCAGGGCCAAACGCGGCACTGTTTGCGCGCTCGAGAAGGCTCGTGAAAATCACTCTTCGTCCTCGAAGCCCTCAATTTCCCAACGGATCTTCTTCTCATCTAGCGCACGCCGAGCATCGTCGAAGAGCGGCGAGGCGACGAATCTTAAGGCGCTGACATCGACGAACTCAGTCACCGATCCGGGAGTCGCGACAAGCTCAAGGCGCTCTACCTTCGAACATTCCCCGTGAAGATTGGCAGCCGTGACGCGCACGCTCAGCTCGGCAGGACCATCGTGGTCCACCTCGAGCGCCATGACCCCGTCGAAGGTCCAAGTCTGACCATGTCGGAAGTCAGCGCAATTGGCTGTAATGCGTCGATCTCGCGCGGGCGGATCCGAGAAGGCGAACTCATGGCGACCGACATGGGGTGAAATCAGGTCGCGGATAGTCGTCATTCCCGCAAGAGGACTGCGGGGCTGAGGAGCCCGTGGCCCGCCTGGGGGAATGAAAACGAACTTGTCGTGCAGCCTGCCGCCGGAGGCCCGAAGCTCCACCACCACATGATCAGCCCTGATGGCGCCGACGTTCATCACCCGCACAGTGAACGATCGCTGATTGAAGGCGCCTTGGAGCCTCTCTGCGTAGTTGGCGAAGAACTCCGGAATGGTTGTGTTCAAGTACTCGTCGAAACGATCATCGAACGAACTGTCGTGGTTGAAATAGTCGCCGCCCAACCCCCACTGACTTTGCCGCGACGGGCCTTTGGTCTCGCGGCGGACCAGTGCGATCGCTGCGGCTGTCGCTTCCGGCGAAAGCGGCTCCAGGCGGTGGAGGCAAACTGGCCGCTCGCTATCGATCTCGATTTCAATCGAGATTTCCGGTTCGGCGCTCCTCAGCTCCCGCACTTGTTGCTTGAGACGTTGAATCTCCTTGTCAGCGGGCCCCGGTTCAGGCGGCCTAAGCCAGTCGTCTGATATGTGATGCGTCATCAGCCCGCGGCCGGCCGCGAACGCGATCGGCTTGATGTCGTGACTCACAAGCCGCTTTTCAGCGTGCGGGACTCCGCGTGCATGCAGGGTCTCCGCCACGATGCGCGCATCCCCGTCATCGGGGTCCAGCTCATCGTAGTCGCCCCAAGGGATGCGATCGCAAACGGCAAGGCAAAGCTCGACGCGAGGCGCAGCTTCGCGCAGCACAACAGGCGCTCCAGATGAGATCGACGACGCAATGAGCCGATTGAACGCGCGGGCGTGTTTGCCCAGGCGGCCATCGCGCTTCTTTGCATCGATCTCCTCCATCGCCTGCGGCGTTATGAGCGCGAGGATCGGACCGCCGGCGTGCAGCTCCATCCACGGCAGTTCGGACAGATCTCGTCCCTCCAGCACCACATTGGCGTCGAGAAAGGCCTTCAAGGCGTAGACGCCACACTGAGGCAAAGCGCCCCGTGAGCTCGCGGCCCCAACGCCGGATGATTCGTTTCCGCCTGGCATGACGCCGCAGCATAGGAAGCCCGCGACCGCGCCGCCACGCACCACCGCCCACCATGCCGCCTTTGAACGCGCCGGGCGACGACTCGCCCGGCGCGCTGATCTCGGCCGATCTGATAACGACCGGCCTGGCGGGCTCCGCGCGGGTTCGCCGCCATCCCCGCCTCCGCCCTCGATCCGCCCCACACGACGGCGTCTCCGACGGTCCCGGCGCTTGAAGGGTCCCGGTCCCCTAGTTTGGCGCCGCGGCGCTCACCTCGGCTGGCAGACTGGTGAGCTCGGCGATCGCCTGGAACTCGGTGAGGTATTCCGGGCGCTGTTGCGCGAGCCAGCGAACGACGCGCGCGTTGCCGAGCAATCTGGTGAGGTAGGCCTTGGCGACCGTGAGATGCAGATTGTCGAGACCGAAGGTCTCTTCGACCGACTTGATCTGGACCTGCAGGCTGGCGAGTTCGCGCTCCAGCCGCGCGACCTGCTCGCGCGTCACCGCGTTCGTCGCGGCGCCCTTGCGCCGCGGCTTGGCAAGCTGACCCTCTGGCGTCGCCGCCAGCATGGCCATGGCGATCGGCTTTCCGAAGTTGCCCTGGTTGATCATCATCTGGGCGGTCTCGAGCTGGCGGAACGGCGCCATTTTCCGCAGCACGTCGAACACGGCCATCGGACAGGGCGTGTCCTTGAGAAGCTCGGCTGTCTCCTCGCAGATCCCGTCCATCAACTGCGCGCGCCGTTGGATGGACTGCACATTGATGCCAAGCGCCCCGGCCAATCTCTCCGGCGCTACGCCACGTTCGATGGCGCGGACTACCATTCGGTGCTCCTGGGGCGCCGACAGACGACTGATCCGCTTGTTGTAGGTGAAGGTGTCGTCGTCGGTGGCGACCAGACAGGTCACCTCCGTTTCGCCGAGGTCCTTCAGCGCCTCGATCCGCAAGTGGCCGTCGAGTAGGAGGTGGCGGCTTGGATCAGCCGGATCTCCAATGACCACAGGCGGCTCGACCAGGCCGACGGCCTGCACCGAAGTGAGAATCTGCCGGTACTTCGAACTGAGTTTCACGCTGGGCCGCAGGCGCTTCATTGGTGTCAATGACGCGATCGGCAGACGGACACCACGCCGCTCGAACGCGAGCCGTACACCCGCCAGGTTCGTCTGGTCGCTCATCGCACGCCGCCCGCGACACGGGCGTCCAGGGCTCGCGGCATGGTGTCCAACTGCTCGGCGCGTAGGAGGGTGGCGAAGGCCTGGTCGGCGCGTAGCTCCTTCAACGCCTGGATGACGAACAGTAGCCGGCTCTGAACGAAGTCGGCCTTCTTGGTGATCAAGCGCTGCCGGTCCGCCTCGCGCCGAAACACCTCAACCAGTTGCTCGGGAGTGGGTCGTCTCCCATGCGACGCGCGGCCGAAGCGCGCCTCGGCCAATCCACTCTTGCGCCGTCGCTGGTCGAGCAGGCGGCGAACGATTTCGACGTTCCGCCCTTTGATCTTTCCATCTGCATAGGCGTCGGCAAGAGCCTGCTGGATGCCAGCGTCATCGCTGCGCGCGATCGTCATGGCCAGAGTGATCGGGATTATGCCGCTTTCAACAGCGGCGATCAGACGCTCCTCGCCCTTCTCCAGGAGCGTGATGATCATGTTCACCCATGAGGGCGATGTCCCGATCTTCTGGGCGATCTCGGCGTCGGTGTAGCCGCGCTTCCGCAGTTCGCCGACCTCGCGCAGATTATCGACGCCCCGATGTTGGGGCCGGGCGATGTTTTCAATGAGGCTTCGGACAAGGCAGTCCTCTTCCGGCATGTCGACGATAATCGCCGGGACTTGGCTCTGGCCGAGCGCCTGGAACGCCTCGATCCGGCCCTCACCACACACGAGGTCATAGCGAACTTGGCCGCCGGGAAGCCTGCGACGCGCCACCGTAATCGGGCGCTTCAGCCCGATCTCCTCGATGTTGTCGGTGATTTCGCGATGGTTCTTCCGGTTGCGGGCTCGCGGATTTAGGACGCCAATCTGATCGATCGGGATCATCTCAACGATGATGTCGGGCTGGTCCATCACGCCACCTCCGCGAATGGAATTCGGGCCGTCAGCGCAAACAGGTCGCTCAGGTCGTCGAACCTGTAGGCGTCGAGCGACAGGCCATTTTCCTCCGCCAGCCGCAGCCGATCAGAGATGAGATCGATGCGCGGGAAGAAATAGAAATCCAGTATGGCGCGATTGGCGGCGTCCATCCGCACCGCGATGGTGATGTCGGGGGCAAGGCTGGTGTCGAAGTGCAGGCGCCAACGATAACTGCCCGCCTGGGTCTGACGGCAACGGGCGATGACGATCGACAGGGTGAGTTCATCGTTGACCCGCAAGAGACCATCGGGCCCGGGACCGGCGACCGTGCCGCCCGCCTCGCGCACGCCCGCTACGACCTGCGCCACCACGGTTGGATAGAGGTCTCGCAACCGGGCATTGATGCGTAGGTAGCGGTAATCGCGCTGGGGACGGTAGCCGATCAGCTGATAAGCACGCAGCAGGCTCCCGAATCGAGAGCGGTAGGCGCTGCTGGACGGCATCGCCTCCTCCTCGTCGATGATGAGCCCCGACAGCGGCCCCTTCGTCTCAAAGAGCCGGCGCAGCTTGGCCAGCATCTCTTCGTCGGTGAACCGCCGTGAACGTTCGAGGATGATCTGGCGCGCCTGTTGGAAGAGATGTTCGGGCACGACCGGTTCAAACGCGCCTTCGGCGCGAACCCACATCTCGGGCGGATTGCGGACCCGCTTTTGCTTCAGCTTGAAGGAGGAGCGATTGAAGACGTTATGGCCAACATACTTTTCGTTGGTGAGCAGCTGATGCACAGCGCCGCGCGTCCACGGGCGACCCTGGTCTGCTGCGACACCCTCTACGTTCAGCTGGTCTGCGATCGCCCGCTCGGTCATGCCCGTGACGACGAAGCGCTGATAAACTTGTTTGACGATGGCGACTTCGTCGGCGGGCCCCGGCACCAGAATGACCCGGTCGGTCTGCAGGCTCTTGTGCTCGCCCGGGCCGAGTATGCCCTTGGCTTGGCCCTTGTCATCGACCAACAAGCGGCGAAGCCCATAGCCCGCCACTCCGCCCTGGCGGAAGCCGAGTTCGATCAGGCGGCACTGACCAGCGAAGACCTTTGAAGAGAGCTCGCGGCTATACTCGCCCGCCATCGCCCGCTTCACGCTCTTGAAAATGGTGGCCATCGGCGTGCCGTCATTCTCAAACGGCTCGGCGCAATAGACCACGCGCACGCCGGCTCGGCGGCACAGGTATTCGTAGTAGGCGCTTTCGTCCGCGTCCTGGAATCGCCCCCAGCGACTGATGTCGTAGACGAGCAGCACCTCGAAGTGGGCGGACCGACCCTGAATATCTTCGAGAAGCCGCTGAAGGCCTTCGCGACCGCCAATATTGAGCCCGCTCTTACCCTCGTCAGAATAGGTCCGAACGATCTCCATGCCGTGGGTCTCGGCATACTTCAGAATGGCGTCGGCCTGGTTCTCGGTGGAGTAGCGCTGGTGGTCTGTCGACATGCGCACGTACTGAGCCGCGCGCAAGCGCGTCTCGCCCGGCTTGGAGGCATCAACTTCTGTGCCACCGGAAGCGGCCATTGCCGCTCTCCTCAATCATGATCTCATGATTTTAAGGAAACAGATTGTTACGTTCGCCGCAAGCTCGTAGGAATGCGCGGCGTAAACCTAATGCTTAAGCTCAAGCTCGGAGCAAGCTGAGCCTGTATCGCTGGAGAGGCGTAGGAGTAGTTCTGACTGCAACTCCTTCGGCATTCGCCGATAGGCAGCGACCAGCTGTTGCTCATCGGTTGACAGGTCGGATGTCTCGTCCGTGACGATGGACCATGGCGCACAATCAAGGACCGCGGCCAGGCGCTTCAGCCAGGTGACTGTAAGCTGCCGCTTACCCGTTTCCAGGTAGCCAATTTCCTGAGGGGTCACACCGACGCGCCGCGCAAGCTCGGCGACACTCAGTCCCCTTGCCTCACGAATGGACTGCAGCCGATTTGGAGCGGGATGGGCCCTTCGCAGTCGTGAGGAACGAGCGGGTCGCGACGCGGAACTCACGCTGAAGCCACGATGCGATGGAAGCCAATTGAGACCAACCGCGCCGACGCGACTTCAAAGGGACGCGCCCGGCTCGGAAAATAAAATAATATTCTCAATTGCTTGCGCGCCATCCAGCCCTAGAAACTCACGCCCTCGACCGTATCGAGGAGGCCCGATTCAGGCTGATTTGTCTCCCATTTTCCGGGAGACCTTTTGCCCAGCGACTGCACACACGACCATTCCTCCCCGCGCCAAGGCGGGGTGATATTCCCCCTTCCAGATAGTGGCTCCGGCGACCAGTCCCGTGCGCTGTGGAGCTGTCCCTCAAGCCGCGGCCGTCCGGGCCCGCGGCGTCAGACTCGACAACCGTTCCGTGCGGCGCCGGCTAGTCCGCCCTCGGGCGGGCGTCGTCGACTAGGATGCGGGGATCGGGCCCCCAGGTGCGCAGGTAGTCGTCGGCGGTCCGGATTTCTTCTTGGGTCCGGGCGATCACGGCCCCCACCGCGAAGTCCGGCAGACCAGAGCGCCTGCTGCTCCAACCATTCTTCCGTGCCGACGCGACAGTTTCTCTCGCGCGTCGCGCCCATCCGCCCGAACAGGCTAGGGTGCGGCGGACGAGGTGAAGGAGGCGGCCATGCCGCACAGCCGCCAGGAGGCGCCCGCCGGAGCGATGCAGGACCTGCTCGACTACGCCCGGGCCCAGGGGACCACCGGCCTGCGGGTGATCCAGGATGGCGAGGTTCTCGTCCGGGCCGACTGGCCGGCGACGGACGAGGCGTTCGCCGCCGCCTTCGTCCATGGCGCCGGCCCCGACGGCGCCCTCCTGGAAGACGTCGCCTCCCAGCAGAAGAGCTTCGTCGCCGTCCTGGCGGCGATCGCCGCGGACAAGGGTCTGATCGACTTCGAGGATCCCGTCAGCCGCCACCTGGGCGCGGGCTGGTCCCGCGCGGCGCCCGACCAGGAGGCGGCGATCCGGATCGTCGATGTCCTGACCATGACGTCCGGCCTGGACGTCCGGTTCGCCTGCGCTGGCCCGCCGGGTGCGGCCTTCGTCTACAACACGCCCGTCTACGCCGTGACCAAGCGCGTTCTGGAGGCTGCGTCCGGGCGCGGCCTGGAGGCCCTGACCCGCGCGTGGCTGACCGCGCCCGCGGGCATGACGCAGACCGACTGGCGGCTCCGGCCAGCGGCCCTGGGCGATGTGGGCAATCCCACCGGCCTCGTCACCACGCCGGACGACGTGGCGGTCTTCGGCCGGATGGTGCTGGACAGGGGCCTGGCCCCGAACGGCCGGCGGGTCGTGTCCGAGGAGGCGCTGGCGGCGCTGTTCGCGCCCACGCCGGCCAACCCGGCCTATGGGCGGCTCTGGTGGCTGAACGGCGGGCCCTGGGCCATGCGGGTCACGGGCGAACGGGTCGAGGGGCCGCTGATTCCCTCCGCGCCGGCGGACGTGCGCGCCGCGCTCGGCGCGATGGACCGCAAGCTCTATGTCAGCCCCGGCCTGCGCCTCGTCGTCGTGCGCCTCGGCCAGGCGGCCCCGGACAAGGCGTTCGACGACGCGCTCTGGCGCAAACTCGCGCCGATCCTGCGCTGATCCTGGACGCCGGTCGTGTGCTGACGGTATGCATGGGGGGCGGTCCCGGGGGTAAGGAGACCCGCCATGTGGCGCTTCATGCTCAAGGAGAACATCAGGCGCTTTCGCGCCCTGATCGACGCCGAGCCCTCGACCGCCGAACGCGAGCACCTGCAGCGGCTGCTGCTCGAGGCCGAATCCGACCTGCAGGACCTGGAGCAGGCGTCCACGCCGGACCTGGCGCACCGGGACGCGGCTCTGCAGATGCTGGCCGAGCAGTCGATCGACGAGGCCATGCGGCTGCTCGACGCCCAGTTCGGCCTGCTGCAGGTCTGGAACGAGGATCTGGACGGCCTGGTGATCCTGGCCCAGCGGAACTTCCGGCCGCAGTTCCTGCATCATTTCGCCCTGGTCCGGCCGGGCGACGGCTCGGTCTGCGGCCGCTCGATGGCGGACGGCTCAGCGGTCGCGGTGGACGACGTGGGAACCGATCCCGCGTTCGAGCCTCACCGCCACGTGGCCCAGGACGCCGGATTCCGGGCCGTCCTGTCGCTGCCGCTCAAGGCGACGTCGGACGCGCCGATCGGCGTGCTGTCCACCCATTTCCGCAGTTCGCGGCGCTTCTCCGACCAGGAACTGGGGCGCGTGGCCAGCCATGCGCGCTCGGTGGCCAGCGCCGTCGCGCCGCATCTGCACGCGTAAGCCGCCGGCGGCGGACTTCGCCGTGGGCGCGCGCCCAGCCTCGAGGACGCAGAAGCGGACTTGGCGCCGCTTCCCCCGGCCGGCGTTTTCGCGCACCTTCCCGGCGCCAAGGAAAGGCCCGCATGACCTACGCCCAGACCCTCCACCAGCACCTTATCGGCCGCCAGGGCTCGCGCCGCGACCTGAACACCCCGGCCCTGCTCGTCGACCTGGACGCGCTGGAGCGCAACATCGCCGCCATGGCCGATCGCGCGCGCCAGGCGGGACTGGCGCTGCGCCCCCACGCCAAGACCCACAAGTGCGCCGCCATCGCGCGCCGGCAGATCGAGGCGGGGGCGCTGGGCGTCTGCTGCGCCAAGCTGGGCGAGGCCGAGGCCCTGGCCGACGCCGGGATCGGCGGCCTCCTGATCACCTCTCCGGTGGTGGGCGCCTCGGCCGTGGCCCGGCTGGCGGCCCTGGCCGCGCGTTCGGAAGGGCTGATGGCGTCCGTCGACCATCCCGCGGCGGTGGACGCAATCGCCGCGAGCGGCGCACGGATGACCGTGCTCGTCGATATCGATCCGGGTCTGCACCGCACCGGCGTCGCCGACGCCGAGGCGGCGGTGGCGCTCGCCCGACGGATCGAGGCCGCGCCGGGCCTGACCTTCGGCGGCGTGCAGTTCTATTGCGGCTCGCAGCAGCACATCGAGGCCTTCGCCGAAAGGCGCGCGGCGATCATCGAGCGGACGGACTATCTGAAGTCGGTCATCGCCCGGCTCTCAGCGGCCGGCCTCGCGCCGAAGATCGTCAGCGGCGGCGGCACCGGCACCCACGCCATCGACCTCGAGCTCGGCGTATTCACCGAACTTCAGGTCGGCTCCTACGTCTTCATGGACCGCCAGTATGAGGAATGCGACCTGACGGGCGACGGCCGCGTCCCGTTCGAGACCTCGCTGATGCTGGACGCCCGGGTGATCAGCGCCAACCACGACCGGCTCGTGACCGTGGACGCCGGCTTCAAGGCCTTCGCCACCGAGGCCGGCGCGCCCCCGATCCTGGCCGGCGCGCCGGCGGGGTCGGCCTATCACTTCATGGGCGACGAACACGGCTGCATCGTGCCGCCCCGCGGAGAAAGGCCGCCGGAACTCGGCGAAGTGGTCACCCTGGCCGCCCCCCACTGCGATCCTACGGTCAACCTGCACGACGCCTACCACGTGATCCAGGGCGACACCCTGGTCGACATCTGGCCGCTGGAGGCGCGCGGCCGGTCCGCCTGACGCCGAGGCGCCGCGACGCGTGGTCCACCTTCGCCACAACCTCTTCATTTGCCGGGCGCGACGCCCGATATAGGGTCTGCCCGGATGGCTGAGGGCGGGAGTCTCAATGAAACAGTTCTTCGTCACCATGGCCGGGGTGTTCGCCGGGCTGGTGCTGTTCCTGGTGGGCGTGCCGTTCCTGCTGGTGGTGATGGCCGCCGGCGCCGCGCGCCCCCCCGCCACGCCGGCGCAGTCGGTGCTATCCCTGGACCTGCGCGACCCGATGACCGACCAGGATCCGCAGAACCCCCTGAGCGCCTTCGGGCGGCGCAGCCTGTCGGTCATGGGGGTGATCGAGACCCTGCGCCGGGCCGAGCGCGACAGCCACGTCAAGGGCCTGTTCGTGCGCCTGCCGGAGGGGGGCATGGAGCCGGCCGCCGCCGACGAACTGCGGCTGGCGATCAAGCACTTCCGCGCGTCCGGAAAGCCTGTCTACGCCCATAGCCAGGGCCTCTACCCAACCGGGGTCGTCACCTCGACCTACATGGTCGGCGCGGCGGCGGACGAGCTGTGGATGCAGCCGGCGGCCTCCTTCCAGGCGACCGGCCTGGCGACCGAGGACCTGTTCTTCAAGCGCCTGTTCGACAAGTACGGCGTCAAGGCCGACTACCAGCAGCGCTACGAGTACAAGAACGCCGTCAATCCCTACCTCTACACCGACTACACGCCCCAGCACCGCGAGGCGACGCTGTCGTGGATGAACTCGGTGTTCAGCGCCGCCGTCGCCTCGGCCGCGAGCGACCGCAAGACCGAACCTCACGCCCTTCGCCGCACACTGGAGGCGGGCCCCTATTCCGCCGAGGAGGCGCGCGCCAAGGGTCTGATCGACCGCGTGGGCCAGGTGAAGGAGGCCGAGCAGGCGATCCTGAAGAAGGCCGGCGGCGAACAGTTCCTCGCCTTCGAGGACTACATGCGGTCCCGGCGTGACCGCTCGACGGCCGGATCAGGCCCGATGATCGCGGTGGTGGAAGCCGAAGGGCCGATCATCACCGGTCATGACGGCGTGGCGAATCCCTTCTCGACCGGGCCGACCATCTATTCGGACGACCTGTCCGAAGCGATCTATGACGCGGCCGAGGACGACGACGTGAAGGCGATCGTCCTGCGGGTGAACTCGCCCGGCGGCTCGGACACGGCCTCCGAGCAGATCCTCGCCGCCGTGCGCGCCGCCAAGGCGGCCAAGAAGCCGGTGGTGGTCAGCATGGGGACCTACGCGGCCTCGGGCGGCTACTGGATATCGTCGGAAGCCTCGGCCATCGTCGCCCAGCCCAGCACCCTGACCGGCTCCATCGGCGTGTTCGGCGGTAAGTTCGTGTTCGGACCTGCGCTTGAGAAGCTGGGCGTGGACGTGCACGGGCTCGACGTCGGCGGCGACTACGCCGACGCCTTCGGCATCGGCCGCACCTTCGACCAGTCCGAGGAGGCGGCCTTCTCCGCCTGGATGGACCGGATCTACGATAGCTTCATCACCCGTGTCGCCGAAGGGCGAAACCTCAAGCCCGACCGGGTCCGCGAAATCGCCAAGGGCCGGGTCTGGACGGGGCTGCAGGCGCGGGAGATCGGCCTCGTCGACGAGCTGGGCGGCTTCTACCAGGCGGTGGACAAGGCCAAGGCCCTGGCCGGCCTGACCGGGGACGTCCGCCTCAAGCGCATGACGCCGCACGCCTCGCCGATCCAGGCCCTGGAACAGGTGCTGGGCGTGAGCGCCACCTCGGCCCGGACCCTGGCCGCCGCGGCCTGGATCCTGGGCGACCCGCGGGCTCAGTCGATCATCGACGAAGTCGCCGCGGAGCGCATGCGCGCCAGCGGGGCCAAGGTGCTGGCGCCCACGCCCCTGCACTGAGACCTCAGCCCGGCGGCAGGCGGCGCAGCGCCCGTGAGGGCGTGCGGAACAGCACCCGGCGGTTGGCGAAGTCGAGCTCGACGGCGTCGAAGTGGCGCATCACGTCGATGCCGATCAGGATCGCCGGGCGGTCGCTCAGCTCCCAGAGGCGGAAGATGTGCAGGTCGGCGAACACCGCCGACAGATTGCCGATGGTCAGGCCGCCCATGCGCAGGGGCGGCACGCTGGACAGCTCGCCCTGGGCCCGCTGGCCCGTGGCGCTGATCAGCTCGACCACGGTCGTCTGCGCCGTCAGGGCGAAGGGCGTCGCCTTCAGCCGCTGGTGCAGCACCAGGTTGCCGACCGTGTTCTGCGAACCGGAATCGAGGAAGGCGGTGACCGGCGAGCCGCCCATGTCGGCGTCGATGATGATCAGCTGGCCGAACCGGTAGCGCGCCGGCACGATCACCACATTGGCCGCCGCAGCTTCCTCGGCGGCGTTGTCGCGCAGCCGGCCGTCGGAGACGTTGCGCCGGGTCACCGGCTCGGCGTCCGGCTTGCCGATGGTCAGCCGGTTGCCGGCGAAGTCCATCGCCACGCGGCGATTGCGCATGACGTCGACCCCGAGCAGGCCGTCGGCCCCCAGCCTGGCGCGGTCCAGCATCGGCGCGCGGAGCCGGCGGGAGGCGACGCGGCCGATGTCGAGGCGGCCGATGTTGACGGTTTCCGAGGGCTCAACCCCGGCGATGCCGTGGATTTCCGCCCGGCCCGCCAGCGGCAGGCCGAGGGAGAGGGCCAGTTCCCGGGCCACCACGGTGCGGTTCGCGCCGGTGTCGACCACGAAGTCGAATGGCCCCTGGCCGTTGATGAACACCGGGGCGGTCATCCGTTCGGCGACGTCGGCGGCCGAGGCGAGGGCGGCGGTGTCGCTTTCGTCCTGGGGCGCCGGCGGCTGAAGATCCATCGCCACGCCGGCCTTGCGCGGGGCGGCGAGCGCGCCGGCCGGCGACGCCAGCGCCGCACCGAGAATCGTGACGGCCTGCCTCCGTGTCCTGATCAAAACGACGGTCCTCCCCTGGACCGCACAGTGGTCCAGCCCGCGGGCCGGGCGCAAGGGCGCAGCCGGTTTTCCAAACCGGCCGCGCGGCTGTAGAAGGCGTGCATGAGAACCTATGAAGAGGTGTTGGCCGCGGCCAACGCCGGCGACCCCGCCTCGCAGGACCTGCTCGGCCAGGCGGCGGAGCAGAGCGGCCGCCCCCAGGAAGCGCTCCAGTGGTGGGCCAGGGCGGCCAAGAGCGGCTATCCCGCGGCGCACGCGCGCATCGGCCTTTGGCAGCTGGTCGGACTTCACGTCGAGCAGAACATCGGCCAGGGCGTGGAGCGCATCATCGCCGCCGCCCGGGCGGGGGACCTCTTCGGCCTGAGCCTGGCCGGCGTTATCGATGCGGGCGGCGTCGGCACGCCCCGGGACCCGGCGCGCGCGATTCGCTGGTTGGTCCAGGCCGCCAAGGCAGGCGACGCGCAGGCCGGTTGCCAGCTCGCCCTGCTGGCGGGGCTGGACGGGCCGGCCGCGCCGATGGCCCTGCCCGCGCTCGCGGGCGCGGCGGTGGCCGGCTTCTCCCCGGCGCTGCGGCTGATCGGCGAGCGCGACGCGCGCACCGGCTCCGTAGACCTCGACGCCTTGGGCGCGGCGGTGGACCTCGCGGCCTGGGATGCGCCCCTGGAGCACCAGCGCCTGAACGACGCGCCCGGCGTCTGGATGGTCCCGGATGTGCTGCCGCACTGGGCCTGCGACTATGTCAGCGCCCTCGCCGAGCCGGCCCTGCGCCGCGGCATGGTGGTGAACGAGGCCGGCGGCGAGAGCGTAGAGGACATCCGCGCCAACCGCGTGATGCACTTTGGCCTGGTGGACAGCGACGTGATCCTGGAGCTGATCAACAACCGCCTGGCGGACGTGGCCGGGATGCCGCCCGCTCACGCCGAGGGCCTGGGAGTGCTGCACTATCGGGTCGGCGAGAGCTATGCGCCGCACGTGGACTACATCCCCGAGACGCCGGCCAACGCGGCCCAGCTTCAGGCCCGGGGGCAGCGCGTGCGCACCGTGCTCATCTACCTGAACGAGGACTTCGAGGGCGGAGCGACAGAGTTCCCGCACCTGGGCCTGGCCTTCAAGCCGCCCAAGGGCTCGGCCCTGGTCTTCGACAGCGTCAAGCCCGACGGCTCGTTGGAGCCGCTGTCGCTGCACACCGGCGCCTCCCCCACCCGCGGCGAGAAATGGGTGATCTCCAAGTGGTTCCGCACGCGGCCCCTGCGCCCGCAGGCGCCGGCCTGAGGCAAGGTTTCGCAAGCCCGCCGCGCCGGCTAGTGTGACGATCCAATCAAGCGGAGGTTCATGTGCTGACGGCCAAGGTGATCAGCCGACCCGACACCCTGGGCGCTGAGGTCCAGCGCTTCTCCCATGCGCCCCTGCGCAACACCGCCTTCCTGAACAGCGTGCCCAAGTGCGGCACCCATCTGGTGCGCAACATCGTGCGGATGTTCGTGCCGACGCAGCAGCACTACGACCGCGAGTTCCTGCAGATCCCCAATCTGGAACAGCACCGGGCCGCCCTGTCGCCCCAGCGCCCGATGTTCTCGGTGGGCCACATGCTGTTCGCCGACATGTCGCTGATGGCGCTCAAGCACGCGAACATGGTGGTGCTGGTGCGCGACCCCTACGACTACGTCCTGGCGCGGGCGCGCTTCAACCTGTCCGACCAGTTCGACCATCCCCAGCAGAACCATCTGAAGAACGGCGCCGTCACCGTCGAGCAGATGCTGAACCTGGTGATCTTCGGCATCCCGGGGCGCGGCCCCGCCCTGCGCGAGGTGTTCCTGTTCCACGCCGTCGCCTGGCTGGGCACGGGCGTGCGCCTGGTGCGTTACGAGGACGTGGTGGCCCACCTGAAGGCCCTGGAGACGCCACAGGCCGAGACCTTCTTCGCCGATCTCCTGCGCAGCTTCGGCGTTGAGCGCCTGCCGCAGGATTGGCGCGAGCGGGTGCGCATCGGCTCGGACCGCCAGCACAGCGCCACCGCCCGCGAGCACCTGTCCAGCGGCCAGGTGATCCCCGAAGAGCTGCCCGACACCCAGAAAAAGCTGGTCGACCACATGGCCCCCGGCCTGCGCGAGCTGCTCGGATACGCCTGACCGCCCAGGGTTCCTCGACGAGAAAAGCGCCGCCGGTCCCCGGCGGCGCTTATTTCTGTCCACACAGCAAAAGGGCGGCGGACCGAAGTCCGCCGCCCCAAGCCTTTAGCCTTCAGGCCGCGACTAGAAGCGCAGCTTCAGGCCGCCGTACACCCGACGGCCAACCACGTCGTAGGTCGACGGATCGGTGCCCGACTGGACGTTCGGCGAGTAGGTTTCCGGCTCCTTGTCGAAGACGTTGTTCACGCCCAGACGCATCTCGACCGCGTCGTTGACGGCCCAGGTGCCGGCGACGTCCCAGTACCAGACGGCGTCCACGCCTTCGAACTCGGTCTCGCCCGGGAACTCGATGTCCAGGCGGTTGTCCATCTCGCCGATGTAGCGGCCGCGGACGTTGACCTTGAAGTCGTCGAACAGCGACCACTCGCCGTTCACCGTGGCCTTCCAGCTCGGGAAGCTCGTGCCGAGGCCGGCGCCGAAGTAGGAGATGGTGCCGGCGAAGTCGAGCTCCGGAACGCCGTTGATCGGGTCCTTTTGCTTGAACTCGATCACGTGCGTCAGCAGGGCGTTCAGGCGGACCGAACCCCAGCGGCTGTCGAGGCCGAACCACTCCATGTCGAAGCCGTAGTCGAACTGGATGTCGACGCCGCTCGACTGCTGCTCACCCTCGTTGGAGGCGATGAACAGGCCCGACGGTTCGTTGGGATTGTAGACCCAGAGGATGTCCGCGCCGAGACGCAGCGGGCCCTGGCAGTTCTCGTTGTTGATGTCGTAGGTCGGGTTGGTGCCGTAGTAGTTGAAGCACGCCGCCACGATCTGGTTCGGGGTGGGGGTCAGGATCGCGTCTTCGATCTTGATATTGTAGTAGTCCACCGAACCTTGCAGGCGCGACAGCCACTGGTTTTCCCAGGGCGAACGCCACACCACGCCGGCCGTGAAGGTCTTGCCGACTTCCGGCTCGAGGCCGAGGTTGCCCTCGAGGTCGACGCCGATCTGCGAGCCCGGGGTCTGCACGTAGTTGCCAATGGCCGAAGCCGACACGCCCTGAGCGACGCAGAGCGCGGCGACCTGGGCGGCGTTGGCGCCCTGGCGGGCTTGGCTGGTGGCCGAGCAGGGATCGAAGTACTGGGGCGCCGAGCCGCCGCCGGCGAACAGTTCGGAGAAGTTGGGCTCACGAACCGAGCGCTGGTAGGACGCGCGGGCGCGGACCAGATCGTTGATCTTCCAGTTCAGCTCGCCCTTGTAGGCCCAGGAGCCGCGCGGACCGACGGACTCGCCGGTCAGCTTGTCGGCGAACTCGGATTCCGAATAGCGGACGCCGAGGTTCAGTTCGAGGGCGTCGATGTACGGCTGGTCCTTGACGATCGGGATCAGCAGTTCGCCGAACACGTCGCGGAACGAGTTGGTGCCGCGATCCGGATTCTGCGTGTTGGCGCCCGAGATCGGGCCCGAGGCGGAGCCCGGATTGAAGTCGTACTCGAAGCTGCGGTACTCGGCGCCCAGCACGAACGACAGGTCGCCGGCCGGCATCTCGTAGATCGGGCCGGTGATGTAGGCCTGGGCGATCTGCTGCTTCATCTCGGTCGACAGCGTCGTCGAGGCCGCGAGGTATTGACGGCACTCGTCGGAGATCGGCTGACGGCCGAAGATGTTGAAGCCGCCGGCGCAGATCGAGTCGCCGCCGTCGGTCGCCTCGATCAGCGTCTGCAGGCGCTGGGTGTCGAGGTTGCCCGACTGGGTTTCGTCGATTTCGGTGCGGCCTTCGGAGACCGAGGCTTCGAAGGTGAGGCCCGTGTCGCCGATCGGACCGCGGACGCCGGCCATGAACTGGACGACGGTGTTCTCGAACAGCGATTCACGCAGGCCGAGGTCGAGCGTGCGCTGGCGGATCAGGAACGCTTCGGTCGCGCCCGAGCCGACCAGTCGCGGGTCGTCGCCGGTCCGCGAGTTCAGCAGGGTGAGCAGGTCGGCCGGAATGAAGGGGTTGGTGACCGGAACCACCAGGGTCTGGCTGATGCCCGAACCCGGGGTGACCAGCGAGCTGATGACGTCGCTCGTGCCGGCGTCGCTGCTGTTGCGGGTGTTGACGGTCGGGAACGGCGTCGGCGCCAGGGCGGTGACGGCGTTGTACTCGGTCCAGCCGGCGTTGGCGAAGAACTCGATGCCGTTGTCCAGCTCGTAGTTCGTCTTGAACATGAACGAATACCGGTCCATCGGCAGGACCAGGATGTTCACGTAGTCGAAGTTGTAGCTGTACAGGTCCGGATAGAGGCTCTGGTTGACCGAGCCGTCGATCGGATAGCGGAAGTTCTGGACGTCCAGCGGGTTGTTGAAGACGCCGCGGTAGAACAGCGAGCCGTCCAGGTTGAACCCGAGGGTGCCCGAGGCCAGGCCGATCTGGTTCGAGGCCACGCCGTAGCCGGCGAAGACCGAATCCAGGGCCGCCTTGGTCGGGGCGTTGGCCGACGACCAGAACAGGTTGCCTTCCGGCAGGAACGAGGTGGTGGAGGTGGCGTTCTGCGAGAACGGACGCTGCGACTTGATCAGCGATTCACGGAACGAGCGGTCGAAGGCGAAGACCGCGTTGCCCTTGCCGTCGGCGAAGTTGCCGCCGATCACGGCCGAGATCTGGTATTCCTTGGAATCCCAGTACTCGGTGGAGTTCGAGTAGTTGGCCCGCAGGTCGACGCCTTCGAAGTTGCTCTTCAGCTTGACGTTGACCGCGCCGGCGATGGCGTCGGCGCCGTAGGCCGCGCCCGCGCCGCCGGTGATCACTTCGACGCTGTCGATCAGGGCTTGCGGGATCGTGTTCAGGTCGACCGTGAGCGTATTGGCCGACACCATCGGACGACGGCCGTCGATCAGCACGACGTTACGGTTGGCGCCGAAGCCGCGCAGGTCGATGTTCGACTGGCCGTTGTTGCCGGGGTTGTTCGACGTGGAGCTGCCCGCCGGGTTCACTTGCGGCAGCGTGTTCAGGTAGACGTCGAGGGTCACGTCGGCGTTGGCCACCACCGCGTCGCCGGAGACGGTCGCGATCGGGCTGTTGGCCACGTAGTCCTGGCGGACGATACGCGAACCGGTGACGACGATTTCCGAAACTTCGCTTTCCTGGGCGTAAGCCGGCGCTCCGACGGCGGCGGCCGCGGCAGCGGCTCCGCAGATCATCGAGGAGGCCAGCAGGCGCTCCCGCATGCTTCTCATTTTCAAGGTCAGGATCCTCCAGCGGTCCGCCGGCCTCGGAAGGCGAACGAAACCCGCTCCCCACAAATGTTGCCCGGGCCGCCTAGGCGACCCGGTTACGGGTGAGTTACGAGCGTTACCGAACGGGGGTCAACGCCGATTAACATCCTGCAACGTTGCAGACGCCGACCTGTCGCATTCTGGTCACAGATTGTTGGGCGCAAGGCCAAACGGGGACAATTATTCCCCGCGCGCAACCGAAGGGCGTGGCGAGGCCGACCCCTCGCCCATGCAAAGGTAACGAATCCGGTGGCGGTCGATGATGTTGTCGACCCAGCCGGTCACATTCGGCCGCACCAGATTCTTGCTGACGTAAAAGAACACCGGCGCGACGGACGCGTCGGCCAGCATGATGCGCTCGGCCTTCGCCAGGTACGCGGCCCGCACCTGGGCGTCCGGCTCGTTGTCCGCCTTCAGCAGCAGGGCGTCGTAGGCGGGATTGTTGTAGTCGCCGTAGTTCTGCGAGCCCGTCGAAGACTGCATCAGGTAAAGAAAGCTCATCGGATCGTTGTAGTCGGCGATCCAGGCCGCGTCGGCGACCTGGAAATCGCGGGACCGGTAGGCCGCATAGGCGATCTGCGTCTCGTTCTGCTCCAGGGCCGCATCCACGCCGATCGCCTTCCAGTCGGCCTGGATGGCCGGCATGAACAGCATCGGGTCGGGCGTGTTGCGGTGCTTGATCGAGATCTTCAGCGGGTTGTCCGGGCCGTAGCCCGCCTGCGCCAGCAGCCGCCGCGCCTCGGCCTGGCGCAGCTCCAGCGGCCATGACGCCCAGGCCGGCGGCGCGGGCGGCGCGTAGTTGGCCACGCCCGGGGGCGTGAAGGTGTAGGCCGGCTGCTGGCCGCCGCGCAGCAGCTTTTCGGTGATGAAGTCGCGATCGATGGCCATGGTCAGCGCCTGGCGCACCCGCAGGTCCTTCAGCGCCGGCACGCTGTTGTTGAAGGCCAGGTAGGCGACGCCGAGATAGGTGTGCGTGCGCACGTATCCCGGGATCTCCTTCCGAAGGAACGCGATCCGGTTGGACTGGATGTCGGCGTTTGCGTCCAGCTCTCCCCGCCGCACGCGGCGCTCGGCGCTGGTGGCGTCGTTGGTCGGATAGAAGTTCACCCGGTCGATGCACACCTTGTCGGCGTCGTAGAACCGCGGGTTCTTGACCACGGTCACCCGGTCCCCCAGCCGCCAGGACTCCACCATGTACGGTCCGTTGCCGACGTAATGCTCGGGCCTGGACCAGGCGTCGCCCCACTTCTCAACCACATGCTTCGGCGCGGGCAGCATGGTGTTGTGCTTGGCGAGCTCGGGCAGGTAGGGCGCCGGATGGACGAGGCGGATCTGCAGCTCCCGCGGCCCCAGCGCCCGCACGCCGAGCGCTTCCTTCGGCGCCTTGCCCTCGTTCACCGCCTGGGCGTTCTCGATCAGATACAGCAACGAGGCGTAGGGCGACGCCGTCTGCGGGTCGAGAATGCGGCGCAGGGAGAAGACGAAGTCGTCGGCGGTGACCGGGACCCCGTCGGACCATTCGGCCTGGCGCAGGTGGAAGGTCCAGACGAGCCCGTCGGCGCTGACGTCCCAGCTCTCGGCCATGCCCGGGATCGGCCGCCCGTCCGGGTCGTCCTGGGTGAGCCCCATCTGCACTTCGCTGAGGATCCGGTCCTCCCAGGTGCCGGTGCTCTTGTGCGGGTCCAGGCTGACGGGCTCCGACCCGTTGCCGTATTCGAAGCACACCTCCCCCTGCGGACAGGGTGCGCGCACCGCCGCCTGAGGGCCGCAGGCGGCCAGGGCGAGGCCGGCCAGGGCGACGACGGACAGATTGCGTGCGACGCGAAGCGCCTTATCAATGCGGGGCATCGGGCTCACGAGGTCGAAAGATGACGGGTTCTTGGATGCGCGCTGGCGCGGCGGCGGCTGTGGCGGCCGGTCTCGGCTTCGGTCCGGCGGCGGCCCAGCCGGCGGCCACGCGGGCGGAGATCTTCCAGCGGCTGATCGACTGCCGCAAGCTGGGCGACGACGCCCAGCGCCTGGCCTGCTACGACGCCCAGGCGGCCGCGGTGGACCAGGCCGAGGCCAAGGGCGACATCGTCGTCGTGGACCGCCAGCAGGCCGACCAGGTGCGGCGTCAGGCCTTCGGCTTCACGCTGCCCTCCCTGTCCCTGTTCGACCGCGGTGAAGCCCCCGAGAAGATCGACAGTGTCACCGGCGTGGTGAAGTCGGCGCGCATGGGCGGCGACGGCAAGTGGGTGGTCGAACTGCAGGACGGCGCCGTCTGGGCCCAGACCGACAGCGAGCGCCTGATGCGTGACCCCGCGCCGGGCATGGAGGCGAAGATCCGCCGCGCCGCCATGGGCAGCTACATGATGAATCTCGGCGGCCAGCGGGCGGTGCGGGCGCGTCGCGTGGAATAGGCGGGGGCCGGACACGCGCGGCCCTACCGGTCCTTGGGGTCGATGGCGTCGCGCAGGCCGTCGCCGATGAAGTTGAAGCTCAGCAGCGTCACCACCATCGTCGCCGACGGGAACACCAGCAGCCACCACGCCAGCTCCATGTCCTGGGCGCCGTTGGCGATCAGCGTGCCCAGCGAGGCCATCGGCGGCTGCACCCCCAGCCCCAGGAAGCTGAGGAAGCTCTCCGCCAGGATCACCGCGGGAATCGTCAGGGTGACGTAGACCACCACCGGGCCCAGCAGGTTGGGCACGATGTGGCGGGCGATGATCGCCCCCTGCCCCAGGCCCGCCGCCCGCGCCGCCTCGATGAACTCCTTGTGCTTCAGCGACAGGGTCTGGCCGCGCACGATCCGCGACATGGTCAGCCATTCCACCGCGCCGATCGCCACGAAGATCAGCACGATGTTGGAGCCGAACGTGACCATCAGCAGGATCACGAAGAAGATGAACGGCAGCGAATAGAGGACGTCGACGATGCGCATCATCAACTCGTCCAGCCGCCCGCCGACATAGCCGGCCACCGCGCCCCAGGCCACGCCGATCACCAGCGACACGGCCGTGGCCACCAGGCCGATCGCCAGCGACACGCGCAAGCCCATCAGCAGGCGCGCCAGGAGGTCGCGCCCCAGGGAATCTGTGCCCAGCAGGTGCGCGCCGGTCAGCGGCGGGACCCACACGTCGTTCTTGTTGATCTCGTCGTAGGCGTAGGGGGTCAGGTGCGGCCCGACGAGCGCGGCCAGCACGAGCACGGCGAGCACGATCATTCCGGCCACGGCCGCGCGGTTGCGCAGGAGCCTGCGGAGGGCGTCGTCCCAAAGGCTCCGCCCCCGGGCCGCCCGCTCCATCGCCTCGGCCCCCCGGCGCGACCCGGGCGCCCACATGCGCGCGCCGCTCACGCCAGCCTCACGCGCGGATCGAGCGCCGCATAGAGCAGGTCGGCGATCAGGTTCAGGACCAGGATCAGGGCGGCGTAGAAGATCACCATGCCCATCACCACCGTGTAGTCCCGCTGCAGGGCGCTGATGACGAAGAACTTCCCGAGCCCCGGCAGGTTGAAGATCTTCTCCACCACCAGCGAGCCGGTGATCAGGCCCGCGCAGGCCGGGCCGAGATAGGAGACCAGCGGCAGGATCGCCGCCCTCAGGGCGTGGCGGCCGACGATGCGGTGCTCGGGCAGGCCTTTGGCGCGGGCGGTTCGAACATAGTTGGACCTTAGGACCTCGATCATGCCGGCGCGCGTCAGCCGCGAGATGATGGCGATCTGCGGCAGGGCCAGGACCACGACCGGCAGCACATAGGAGCGCACGCCCGCCGTCAGCCCCGCCGTCGGCAGCCAGCCGAGCCAGGAGCCGAAGGTCAGCACCAGGAGGGGCGCGGTGACGAAGGTCGGTATGCAGACCCCGAGGACGGCGACCGTCATCACCACGTAGTCGGTGGACCCGTTCTGCCGCAGCGCGGCCAGCACCCCCAGGCTCACGCCCACCACCGATGCGATCAGGATCGCCGTCAGCCCCAGCCTGAGGCTGACCCCATAGTTCTCGCCCAGGATGTCGAGGACGGACTTGTCCTTGTACTTCAGCGAGGGGCCGAAGTCGCCGCGCACCACGTCCTTCAGATAGGCGCCGTACTGCACGACCAGCGGCCGATCCATGCCGTACTTGGCCATGACGTTGCGCTCGATCTCGGGCGACAGCTTTCGATCGCTGTCGAAGGGGCTGCCCGGCGCGGCCCGCATCATGAAGAAGGCCGCCGTGATGACGAGGAACAGCGTGGGCAGGGCCACCAGCAGCCGGCGGCCTATGAAACGCAACATGGATGGCTCGCAGAGGGGCGACAATCGACGCCCGGGCGTTGCGAAACTTTCACCGCGCCCCGATGATGTCAAACCATGCCCGAGCCGGGCGCAGCGCCGTGCCATCCGATGACCGATTTCCGACGCGTGACGGACCAGCTTTCCGTCAGCCCCCAGATCACCGCCGCTGAGGTCGCCGAGGCCGCCAGCATGGGCTTCAGGACCCTCGTCAACAACCGGCCGGATGGCGAGGACCCGAGCCAGCCGTCCAGCGCCGAGATCGAGGCCGCCGCCCGCGCGGCGGGCCTGGCCTATATCCATATTCCGGTGCGGGGCGGCCCTACGCCGGACCAGGTCGAGCAGCAGCGCCAGTTCCTGGCGAGCGCCGAAAAGCCGGCCCTCGCGTTCTGCCGCTCGGGCACGCGCTCCATCGTCACCTGGTCGCTGGGCGAGGCCATGGCCGGCGCCCAGTCGCGCGACCAGCTCATTTCCCTGGGGGCGGCGGCGGGCTACGACCTGTCAGGCGTGCTGCCGGGCTAGGCCGCCTCAGGGCAGGGACACGCGGACGGCGGCCGGGGCCGGCGGCTGGGACACGAGGGCCGCGGCCAGTTGGACCGCCGCGAGACAGATCAGGGCGACGGCCACGCGCTGGAGCCGTTTTGACACAAAAATCGCCGCGTCGAGGGCCATGATCGTCTCCGGTGAAGGGCCGGAGCGGTCCCCCGCAACGACGGCGCCGAGGAAGGCAGGAAGCATGATCCCCTACGTCCGCGAGATGCAGTTCGAATACGGCCGCTGCGACCAGGTCTCGCCGCTCATCCGCCGCGTGATCTGCAACAATCCCGGCCCCTTCACCTTTCTGGGCACCGCCACCTTCATCGTCGGCCGCGGCGAGGTGGCGGTGATCGACCCAGGTCCCGACCAGCCCGAGCACCTGGAGGCGATCCTCGCCGCCGTCGAGGGCGAACGCGTCAGCCATATCCTCGTGACCCACCACCACTCCGACCACTCGCCCCTGGCCGGCCCGCTGAAGGAGAGGACCGGCGCGCCGATCTACGGCTGCGCGGTGGCCAAGGTGGAGACCGCGGCGGAGTCCACCGTCAGGACCGAGGCCGGCCACGACCTCGGCTTCCGGCCGGACATCAGCGTGTGCGAAGGCGCGCGCATCGAAGGCCCGGGCTGGACCATCGAGGCGATCCCGACCCCCGGCCACACCTCCAACCACATCTGCTATGCGCTGGAGGAGGAGAACGCGCTCTTCTCCGGCGACCACATCATGGGCTGGTCGACCACGGTGATCACCCCGCCGGACGGCGACATGGCGGCCTATTTCGCCAGCCTGGAGCGCATCCGCGCCCGGGGCTTTGGGACCCTTTGGCCCACGCACGGCCCGCCGGTGCGCGAGGTGGCGCCCTTCATCGACGCCTATGTCGCCCATCGCCGCCAGCGCGAAGCCCAGGTGGTCAAGGCGGTCGGCGAGGGCCTCGCCCGCATCCGCGACATGGTCCCGGTGCTCTACGCCGAGGTGGACCCGCGGCTGCATCCGGCCGCGGCCCGCTCGGTGCTGGCGCACCTGATCGACCTGACCCAGCGAGGCGTCGTCACCGCCGACGGCCCGCCCGGCCCGGACAGCGCCTACCGCCTGGCCGGCTGACGGGCCGGCCTAGCGCCGGCGCGCGGGAAACGCGCCCGGCGCGGCGTCCGATCCGGCCTGCGGCCCCTTGCCAGGGAAGTCGCCGGGTTCCGGGGCGATGAGGCGCGGCGCGCGCGCGGCGGCCATGGCCCTGGCCGGCGCCGGAGCGGTGGTCGGCAGCACGTAGCCCTCCATGCGCTGGCGGATCAGCTTCTTGTCGATCTTGCCGGTGGCGCCGAGCGGGATGTCCTCGACGAACACCACGTCGTCCGGGGTCCACCACTTGGCGATCTTGCCCTCCAGGAAGGCGAGGAACTCCTCCTTGGTGGCGCTTTCGCCGGCCTTCAGCTTGACCAGCAGGACGGGCCGCTCGTCCCACTTGGGATGGGCCGCGCCGATCACGGCGCAGAGCTCGGCCTTGGGATGGCCCACGGCGATGTTCTCGATCTCGATCGAGCTGATCCACTCGCCGCCGGACTTGATCACGTCCTTGGCGCGGTCGGTGATCTGCATGAAGCCGTGCTCGTCGATGGTGGCCACGTCGCCGGTGTCGAAGTAGCCCTCTTCGTCGAGGATCTGGCCGCCCTCGCCCTTGAAGTATTCGCCGACGACGAACGGCCCCTTGACCTTGAGCTTGCCGAAGGTGACGCCGTCGTGCGGCTGGGGCTCGCCGGCGTCGTTGGTCAGCTTCAGGTCGATGCCGACGGGCGGGCGGCCCTGCTTGAGGGTGAAGCGAAGCTGCTCCTCCTCGTCCATGGCCGCGATCTTGGCGGTCGGATTGGCCAGGGTGCCGAGCGGCGAGGTCTCGGTCATGCCCCAGGCGTGGGTCACGGCCACGCCGTACTCGTCGCGGAACCCGCGGACGATGGCTTCGGGCACCGCCGATCCGCCGATCACCACCCGCTTCAGGGTCGACAGCCGCCCCTTCGTCTCGCGGAGGTGGGTCAGCAGCATCTGCCAGACGGTCGGCACCGCCGCCGAGAAGGTCACGCCCTCGGTCTCCAGCAGTTCATGAACCGAAGCGCCGTCGAGCTTGGGTCCCGGCATGACGAGCTTGGCCCCCACGGCCGGCGCCGAGAACGACAGCCCCCAGGCGTTGGCGTGGAACATCGGCACCACCGGCAGCACCACGTCGCGGGCGTTGATGCCCATGACGTCCACGCCCATCGTCACCAGGGTGTGCAGGAAGTTGGAGCGGTGCGAATAGAGCACGCCCTTGGGATTGCCCGTCGTGCCGGACGTGTAGCAGAGGCCGGCGGCGGTGTTCTCGTCGAAGCCGCCCCAGGCGCAGTCGGGGCTGCTTTCCTCGATCAGGGTCTCGAAGCAGAGCGCGTCCGGCAGGTCGACGCCGGCCATGCCGGCCTTGTCGGTCATGACCACGAACTTCTTGACCGTGGGCATCTTGGCCCGGTTTTCCTTCAGCACGGGAAGGAAGGTCAGGTCCGTGAAGATGATCTGATCTTCGGCGTGGTTGATGATGTAGCAGAGCTGGTCGGCGAACAGCCGCGGGTTCAGCGTGTGGCACACCGCCCCGATGCCCATGATGCCGTACCAGGCTTCGATGTGGCGGCCGGTGTTCCAGGCCAGGGTCGCCACCCGGTCGCCGGGCTTGATCCCCAGGTTCAGCAGGGCGTTGGACAGGCGCTTGGCGCGTTCGTGGATGGCCGCGTAGGTGGTCCGCACGATCGGCCCCTCGACCGAGCGGGTGACGACTTCGCGATCGCCGTGCCAGGCCTTGGCGTGGTCCAGGATCCTGTCGACCGTCAGCGGCCAGTCCTGCATCAAGCCCAGCATTCCACTACTCCTCCCAAGAGCGTCGTTTGTCCGCTTGCCCCTAGCGTAAAGTCCGAGCCCCGCCCAGAGCAATATCGGAGCGGACGGCGCAAAGGCCGCAGGGTGACAGCGCCGGCCGCTTACGCTATCAAGGCGGGGATGACCCACCTCGCCGGCCAGTATTCGTTTTGGTATTTTGGCTATCCGATGCCGCTGGCGGAGGAAGGGGTTCGTTCGACGTGATCAAGACGTCCTAGACAGACACCCGACAGCCGCCAGTCACGCTGGCGGCTTTTTTAGTCTCCGGCGTGGCGCCTCAGATGGAGCGCTCACATGCCGACCCCCACCGACGACCTCAGAATCCGCGAACTGCGCGAGCTATCGACGCCCGCCCAGGTCATCTCCGAACGCCCCCGGACCGAAGCCGCCAGCGCTGCGGTCTCCCGCGCCCGCACCGCGGTGCACAGGATCCTGCGCGGCGAGGACGATCGCCTGGCGGTGGTCATCGGCCCCTGCTCGGTGCACGACGTCAACGCCGCCCTCGACTACGCCCGCCGCCTGAAGGCCGAGCGCGACCGTCTGGCCGGCGACCTCGAGATCATCATGCGCGTCTACTTCGAAAAGCCGCGGACCACGGTCGGCTGGAAGGGCCTGATCAACGATCCCCACCTGGACGGAAGCTTCGCCATCGACGACGGCCTGCGCCTGGCCCGCGGCCTGCTGGCGGACGTCAACGAGATGGGCCTGCCCGCGGGCTGCGAGTTCCTCGACATGATCACCCCGCAGTACATCGCCGACCTCGTCGGCTGGGGCGCGATCGGCGCGCGCACCACCGAAAGCCAGGTGCACCGCGAGCTGGCCTCGGGCCTGTCCTGTCCCGTCGGCTTCAAGAACGGCACCGACGGCAACGTCGCCATCGCCATCGACGCCATCAAGGCCGCTTCCCAGCCGCACCACTTCATGGCGGTCACCAAGGACGGCCGCACGGCCATCGCCGCCACCACCGGCAACGAGGACTGCCACGTGGTGCTGCGCGGCGGCGCCGCGCCGAACCACGACGCCCAGAGCGTCGAGGCGGCCGCCACGGCCCTGGCGCGCGCGGGCTTGCCCCAGCGGATCATGATCGACGCCAGCCACGCCAACAGCCGCAAGGACCCGGCCAACCAGCCCGCGGTGGTCGACGAGATCGCCGCCCAGGTGGCGCGGGGCGACCAGCGGATCTTCGGCGTGATGATCGAAAGCCATCTGGTCGCCGGCCGCCAGGACCTCAAGCCCGGTCGGCCCCTGGTCTACGGCCAGTCGATCACCGACGGCTGCATCGACTGGGCGACCAGCGTGGAGGTCCTCGATCGCCTGGCCGAGGCCGTGCGCGCGCGCCGTGCGGGCGCCGAGATCCGCAAGGAGGTGGCCGAGGCTCTCGGCTAGCCGGCTTCGGGCTCGCGGAAGTAGGGCTCGACCTGTCCCTGAAGCTTGACGGTCATGGACTTGCCCTTGCGGTCCACCGTCTTGCCGACGGCCAGGCGCACCCAGCCCTCGCTGACGCAGTATTCGTCGACGTTGTTCTTCTCCACGCCCTTGAAGCGCACGCCGACGCCGCGCTCCAGCACGGCGGCGTCATAGAACGGACTGTCGGGATCGGTGGACAGGCGGTCGGGCGGGGTGTCGGCCATGGCGGTGATCCTCGAACGGGCGGCGGGGCCGGGTGATAGCCTCAGCCGGCGGCGGCGCCAACCGCCCGGCGCGTCCGGCGCGCTCAGCCCTCCAGGGCGGTCACCCAGGCTTCGGCGGAGTCCTCGACGGAGCCGGACGCGTCCACCCGCCGCCAGGCCGCGCTCGGGGCCTCGCTGGTCCGCAGCCGCTCGATCTGGCCCATGAGGACCTCCACCGTGGCGTCCGAGGCGTCGCCGGCGCGAGCCTCGATCCGGCCGGCGAGCACCTCGGCCGGGGCTTCCAGCAAGACCCCGGAGAACGGGACGCCGGCGTCACGCGCCAGGGTCTCGGCGCGGGCCCGCAGCGCCGGCTCCAGGAAGGTGGCGTCCAGCACCACCGCCCTGCCCGCGGCCAGAAGGCGCGCGGCCTCGTCGAACAGGGCGCCGTAGACGCGCTCGTAGAATTCCGGCGTGTAGAGGCTGCGCTCCAGGCGCTCGGTGGGGCCCGCGCCCGCAAGCCGCTTGCGGATCTCGTCGGTGCGCAGCACCACCGCGCCCGGCGCGGCGCCGAAGCCCGGCGCGATCAGGCGCGCGAAGGTGGTCTTTCCCGAGCCCGACAGTCCGCCGACCGCCACCAGCCGCGGGGGCGCCGGCGACAGATGCCCCAGGGCCGCGTCCAGATAGGCCGAGGCGGCCTGCAGGTCGCGGCTGTGGGCGCTCACATGGGCCCGCACGGCGGCGCGCACCGACAGCATCAGCGGCAGGGCGGCCAGCCCGCCCAGAACGGCGTCGCCGAACGCCCGCAGCGCCTCGTCGAGGTAGGCCGATAGCACCCGCACCGCCGCATCGCGCCGGCGGCGGAAGTCCAGGTCCATCAAGAGGAAGGCCAGGTCGTACTGGACGTCGACCTCCGACAGCACGTCGTTGAACTCGATGCAGTCGAAGAGGATGGGCCGGCCGTCCTCCAGGAGGATGTTCCCCAGGTGGAGGTCGCCGTGGCAATGGCGGGCGAATCCCTGCGCCTGCCGGGCGTCGAGCAGCGCCCGGCGCCGCGCGAACTCGGCGTCGGTGCCCGCGACCAGGGCCTCCACCCGCTCGGAGCCGAGTTGCGGCGCAAGCTCGCGCAGGAGCTTGGCGTTGGAATCGATGGTGAACTTCAGGGCGGTTCCGCCGCCGCCCTTGGGGCGGACGGGCGCCGCGGCATGGAAGCCGGCGACGGCGCGGCCCAGGGCGTCGGCCAAGGGCCCGTCCACCGCCCAGGGCTGGGCGGCCAGCACCGCGTGCTCGTCGAAGCGCCGCATCTCCAGCACGAACTCGACGACCTCGCCGGCGCCGTCCAGTTGCAGCCGCCCGTCGGGCCCGCGGGTGATCCGGCGCACGGTGCGATAGATGTCCGGCGCGGCGGCGCGGTTGAACGCGAGCTCGCGCTCCAGCGCCCAGCGGCGCAGCTCGAGCGTCGAATAGTCCAGATAGCCGAGCTCCACCCGCCGCTTGACCTTGAACGCCCGCTCGCCGGCCAGGAACACCCGCGCGCAGGCCGTCTCGATCGACCGCTCGGCCTGCCCCCCCAGCCAGGCGGCGACCTCGGCCTCCTCCTGGTCCGTCAAGGGAACAGCCGCTTGGTGGTCCAGCCGCCGGCCGCCCGTTCGAACACCAGCCGCTCGTGCAGGCGGAACGGGCGGTCGCGCCAGAACTCGAACGCCGTCGGCTCCAGCCTGAAGCCCGACCAGTGCGGCGGCCGCGCCACCTTGCCCAGCCCGAACCTCAGGCCGACCTCGGCGATCTTCTTCTCCAGGGCCAGGCGGTCGGGCAGTTCGCGCGACTGGGCCGAGGCCCAGGCCCCGATCTGGGCCGGCCGGGCCCGGGTGGCGAAATAAGCGTCGGCCTCGGCCGCGCTGACGGGGGAGACGGTCCCGCGCACCCGCACCTGGCGGCGCAGCGACTTCCAGTGGAACAGAAGGGCGGCCTTGGGATTGGCGGCCAGTTGCCGGCCCTTGGCGCTTTCCAGGTTGGTGAAGAAGACGAAACCCTCGGGCCCGGCCTCCTTCAGGAGCACCATGCGCACGTCCGGCGCCCCGGTCTCGTCGACGGTGGCCAGGGCCATGGCGTTGGGATCGTTCAGCTCCTTCTCCCCCGCGTCGGCCAGCCAGGCGGTGAACAGGGCGAAGGGATCCTCCTCCGACAGCAGCGGCGGGGGCTCGGCCTGGGTCACCTGGCGCACGTATTCGTCCTCGCTGGGCGAGGGCGGGATGATGCTCTTCGAACCGGTCTTGTCGCTCATGGCCGCCCTATAGCGCGGGCGCGCTCCAAGCGGCAGGGCTTAACGTGACATTGAGGGCGGCGCCGATAGGCTGGGCGGATGAGCGAAACCCAATCGCTGATGACGGTGGCCATGGCCTGCGAGGTCCTGAAGGTTCGGCCGGGCGCCTCGGCCGGCGAACTGCGCCAGGCCTTCCGCCAGGCCGCCAAGTCGGCCCATCCCGACCGCCCGGGCGGCAGCGCCGAGCGCTTCCGTCTGGTGGTCGAGGCTCATCACGTGCTGCAGCGGGCCGACACCGCCGCCAAGCCGCCGCCCCATCGCCCGGCGGCGAGCCGGCCGGCCGCGCACGCCGCTCCGCCCCGGCGCCGGGCCCCCGGCCCCGCCGTGCTGCTGGCGATCACCCCGCACCAGGCCGTGGTCGGCGGCGAGATCGACCATGTGCTCCCCACCGGGCGGGCGATCCGCATCGTCACCCCGCCGGGCCTGCGCGCCGGCGACCGCTTCCGCGCCGAGGACACCGACTTCGAGGTCGTGGTGCGCGGCGACGGCGTCACCCTCGTACGCGGCGACGACCTGTGGATCACCGTCGCCGTGGAGGCCAGGATTCTGTCGCGCGGGGGCCGGGTCACGGTCGACACCCCGCACGGGCGGCGGATGGTGATCATCACCGCCAAGGCCGCCGCCCAGGGGCTGGTGCGCCTGCAGGGCCAGGGCCTGCCGGCCCGGGGCCGCCATCGCCAGGGCCACATGTTCCTGCGCCTGGAGCCGGCCGAGACGCGCAGCATGGCCCGCGACATCCTGCGCCGCTTCGCCAGGGGGCGCGCCGCCTGAGCCTTGCGCTTCGCGACGTGTTGGAAGATGCGCCGAGTTGGGTGATAAGCCCGGCCATGTCGCACAACAGCTTCGGCCATCTGTTCCGCGTGACCACCTGGGGGGAAAGCCACGGGCCCGCCCTGGGCTGCGTCGTCGACGGCTGCCCGCCCGGCCTGCGCCTGACCGAGGCGGACATCCAGGTCTGGCTCGACAAGCGCCGTCCCGGCCAGGGCAAGTTCGTAACCCAGCGCCAGGAGCCGGACACGGTGCGGATCCTCTCCGGCGTCTTCGAGGACGATGCGGTCCGCGCCCGGTTCGGCGGGCAGGTGACCACCGGCACGCCCATCTCGCTGATGATCGAGAACGTCGACCAGCGCAGCCGCGACTATTCGGAGATCGCCCGGGCCTTCCGGCCCGGCCATGCCGACTACGCCTATTTCGCCAAGTACGGCGTGCGCGACTACCGCGGCGGCGGCCGAGCCTCGGCCCGGGAGACCGCCGCACGCGTCGCGGCGGGCGCGGTGGCCCGCAAGGTGATCGAGGGCGTCGGCGTCCGCGCCGCGGTGGTGCAGATCGGACCGCACGCCGTCGACCGCGGTCGCTGGGACTGGGAGGAGACCCGCAACAATCCGTTCTGGTGCCCGGACGCCGAGACGGTGGCGGTGTGGGAAGAGCACCTGGAGAAGACCCGCAAGGCCGGCTCCTCCACCGGCGCGATCGTCGAGGTCGAGGCCCTGGGCGTCCCCGCCGGCTGGGGCGCGCCGATCTACGGCAAGCTCGACGCCGAACTGGCCGCCGCCCTGATGTCGATCAACGCCGCCAAGGGCGTCGAGATCGGCGCCGGCTTCGCCTCGGCCGCCTTCTCCGGCGAGGAGAACGCCGACGAGATGCGCATGGGCGCTGAGGGACCGCTGTTCCTGTCCAACCACGCGGGCGGCGTCCTGGGCGGCATCTCCACCGGCGCGCCGGTGACCGCGCGGGTCGCCTTCAAGCCCACCTCCTCGATCCTCACCCCGCGCAGCAGCGTCGATGAGACCGGCGCCGAATTGGAGCTGCGCACCAAGGGCCGCCACGACCCCTGCGTGGGCATCCGCGCCGTTCCTGTCGTGGAGGCCATGACCGCCTGCGTGCTGGCCGACGCCTTCCTGCGCCATCGCGCCCAGACCGGCCGCGGCCCCTTCGTTCCGGGCGAAATCTGAGGACGCTTATCGCATGAGTTGCGCCCGGCTCGCGGCGCAACCTCGGCGATAATCGCCTTCAATCCTTGTCCTTTTGCGATTGACCGCCGCGGCGGCGCCCCCGTAATTGGGCGCGCTTGGCTGCGCAGAGGGTGAGTCCGAACTCGCCCTAAGCGCGAGCCCGCCGGGACCCAAGTGAAAGCGCCTTCGCCAAGCCGTGAACTATCACCTGCTCAAGATTCTCATCGTCGATGACAATCACCACATGCGGGTGCTGCTGGCCGAGATTCTGCGCGCGATCGGGGTGAACGCGATCTTCGAGGCCGCAGACGGCGCCGAGGGCCTGCAGATGATGCGCTCGCACGCCGTCGACATCGTCATGACCGACCTGACGATGCAGCCGCTGGACGGCATCGACTTCGTACGCCTGCTGCGCAATTCGCCGGACAGCCCCAACCAGATGATCCCGGTCATCATGGTCACCGGCCACTCGACCATGAAGCGGGTCGCCGAGGCGCGGGACGCCGGGGTCAACGAGATCCTGACCAAGCCGCTCACCGCGCGCGGGGTGATCGACCGGATCACCCGGGTGATCAACCACCCCCGGCCGTTCATCCGCACGAACGACTACTTCGGCCCCGATCGCCGCCGTCGCAACGATCCCGACTACGACGGGCCGCGCCGCCGCTCGACCGACCTGCCCGAGCCCAAGGCGCCGCGCTCGCAGGTGGAGATCTGAACGCCGCCGAGGGGGGCGACGGCTCAGGGAATGCCCAGGTACTTGTGGGTCTGCACGCTCAGCCGCCAGCGCGGATGGGCCAGGCAGTAGGCGATGGCGGCCTCGGTGGCCGCCGCGCGATCCGGTCCGTCCATCGGCTGCAGGTAGAAGCGCTCGAAGTCCCAGCCCACGAAGGCCGCCGGGTCGATCCCCGCCTGCGGAAACACGAGCTTCAGCTCCTGGCCCCGGCGCTGGACCACCTCGGCCTGGCCCTTGGGACTGACGCAGATCCAGTCCAGACCCGCCGGCGCCGGCAGGGTGCCGTTGGTCTCCACGGCGATCTTGAAGCCGCGGGCGTGCAGCGCGGAAATCAGGGCCTCATCCAGTTGCAGCAGCGGCTCGCCGCCGGTGCAGACCACCAGGCGATCCCCTTCCCCGCCGCCCCAGGCGGCCTCGATCGCCGACGCCAGGGCCTCTGCGTCGGCGAAGCGGCCGCCTCCGGGGCCGTCCATCCCGACGAAATCGGTGTCGCAGAAGGTGCAGGCCGCACCGGCGCGGTCAGCCTCGCGGCCGGACCACAGATTGCAGCCCGCGAAGCGGCAGAACACCGCCGCACGGCCCGCCTGCCCGCCCTCTCCCTGCAGGGTCAGGAAGATCTCCTTGACCGCGTAGCTCATGGAGCGAGCTCCGGCCGGCCCTCGGCGGTCCAGGCGTCCCACCCGCGGGCGCGAAGCTCACAGGCCGGGCAGGTCCCGCACCCATGGCCCCAGGGATGGATGTCCCCGCGCTCGCCCAGGTAGCAGGTGTGGGTGTCGGCCAGCACGATGTCCACGAGCGCCTCGCCGCCCAGGCCCTTGGCCAGGGCCCAGGTCTGCGACTTGGTCAGGCGCATGAGCGGGGTCTCGACGCGGAAGTCCTGCTCCATGCCGAGGTTCAGCGCCTGCTCCATGGCGTTCAGGGTGTCGCGCCGGCAGTCCGGATAGCCGGAGAAGTCGGTCTCGCACATGCCCCCGACCAGGGCGGCCAGGCCCCGGCGGTCGGCCAGGGCCGCGGCGTACACCAGGAACACCAGGTTGCGGCCCGGCACGAAGGTGGACGGCAGGCCCCGCTCGGTCATCTCGATCGCCCGCTCGGCCGTCAGCGCGGACTCCGCCACCGCGCCGAACCCCTTGAGGTCGAGCATGTGGTCGGGCCCCAGGCGGGCGGCCCAGGCCGGGAATTCGCGGGCGATGCGGGCGCGCACGGCCTTGCGCGCTTCCAACTCCACGGCGTGGCGCTGGCCATAGTCGAAGCCCACGGTCTCCACCCGCCCGTAGCGTTCGAGCGCCCAGGCGAGACAGACGGTGGAATCCTGCCCGCCCGAGAACAGGACGAGCGCGCCGGCGGCGTCAGCATGCGGTGTCATCGGCCCCATATGCGCGCTCGCGCCGCAAACCGGAAGGCCGGCCGCCTACGCCACGCGGCCGCCACGACGTCCGGCGAAGGCCGCGCCGCAGCTCACGTTACGAGAACGACATTTCCGCCACATCGCCGGCGGGGAATTTACATGAACAACGTTCACATAACGACGTCCAGTTGACATCGCTACCGTAGAGGTTCGAGCCTCATGTCAACTGGGGGAAGGGCCGCGCGCTCCTGGTCGTATTCATTGTGCGGCGTTGCTGACGGACCGGGCCGCTTACAGAGCCAAGGCCGTCAGGGGAGGAACCTAGAATGACGCGAACTCCGTATCTACGGAGCCTATTGGCTGTGGGCGTTTCCGCTGCGGCTCTCACGGGCTTCGCCGCGCCAGCCTTTGCTCAAGGCGCCACGGTCATCGAGGAACTGGTCGTCACCGCCCAGAAGAAGGAAGAAGCGATCCAGGACGTGCCGATCGCGGTGTCGGCCTTCAGCGAAGATGCGCTGAACAAGTCCAAGATCGACGGCGGCCCCAACCTCGTCCTGGCCATCCCGAACGTGAACTTCTCCAAGGGGAACTTCACCGGGTACAACTTCCAGATCCGCGGCATCGGCTCCAAGCTGGTGGCCGGCTCGGGCGACGCCGGCACCGGCATCCACCTGAACAACGCCCCGCTCACCTCCAACAACCTGTTCGAGACCGAGTTCTACGACGTCGAGCGGGTGGAAGTGCTTCGCGGCCCGCAGGGCACGCTCTACGGCCGCAACGCCACCGGCGGCGTGGTCAACCTGATCACCAACAAGCCGGTGAACGCCTTCGAGGCGAACATCCGCGCCGAGGTGGGCAACTACGACACCCGCAAGCTGCGCGGCATGGTCAACGTGCCGATCAACGACGCCATCGCCTTCCGCCTGGCCGGCTCGATGCTCCAGCGCGGCGGCTTCGGCACCAACCTCTTCACCGGCAACGACGCGGACGACCGCGACCTGTGGGGCCTGCGCGCCACCCTGGGCGTGCGGCCCAACGACCGGCTGAACATCACCCTGATGTGGGACAAGTTCAACGAAGAGGACAACCGCTCGCGTATCGGCAAGCAGTACTGCTCCAAGGACACCGGTCCGGCCAACGTGGGCGGCGTGCCGTTCTCGGCCGTCGGCCCCGTCGCCACGATTCAGCAGGGCTTCTTCACCCAGGGCTGCCGCGCGACCTCGCTCTACGCCTCCGATGTCCTGGGCACTGTGGACTCGCGGGCGACCCTTGGCGGGCTGTTCGGCGCCCTGGGCGGCTTCCAGACGGGCGACGCCTACGCCGGAAAGATGCAGGACCCCGACGTCCGCAACATCGAGTCGACCTTCGATCCGATCTACGAGTCGAAGACCGACATCTACATGTTGAACGTCGACCTCGACTTCACCGACAGCCTGAAGTTCACGTCTCTGACCTCGTGGACCGACTACGAGCTCTACACCCGCCAGGACTACAACCGCTACACGCCGTCGGTGCCGTTCAACACCGCGCCGAACCCGGTGAACGCCCTGGCCGCGGTGGGCCCCGCCTATGCGGCCGCCATCTACCCGCTGCTGTTCCCGGGCGGCGTGGTCAGCGACCCGCAGAACGGAAACTTCAACCGCTTCACCACCAGCGACATCTCTTCGGGCACCTCCGAGCAGTTCACCCAGGAGTTCCGCCTGCAGTCGGCCTTCGACGGTCCGTGGAACTTCAACGTCGGCGCCATCTGGCTCGATTACAAGGCCGACGGCGACTACTACGTGATGTTCAACACCGGCACCGCCTGGTACCAGGTGAACAACTTCCTGCAGACCGGCAACGCCAACTGCGACGGCACGGCCCCTTGCGTCTATATCGACCCCAACCAGGAGCCTGACCGCAGCGGCCGCGCCTACTACGACTCCCACGCCCCCTATCACCTGAAGTCCAGGGCGGTGTTCGGCGAGCTGTACTGGGACATGACCGACAGCTTCAAGTGGACGCTGGGTCTGCGCTACACGGACGACGACAAGAAGATCGACACCTATCCCGTGGGTCTGACCGTCCCCGGCCGTGGACTCCTGCCGGTGGTCAAGCAGGCGGTGCGCTTCAAGGAGATGACCGGCCGCTTCGGCTTCGACTGGAAGCCGGACCTGGGCTTCACCGACGACACCCTGCTCTACGCCTTCGCTTCTCGGGGCTACAAGGCGGGCGGCGTCAACACCCCCTGCACGGCGGGCGAGGGCATCATCTGCGGCCCGCCCACCTTCGATCCGGAGTTCGTCAACGCCTACGAGATCGGGATGAAGAACACGCTCCTGGGCGGAGCGATGATCCTCAACCTGACCGGCTTCATGTACGACTACGAGGGCTATCAGGTCTCGAAGATCGTCAACCGGGCCTCGACGAACGAGAACATCGACGCCGAGATCAAGGGCTTCGAAATCGAGTCGATCTGGTCCCCGCTCGAGCCTCTGCGCCTGAACGCCGCCATCGGTTTCCTGGACACCGAGATCTCCTCGGGCCAGTCGATCGACACCTTCAACCGGACCCAGAGCAATCCCAACCTGGTGCTGGCGAAGTCGAGCGCGGCCTCCAACTGCGTGACCACCCTCACCGGCGCCCAGACCGCGCTGACGGTCTCCAACGCCACCAACAACCCGTTCGCCCTGCTCGGCATCTGCACCGCCGTCTCCCAGGCGGGCGCAGGCACGAACATCCTGGGCACGGGCGCCATCGCCACCGGGACCAACGCCTTCGGCGCCCTGGTGTCCGACGGCGTGCCGGTGAACCTGGCCGGCCGCGAACTGCCGAACGCGCCGAAGTGGACGGTGTCCCTCGGGGCCCAGTACACTTTCGAGTTCGGCAACGGCTGGGACGCCGTCCTGCGGGGCGACTACTACACCCAGTCCGAAACCTTCGCCCGCATCTACAACAGCGAAGCGGACCGGATCGACAGCTGGAAGAACGTCAACCTGACCCTCACGGTGAGCAACCGCGAGCTGGGCTGGTCGGTCGACGCCTATGTCAAGAACGCCACCGACGAGGAGGCGATCACCGACTTCTACCTGACCGACGACTCCTCGGGCATGTTCCGCAACGCCTTCTTCACCGAACCGCGCACCTACGGGATCGCGATCACCAAGTCCTGGTAAGCCGGGAACCCAACTTTCGAGACCAAGGGCGGCGGGCCATCCGCCGCCCTTTTTTTGCGCGCTGGCGGGGGGTCAGGCGCGCGTCAACAATCGGTTGAGCAAACCGGAATTTCGAATCAGCGGTTGACATTCTCTACCCTCGGTCGTGAGCATGGCCGATGCAGAGGTGAGACGCCGCGATCGCCCTGCCGCAGACAACAGCGGCGACGTGCGGACCGGGCCGCAAGAACAGAGCCCGCGCCGCCGAGGGAGGATTTCAGATGTTCCATACTCCGCGTCTGCGGAGCACGCTGCTCGCGTGCGCGTCCGCCACCGCCATTTCCGGCCTGTCGGCTCCGGCCTTCGCCCAGTCCGGCTCCAACGTCATCGAGGAACTCGTCGTCACGGCCCAGCGGCGCGAGGAAGCGCTTCAGGACGTGCCGGTCGCGGTCTCGGCCTTCTCGGCGGAATCGCTGAAGGCCCAGCGGCTCGACGCAGGCGGCAACCTCGTGCTCTCGGTGCCGAACGTCAATTTCTCCCGCGGCAACTTCGGCGGCTACAACTTCCAGATCCGCGGCATCGGCTCCAAGGTCGTCGGCGCCGGCGGCACCGCGGGCGTCAGCTTCCACGTCAACAACAGCCCGATCAGCGCCAACCGCCTGGCCGACGCCGAATTCTACGACGTGGAGCGGGTCGAGGTGCTGCGCGGGCCGCAGGGCACGCTCTACGGCCGCAACGCCTCGGGCGGGGTGATCAACGTCATTACCGCCAAGCCCACCGACATCCTCGAGGCCTCGATCACCGGCGAGTACGGGACC
Organism: Phenylobacterium sp.; assembly: GCF_046291545.1. Classification (GTDB taxonomy): domain Bacteria; phylum Pseudomonadota; class Alphaproteobacteria; order Caulobacterales; family Caulobacteraceae; genus Phenylobacterium. The sequence goes on from NZ_JBKBSM010000006.1 coordinate 102,606, forward strand.
TACAGCACCGTCCGCGCCAAGGGCTTCCTCAACGTGCCGCTGGGCGAGACGCTGGCGGTCCGCGTGGCCGGCTTCTACCTGCAGCGCGACGGCTTCGGCGACAACATCTACACCGGCAACGACATCGACAACCGCGACCTCAGTTCGGTGCGGACCACCGTCTCCTGGCGCCCCATCGAGTCCCTTCGGGCCGACCTGATGTGGGAGCACTTCAACGAGAAGGACAACCGCTCGCGGGTCGGCAAGCAGCTCTGCATCACCGATCCCGGCCGCGCCACCCTGAACGGCCTGCCGGTGGCGGCGGTCAACCAGGGCTATCTCAGCCAGGGCTGTCTGGGCGGCTCGCTCTACCAGGACGCCGCCTATGGCGCGGTGAACAGCGCCGCCACCCTGGGGGGCATCTTCGCCGGCCTTGTCGGCCTGACCGGCAGCCTGACCGACCCCGGCAACATCAACCTCGGCAAGGTGCAGAACAGGAACCTGCACGACATCGAGTCCTCGGTGGACCCGGTCTACCAGGGGCAGCAGGACTTCATCCAGCTCGCCGTCGCCGCCGACCTCGGCGAGAACTTCACCGTCACCTCCCTGACCACGCGCAACGTCAGCGAGGGCTATTCGATCGAGGACTACAACCGGATCATCCCCACGCGCGCCTTCAACGCCACGCCCAATCCGGTCAACGCCTTCGCCGCGCTCGGCCCGACGTATGCGGCGATCTACGGCGCCTTGTTCCCGGGTGGAGTGGTGCAGGACCCGCAGGTGGGCGGCTCCAACCTCTTCCGCACCTACGACCGCGGCGCGGCGGACAGCGAGGAGCACACCGAGGAGCTGCGCCTGCAGTCCAATTTCGCCGGGCCGTTCAACTTCAGCGTCGGCGGCATCTACATCTCGAACCGCAACAACGGCGCCGACTACTTCGTCCTGAGCAACGGCCTGACGGCGTTCGCCCAGGTCAACGCGGCCCTGGGAGGCGGGGTGTTGGGCGGCCCGGTCTACATCGATCCCAATCCTGACCCGGACGGGACCGGCCACAACTACTACATCTCCCACTCCGAGAGCCGGCTGCGCTCACGCGCGGTGTTCGGCGAGGTCTACTGGCAGGCCAGCGACGCCCTGAAGCTGACGGCCGGCCTGCGCGTGACCGAGGACAAGCTTCGGGCCAACTACTACCCGATCCTGCTGATGAGCACCGTGAACGGCGGGCGCGGCTTCCCCAACCCGACCATCCAGACCAAGACCACCCAGGCGACCACGGGACGCCTGGCGATCGACTGGTCGCCGGAGCTGTCGTTCACCGACCAGACGCTGGTCTATGCGTCCTACTCGCGCGGCTACAAGGGCGGCGGCTTCAACACCCCCTGCGACGCCACGGCCGTCACCTGCGCCGGCTCCTCGTCGTTCGATCCGGAGTACGTCGACGCCTTCGAGATCGGCACGAAGAACACACTGGCCGGCGGTTCGATGATCCTGAACGCCACCGGCTTCTACTACGACTACCAGGGCTATCAGATCTCCAAGATCCTCAACAAGGCTTCGACCAACGAGAACGTCGACGCCAAGATCTGGGGCCTGGAGCTGGAATCCCTCTGGGAGCCCATCGACAACCTCCGGCTCAACGCCAACGTCGGCTACCTCCAAACCGAGATCCAGTCGGGTTCCTCGATCGACACCCTCTACCGCACCCAGGGCGACCCCAACCTGGTGGTGGTCAAGGACACCGGCGGCGGCAACTGCGTGGTCAACGCCGCCGGCTTCACCGCGGCCATGCTCGCCACCCCCTTCGCCCTGCGCAGCGTGTGCAACGGCGGACTGGGAGTGTCCGGCGCCGGGCTCTACGACTATTCGGCCTATCCGGGCATGAACACCGCCCCGGTCCAGGCCGCGGCCGGCGGCGGCCTGCCCGCCCGCACGGTGCTCGTCGGCCAGGGCATACCGGTGAGCCTGGAAGGCAAGCGCCTGCCGAACTCTCCGGAATGGACCCTGTCGCTCGGCGCCCAGTACGTCTGGAACCTGCCCAACTGGAGCATCACCCTGCGCGGCGACTACTACCGCCAGGGCGAGACCTACGCCCGCATCTACAACACCGTCGCCGACCACCTGGAGTCCTGGGAGAACGTCAACGCCACCCTCACCCTGGACAACGAGAGCCTCGGCCTGAACGTGCAGGTCTATGTGAAGAACCTGTTCGACGACACGCCGATCACCGACATCTATGTGACCGACGACTCCTCGGGCCTGTTCACCAACGTCTTCAGCCTGGATCCGCGCGAGATCGGCATCTCCCTGACCAAGCGCTTCTAGGACACAGCCTGGGCTCCAGCTCGGGCGCGCGGGCGGCGAGGCGACTCGCCGCCCGCGCTTTTTTGTGTCCGGTATGCTGGCTGACAGACCCGCGATCTGCCGCGATCCCTGGATTAACAAGCCTCGAATATCGGCGATCAGTTTTGTGCGGCCGATTTGAAAGCGCGGTATTTCAGCCACAAGCGCTTCAAAACCGACACGTGCGGCAACATGCTGAGCCGCTCTGTTAGTTGACTAGCAACACCCCCGGACAGAGCGTGCCGCGCTCGTCCGCCGCTCCCCCGTGCGGGCGGGATCATCACAGCTAGTCAAACAGGGGCCCGTCCGCGCCTTTGCGCGCGCACGCCGCCTTGGGAGGCACCATGTCGTTTCATCGTCTTCGCCTGCGGAGCGCGCTCGTCGTCAGCGCTTCGGCGGCGGCTCTCGCATCTCTCGCAACCCCCGTTTTCGCTCAGGATCAGGCCGAAGAGGCCTTCCAGATCGAGGAACTGGTCATCACCGCCGAAAAGCGCGAACAGGCGCTGCAGGACGTGCCGGTCGCGGTTTCGGCCTACACGTCGAATCAGCGCGACGTGATGGGCGTCACCGGCATCCAGGACTTCGTGAATTTCACGCCTGGGATGAACTACTCGGGCACGGACCGGATCAGCCTTCGCGGCGCCGGGCGCAACACCTACCTGATCGGCAACGATCCGGGCGTGGCGACCTACACCGACGGCTTCTATTCGGCGAGTTCGTCGGAACTCTTCAAGTCGCCGCTGTTCGTCGAGCGCACCGAGATCCTGCGCGGCCCGCAGGGCACGCTCTACGGCCGCAACTCCATGGGCGGCGCCGTCAACACCATCTCCAAGCGTCCGTCCGACGTCTTCGAGGGTGAAGTCCGCGGCGCGGTCGGCAACTACGACTACACCCGCGCCGAAGGCGTGGTGTCGATCCCGGTGGCCGAGAACCTGCGCTTCAAGCTGGGCGGCAGCCAGGAATGGCAGCGCGAAGGCTTCATCGAGAACATCGGCACGGCCAACGAGGGCGCCAGCTTCAAGCGCACCTACTTCGAGGCCCAGGCCGAAGCCGAGCTGGGCGACAACGTCGGCGCCTGGGTCCGCTACAGCCGCTCCAACTGGGACGACAGCATGGGCGTGGGCGATCGCCTCGCCAACCTCGTGTCGCCCTATGAGACGACCCGCGCCATCGCCCCGATCGGCACCATGAGCCTGGTGACCAGCCCGACCCTCGGCTACACCGTGGCCAACCCCGGCGTCACCGATCCCTACACCCAGAACACCAACCGCAACGGCTACGGCCACCTGCGGGGCAACCACCTCCTCACCGCTCAGGTGACCTGGGATCTGGGCTGGGCCGACCTGAAGTACATCGGCGGCTATCAGCAGTACGATTATCAAACCGGCGGCGACTACGACAACACCAGCCGCACCGACCCGATCACGGTGAACGGCGTCCCGGGCGTCTACGTCGACTACACGACCGACTTCTACGAGACCAAGAAGTACCACTCCAACGAGATCAACCTGACCTCGAACGGCGATGGTCCGCTGAAGTGGATCCTGGGCCTGTACCAGTACCACGAGAACTACACCCAGCGGATCCAGCTCGGTAATCCGCAGCAGGCCCAGATGGCCGCCCCCTGCTACTTCGTGGGCGCGCCGACCTACTGCTCGCCGGCGGCCGCCAATCCGTCGCGCAACTTCGTCGACCAGTACGCGTCGCTGGAATCGGACGCTTGGGCCGTCTTCGGTCAGGCGACCTACAAATTCAACGACAGTTGGGCGCTGACCGGCGGCCTGCGCTACTCCTACGACGAGAAGTCCGGCTTCGAGAGCCAGCGCCTGGTGCTCTACTCGCCGGCCGGCCCGTTCGGCCCGGCGCTCGGCGCGGCCTTCGCCTGGGACGTGTCGACCGACATGGATCGCGCGACCGCGGGCGTGCAGAACTTCCGCAACGTCTCCGACAGCTGGGACGCCGTCACCGGCGTCGTCAACCTTGACTGGACGCCGGACGACGACACCCTGGCCTATGCGAAGTACAGCCGCGGCTACAAGTCCGGCGGCTTCCTGCTGGGCAGCCTGTCGCCTGACCCGCGCGGCGACGAGGAGCTGGTCGACGCCTTCGAAATCGGCATGAAGAAGACCATCGGCCGCCAGCTCATCCTGAACGGCTCGCTGTTCCTCAACGACTACGACGGTCTGCAGCTCAACCTGTCGCAGCTGAACGAGGCGGGCACCGCCGCAGCCAGCAACTTCATCAACGTCGACGCGCGCGCCTGGGGCCTCGAGCTCGAGGCCATGTGGCAGCCCATGCGGAACCTGCAGTTCCTGCTGAGCTACGGCTATCTCAACACCGAGATCACCAACGGCTGCTGCTACTACGACCCGGCCGACCCGAGCGCCGTGCTTCCCTCGGCCAAGCCGGCCGGCGGCAGCGTGACGTCCGGCGGCGTCCTGATCCGCTTCCAGGATCTGGAAGGCGCCCAGCTGGTCCAGTCGCCGGAGAACAAGGTGGCGTTCAACGCCAACTACACCTTCGACTTCACGCCCGGCTCGCTGACCCTGTCGACGAGCTGGTTCTGGACCGACGAGACCTACTACCAGCCCTTCGAGAACCCGGCCTTCCGCGTGCCGTCCTACTCCACGGCCGACTTCCGCGCCCTGTGGCGGGATGCGGACGACCGCTACTCGGTCATCGCCTACGTGAAGAACGCCTTCGACGAGGAAGGCTTCACCAGCACGGGCTCGGGCGCGCCGACGGCCGAGTTCAACAGCCCGAACGCCGGCCTGACCGTGGGCTCTGCGACCTACCTGCTGCAGAGCGGCTCGACGGTCACGCGGGGCCTGATCTACCCGCGGACCTTCGGTCTGGAACTGCAGTATCGGTTCTGATCTGTTCGGACCGATCGATACACGTGCGAGCGGCAGGGAGACCTGCCGCTCGTTTTCGTTGTATCTCCTGCGACAATCCACCCCAGGCGAGCGCCTTTAACGTCTCTCTAAGCGCTTGCCGGCATTCTGGACGTCGAGCCGCAGCTTTTGCGAACCTAGATGTCCCTGTCCGATTTCTTTTTCGATCGCGTAACGGACGAAATCCGTCAGCAGATGGACGGCGTGCTCGCGCTCGTCCAACGGCTCTCGCGTGAGCGCCTGAGCGCCGACGCGGCCGCCTGCGTGGCCGGGGTCAGCGAGGCCGCCGCCAGCGTCAACCGCCTCTTGGCCGACAGCGTCACCCTGCGGTCGGCGGCCACCGAGGGCCTGGCCCTCTCGCCCGCCCCGCAACGGCTGCATGACGTCATGGACGAGGTCCAGGCCCGCTGGCAGCAGCGCATGGCCGGCGGCGTCACCCTGCTCGTGGCCTACGACGGCGACCCCGAGGCGATGGGCGTGGTCGACGCCGAGCGCCTTGGCCGCATCTTCGACGGCTTCATCGCCCAGGCCCTCGGCGGCGCGCGCAACGGGGCGGTGGAAGCCACCCTTCGCACCACCGACCGCGGCGAGACCCTGCACCTGGAAGGCCGCATCCGCGGTCCGGGCGACGTGGCCGGCGACGGCACGCCCGACATCCTCGAGATCGAGACCCGCTACGGCCTGGAGACGGCGATCGGCATCGCCCTGGCCTACCGCATCCTGGGCGCCCTCGGCGGCGACCTGCGCATCGAGCGCAATCGCGGGGCTGGCGAGACGGTCGTGTTCGAGCTGGTCGTCCCCCGCGCCACGCCTCAGGCCGAGGCCGAGCCGGCCGAGACCGCCGCAGGCGCCCGCGCCGCGCACATCCTGATCGTCGACGACAACGCCACCAACCGGATGGTCGCCGAGACCCTTTGCGAGATGTTCGACTGCACCTCAGAGTCGGTGACCGACGGGGTCGAGGCGGTGGAAGCCGCGCGGACCGGCCAGTTCGACCTGATCCTGATGGACATCAAGATGCCCCGCATGGACGGGGTGGCCGCCTCCCGCGCCATTCGCGCCCTGCCGGGCCGCGTCGGCGCCGTCCCGATCATCGCCCTGACCGCGAACGCCGACCCCGAGGACGCGGCGGGCTACATCGCCGCGGGCATGAACGGCGTGGTCGAAAAGCCGATGAAGCCCGAGACCCTGCTGCGCGCCCTGCAGGAGGCCTTGTCCGGCGGCGCCGCAGCGGCGGCCTAGGCGCCGGGCCGCACATCGGCGATCCTCCCTGCGCAAACACGCGCCTGGGGAGGGCCACATGGCGTCATTCTACGAACGCCGCATCCTGCCGAAACTGCTGACCTGCGCCTGCTCCTCGCCGCCGATGATGAAGCAGCGCGCCAAAGTCGTGCCGCGCGCCGAGGGCCGCGTCCTGGAGCTCGGCATCGGCATGGGGCTGAACCTGGCCTACTACGACGCCGACAAGGTCACGAGCGTGTCGGGCGTCGATCCGGCCGCCGAACTGCGCGCGCTCGCCGAGGCGGCGCCGCATGACCCGCGCCTGTCGGTGAAGGTCGAGGACGGCACGGCCGAGGCCCTGCCGTTCGAGGACAGGAGCTTCGACTGCATCGTCTGCACCTTCACCCTGTGCTCGGTGCATACGCCGGCCCAGGCTCTGGCCGAGGCGCGGCGGGTGCTGAAGCCCGGCGGGCGGTTTCTCTTCTGCGAGCACGGCCTGGCGCCGGACGCCGGCGTCGCCAGGTGGCAGAGGCGCATCGAGCCCCTGTGGAAGCGCCTGGCCGGCGGCTGCCACCTGACGCGGCCAGTCGCCTCGGCCATCGCCGCCTCCGGCTTCACCATCGAGACGGTGGAAACCATGTACCTGCCGGGCACGCCGCGCTTCGCCGGCTGGAGCGAGTGGGGCGCGGCCCGGGCGGCGTGAGGCATGGACGTACGCATCGTCAAGCCGGGCCCGGAGCATCTGGCTAGCTACGCCGCGGCCCTGGAGCGGGGCTGGTCTCCGGACAACGTGCGCGGCGCGACCGCCGCGCGCGAGGAACTGGCCGCCATCGCCGCCGATCCCGTCGCCTTCCTGGCGCAGCTCGACGACCCCGAAGCCCTGGGCCCGCCGCGCACGGCGCCCGACGGCGCGGTGATGGAGCGCCTGCCCGGCTATCGCCGGTGGGTCTGGGACGGCGAGTTCGCCGGCTCCATCGGATTTCGCTGGCCGCGCGGCGGCGGCCTCCTGCCGCCTCACGTGCTGGGCCACATCGGCTACGCTGTGCCGCCGTGGAAACAGGGCCGCGGCTACGCCACCGCCGCCCTCGCCGCCATTCTCGCCGACGCCTGCAAGCTGGGCCTGACGTTCGTCGACCTGACCACCGATCCCGAAAACCCCGCCTCCCAGCGCGTGATCGTCAAGAACGGCGGCGTCCTGGTCGGGCGCTTCGACAAGCCGGCGATCTATGGCGGCGGCGCGGGTCTGCTCTGGCGCATCGACCTGACGGCGGAACCCTGACCGCGCGCCTTGCGCCCGGGACTGGACAACTCCCTCCCATGGGCGCAGCCAAACGGCCCGGCGGTTCGCCAGGCGGTCACAGGACGCGCCTATAGCGCCCATCCCGCCGTGGCGGGGCTGGCGGGGGACGACATGGCGCAGATCATCGCCGAGGGGCTGTCGAAGACCTATCGGGTGGCCGAACGCGATCCCGGCCTCATCGGCGCCGCGCGTGGCCTCTTCGTCCGCCGCCATCGCGAGATCGAGGCGCTGCGGGGCGTCTCCTTCGCCCTCCAGGCCGGGGAGCTGCTGGGATTCATCGGCCCCAACGGGGCCGGCAAGTCGACCACCATCAAGATACTCTCCGGCATACTGACGCCGACCTCCGGGCGCTGCGAGATCGAAGGGCTCACGCCCTGGCGCGACCGCATCCGCCACGTGGCGCACATCGGCGTGGTGTTCGGCCAGCGCTCCCAGCTCTGGTGGGACCTGCCCGTGGTCGAAGGCTTCGATCTCCTGGCCGCGATCTACCGTCTCGATCCCGCCGACTACCGCCGGACCCTGGACCGGATGGTCGGGCTGATGCGGCTGGAGCGGTTGCTCGACCAGCCCGTCCGCCAGCTCTCCCTTGGCCAGCGCATGCGCTGCGAGATCGCCGCCGCCCTGCTCCACCGGCCGCGCATCCTGTTCCTTGACGAGCCGACCATCGGGCTGGACGCCACCACCAAGCTGGCCGTCCGCGACATCGTCCGGACGCTGAACCGCGAGGAGGGCGTGACCGTGCTCCTCACCACCCACGACATGCACGACATCCAGGCCCTGGCCGAGCGGGTCGTCGTCATCGGCCACGGCCGGATCCTGGCCGACACCAGCATCGGGGCCATGCGCGCGCAGATCCTGTCGGAACGCCGGCTCCACGTACGCTTCGGCGGGCCGGCGCCGCGCCTCGACTTCGAGGGGACCGAGGTCCGCGCCTGCGAGGACGACCGGCTCGAACTCGCCTTCGATCCGCAGCGCACCCCCGCCGCGGCGCTGATCGCCCGGATCTCCGCCGCCCACGCCGTCGCCGACATCCACGTGGAAGAGCCGCTGATCGAGGAGGTGATCGCCCGCTTCTACGACCTGCACGACGCGCAGGAGGCTTAAGCCGTGGGGCCGTACCTGTCGCTGTTCGCCACCCAGTTCCAGCTGACGCTCCAGTACCGGACCGCGGCCGTGGCCGGGTTCGTCACCCAGTGCTGGTGGGGCGGGCTGAAGATCGCGGTCCTGTCGGCCTTCTTCGCGACAGGTCGCGCGGCCGACGCCCCGATCGGCCTGGCGCAGCTCGTCAGCTACGTCTGGCTCGCCCAGGGGCTCTTGGCCCTGCAGCCCTGGAACGGCGATCCGGCCGTGGCCGCGGCGGTCCGCACCGGCGAGGTCGCCCTGGAACGCCTGCGCCCGGTCGACACCTACTGGTGGTGGTACGCCCGCTCGGCGTCGACGTTGGTTTCGCGAGCCTTGCCGCGGGCGGCCCTGATGGTCGCCTTCGCCGGCGTCGCCCTGCCGCTCGCGGGGCTCGGCGCGTGGGGCCTTTCGCCGCCCGCGGGCCTTGGCGCGGGCCTCGCATTCCTGGTCTCTCTGGTGCTGGTCGTGGCCTTGGCGGCGACGGTCGTCATGCTGATCAACGTGCTGATCGTCACCACCATGACCGATCGCGGGGCGAACACCATGGTCGCGCCGTTCGTCATCCTGCTGTCCGGCAGCGAGATCCCCCTGCCGCTGCTGCCGGACGTCCTGCACGCCTTCCTATTCGTCCAGCCCCTGGCCGGGGTGATGGACATTCCCTTCCGCATCTACGTCGGCGACCTGACCGGCCTGATGGCCGCCGCCGGCGTCGGCCTGCAGGTCTTCTGGACGGTGGTGCTGGCGCTGGTCGGACGCCGCCTGCTCGCCCGGGCGATGCAGCGCCTGGAGGTGCAGGGCGGATGAACGGATTGCGCCTCTATCTCCGCTACGCGCGCGCCTCCGTGCGGATGCAGATGCTCTATCCGGGAGCCTTCCTGCTGCTCGCCGCGACCCAGTTCCTCAACACCCTGATCTCGATCGCGGCGATCTGGGCCCTGTTCGACCGGTTCGGCGGCCTCAGCGGCTGGCGGTTCGCCGAGGTCGCCGTGTTCTTCGCCACCGCCAACCTGTCGTTCGGCGTGGCCGACGCGATCAACCGCGGCTTCGACGTCTTCGGGCCGCAGTTCGTCAAGACCGGCGACTTCGACCGCCTGCTCCTGCGTCCGCGCACGGCGGCGCTCCAGGTGCTGGGCTTCGAGCTGCGCCTCACCAGGATCGGGCGCCTGGCCCAGGCCCTGATCGTCCTGGTCATCGCCCTGCCGCTGGCCCACGGCGACTGGACCCTGGCGCAGGGCCTGAGCCTGGCGGGCGCCGTCGCCGGGGGCGTGGCCCTGTTCAGCGCCATCCTGATCCTGCAGGCGACCCTCACCTTCTGGACGATCGACAACCTGGAGGCGGTGAACGTCGTCACCTACGGCGGGGTCGAAGCCTCGCAGTATCCGCTGGACGTCTACTGGCGTTGGCTCGCCCGCTTCCTGATCTTCATCGTGCCGCTCGGCTGCGTGACCTATTTCCCCGTCGTCTTCGCCCTGGGCCGGACCGACCCCCTCGGCGCGCCCCAGGCCCTTCTGCCCTTCACGCCGGTGGTGGGCTTCGTCTTCCTGGCGATCGCCCTGTCGGCTTGGAGTTTCGGCGTGCGGCGCTACCGCTCGACCGGAAGCTGAGGCGCCCGCGCCGGGTCTTGAAACCGCAGGAGGCGATGGCAAATTCTTGCGCGGCCGCTTCCGGCCGGCCGCCGGAGGCGCAGGAGAAAGGACGGATATCGGAGACACGGCGATGCGTTTGGCGACATCGTATGAGCTCATCCAGCAACAAGGACTGGCCGCCGCCCTGGAGCGGTGGCTGCGGCCCGGCGTCGGCTTCGGACATCCCCGCGACGTGCTGAAGGACCCCCTGCTCGACGCCGAGCAGAAGCGTGCGGTCCTCTCGTCCTGGGCCTCCGACGCCTCGGCCGTCGAAGACCAGCCGACCCTCAGATGGCTGCTCGGCACGCCCGAGCCGGTCCCGCTGGTCGATGTCCTGGAGGCCCTGGCCAGGCTCGACCGCCAGTCGACGCCATCACCCAAGCCCAGGCCCCTGGCGAGCTGACGACGCAGCAGGCTTGACCGCCCGGCCCGCGGCCTCCAGTCGAGGCGGATGGGCGAAGCGGGGCAGGACAGGGGCATGCACAGGGCGATCTGGGCGATCGCCCTGCCCTCCATGCTCACCAACGTGGCGACCGCCCTGTTCGGCCTGGCCGACATGTGGGTGATCGGGCGGCTGGGCGAGGCCGCGGCCCAGGGCGGGGTCGAGGTCGGCGCCAAGCTGCTGATGACCCTGCTAATCGTCTTCAACTTCCTGCGCTCGGGCGCCACCGCCCTCACCGCCCAGGCCGCCGGCCGCGGCGACGACGAGGCCCAGGCGGCGGTCCTCACCCGCGGCGTCGCGGCCGCCCTGGCGATCGGGGCGGTCCTGCTGCTCGCCTGGCCGGCGGTGGTCGGCCTCGGCCTGCGGATGCTGGGCGCCGAGGGCGAGGTGGCGCAGATGGCGCGCACCTATGTCGACATCCGCTACGCCGGGGGCCTGGCCTGGCTCGTCAACGCGGCCCTGACCGGCTGGCTGATCGGCCGGCGCCGGATGCGGGCGGTGCTGGGCGTGGAGATCGGCGCCAACCTGTTCCACATCGCCCTCGACCTGGCCCTGGTGCTGGGCCTGGGGCTGGGGGTCGCCGGCGTGGCCGCCGCCACCCTGGCCTCGGAAACCGCCAAGCTCGCGGCCCTCGCCGCGATCGTCGCCCGCCAGGCGCCCGCCCGCCGCGCCCTGGCCCTGGTGCGCGAGCCCGCCACCTGGAGGGCCGGCGAGCTCTCCGCCCTCTTCGCCCTGAACCGAGACCTCTTCGCCCGCACCCTGCTCTTGATGAGCGCCACGGTCCTGCTCACCCGCGCCGGCGCCCAGCAGGGCGCCGTGGTGCTGGCGGCCAACGCCATCCTCTATCAGCTCTTCATGCTCTCGGCCCTGATCCTCGACGGGTTCGAAAGCGCCGCCCAGGTGCTCTGTGGCGAAGCGCTGGGCGCGCGCGACCGCGCCCGATTCCGGCGGCTGGTCGGCGCTGTCCTGACCTGGGGCCTCGGGGCGGCCGCGGCCATTTCCCTGGCCTACCTGTTTGGCGGCCGGGGGCTGGCGGCGAGCTTCAGCGCCGATCCGCAGGTGGTGGCCGCCACGGCGGCCTACGCGGCCTGGGCCGTCGCCCTGCCGCTGTGCGGGGTCGTCTCCTTCGTCTTCGACGGGGTCTACATCGGCGCAAGCTGGACCCGGGCGATGCTGGTCGGCATGGCCGCGGCCCTGGCGGTGTTCGTCGTCCTGCTGATCCTGACGCGGCCCCTGGGCAACCATGGCCTTTGGCTGTCCTTCACCCTGTTCTTCCTGGCGCGGGCGGCGGGACAGGCCCTCATGCTGGCCCCGCTTTCGCGACGCAGTTTCACCGCGCCCGGTTTACAGTCCTCCTGAACCTCTCGAAGATGCGTACTCAAGCCGGACCCGCCGGGCGGCGTTTTCAGGGCAGGAACGATGAGTGAAGCGGCGGCGCCGTCAGGCGCCACTCTGGGCGAGGACCGGGCCGAAGCGGTCCCCAAGGCGCCGCCTCCCTCCTTCTGGACCAAGCTCGCCTACGGCTTCGGCTCGGTGGCCTATGGCGTGAAGGACCAGGGATTCGCCTACTTCCTGGTGATCTTCTACAGCCAGGTCGTCGGCCTCGACCCGCGGCTGGCCGGCCTTGCGGTCACCATCGCCCTGGCCCTCGACGCCCTCAGCGACCCGGTGGTCGGCTACTGGTCGGACAACCTGCGCTCCCGCTGGGGGCGGCGCCATCCGTTCATGTACGCCTCGGCCCTGCCGGTGGCGGCCACCTACTTCCTGCTCTGGACCCCGCCGGAGGGTTGGTCGCAGCAGGCGCTGTTCTGGTACGTGCTCGTGCTGGCGGTGCTGATCCGCACCTTCATCACCTTCTACGAGACGCCGAGCTCGGCCCTGGCGCCGGAACTCACCGAGGACTACGACCAGCGCAGCTCGCTGCTCAGTTTCCGCTACTTCTTCGGCTGGTGCGGCGGCAACGCCATGACGGTGGGCAGCTTCCTTCTGCTGTTCCCCGCCTTCGCCACGCCGGCCATTCCCAACGGCCAGTTCAACCGCGACGCCTACCAGGTCTACGGGATCGTCGCCTCGGTCCTGATCTTCGTGGCGATCGTCGTCTCGGCCGCCGGCACCCACTCGCGCATCGTCCAGCTCAAGCCGCCGCCCCCGCAGCGCAAGCTCTCCCTGCCGATGGTGTTCGCCGAGATCTTCCAGACCCTCGGCAACCGCTCCTTCCTGGCCCTGTTCGTGGCGGCCATGTTCGGCTCGATCGCCGCCGGCCTGTCGGCCACCCTGGCCTTCTACTTCCTCACCTACATGTGGGGCTTCAGCTCGCAACAGAACGGCCTCATCACCATGAGCGTCTTCGCCTCCGCGCTCATCGGGGCCACGCTCGCGCCGGTCGTCACCCGCACCATCGGCAAGAAGCGCGGCGCCATGATCATCGGCCTGATCGCCGTGCTGGGCTCGCCGCTCGCGATCATCCTGCGGCTGGCGGGGATCATGCCGCCCAACGGCGATCCCTTCATCTTCTGGTTCGTGTTCTTCGCGACCCTGATCGACGTGGGCCTGATCATCTGTTTCCAGATCCTGTCGGCCTCGATGATGGCGGACCTGGTCGAGCAGGCCGAGCTGAAGACCGGCCGCAGGTCCGAAGGCGTGTTCTTCGCCGCCTCCACCTTCATCCGCAAGATGGTCACCGGGCTTGGGGTGATGACCGCGACGACGGTGCTCACCCTCGCCCAGTTCCCCGTCGGCGTCGATCCGACCCGCGTGCCGCAGGAGGCCGTGCTGCGGCTCGGCGCCTACTACGTGCCCGTGCTGCTCGGCCTCTACCTGGCGATGATGGCGGTGATCTCGACCTACAAGCTCAACCGCCAGGAGCACGAGGAGAACCTGCGCAAGCTCGCCGAACGGCGCGCGGCCCAGTAGACGGCGCAGCGCCCCAGCGGCGCCCCAGCGCGCCCATGACAAGCCGCTCGTCCCCGCCTAAGACGGACCCCCTACGCGCGTTGCGCAACAGGCATCGGAGGACGAGATGGGCGTGCTGGACGGCAAGGTGGTTCTGGTGACGGGCGGTGGCAACGGCATCGGGCGCGAGTGCGCCCTGCTGGCCGCGCGCGAAGGCGCCAAGGTGGTGGTCAACGACCTGGGCGGCGGCGTCTCCGGCGGCGACGAGGGCTCGACCGGCCCCGCCGAGACCGTCTGCCAGGAGATCCGCGCCGCGGGCGGCGAGGCCGTGGCCAACACCGAGAGCGTCTCCTCCATGGCCGCCGTCAAGGGCATGGTCGAGCAGGCCATGGACACCTTCGGCGGCCTGCACGCGGTGATCAATCCGGCCGGCATCCTGCGCGACGGCATGTTCCACAAGATGAGCGACGCCGACTGGGACGCGGTGATCGAGGTTCACCTGCGGGGCGCCTACAACGTCACCCGCGCCACCATCGAGCACTTCCGCAACCAGGGCGAAGGCTCCTACGCCCTGTTCACCTCCACCTCCGGCCTTATCGGCAACATCGGCCAGGCCAACTACGCGGCGGCCAAGCTCGGCGTGATGGGCCTGTCGCGGATCATCGCCATGGAGGGCGCGGCCAAGGGCGTGCGCTCCAACGTCATCGCGCCCTTCGCCTGGACGCGGATGATCGCCACGATCCCCGTGAAGGACGAGGCCTCGGCCCAGCGGGTGAAGCGGATGCAGGAAGGCATGCGCGCCGACCAGGTCGCGCCCCTCGCCGTGGCCCTGGCCGCACCGTCCTGCCCGGCGTCGGGCCAGGTGTTCTCGGTGCGCGGCAACGAGGTCGCCCTGTTCAGCCAGCCGCGCCCGGTCAAGTTCGTCGCCCGCCTCGAAGGCTGGACGCCGGAAACCCTGATCGGCCACGGCATGCCGGCCATGCAGGCGAGCTTCACGCCCCTGGAAGCCTCCGCCGCCGTGTTCCCCTACGATCCGGTCTAGGTCCCTCGCCCGCTCGGCCCCCTGGCGCCGGGCGGGCGAACCTTGGCCTTTCGGCGATTGACTCGCCGCCGCCGCCGTCCATCCTGCCGCCCAAAACAACAAGGGGGGGAAGGCCATGTCGGGGGATCAGGCCGCCGAGAGCCAGCGACATCTGTCGATCGACGCCGTCCGGGGATTCGCCGTCCTCGGCATTCTGCTGATGAACATCGTGGGCATGGGCCTGCCCACCTTCGCCTACCTTAATCCGGCCTACGCCGGCGGCTCCACCGGGGCGGACCTGTGGACCTGGGCGGTCAACAACGTCCTGACGGACGGCAAGATGCGCGCCCTCTTCACCATGCTGTTCGGCGCCTCCACGGTGCTGATCGCCGAGCGCGCCGAAGGCCGTCGCCCGGGGCCGTTCCAGACCCACTATCGCCGAATGTTCTGGCTGTTCGTCATCGGCATGGCGCACGCCTACCTCTTGTGGTTCGGCGACATCCTTGTGCCCTACGCCCTGGCCGGCCTCGTCATCTTCCCCTTCCGCAGGATCCGCATCCGCACCCAGGCGATCGTCGGCGTCGCGATCCTCCTGGCGCTCCTGGGCTACCACCTGCTCGAGACCCGCATGCTCGAGCAGATCCATGCGGCGGCCCACGCCCCCGGCGCCTCGCCGCAGGCCCTGGCGGCCTGGGCGGAGATCCGGATGCTGGTCGATCCCCCCGCCGAAATGGCCGCCCAGCAGATCGCCGGCTTCGGCGGCGGCTTCATGGAGGCGCTGCAGGCCCGCGCCTACATCGTGCGGCTCCTGCACTCCACCATCCTGCTGACCGACGAGATCCCCGAGGCGATCGGCCAGATGTTCATCGGCATGGCGCTGTTCCGCTCGGGCTTCTTCACCCTGGGCTGGTCCAGGCGCGCCTATGAGGCGACCATGGCGGTCGGCTACCTTGTGGCCGCGCCGGTCACCGCCGTCCTGGCCTGGATGATCTGGAAGAGCGGCTTCGAGCCCCTGGCCCTGCACCGCCTCCAGGTCTGGCAGGCGCCCACCCGTCCCTTCGTCGCCCTGGCCCACGGGGCCCTGATGATGCGCCTGGTGCAGGCCGGGATCTGGGGCGGCCTGGTCGAGCGTCTCGCCGCCGCTGGGCGCATGGCCTTCTCGAACTACCTGATGACCTCGATCATCACGACGTTCGTGTTCTGCGGGTTCGGCCTGGGCCTGTTCGGCAAGCTCTCGCGGTTCGAACAGCTCTACGTCGTGGCCGGCGTCTGGGCCTTCATCCTGCTCTGGTCCAAGCCCTGGCTCGCCCGCTTCCACTATGGCCCGTTCGAGTGGATCTGGCGCTCGCTCGTCCAGCTTTCGCCGCAGCCGTTCGTGAAGCGGTCCGCCTAGATTGCTCGGGCGACGAGGCCGGCCTGCGCCGGAAGCTCCCCCTCGGCCGCCGCGGAGCGGCTGAGAGGGACTTCACGACTCAAGAAGCTCCTCCGGCCCTCCGGGGCGCCTCCCTCGAGGGGGAGAACCGCCCCGTGCGGATCAGGCCGCCACCCAATTGCCGTGGAAGCCGAAGGGCACCCGGCGCGGGACTTCCGCCACCGCGACCGGCCCCTTGCCTACGTCGAGGGCGTCGAACACCACGAAGTCGGAGCGGTTCTCGGCCGCCCGCCAGACCACCGCGGTGAGCCAGCCGTCGCCCTCGGCCGCATCGTCGCTGCGCGGCGTGAACACCGGCTCGGAGACGAGGTCGGGGCCGAACACGAAGTCGGTGCGCCGGTTCGTCTTCAGGTCGATGTGCGCGATGGTGTTCATCTTCACCGAGCCGGAGCGGGTGGAGTCCCCGGCGAACCAGCCGTGCCGATAGCCCGAGCCGGCCAACCGCTCGTCGAAGCGCGGGAATTCGCCGTCCAGGTCGTCCAGCGCTTCCTCCTTGATCGCGTCCGACGCGCCGGACAGGTCGAAGGTCCAGCGGGCTAGGCGCGCCGCCGACTTGCTGCCCGGCCGGCCGTCGGCCAGGGGGAACAGCGGCGCGGTGTCATAGCGGAAGACGTCGGCGTAGATCTTTCCGTCCGCCTCCCAGGCGTTCATCGGGTGGAAGACGTAGCAGGCCTCGACGTTGAACCAGCGGATGGTGGAGACGTCGGCGTCGCGGCGCATCACCCCCACATAGCCGCCCTTTTCCGGCTCCCAGGCGTAGGCCGGCAGCCCCTTCATCGCTCGCTCCAGGCTGCCGGTCAGGGGCAGGACCGGAAACAGCACGTAGTTCTCCGTGACCAGGAAGTCGTGGATCATCGCCGAATAGGGCGCCTGGAAGTCGTCGCGGCGCACGACCCGGCCGTCCGGCCCGGTGACGCCGTAGCTCATCCCGGCGCTCAGCGGCGCCTCGCCCACGCCATAGCCGAACCAGACCATCTCGCCGGACTTGGGGTCCATCTTCGGGTGCGCCGTGGTGCGCGCGCGATAGGCCTCGACGTAGGCCTTCGGCTCCAGCGTCCCCGGCTCCAGCTCGAAGGGCATGTGGCCCTCCTCCAGCGCCAGCAGCCGGCCGGCGTGGAAGACGATGTTGGTGTTGGCGACGCCGGAGTCCTTGCCCTGGGCGATCGGGTCGGTGAGCATCGGATTGAAGCCGCCGAACAGCGAGCGGCCGTGCTCGTGCTCCAGCTCCCACTTGGGCGTGCGCACATAGCGGTTGCGGTAGGCGACCTTGCCGTCCTCCACGCGGAAGGCGTGGATCATCCCGTCGCCGGTGAACCAGTGGTAGTTGGGGTCGCGCGGCTCGAACTGGGGATTTGGCCCAGTCCGGTAGAGGGTCCCTGCGAGCTCCCGCGGAATTTCGCCCTTCACCACGAGGTCGAAGTCGTCCTCGCTGCGCACGGGGGCGAAGTTGCCCGTCAGGTAGGGATTGATGCGAACGTCGCCGTCCATGGCGTAGCTCCCTTCGTATGGCCGGTTCAGTCCAGCCTGATGATATGTCCCTCGTCGGGCGCAGCGCGGCCCTCAAGCACCGCCGAATAGGCCTGCGACAAGCCCTCGGGGCCCTGGTGATGCACGAGCCGCAGCCAGGCGTTGGCCGCGACGAAGGCCTTGAGCGCTTCGGTGAAGCGCCGGTCCAGCTCGGCCGCGCCCCAGTCCTTGGCGCGCTTGCGGATCTGGTCGGGGGCGAAGAACAGCACGGGCTGCGGCCCCGGCGCGGGCTCGGCCTGCCCCTCGCCCCGCGCCTCCCAGTGGGTGCCGCCGACGATCAGGCTGCGGGACAGGGCCCCGCCCAGCGCCTTGTGCGCCGCCGCCGTCACCGACCGGTCGCCGGCGAAGTCGACGTAGGCGGCCGGCCCCTCGAGCCTCAGATCCGCCGCCGCCCCGTACGGGACCACCTCGTCGTAGAGGCCGAAGCTTTCGAGGCGCGCCTGGTTCGCCGGCGAGGTCAGACCCACCACCCGCACGCCGCGCCGTCGGGCGAGCCACGCAAGGCCCATGGCGGTCTTGGACGAGGCGCTGGACAGCACCAGCGCCTTCAGCCCGGCGTCCTCGGCCAGGAAGTCGTCCAAAAGGAACGAGGTCATGAACAGCGGCCGCAGCAGCGCGCGGTGGTCGTCCAGCGGGTCGGCGGGCGCCTCGGCGTAGGCGTTGTAGGTCGGCGGCAGCTCGGCCCGGTGGGCGCTGGCGTCCACGAATCCCTCGCCCCCCTTCGTCAGCCGGGCGACGAAGTGGCTGGACATCGGCAGGTAGCCGAACACCCGCAGCCCCTCGAGGGCGTCCGGGGCCTGCGACTTCACCACCCTGGCGAAGCCCCAGACCGGAATGCGCCCGAACGGCGCCGGCGCGGGGAAGAACTTCCAGTAGCCGAAGGCCTCGCCGATCACGCCGTAGGTGACGTTGTTGGCCGTCATGGCGAACCGCTCCACGGCCAGCAGCGCCTCGCCCGGCGCCAGGTCCGGCGCCTCGTGTTCGCGCAGTTCGGTGCGGCGCAGGTCCGTCTTGTCGACCAGCAGGTCCCAGCAAGGCATCGCGTCGTCCCTCACCTTTTACGTTGTAAATTTATTACGTAAGCGCTAACCCATGGCAAGCGTTTTCTGCGTAAGCCAAATCCGATGCCCAGAGTCCTGTCCGAGTCCGACGTCGCCGACTTCCGCGAGCGCCTCTGCGAGGCGGCTGAGCGCCTGTTCGCCGACAAGGGCCCCGAGGCCGTGACCATGCGCCAGCTCGCCGCCGAGCTGGGCGTCAGCCCCATGACGCCATATCGCTACTTCAAGGACAAGGACGACATCCTGGCGGCGGTGCGCACCAGCGGCTTCGACCGCTTCGCCGAGGCCCTGGAAAGCGCCTACGCCAAGCCCGCCTCGGCCCGCTCGCGGGGCGCGGCCGTGGGCGAGGCCTATGTGAACTTCGCCTTCGAGCATCCGCAGACCTACAAGCTGATGTTCGACCTGAACCAGCCCAACGACGGCGCCTATCCGGACCTGGAGCGCGCCGGCGCCCGGGCCAGCGACACCATGAGCCGCTACGTGCGCACCCTGGTCGCTGAGGGCGTGCTGCAGGGCGACCCGGTGGAGATCGGCGCGATGTTCTGGGTGGCCAGCCACGGCGCGGTCAGCCTGGCCCTGGCCGGCAAGATCACCCAGGAGCGCGCGCGCGAGCTGATCGCGGCGATGAACTCGGCCCTTTCGCGGGGACTGCGCCCGGCCCCTTGACGGCCCTCGCGGCAGGCCCTGGAAGTTGCGCCCAGACAACACGAGGGAGCGCGTCATGGCCGGGGTGAAGCCGTTCAAGGTGGAGTGGAGCGAGGCGGCGGTCTCGGCGGTGCTGGACCAGGTCCGCGCCTATCCATGGCCGCCGGCGCCGCAGGTTTCCGACGGCTGGGCCTATGGCTGCGACGGCGCCTACCTCAAGGCCTTCTGCGAGCGCTGGGCCGGCGGCTGGGACTGGCGCGGCGCCGTCGCCGACCTCAACCGTTTCGACCAGTTCACCGCCCGCGTCGAGGACTTCGACCTGCACTTCCTGCATGTCGTCGGCGAGGCCGGCGGCAAGCGGCCGCTGATCGTCACCCACGGCTGGCCCGGCTCGCACTACGAGTTCTGGGGCGCCATCGAGAAGCTGGCCTTCCCATCGCGCTTCGGCGGCGATCCGGCCGACGCCTTCGACCTGGTGATCCCCTCCCTGCCCGGCTTCGGCTTCTCGTCCAAGCCGGCCCGCCCGATCGGCCAGCGCACCACCGCCCGGCTGTTCAACACCCTGATGACCGAGGTGCTGGGCTATCGGTCCTATCTCGCCCAGGGCGGCGACTGGGGCGGCCTCGTCACCTCCTGGCTCGGCAAGGACCACGGCGCCCACGCCCGGGCCATCCACCTGAATATGATCGGCTTTCGCCCGCATGGCGGGCCGCAGTCGCAGGACGAGATCGCCTGGATCACCCGCCAGGGCGCGATGATGGACGTGATGGGCGCCTACTTCCGCCTGCAGGCGTCCAAGCCCCAGTCGATCGCCTGGATGGCGGCGGGCAATCCGGTCGGCCAGGCCGCCTGGATCATCGAGCGCTTCCACGACTGGTCCGACCTGCGCGCCAAGCCCTTCGACCAGGTCCATCCCGTCGACGCCCTGATCACCAACATCATGATCTACGTGATGACGGACAGCTTCACGACGGGCGCCTGGTACTATCGCGGCCTGCTCGAAGAGGGCGGCGTGGCCCTGGCCGAGGGCGAGCGCTGCGAGACGCCGACCGCCTTCGCCAACTTCCCCGGCGAGCCCCTCTACACCGCCCCGCCGCGAAGCTGGGCCGAGCGCGCCTACAACATCGCCCGCTGGAGCGAGATGCCCCGCGGCGGCCACTTCGCGGCGATGGAGGAGCCCGATCTTTTCGTGGACGAGGTCCGCGCCTGGGGTAGAAGCGCCGGGTGACCCGCCCCCGTTACGATTTCGCCTCAGACAACACCGCGCCGGCCGCGCCCGAGGCGATCGACGCCCTCCTCGCCGCCAACCAGGGCTTCATGGCCTCCTACGGCGACGACGAGGTCAGCGCCCGCGCGGCCGACCTGATCCGCGGCCTTCTCGACGCGGACGCCGAGATCCGCTTCGTCGCCTCAGGAACCGCGGCGAACGCGATCGCCCTGGCCGCCCTCTGCCGGCCGTTCGAGGCGGTTCTGTCCCACGGCCATTCGCACGTGGCCACCGACGAGACAGGGGCGCCGGGCTTCTTCGGCCACGGCCTGGGGATCACCGCCTTGGAGGGCGCTTCGGGCCGCATCGCTCCGGAGGCGCTGGACCGGGCGCTCGCCGCCCACGACAGCGCCCACCACCAGTCGCCTGCCGCCCTGTCGCTGACCAACGCCACCGAGTACGGAACGGTCTATTCCGACGACCGGCTCGCCGCCCTGACCGCCCGCGCCCGCGGGGCCGGCCTGAAGATCCACCTGGACGGCGCGCGGCTCGCCAACGCCATGGCCGCGGGGTGCGACGCCAGGCTCCTCGCCCGCGCCGGCGTCGATATCCTGGTGGTCGGCGGGACCAAGGCGGGCATGACCCCAGCTGAAGCCCTGGTGATCTTCGACAATGCCCTGGTCCGCCGGTTCGACGCGCGCCTGAAGCAGTCGGGCCAGCTTCCCTCCAAGTCCCGCTTCTACGCCGCCCCCTTCGTCGGCATGCTCGAGACCGGCGCATTCCTTCGGCGCGCCGCCCACGCCAACGCCATGGCCCGAAAGCTGGCGTCCCTCTCGCCGTTCAAGACCGTCCACCCCGTCGAGGCCAACGGCGTCTTCGTGGAGATGGACGGGGCCGCCCACAAGCGCCTCCTGGGCAAGGGCTGGCAGGTCTACCGCTTCCTGGACGGCACGGTGCGCTTCATGTGCTCCTGGGCCACCACCGAGGAGGCTGTCGAGGCCCTGGGCGCCGACCTGAAGGCCATCGCCTAGCCTGCGAGCCAGGCCACGATCTCCGGCCAGTGCTTGTGCGGCAGGAAGTGGCCGATGTCGGGGAACACCCGCACGTCCGGGGCCAGGTCGCCGAGCCAGCGCGTGGCCTCGCTCGGCGGCGATTGCGGATCCTGCGCGCCGTGCCAGAGGGTCACCGGCGCCGTCACCGGCGGCGTGCAGAACCCCGGTTCGCGGGCGGCGCACTTCACCTCGTCGGCGATCCCGCGGGCCGTCACCGCCAGGGATTCCAGCATGTAGTCGGTGATGAACTCCAGGACCGCCGGATGCGCCGCCAGATAGGCCGCATCCCCGGGGGCGGTGGCGCCGGTGCGCACGATCCGCGCGACCTGGCTGCGCGTCATCTGCAGGCGCATCATGGCGAACACCGTGTCCGACAGCCAGGCGCTGCGCATGAGCCGGCGGCGGAACTGCGCCAGCCGGTGCCCCGGCTCCCGCTCCGAGTCGGGGGGCAGGCCCGGGGGCCGGGCCGACACCAGCAGGACCCGACGCGCCGCCTCGCCCAGCGCCTCGGCCGCGCAGAGGGCGAAGGCCGCGCCCGACATCACCCCCACCACCTGGACGTCGCTCAGCCCCAGGCTGGCGCAGACTTCCGCCAGGTCCGCGCCGACGCCTTCGAAGCTGTAGTCCGCGCGCGGCTCGGAGCGGCCCACCCCGGGCCGCTCAGGGCAGATCAGGCGAAGGCCAAAATCCCGCGCCAGGGCGTCCGACCCCCTGGGCAGCAGGCTCGATCCCATGCCCTGGTGCACGATCAGCACCGGCCGGCCGCGCAGGGCGCCATAGTCGCGATAGGCGATGCGCCGTCCGTCCGTCAGACGCAGGAAGCGGGTCTGCGGCGCCGCTTCGGCCGCCCCCCGCTCGGTCGCCAGGATGGCCGGCCCCCGCACTTCGTCGGCCTGGAACACGCCGGCCAGGGCGCCAAGCTGGGTGAGCGCGCGCACCAGCTCGCTCTGCCGGTTCAGGCCCATCTTGTCGAAGATCGCGCGAAGCTGATTGCGGACGGTGTTGACCGACACCCCAAGGTCGCGGGCCGCCTCGGCCAGGGTCTGGCCCTCCTTCAGCCGCGCCGCCAGCCGCGTCTCCGCCGGCGTCAGGCCGAAACTCTCGCGGATGCTGGCCCAGAGCCGATCGGTGCTCTCGACCGCCGGGAAGATCAGGGCCACGCCCCGCTCCGGCGGGCGCGCGTCGGGCAGGCTCGCCGCCAGCGCCGGCGGCAGGGCCTCCACCGGGACGACATAGGCGAAGTGCGGTCCCTCGTCCTCGGCCTGGGTGAACTTGACGATGACCTGGCCGGTGCGCGCCGCCTCCAGCCGGCGGCGGGCCTGGGCCAGCGCCTCGTGGTTGGAGGGATCGAAGAAGCGCAGCCCCTGCGCCTCGATCAGGCCCAGGCGCTGCTGGAACACCGCCTCCCCGGCCGCGTTGCAGCTCGCCACCCCGCCCGAGGGGGTGATCAGCACCACGCCCACCTGCGGGCCCGGGGCTTCGATCGGCTGGGCCGCCGCCCGCACCAGGCTGGCCGCGGTCTCCTCGCCGATGGGCTCGGCGACCGGCTCGCCCAGGGCGTCGATCACCTCTTCCCAGCGTTCCGGATTGGCGGCGACGGCGTACATCGTCTCGATCACGAACGAGACGTTGGCCTTGGCCTTGTCGGTCAGCCCTGCGAGTCGAGGCGGCGTCTGCACGGGCTTAAGTGTACACGACCGGCAGGCGCGGCAAGCCCGCGTCCGCCATGCGCAGACGGGTTCTCAGGATCAGGCCGGCGCCAGGCTCCTCAGGCCGGCCAGCCGCGCCAGGCGGCCGGAGATGATGTCTTCGGCCTCGCGCACGATCCGGCTGACCAGTTCGCCGCAGGACGGAATGTCGTGGATCAGCCCCTGGATCATGCCCGCCGACCAGATGCCGTAGTCCGGATCGCCCTCTTCGTAGACGACCCTGCCGCGAACCCCGGCCACCAGGTCCTTCACGTCCTCGAACTTGGCCCCGCCCCGGCGCTCGATGGCCACGACCTCGTCGGAGACGGCGTTCTTCGCCACCCGGGCGGTGTTGTGCATGGTGCGGAAGATCAGGTTGGTCGCCCGCTCGTCGTTGGCGACGATCTGCTCCTTCACCTTCTGGTGGATCGGGCTTTCCTTGGTGCACATGAAGCGCGTGCCCATGTTGATCCCTTCGGCGCCCAGCGCCAGGGCCGCCACCAGGCCGCGCCCGTCGCCGAACCCGCCCGAGGCGATCATCGGGATCTTCAGCTTGTCGGCCGCAGCCGGAATCAGGATCAGGCCGGGGATGTCGTCCTCGCCCGGGTGGCCCGCGCATTCGAAACCGTCGATGGAAATGGCGTCCACGCCCATCCGCTCGGCCGAGAGCGCATGGCGCACGGCGGTGCACTTGTGGATCACCTTGATCCCGTGCTCCTTGAAGTGGTCGACATGCTCCTGCGGCTTGTGGCCTGCGGTCTCGACGATCTTCACGCCCGAATCGATGATCGCCTGGCGGTACTCGGCGTAGGGCGGCGGATTGATCGCCGGCAGGATCGTCAGGTTCACGGCGAAGGGCTTGCTGGTCAGCGTCCGCGCCCGGTCGATTTCGCGGCGCAGGTCGTCCGGCGTGGGCTGCGTCAGCGCGGTGATGATGCCCAGGCCCCCGGCTTCCGACACCGCCGCGGCGAGTTCGGCCCGGCCGACCCACTGCATCCCGCCCTGGACGATCGGATGCTCGATCCCCACAAGCTCCGTGAACCGCGTCTTCAACGCCATGGCGTTTCCTCCAAACGATCGTTTGGATGACAGTGAACAGCCGGACGCTGGGTCAGGCAAGCGCAGGTTTCCTGAAAGCGCGGTCGCGCCCTAGTGCAGGCCCTCGCGGCCGATGGCGTAAAAACGCTCGGCCCGCTGCGCCTTCAGTTCGCTCGGCCCCATGTTGCCGAGCGCGGCGATCTCCTGCTCGACGGCGTCGCCCACCGCCTTGATCGCCGCGGCGGGGTCGGAGTGCGCGCCCCCCGGCGGCTCGGCCACGATGCGGTCGATGATGTTGAACTTCAGCAGATCCTGGGCGGTGATCTTCAGCGCCTTGGCCGCCTCTTCGGCGGTGCGCGAGCCGCGCCACAGGATGGAGTTCGCCCCTTCCGGCGGGATCACCGTATAGATGGCGTGTTCCAGCATCAGCACGCGGTTGCCGCAGGCGATGCCCAGCGCCCCGCCCGAGCCGCCCTCGCCGGTGACCACGGCCACCATCGGCGTCTTCAGCAGCAGGCTCTTCTCGGTGGCGCGCGCGATCGCCTCGGCCACGCCGCGCTCCTCGCTGCCGACGCCCGGATAGGCGGCCGCGGTGTCCACCAGGCTGATGACCGGCAGGTTGAACTGCTCGGCCAGCTCCATCAGGCGGATCGCCTTGCGGTAGCCTTCCGGCCGGGCGTAGCCGAAGTTGTGCTTCACACGGCCGACGGTGTCGCGGCCCTTCTCGTGGCCCATCACCACCACCGGCTGGCCGCGGAACCGGCCAAGGCCGCCCATGATCGCCTGGTCGTCCGCGAACTTGCGGTCGCCGCGCAGCTCCACGAACTCGTCGATCAGGGCTTCGCAGTAGTCGACGAAGTGGGGCCGGTCGGGGTGGCGGGCCACCTGGGTCTTCTGCCAGGCGTCGAGGCCGGAATAAGCCTCCCGGCGCAGCTCCTGGGCGCGGGCGCGCAGCGCCTCGATCTCGGCGTCGAAGGCGCCGACGCCGGCGGTCTCCGAAAGCTTGTCCAGCTCCTCGATCTTGGCTTCCAGTTCGGCGATCGGGCGCTCGAACTCGAGGTAGTGGGCGGCCATGCGGGGGAATCTTCTCTGCGCCGTTGGCGAAGCCGCGGAAATTAGGCGCGATCCGGCGCGGTCACAAGGGCGTCGGGGTCAGCCGCGCCCCGGCCGGTCCAGGCCGGGCGCTGAGAGCGAGGCCACGAAGGCCGCCGCCGCCGCCCCTAGCCCCCGTTCCTTGTGGGACACGAGCACGAACTCCCGGGCCCCTAGCTCAAAGGGCAGGGCGACCACCCGACCGGTCTCCACGTGGGGCCGCGCGGCCAGTTCCGAGACGGCGGCGATCGCCTGGCCGTCGGCGACGGCGGTGAGCACGGCTTCGTTGGACGGCAGTTCCAGGGCGATGCGCAGGGCCGCCGGGTCGACGCCCTGGGCCTCCAGCCCGCGGTCGGCCGCCGCCCGAGTGCCGGATCCGATCTCGCGGCAGATCCATGCGGCGCTCTGCAGCGCCTGGCGCGTGACCGGGGTCTGCGCCAGAAGGTGCGTCGGGGCGGCGTAGACGGCCAGCCGGTCGCCGCCGACGGTGCGGGCGTTCAGCACGGCGCACTCCACGCGCCCCTCGACCACCGCCAGGGCGCAGGCGCCCTCCACCACCCGGGCCGCGGCCTGGGCGGTGTTGCCCACCGTCAGGCGCGTCTTCACTCCGGGATAGGCCAGGGCGAAGCGGGCGAGCCGGGCCGGCAGCCAATAGCTCGCCACCGTCTGACTGGCGGCGACCGCCAGGGCGCCGCGCCGCAGCCCCGCCAGGTCGTCCAGCGCCGCGGCGGCCGCCTGCGCCTCGGCCAGCACCGCCTTGGCCCGCGGCAGGAACATGCGTCCGGCGTCGGACAGTTGCAGCCCGCGCCCGACCCGGTCGAACAGCCGCGCCCCATGGCGCGCCTCCAGGGCGGCCACGGCGGCGCTGGCCGCCGACTGGGTGATGTTCAGCGCCCGCGCCGCACGGGTCACGTGCAGGTGCTCGGCGACGCTGACGAAGATGCGAAGCTGCTCCAGGTTCATGGCGAATGATCACTAATTTCGATCATTCAGATCAAATCAATTCGTTGGATTTGTCAGTAGCCGGAGCCCACGGTGCGGCCATGGCAACGCCGCGCCGCCCCATCCGACAGCTCGCCGCCCTTGCGCCCGGCGTGGCGCTCTGCCTGGCGGTGACCGCGGCGGCCTTCGGCGCCGAAGCGCTGGAGACGCGGTGGGGCGGCCGGGCCTGGCTGGAGCCCCTGGTGCTCGCCATCCTCCTAGGCGCTCTTGTCCGCACCCTCTGGACGCCGGGCGAGCGCTGGGCGCGCGGCGTCGACTTCTGCGCCAAGACCCTGCTCGAGGTCGCCGTCCTTCTGCTGGGCGCGACGATCAGCGCCGGCGCGGCGCTGGGGGTGGGCGTTCCCTTGCTGGCGGGCGTCGCCCTGGTGGTCGCCGCCAGCCTCGCCGCCGGCTACGGCATCGGCCGGCTGTTCGGCCTGCCGCACCACATGGCCACCCTGGTCGCCTGCGGCAATTCAATCTGCGGCAACTCGGCCATCGCCGCCGTCGCCCCGGTGATCGGCGCCCGGCGCGAGGACGTGGCCGCCGCCATCGCCTTCACCGCCGTGCTCGGCGTGGCGGTGGTCCTCGCCCTCCCCGCGGCGGCCGCGGCCCTGGGCATGAGCCCGCGCGCCTCCGGCGTGCTGGCGGGCCTGACCGTGTACGCCGTGCCCCAGGTGCTGGCGGCGACCGCCTCCACCGGGCCCCTGGCGCTCCAGGTCGGCACGATCGTGAAGCTGGCCCGCGTGCTGATGCTGGGGCCGGTGGTGCTGGTCCTGTCCCTCGCGGGCCGGGGTGCGCGCGACGCGGGCAAGCTGCGCCTGCACCGCCTGGTCCCCTGGTTCATCCTCGGCTTCCTGGCCCTGGCCGCGCTCCGGTCCCTGGGCTGGTTCCCCGCCCCCCTGGTCGCGCCGGCCGGCCATGCGGCGACCTGGCTCACCGTGATTTCCATGGCCGCCCTCGGGCTGGGCGTCGACATCCGGGCCGTCGCCCGCGCCGGCGGCCGGGTGGCCGCGGCGGTCACCGTCTCGTTCGGGGCTCTGGCGGTCGTGGCCCTGCTGCTGATCGCGGCGCTGAAGATCGCCTGACGGCCTAGGACTTCCGCCCCAGCGGGTGCTTGGTCGCCACCACCTCGGCCAGGCGGTCCTCGGCCACGTGAGTGTAGATCTGGGTCGTGGCGATGTCGGCGTGGCCCAGCAGCGTCTGGACCACCCGCAGGTCCGCGCCGCCCTCGAGCAGATGGGTGGCGAAGGCGTGGCGCAGCACGTGCGGGCTGACCCGGGCCGGATCAATGCCGGCGTCGGCCGCGGCCTCGTCGAGCAGTTGGGCGAAGCGGCGGGGCGTCAGCCGCCGCGCCTTGCCGCGAGACGGGAACAGCCACGGATTGCCAGCGTCGCCCTTGGGCAGGAAGTCCTTGCGCGCCTCGAGCCACGCCCGCACCGCCTCGCGCGCGGCGCCGTTCAGGGGCGCCAGCCGCTCCTTGCCGCCCTTGCCGTTGACGATCAGATAGGCCGGATCGCGGGCGAGCGCCGACAGCGGCAGGGCGGTCAGTTCCGAGACCCGCAGGCCCGAGGCGTAGATCAGCTCGATCATGCAGGCCAGCCGCAGCCCCTGCCCCCCGTCCCGCGCCGTGGCTGCGGCGATCAGCCGGTCGACCTCCTCGCGGCTCAGCACCTTGGGCAGGGGCCGGCCCTTGCGCGGGGCGTCCACCCGGCGCGAGGGATCGTCCGCGCGCCAGCCCTCGCCCAGGACGAAGCGATAGAACTGGCGCAGCGAGGCCCGCCGCCGGGCGGCCGTGGCCGGCGAGAGGCCCCGCGCGCCCAGGGCGGCGAAATAGGCTTCCACGTCTTCGGCCGTGGCCCGGTCCAGTCCCGGCCCGCGGGCGGCCAGGAAGCCGCGGGCGTCCTCCAGGTCCTTGGCGTAGGCGGTCAGGGTGTTCTTGGCCGCCGCGCGCTCGACCGCCATCATCTCCAGGAAGGCCTCGGTCCAGCCGGCGTCCTGGCCGCTCATTTGAGGGCGATCAGGCCTTCGAGGGCGAAGGCGCGGGCGTCGGCCTCCAGCCCGGCCTGGCGCAGGGCGCGCACGATACGGGCCCGGTCGGCGGGGGCGGGGCCGCTCGCCCCCGCGTCGGCGGAGGTCCAGATCGCCAGCAGCGCGGTCTCGCCCATCAGCTTCTGTTCGGCCGCCAGGTCCATGGCCAGGGTTCGCGCCGGCGGCGCCTTGGCCTCGCCGGCCGCCGCCGCGGCCAGCTCGCCCCGCCCCTCCGGGCTCAGCGGCGCGCCGAGAGCGGCCAGGTACAGGGCCGCGGCCTGCATGCGCGCGCGGCCCGCCGCATCGCCGACGCCGCCCCGCTCCAGCAGCCGGTCAAGGGTAGGGCCGTCGGGGGTTCCCGTCGCGGCGGCCAGCATGGCGTCCAGCAGGGCCAGGTCCTGGGCGCTCACGCCAGGCTCGTCGCGCATCAGTCCGGCGCGGATCAGCCGCGCCCCGGCGACGTCGCCGCCGGCCAGCATGGCCATCGCCGCGTCCGCCAGGCCGGGGCCCGACGGCAGCGTCCAGGTCGCGGACACTGGCGCTTCGCCGGACAGCGCCGCCGCCACCGCCGGCGCGGGCTTCGCCTGGGAAAGGTCGAGCCCGAGGCTGCGCGACAGGGCGTAGTCCAGGCCGTTGCGCAGGGAGGCCGCGCCAGGATCGCCCGCGCCGGCCAGCTTCGCGCCCATCAGCCGGCCGAACACGGCGTCCCGCGCCTGGCCCTGGGCGAGGTCGAAGGTCAGCCGCGCCGCCCCCGCGTCCCCCGCCCGCTGCCGGCAGAAGGCGCGCAGCCGCAGCCAGTAGACGGCGTCCCGGTCCGCGGCCAGGGACTCGCCGATCTGGCAGGCGCGCGCGTCGTCGCCGGCCAGCAGGGCCGCCTCCGCCGCCGCCTGCGCCAGGGCCGGCGAACGCTCGACGTTGGCCGTCCGCGACAGGATCGCCGCCGCCCCCGGCGCATCGCCCAGGGCGATCAGGGCCTCGATCCGCGCGCCGGCCAGGGCCGGATCCTCCCCGGCGCCTTGCGGTCCCGCCGCGCCGGTCGCCAGCACTCGCAGCGCCAGGGCGCGGGCCGCCGGCGACAGGGGCTTGGCCGACACCAGCGGCAGCACGGCGGCCATCGTCCGCGGCGAGGTCCCGCGCCAGAGGTCGCCGGGCAGTCCCGTGTCGCGGGCCCCCGGCGAGAACAGGTCGGGCGCGGCGAGCGGGGCCACCTGCACGCCCTGGGCGTGGGCCGTGGCGGCGAGGCAGGCGGCGGCGAGCGCGGCCAGCCAGGGCGGACGACGGATCATGACGACAGCATAGCCAACGCGGAACATTGGCGCGACCCCGGCTGGTCGTGTAGACCTTCGCCGTTCATGGACCGATATGCACCTCTGCGCGCCCGCACCATCACCCTTGTCGGTCTGATGGGGGTGGGCAAATCCAGCGTGGGCCGGCGCCTGGCCAACGCCCTGGACCTGCCCTTCCGCGACGCCGACACCGAGGTCGAGGCCGCCGCGGGCCGTTCCATCCCCGACATCTTCGCCGAGATGGGCGAGCCGGCCTTCCGCGAGGGCGAGCGCCGGGTGATCGCCCGCCTGCTGGACGAGCCGCCCCACGTCCTGGCCACGGGCGGCGGCGCCTTCATGAACGCCGAGACGCGCCGGCTGATCAAGGAGAAGTCCATCTCAGTGTGGCTCAAGGCCGACCTCGACGTCCTGGCCCGCCGGGTCGGGCGAAAGGACAACCGGCCCCTGCTGAGCGGCAAGGACCCGGTGGCGGTGCTGAAGGCCCAGGCCGCCGAGCGCTACCCGGTCTACGCCGAGGCCGACGTGACGGTGGAAACCGGCGACACCGCCCACCACGTGACCGTCGACCAGGTGATCCGCGCCCTCACCGCCCATCTGGAGCGGACCTCCGCATGATTCGCACCGTTCCCGTCGGCCTGGGCGCGCGCGCCTACGACGTCCTCATCGGCGCCGGCCTCCTCGACGCGGCCGGCGCGCGCATCGCCCCATTCGTCAAGCGCGGGCGCGTGGCCGTGGTCAGCGACGAGACGGTCTTCGCCCTGCACGGCGCGCGCCTGACCGCCTCGCTCGAGAGCGCCGGCCTCGCCGCCCCCGCCGTGATCGTGCCCCCGGGCGAGGCGACCAAGAGCTTCGAAGGCCTGGCCGATCTCTGCGACCGCCTACTCGCGCTGGAACTGGACCGCGGCGACCTGATCGTCGCCTTCGGCGGCGGCGTCGTGGGCGACCTCGCCGGCTTCGCCGCGGCGATCTACAAGCGCGGGATCGACTTCGTGCAGATCCCCACCACCCTCTTGGCCCAGGTGGACTCCTCGGTCGGCGGCAAGACCGCCATCGACACCCCCCGCGGCAAGAACCTGATCGGCGCCTTCCACCAGCCACGGCTGGTGCTGGCCGACCTGGACGTGCTCGGCACCCTGTCCGCCCGCGAGATGCGCGCCGGCTACGCCGAGGTGATCAAGTACGGGCTCCTGGGCGACCTTTCCTTCTTCCAGTGGCTGGAGGCTCACGGCGCGGCGGTGCTGGCGCGCGAGCCCCAGGCCCTGGCCCACGCCGTGGCTCGCTCGGTGGAGATGAAGGCCGAGATCGTCGCCGAGGACGAGAAGGAGGCCGGCCGCCGCGCGCTCCTCAACCTCGGCCACACCTTCGGCCACGCGCTGGAGGCCGAGACCGGCTATGGCGAAGCCCTGCTCCACGGCGAGGCGGTCGCCGCGGGCTCGGCCCTGGCGTTCCGCTTCTCCGCCGCCCAGGGCCTGTGCCCGGGGCAGGACGCCGAACGCGCCGTCGCCGCCATCGCCGGCGCGGGCCTGCCCACCCGCCTCTCCGAGATCTCGTCCCAGCCGTTCGACGCCGCCCGCCTGGTGCGGCACATGGCCCAGGACAAGAAGGCCGAAGGCGGACGCCTGACCTTCATCCTCGCCCGCGCCCTGGGCGAAGCCTTCACCGCCCGCGACGTCGACGCCGTGGCGGTGCGTGAATTTCTGTTGGCGGAGGGAGCCTCGCCGTGATCGCCGGCCTGCTGGCGGCGCTCGCGCCGTCGCTGATCGTGCTGCTGTCGCTGTCGGGCCTGATCTCGGCGGCGGAAACCTCAATGACCGCGGCCAGCCGCGGGCGCCTGCACCAGCTTGAGCGGGACGGAGACCGCGCCGCCGCCAGGGTCAACCGGCTGATCTCCAACCAGGAGACCATGATCGGGGCGATCCTGCTCTCCAACAACGTCATCAACATCGGCGCCTCGGCCCTCACCACGGCGGTGCTCACCGCCGTATTCCCGGGAGCGACCGGCGCCTTGATCGCCACCGCCATCGTCACCGTGCTGGTGGTGGTGTTCGCCGAGATCCTGCCCAAGACCCTGGCCATCGCCCGGGCCGACGACGTGGCCCGCACCCTGTCGCTGCCGACCTGGTGGCTGGTGCGCATCTTCGGGCCCCTGGCCAACGGCGCCCAGTGGATCGTTCGCCACACCCTCCGGCCGTTCGGCGTCAACCTCGACATGGAGGTCGACGTCCTCGCCGCCCACGAGGAGATCCGCGGCGCCGTGGAGTACCATCACGCCGAGGGCCTGGTCGAAAGCCGCGACCGGCGCATGCTCGGCGGCGTGCTGGACCTGGCCGACATGGACGTCAGCCAGGTGATGGTCCACCGCAAGTCCATCGCCATGATCGAGGTCGACCTGCCGCCCCGCGAGCTGGTGGCCGCGGCGCTGGAAAGCGCCCACACCCGCCTGCCGCTCTATCGCGACGACCCCGAGAACATCGTCGGCGTGCTGCACGCCAAGGACCTGCTCCAGGCGATCGCCGAGGCCGACGGGCGCATGGACGACCTGGACATCGCCGCCATCGCCCGCGAAGCCTGGTTCATCCCCGAGACCACCAAGCTCAAGGACCAGCTCAACGCCTTCCTCAAGCGCCAGACCCACTTCGCCCTGGTGGTGGACGAGTACGGTGCGCTGCAGGGCCTGGTCACCCTGGAAGACATCCTCGAGGAGATCGTCGGCGAGATCGAGGACGAGCACGATCCCACGGGCCTCGCCGGCGTCCGCCCGCAGGCGGACGGCATGGTGATGGTCGACGGCAAGGTGGCGATCCGCGATCTCAACCGGGCCATGGACTGGCACCTGCCCGACGACGACGCCGTCACCGTGGCGGGCCTTGTGATCCACGAGAGCCAGACCATCCCGCGGGTGGGGCAGACCTTCATCTTCCACGGCCACCGCTTCGAGGTGGTTCGCCGCGACCGCAACCAGATCACCGGCCTGCGCGTCTCGCCTCGGCTGGAGGCGGCCGACGGCGGCTGACGGTCGTGACCGTAGCCGTGCGCCCGCGTTCGCGCTATGCAATCCATGATTGATCATCGGGCGCTGGAGCAAAGAACAGAATGAGCGAAGGCGGAGGTCTGGACGGCCTGAGGGTCCTCGTCGTCGAAGACGAGATGATGGTCTCGATGCTGATCGAGGACATGCTCGGCGACCTGGGCTGCCAGGTCGTGGGCCCGGCCTCCCGCATCGAGGACGCCCTGGAGCTGATGAACAGCGCCGCCATCGATTGCGCCGTGCTGGACGTGAATCTCGGCGGCCAGCCGATCTTCCCCTTGGCCGACATCCTGCGCGAGCGCGGCCGCCCGTTCGCCTTCGCCACCGGCTACGGCGACGCCGGCCTTAGAGAGGCCGACCGCGGCACGCCGGTGCTGCAGAAGCCGTTCCGCGAGGTCGACCTGGCTCGCGTGCTGGGCGAACTGCGCAAGCTGGTCGGCTGACGGCCTAGGCCAGGCCGGCGAGCACCTTGTCCGGCGTCAGCGGGTAGTCGCGCACCCGAACGCCGCAGGCGTTGTAGACCGCGTTGGCCACCGCCGCC
The DNA here is from genome assembly GCF_046291545.1 of Phenylobacterium sp. Lineage (GTDB taxonomy): Bacteria > Pseudomonadota > Alphaproteobacteria > Caulobacterales > Caulobacteraceae > Phenylobacterium. Next base: position 136,048 of record NZ_JBKBSM010000006.1, read on the forward strand.
CCGGCGCCGGAGATGCCGAGTTCGCCCACGCCCTTGACGCCCATGGGATTGGCCTTGTCGTCGGCCTCGTCCAGGAACATCGAGTCCAGCTCCACGATGTCGGCGTGGGCCGGCACGTGGTAGCCGCCCATGTCCTGATGGACGAACGACCCGTAGCGCGGGTCGACCTCGTTGATTTCGGTCAGGGCCGTGCCGACGCCCCAGATCATGCCGCCGGTGATCTGGCTCTTGGCGGTCTTGGCGTTGAGGATCCGTCCGGCGGCGAACACGCCGAACATGCGCCGCAGCCGCACCTCCCCGGTGGCCGGGTCCACCCCGACCTCCGCGAAATGGGCGCCGTAGGTGTGCAGGGAATAGTCGCGCCGGTCGGCCGGCGGGGTGATCGCCCCCTCGGCGTAGACGCCCTCCGGGGCGGCCCGCGCCACCAGCTGCGCCAGGCTCTCCGTGCGATTCTCGATGCCGACCGTCCCGTCGTGGAAGTCCACTGCCTGCGGGTCGGCGCCGTAGACCGGCGAGCGCGGATCCTCCACCGCGAGCCTGGCCAGGGCCTTGCGCAGGTTCATGCCGGCGTCCAGCGCCGCCGAGCCGGCGGTCGAGGCGCCGAACTGTCCGCCCGATCCGGGCGCCGGCGGCAGGTCGGAATCGCCGATCTCCACCCGCACCTGTTCCAGCGGCACGCCGAGCGTCTCGGCGGTGATCTGCGCCAGGATCGTATAGGTGCCGGTGCCGATGTCGGTCATCCCCTGGCGCAGGGTGACGATCCCGTCGGCGCCCACGTGGGCGCCTGCCTTGGCCGGCAGCAGATAGTCGCTGCGGATCGCGGCGGCCATGCCCATGCCCACCAGCCAGCGCCCGTCGCGCACCTGTCCGGGGCGGGGGTTGCGGCGCTCCCAGCCGAACCGCTGGGCGCCCTCGCGCATGCAGCGCACGAGCTGGCGCGTGGAGAATGGGCGGCCGGTCTCCGGGTCGCGCTCCGGCTCGTTGAGCACCCGCAGCTCGATGGGATCGAGACCCAGCTTCTCGGCCAGCTCGTCCATGGCGCATTCCAGGCTGAGCATGCCGGACGCCTCTCCAGGCGCGCGCATTGGCCCGGCGCCGGGCAGGTCCAGCATCACCAGCCGGTGGCCGGTCAGTCGGTTCGGCGCGGCGTAGAGCGGCCGCGCGAAATTGGCGAAGTGCTCGGTGAACGGCGCCCATCGGGCGCAGTGGGTGTAGCCGTCCAGGGCGAAGGCGGTCAGCCGCCCGTCCGGCGTCGCCCCCAGCCGAACCCGCTGGATCGTGGCCGGACGGTGGATCGTCGCCTGGAACATGTGCTGGCGGGTGTAGGCCAGCTTCACCGGCCGCCCCAGCTCCCGCGCCGCCAGGGCGGCCAGGGTCAGGTCGTCGTAGGACTGGCCCTTCCCGCCGAACCCGCCGCCGATATAGCGGGTAAACAGGCGCACGTTGGCCGTCGGGATCATCAGGGTCTCGGCCAGGGCGTGCTGGCCGCCCTTGACCATCTGGATCGAGGTATGGACCACCACCTTGTCGCCTTCCCACCAGGCGGTCGTGGCGCAGGGCTCCATCTGCACATGGTTCTGCAGCGGGCTGGTGTAGGTCTCGTCCAGCTTCACCGACGCCTGCTCGAAGGCGGCCTCGAAATCGCCGACGCGCACGTCCTCCTCGCCCGGCGGCTGCCGGGCGGCCCCCAGGCTGGCCTCGAAAGCCACCGCCGCCGGCTCGGCGGCGTAGTCGAAGCGGATCAGCCGCGCCGCGCCGCGGGCGTTCTCGAAGGTGTCGGCCACCACCAGGGCCACGGTCTGGCCGAAGTGGCGCACCTCGTCGCTGTCCAGCGCGGGATTTGACGGCCGCTGGCTGCGCGGGTTGGCGCGCGCGCCCCGCTCCGCCTGGGCGGGCGCGTTCAGGTGCGTCCAGACCAGGTGTACGCCGGGCGCCTTTTCGGCGGCGCTCGCGTCCACGGCGACGATCCGGCCGCGGGCGATGCTCGCGCCGACGACGAAGCCGTAGGCTGCGGGCGAGGGAGTCTCCACCTCATAGGCGTAGGGCGCCGCGCCGGTCACCTTCAGCCGGCCCTCGTAGCGGTCGACGCCCTTGCCGATCAGGCCGCTGCGGTTCTCGACGACCGGATTGGGGGCGGCGAAGTCTGCGACCGAGCTCATGCGGCCCTCCCGTTCATGGCCTGCTCCACCGCGGCCGCGCCCAGGCGGGCCGCCAGGCGAATCTTGTAGTCGTTGCGCCCGTAGCCGCGGGCGCTCTCCAGCTCGGCCGCCATGGCCTCGGCCGGCGAGGCGCCGGCGGCCCGCGCCGCCTCTGCGCGGCTCGCCCGCCAGGGCTTGTGCGCCACCGAGCCCAGCGCCACCGCATCGCCGGCGACGGCCACGCTGACCAGGGCGAAGGCGTAGGACGCCCGCTCCCGCGCCTTGCGATAGACCTGTCCGCCCTGCGGCGGCGGCGGCAGCACCACCGCCGTGATCAGCGAGCCCGGCTCCAGGTTGGTGTCGTGCTGCGGCGCCGAATCCGGCAGCCGGTGCAGCGCCTCGATCGCCATGCTCCCCGTCTCGCCAGACGGCGAAAGCGTCTCGACCCGCGCGTCCAGGGCGGTCAGCGCCACGGCCATGTCCGACGGGTGCACGGCGATGCAGGCCTCGGTCGCGCCGAGAATGGCCGCGCCTTGGTTCAGCCCGTCCAGCGCCGCGCAGCCGGCGCCCGGCTCGCGTTTGTTGCAGGGCTTGGAGACGTCGTAGAAATAGGGACAGCGGGTCCGCTGCAGCAGGTTGCCGCCGGTGGTGGCCTTGTTGCGCAGCTGCTGCGTCGCCCCGGCCAGGATCGCCTGGGCCAGCACCGGGTAGCGGGCGCGCACCCGCAGGTCGTCGGCCACCTGGCTGTTGGTGGTCATTGCGCCGATGCGCAGGCCGCCCTCCGGCGTCTCCGAGATCTCGGCCAGGGGCAAGCGGCCGACGTCCACCAGGTGCGCAGGCCGCTCCACGTCGGCCTTCATCAGGTCGATAAGGTTGGTGCCCCCGGCGATGAATCGCGCGCCGGGCGTCTCGCGGACGGCGCGAACGGCGTCCTTGGCGTCCTCCGCCCGCTCGTAGGTGAACGGCCTCATGCGGGCTCTCCGGCCACGGCTCGCACGGCCGCGAGGATCTGGGGATAGGCCGAGCAGCGGCAGATGTTGCCGCTCAGGCGCTCGCGGATCTCGTCGTCTGTCAGGACCACCGGCGCGGTCAGGTCCGCGGTGGCGTGGCTGGCCGCGCCCGCCTCGGCCTCGGCCAGCATCGCCACCGCCGAGCAGATCTGGCCCGGGGTGCAATAGCCGCACTGGAAGGCGTCATGCTCCAGGAACGCCGCCTGCATCGGGTGCAGGTTCTCGCCGGAACCCAGCCCCTCGATGGTGGTCACCGCATCGCCGTCGTGCATCACCGCAAGGCTCAGGCAGGCGTTGATCCGCGCGCCGTTGACCAGCACCGTGCAGGCGCCGCACTGGCCGTGGTCGCAGCCCTTCTTGGAGCCCTTCAGGTTCAGGTGCTCGCGCAGGGCGTCGAGCAGGCTGGTCCGCGGGTCGAGGTCGAGCGTCCTCGCCTCGCCGTTGACCGTCATGGTGGTCTTCATGAGCGCCTCCCCAGTCTGCGCTACAGCCGGATGTCCGATCGGCCGCCTTGGTCGGCGGCGCATGTTCGTCGAGTCGTGTGACGGCTCAGGGCTCGCCGGGCGCCAGCGCCTTCACCGAAAGGGCGTGCACCGGGCCCGCCAGTTCCTCGGCGAGCGCGCGATAGACCATCCGCTGGCGCGCCACCTTCGGCGTCCCAGCGAAGGCCGGCGCCTCGATCAGCACGTTGAAATGGCTCTCCCCGCCGGGCCTGGCCCCCGCGTGGCCGGCATGGCGCGCCGACTCGTCCTCGATCTCCAGGCGGGTCGGCGAGAACGCTGCGGTCAGCTTGGTTTGGATGGCTTCAAATATGGCGCCCATCGGCCGCGTCTTCAATTCTTGAAAGGGAATCTTTGAACCTCATACTTGGGCCATGAGCGGCGCGTTTCAATACAGGCCCAAGTTCGTCGACATCCGCGTGCGCCCCCCCAAGCCGGGGGAGCAGGCGCAGGCCGAGGATGTCTATGCCCTGAAGCCCGGGGAGCGGGCTTGCGATCACCCTGGCTGCCGCCTGCCGGCGACGGCGCGCGCGCCCAAGTCGCGCGACATGCTGCACGAGCACTACTGGTTCTGCCAGCCGCACGCGGCTGAGTACAATCGCAACTGGAACTTCTTCTCCGGCATGAGCGAGGGCGAGATCCGCGCCCGCCGCGAGGAGGAACTGATGACCGGCGGTCGCCCCACCTGGGAGATGAAGGCCGGCCGGATGTCGCGCGAGGCGGCGGCCTTCACCGCCAACTTCGCCCGCGGCCAGGGCTATCGCGACCCCTACAACATGTTCGGCGGCGGCGGCCCCACCCCCCAGCCGCAGGCGCAGGCCCCGACGGGGCGGCGGCTCGGCAAGCTGGAGCGCAACGCCCTGGCCGACCTCGACCTCGACGAGGACGCCGAAGGGCCCAAGATCCGCCAGCGCTACACCGAGCTCGTCAAGCGCTGCCATCCGGACGCCAACGGCGGCGACCGCTCGGCCGAGCACAAGCTGCAGCGGGTGATCAAGGCCTACCAGACCTTGCGCAAGGCCGGGATGGTCTGATCGCCGGGATCGTCTGATCGTCGGGATCGTCTGATCGTCGGGATCGTCTGGCCGATTGACGCCGCGCCGCGCCGGAGCCGAAGGTGGAGCTGGAGGAAACGACCATGCCCAGCCTGCAGCACCTGCCGGCGGACGCCCCGGCCGAGGCGATCCGCGAGATCCTCGACACCGACGGCGCCCTGATCCTCGACCACGTGATCCCCCGCGCCCAGGTGGACGCGGTGATGGCCGAGCTCAGGCCCTACATCGAGGCGACGCCGGCCGGCACGGACGATTTTTCCGGCGTGCGGACCACCCGCACCGGCGCCCTGGTGGCCCGCTCCGCGGAAGCCCGCAAGCTGGTGACGCATCCGGCGGTGCTGGCGGCGGCCGACGCCTTCCTCCTGCGCTACTGCTCGCGCTACCAGCTCCATCTCACCCAGGTGATCCGCATCCGCCCGGGCCAGCCCAGGCAGATGCTCCACCGCGACAAGCTCGCCTGGGGAGGCTGGATTCAGGGGGTGGAGCCGCAGTTCAACACCATCTGGGCCATGACCGACTTCACCGAGGAGAACGGCGCCACCCAGGTGGTCCCCGGCAGCCCCGCCTGGCCCGAAGGCCGCAAGGCAGAGCCGCATGAGATCGGCTATGCGGAAATGGAGCGGGGCTCGGTGCTGGTCTATTCCGGCTCGGTGATCCACGCCGGCGGCGAGAACCGCGCCGATCACGACCGGATTGGGATCAACATCACCTACTGCCTGGGCTGGCTGCGCCAGGAGGAGAACCAGTACCTCTCCTGTCCACCGCACATCGCCAAGGATCTGGAGCCGGAGCTCCAGGCCCTGCTCGGCTACGCCATGGGCAGCTACGCCCTGGGCTACTACACCCCGCCCCTGCCCCCCGGCGAAGGCCCCGAGGTGGTCCCGCCGGAGCACATCCTGGGCGCCGCCGAGGCGGCCGGCTGGGCCGCCGCCCTCACGCCCGCCGCCCGCCGCAAGCTGGAATCGCAGCTCTAGCCGCTCACAGGTGGCGGGTTTCCGCCGGCACGCTCCACCAGTTGTCGTGGCGCCCGTCCATGTAGCGCACCGGCGCCTGGGCCAGGTCCGCCGGATCGGCGTCGTCCAGGGCCCCCAGGTTGACGGCCACATAGTCGCCGCCGATCGCCTCGATGTGGCCGTCGCCGAACGGGGCGACGCCGCACACCGAGCAGAAGCGGTGATGGCCGCTCATCGTCCCGAACTGATAGTCCCTGAGCACGTCCGCGCCCGACAGCAGGCGGAAGTCCGCCGGCTTGATCAGGGCCTCCCAGGTGCGCCGCTTGGTGCAGATCGAGCAGTTGCACTTGCCCGTGCCGGCGCCGAGGTCGATGTCCGCCTCGAAGCGGACTTGTCCGCAGTGGCAGCTTCCCAGGTAGGTGCGCTTTATCTGGCGTCTCCGAAGGTGTGATCCTGCCTGCAGGATAAGCGCCTGCTGCTGCCAGCCTCCTGTCAGCAACGCCTCAGACGGGCCGCTCCCCGGCGACGGTCGTGCGGTGCATCACCCGCAGATGGCCGTCGTAGCCGCCCTCGGCGAAGTGCACGGTGCAGCGGTTGTCCCACATCAGCAGCATGCCCGGTCGCCACTTGTGGCGGTAGACGAACTGGTCCTGGGTCATGTGCTCGTAGAGGAACTTCAGGATCGCGGCGCTTTCCGCGTGGGTCATCCCCTCGATCCCGCGGGTGTAGACCGGGCTCACGTAGAGCGCCTTGCGCCCGGTGATCGGATGGGTGCGCACCAGGGGATGGGCCTGGGTCTTGTCGGCTTCGGGGCTGACGATGATCTTCATTGTCCGCTTCTCGGTCTCCCGGGCGAACACGCCCTTGGTCCCGTAGGCCAGGGACGCCGAGTGAACCGCCTTCAGCGGGGCGAGCAGCGCCTGGAAGGCCGGCGTCAGCGCCTCGTAGGCCGCCGCGCAGTCGGCGAACAGGGTGTCGCCTCCCACCGGCGGCACCACCTGCGAGCGGAGCAGCGTGGCCGCCGGCGGCTCGGCCTGGAAGCTCCAGTCCGAATGCCAGCCTGCGCCGAAGTTGGTGGCCTTTTCGTCGGCTTCGCGGCGCAGCTCCAGCACGTTGGGATGGCCGGGCATCGGCGCGATGAAGGGGTCGTGGCCGAACGGGCCGATCGCCTGGGTGAAGGCCTCCAGCGCCTCCAGGCTGAGCGGCTGGTCAGGGAAGGCCAGCACCGCATGGCGCGCCCAGGCCGCCTTCACCTCGGCCAGGGCCTCGTCCGGCAGGGGGCGGGACAGGTCCAGCCCCCTCACCTCGGCGCCGAAGCCCGAGGGTTGCGGCGTGACCGTGATGGCGTGCGGCTCGGCGAGCGCCTGGCGCATCGGCTTGTCCTCCCTGTGCGGGCGTCCTCGCGCCCGTTCGCGCTCCAGACTAGCGGGCGCGGGCGGCCCGGGCACGCCCAATCGTCAGCCGTCCTGACGTTGCGGAAGGACTTGCGGGCATGAAGTCGCATCGGCGAATGTCGCAAACACCCGTTTGCATCGCCTCCGTAACCCTGTAATCGAACCGCGCCATGACCTCGTTCGCCGACACTCAAGAAGACAAGCTGATCACCATGGTTCCCGACCGGAAGGTGTCCGTGCGCGACACCTTCGGCGTCGACGTGGACATGATGGTGCCGGCGTTCTCGACCCGCGACCCGCACGTCCCGGACGTCGACCCCACCTACAAGTTCGATCCGGAGACGACCAAGGCGATCTGCGCCGGCTTCGCCTTCGACCGGCGGGTGATGGTCCAGGGCTATCACGGCACCGGCAAGTCGACCCACATCGAGCAGGTGGCCGCGCGCCTCAACTGGCCGATGATCCGGGTGAACCTCGACAGCCACATCAGCCGGATCGACCTGGTCGGCAAGGACGCCATCGTCCTGAAGGAAGGCAAGCAGGTCACCGAATTCCGCGAGGGCATCCTGCCCTGGGCCATCCAGCGGCCGATCGCCCTGGTGTTCGACGAGTACGACGCCGGCCGCCCGGACGTGATGTTCGTCATCCAGCGCGTTCTGGAGGCGTCCGGCAAGCTGACCCTGCTGGACCAGAACCGGGTGATCCGCTCCAACCCGTTCTTCCGGCTGTTCGCCACGACCAACACCATCGGCCTGGGCGACACCACCGGCCTCTATCACGGCACCCAGCAGATCAACCAGGCGCAGATGGACCGCTGGTCCATCGTCACCACGCTCAACTACCTGGCGCACGACGTCGAGGCCGAGATCGTGCTGGCCAAGGCGCCGAACTACAACACCCCCGACGGCAAGCGCACGATCAACGCCATGGTCCGCGTCGCCGACATGACCCGCAACGCCTTCATGAACGGCGACATCTCCACCGTCATGAGCCCGCGGACCGTGATCACCTGGGCGCAGAACGCCGAGATCTTCGGCGGCGACATCGCCCTCGCCTTCCGCATGACCTTCCTGAACAAGTGCGACGAGCTGGAGCGCGGCACCGTGGCCGAGTTCTTCCAGCGCGCCTTCGGCCAGGACCTGCCGGAAAGCACGGCCCGCGTGCGGGTGAGCTGAGCCGCCCGGCCTCGGCATACCGAACCTTAGAATCCGACTGGACCCCGGCTCGCGCCGGGGCCAATCTCCCGCCCATTGTTCGTTCAACGATTTGAGTGGGGATGGAAATGTCCAGGATTCTCATGGCGGCCGGGGGTCTCTGCGCCCTGGCGGTCGGCGCCGCCGCGTTCGCCCAGGCGCCCGAAAAGCCCGCGCCCAATGACTATGGCGACAAGGCGAGCTGGCTGTGCTGGCCCGGGCGCGAGGACGCCTGCGCCGGCGACAACACCGCCACGGTGATCACGGCCGACGGGTCCATGACCAGACAGACCTGGGCCGCCGATCCGAACGCCCCGGTGGACTGCTTCTACGTCTACCCCACGGTCTCGCTCGATCCGGGCGTGATCTCGGACATGACGCCCAACGCCGAGGAGCGGCGCGTGGTCGAGCAGCAGCTCTCCCGCTTCGGCTCCAAGTGCCGGGTCTATGCGCCCATGTACCGCCAGTTCACCCTGACCGCCCTGCGCGCGGCGGTGGCCGGCGGGCCGGCCGCCTCGGGGCCGCGCCCCACCACGCCCTACGACGACGTCCGCGACGCCTGGAACCACTACCTCGAGCACGAGAACAAGGGCCGCGGCGTGGTGCTGATCGGCCACTCCCAGGGCTCGGGCATGCTGACCCAGCTCATCGTCAACGAGATCGACGGCAAGCCGGCCCAGAAGCTGCTGGTCTCGGCCCTGCTGCTGGGTACGAACCTGCCGGTCGAGCAGGGCAAGGACACCGGCCTGTTCAAGACCATCCCGCTCTGCCGTGAGCCGACGCAGACCGGCTGCGCCGTCGCCTACGCCTCGTTCCGCGACACCGCGCCCCCGCCGGCGAACAGCCGCTTCGGCGCCCCCCGCGAGCCCGGCTCGACCATGGTCACGGCCTGCGTGAACCCGGCCAACCTGTCCGGCGGCCCGGGCGAGTTGCACCCCTACCTGTCCGCCGGCGCGATGATCGCCGCGGACGCCTCAGAGCCCCCGGCCTGGGTGAAGGACGGCCCCAAGGTCGAGACGCCGTTCGTCTCCACGCCCGGCCTGCTGACGGCCCAGTGCGCCACCTCCGGCAAGTTCAACTATCTGTCGGTGCATGTGAACGCCGACCCGGCCGACCCGCGCACGGACGACATCGCCGGCGACGTTGTGGTGGGGGGCGTGGTCCAGAAGGACTGGGGCCTGCACCTGATCGACGCCAACCTGGCGATGGGCGATCTGGTGAACCTGGTGGACAGCCAGTCCAAGGCCTGGCTGGCCGCGCGTTAGGGGTTCGGCTCCGGCGGCCGCGCGGCCGCCGGAGCCTTCGAACCGCCGTCTATCTTCCGGTGAGTTTCTTGCCTGCGAAGACGCCGAGCGCCAGGAAGATCAGGAAACCGATCACGAAGATGAAGAACAGGAACTTCGCGATGCCGGCCGCCGCGCCGGCGATGCCGCCGAAGCCCAACGCGCCCGCGATCAGCGCGATGACGGCGAAAATGAGCGCCCACTTGAGCATGACTCTTGCCTCCAATCCTGTTGTCGCCCCGAGCCAACGCAGCGGCTGGGCCTTGCGTTCCGCCGCGTCGCCGATGCGGAATGGCCTTTCGCACCTTCGGCGGGATGTTTAATTGAACGATCATGGCCAAGTCCCCTGAGAGCCCGATCGAACCGTTCAAGCGCGCCCTGGCCAACGCGGCCCGGTCGCTGGCCGAAACGCCGGACCTCGAGATCGTCTATTCCGGCGAGGGGCCGCAGCTTCAGGGCAACCGGGCGGTGCTGCCGCACCCGCCTCGCGACCTGTCGGCCGCCGATGCGGCCCGGATCCGCGGCCTGGCCGACCAGATGGCCCTGCGGATCGCCCACCACGACCCGGCCAAGCACGCCAAGACCCGGCCGGCTTCGGCCATCGGCGCGCCGGTCTACGACGCCCTCGAGCAGGCGCGGATCGAGGCCCTGGGCGCCAACGCCATGGGCGGCGTGCGCGAGAACCTGAAGGCGGTGCTGGAGCAGCAGTACGCCCGGCGCACCTTCAACCCGATCGAGGCCCAGGCGGCGCCGCCCTGGCCCGAGGTGGTCTCGCTGATGGTGCGCGAGCGCCTGACCGGCGAGGCGCCGCCGGACGGCGCCAAGGCCATGGTCGACATGTTCCGCGCCGACGTCGAGGCCAGGGCCGGCGCCGACCTCGACAAGCTGGCCGAAGTGGTCGAGGACCAGAGGGCCTTCGCCCGCCTCGCCCGCACCATCCTGCGCGACCTGTCCATGGCCGACGATCTGTCGGACGCCCCGGACCAGCCGGAGCAGGAGGAGGAATCCGACGAGGACGGCGAGTCCGAAGCCGCCGAGGACGGCGAGGAGGGCGAGGGCGAAGGCCAGTCGCCCCAGCAGGCGGCCATGGACGACAGCGAGGCGACCCACCGCGAAAGCGAGGACGCCGACAGCGAGATGATGCAGGCCGAGGAGAACCCCGACGCCGAGGACACCGACGAGCCGCCCGACATGGGCGAGGGCGAGCAGCCCGCCCGGCCGGACCTCAAGGGCGAAGGCAAGCCGGCCACCTACAAGGTCTTCACCACGGCCCACGACGAGATCGTCGCCGCCGAGGAGCTTTGCGAGGCCGAGGAGCTGGGCCGCCTGCGCGCCTATCTGGACCAGCAGCTCGCCAGCCTGTCCAGCGTCGTCTCGCGCCTGGCCAACCGGCTGCAGCGCAAGCTGATGGCCCAGCAGAACCGCTCCTGGAACTTCGACCTGGAAGAGGGCCTGCTCGACGTGGCGCGCCTGACCCGGGTGATCATCGACCCGACCGCCCCCCTCTCCTTCAAGGAGGAGAAGGACACCGAATTCCGGGACACCGTCGTCACGATCCTGATCGACAATTCCGGCTCGATGCGGGGCCGCCCGATCATGGTGGCCGCGGTCTGCGCCGACATCCTGGCCCGCACCCTGGAGCGCTGCGGGGTGAAGACCGAGATCCTCGGCTTCACCACCCGCGCCTGGAAGGGCGGCTCCTCCCGCGAGGACTGGCTCAAGGCCGGCAAGCCCGCCCAGCCCGGCCGCCTGAACGACCTGCGCCACATCATCTACAAGGCCGCCGACGCGCCCTGGCGGCGCGCGCGCAAGAACCTCGGCCTGATGATGCGCGAGGGCCTCCTGAAGGAGAACATCGACGGCGAGGCCCTGATCTGGGCCCACCAGCGCCTGCTCGGGCGGCCTGAGCAGCGCCGGATTCTGATGGTCATTTCGGACGGTGCGCCGGTCGACGATTCCACCCTGTCGGTGAACTCAGGCCATTACCTGGAGCGCCACCTGCGCGAGGTGATCGCCGAGATCGAGGGCAAGAGCCCGGTGCAGTTGATCGCCATCGGCATCGGCCACGACGTCACCCGCTACTATCGCCGGGCGGTCACCATCGTCGATGTCGAGCAGCTCGCCGGCGTCATCGTCGACCAGCTCGCCGAGCTCTTCGACGAGGAGCCGCGGAAGGTGAGCCGCAGGTCCGCGGGCCTGTTGCAGCCCCCGCCCTCCACCCAGGGGCCCCAGGGGCCGACGCGGGGCTCGACCTTCAAGGAAGTCCGGAGAGCCATCGCGTGAGGCCAGTTCGTCGCGCGCTGACGCTCCTGGCGCTGCTCGCGGCGGCCGCCTGCGCGCCGACCAAGGCCACGCTGCCCTCCGCACCCGTTCCGGCCGGGCCTTCCGTCGCAGTCTCCGTTCAGGCCGTGCCCCTGAATCCGGACGATCCGGCGCAGGCGGCGATCGGCCGCTTCCGCTATGCGGGCGGTCTGGCGCTGAGCTCCAGCGACACCTCGCGGCTGCATGGCCTCTCCGACGTGCGCATCGGGTCGGACGGGGCCCTGATCGCCGTCAGCGACGACGGCGACCTGCTGCGCGCCCGCCTCGCCCTGGACCCGTCGGGCCGTCTGACCGGCGTGGCCGACGCCAGGCTGACGCCGATGACCGGTCCGGACGGCGCGCCGCTGCAGAACAAGGTCGACGCCGACGCCGAGGGCCTGGCCCTGCTGGCCGACGGCTCTCGCCTGGTGAGTTTCGAACGCCGCCACCGTATCTGGCTCTACCCGGCGAACGGCGGCCCGCCGCGCCCCGCGCCTGCGCCCGAAGCGTCGTTCCCCGACAACGGCGGCATGGAGGCCCTGGCGGCCGACCCCGCGGCCGGCGCCGGCGCCTATGTCGTGGGCGGCGAGGACTCGGGTCAGACCTGGACCTGCCGCCTGGTGGCCGTCTGCGTGGCCGGTCCCGCGGTGGCCAAGCCGCCGGAGTTCGGCCTCGTGGCGATCACCCGCCTGCCGGCCGGCCGCACGGCCTATCTGCTGCGCGCCTGGGACCCGGTCCGCGGCAGCCGGATCACCCTGACGATCCAGGGCCCCGCCGGCGAGGTGGACCGCATGGACCTCTCCCGGCCCCTGACGGTGGACAATTTCGAGGGCCTCGACGCCCTCCCCCAGGCCAATGGCGACATTCGCTTCTATCTGATTTCAGATGATAATTTCTCGAGCTCCCAGCGCACCCTGCTGCTCGCGTTCGACTGGAGCCCGAAGTCATAGGAAGGCCGCGATGAGCCGGACCGACGTCTCCATTCCCACGGCTGAGGGCGAGGCGCGCGCTTTCGTGTTCCGCCCTGATGCTGGCTCCGGCCCCTGGCCGGCGGTGATCTTCTACATGGACGCGCCGGCGATCCGCCCGGCCCTGTTCGAGATGGGCCAGCGGCTTGCGGACCACGGCTATTTCGTCCTGCTGCCGGACATGTTCTGGCGCGCCGGCCCCTATGAGCCGATCGACCTGAAGGCCGCCTTCAAGGACGAGGAGACGCGCCGCGCCGTCTTCGCCAGGCTCATGGGCAGCACCAACCCGGAGAAGGCGATGGCCGACACCCGTGCCTTCCTCGACTACCTCGCCGGCCAACCGGACGTGAAGGGCCCGAAGGTGGGCGTCACCGGCTACTGCATGGGTGCGGGATTCGCCCTGCGCGCCGCCGGGAGCTACCCCGACCGGGTGGCCGCGGCCGGGTGTTTCCATGGCTCCAGCCTGGCGACGGACGCGGAGAACAGTCCGCACCTGCTGGCGCCGAAGATCAGGGCCAGGGTGCTGGTGGCCGGCGGCGACAACGACCGCGGGTTCGACGTGGCCCAGAAGGACCGGCTGGATGCGGCGCTCAAGGCCGCCGGCGTCGACGCCGAGGTGACGATCTACGAGGGCGCGCTGCACGGCTACGCCCCGCCGGACATGCCCGTCTACAACCGCGAAGCCTCCGAGCGCCACTGGCGCGAGCTGACAGCCCTGCTCGACGCGACGCTGAAGTAGGGCGCAACGAAAAAGGCCGGCGTCACCGCCGGCCTTTTCACATCTTCAGGATCGATCGGCTCAGGCCGCGGCGGTTTCCGCGAGCTTGGCCTTCACCTGCTTCTTGATCTTCAGCGCGCGCGGCGAGAGGTCCTCGTCGCGGGCCTTGACCAGGAAGGCGTCCAGACCGCCGCGGAAATCCAGCGTGCGGAGCGCCGCATTGGTGATGCGCAGCTTGAACGACTGGCCGAGCGCGTCGGACTGCAGCGTGGCCGGGGCCAGGGCGGGCAGGAAGCGGCGCTTGGTCTTGATGTTCGAGTGGCTCACATTGTGGCCGACCATCGGACCAACGCCCGTGAGTTCGCAACGGCGCGACATGGTGTTCAACCCTACGCGTGGAAAGTCAGTGACGCGGGCGGACCCGCGCGGGAGCGGCGATATAGGCGAAAGCCGCGCCCGGCGTCAAGGCGAGGCCTGACTCTGCGTGCGGCGGCGCGCGGTTACGGCGAAGCTGTTTGTGGTTAATCGCAAATCAACTACAATCTCTAGTATAGAACAAATCCCGAATCGGGCCGAGTCAGTGATTCGGTCCTGATTCGTTTCGCGCGCGTTCCTGCCGTTAACCAAGCCCCGTTAATCCGCGCCCGGACTGGCCCGCGGCTTGATGATCGCGACGTCGGCGACGTCCCGGTCGACGCCCGGGCAGGCAGGCTGCGGCGCCACCTTCAGCCGGCGTCCCGCCACCTCCACGTCGAGCCAGCGGTCGACGGGCGGGACGACCCTGGCCTTGCCCTGAACCACGCTCTCGACCTCGTCGCCGCAGATCTGGCCTTCCAGCCGCCCAAGGCGCGTCCAGCGCCCGTCCCGTTCGGCGAAGGCGGAGCGTTCGCCGCCCCCGAACAGGATGATGTCCTCGCGCCCGTCGCCGTCCACGTCGGCCAGCAGAGCCGCACAGGTCGGCCGGTCCCTCGCCGGACGGCCTGCGCAGAAGCGGAGGGGATCGTCGCGGGCGGGCCAGGTCTGCGCCGCGAAGCTGGGCGGCAGCGCCCGGCCCCCGGCGACGGCCACCGCAGCCGCGCGTTCGGCGCCGGTGGGCGGAAGCGGATCATAGGGGTTCTCCTGCTTCAGGGCCTGGGCAGCGTGTGCGGCGATGACCGCGGCGTTCGGCCCCTCGCGCCTCGCCGCCAGGTCTTTCAGGGCCGCCTCGCCCCAGCGGCCGGCGCGGAACTTCAGGAAGGCGTAGTCGAATTCTTGCGGCGTCACCCGGCCGGTGTTGAGCCGCCGCACCTGGTCCTCCACCGACAGGCGTCGTGGATCGGCCAGGGGCGACATCAGCGCCAGAAGGATCACGGCCGCCATGTGGGCGGTGACGACGTTGCTGGCTTCCACCCTCTTCAACCACGCGCCCTTGGAGAACGCGGCTGCGAAGTAGCCGACGGCGAACACCGCGCCCACCAGCACGCAGGCGCCGCCGAAGATCCGCTCCGGGGTGAGCCCATATTGGCTGACGCGCAGGCCGAGAGCGTAGGCCGCCACGCCGACCAGCGGCGCGATGAGGGCCGCGCCGATCCGCCCGGCCCACTTCAGTAGCGCCGGCAGGTCCTCGCGCGGACCGTCCTGGTAGGCGGCGTTGATCAGGATGATCAGGGCGGCGGCGGCGGCAAGCAGCACCCCGGCCGCGCTGCGGGTGTTCCACAGGGGCTCCAGACCGGTGAACGGCAGCGCCGCCAGGAACCCGCCGACGATCAGCGCCATCAGCGGCAGCAGCCAGGACAGCAGGGCCAGGGCCACGGTCCGCACGCCGCGAACCAGGCTCGCGCGGATATCGGTGAGGTGCACCGCCATGGCGAAGGCGACCGCCGTGGCCGGATAGGCGAACCAGGCGTTGCGGATCGCCCGTCCCACGACCTCCAGGCCGATCATGTCGAACAGGCTCTTGGCCAGCATCAGCAGGATCCAGAGCGCCGCCACGAAGGCCGCCGACAGGGCCAGCCGGACCGCGTCGGTCCAGCCCAGGTCGAAGTAGCGGCGGTAGCTCGCCCGCCAGCGTCCTTCCTGGTCCGCGGCCACCACGAGGTGGTGGATGATGAACAGCGTCACGGCGGTCGCCCCGCCGTAAAGCGGCCAGGGTGTCGAATTGCGCAGGGCGTCGTGGCCGGTCGCCGCCGCATAGCCGCCGATCGCGGCGACCCCCACGGCCGCCGCTGCGCCCCAGGCCGCCAGGGCTCTGATCCGCATCGCGCCCAGTCCGCCCAGGAGGACGAAGGGCGTGAGCACCGCCGCGGCGCGCGCCGCGGCCAGCCACGAGGACAGGACCTCGCCGTCGCCCGGCTTCAGCCGGTCGAACAGCACGAACAGCGCCAGCCCCTGAACCAGCCCGATCGCCAGCCGCGCGCGACCTGCGCGCATCATCAATGACCGTTCCGCCAGATCGCTCATCCACGCCTCCGCTTCCCGCGACGGTGGCACGGGCTGGCCCATTCGCCAATCGCGACGGCTTGCCAGGGGGGCCGCCCCTCGCTATTAGTAACTGACCAGTCAGTTATTTGCGATCGAACATGTTGCCCACCGGGGAGCCGAAATTCCGCAGGCGCAAGGCCGAACGCCCGGACGAGATCGTCGAGGCGGCCCTGCAGGTGTTCGCCGCAAAGGGCTTCGCCGCCGCGCGGCTGGAGGACATCGCCGCCCGCGCCGGCGTCTCCAAGGGCGCGCTCTACCTCTATTTCGCCACCAAGGAGGAGCTGTTCCACGCGGTCGTGGAGCAGGCCATCGCGCCCAACATCCAGCTCGTCCTCGGCCTCATCGCCGGCCATCCGGGTCCCTTCGCCGACCTCGTCCGAGGCGTCGCCGAGCGGATGGCCGCGATGGTCGAGACCACCCCTGTGGGCGGGGTGGCCAAGATGGTGATCGGCGAGGCGCAGAACTTCCCCGCCCTCGCCCGCGTCTGGCACGACGAGCTGGTCGGGCCGGCCCTGGGGGCGATGGCCGGCGCGATCGCCGCGGCCCAGGCGCGCGGCGAGGTGCGGGCCGGCGACCCGCGCGCCTACGCCCTGTCCCTGATCAGCCCGCTGCTGCTGGGCGTCATCTGGCGCGAGACCTTCGTGCCGATCGGCGCCGAGCCCTTCCACCTGCCCCGCCTGGCCCGCCAGCACGTGGAGACGCTGCTGCAGGGCATGCTCGCCGACAAGGACCCCTGCGCATGAGCCCGCACCGCCTGCTCGTCCCGGTTCTCGTGCTCGCCGCCGCGGCGGTGGTGGCGGCGATCGTTCTGGTCCCGCGGATCAACCGGCCGCAGGTGCTGTCCGGCTACGTCGAGGGCGAGCCGCTCTACATGGCCGCGCCCGTCGCCGGGCCGGTCCGCGCGGTGTTCGTCCAGCGCGGGGAGCGCGTGGCGGCCGGCCAGGAACTTTTCGTGGTCGACACCTCCCAGGTGGGCGGGGCGCGGGACGAGGCCCTGGCCCGGCTGGCCGCGGCCGAAGCCCAGGCGCGGGACGCGCGCAAGGGCCAGCGGCCGATCGAGCTGGCCGTGCTGGACGCCGACATCGCCGCGGCCGAGGCGCAGGTGCGCGACGCCGCCGCCGTCCTGAACCGCGTGCGCCCCCTGGTGAAGACGGGCGTCTACGCCCCCGCCCGGCTGGACGACGCCAAGGCCGCGCACGACGCGGCCCTCGCCCAGGCCGCGGCCGCCCGGCGCCGGCGCGACGCCGCGGCGCTCGGGGCGCGGGAGGACCAGATCCGCGCCGCCGAGGCCCAGGTGGTCCAGGCCAAGGCCGCCGTCGCCTCCACCAGCGCGCGGCTCTCCGACGCCGCGCCCAGCGCCCCCGGCCCGGCACGGGTCGAGGACGTCTTCTTCCAGCCCGGGGAATGGGCCAGCGCCAATCAGCCGGTCCTGTCGCTCCTGCCCGACGCGCGGGTGAAGCTGCGCTTCTTCGTGCCCGAGGCGAGCGTCGCGCTCTACCGGCCGGGCCGCACGGTCCGGTTCTCCTGCGACGGCTGCGCCGAAGGGCTGAGCGCCCAGATCACCTATGTCAGCCCAAGGCCGGAGTTCACCCCGCCGGTGATCTACAGCCGCGAGACCCGCGACCGGCTGGTCTACCTGGTGGAGGCCCGGCCCTCGGCCCTCCTGAACCCCGGCCAGCCGGTGGACGTGGTTCCGCTGGAGGCGCGGCCGTGAGCCTGGCGATCGACGTCCATGGCCTGAACAAGAGCTTCGGCGACAAGCACGTCGTCCAGGACGTCGAGCTGAAGCTGGAGGAAGGGCGGATCTGCGGCTTCCTGGGCCCCAACGGCTCGGGCAAGACCACCACCCTGCGGATGCTCTGCGGCCTTCTGACCCCCGACAGCGGCGAAGGCCAGTGCCTGGGCTTCGACCTGATCGGCGAGGCCGCGGCGATCAAGCGGCGGACCGGCTACATGACGCAGAAGTTCTCGCTCTACGAGGACCTGACGATCGAGGAGAACCTGCAGTTCACCGCACGGGTCTACGGGCTGGACCGGCGGCGCGAGCGGGTCGATCAGGCGCTTGAGCGGCTGGGGCTGGCGCAGCGGCGCAAGCAGCTCGCCGGCGCCCTTTCCGGCGGCTGGAAGCAGCGGCTGGCGCTGGCCACCACCACTCTGCACGAGCCGAAGCTGCTGCTGCTGGACGAGCCGACCGCCGGGGTCGACCCCAAGGCGCGGCGCGGGTTCTGGGACGAGATCCACGCCCTGTCGGCCCAGGGGCTGACGGTGCTGGTCTCCACCCACTACATGGACGAGGCCGAGCGCTGCCACGAGATCGCCTACATCAGCTACGGCAAGCTGATCGCCCGCGGGACGGCCGAGGAGGTGGTCGCCCGCTCGCACCTCGTCACCCTGCGCGGCGAGGGCGCGGGCGTCGACCGGCTGGCCAAGGAGATCGGCGCGCGGCCGGGGGTGGAGATGGCCGCCCCGTTCGGCGCGGCCCTGCACGTCAGCGGTCAGGACCGGGAGGCCCTGGAGGCGGCGATCGCGCCGTGGCGGCGCGAGCCCTACCGCTGGACGCCGGTGGAGCCGACGCTGGAGGACGTGTTCATCCACCTGATGAACCGCTCCGAGGACAACTTCCAATGAGCGGGGCGAACGGCCACGGCTTTTCGGGCGGCCGGGTGATGGCCGTGCTGGTCAAGGAGTTCAAGCAGCTCACCCGCGACCGGCTGACCTACGCGATGATGCTGGCGATCCCGGTGATCCAGCTCCTGCTGTTCGGCTATGCGATCAACTCCGAGCCCCGCCACCTGCCGACCGCGGTGCTGGCGCAGGAGGACGGCGTGTTCGCCCGCTCGATCCTGGCGGCGATGCGCAACAGCGCCTTCTTCGACCTGGTCGCCCAGGCCCGCACCCCGGCCGAGCTGGACGACATGGTGCGAAAGGGCGAGGTGCAGTTCGCCGTGACCATTCCCGGCGACTTCAGCCGCCGGGTCGTGCGCGGCGACGAGGCCCAGATCCTGGTGGAGGCCGACGCCACCGACCCGAGCGCCACCAGCGGGGCGGTGGCCGCCTTGGCGGCCCTGCCGCAGGAGGCCCTGGCCCACGACCTGAAGGGCGCCCTGGCCGCCCGGGGCCAGGCCGCAGCCCCGTTCGAGGTGGTGGTCCACCGGCGCTACAATCCCGAGGCCGTCACCGCCTACAACATCGTGCCGGGGCTCTTGGGCGTGATCCTGTCGCTGACGCTGGTGATGATGACGGCGCTGAGCGTGACCCGGGAGAACGAGCGCGGCACGATGGAATCGCTGCTGGCGACCCCGGCCGAGCCGATCGAGGTGATGATCGGCAAGCTCGCGCCCTATGTGCTGGTCGGGCTGGTGCAGACGCTGATCATCCTGGTGCTGGCGCGGTTCCTGTTCGGGGTGCCGATGAGCGGCGGCTGGATCGGCCTGTCGCTGGGGGTGGCGCTGTTCATCGTCGGCTCGCTGGCGCTGGGCTTCCTGATCTCGACCCTGGCGCGCTCGCAGCTCCAGGCGATGCAGATGAGCTTCTTCTACATCCTGCCCTCGATCCTCCTGTCCGGCTTCATGTTCCCCTTCCGCGGGATGCCGGCATGGGCCCAGGCGATCGGCGAGGCGATCCCGGTCACCCATTTCCTCAGGGTGGTGCGCGGCGCGCTCCTGAAGGGCCAGGGGCTGGAGGACATGTGGCGCGAGCTGGCCGCCCTGGTCGCCTTCGTCTGCGTGGTCACGGCCCTGGCGATGGCGCGGTTCCGGCGCACCCTGGACTGATCCGGACCCGGCGGATTACGCAGAATGCGGATTACGCAGAATTAAGGCGCGCAGCCGGCCGAGCCCGCGTAACACTCCCGGCCAATGTTACGGTTGACCGGGAGGGGGACCAATCCCATGCAGACTCGTCGCGAACTGTTTTCCACCGCCGCCGCCTTCGGCCTCGTGGCCGCAGCGCCGCGCATGGCGCAGGCCGCCGCCGCCGCCCCGACCGGCGAAGCGGCCAAGATGTACGCCCTGTTCGACCAGGCGATGGCCGACTCCTTCCGCCGGATGCCCGAGCTGCCGACGTACCTGGGCATCGACAAGGGGGCGATGGCCTGGACCAAGTCGGAGCTGTCGGACTATTCGCTGACCGCCCTGGCCGAGAACAAGGCCAAGACCGCCGAGCAGCTCAAGGCGCTGAAGGCGATCGACCGCAAGCAGCTGTCGGGCATGGACGCGGTGAACTACGACACCGTGGAGTTCACCCTTTCGGTGCAGCACGAGGGCGACACCAAGTTCCAGTACGGCGGCCAGGGCTCGGGCGCGCCCTATGTGCTCTCCCAGCTGACCGGCTCCTACCAGTCGATGCCGGACTTCCTGGACAACCAGCACGTCATCGAGGCCAAGGGCGACGCCGACGCCTATCTGGCGCGGATGGAATCCTTCGGCCGCCTGCTGGACCAGGAGGTCGAGGTGGCCAAGCACGACGTGGCCCTGGGGGTGACCCCGCCGGACTTCGTGCTCGACAAGGCGATGACCCAGCTCAAGGCCTTCCTGGCCTACGCCCCGGCCGAGGCGCCGGTGGTCAAGAGCCTGGTGCGGCGCACGGGCGAGAAGAAGATCGAGGGCGACTGGGCCGGCCAGGCCGAAGGGCTCTACGTCGACCAGGTGAAGCCCGCGCTCGAGCGCCAGCTCGCCTTCCTGGAAAGCCTGCGGCCCACGGCGGTGCATGACGCCGGCTGCTGGCGCCTGCCCGACGGCGAGGAATACTACGCGGTCTCGCTGAAGAACTACACGACCGCCGAGATGACCCCGGCGGAGATCCACAAGCTGGGCCTGGACCTGGTGCAGAGCCTGGGCGCCGAAGCCGACGTGCTGATGAAGAAGGCCGGCTACACGCAGGGCTCGGTCGGCGAGCGCTTCCGCGCGATGGCCGAGGACCCCAAGCAGATCTACCCAAACACCGACGCCGGCAAGGAGGAGCTGCTGGCCAAGCTGAACGAGCAGGTCGAGGCGATCTCCAAGAAGCTGCCGCAGTGGTTCGGCCAGCTGCCCAAGGCGCCGCTGCAGATCCGCCGGGTGCCGCCGGCGATCGAGGCCGGGGCGCCGGGGGGCTACTATAACTCCCCCTCCCTCGACGGCTCGCGGCCCGGGATCTACTGGATCAACCTGCGCGACACCGCCGAGGTGCCGGCCTGGACCCTGCCGACGCTGAGCTACCACGAGGGGATTCCGGGCCACCACCTGCAGCTGGCCCTGAACAACGAGGCCGGCGACCTGCCGCTGATCCGCAAGGTGGTCGGCTTCTCCGGCTACAGCGAGGGCTGGGCGCTCTACGCCGAGCAGCTCGCCGTCGAGATGGGCGCCTACGACAACGACGTCCTGGGCCACATCGGCATGATCCACGACGCCATGTTCCGGGCCGTGCGCCTGGTGGTGGACTCGGGCATGCACGACAAGCGCTGGAGCCGCGAACAGGCGGTGAAGTTCTACATGGACACCCTGGGCGACACCGAGGCGGGCACGATCACCGAGGTCGAGCGCTACTGCGTGTGGCCGGGCCAGGCCTGCAGCTACATGGTCGGCAAGATGACCTGGCTGAACGCGCGCGAGCGGGCGAAGAAGGCCCTGGGCCGCAAGTTCGACATCCGCAAGTTCCATGACGCGGGCCTGCTGGCGGGGGGCACCCCGCTGACGGTTCTGGACCGGGTGATCGACAACTACATCGCCGCGGCCAAGAAGGGCTGAGGCGCGCGCCGGCGCCCCGCGCCCCGAGGGGGAGCGGGCGCGCCGTGACGCGGGGGCTTGGGTCTGGCGCAAGGCTGGGCGCGCGCTTCCGGGCCGGAGACGTTCGGCCGGCTCAGGCGGAGCTGTGGAGGTCCGGCTGGCGTGGGGGCGGGCGCGCCCCCGCCGCCGCTTCGCGGTCCCCCAGAGGGGGAGGCTCCAGGTCCTCGTCGTCTTCGGCCTCGCAGCCGAGGCCGAGGTCTTCGCGGATGCGGTCGATGACGGCCGTAAGCGGGCCCTCGAGGAAGCGGTCCTGGGCGGCCTCGTCGGCGAGGAGCACGCCCATCAGCCTGTGCAGCTGGTAGGCCTCGGCGGGGTCGGCCTCGGTCCAGATGAGGCGGGTGAGGCGGGCGTCAGCCTGGTCGGTGCGCTGCTCGAGGCGGCGGGCGCGGGCCGCCTCGGCCCGATGCTCGGCCTCAAGAAGGTCGCGGCGGGCCTGGCGCTCGAGCTGGGCTTCCAGGGCCAGGGTCTGGCGCACGGATCGGGACAGGCGATGGAAGGCGGCGGCCAGGCGCTGGGCCTCCTCGGCGTCCTCACAGTCCATGGCCATGCGGTGCAGCTTGCGGGTCAGCTCCAGGCCCATGTCGCAAAGCTCGGACAGCACCCGGCCCTGCCGTTCGGTCATCTCGGTGGGCGCCGCACACATGAACAACACAAGAACATCAATCTTGCCCAAAGTCAAGGATTTTCGAGCCAGAACGGCCTCGCCGCCGAGATCCCCCGAGACGCCGTCTTGCAGGAGACGGTGACTTTCGCCGCATCGGCGGTACAAAGGTCGGCGGCGGCCGAGTCAATCGTGGAGCTGCGGGCTGCGCCTTCGGGCGCACAGCATACGGGAAGGTCGCGTACCCGCGGCCGCCACCGCGCCCATCCGGACTCCGCCTGATCGGAAAGCCGGGGGCGAGCCCTCCCCTGCCCTGACGTCGCAGGCGCTTGCCGGGTCCCGATTCCCGCCCCACCTTGAGGTCATGAGCGACCGTCCCACGGGACAGGCGCCGTCGCGGCTGGTGGCGGTGCTGGGTCCGACGAACACGGGCAAGACCCATCTGGCGGTCGAGCGGATGCTGGGCCACGCCTCGGGCATGATCGGCCTGCCGCTGCGGCTGCTGGCGCGGGAGATCTACGACCGCATCGTCAAGCTGCGCGGGCCGCGGGCGGTGGCGCTGATCACCGGCGAGGAGAAGATCGTCCCGCCGCGGGCGGTCTATTTCGTCTGCACCGTGGAGGCCATGCCGCTGTCGCGGGAGGTGGAGTTCCTGGCGGTCGACGAGATCCAGCTCTGCGCCGACCCCGAGCGGGGCCACGTGTTCACCCACCGGCTGCTGCACGCCCGCGGCAAGTACGAGACCATGTTCATGGGGGCCGCGACCATGGCCCCCCTGGTGCGCGCGCTGCTGCCCAAGGCCGAGATCGTCGCGCGCGAGCGGTTTTCGGCCCTGACCTACCAGGGCTCCAAGAAGCTGACCCGCCTGCCCCGGCGCACGGCGGTGGTCGCGTTTTCCGCCGACCAGGTCTACGGCATCGCCGAGCTGATCCGCCGCCAGCGCGGGGGCGCGGCCGTGGTGATGGGCTCGCTGAGTCCGCGCACCCGCAACGCCCAGGTGGAGCTCTACCAGTCCGGCGAGGTCGACTTCCTGGTGGCCACGGACGCCATCGGCATGGGCCTGAACATGGACGTGGACCATGTGGCGTTCGCGGGCCTGCGCAAGTTCGACGGGCGGCGCACCCGCTGGCTGCACCCGCCGGAGATCGGCCAGATCGCCGGGCGGGCGGGGCGTTTCCGCCGGGACGGCACGTTCGGCGTGACTGGCGAGGCCGACGACATGGACCCGGACCTGGTGGCGGCCGTGGAGGGCCACCGTTTCGAGCCGCTGGGCGCGGGCGAGTGGCGCAACGCCAAGCTGGACTTCTCGAGCCTTGCGAACCTGATGGCCAGCCTGTCGCGGCCTCCGGACCGGGCTGGGCTGAAGCTGGCGGCCGAGAGCCTGGACGAGACCACCCTGCGCCAGCTCGCCGCCGATCCGGACGTGGCGCACCGCTGCCGCGACAGGGTGGCGCTGATGCGGCTGTGGGACGTGTGCCAGACGCCGGACTTCCGCAAGACCTCGAACGAGGAGCACCTGCGCCTGGCGCGGGAGTTCTTCGGCTGGCTGACCAGCCGCGAGCGCAAGATCCCGCAGGACTGGATGGCCGGACAGTTCCGCCACCTGGATCGCACCGACGGGGAGATCGACACCCTGTCGGCGCGGCTGGCGGGGGTGCGGACCCTGGCCTATGTGGCCAACCGCCCCGACTGGCTGGCCGACGCGGCCGGCTGGCAGGGGCGCACGCGGGCGCTGGAGGACCGGCTGTCCGACACCCTGCACGAAAAGCTGATGGCCCGGTTCGTCGACCGCCGCACCAGCGCCCTGATGCGGGCGCTGCGGGTGCGCGAGGACGTGCTGGCAGGGGTCGGCGGCGACGGCGAGGTGACGGTGGAGGGCCACTATGTCGGCCGGCTGAGCGGGGTGCGCTTCGAGCCGGCGCAGGGGGCCAGCCTTCTGGAGGAGAAGGCGCTGCGGGCGGCGGCCAACGCGGCGGTGGCGCCGGAGATCGCCCGGCGGCTGGGCGCCCTGGCGGCGGAGGGCGACGAGGCCTTCGCCCTCGCGCCCGACGGGCTGGTGCTGTGGCGCGGCGAAGCGGCCGGGGCCCTGGCCGGCGGCGCGCCGTTCGCCCCGCGGGTGCGGCTGCTGGGCGAGCTCGGCCCGGCGGCGGCCCGCGAGCGGGCGGCGCGGCGGCTGGAGGCCTTCATCGCGGCCGAGGCGGGCCGGCGGCTGTCGCCCCTGCGCCGGCTGGAGAGCGCGGTGGCCGAGGGCGCGGTCAAGGGCCTAGCCCGGGGCCTGGCCTATCGGCTGATCGAGGGCGGCGGAGTGCTGGACCGCGCCGCGGTGCGCGAGGAGACCCGGGCGCTGAGCCAGGTGGAGCGGCGCACGCTGAAGGGCCTGGGGGTGCGGATCGGCGCCTTCAGCCTGTTCATGCCCGGGCTCCTGAAGCCCGAGGCCCTGGCCTTCGCCCAGGCGTTCACCCATGGATTCGCGACGGCGGCCGGCGCCGGCGGCTGGCGCCCGCCCGCCGACCGGCCGAGCCGCCTGCCCGACCCGGCGCCCGCGCCCGCCGCCCTGGCCGCCTTCGGCCTTCGCCGGGTGGCGGGACTGGCGGTTCCGGTGAGCGCGCTGGAGCGGCTGGACGAACTGCTGCGCGGGGCGCCGCGGCAGGGGGCGGCGGCGGTGTTCTCCGACCAGGCCCGCGAGGAGCTGGGCTGGAGCGAGGCCGAGGCGCGCGCGATCCTGAAGGGCCTGGGCTTTGCCCCCCAGGGCAAGGCGCAGCCCGGCGAGCCGCAGGCCTGGCGGCGGCGGGGCGAGCCGGCCGAGGACAAGCGCGCCGGGCGCAAGGCCGAACGGGTGGCCGAGGCCTCGCCCTTCGCCGCCCTGGCCGCGCTGAAGGCGCCGCCGCCGCGGCCGCAGCATCGCCCGGCCTGTTCGGCGACGGCTTCATTTCAGGTTTCGGCCGACTGTCGGCGGACGACAGGGCGGCGATGGCGACGGCCGTGGA
>NZ_JBKBSM010000019.1:0-29513 GCF_046291545.1 Phenylobacterium sp.
GCCAACGCCGAGGCGGTGGACCTGACCAGCCTGAAGCTCGGGCCCAAGGGCGAGATCACCTTCGCCCTGGATCCGGCCCAGAACCGCTCGACGCGCCTGAACGTCGCCGGGTCGGCCAGCCAGGCCGACGGGGCGAAGATCGGCCTCAGCTTCACCTCCAAGCTGGTGGACCCGCGCACCTTCACCCTGGTGAGCGCCGGGGACCTTTCGGTGGGCGACCTCGAGGCGGTCGGCGCCGGCTCCACGCCCTGGCTCTACAAGGCGACCCTGAAGGTGGACGAGGCGCAGGACTTGCTGCTCGCCGTGGTGCGCCGGCGCACCGCGGGGGAGGCTGGCCTGGGCGCAGCCGAGGCGGCCGCCTACGACGCGGTGTTCGAGGCCTTCGATCGGGACGAGGGGGTGCGGGACGCCCTGCTCTCCAAGACCGACGAGGCGTCCTTCCGCGATCTCTACGATCAGTTCCTGCCGGACTATTCGGGCGGGTTGTTCCAGGTGCTGAGCGCCGGGGCCGAGGCGGCGGGCCGCGCGGTCAGCGAGGCGCCGGCCAGGCTGGCGCCGGGCCTGCGGGCCTGGACCCAGGAGATCGCCTTCCTGGTCCGCCGCGACCTGGGCCGCCCCGGCGGCTACCAGGCGGCGGGCTTCGGCCTGACGGGCGGGTTCGAGGCGCCGGACACCGGGCTCGGCGCGCTCGGGGTGCAGGCGAGCTTCCTGAACGCCACGGTGGACGAGAAGGGCGCGGCGGCGGGCGAAACCCTCGACGCCAGCGTGCTCTCGGCCGGGGTCTACTGGCGGGAGACCGCAGGCGCCCTGACGGCGGCGATGGCCGTGTCCGGCGGCTACGTCGACCTCTCCAGCAAGCGCACGCTGGTGGACGAGGCCAGCGGCCTGTCGAGGGAGGCCGAGGCGGACTGGACCGGCTCTACCCTGATGGCGCATGCGAGCCTGAAGTACACCTTCGACGCCGGCGACTTCTATCTGCAGCCGCAGGCCAGCATCGACTATCTGCGCCTGGAGGAGGACGGTCGGCGCGAAAGCGGCGGCGGCGCGGCCATGGACCTGGAGATCGATGGGCGCGAGGGCTCGCAGGTCTCCTCGTTCGCCGGGGCGGCGCTGGGCTGGCGCCTGGGCGAGCGCGCCGACTTCTCCTGGACCCCGCAGCTCACCCTGGGCTGGCGGCAGGTGAGCGGAGACGGGCCGGGCGCCACCACTGCGCGGTTCCTCAGCGGCGGCGAGGCCTTCACCCTGTCCGCGCCGGACCTGGAAGGCGGCGGCGCCGTGGCCCGGGTCGCCGTGAATGGACAGGGCGCCTGGTACGCCGTGGGCCTGGAGGCCGGCGGCGAGACCCGCGACGGCTACGAGGCTTATGACGCCCGCTTCGTCGCCCGCTTCGTCTTCTGACACGGGCGGCCCTGGCGCGCGGCGCGGCGCGGCTCTAGGGTCCCGGAAAACCGCCCAGGGGAGGAAACCGGGATGAAGGCGCTGATGATGGACCGGCAGCTCAACCTGCCGTCGCTCCTGGAGTATGCGGCCCTCTATCATCCCGACCGCGAGATCGTGACCCGCACGGTGGAGGGCCCGATTCACCGCTATGGCTACGCCGACGCCCTGGGCCGGGCCAAGCGCATGGCCAATGCGCTGGAGGGGCTGGGCGTCCGGCCCGGCGACCGGGTGGCGACCCTGGCCTGGAGCACCTATCGCCACTTCGAGCTCTATTTCGCCGTGCCCGGGGTGGGGGCGATCGTGCACACGATCAATCCGCGCCTGCACCCGGACCAGGTGGCGTGGGTGGTGAACCACGCCGAGGACACCGTCCTGTTCTACGACATCACCTTCGCCGGGCTGGTGGCCGAGCTGAAGGAGCGCCTGCCCACGGTGAAGGCGTTCGTGGCCATGACCGACCTGGAGCACCTGCCGGCCGAGGCGCCGCAGGGGTCGCTGGTCTACGAGGAGCTGGTCCGACTCAATTCCCCGGACTTCGACTGGCCCGAGCTGGACGAATGGTCGGCCTCGGGCCTCTGCTACACCTCGGGCACCACCGGCAATCCCAAGGGCGTGCTCTACAGCCACCGGGCCACGGTGCTGCACGCCATGGCGGTGACGACCCCGGACTGCTTCGACCTGTCGGCGCGCGACGTGGTGCTGCCCTGCGCCCAGATGTACCACGCTAACGCCTGGTGCACGCCCTATGCGGCGCCTATGGTCGGGGCAAAGCTGGTGTTGCCGGGCCGGCACCTGGACGGGCCGTCGATCTGCGAACTGGCGGTGGCCGAGCAGGCGAGTTTCCTCCTGGGCGTGCCGACCATCTGGGTGGGGGTGCTGGACCATCTGGACGCCACCGGCGGGCGGCTGACCAGCGTGCGCAACGTCTGCATCGGCGGCTCGGCGCCCACGGCCTCCCTGGTGCGCCGCGTGGAGGAGAGCCTGGGCGCGACCGTGCGCCAGATCTGGGGCATGACCGAGACCAGTCCGATGGGGGTCATCAACACGCCCCTGCCGCAGCACGCCGGCGAGAGCGAGGAGGCCGCCGTCGCGCGCAAGCTGAAGGCCGGCCGCGGGCTCTGGGGCGTGCAGATGCGCATCATCGACGACCAGTCCGCAGAGGAGCTGCCGCGCGACGGCAAGAGCGCCGGCAAGCTGCAGGTGCGCGGCCCCTGGGTGGCCTCGTCGTATTTCAAGGGCGACGGCGCCCAGGCCTTCACCGAGGACGGCTGGTTCGACACCGGCGACATCGCCACCATCGACCCCGAAGGCTATCTGCGGCTGACGGACCGGGCCAAGGACGTGATCAAGTCGGGCGGGGAGTGGATCTCGACCCTCGACCTGGAAGATGCGGTCTGCTCGCACCCGGCGGTGGCCATGGCCGCGGCGATCGGGGTGCCGCACCCCAAGTGGGACGAGCGGCCGCTGCTGCTGGTGACGTTGCGCCCCGGCTTTTCGGCCGACCCGGAGGCGCTGAAAGCCCACGTCGCCGAGCGGGTGGCCAAGTGGTGGACGCCGGACGAGGTGCGGATCGTCGAGGCCCTGCCGATCGGGCCCACTGGAAAGGTGCTGAAGCGCGAGCTGCGGGAGCAGGTCGCCTCCGCCTGAGGCCTCGGCGGCTGATGCCCGGGCGCCACACCGCGCGCCGAAGGCCGGCTGCGGGCGAACCGCACCCGGCGTCGGGGCGTTGTGCGATGCGGGACGAACAACCGGAGACGATATCGTGGCGCGCAAACGCCCGCGGGGCGTCTTGGCGATGGGATGGGCGTGCGTCGAGTGCGCCCTGACCGGTCGAGCCGAGCATGCGCCCATGGCGGAGACCTACAAGGAAACCGAGGTGCGGCGGATGTCGTTCGCCGCCGGCGGCGGATTGGGCTGGACCCTGTCGGCCATCGACACCCCGCGCGAAAGGCCGGCCCCCTGGAAGATCGTGGTGATCACGGGCGCGCCCTCGTGGGCGGAATACTGGGCCCCGGCACTGGCCGACCTGCCGCCCGACCGCGAGATGGTGGTGGTAGACCGGCCGGGCTACGGCGCCTCCGAACCCCAGGCGCCGGTGTGCGACATCGCCCTGCAGGCCGAGGCCCTGGCGCCCTTGCTGCGCCCAACCCGCGGCCAGAGGATCCTGCTGGTCGGCCAGTCCTATGGGGCGGCGATCGCCTCGGTGATGGCGGCCGAGAACCCGGGCAAGGTCGCGGGCCTGGTCCTGATGAGCGGCTATTTCGGGGAGCCCGGCCCCACCGCCCGCTGGCTGGTGGACGCCGGCGCGCGGATGCTGAAGGTGCTGCCGCGGGACCTGCGCAATGCGGTGCGGGAGGTGTCCGGTCAGCCCGCGCAGCTGGAAAAGGCGCGCCGCGCCCTGGCCCGGCTGCGAATACCGGTGCACGTGATCCACGGCGACCAGGACGACTTCGCCCCCATCGAGATCGCCGAGCGGCTGGTGCGCGACACCCGCACCCGTCTGCCCATGCGTTTCGAGCGGGTGGAAGGCGCCAACCACTTCCTGAACGACGGTCCGACGGACGCGCTGCTGGCGGCGATCGAGGCCTGCATTCCCCGGCGGCCCGAGTGGCGGATGACCTGGCCGGCCTGGCTGCGGGGCGCGACCATGGCCGCGGAGGGCCAGGCGGCGAGGCAGATGGCTAGCGCCTAACGGGAACTTCCGAGGCGCTCCCCGGGTTCTGGACCTGGCGGGCGGGGGGATCTCAGCCTCCTAGGGAGAACCTCCATATGGCTACCAAGCTTCTCATCGGCCTCGCCGCTTCGGCCCTGTTCGCCGCGCCCGCCCTGGCGCAGGACGCCTCGGGTCCCGGAACGAGCAGCGGGACCGACGCGATGGGCGCTTCCCCGCCGGCCACCTCGACGACCGCCGCCGATCCGAACTGGCCCTCCTCCAAGCCCGCCGCCAAGCCCGCGGCGCGCACGGGAACCGCGGCGGACACCTCGGGCGTCGTCGCCATGTCGGACCTGCGCACCGGCGCCGCCGTGCGCGACGCCAGCGGCGCGCGGATCGGCACCATCGCCAAGGTGAAGCCCGGCAAGGCCGGCGGCGCAGCCGACGTGGTGCTCGACGTCGACGGCCAGATGACCACCGTGCCCTCCACTAGCCTGGGCCTCAGCGGCGGGAACCTGGTGTCCAGCAAGACCAAGGCCCAGATCATGGCCGGCTCGGACCGCTGAGCCGCCCTTCGGAGATGCGTAAGGGCCCGGACTGCTGTCCGGGCCTTTTCGTACGTGAATTGCGCAGCCTCCCGGGGCAAAGGGGCTTGGCCCCGGCCACCTGAACGACGATAAGATGGCGTCGGGAAGCGCGCCGCGGAGGCGGGCTTCGAAAACCGGCCCCATCCAAGGGGCGCCGTTCGGGGAACACGCCAGATGAAGGCCGCAGTGCTGCGTGAAGTGGGCAAGCCGCTTCAGATCGAAGACGTTCAAATCAACAAGCCCGGCCCGCACGAGGTGCTCATCCGCACCGCCGCCGCCGGCCTGTGCCACTCCGACCTTCACTTCATGGAAGGCTCCTATCCGCACCCCCTGCCCGCGGTGCTGGGCCACGAGAGCGCCGGCGTCGTCGAGGCGGTCGGCTCCGAGGTGCGTACGGTGAAGCCGGGCGACCACGTGATCACCTGCCTGTCAGCCTATTGCGGCCACTGCGAGCACTGCCTGACCGGGCACCTGAGCCTGTGCGTCAGCCCCGAGACCAAGCGCGGCGCCGACGAGGAGCCCCGCCTGTCCAAGGTCGACGGGCCGATGATGCAGTACCTGAACCTGTCGTCCTTCGCCGAGCAGATGCTGATCCACGAGCACGCCTGCGTGGCGATCCGCAAGGACATGCCGCTGGACCGCGCCGCCCTGATCGGCTGTTCGGTGATGACCGGCGTCGGCGCGGCGATCCACACCTCCAGCGTCCGCCCGGGCGACACGGTGGCCGTGATCGGCCTCGGCGGCGTGGGCCTGGCGGCGGTCAATGGCGCGGCGATCGCCGGCGCCGGGCGCATCATCGCCATCGACACGGTGGCCTCGAAGGACAACCTGGCCCGCGAGTTCGGCGCCACCGACTTCATCGACGCCTCCAAGACCGACGCGGTCAAGGAAGTCATGGAGATGACCAAGGGCGGCGTTCAGCACTCGTTCGAGGCGATCGGCCTGTCCAAGACCGCCGAGCAGGCGTTCAACATGCTGCGCCGGGGCGGCACGGCCAACATCATCGGCATGATCCCGGTCGGCCAGACCATCAGCCTGATGGGCGCGGCCTTCCTGGGCGAAAAGCGCATCCAGGGTTCGATGATGGGCTCCAACCGCTTCCCCGTGGACATGCCGCGGCTGGTGGACTTCTACATGGCCGGCAAGCTGAAGCTGGACGAGCTGATCTCGCAGCGCATCAAGCTGGAAGAGGTCAACGAAGGCTTCGCCGACATGAAGAAGGGCGGACTCGCCCGCTCGGTCATCATGTTCAACTGAGCCTGACGCCACACACGCGACGTCGAACGCCCGGCCCGGAAGGCCGGGCGTTTTCGATTCAGGCCTGCGACGGGGTCAGATAGCCCATCAGCACGGGGCGCACGTGGGCGTCCAGGACAGTCTCGACCGTGGAGCCGGGGGTCCACAGGTCCAGCGGCGGCGCCGAGTTGAACATGGCCATGACGAGCTGTGCCGCCAGCAGCGGGTCGACCGGTCGGATGGAGCCGTCGGCGACCCCGTCGCTGATCACCCCGGCGAAGGAGTGGGCCATCTGCTGGAAACGGGCGAGCACCGCCTTGCGGTCGTCCACCGGAAGGGCGGCGAGGGAATGGTGGCGCAGCATGCGGCCGCGCTCGCCCATGGTCTGGTGGACCGCCAGGGACGCGGCGGCCAGCCACAGGCGCTCCCACCCGCTGCGGGCGGCGGCGGCCTTGCGCTTGGCCTCGTCCACCAGCTCGAAGCTGCGGTCGAAACAGGCCAGCACCAGCCCGTCCTTATCGGTGTTGTGGTGGTAGAAGGAGCCCTTGGTGACGTTGAGCCGGGCCGAAATCTTGTCCACCGAGGCGCCGCGGTAGCCCTCGCGGTTGATGAGATCGGTGGCGGCGATGAGGAAACGCTCGCGGGTGACTTCGTCGTTGTCCGCCGGCGGGGCGCCGAGCTGCAACAGCGGCGCCGTCGGCGGCGCGAGGCCCGGCGCGGCAAGGCCGCCGGTCATGATGTCGGCCACGCGCTCGCCGATGCGCGGATAGTCGCTGACCTCGTAGGCGGCGATCCAGGTGTCGGACCAGCAGAGCTGGTTGATGATCAGGTGGGCCAGGGCCCGGCGGCGCCCGCCGCTCAGGGGCGCCTCGGAGTCCTTCAGGAGGCCGGTGATCCTCTGGCTGAAGGCCTGGTAGGCCTCGACCAGCGTCTCCTCGTGAGGGGCGCCCATGACGCGGATCTCGCCCAGCGGCACCAGTTGCGGCTCACCGGCATCCACCGTGCGGCGCCGCGCCTCGTAGTAGGCCACGACGAACCGCCGCAGCCGATCGGCCGGCGTCGCCCCGGCCTCCGCCCGGTCCAGCATGTCGCCGAACCGCTCCAGGGTGTGGAGCACTCAGGCCGCGGCCAGGTCCTCCTTGCGCTTGAAGTAGTAGGTCAGGCTGACCGGGTGCAGGTCCATGCGCTTGGCGACAGCGGCCAGGGTGAAGCCGCTCACACCCCGGTCCGTGAAGACCTTGGACGCCGCGGCCAGGATCGCGTCCCGTCTGGCCGCATAGCGTGCGCGTGGATTGGGCTGAATGGCGCCGGGCACGGAACCTCCGCTGGCTACGCTTCGATCACGACCTTAGGCGCCCGACGCGGCGCGGGAAAGGCGCGACGCTACGTCAGCCTGCGGAATTCGCGCCGCCGCCGCTCAGCGGCGCAGGGTCACGTCCTTGGCGCCGTCGGCCATGGCCAGGGTGGTCGCGCCGGTCTCGGCGCCGACGAGCCGGTCGATGCGCGCCTTCTCGGCCTTGAACGCCGCAAGCTCTGCGCCCGCCAACACCGTCCCCTGCGGCACCTTGGCGCCCACCGGGTTCACGCGCTTGCCGCCCTTCCAGATCTCGTAGTGCAGGTGCGGTCCGGTCGAGGCGCCGGTGGAGCCGACGTAGGCGATCACCTGGCCCTGCTTCACCCGCTGGCCCGCACGGATGCCCTTGCCGAAGCGCGACAGGTGGGCGTAGCCGGTCTCCCAGCCGCCGGTGTGGCGCACGCGGACCCAGTTGCCGTAGCCGCCCCAGCGGCGGGCCTCGACGACCACGCCGTCGCCGGCCGCCACCACCGGGGTGCCCATGCCCGCGCCGAAGTCGATGCCCTGGTGCATGCGGGTGTAGCCCAGGATCGGGTGGCGGCGCATGCCGAAGCGCGAGGTCATGCGCGCGCCGTCGACGGGGGTGCGCAGCAGGAAGCCGCGGACGTTCTTGCCGTTCTCGTCGAAGTACTCGACGTCGCCGTCGCGGCGTTCGAAGCGGTAGAACTTGACGCCCTTGACCTCGGCGTACTCGACCTCGCCGGTCTCGATTGTTCGCCCGCTCTCGGTGATCTTGCGGTCGAAGATCAGGGTGAAGCTGTCGCCGGGCTGGATGTCGCGCTGGAAGTCGAGCTTGTGCGCGAACATCTTGGCCACCGAGGCGGTGACGGTCGGCGTGGCGCCCAGGCGCGCGGCGCTCTCGTAGAGCGAGCCGTCGATCTGGCCCTTGGCGACGGTCTCCTCCTCGCGGACCTCTTCCTCCATCTCGCGCAGGCGCAGGGCGCCGTCGAAGGTGCGCGAGAGGGTCACGGCGGTGGCCGGGCCGGTGCGCAGGGACAGGCCGATCAGCCGCGCCGGTCCGCGTTCGCCCCGCGGGTGGGCGATGGCCGCGTCGAAGGCCATGCCGGCCTTGATGTGGACGGTGTCCATGGCTTCGCCAAGGGTGCGGACGGCCTGGCGGGCTTCGTCGGAGGACACGCCGGCGCGACGCACGGCGGCCTCGAATGTTTCGCCCGGCTGGATCTTCACCGCCACGTTCTCAGGCCGGGTGAATCCGGGCTGGATCTCGGCCTGGGAGAAGGCCTCGTGCTCGAGGGCGGCGATGACGGCGGGGTCGGGGGGCGGCGGATCCGTCTTCACGTTCGCCAGGGCCAGCTTGCAGCCGAAGGCCACGACGGCCAGGCCGGCGGCGCCGGCGAGGAGTTTCGGAGTCAGCGCGAGATTGCGCGACGCCGGTTGGCGCGGATCGAATTCTTGCATCGTGCCCCCGTACTTACGATGCCGATACTAGGCATCTTGCCTCAGACGCCTGGATGGAACCAGCAGAATGCGGGTCCGGCGATGATCAGACCCAAATGGTTAACGGCTGGTGACAATCGATTAAGGCGTCCAGTTGTCGCGGATAGTCGCCTATTGCGAGAATCTGGCGTCACCGTGGCGAAACTGGTCTCAGATCAGCGTCAGAGCAAGCTCAGCAGGGCGACAAAGCGCCGCGCCCTTCGGCGTTTCGACGATGGGCCGGTTAACGAGGATCGGGTCCAGCAGCATCGCCGCGATGATCGCCTCGTCCGAGGCGGCCGGGTCGGTGAGGCCCAGTTCGGCCGCCTTGGTGCCCCGCTCGCGCAGGATGTCCCGCGCCGAAACCCCCATGCGGCCGATCAGTCCCTCGAGCTGCTCGCGGGTCCAGCCGACCTTCAGGTATTCGACGACGGTGGGGTCCAGCCCCTTCTCGCGCAGCAGCGCCAGCGCGTTGCGCGAGGTGCCGCACGCGGGGTTGTGATAGATGACGACGTTGGGGTTCATCCGGTCCCGTCCTTGCCCTGCCGAAGGGCAGGGTTAGCCAAGGCCCGGCGATCAGGCAACCAGACGATCAGGCGAGCAACGGCCGCGCGGCCGGATGGTCAGGCGACATTCCGCGACAGAGGGCCGGCGCGTTCGCGGCGCCCGCGCGGGGCGGCCAGGCGCTCCTTGCGCCACTTGACCGCCGTGACCGCGGCATGAACGACGCTCAGGGCCAGGACCGCCGCCAGGGGAGTGTCCTGGAGCATGCGCGGGGCGGCGACGATCAACATGGCGCAGGCGATCAAGCAGGCCGCCGCGGCCGCGAAGGCCCACGCGGTGGACGTCTCCTTGCGCGCCAGCATGTCCGGGCGGAGCGGGGCGGTGAGCCCGGCGGCCACCGCCAGGGCGCCCGCCGCGAGAAATCCGTACTCGGTCAGGGTCATGACGCGATAGCACCCGCACTTGAAGGCCGTTTGTTGGCCGGACGATGGCGGCGGGCGCACGCCGCCGCGGGAAGGGGCGTCACCTGGGCCGACCCCGGGGGACGGAGCGGGGCAAGCTCACGACAGGGCGTGTCAATCCGGTCGAAGTGAGCTATATGCCCAGGTGACGATTACTTACGCATTGCATTCAGGCTAGTTACGTAAAAACTGTACTTCCGCATGAGGCGGGGCGCAAGCGACTTTCGCAGCGCGCCGATCCCTCCGCGGCATGGGAGCGCGAATGTCTCGAACGGCCATGGATCCAGAGCGGGTGGCGCTCACCAAGAGCCTTCGGCGCGAGGCCGGGCGCTGGCTGCGCTCCGCGCGGGAGGCCGCCGGCCTCACCCAGGCCGACCTCGCCAGCCGCGTGGGCCTTCGCTACTACACCTTCGTCTCGCAGGTGGAAGGCGGGCAGGGCCGGGTGCCGATCGAAACCCAGGCGGCCTGGGCCGAGGCGCTGGGGCTGGAGCCCGCCGGATTCGCCCGAACGCTTCTAAAGTACTATGAACCGGAGCTGCACCGGCTGCTCTTCGAAGCCGAGGTTCAGGAACACCGCGCCGCCGCGCGCGCCTAAGGCGGGACAATGGGGGAAGTCCTTCCCTTCACCGGGCGTTTCTTCGCCGTCCGCGACTGGACGGCGGCCGAACGCGCGCAGATCCAGGCGCTCGCCCGCGAGTTGAAAGCCCACGCCGGGGGGGTCGAGGTCGTGTTCGGCGCAAGCGACGCCGGCGACCCCTGGTGCGTGATCAAGGACGACCAGGAGAACGTGCTGATGCACGTGGCCCGCATAGGCCGCGTGGTGGTCATCCACGACATGGTCGCCGACCTGGTCACCGAGGGGCGGGACCTGTGGTTCGCGCTGGGGCGCATGGAAGGGGCGGACCTGGCGGCGCCGCCCCGCGACCTGGCGCCCGGCGAACACGAACTGGAGCGCCGCAACGCTCAATTCCTGGTGGCCATTGTGGCGGGCGCAGCGTTCGGCCTCGATCCCGTGGCGGCGTTCGGCGACGCCCGTCCCCCCGAGGAGATCGACCTTTCGCCGGCGGCCGAGACTGCAGCGGCGGACGACCTGATCGCCGCCGTCATGCAGACGCTTTCCGGCCCCCGCGCGGTGGTCCAGGACTTCGCGGCCGATGCGATGGACCCGCAGTCGGCCCGGCCCGAGGGCGCCTCCCCCGAGGCTCCGCGGGTCAAGGTGGACGCCGTCGAGCCGCACCATTCGGCCGCCGCGCCGCAAACCGAAGCGGCCAAGCCAGTGGACGTCGAGGGTGACGAGGCCCATGAGGCGCCGGCCCAGCCGATCGAGATCCACGGCTCCGCCGGCGACGACACGCTGGAGGGGTCCGCGGCCGCCGAGGTGATCCGCGGCGGACCGGGGGACGACGTGATTTCCGGCGGCGGCGCCCCGACCGGGCAGGTCGACGTGCTGGACGGCGGCTCGGGCGACGACCAGATCGCCGTGGATTCCAGCGTCGTCGCCGAAGGCGGATCGGGGGCGGACACCTTCGTCGTCACTCCCCCCCCCGTCTCCGGGCGCGGGTCGACCAACCTTGGGGTGATCATCGACTTCGACGGCTCGGCGGGGGACACGCTGAAGTTCGACACCGCCCAGAAGGTGACGATCACCTCCATCACGCCGGTGGACAACATCCTGGCCGAGGCGGCCGGCTCCGCGACGCTGGCCTCGGCGAGCGCGGTCCCAGGCGACCGCGTCGGGGTGGACGTCGACGGCGACGGCGTGGAGGACGGCTATGTCCTGGTCGCCTCGGTGGACGACAAGGTTCCCCAGGCGCATGGCGAGCTCGGCTCGACGACGAGCGGAGCTCCTGAGCAGGCCTATTTCGACGGCGAGCTGCTGACCGTCGGCGCCTCGATCTGGATCAGCGCCGACGACCTCTGAGGGCGGCTCACCAGCCGAACTTCGCCGCGCCGGTGACCACCGTAGAATCGGAGATGTCGAAGGCCTTCACGTCGCGCGGGCGGGGCGGCAGGGGCGTGGCCCCGGCGGGCCAGCGCTCGAACACGACGGCGTGACGCGCCTCAAGGCTTCCCGGACCCGAGGGGCGGAACGCCAGGACGAAGCCCTCCGGATCGCCCTGCCAGCGCACGGTCGCCGCCGCGCCGGCCTTGTCCAGGATCTGCACGGGGCGTCCGTTCAGCCGGACGTCGGCGAGAGGCGTGTCGGTGGTGAGGCGCACCGAGAGGATGCGGGCCGCCTGCGGCGGCAGGGCGACCAGTTCCCGCGCGCCTTCGGATCCTGTGCGCAGGGACAGGTCCGCGCCGGGGGCGGCCAGCGGTCGGGCCGGGGCGGCGTCCACGGGCCGTCGCCAGAGAGCCGGCGCCTCGCGCCTGGCGATCACCCCGCCGTCGGCGGTGAGAACGCCGCGGGCCCACGGCGACAGGGTGGGGGTGGCGCTGAGCCGCCAGCTTCGATCAGCCTGCAGGTCGATCTCGTAGGCGACGATCGAGGCCTGGGGGTGGCGCGCGCTCCAGGGCTCCTGGAACCGCACATAGGCGATGACGACGAAGCCCGCGACCAGGACGGCCAGGGCGGTGATGCGCCCGGCGCCCCCGATCCGCGGGTGCGCCAGGGGCCAGATCAGGAAGGCCGCGAGCCAGGCGATCACCGCCAGCAGCTCGGGCATGTCCAGCCCCAGGAACAGGCCGTGGGCGAAGCCGCCCAGCCAGGCCAGGCCCGGCGCGGCGATGACGACGAAGGCGATGGTGATCCACAGCGCCCGCTTCGAGCCGAGGCCGCTCAGGGCTGCGGCGAGGGCGGCCAGCGCGAGGGGCCAGGCGATGAGGAAGGCGGTGGTGGGGGCGGCCGCCTGCAGGGCGACGGCGGCGAGGAGGCCGGTGAGCAGCAGCCCGGCCCAGGCGCCGGGCGTCGCCGCCGCGCGGCCGAACACGGCGAAGGCGGCGACCGCGCCGGCCAGGCCGAGCCCGAGGCCGATCGGGTCGATGTCGCCGAACGCCGAGCAGAACACGCCTGCGCCGAGGGCCAGGGCCGCCGCCGGCCGGCGGGCTCCGCCCCGCGCCAGGGCGGCGGCGGCGTAGAGCGCCGCGCCGACGCCGATCAGAATCAGCGCCGTCTCGTAGCGCGTCACCTGGGCCAGCAGGTAGCGCTGCTCCATGAAGCCGAAGCCCGCGCCGGTGACGCGCCGCGCCAGCCGCAGCAGCACCGCCGCCGTGGAGAGCAGGTAGACCGCGGCGCCCACGCCCTGGGCCATGTCGCGCAGGGCCAGGGCCCCGGCCTTGCGCGCCCGCCAGGCGCCCAGGGCGATCAGGGCCGCGCTGAAGGCCAGCACCGCCCAGCCGACGGGCT
The DNA here is from genome assembly GCF_046291545.1 of Phenylobacterium sp. GTDB lineage: Bacteria > Pseudomonadota > Alphaproteobacteria > Caulobacterales > Caulobacteraceae > Phenylobacterium. Next base: position 13,019 of record NZ_JBKBSM010000019.1, read on the forward strand.
GGGGATAGGTGATCACTCCGCCGAGGGGAGTGTGGGCGTAGACGAGGTCGGGGGCGGGGGCGGGCAGGCGCGGGGCCCGGGCGGCGGCGTCGGCGGCGGCCAGCACCTGGGCGCCCAGGTCCTGGAGAGTGCGGCGCTCGAGGTTGCGCGGCGTGGACGTCGGCGAGTGGTAGTCGAATTGGCGGCCGATGAAAGCGTAGTTCAGCCCGGCGACCCCGGCCGCCTTGGGGACGGTGAAGTCGGTGTCGTTGGGCATGGTCTCGTAGAGGAACACCGCCAGCGAGCTGCTGGCCGGACGCCGCGCCGTATCGGCGAAGAGGGCGATGGTCTGGCCGTTCTGCGCGCCGGTCTCGAACATCTGCACGCGGCCGCCGCCGCCGCGGGCCTCCATGTTGATCAGGAAGCCGATGCGGCGGGCCAGGGGGTGCTGGTCGAAGAAGGCGCGGGCGCCGAGGCGGCCGGCCTCCTCGCCGTCGGTGATCACCAGGACGACGTCGCGGGCCGGCGTCCCGCGGGCCTGGATGGCGCGGGCGACTTCGAGCGCCGCGGCCACGCCGGCGGAATCGTCGGCGGCGCCGGGCGAGCCGGGCACGGTGTCGTAGTGCGCCATCAGGGCCAGGGCCGGCGCGGCGCGGTCGAGGCCCGGCAGCACGCCGATGACGTTCTCGACCCGGCCGCCCACCACATAGGTCTCGCCGCCGATGCGGCGGGTTTCAAAGGCGTCCGCCCGCTGCACCTGGGGGGACAGGCCCAGCGCGGCCATCCGCGCGACCACATGCTCGCGGGCGCGGGCGTTGGCCGCCGATCCGATCGGGTGGGGCGCAGCGCCGAGCGCCTCGACGTCGCGCATGGCCCGTGCGGCGGAGAAGCGCTCGGCCGGGGCGTCGGCGTGCAGCGGCCTTGGCGGCAGTTCGTGGAACCAGGCCAGCAGGGCGGCCAGGATCAGCCCGGCGGCCAGCGCAAGCGTTCGTTCCATGGTCCCCGCCTCCCAAGCGATCCGGCGCGGAGACTAGCGCGATGCGCCGCGGAAATGAAAACGCCCGCCGCGGAAGCGGCGGGCGCCAGGCATGGCGTCGAGGTTGGGGTCAGGCCGCAACCTGAGCGTCGTGCGGGTCGCGCAGCACGTAGCCGCGGCCCCAGACGGTCTCGATGTGGTGCTTGCCGTCGGCCGCGGCGGCCAGCTTCTTGCGCAGCTTGCAGATGAAGACGTCGATGATCTTCAGCTCCGGCTCGTCCATGCCGCCGTAGAGGTGGTTGAGGAACATCTCCTTGGTCAGGGTCGTGCCCTTGCGCAGGGAGAGCAGCTCCAGCATCTGGTATTCCTTGCCCGTCAGGTGGACGCGGGCGCCGTTCACTTCCACCGTCTTGGCGTCGAGGTTGACGGTGATGTCGCCGGTCTTGATGACCGACTGGGCGTGGCCCTTGGAGCGACGCACCACCGCATGGATGCGGGCGACCAGTTCATCCTTGTGGAAGGGCTTGGTCATGTAGTCGTCGGCGCCGCCGCCGAGCGTCTTGACCTTGGTGTCGATCTCGGCCGTGCCGGACAGGATCATGATCGGGGTGTTGATCTTGGCCACCCGAAGTGTCCGCAGCACGTCCATGCCGCTCATGTCGGGCAGATTGAGGTCAAGCAGGATGAGGTCGTAGTCGTAGATCTTGCCCAGATCCACGCCTTCCTCACCGAGATCGGTGGTGTAGACGTTGAAGCCTTCCGACTTCAGCATCAACTCGATGCTCTGCGCAGTAGCGCTGTCGTCTTCGATAAGCAGTACGCGCATCAACCCCTCCTGGAACGCCGCCACGCCGATCCCGTCGAATCTCGGAATCCACTCGGACCCTCACCGTTAACTTGCCGGCGAGTTAATTTAAGACCGGTTAATAGTGAAACCCTGCTGAGCGAATCGTTAACGCGATTTGAGAATCGCCAGCAAGCGCGGCCCGGGGACGGCGAGTCGCACCCCTGTTGAATCTTTCGTGATTGGACAAATCGCGGCGCGGCCGACCTGCGCCGCGCGGTCGGAACGCCTGGGCCGCGCCGTCCGTTTGACCCCCGAGCCCGCACCAGGAATTCCGAGGAAGGACCGCCCATGCCCCCCCAACTGAAGCCCCTGTCCGAACAGGTCATCGTGATCACCGGCGCCAGCTCCGGGGTTGGGCTGGCGACCGCCCGCCGCGCCGCCGAGGCCGGCGCCGGCGTGGTCCTGGCCGCACGGAACGAGACGGCGCTGCGCCAGGTCTGCGAGGAGATCAACGGCGCGGGCGGGCGGGCCCACGCGGTGGCGGGAGACGTCGGCGATCCGGCCGACGTGGCCAAGATCGCCCGGGCCGCCGTGGCGCGCTTCGGGCGCTTCGACACCTGGATCAACGACGCCGGGGTCGGGCTCTACGGCGACCTGGAGGCGACCCCGCCGGAGGATCACGAGCGGCTGTTCCGCACCAACTACTTCGGGGTGGTGAACGGCTCGCTGGAGGCCGTCCGACAGCTAAAGGCCCAGCCCGGCGGCGGGGCGATCATCAACGTCGGCTCGGCCCTGTCCGAGGTGGCCATGCCGCAGATGGGCGCCTATGCGGCCTCGAAGCAGGCGGTGAAGGGCTTCACCGACGCTCTGCGCCTGGAGTTGCGGCGCGAGCGGGCGCCGATCTCCGTCACCCTGATAAAGCCGGCGGGCGTCGCCTCGCCGTTCGCCGAGCACGCCCGCAACCTGCTGGACCACGCCGCACGGCTGCCGCCGCCGCTCTACGCTCCGGAGGTCGTGGCCGACGCGATCCTGCACGCGGCGCAGCACCCGGTTCGCGAACTGCTGATCGGCGCCGGGGGCGGCTCGTTCGGCTTGGCCGGCCATACGCCGCGGGTCGCCGAGCGGGTGTTCGGCGGCCTCGCGCCGCGGCTGTCGCGCCGCAAGGGTCCCAAGCCCGCCGCCGACAGCCTGCACGCCCCTGGCCAGGATGGGCGGATCAGCTCCGAAGGCGCGCGCGGCCGGCGCTTCTCGGTCTACACCAAGATGCAGGAGCATCCGGGCCTGGCCCTGGGCGTCGGCGCCCTGGTCGTGGCGGGCCTCGCCGCCTACTTCGGCCGCGGGGCGATCGCCCGCTCGGCGCGACCGGTGGCCGCACGGCTGGCGCGGCCGATGGCGCACCGGGCCCTGCGTCACCGCCCGCTGCAGGCGATGCGGCTGGCGGCCACCCACCCACGCCAGGCGGCGAAGCTGGCCGCGGCCCTCCGCTAGGCAAAAAATTCACCCCAAGTTAACGGCGTCGGGCGGACTCTCCGGGCTCTGTTGAGGGGGCCGTTTGAGTGCGAAGTCTCGTCGCCGCCGTCGAGCGTATCGACCCGCTGACCGTGTCCGGCCGCGTGGCTGCGGTGAACGGTCTGCTGATCGAGGCCAAGGGCGGACTCACCCGCCTGGCGGTCGGCGCGAGGGCGGAGATTGAGCGCCGCGCGGCCGACCCGCTGCCGGCCGAAGTCGTGGGGTTTCGCGAGACCCGCGCGCTGCTGATGCCCTTCGGACCGGTTGAGGGCGTAGCCCCCGGCGCGGAGATCCGCATCGAGCCGCTCGGCTCGGCGGTGCGCCCGACCAAGGCCTGGCTGGGCCGCATCGTCGACGCCTTCGGCGAGCCGATCGACGGCAAGGGACCGCTGCCGCAGGGCGTGGCCGCCTATCCCCTGCGCAGCCCGCCGCCGCCGGCCCACGCCCGCGGGCGAGTGGGCGAGCGGTTGGACCTGGGCGTACGGGCCATGAACGTCTTCACCACCTGCTGCCGGGGCCAGCGCCTGGGCGTGTTCGCCGGGTCCGGCGTGGGCAAGTCGGTGCTGCTGTCGATGCTGGCCAAGAACGCCGACTGCGACGCCGTGGTGGTGGGCCTGATCGGCGAGCGGGGCCGCGAGGTTCGCGAGTTCATCGAGGAGACCCTCGGCGAAGAGGGGCTGCGCCGGGCGGTGGTGGTGGTGGCCACCTCCGACGAACCGGCGCTGAAGCGCCGCCAGGCGGCCTACATGACCATGGCCATCGCCGAGTATCTGCGCGACCAGGACCTGGAGGTCCTGTGCATGATGGATTCGGTCACGCGCTTCGCAATGGCCCAGCGCGAGATCGGCCTGGCGGCCGGCGAGCCGCCGACCACCAAGGGCTACACGCCGACCGTCTTCACCGAGCTGCCCAAGCTGCTGGAGCGGGCGGGGCCGGGACCCATCCGCCCGGACGGCACCACCGCGGGGCCGGTGACGGCGATCTTCACGGTGCTGGTGGACGGCGACGACCACAACGAGCCGATCGCCGACGCCGTGCGCGGGATCCTGGACGGCCACATCGTCATGGAGCGGGCCATCGCCGAGCGCGGCCGCTTTCCGGCGATCAACGTGCTGAAGTCGATCAGCCGGACCATGCCGGGCTGCCACCTGCCGCCCGAGCGGGAGATCGTGAAGGCCGCGCGCCAGACCCTGGCTGCCTACGCCAACATGGAAGAACTGATTCGCATCGGCGCCTACCGCGCCGGCTCCGACGCTCAGGTCGACCGCGCCATCGCCCTGAACCCGGCGCTGGAGGCCTTTCTGGGCCAGGACAAGGACGAGGCGACGAGCCTGGAGGACAGTTTCATGCGCCTGGCCGAAATCCTGAGTGAGCGGGCATGAGCTGGGACAAGTCTCTGGTGCGGCTGTCGACCTATGAGGTCGAGGTGCTGCAGAAGCGCCTGGCCGAGATCGCCGACCGCCGGGCGCGCGCCGAACTGGCGCTCACCGTGCTCATCGCCGAGGGGGAAGCCGAGGCCGCCAACGCCCGCACCAGCGCCGAAGCCGGCTGGTACCACATCGGCTTCATGGAAGGCCTGCGAGCGCGCAAGGCCGAGGCCCAGGCGCAGATCGACCGGCTGAAGCTCGAGGAGGCCGGCGCCCGCGAGGCGCTGACCGAGGCCTTCGAAGAGCAGAAGAAGTACGAGCAGGTCTCCGAGACCCTGCAGCGGGCCAAGGCCAAGGAACGGGCGCGCATCGAGACCGCCCAGCTCGACGAGATCGGCCTGCGCCGCGCGGCCGCGGGGCGGTGAGCGGAGCCGACCGCCCCGCCGCCGCCGGGCCGCTGTCCCGCCGGACGGTGCTGGGCTCGGCCCTGGCGCTGGCTGGCTGCGAACGGCCGGCGCAGTCGGCCGCGCCGGTGTCGGCGCCGCCGCTCCAGTCGGCCGCGGGCTTCCCGGTGGGCGCCGCGATCCAGGCCGCGCAGCTCCAGGACCCGGCCTTCGCCGCCCTGGTCGCGGCCAACGTCTCGCAGATCACGCCCGAGTGGGAGATGAAGATGGAGTACGTCGTCGCCGACGACGGAACGTTCCGCTTCGACGCCCCGGACCGCATCGCCGCCTTCGCCCGCACCCGAGGCCTTCGCCTGTTCGGCCACACCCTGGTCTGGTACGCCCAGTCGCCGCCGGGGTTCGAGCGGCTGGACGAGGGGCGCGTGCGCTTCGCCGACGCCTACCGCAACTACATCCTGGCCCTGGTCGGCCGGTATCGCGACGTGGCCGCCGGGTGGGACGTGGTCAACGAGGCGGTCGCGGAGGACGGGGAGGGCTGGCGCGACAGCCTGTGGGCGCAGAGGCTCGGGGCGTTCGAGCACATGGTCCTGGCCTTCCGTCACGCCCGCGAAGCCGACGCCGCGGTCCCGTTGTTCCTCAACGACTACAACCTCGAATACCTGCCGAAGAAGCGTGCGACCTTCCTGAAGCTGGCCGAACGCCTGCTGGCGGCCGGCGCGCCGCTGGGCGGGCTGGGGACCCAGACCCATGTGGCCGCCGATCTGGCGCCGGGGACGCTCAGGACGGCGATCGGCGAGATCGCCAGCCTCGGCCTGCCGGTCCACGTCTCGGAATTCGACGTGTCGCTGAGCCGCGCGCGGGGCCCGCGCCGGCGGCCCGAGCTGGAGGCCGGCCAGGCGCGGGTCTACGCCGAGGCGGCCGAGGCCTTCGCCGCCCTCCCGGCGGCCCAGCGGTTCGCCTTCACCTTCTGGGGCCTGCGCGACAAGGACTCCTGGCTGAAGCGCGAGAACGGCGCGGACGCGCCCCTGCCGTTCGACGACCAGGGCCGGCCGAAGGCCGGGGCCGCAGCCTGGGCGGCGGCGCTGCGCTAGCCGCAATCCGATTGCCTGCCGCAGGGAATCGCGCGGTTCTCTCTATGTTCCGGGAGGGTCCATGTCGCGGTTCAAGCTCATCGCCGAAGTCCATCTCGTGCTCGAGCGCGAGGGCCGCCTCTTGATGTCGCGCCGGTTCAACACCGGCTATGAGGACGGCGCCTACAGTCTGGTCGCCGGGCACGTCGAGGGGGGCGAGACGTTCGCGGCGGCGATGGCCAGGGAGGCGGCCGAGGAGGCGGGCCTGGCGATCGACCCGGCCGACCTCGTCCTCGTGCACCTGATGCACCGCAATTCCGACAGCGAGCGGACCTCGCTGTTCTTCACGACGACGGCGCCCTGCGGCGAGCCGCGGAACCTGGAGCCGCACAAGTGCGACGACCTGGCCTGGTTCGCCGTCGGCGATCCGCCGCCCAACACCGTCCCCTACATCCGCGCCGCGCTAAATCACATCCGGGCCGGGCGGATCTATTCCGAGTTCGGCTGGTAGTACCTGGTCTCAAGGGGCCGTCTCAAGGGCCCCGACTCAAGGGCCCCGACTCAGGGGCGCGGCGGGCGCTCGCGCTCGGCTTCGGCCTGCAGGCGAAGGGCGTGCAGGTCGTCGGTCAGGCGGAAGATGGCGACGTAGAATTCGCAGAAGGAGCGCCACAGCAGGACCAGGGCGCCGACCACCAGAAGGCCGGCCACGAGAACCGGCAGGGCCAGCAGGATGCCGAGCAGGTTCTGCTCGCGAAGGGCCACCCCGACGGCCGCCCCGATCACCGAAAAGCCGAGCAGCGCGATGACGCCCAGGCCCGCCCAGTAGATCAGGTGGATGACCGTGCCGGTCATCAGCCGGTCGAAGGTCAGGAGGTCCCAGATCAGGGCCGCGCCCGGGCCTCGTGCCCCTTGTGCAGATCGCGCCATTCGCTGTCCAACTGGCTCCCCGAGGGCCCCAACACCCCCATGTCGGCCAATCGCTATCAGGGGGAAAGCCTCGCGGCAACGGCGCAAAGCGCCGCCGCGGCGCCGCATGTCATGGAACGTGCAGGAAGTTCGGCGAGCCCGCCGCGTCGCCTCAGATCGTGCCCACCGTCTTCAGCCGGGCCCGGGGGTGGACCTCGTTCTGGCTCATCACCGGCGTCTGGCCGCGGAACCGCTCGATGATCGAGCGCACGTAGGGCCGGATCGCCGGCCCGGTCAGCAGCACCGGTGATTCGCCGGCCAGGGCGGCGCGCTCGAAGCTGTCGCGCACGCCGCGGATGAACTCCTGCAGGCGCGAGGGGGCCAGGGCGAGCTGGCGCTCCTCGCCCGAGCCGATCAGCGCGTCGGCGAAGGCGTTCTCCCACTCCGGCGAGAGGGTGATGATCGGCAGGGCGCCGTCGTCGCCGCGGTAGGCGAAGGAGAGCTGGCGGGCCAGGCGGGCGCGCACCTGCTCGACCAGCATGGTGATGGACGAGGTGTGCGGCGCGGCCTCGCCGATGCCCTCCAGGATCGCGGGCAGGTCTCGGATCGACACCCGCTCGCGCAGCAGCGCCTGAAGCACGCGCTGGATGGTGGTGGCGGTGACCACGCCGGGCACCAGGTCCTCCACCAGCTTCTTCTGGTCGCCCGGCAGCTCCTTCAGGAGCTTCTGCACCTCGGCGTAGGAGAGCAGCTCGGCCATGTTGTCCTTGAGGATCTCGGTCAGGTGCGTGGTCAGCACCGTGGCCGGATCGACGATGGTGTAGCCGCGGAAGGTGGCTTCCTCGCGCAGGTCGGCGGCGATCCAGGTGGCGGGCAGGCCGAACGCCGGCTCGCGCACGTTCTCGCCGGGCAGGTCCACCTGGCCCCCGCGGGGGTCCATCGCCATCAGCGAGCCGAGCCGCACCTCGCCCTGGCCGGCCTCCATCTCCTTGATGCGGATGCAGTAGCCCTGGGAGGGCAGGCGCATGTTGTCGAGGATCCGGACCGAGGGCATCACGAAGCCGAAGTCGGCGGCCATCGTCCTGCGCAGGGCCTTGATCTGGTCGGTGAGGCGGCGGCCCTCCAGATCGTTGATCAGCGGCAGGAGGCCATAGCCGAGCTCGATCTTGATCTCGTCGATGGCCAGGGACTGGCTGATCGGCTCCTCTTCCTCGGCGGCGGGGGCGGCGGGCATGATGTCCACCGGCGGCGGTTCGGCCGCCTGCTGGGAGCGCCGCCAGGCCAGCGCGCCCGCGCCGATGGAGATCGCCGCGAAGGGCAGGATCGGCATGCCGGGCAGGAAGGCGATCACCCCGGCGGTGGCCGAGACCATGCCCAGGCTGACCGGGTTCATCGCCAGCTGGCCGACGAGGGCCTTGTCGGCCGAGCCTTCGACGCCGGCCTTGGAGACCAGGAAGCCAGCGGCGATGGAGATGATCAGGGCGGGGATCTGGCTGACCAGGCCGTCGCCGATGGTCATCGTGGTGTAGGTCGAGGCCGCCTGGCCGACCGGCACCTTGTGCTGCACCACGCCGATCAGGATGCCGCCGATGACGTTGATCGCCACGATGATCAGGCCGGCGATGGCGTCGCCGCGCACGAACTTGGAGGCGCCGTCCATGGCCCCGAAGAAGGTGCTCTCCTGCTCCAGGTCCTTGCGCCGCTTCTTGGCCTCGTCCTCGTTGATCAGGCCGGCGGACAGATCGGCGTCGATGGCCATCTGCTTGCCGGGCATGGAGTCCAGGGTGAAGCGGGCGGCGACTTCGGCGATCCGGCCCGAGCCCTTGGTGATGACGACGAAGTTCACGATCACCAGGATGGCGAAGACGATCACCCCGATGACGAAGTTGCCCCCCATCATCAGCTTGCCGAAGGCCTCGATGATCTGGCCCGCCCCGTGGGCGCCTTCGTGGCCGTGGCCGAGGATCAGCCGGGTGGAGGCGATGTTCAGCCCCAGGCGGAACAGGGTGGTGACCAGCAGCACCGTGGGGAAGGAGGTGAACTCCAGGGGCTTTTTGATCAGGATCGAGGTCATCAGGATGAGGACCGCGCTCGTGATCGAGATCGTCAGGAGCATGTCCAGCAGGAACGCCGGGACCGGCAGGATCAGCAGGACGACGATGCCCACGACGCCGAGCGCCATGGCCACCTCGCCGCGCGCCAGCCAGCCCAGCATCTGCCGCGGCGTGGGCGCGCCGGAGCCGCCGGCGATCCGCTGGTGGGTGAGCTGGGCGTCGGACATGCTGGGGCGTTCCTAGGCGATCAGGCGGCGCTGGCGCCCATGGCGCCCTGGGGCGGGGGCACGGCGACGCCCGCGTCGGAGTATTCCTTCAGCTTGTTGCGCAGGGTGCGGATCGAGATCCCCAGGATGGTCGCCGCATGGGTGCGGTTGCCCAGGCAATGGCTGAGGGTGTCCAGGATCAGCTGCTGCTCCATCGCCGCCACGGTCTGGCCGACGAAGGCCCGGCTGGCGGTCTCGGCGGCCTGATAGGCGGCCTGGGCGGCGCGGGCGCCGGGGTCCACCGCCGCCAGGGGCTGGCCGTCAGGCAGGCGGATGGCGTTCTCCTCGACCTCGGGGCCGCTGGAGAGCAGCACGGCGCGATGGATCGCATTTTCCAGTTCGCGCACGTTGCCCGGCCAGGCGTGGCCGGCGAGGCGGCGCTTGGCCTCCTCGGAGATCGGCTTGTTGGCCAGGCCGTTGGCCGCGGCGTACTTGCGGGCGAAGTGCTCGGCCAGGGCCACCACGTCGCCCGGCCGCTCGCGCAGGGGCGGCAGGCGCAGGTTCACGACGTTCAGGCGATAGAGCAGGTCCTCGCGGAAGGTCCCGTCGCGCACCGCCTGGGCCAGGTCGCGGTTGGAGGTGGCCAGGATGCGGATGTCCACCTTGACCGGCTTGGCGCCGCCCACCCGGTCGATCTCGCGTTCCTGGATGGCGCGCAGCAGCTTGGCCTGCAGGCGCGCGTCCATCTCCGAAATTTCGTCCAGCAGCAGGGTGCCGCCATTGGCCTCCTCGAACTTGCCGATCCGGCGGGCCACGGCGCCGGTGAAGGCGCCCTTCTCGTGGCCGAACAGTTCGCTCTCCAGGAGGTTGTCGGGGATGGCCGCGCAGTTCACCGAGATGAACGGACGGGCGGCCCGACGGGACTTCTGGTGGATGTAGCGGGCGACCACCTCCTTGCCGACGCCGCTTTCGCCGGTGATCAGGATGGACGCGTCGGACGGGGCGACCTGGTCGGCCAGGGCGATCACCGACTGCATGGCCGCGTCGCGCACCACCATCGGGCGGTTCTCGTCGGAGACGGCCGCCAGCACCGCGGCGATCAGCTCGGCCTCGGGGGGCAGGGGGATGAACTCCTTGGCCCCGGCCCGGATCGCGTCCGCCGCCTTCTTCGGATCAGCCGCGACGCCGCAGGCCACCACCGGCACGTTGATCCGCTCGGCCTCGTTGGCCCGGATCAGCCCGGCGATGTCGAGTTCGTAGTCCACCAGCAGCAGGTCCGCGCCCTGGCCGGCGCGCAGCGCGTGGGTGGCGGCCGCGATGGAATCCACGTGGCTCACCTTGGCGCCCGCGCTCATCGCCATCTTCACGGCGGTGGCGAGCTGCCCGTTCAATTGTCCGACGACCAGAAGCCGCATGATTGTCCTCCTCTACGCAGGCGCCGTCAGGCGCTCGCGTCGCCGTCCTTGATGATTTCGGTCATGGTCACGCCCAGGCGGTCGTCGACGATGACGACCTCGCCGCGCGCGACCAGGCGGTTGTTCACATAGATGTCGATGGCCTCGCCGACCTTGCGGTCCAGCTCCAGCACGCTGCCCTGGCCGAGCTGGAGGAGCTGGGCGACCGACATGTTGGAGCGCCCGAGCACGGCCGAGATGTTGACCGGCACGTCGAACACGGGCGCCAGGTCGGTGGCCGACTTCTCGCCGGCCTCGATCGCCTCGCCCAGGCTGGGGCCGTCGGGGGCGAACTCGTCGAGCTTGAATTCGTTGTCGGACATGGTCGGCCTTTCAGTTGTCGCCGCCGCGGACGAGGGGTTCGGCGTGCAGGCCCTCGGCGGCCAGCGCCGCCGTCAGGGCCGCGGCCACGCGTTCGGCCGCCGCCTGGGGATCGAAGCTCGCCGCGCCGTCGCCGAAATCGAGGGTGAAGCCGGCGTTCAGGCTCATGTGCGGGCGCACCTGGATCTGGCCGGGATAGCCGATCGCCTGGGCGGTCTCGGCCAGGGCCTTGGCCGCGCCGTCGGCGAGGTCCGGCGGGCAGGTGACCACCAGGCGCGGAGCGGTCTCGATCTCGCGGGCCAGGGCCTCCACCGCGGCCTGCAGCGGGGCGAGGGGAAACCTGTCCAGCGCCACGTCGGCGATCGCCCGGCCGCAGGCCAGGGCCAGGCCGGCCGAACCGGTGCGGTGCTCGTGCGCCACCTCGGCCAGCACCGGCAGGGCCTGGCGGCAGGAATCGGCGATCGAAGCCAGAGCCTGGGCCTGCAGCGCCTGCATGCTGCGCAGGGCCGCCCGCTCGCCCTCGGCGTAGGCCTGGGCGCGGATCTGTTCGACTTCCTCGGCGGGGAACAGCCGCTTGGGCCGCACCGGCGCCGAGGCCACGTCGCCGGCCCCGTCGAAGACGGTGTCGAAGGCGAACTTGCGGGGAGAAGACTGGGTCATCAGTAGATCAGCTCATCGTCGCCGCCGGCGCCGGCCAGCATGATTTCGCCCTTGGCGGCCAGGTCCTTGGCGACCTGGACCATGGCCATCTGGGCCTGGTCGACGTCGCGCAGACGGACCGGGCCCATGGTCTCCATGTCCTCGCGCATGATCTTGGCGGCCCGCTCGGACATGTTGGAGAAGAACATCTCGCGCAGGGCGTCCGAGGCGCCCTTGAGCGCCAGGGCCAGCTGGTCCTTCTCCACCGCGCGCAGGAGGGTCTGGACGCCGCCCGGGTCGAGCTTGCCGAGGTCCTCGAAGACGAACATCAGGGCCCGGATGCGCTCGGCGCTCTCGCGGTTGCGCTCCTCCAGGGCGGCGATGAAGCGCGCCTCGGTCTGCCGGTCGAAGGAGTTGAAGATGTCCGCCATCATCTCATGGCTGTCGCGCTTGGAGGTGCGCGCCAGGTTGGACATGAACTCGATGCGCAGGGTCTGCTCGATCTTGTCCAGGATCTCGCGCTGCACCGGCTCCATGCGCAGCATGCGCATGACGCACTCCAGGGCGAAGTCCTCGGGCAGGGCGGCGAGCACGCGGGCGGCGTGGTCCGACTTCACCTTGGACAGCACGACGGCGACGGTCTGCGGGTATTCGTTCTTCAGGTAGTTGGCGAGGACCGCCTCGTTCACGTTGCCCAGCTTGTCCCACATGGTCCGACCCGCCGGACCGCGGATCTCCTCCATGAGGGCCTCGACCTTGTCGGGCGGCATGATCGCCGACAGCAGGCGCTGGGTCTGTTCGAAAGAGCCCATGATCGCGCCGGCCCCTGACAGGCCGGCGATGAACTCGACCATCAGGTCCTCGACCGCGCTCGAGGCGACGTTGCCGAGGCTGGCCATGGCCTGGGAGATCTCCTTGATCTCCTCGTCGTCCAGCGCCGACCAGATGGTGGCGTGCTCCTCGCCCAGCGCCAGCAGGATCACCGCGGCCTTCTCGGGCCCGGTGAGCTTGGAGGCGTCGGTTATGGCCTTTCCCTTGCGCCCGCTCATGCCGTGTCATGCAGCCAGGTGCGAACGATCGACACCGACTCCTCCGGATGACGTTCAACGAATTCGGCGACGCGCTTGACCGAGGAGGCCTTCACCTGGCCCTCGATGCGGGCGATGTCGATCTTCTGCTCCAGCGGCTCGCCGGCGGGGCCGATCACGGCCAGGCTGTCGCCGCCGCCGTCGCTCATCTGCGCGTGGACCAGGTCGGCGCCGCCGACGCGGGCCTGGCCGAGGGGGGCGGGCACGCCGCCGCCGGGGCCCGTGGCGCTCTTGATCAGCGGGCGGACCACGAAGAACACCATCAGGATCGCCACCAGGGCCAGGATGCCCAGCTCGACGGCCCGCATGATGTCGTTCTTGTCGAAGCCCATCAGCGGATTGGTGGCGGTCACCCCTTCGCCGGCGCCCGTGTCCAGGCTGGGGAAGCGCACGTTCACCACCGTCACCTGGTCGCCCCGGTCGGCGTTGAAGCCGACGGCCGCGCGCACCAGCTGCTCGATGCGCTGCATTTCCTCGGCGCTGCGCGGCGTGTAGGCGCCGGGCTTGCCGTCCTCGCCGGGCGCGGTGACGCCGTCCACGGCCACGGCCACCGACAGGCGCTTCAGCTGGCCGGGCTCCTGCACCTCGGTGCGGGTGGTGCGCGAGATCTCGTAGTTGGTGGTCGATTCGGTGCGGCCGCTGGCGGAACCATTGGCTCCGCCCTCGAAGTTGCCCTGGCCGCCGGGGATGTTGGCCGACACCGAGGTCGTGCCGTTGCCGTCCGGCTGGTTCTCGCGGGCGCTCTCCTCGACGGTCTGCTCGGAGCGGACCACCTGGCCGTCGGGGTCGAAGGTCTCTTCCTGCAGCGTCACCCGCGACAGGTCCAGGTCGGCCGTGACGTTGACCCGCGCCTTGCCCGGGCCGACCACGCCTTCGACGAGGGCGCGCACGGTCTTGGCGATGCGCTGCTCGACGTCGGACTTGCGGCCGTCGGCGGCGGCCTCGGTTCCGCTTTCGCCGGAGAGGGTCTTGGCGTGCTGGTCGACGATGGTCACCCGGTCCGGCTTCAGGTTCGGCACGGCGCCGGCGACCAGGTTCTGGATCGCGCGGACCTGTTCGGCGGTCGGCTCGCGGCCGCCGACCCCCAGGGTGACGGAGGCGGACGGCGGCTCGGCCTCGTCCTCGAAGAGCTGGCGCTTGGGCAGCACCAGGTGGACGCGCACGAAGGTGATGCCTTCCAGGCTGCGGATCGTGCGGGCGAGCTCGCCCTCCAGGGCGCGCTGCTGGTTCAGTTGCTGGACGAAATCGGTCTGCCCCAGGGCGTTGGATTCGTCGAAGATCTCGTAGCCGACGGAGCCGGAGGTCGGCAGGCCCTTGCCCGACAGCATCAGGCGGGTGGAGGCGACCTCGTCGCGCGGCACCAGGATCGAGGAGCCGTCGCCCTTGACCTCGTACTTCACCCCGGCCTGGTCCAGCGCCTGGGTGATCGAGCCGGCTTCCTTGAGGTCCAGGTTCGAATAGAGCAGCGCCTTGGGCTCGCCCAGGTTCATCGTCAGGGCGACGAGGGCGGCGGCCACGCCGGCGCCGATACCGAGGATGGCCGCCAGCCGGCCGATGCCGAACCTTTGCAGTGCGGCGACAAACTGATTCAAGGCGGTCCGCCCCCCCGATACGCGTGGGGAGCCGACCTGTGGCGCCCGCCGCTAGGCAGGTTTTACCCACCTCATGGTAAACGGGCGGTTTAAGGATCGGCAAAAAGCGCCGCCTTGGGCGCTGCATACTGACGCGGCGCGGCCAAGGCCGGCCGCCGTCAGCCGCCCCAGGGGGCGAGAACGCCCCAAAGGGCGAGGACCAGCGAAAACGCCGAATAGACCGCGACCGTCAGCGTGAAGGCGAGCTTGCGCAGGGGCGACCAGCTATCGACCCGCCGGCCGCCGCGCCACACCGCCGGCAGCAGCACCAGCGTCAGGAGCGTGAGCACCGCGGCCACCAGGGCGCAGGCAGAGGCGATGACCAGCTCGCCGCCCGGCCAGCCGTACATGATCTTCGCCACGTCGGAGGCCTTGGCGGCCCAGACCGCGAACAGGACGAGGGCGGTGAGCCACAGGGCGGCCTGGGTGTTCTGAATCACGCTGGCGCGCCCCTGGACCGAAGTCTCGCGGTGTTCGCGGCGGTTGCGCAGGACCACGCCGGCCAGGGTCGCGGCCGCGGCGATCCCCGACAGGATGGCCAGGGTCGCCAGCACCTGCGGGCGCATCCAGAAGCCGGCGCGCTCGAAGGCCTGGGCGTTCATGCCGGTGAGGAAGCCGGTCGCGCGGCCGTCGCTGATTCGGAACGCCAGCCGCTCGCCGCCGCGGGCGGCGACGAACTGGCCCTGGGCCGGATCGCCGACGGGAGCGAAGGCCTCGACCCCCTGGCTGGTCGCCACGACCAGCCGCCCGTCGCCGTTGACCTGGACCGAGGCGCCGGCCAGCAGCAGGCCGACGAACTTCTCCAGGCCGCCGTAGGCCCGGCGCGTGCCGAGGTAGTAGCCCTTGAAGGTGGAGGCGCGCTCCTTTAGCGCCGGGGAGCCGGGCCGCGGGAACACCTGGGGCGCGGCGTAGAACTCCTGCACCACCTGGGCCGGCAGGGTCTCGGCCAGCCGCCCGCCCGTGTCGGTGTTGGTGCTGACGAAGACGCCGGTCCGAAGCGCCGGGACCACCACCATGTTGGACATGAACGAGAGCGTCGCCCCGGCGTGGCCGTAGCCCTTCAGCCCGCCCGGCAGGTCATAGGCGATGAAGCCGTGCCTCCAGCCGTTGACGCCCTCGGGGGTGCGCCGGATCGGCGTGCGGAAAGCCTGGGCGGCCTTGGGCCCGTAGATCGTCACGCCGTCCAGCGAGCCCTCGCCGAGCAGCAGCAGCATGTAGCGGGCCATGTCGGCGGCGGTGGACGAAGCCGAGCCGGCGGGTGCGACCTGGCCGATGTATTCGAAGTCGCGCTCGGCGAAGCCGCCGGGCGTCCAATGGTAGGCGTCCGACAGGTCCTCGGCCAGGGCCGGGGCCATGGGGGCCGGCAGCCCCGACTTCGGCGGGTGCGGCTCGCGGAAGGTGGTGCGGTTCAGCCCCAGGGGCCGCAGGATCTCGTCCTCGATCAGGCGCTCGAACGGCTTGCCCGACACATAGCTCAGCGCCTGGCCGGCGAGGGCGACGCTGTAGTTGGAGTAGCTGGCGACCGCCCCCGGCTGGTGCACGCGCCGCGGCCGTTCCTGGCGCAGGTAGTCGGCGGTGGGGCGAACGCGCTCGAAGCGGCGCTCGAACAGATGGCCCAGCGCCCGGTCCTCGAAGCCGGCCGAATGGTCCATCAGGTTGATCACCCGCACCGGGGTGCGGAAGCCCTGGTCGCGGATCTGCAGGCGTTCGGGCAGGTAGAGGTTCACCGGGGCGTCGATCCGGATGCGGCCGGCCTCCACCTCCTTCATCAGGGCGATCCAGGTGAAGGTCTTGGAGATCGAGCCGATGCGGAAGAGGGTCCGGTCCGGATCGACCCGGCGCTCGGGCGCGAGGCTGGCGAAGCCGTAGCCCTTCTTCAGGACGATCTGGCCGTCCTGCACCACCGAAACCGTCACGCCGGCGATGTGGTCGCGGGCCATGGCGTTCTTGACGACGCCGTCGACGAAGGCCTCCAGCTCGGCCGGCGGCAGGGCCTCGGCGCGGCCCAGGCGGGCCCCGGTCGGCGTGGTGGGCAGGCCCGGCACGACGGGCGTCGCCCCGGGCGCCGCCGCAGGGGCGGCCGTGGCGCTGGCGGCGGCGGCCC
>NZ_JBKBSM010000020.1:0-29490 GCF_046291545.1 Phenylobacterium sp.
CGCCCGTCTTCGCCAGCGTCATCGTGATCGCCGCCGTCAGAGTCGTCTTGCCGTGGTCAACGTGACCAATCGTGCCAATGTTGCAGTGAGGCTTCGTGCGTTCGAACTTCTCTTTGGCCATCGGGGTCCTGCCGGCGTTGTCCTTGAAATGAGGACTCTAGGGTTGGGGTGGAGCGGGTAGCGGGAATCGAACCCGCATCCTCAGCTTGGAAGGCTGCTGCACTACCATTGTGCTATACCCGCGGGGCGCGGGATCGCCGCTAATCTCCTCGTTCGTTCCAGCGCGTGGTGGGGGAAGTAGGACTCGAACCTACGAAGGCGTACGCCAGCGGATTTACAGTCCGCCCCCTTTGCCGCTCGGGACATTCCCCCGCGCGCTCGGAGCCTGGTCGGCGCTTCGGGCAAAAACCGCTCCGCCCGCGGCTGCGTCCGGTGCTAAAGCGCCGCCGCAGGTACGCAGACGGGACGGGATTTCGACCCGGGCCCCGATAAGGAGCGCGTCTTATAGTGTCGTCCCACAGCGAACGCAACGACGCCCGGCGAGGGAAAAACACGCGCGGTCCCGGACGCTTTCCCAAGCGCGCCGAAGCGCCGGCCGACGACTGGCTCTGGGGCTGGCACGCCGTGGCGGCGGCCCTCGCCAATCCCAGGCGGGCCAAGCCGCAGCGACTGCTCGCCACGGCCGACCGCGCAAGAGAGATCGAACGCCGCTTCGGCCGCCTGCCGGCCCTCGAGGTCGCCGACAACGCCCAGATCGCCCAGCGCCTGCCCCAGGGCGCCGTGCACCAGGGCGTGGCGCTGAAGGTCGAGCCGCTCGAATCGGCCGCCCTGGAGGACTTCGTCGCCGAACCAGGCGCGGTGCTGGTCATGCTCGACCAGGTCACAGACCCGCAGAACGTCGGCGCCATCCTGCGCTCGGCCGCCGCCTTCGGCGCCCGGGGGCTGATCCTGCAGGATCGCCATGCGCCCAGGCTCGCCGGCGCCCTGGCCAAGGCGGCCGTCGGCGCCGTCGACGCGATCCCGACCGCCCAGGTGGTCAACCTATCCCGCGCCCTGGAGTCCCTGGCCGAATCCGGCTGGCGCGCCGTGGGCCTGGACGGCGCCGCCGAGGCGAGCCTGGAGGAGGCGCTCGACGGCGGGCCGACGGTCCTGGTGCTCGGCTCCGAGGGCGAGGGCCTGCGCCGGCTCGTAGCCGAGCATTGCGACGTCCTCGCCAAGATCCCCATGCCTGGCGGCTTCGAGAGCCTCAACGTGTCGGCCGCCGCCGCGGTGGCCCTCTACGCCGCGACCCGCGCTCGCCCCTGAAGCGAACCGATACGCGCGGACGCGCGCGGGCTTTTGATTTCGGCGCGCCGTCGTGATCATGTCGCGCGGGGGCAATGCAGGCGGCGAATCCGCCGCCGACGGAGAGCGAATCTGATGACCGACCGCGCCGCGCCCCCAGTCCGTGCGCCGACGCCCTTGGCCGCCCGCTTCACCGCCCTCAGCCTGGCCGCGACCCTGGCGGCGTGCTCCCGGGCCATGGCGCCGGAGCCGGCGCCTGCGCCGCCTCCGCCGGCCGAGGCGCCGCCGCCCCCGCCCCTGCTCGGCGAGGCGCCGTCCGATGCGCCGCGTCCGCCGGACGAGACCGGCCTCTTGGGCGGCCCGCCCGCTCCGGGCGCCGAAGGCGGCGCGCCGGCCTCGGCCACCATCCGCTTCCGCCGGCCCGACGGGGTGGTCGTCTCGACCATGGAAACCATTCCGGACGAGCCGGCGCCCGCCGCGGCGCCGGCGGCGCAGCCGCGCCCCCGGGTGACCGGACGCCTGCGGAGCGACGGCAGCGTCAAGGTCGCGGGCGTGGCCCCCGTCGTGCGGCCCGCTCCGCCCCCGGTCACCGCCATCCCGCCGGTGGCGCCCGCGCCGCCGCCCGCGCCGCCGGCCGGCGAGGTCGCAAAGGCTCCCGAAACGCCCTTCGTCCACGACCTGCCCCTGCCGCCGCCGGCCGATCCGACCCTCGCCGCCCTGCAGGGCGCGCTGGTCGGGGCCGAGGGCGTCGGCGCGCGCCTGCAGGTTCCGCCGTCCACCGCCAAGGGCCTGCCGGGCGTCGTCGAGTTGCGCCTGCCCGCCGGCCTTCTCTCGC
This sequence comes from Phenylobacterium sp., assembly GCF_046291545.1. Classification (GTDB taxonomy): domain Bacteria; phylum Pseudomonadota; class Alphaproteobacteria; order Caulobacterales; family Caulobacteraceae; genus Phenylobacterium. Next base: position 2,120 of record NZ_JBKBSM010000020.1, read on the forward strand.
GGCTGAGGGCCGAGGCCGCCAAGCTCGGCCTGGGCGAGGCCGCCCGCACCGCCGAAGTCACCGCCGAGCTGAACGGCGCCGGCTACACGATCGACCCGGCGTCGCCCCAGACCTCGTCCCTCGCCTCGGACGAGGAGATGGTCTTCAACTGGCGCGTCACGCCGGGCGCGAGCGGCGAGGCCAGCCAGCCCCTGAAGGCCGGCGCCGAGATCGCCCTGACCGGCGACGGGGCGGCCCGGCGCTTCTCGGTCGCGGCTCTGGAGCAGACCCCCGCCCCCGCCGCCGAGCCGGCGCCCGCCGCCTCCAGCGCCGGCCAGACCCAGGCCAAGTGGGCCCTGGCCGTGATCCTGGTGCTGATGGCCGCCCTGGTCCTGGCCGGCGTCTGGCGCACCCACAAGGAACGCCGCCGCGCCGAGGCCGAACGTCGCCAACGCGAGCGCGCCGCCGCCGCCTTCGCCGAACCGACGCCGCCCCCGACCGCCGAAACCAAGGCCGCCGAGCCCGCCTGAGAGGGGGGGACGTCGGTCGTTCAGGACAGCCCGGTGGTCAAGCGCCTCTGCGCCGGACCGGCGTAGACCTCCCGTGTCGCCGCCCGGGCTTGCCCCCGCCGTCTGCGTCGCGCAAAGAGCGGGGGACCCATCCGTCGACGGCGTCGCTCGCGCGACGCCCCATCCCGGCCAGACCCGCGAGAGGCGATGATCGAACAGTTCCTGAACCCCGACAGCGGCCAGTGGGCGGCGTTCTCCGCCCTGGTGCAGGTGCTGCTGATCGACCTCGTGCTGGCAGGCGACAACGCCGTGGCCGTCGGCCTGGCCGCCGGCGGGCTTCCCGTCGAGCAGCGGCGCAAGGTGATCCTCTGGGGTCTGGCCGCCGCGGTCACCCTGCGGATCGGCTTCGCCCTCGTCACGACCCAGCTCCTCGGCATCATCGGGTTGATGCTGGCCGGCGGCCTGCTGCTGCTGTGGGTCTGCTGGAAGATGTGGCGCGAGCTGCGCGCCCAGGCCGCGCACCAGGAAGCCGAGGCCGAGGCCACCTTCGAGAACACCGGCCCGCCGGTCCGCCCGGCCAAGTCGTTCCGCAGCGCCCTCATGCAGGTGGTCGCCGCCGACGTCTCGATGAGCCTGGACAACGTCCTCGCCGTCGCCGGCGCGGCGCGCGAGCATCCGATGATCCTGGTGTTCGGCCTGCTGCTTTCGATCGCCCTCATGGGCGTGGCCGCCAGCTGGATCGCCCGCCTCCTGCACCGCTTCCGCTGGATCGGCTACGTGGGCCTGCTCATCGTGCTCTACGTCGCCCTGCACATGATCTGGGACGGCCACCGCGAGGTGGTCGCCGACCTGGGTCAGGCCGCCGCCTACAACGAAGCGATGCCCAAGGCCCTGGAGATCACTCCGCAGGAGGCGGCCGGCGGCGGCCACTGACCGGCTCCGCTGTCGCTCGCCGAGCTTCGCCTTGATCTGGCTCAATGCGGTCCGCCGCGCCTGGCGCACGCTTTTACGAAAGACGCCGTCAGAGCGAGGGAGGATCAGGTGCAGCCAACTTTCGGCCTGCCCGCCGTCAACCGTATCGGAATGGACGCCCCTTGGCGCTGGCTCGCCGGCGGCTGGAGCGATCTGTGGCGCGCCTGGCGCCCCTGCCTCGCCTATGGCCTGGGCCTGGCGGTCTTCAGCCTGTGGATCACCTGGGTGTTCGTCGCCTCAAACGCCGCCTTCTGGGTCCTGGCCCTCACCTGCGGGTTCGTCTTCGTCGCGCCGATGCTGGCGATGGGGCTCTATGAGGCGGGCCGCCGGCTTGAGCACGGCGAGGCGCCCACCCTGCGCGCCATGCTGTTCCTGCCCCAGGCCGTGCGCCAGGACGTGGCCTATCTGGGCCTGGCGCTCCTGACCATCTACTTCCTCTGGGGACGCATCGCCCAGGTGGTCTACGGCCTCTCGACCTTCGTACTTCACCACACGGTCAAGGACTTCGTCGCCTTCGCCCTGGGAACCCAGGACGGCCACGCCATGCTGGTCGCCGGCTCGGCCGTCGGCGGCGTGATCGCCTTCTTCACCTACACCCTGGTGGTGGTCGCCGCCCCCATGCTGCTCGACAGCCGCGCCAGCGTATTCGCGGCCGCGGCCACCAGCTTCCGGGCGGTCAGCCTGAACTTCGCCCCCATGCTGCTCTGGGCTGCGATCATCGCCGTCCTTACGCTGTCGACGGCGGCCACCGCCTTCACGGCCTTGATCGTGGTGTTCCCCTGGCTCGGCCTGGCAAGCTGGCGGGCCTATCGCGAACTGGTCGCCGAGCCCGCCGCCGCCCCCGCCTGAGCCGGCGACAGCGCCGCGCCCTGGCGGGTCTGGATCGATTTCAGATAGGCGATGATGGCGTTCACGTCCTCGGGCGGAAAGCTGAACTCCGGCATCTGCGGGTGCCCGGTCAGAATGCCCTCCGCCAGGGCCTCGGCCAGGGTCTCGACGGGATAGCGCGTCCCCAGCTCGCGAAACGCCGGGGCCGCCGGGTTCGGACTGGCGTCCCGCAGCCCGACCGCGTGGCAGACCCCGCAGTTGCGCCGCACCAGCTCGCCGCCGCGGGCCGCGTCGCCCTCTTCCGCCGCCGCCCCGCCGGCCGCGCCGAACAGGAGTGCAAGGGCAAGAAGGCCCCGCCTCAGCGCCCTGGGCGCCGCACTGCGCCCGCCGGCCGCCGAAATCGCGCCGCTCGCCGTCATCGTTCCTCCCCGGACATGGTCGCCGTGATCATGGTCTCACGGGCGTCCCCGCCTGTGAAGCTGGCGCGGCTCAGGCCGCTTCGGGTCCGCCGAACCTGGCGACCCACTCGGCCACCTGGGCGTCCTCGACCTTGCGGAAGAGCACCTCGGGCGCGGCGACCGGCCGCCCGGCCGGCAGCAGCGACAAGAGCGCCGCCCCGTCTCCCTCCGGCCAGGGCGCCGTCGCCGGCTCGCCCACCGCCGCGGCGATCTTCTCGCAGGCGAAGGGAATGAACGGCGCCGACACACGCGCGAACAGGGCCACCAGGTTCAGGCCGGTGCGCACGGCCACGGCCGCGCGGTCGCGGTCGGTCTTGATGGCGGTCCATGGCGCGGCCTCGGTCAGGTACTGGTTGCCCAGCACCCACAGCTGGCGCAGCGCCTGGGCCGACTTGCGCATCTCCATCGCTTCCATCAGCTCGCCGTATTCGGCGAGCTTGGCGGCCACGTCCGCGTAGAGCCGGGTCTCCAGTTCGCCCGGCTCGCCGCCCTCGGGGACCACGCCCTCGAAGCGGCTCTCGGCGAACTTGCAGATGCGATTGACGAAGTTGCCCAGCACGTCGGCCAGATCGGCGTTCACCTGCGCCTGGAACTGTTCCCAGGTGAAGGTCGCATCCGAGCCCTCCGGCACGTTGGCCATCACCCACCAGCGCCAGTAGTCCGCCGGCAGCAGCTCCAGGGCGTGGTCCATGAAGACTCCGCGCTTGAGCGAGGTCGAGAACTTGCCGCCATAGTAGTCGAGCCAGTTGAAGCCCTTCAGCCGGTCCACCAGCTTCCACGGGGCGTTCGCCGCCGGGCTCCAGGCGCCGTCCGCGCCGAGACGTTCGTTCTGCCCGATCAGGGTGCAGGGAAAGCCCACAGTGTGGAACGGCACGTTGTCCTTGCCCATGAACTCCACATAGGTCACGTCCGCGGCGGCGGGCTCGCGCCACCAGCGCTCCCAGTCGGCGTCGCTGGGCGTGCGCCCTTCGGCGGCGGCCCGGGCGTCGGCCCATTCCCAGGTGGCGCCGATGTACTCGATCGGCGCGTCGAACCAGACGTAGAACACCTTCCCCGCCAAGCCCTCGGCGTCGGGCCGCGCGCCGTCCGGGTTCGGCCCCCACTCTGCGGCGTTCACCGGCACGCCCCATTCCAGGTCCCGCGTGATCCCGCGGTCCTGCAGCCCCTCGTCGAGCCACTTCAGGGCGATGGACGTGACCAGCAGCGGCCACTCGCCCTTCTTCGCGTCGATCCAGGCCCGCAGGCGGTCGGCGAACAGGCTCTGGCGCAGGAACAGGTGCTTGGACGGCCGGATCTCGATGTCCGTCGAGCCCGAGACCGCCGAGCGCGGATTGATCAGGTCCGCCGGGTCCAGCACGCGGGTGCAGTTCTCGCACTGGTCGCCGCGCGCCGAGGGATAGCCGCAGTGCGGACAGGTCCCGATCACGTAGCGGTCCGGCAGGAAGCGCCGGTCGGCGTTGGAGTAGACCTGCTGGGTCACCCGCTCCTCGATGAAGCCGTTCTCCCACAGGGTCTGGGCGAAGCGCTGGGTCAGGGCCCGGTTCTGCGGCGAGGACGAACGTCCGAAGTGGTCCCAGGACAGGCCGAAGCGGGCCCCGAGCTCGGCCTGAACCTCGTGCTGCTGGGTGCAGAAGGTCGCCGGGTCCAGCCCCGCCTCGGCGGCGGCCAGCTCGGTGGGGGTGCCGTGCTCGTCGGTGGCGCAGATGTAGAGAGTCTCGCGTCCCTGAGCCCTTTGGAAGCGGGCGAACACGTCGGCGGGCAGCATCGAGCCCGCCAGGGTCCCCAGGTGCTTGATCCCGTTGATGTAGGGCAGAGCGGAGGTGATCAGGATGCGGGACATGTACGGCTCGGCAGGCTGGCGCGAAGGCGGGCTTATATGGCCATCGCCGCCAAACGCCAAAGGCCGGGCGGCGCGAACCCCTGGCCTTCCGCTACGGAAGGGCTAAGCATTCGCCAAGGAGGGCGGGGCGGCCCCTCCCCCACAGCGACAGACGCCGCCCGATCGGGGAGGTCGTATCATGCTGAAGGACGTCAACTGGCTGGCGATCGTGGTGGCCGTCGTGCTGCTCGAGATCGTCGGCTACGCCTGGTACGCGTACCTGTTCGCCGCGCCCTGGACGGCGAGCCAGAGCTTCACGCCCACGGGCGATCCCAATGTCTCCATGAGCATCGGCGTGGTGATCACGCTGATCCTGGTCGTGGGCCTTTCGTGGGCGCTGCGACGGCTGGGCGCCGCCGGCCTTGGGGCGCACCTGGGCGGGGCCTTCGCCCTCTGGTTCTTCTTCGACTTCACCACCATGGCGATCGACTATGTCTACGTCGGCCACCAGCCGCTCTTCGTGGCGATCAACATGGGCTATCAGCTGGCCGCCTATCTGATCGCCGCCGCGGTCCTGGCGCTCATGCCCAGGAAGGTTCCGGCCTCCACGGCCGCCGCCTAGGCGCCGGCGCGCCGGATCGGCCCCTTCGCGGCCGTCTCCATGCACTGGGCCGTCTCCGATAGGGCGTGTCGGCCCAGGCAGTAGATGTCCTCGTAGGCCGGTCCCGCGCTCGCCAGGCACTGGTGCAGGTTCAGCTTGGCCAGGCGCAGGCACTGGCCGCTGCGCGCCTCGTCCAGCAGGGGCCGCGCACGCGCCGCCTCGCCCAGGACGCTGAGCGCCGCCACGGCGGTCCCGCGCACCGCCACGGGGCCGGCGGGCCCGCGCCCACGCCCGCCCTGCCCGGCCGACGCGTAGAGCGCTTCAGGGCTCGAGGCTGGCGGCGTGCGGCCGGCCGCCTTCACCCGCGCCAGCCGTCCGCGCGGGTCCGGCGCCGAGGCCTTGGCCCAGGCCTGGCGTTGGGTGGAATAGGAGGCCTTGGTCGCCGCCTGACCGGCGCGCACCACGGGCGCGGCCTGGCGCGCCAGGGCTGCGCTCGCCCGCGCCGCGGCGGTGCGTCCCCCCGGCACGTCGAGCACCGCCTGGGGATTGGCCGCCAGCCGCCGGGCAAGGCCCGGCCGCGCGCGCTCGGCCTTGCGCACCCCATCCACGAACGCCTTGTCCTGCAGCGCGGCGGCGGCGGCGAAGGCGACCATGCCCCGCTCCAGCGACTTGGGCTCGTAGGCGGCGGCCACCTGCAGGGCGCGGGCGACCTCGCCGGCGCTGGCGAACTGCGCGTCCACCTGCCCCGCCGCCCTGGCGTAGCCGTCGAAGGTCAGGGCCTGCGGCTCGATGCGGCGGTCCAGCCGCGCCTGCCCGCCCGAGCGCTCGGTCCCGCCGGCGCATCCGCCCAGCACCAGCAGCGCAGCCAGCGCTGCGACGATCTTCCGGTCCATTCTTGCGGCCCTCTCGTCCAGGAGCCCCCGGACGCGATTCGGCCGCCGCATGGTGAAGGAAGCGTTAGCGCCGCCTCAGAGCGGCCCCTTGAAGACGAACAGGGCCCCGGCCGCGATCAGGGCGAACCCGATCGCGTGGTTCCAGGTCAGCCGCTCGCCCAGGTAGGTGACCGAGAAGACGGCGAACACCGTCAGGGTGATCACCTCCTGCATGGTCTTGAGCTCCGCCGCCGAATAGGCGGCCCGGCCGATCCGGTTGGCCGGCACGGCCAGGCAGTATTCGAAGAAGGCGATCCCCCAGCTCACCAGCACGATCAGCCAGATCGGCCGGTGCTCCACCTTCAGGTGCCCGTACCAGGCGAACGTCATGAAGACGTTCGAGGCCACCAGCAGCAGAACGGGGGCGATCGCCGCCCAGGCGATGGGCATGGCGGCGTCAGAGCGTCGGCCGCCTGTCGAACCAGGGCCGCGCCTGCTCGAGTTGGCCGGCGAGGCGGTAGAGCAGCGCCTCCTGCCCCATCTTGGCGACGAACTGGGCGCCGATCGGCAGACCGTCGCTCGTCCAGTAGAGCGGCACGCTCATCGCCGGCTGGCCGGTGTTGTTGAAGGCCTGGGTGTTGGGCATGAAGGCGAACAGCCGCTCGGTGTAGCGGCGCGGGTCCTCCGTCAGCCAGCCGATCGGGATCGGCGGGCGGCCCAGGGTCGACAGCAGCAGCACGTCGTAGGACTGGAAGAGGCTGGCCATGGTGCGGGTGAAGGCGTGCAGGTGCTGGATCGCGCGCACGTACTCCGAGCCAGTAACCGCCTTGCCCCGCTTGTACATGGCCATGGTCAGCGGCTCGACCTCGTCCTCGCCGATGGCCGAGCTGCGCCGCTCGGCCTCGGCGTCGAGCAGCGCGGCGATGGAGGCGGCGATCACCATGCCCGCCGCCTGGCTCATGCCCTGGAAGTCGGCGTGCACGTTGATCTGTTCCAGCTCGTGGCCGAGGGACTCGCAGACCGCCGCCGCCTCGTAGACGGCCGACACGCATTCCGGGTCGATCTCGGGCGTCATCAGGCCGCCCGGGGTGAAGGCGATGCGCAGCTTGCCGGGTTCGCGCGTCACCTCCTCCAGGAAGGGCCGCTCCGGCGGCGCCAGGAAGTAGGGATCGCCCGGGCGCGGCTGGCAGACCGCGTCCAGGAGAGCCGCGCTGTCTCGCACCGATCGGGTGATGGCGTGGGCCACCGAGGCGCCGCCCCAGCCTTCCCCCTGCGGGGCGAACGAGACCCGTCCGCGCGAGGGCTTCATGCCGAACAGGCCGCAGCAGGACGCAGGCGTCCGAATCGACCCGCCGCCGTCGCTGGCGTGAGCCGCCGGCACGATGCCGGCCGCCACGGCCGCGGCCGCCCCGCCCGAGGAGCCGCCGCAGGTGCGCGTCGGGTCCCACGGGTTGCGCGTCGGGCCGAACAGTTCCGGCTCGGTCACCGCCGTGAGCCCGAACTCGGGGGTGTTGGTCTTGCCGAAGATGTTCAGCCCCGCCGAGCGGTAGGCCGAGACGATGGCGTTGTCCTCGTTGGCGATCGCGCCCTTGAAGACGCGCGAGCCCTGGCTGGTGATGGTGCCGTGAAGCTGGGCGCCGAGGTCCTTCAGCAGGAACGGCACGCCGCCGAACGGCCCGTGCGCGGGGATGTTCGTCGCCTGTCTGGCCCGCTCGGCGAAGGTCTGGGTGACGGCGTTGATCTTCGGGTTGACCTCCTCCATCCGCGCCAGGGCCGTCTCAAGGAGCTCCTCCGCCGAGACCTCTCCCTTGGCCACGAGCTCGGCCAGCCCCAGGGCGTCGTAGCCCGAATAGTCCCCGAAGTTCATGCGACTCCTCCCGTCCGTCGCCGGAGGGGAGCACAGCCGCGCCGCGATGCAAACCACCGATGAGTCGCGCGCCCCGCCCCCGTGAGGCCGCTGTGCCAGAATCGCACGGCCTATCGCCGTTGCGAAACACCTGACGGGTTAGCCCCAGAACCCGACAAAGCCGAAATACGCCCTGAATCCATGTGACATTTCGCTTACGAGGTGAATCCTTTGGTTAACGGCGGCGCATCGCCCGAGTGTCGCGACAAAGAGCGACGAAGGGCCTGCGGCGCCGCACGCGGCCTGACGAGAAGAGGGGTGCAGGGTTAATGCGCCGGGCCTTCGGGACTGACCATCCCGTCCGGCCTGCGGCTTGCTTTGCCTCTCTCGATCCAAACCGGCGCGGGACAGTCCGCGCAGGGCGCAATGTCGGGTGTTTGAAATGAATTGGCGTACAGACCTTCGCATCGCCTTGGCCGCCGGCCTGGCGCTATTCGGCCTGCCGGCTGCGGCCCAGGACCTCAGCTACACCCCGATCAATCCGAGTTTCGGCGGCAACCCGTTCAACTCCTCGCACCTGCTTGGAGTGGCCGGCGCCCAGAACGACTACAAGGAGCCGACGACGGCGACCTCCCAGGCGGACCTGTTCTCCCGCCAGCTCCAGTCGCGCCTGCTCTCCGCCCTCGCCTCCCAAGTCACCGACGCCATCTTCGGCGACGATCCGCAGGACAGCGGCACCATCACCTTCGGCGACCAGACGATCACCTTCGTGCGCTCGCTGGATTCGGTGAAGCTCTCCATCAGCGATGCGGCCACCGGCACGGTGACCGACATCGAGATCCCCACCTTCGTCGACGTCACGGGCTGAGGGAGGGCACATCATGCGTCACCTCCTGATCGCCGCGCTCTGCGCCGCCCTCGGCGCCTGCGCCTCCACGACCGGCCCGTCGCAGACCGGCCTGATGACCTCCGCGCCGCGCCTGGGCGTCGCCACGTCCAGCCAGGAAGCCCTGGCGGGTCTGCCGCCGCCGGCCCGCAAGGTCGCCGTGGCCGTCTACGGGTTCAACGACCTGACCGGCCAGTTCAAGCCCTCTGAGACCGGCCAGACCCTGTCGCGCGCCGTCAGCCAGGGCGGGGGCTCGATCCTCGTCAAGGCGCTGCAGGACGCCGGCGGCCGCTCCTGGTTCACGGTGGTCGAGCGCGAGCGCCTCGACAACCTCCTGAAGGAGCGCCAGATCATCAACGAGATGCGCGCGCGCTATCTGGGCGAGCGCAGCGTCAACGTCGACGCCCTCCCCGCCATGCTGTTCGCGGGCATCATCCTGGAAGGCGGCGTCGTCGGATTCGACACCAACACCATGACCGGGGGCGCGGGCGCGCGCTTCCTGGGCGTCGGCGGCGACGTGAAGTACCGCCAGGACACCGTCACCGTCTATCTGCGCGCCGTCTCCGTCCGCTCGGGCGAGGTGCTGGCCTCGGTCACCACCTCCAAGACCATCGCCTCCCAGGCGATCTCCGGCTCGGCCTTCCGCTACGTGGCCTACAAGGAGCTGCTCGAGGCCGAGACGGGCGTCACCTTCAACGAGCCGGACCAGCTCGCCCTGCAGCAGGCCATCGAGAAGGCCGTCTACGCCCTCGTGATGGAGGGGGTGGAGCTCAAGCTTTGGGACTTCGCCGATCCGATCGGCGGGCTCATCGCCCTGGACCGCTACAAGCAGGAGCGCGCGGGCCTGCTCTCCGCCGAACAGGTGGAGAAGCTGCAGCGCCAGGACCGGCGCAACGCGCCGGCGCGCACCACCGAAACCGCTTTCGCACCGCGTACGGGCAGGCCGCAGGGGGTGGCCGAGCCCGTCGCACAACAGGCGCGGGATTCAACCCCCCGCGGACCGACTGCCGCCCCGGCTGCGCCGGGTGGGCGAACTGGGAGAACTAGAGGATGAAATTGAAGATCTTGGCCGGGGTTTCCGCCCTGGCCCTGCTGTCCGCGGCGGGTTCCGCCTGGGCTGCAGGCAGCCAGTCCACGGTGACGCAGAGCGGCGACGACCAAGTCGCCATCGTCGCCCAGGACGGCGGCGACAACGGCGTCGCCAACATCGTGCAGTCCCTGCACGACAACAAGGCCGACGTGACCCAGAACGGCGCGGGCAACAAGCTCACCGCCGACCAGAAGGGCTCGGAGGTCGCCACCGACCCGTCCAACCTGCTGACCTCGGTGCAGGGCGGCGTGGACGGCGACATCACCGTCAATCAGAAGGGCGACAACACCGCCACTCTGGACCAGCTGAGCAACGCCGACACCGAAGTGGTCGTCCTCGACCAGGACGGCACGAACACGGCGGTGGGCTCGCAGGACGGCACGAACGAGCTGGCCACGGTCACCCAGAATGGCGCGGCCAACCTGGCCACCTTCATGCAGACCGGCTCGAACGGCGACGCCACGATCAAGCAGAACGGCGCCCGTAACGACGCCACGGTGACCCAGGCGGCTGACAACGGCTCGGCGACCATCGAGCAGGGCCCGCAGCTGTTCGGGACCTCCGAGGACAACATCGCCACGATCCTGCAGTCGGTCGGGGCGGACAACGCCTACGCCCGCACCCGCCAGACGGGCGACGACAACGTGGCCCATGTGGCCCAGTCGGGCGCCGGCGCCAGCTCCGAAGTCCGCCAGCGCGGCGACGACAACTTCGCCGACGTGAACCAGAGCGGCGCCGACGCGGATTCCGACGTCGACCAGCTCGGCGACGACAACAGCGCCACGGTCATCCAGACCGCCGGCGCAATCTCGGAAATCGACCAGAACGGCTCGGACAACACCGCGTCGGTCGCCCAGGACGGGGACGGCGACGATTCCACCGTCACTCAGAACGGGATCGACAACCTGGCCGAGGTCGCGCAGACCGACCACTTCGGCGTGTCGGGCGACAACACCTCGACCGTGAACCAGTTCGGCTACAACAACCGCGCCGACGTCCTGCAGGAAGGCAAGGAGAACCTCGCCTCGATCCAGCAAGGCGGCCCGCCGCCGATCGGCGACAACCTGGTCGGCGACAACAACAACTACGCCGAGATCCACCAGCACGGCGCGCGCAACGACGACCAGATCCGCCAGAACGCGGACAACGCCTACGCCCGCACCAGCCAGACCGGCTCCGACAACAAGATCCGCGTCAGCCAAGGCGCGCCGGACACCTGGCTCGATGAAGGCGGCGACAACGCCCGCACCGTCGTCGACCAGAACGGCCATATGAACGACGCCGAAGTCACGCAGAAGGCGGACTGGGTCGAGGCCTACGTCGGCCAGAAGGGCTCGAACAACGAGGCCACCGTCCTTCAGGAAACCGAGTCCCAGGGCGCCTACGCCTACGTCTGGCAGTTCGACGCCAGCGACAACAAGGCGAACATCTTCCAGAACGACGACTCGACCGCCTACATCTACCAGATCAACCATGGCGACGGTAACGAGGCCGACATCCAGCAGAACCTGGGCTCCGTCGGCTCGCTGGCCACCATCACCCAGCAGGGCGACGACGGCTACGGCCAGGTCATCCAGTCGGGCGCGGCGAACGTCGCCTCGATCCTGCAGAACGGCCTGTCCAGCGGCGACTCCGCCACGATCCTACAGTACGGCGACTCCGGGAAGGTCGACGTCACCCAGAACGGCACGGACAACACGTCCCTGGTCACCCAGGAAGTCAGCTCGCACTCGGGCGAAGTGACCGTCGACCAGTCGGGCGCCGGCAACGGCTCGACGGTCCTGCAGAAGGGCGGCTCGTTCAACGTGGCCACCGTCACCCAGTTGGGCGACCTCGGCGTCTCGGACATCATCCAGGATGGCTCGGACAACGAAGCGACGGTCACCCAGACGACCGACGGCGCCAACTCGGTCGTCAACCAGGTCGGCTCGCTGAACGTCGCCACCGTCACCCAGTAAGGCTCGGGGGCGCCGCCGCCCTGCGGCGGCGCCTTTGATCTCTGATCAAGGATAGAAGACCATGAAGAAGTCCATCTTCGCTTCCGTCGCCGTAGCCGCTCTGATGGCGGCCGGCGCGGCGTCGGCGGCTGGCAACTCCTCGACCGTCAATCAGTCGGGCACGGGCCAGACCGCCACCGTCGAGCAGTCCCTCGGCTCCAACGGCCTGTCGACCATCGACCAGACCGGCACGGGCCAGGTCGCCGACGTCACCCAGGGCGTGACCCCGGGCGCCGACCACAACACCTCCGACATCGACCAGGCCGGCGCCGGCAACCTCGCCGACGTCAGCCAGGACGGAACCTGGAGCAGCTCGGACATCGACCAGGCCAACAGCGGCAACAAGGCCTATGTGACCCAGGTCGGCACGGGCCTGGCCGTGGGCGACGTCAACGAGGCGGTCATCGACCAACTCGGCAGCATCGACGCCACCGCGACGATCCAGCAAACCGGCTACGGCAACTTCGCCTCGTCGGTCCAGGGCGCCACGGGCCTGACCAACTCGGCGACCATGACGGGGAACAACAACACCTCGTTCATCCGCCAGAACACCGGCGCGCCGATCGGCGACACGCCGAACAACTCGGCGACCCTCACGGTGGTCGGCGACAACAACTACTCGGAAATCTTCCAGGGCGAAGGCACGCCCTCGGCGCACGACAACACCGCCACGGTGGAGCAGCTCGCCGACGGCAACTTCTCCTACGTCTACCAGAACGGCGTGAGCGGTCTGGCCGAGGTGAAGCAGACGACCGACGGCAACACCTCCACGGTGTCGCAACTGGCCGGCAGCACCAACGCCCAGGCCTTCGTCACCCAGTAACCGCGGCGGCCGGCGCCTGCGCCGGCCTCTGCCCTCGCCTCGCCGCCGAACCTCGGCGACAGGCGCGGGTTTTCATTCCGGCCCGGCGCGCCCTGCGGCGCGCCGGGCTCCGGACCAAGGACAGGTTCCCATGCTGCGCGCACGCCCCCTCCTCCTGGCTTTGAGCCTCGGCCTCGCCGCTTCGGCGGCCCAGGCCCAGTCGGTCTACATTGAGCAGGTCGGGACCGGGAATACGGTCAGCATCAGACAGTCCGGCGAGGACAACGGCGAGGGCCCCCTCGGCGGGCGCGTGCGCCAGACCACGGAGTCGGCCCTGGCCTCCGTCAGCCAGACGGGCGCGGACAACGACTTCCTGATCGACCAGTCGGGCGCCGGCGCGCACGAGGCGGCGATCGACCAGACAGGCGCGGAGAACCTCGCCAGCATCGCCCAGGCGGGCGGCGCGGCGAACATCGCCTCGATCCTGCAGTCCGGCTTCGGCAACCGGGCCGCCGTGGCCCAGACCAGCCAGGCGGTCGGCAACACCGCCTTCGTCTCGCAGTCCGGCTCGGAAAACGTCGCCTCGGTCGATCAGACCGGCGACGGCAACTCCGCCTCCCTCACCCAGGCCGGCGCCAACAACACCGCCAGCTTCACCCAGGTGGGCGACGACAACACCATGGCGGCCGTGCAGAACGGGGCCAACAACAGCCTGTCCCTCGCCCAATACGGCCAGGGCCTGTCCACCCCCACCGTCACCCAGAACGGCGACTCCAGCATCTCGGTCACCCAGACCATGATGGCGCCGCTGTTCCCCGCCTCGCCGTGAGCCCCCTCGCCCTGGGCCTGGCGCTCGCCGCCCTCGCCATGGCGGGGCCGGACCAGGCGCAGATCGACCAGGTCGGCGCGCCGGACGCCCCGGGCGCGGCGGCCAGCGAGATCGGCGGGCTGCAGGTGGGCGAGACGACCAGGAAGGTTGAGCCGGCCCTTGCGCCGCCGGCGTCCGGGCCGCTCGACCAGCTGAACACCGAGCCTCCCCGCGCCGCGGCCGTGGACGATGCGCCGGTCTCCGCGCCCTTCGAGCGCCCCGAACAGCTCAATCGCCAGGCCGCCACGGCCGAACCCCCCGAAGGCCCCCCGACGCCCTGGCCTCGCCGGGCCACGGTGGAGGCGATCTTCGGCGACCAGGACGCCTGCGACCCGGCCAATCCCGGCGCGGCCGAAGATCCGGCCTGCGCCGATCGGATCGAGACCCGCGCGGCCGACTTCGCTCCGCCGCCCTCGGCCGAGGACAGGCTGCTGGCCGAGCCGACGGAGTCCGGGTCCGACGCCCGCGCGGCCGCCCGTCGACTCGCCGACGGCGACGTGCAGGACTCACAGGCGGCCGAGGCCTACGTCTTCACGTCCGGCATGACGCCGCCGGCCGCCGCCGCGCCGCCTTCCACCTCTCCGGAAACCCAGAAGGCGCTGGACGCCGCCACCCAGCTGCTCGGCGTGCTGCCCGCCGGCGCGGTGGTCACCACCCGCTGAGCCGCTTGCGCCGACGCCAAAGGCCGGTCAAAACCCGCATGGGCATGCCGGCTTAGCTCAGATGGTAGAGCAACTGATTTGTAATCAGTAGGTCGCGGGTTCGATCCCTGCAGCCGGCGCCGGCCCTATGAGGTCGCCGGTTCGAACTTCATCGCCAGGGCCAGGCGCTCCACCAGGTCCTGCAGGGTGACCAGGCCCATGAGCTGGCCGCGGTCGACCACCAGCATGCGGGCCCCGCCGCCGCGGCGCATCCGCTCGAGCACCGCAAAGGCGTCCTCCTCCGGGCGGGCCTGGGCGACCGTTTCCAGAGGCTTGCAGACCTCGCCCAGGCTGGTGTGCGCCCACTGGTCCCTGGGGGTCTTCAACAGGTCGTCCGGCTCGACCACCCCGATCAGCCGGTCCGCCTGAACCACCGGGTACATGCCGTGATGGCTGGCGTAGAGCCGGAAGTTCACGAAGGAATCAATGGTCATGTCCGCCGGAGCGGTCTCCACCCGCCGGGCCATCACCTCCGACACCGGATGCCCGCCCAGGCGCCGCCGCGCCTCCATGTCGGACAGGGAGCTCTTGGCCGCCGTGCGCAGGAAGAGGCCGATCAGCACCCACCACAGGCCGCTCGCCAGTCCGCCGGCCAGGGCCAGGGCCACGCCGCCGACCATCAGCAGGACGCCGAAGCCCATGCCGATCCGCGCCGCGATCCGCGTCGCCCGGTCGGCCTGTCGCGTGACCATCCAGATCACCGCTCGCAACACCCGCCCCCCGTCCATGGGAAAGGCCGGGATCATGTTGAACAGGGCCAGCACCAGGTTCAGCGTGCCGAGGTAGGCGAAGGCGCCGGCGAGTTCCGGCGCGCCGCCGCCGGCCTTGATCGCACCTGCGGCGAGGCCGAACGCGAGGCCCAGCACCACGCTCAGAGCCGGGCCGGCGATCGCCATCAGGAGCTCGGCGACAGGCGCCTTGGGCTCCTCGTGCAGTTCCGCCACCCCGCCGAACAGGAACAGGGTGATGCGGTCGACCGACAGGCCGTAGGCGCGTCCCACCAGCGTGTGGGCCAGTTCGTGCAGCACGATGGAGACCGCCAGGCCGATCACGGCGACGATCGCCATCAGCCAGTAGCCGGACCTCGGCAGCCCCTCGTAGAGGACCGGAAAGGCGCCCGACGCCAGCGACCAGGCGATCAGCAAAGCCACCAGGACCCAGCTCACATGGACGTTGATCTCCACCCCAAGCAGGCGGAAACGCAGCACCGAACCCTTGTCGCTCGCCTGGTCCATGGCTTTCTCCCGGCGCGCATCGGGCGAGGTGGGCGCCCGTCGAGCCGCCCTGCACGCACTGAACTCAAGATAGGCGCTCGCCCGCCCGCAGGCGACCCTGGCGGAACGGCGCGACGGCGTCTTTGAGCCAGCTCAACCGAGACGTGATCAGGCCTGGGCGATCACGCCCAGGATCAGGCCGATCCGACCCTCGCCCCACATCGGCAGCAGCAGGCGCTCGCCCGCCTCGCCGCGGTACAGGCTCGGTTCGCCGCTCTCCACCGTGGCGCTCGCCTGGGACAGGAGAAAGCCGAACGGCTCGGGCAGTTCGCCCTCCCCCAGGAATGCGCCTTCCAGCTCGACGCCCAGTCGCGCCTTCAGCGCCGGGCCGACCATGCCGACGCGGAACCGCTCGGGCTTGTCGAACACCTCCAGCGTGAAGGCCTCGCTCTCCAGGTCGCCCAGATCGGAGGGCTTGAAGTCGTCCCAGAACGGCATCGTCGCCGCGCCCCGCAGCAGCCCCTCCCAATAGGCGCGGGCGCGGGCCAGGTCCGGCGACAGGGTCTTGGGGGCGGCGAACGGATGCATGCAAAGCCTCTCTGACGACTACGCCGGGTGTGGCCCAAACCAGCGCCCGGCCCTTTGATCGGGGTCAAGGCCGGACTCGGGCCCCGACGTTGGGCTAGGTTATGCCGGTGAAACCCAGGATCGTCACCCTCACCCTGAACCCCGCCCTCGACGTGGCCACCAGCGTCGAGCGCGTTCAGCCCGTCCACAAGCTGCGCTGCGCCGAACCGCGCTTCGACCCCGGCGGCGGCGGGATCAACGTCGCCCGAGTGGTCCGACGCCTCGGCGGCGACGTCCTGGCGGTCTTCCCGGCCGCCGGCGCCACCGGGGCGCGCCTGGCCGCGCTGGTCGAGGCCGAGGGCGTGCCCGCCGCCCCCTCCCCCGCCGCCGGCGAAACCCGGGAGAGCTTCAACGTCATCGACCGCACCGACGGGGCGGAGTACCGCTTCGTCCTGCCCGGACCGGCGCTCGCCCCCGCCGAACTGGAAGCCTGCGTTTCGGCGGCGCTGGCGGCGAGCAGCCCGGGCGGCGTCCTGGTCGTCAGCGGCAGCCTTCCCGCCGGCGTTCCGCCGAGCCTCATCGCCGACCTCGCCGGACGGGCCCGCGCCGCGGGCCTGCGCCTGGCGGTCGACACCTCCGGCCCGGCGCTCGCCTCGGCGCTCCAGGCTGGCGTCTTCCTGGTCAAGCCGAACCTGAAGGAGCTCTCCGATCACCTCGGCCGCGCCCTGCCCGACACCGCCGCGCGCCTGCAGGCCAGCCGCGACCTCATCGCCGCCGGCGCCGCCGAGGTGATCGCCCTCACCCTCAGCGCCGAAGGGGCGCTGCTGGTCACGCGCGACAGCGCCTGGTCGGTCCCGGCGGCGCCGGTCCAGCCGGTCAGCACGGTAGGCGCGGGCGACAGCTTCCTGGCCGGGCTGATCTTCGGCCTCGCGCACGGGCGTCCGCCGCAGGAAGCGCTGCGCACTGCTGCCGCCGCGGGGGCGGCCGCCCTGCTGGCGCCGGGTACGGCCCTGGGCGAGGCGGAGGACGTGTTCAGCCTGGCCGAGCAGATCCGTCCTGCGGCGGTTCCCTGACCGGCGAGGCGTTCAGCAGCGACAGGCCGATGGCGCGATAGCGCGCCGCCTCCTCCAGTTCGCCCGCCTCCACCGCCACCGCCGTCCGCACCGCCGCGCGCAAGGCCATGAACAGCGGCAGCAGCGGCCTTGCGGCCTCCGGCTCGGCGGCCATGGCCCAATAGCGGCGCTCCGCCGCCTCGGCCAGGGCGTCCATCCCCCTGGCCCGCAGGTCCAGGATCAGGAAGGCGATGTCGTAGAGCACGTCCGCCGTCGCCAGGGCCGGATCGAACTCCAAGGCGTCGAACGGGGTGGCGCGCCCCTCGAACAGGCAGATGTTGCGCAGGTGCAGGTCGCCATGGCCCCGACGCACGAATCCCGCCTTGCGGCGCGCCTCGATCAGCGGCGTCAGGCGCCGGACCTCGTGCTCGATGGCGGCCAGGAGCGGCTCGGAGGCGGGCGACAGGTCCAGCGCCGCCGCCGCTTCGGCCTCGGTCCGGCGCAGGCCCTCGACGATGCGCAGATAGTCCACCGCATGGCCGGCTTCCCGGTGCGGCTGCAGCCGCGCATGATAGCCGGCGACGGCGTCGACCGCCTCGGTCACCAGCGCCTCGGTCAGGCCGCCGGTGTCCGCCAGTTCCGAGAACAGCGCCCCGTCGGCGAACCGCTTCAGGCGCACCAGCCAGTCGACCGCCTCTCCGGCGCCGTCCAGGACGAGCCGACCGTCCGCCTCGCGCGTCACCGCCACGACTCTGTCGTAGAGGCCAGGCGCCAGGGCGGCGTTCACCGCCAGCTCCTCCTCGCAGGCCGCCTTGCGCGCGGCCCGCGTGGACATGTCCGCGAACGGATGCGTCACCGCCCGCTTCAGCTTCAGCACCTGATCCTCGCCGATGAACAGGTGCGACATGTGGGTGTCGATCCGGCGCATGGGCGCCGCTTCGCCGGCGATGCGGCCCGTCTCCAGGGCCGCCACGACCGCGGCCTGCTCGGCCGCCACCTCAAGCGTCTGGCTCATCTCTCAGGCTCCCGATCCGCCTCAGCCCGCCTCGCCCCTTTGAACGTCCGTTCGCCCGCCCCGCTCCGGACTGGCCGCGCGCAGGCTCGCCGCATCCGCCTCGGGGCTGGACGGGTTGATCACCATGCCCGATCCGAGCTCGAAGCCGCCGTACTCGGCGAGCTTGGGCGCGATCCGCAGCCGCCAATGGACGAACGGCGAGCCCAGGTGCGCCCGGTCCGCCCCGTCCATCGCAAAGTTGTAGGTGGGATCGCCCAGGGCGTGCTTCAGCCGCCGCAGGGTGCGGCCCAGCAGATGGGCGAACTGGCCGAGGTGAGCGTCCTCCAGGCCCGTGAAACTCGCCGCATGCGCCTTCGGGGCGATCCAGGTCTCATAGGGACGCTCGGCCGCGAACGGGCACAGGACGACGTAGTCGGCGGTCTCCTCCACCACCCGAACGCGCGCCGCCAGCTCGGCGGCGATCTCCTCGCAGGTGGGGCATCGGCTATCCGCCGCGTGCCGCGCCCGCCCCGTCCCGATAAGCGCCTGCGTCAGGGGCGGGGTGACGTCCAGGGCCAGGACCTGGGCATGGGCGTGCACCAGCGAGGCGCCGCTCAGGGGGCCATGGTTGCGGAACAGAACCACCGCCTGGATCCCCTCCCGCCGCATCAGCCGCCAGCAGCGCTCGCGATAGACGCCGACCACCGCCTCGAGCTGAGCGTCATCCATGATGGCCAGATCGTCGTCGTGCCTCGGGCTTTCGATGATCACCTCGTGCAGGCCGCCGGCCGGCCGCGCCCGCGCCGCCTCCACCTCCCCGCTCGCCCCCGGCGCCGCCACCGCCGGATACTTGTTGGGCACGACGCGCACACGCCAGCCCGGCGGGTCCGCGCTGTCGACCTGGGCCAGCACCGCCGGCAGCCGGGCTTCCGATCCTGGACAGAATGGACACTGC
This sequence comes from Phenylobacterium sp., assembly GCF_046291545.1. Classification (GTDB taxonomy): domain Bacteria; phylum Pseudomonadota; class Alphaproteobacteria; order Caulobacterales; family Caulobacteraceae; genus Phenylobacterium. The sequence goes on from NZ_JBKBSM010000020.1 coordinate 21,130, forward strand.
GGGTCTAGCTTCAGCGGCGGGTGGGCCGGGCGCATCACCTCGAGCTCGCCGCCGGGGCGCGCCCGTCGGCCAGGCGCGACGATCACCCGCCGCCCGCTCGTGCGGTCCAGGCGAAGCTCGCTGGTCACCGGGCCGCCGTCCCGCCCTCCGCCGCCTCCCTGGCGGCCACGCTCGCCTTGACGGCGAGGAAGCTGTCCGGGCTGACGGAGATGGAATCAATGCCGCAGTCCACCAGGAACTCGGCGAACCGGGGCCGGTCGCTGGGGGCTTGGCCGCACAGCCCCACCTTGGCCCCGGCCGCATGCGCCTCGGCGATGACGCGGGCGATCATCCATTTCACCGCCCCGTCCTCCTCGTCGAACAGCTCGGCGAGGTCCCCGGAGTCCCGGTCGACCCCGAGGGTGAGCTGCGTCAGGTCGTTGCTGCCGATGGAGAAGCCGTCGAAGCGGGCGGCGAACGCCCTGGCCAGGATCACGTTCGAGGGGATCTCGCACATGACGTAGACTTGCAGCCCCGCCTCTCCGCGGCGAAGGCCGTTCTTCGCCATCTCCGCCAGCACCCGGTCCGCCTCCGCGGGCGAGCGGCAGAAGGGGATCATCACCACCACGTTGGAAAAGCCGATCTCCTCCCGCAGCCGGCGGATCGCCGCGCATTCCAGGGCGAAGCCTTCGCGGTATCTCTCGGAATAGTAGCGCGAGGCCCCCCGGAACCCGAGCATCGGGTTCTCCTCCTGCGGCTCGAACTCCGCGCCGCCCAGCAGGCCGGCGTATTCGTTGGTCTTGAAGTCGCTCATCCGCACGATCACCGGGTTCGGGTGCGCCGTCGCGGCGATCTGGGCCAGGCCCGCGGCAAGCCGCTCGACGAAAAAGGCCGTGCGGTCCGCCTCGTACCCCTTGGTGAGCTCGGCGATCTCCGCCCTGGCGGCCTCGTCCTTCAGCGTCGCGTAGCGCACCAGGGCCATCGGATGGACCTTGATGTGCGAGCCGATCACGAACTCCATCCGCGCCAGGCCGACCCCGTCCGCCGGAATCCGCCACCAGCGCGCCGCCGCCGCCGGATTGGCCATGTTCAGCATCACCTTGGTGCGCGTGGACGGCGCCGCCGCGAGGTCGAGCTCGCGCGCCTCGATCTGCGCCCGGCCCTCGTAGACGAAGCCCTCGTCGCCCTCGGCGCAGGAAACGGTCACCACCTGGCCCTCGTGCAGCACCCGCGTGGCCTCGCCCGTCCCCACCACCGCCGGCAGGCCGAGTTCGCGGCTGACGATGGCGGCGTGCGAGGTGCGCCCGCCGTGGTCGGTCACGATGGCCGCGGCGCGTTTCATGATCGGCACCCAGTCCGGATCGGTGGACCCGGTCACCAGCACCGCCCCATCGACGAACCGTTCTATGTCCTTGGCGCTTTCGATCAGGCAGACCTCGCCGCTCACGGCCGCCTCCCCGATCGCGAGCCCGGCGGCCAGGCGCGCGCCCTTGGCCTTCACGTCGTAGGTCCGCAGCATCCCCGCCCCGCGGCGCGACTGCACCGTCTCGGGCCTGGCCTGCACGATGAAGAGTTCGCCCGAGCTCCCGTCCTTGGCCCACTCCATGTCCATCGGGCAGCCGTAGTGGTCCTCGATGACGCAGGCCCAGCGGGCGAGCTGAAGGATTTCGCCGTCGCTCAGCACCAGCGCCTCCTGCTCGGCGCGCGAGGTCGGCGTCGTGCGGGTCGTCGCCTCCCCCTCGGCGTAGATCATCTTTCGCGCCTTGCCGCCGCGGCGCTTCTCGATGATCGGCGTGAGCCGCGCATCGGCCAGGAACGGTTTGAAGACCGCATACTCGTCGGGGTCGACCTGCCCCTGCACCACCGTCTCGCCCAGGCCCCAGGCGGCGTTGATCAGCACCACCTTGTCGAAGCCGGTCTCGGTGTCGATCGAGAACATCACCCCCGAACCGCCGATGTCGGACCGGACCATCCGCTGCACGCCCACCGACAGCGCCACCTTCATGTGATCGAAGCCGCGGGCCCGGCGGTAGGCGATCGCCCGGTCGGTGAACAGCGAGGCGAAACAGCGCCGACAGGCCGCCAGCAGCGCCTTCTCGCCCCGGACGTTCAGGAAGGTCTCCTGCTGCCCGGCGAAGCTCGCGTCGGGCAGGTCCTCGGCGGTGGCGCTGGACCGAACCGCCACGTCGACCAGCTCGCGGTCCGCCCGCCGGCAGAGCTCGCGATAGGCGCCCCGCACCGCCTCGGCCGTCGCCGGCGGCCAGTCGGCCCGCAGGATCATCCGGCGCAGCGCCTCGCCGGTCTGCGCCAGGCTGGCCTTGCCGGACTCCAGGTCGGCGAGCGCCGCCGCCAGGGGTTCGCGCAGGCCGTTGGCGTCCAGGAACGCCCAATAGGCGTCCGCCGTCGTGGCGAAGCCGCCGGGCACCCGCACGCCCTTTCCGGTCAGCGCCTGGGTCATCTCCCCGAGCGAGGCGTTCTTGCCGCCCACGCGACCCACGTCGCGACGTGCGACCTCCTCGAACCAGACCACCTGCGACACCGTCATGCCCCGCCTCCCCGTCTCCATCGTGCGTCCTTACGCCTGGACGGCGCCTTTCAGTTTGAAGTCCGTCTCGAAGGCGCCGATCAGGTCGAACCACTGCTCCATGAGCCGGGTCATCAGGAAGCGCTCGCGCACGCTGCCCTTGGCCGCCGCGCCCAGCCGGGCGGCGAGGTCGCGGTCCTGCAGCAGCTGCACGATGCGATCGGCCGCCTCCTCGATGGAGCTGACGAGGAAGCCGTTCACGCCGTCGTCGATCTGGTGGCGGATGCCCCCGGCCCGGCCGCCGATCACGGCGGCCCCCTTCCACATGGCCTCGGCCACGGTCAGGCCGAACCCCTCGCGCAGCGACTTCTGCAGCACCACCGCCGCACGCCGCTGCAGGGCGTTCACCAGGGCCGAGTCCTGCACCGACAGGATGATGATCCGCTCGTCGGCGCATTCGCAGAGCGAGGCGAACACCGCCTGGCCCTCCGGATCGTCCGTGGCCACGTTGCCGACCAGCACCAGCCGGCAATCGACCTGGGTGCGCGCCAGCTTGTAGGCGTCGATCACCCCGTGCGGGTCCTTCCAGCGGTCGAAGCGCGAGACCTGCACCACCAGCGGCAGGTCGCTCGGGATCTGGTAGTGCGCCAGCCGCTCGTCGATCTCCGCCTCCGACAGCGGCTTGTTCGTCGAGGCGAAGGGGTCGATGGCCGGAAAGATGAAGCGCTGCGGCGTCTCCAGGTCCTGGGCGTACTCCGGCAGCGACAGCACCACCGCGTCATAGGCTTCGACCAGCGGCCTCATATAGGCCCACAGCTCCGGATGCGGCTGGGACAGGTCCACGTGGCACCGCCAGATCCAGGGCGCCTTTCGGCGATAGTGCCGGATCAGCGGCAGCGGCTGCGGATCGTGGACGATCACCACGTCGTGGTCGAAGTGGTTGCGCACGGCGTTCTCGAAGTTCACCTCTTCGTAGATCTGCGACTTCAGCTCGGTCATGTTGAAGTCGCCGCCTTGAAGAGCGTTGTGCATCTTCTTGGTGACGCTGAAGAAATCCGGCCTCCCCTGAAGCACCCGCCAGCCCGTCTGCACCCCCGCGGAGTTCATCAGCAGGGTCAGGGACGTCAGCAGTTCCGCCACCCCGCCCCCATAGTAGGTGGAGTTCACGTTCAGCACGTGCAGGTCGTCCAGCGCCCGCGCCTTGCGCAGAATCCGGTCCACCGCCTCGGGGCCGATCAACGGCTCATAGTCCTCAACCGAGGTGAGCTTGAAGTCGCGGACGTCGGGGCTGCCGAAGGCCATGGGCCGTGCTCCTTGGCGGGGTCGGATGGCGCCGGTCGCGGCCGGCCTGCTCGGCAAACGCACTGTACTGGCCATCGTTCAGCCCTGCGGGCCACGGGTCGCAAGCATCCTGCCCGCTGCTGGGCGAGCTGGCTTTGACCTATGTCGGCACGCCGTGCTTGTCCCGGTCGGTCCGCGGCGTGTAACGAACGCCCCATGCACGCTCCCAGCCACGCGCCGTCGGCGGCCGGCCCGGCGGCCGCGCCATGATCCGCCGTCTCACGGCCTGGAGTCGACGCAACGGATCGGGCTTCAGCGCCAAGCGCATCCGCCTGCGGGCGCGTCGGGCCTGGCGCATGACTATCATCGTCCTGGCCTCCCTGGCCGCGGGACTGGCGGCGGTCGCCTTCGCCAAGCTCTGCGACGCCGGCATCGCCTTCCACACCGACGTGATCCGCAGCGTCCCGTGGCTGCCCTACGTGCTGCTTCCGGCTGCCATGGCGGCGGGAACCTGGCTCACCCTTCGCATCGCCCCCGCGGCGGCCGGAAGCGGGATTCCCCAGGTGATCGCATCGGCGGATGAAGCTCGCTTCGGCGGGGCCGGCGACGAGCGCACCAGCCTGCGCACCGCCGCGGTCAAGGTCGTTCTGACGGCCATGCTGCTCACCTGCGGCGCCTCGATCGGCCGGGAGGGACCGACGGTCCAGGTCGCCGCCGCCATCCTCTTCGCCATGACCAGCGGGCTGCGTGGGGGCCCCAGCCGACGCGCGCTGCTGATCGCCGGCGGCGCGGCGGGCGTCGCCGCCGCCTTCAACACCCTGATCGCCGGAGTCGTGTTTGCGGTGGAGGAACTGGCCAAGGGCTTCGACCGCCGCAACAACTCCATCATCATCCTGGTGGTGGTGATCGCCGGGGCGGCCTCCTACGCCTTCGCCGGCGACTACGCCTATTTCGGCAGCCTGCGCGGATCCACGGCCCTGGCCTCGGCCTGGCTGGTCGCGCCGGTCGTCGGCGTCGTCTGCGGCGTCAGCGGCGGCCTCTTCGCCCGCGCCCTGGCCGCCGTGATCGGCCCAAGGGCCAACGCAGTCGGCCGCTTCCGCGCCGCCCGCCCTTTGGTCTTCGCCGCCGGCTGCGGCCTGCTCGCCAGCCTCGCCGCCTTCGCCAGCGGCGGGCTCAGCTTCGGCGTCGGCTACGATTCCACCACCGCCCTGCTGGCGGGTGAGGGCGGCGGCCACCAGAGCTGGTCCCTGGCCTTCTGGCGCTGGGTCTCGACGCTGGCGGCCTCGGTCTGCGGCGCTCCCGGCGGCCTCTTCGCCCCGTCCCTCGCCATCGGGGCGGGCCTGGGCGCGGCCATCGACCAGATCACGCCATGGGTCCAGGGCCGCGATGTCGTCGTCCTCGGCATGGCGGCCTACCTGGCCGGGGTCGTCCAGGCCCCCCTGACCAGCGCCGTGATCCTGATGGAGATGACCCGCGACCCCGGGCTCGTCGGACCGCTGATGCTCGCGGCCCTGACCTCCCGCGCCGTCTCCTCGCGGATCATGCGCGAGCCCCTCTACCACCAGCTCGCGGCCGCCTGGCGGCGGCGGCCGGGCCGCGCCGCCGTGGCGCGCGCGGCGGGAACCTGAAGCCAAGCTCGGGCGTAAGCCTTGCGGGAGCACCCCGCATGACCCTCGAAGCCGCCCTTGCCTGGATCGGGTCCGGCGCCTGGACGCCCTTCGCCGGGCGCCTGGCCCTGGCGGCGCTGGTCCTCATCCTGTCGGTGATGGCCGCGCGCCTGCTGGGCATGGCCCTGTCCCGCGTGCGCACCCGCTCCCGCTCAGGCGGTTCGTCGATCTATATCGTCGAGAAGCTGACGACCTACGGCCTGGTGCTGGCCGGCGCGTTCGTCGGCCTCTCCACCCTTGGCGTCAACCTGACCTCCCTGGCCGTGTTCGCCGGCGCGGTCGGGGTCGGCGTGGGCCTGGGCCTGCAGGGCGTCGTGCGCGAGTTCGTCTCGGGGCTGGTGGTGATCTTCGACCCCCTGGTCCACGTCGGCGACTTTGTCGAGCTGCAGAGCGGCATGCGCGGGATCATCCAGGAGGTCCGGCCGCGGGCGACGCGCCTCCTGACCAACGACGGCCTGGACGTCGTCATCCCCAATTCGCGGCTGATCGAGGAGCAGGTGGTCAACTGGACCTTGAAGGGCCAGACCCGACGGCTGCACATCCCCTTCTCGGTGGCCTACGGGGCAGACAAGGCCAAGGTCCGCGACGTGGTCCTCGCCGCCGCCCACAAGGTGCCGTTCACCCTGCCCGACACCGAGGCGCGCCGCAGCCAGGTCTGGCTAGTCGGCTTCGGCGAGTCGTCGCTGGACTTCGAGCTGGTGGTCTGGCCGGCCTTCGACGCCGTCAAGCGCCCCGCCTCCGCGCATGCGGCGTACACCTGGGCGATCGAGGACGCCCTGCGGGAGGCCGCCATCGAGATCCCGTACCCGCAGGTCGATCTGCGCGTGCGCAGCCTGTTCGGCCGGGAGGGCGACCAGGCGACCGAGGCCCTGGGGCTCAAGCCCCCCGCCGGTGAAGCGGCGCCGGCCGGCGCGTCCGCCCCCAACGACGCGGCGGAGGACCTGGTGCGTGAAGCCGCCGCCGAAGCCCGGGACGAGGCCGAGCGGCAGGACCCGCCCGCCCCGGCCGCGCCGTAAACGCAAAAAAGCCGCCCGGCCTAGGCGGCGGACGGCTTCATCGGCCCTGCGGACCCTTCAGTCAGGTCCGGGCGAGGTTCAGTCCGGGCTCACCGGATTGTCGTCGTCGTGGCCGTTCTTGATCTTGTAGCAGAGCTTGCGCAGGAAATCGTTCTGGATGCGCGCGCAGATGCTGCCGCCATTGTCATCGTCATCGTCGTGGCCATGGCCGCCATGGCCACCCCAGCCGCCCCAGAAGTAGCTGCCGTGCGAGCCGCCGGCTTGCGCTCCCGTGGCCAGGCTCAGCGCCGCGACGGAGACCAGAATGGCGATCTTCTTGGACATCTCCAGACCCTCTCCGCACCTTCGGCGACCGAAGCTGACTCCGATTGGCGCCACGATACCGCGTCGCCACGGTGGACACAACTCCTTGCGGGCCAAGAAGTTCGGCGACGCAGCATCGGCTTTCGCCTGCCCGATCGGGGGCGCCGGCGCCCGATGCTGCAGCGCGGCGGCCCCCCGCGGAGCGCCGCAAGCCCCTGGAGCCCGAGACCCGCCTCGTGTTACAGCCAGAGCGCGTAGCCCGTTCTTCCGGCGGGATTTTTTCAGGTGCGATCGGCTCTGAGTATGAATTCCACCACGCGCGTCGGCGGACCCGCCCGGGCGCCGGAACAGACCGTCGTCTATGCGATCGGCGACATCCACGGCCGGCTCGACCTCCTGGAACGCCTCACCGAGCAACTCGCGGTCGAGACCGAGGCCGCCAGGGCCGAAGGGAAGAATGCCGTGGCGGTCTTCCTCGGCGACTATATCGACCGCGGCCCCGAGGCCGCCGGCGTGATCGACCACCTGATCCGCTTCCGGGACCAGGCCGACTGCGAGACGGTCTTCCTGCGCGGCAATCACGAAGACGTCCTGCTCAGCCTGCTGGACGGCCGCGAGGACTCCGCGCGCTGGCTCGAGTATGGCGGGGTCGAGACCTTGCGCTCCTATGGCGTCTCGTTCCGCGGCGCCGCGCCGAACCAGCCGGCGGAGCGGCTGCGCCAGACCGCGACCAACGTCATTCCGGCCGAACACGTCGCCTTCCTGCGGGCGACCGAGCTCAGCGTGAAGCTGGGCGACTACATCTTCGTCCACGCCGGCCTGCGCCCGGATCGTCTGATCGAAGAGCAGACCGACTCCGACATGATGTGGTTCCGCTATTACGACGACGAGCCGCCGATCTGGTCGGGCGTCGTGGTCCACGGCCATTCGGTCAACCCCCGCCCGATCCGCGGCCGCGCCCGGATCGGCATTGACACGGGGGCTTACGCCACCGACGCCCTCACCGCCCTGCGCCTGGAGGACGAGCGGCAGGAGTTCCTGAAGGTGTTCCTCAACCCCGAGGACGGGGCGGTGGACATCGACTTCTGGGACGGCGTCGACCGCGCGTTCGCGGGCGGCGTCCGCCCCGCCGCCGCAGCCCCCCGCCGCCGCGAACCAGCCGAGGCGCCGTCGCGCCCCGCCCGCCGTCCGGCCGCCCGGACCCCGTCCGCCAAACCCGCCAAGGCGACGACGCCCCCTGGCAAGGCCCGCCCCTTCCCCGCCGTCGGCGCGGCGGCGGCGGCCGGCGCGGTGGCCCTGGCGGCCGCCACCGTCGCGGCCGTGGTGCTCTATCGCCCCTCCATGGACGACGTCGCCGCCGACCTCAGTCCGCAGATCGTGGCGGCCGAGCTGCGCGCCGAGACGCCTGCCGCGCCGGCGCCGGCCGGACCCATGGACGCCGAAGTCGCAGACGCGGCCCTTCGCCCGCTCAACCCGGCCCTGGCGGGGGACCACGCCGCGCCCGCGCAGCCGCAGCCCGCCGCCGCCTCTGCAACGACGCCCCCCGCGCCGGCGTCCAGCGCCCCGGCCGCCGCACCGCCGGCCAAGCCAG
>NZ_JBKBSM010000021.1:0-23955 GCF_046291545.1 Phenylobacterium sp.
GGACGTCGAACTGATCACCCCGATCGCCATGGACCAGGGCCTGCGCTTCGCCATCCGCGAAGGCGGCCGTACGGTCGGCGCCGGCGTCGTGGCCAAGATCGTCGAGTAATCGACCTCCGCCTACAGGCGAAGCACCTCAAGGGCCGCCGGGAAACCCCCGGCGGCCCTTTTGCGTCGAAGGCGCAGACAAAGTTACATCAGCCAAACCCGTTGTTTACCGCGCCGACCTAAACCGGGCCGTGTCGGGGTCGGCGTCTGCCCGCCCCGCGCGTGATCTGGGGAGGCGCCCGACATGGGACGGACGTGGGCGGTCGACACGCTGGAGCCGGCGCGCCTGGACTCCGAGTCCCGGGCAGCGTGGGCCGCTTTCCGCGACGCCGACCCCGCCCTGCGCAGTCCCTATTTCGACCTCCGCTACGCCCTGGCCGCCGGGGAGGCCGCTCCCGGCGCGGAAGTGGCGGTGATCTCCAGGGGCGGGCGCATCGCCGCCTTCCTGCCGTTCCAGCGCCGCGGCAAGCTGATCCAGCCGATCGCCGCGCCCATGACCGACTACCACGGCCCGATCGCCGCGCCGGGCGTGGAACTGCAGCTCGAGGAGGTCGTCGCGGCCCTGGGCGCCAGCCGCTTCCGCTACAGCGCCCTCGTCGGCCGGCCGCCGGCCTGCTCGCACGAGGTGGCCATGGTGGCCGACCTGACGGACGGGCTGGACGCCTACCTCGCGCGGCGGGCGCCGGGCTTCCTGAAGGACAAGCGCCGCCGCGCGCGCCGGCTGGAGGAGGATCACGGGCCGCTCGCTTTCAGGCTGACGGACGACGCGGACGCGGCCCTGGACTTCATCGTCGCCCTCAAGCGCGAGCAACTGCGGCGCACCGGCCAACACGACCTGTTTTCCAGCCCCTGGGTTCCACGGCTGATCGAAGCGCTGGAGCGGCGCGGGGAGCCGGACTTCGGCCTGAGGTTCGCGGTCCTGAGCGCGGGAGGGCGCACGGTGGCGGCCGAGCTCGGCCTGCGCTCGGGGGACGCCTATCACCTGTGGTTTCCGGTCTACGACCCCGGATTCGCACGCTATTCGCCTGGCGCGCTGATGACGCTGGAGACCATCCGAGCCGCCGCCGCGCAGGGGGTCCGGATGGTCGACTTCGGCCCGGGCCGCGAGGCGTACAAGGCCGATTTCGCCGAGCCCGGGCTGCCGGTCGTCGAGGGGGAGGCCGTGGCCGGGGCGCTTGAGCGTAGCGCCCGCCGGGCGGCCAGGCGCGTGCTGGGCCGCGCGCCGGCGCTCCGCGAAGCCGGCGTCAAGCTGAACCGCCGGTGGGATCGCATCACCGCCTGCGAACCTGGACTGGACCGGCGCCTAGGCGCCGCGACCCGCTCGATCGGCGCCATCGCCCGCCGCCGGCCCGCCGCCTCCCTGGGCGTGGGGCTGGGGCTCGGCCTGGGCGCCGGCCTCGCCGCCACCCTGCTTTCGGAATGAGACCCGCCGCCATGACCGCAGACGGATTGATCGCTGTCCCCTGGGACGACGCCCAGCGCCAGGGGTTCGGCCGCCGGCCGATGGTCTTCGGCCACCGGCTGGCCGCCACCGGCCTGTTCGACGACGGGCCCCTGGCCGGCTTGCTGGACGGCTATCCCGCCGAACTCTTCGACATCAACCTGTTCGACATGGGCCCCGACGGCCAGATGACCATGCGCACGGGGGTTCGCGGCCGCCGGCCGGGCCGCGAGGTGCTGGAGGGCGTCAAGGAAGGCCGCGTCTGGGTCCAGCTTCGCGGGGTCGAGACGCACCACGCGCCGCTCGGCCGGGCCATCCGCGCCGCGTTCGCCGAGATCGCCGCCGAGGTCCCGGGGTTCAGGCCGGTGCAACTGACCGGACAACTCATCCTCTCGGCCCCGGGCGCGAAGGTGCCGTTCCACGCCGATGCGCCAGGCGTGTGCCTGTTCCATATCCGCGGCCGCAAGCGGATCTGGATCTATCCGAATGACGAGAGGCACATGCCGCAGCGGAGCATGGAGGACATCATGCTCAAGCAGACCACCGAGGACCTGCCCTACGACCCGCGGATGGACGCCGCCGCTCAGGTGTTCGACCTGGAGCCCGGCATGGCGGCGACCTGGCCGCTGCACGCGCCGCATCGGATCGAGAACCTCGGGACCTTCAACGTTTCGCTGTCCGTGGACTACCAGACCTGGACCAGCCGGATGATCAACGGGGCGCACTACGCCAATGGAATCCTGCGCCGCCGAGGTTTGCCGGTGGCCGCCATGAGCCGCACGCCGGCCCCGGCCCGGGCCGCGCTCTGGGCGGCGCACCTGGCGATGAAGCGCATGGGCCTGGTGGAGGACCGCATCGGCGGGATCGAGCGGTCGTTCGAGCTGGGCGAGGCGCGGGGCTAGTTCGGTTCGGGCGGGACCGGGCGGGGCTGGCCGGTGGCGGGATCGGTCATGGTCTTGGGCGTGCGCTCGCTTCCCTCCGAACCCGCCGGCTCGGTGGACGGGCGCGGGGGCTCGTCGGGTTTGAGGTCTTCGTCGCGCGATCGGGCGGCGTCTTCTCGGCGTTGGGCGGGGGAGGGCATGGCGCGGTCTCCTGGGGCGGCGGCGTCGCCCCTTAACGCGCGGCAAAGGCTGTCGATCCGCCTTGTAAGCGGCGAGGACCGCTGCTAAACGACCCGGCTCCGGCGGTGAGCCGCGCGCGCCGGCGGGCGGACCTGCTCGCCGGCGCGCTGTCCATTGTCCGGCGTGTAGGAGTGTAGCTCAGCTGGTAGAGCATCGGTCTCCAAAACCGAGGGCCGGGGGTTCGAGTCCCTCCACTCCTGCCATTCCTATATGAGTGCGTGATCCCTTCGGGCGCGGCCCGAGCATGAGAGAGTCTTAAGAGCCGATATGGCCAGAAAACCGGGGTCGACCCCGCAAGCCATGAAATCGCGCGCGGCCAAGACGGCGGCGGTGATGTCGCCCGGCTCGGCGCTTGCTCAGGGCGAGCCGAAGAAGAAGCGCACGAGCCCCCAGCAGTTCATCAAGGAAGTGCGGGCCGAAGCGCGCAAGATCACCTGGACCAGCCGCAAGGAGACCTGGATCACCTCGGTGATGGTCGGGATCATGGTCGTGATCGCGGCGATCTTCTTCTCCGTGGTGGACTGGGGCCTCGGGGGCCTGATGTCTCTGTTCCTGCAACTCGTGAACGCGGGGTGACGCCGCCATGACCGCTGAAGCCGCAACCGCCGCCAATCCGAACCACAAGTGGTACATCGTCCACGCCTACTCGAACTTCGAGAAGAAGGTGGCCGAGTCGATCCGCGAGCAGGCCCACGCCCAGGGGCTGGACGAAGCCTTCTCCGAGATCCTGGTGCCGACCGAGAACGTGGTGGAGATCCGCCGCGGCCGTAAGGTCGACGCCGAGCGCAAGTACTTCCCGGGCTACGTCCTCGTGAAGATGGACATGTCCGACGAGGCCTATCACCTGGTGAAGAACACCCCGAAGGTGACCGGCTTCCTCGGCTCGGGCTCCAAGCCCATGCCGGTGTCCGAAAAGGAAGTGGCCCGGATCATCGGCGCCATCGAGGAGGGCGTGGAGCGGCCCAAGCCGACGATCAGCTTCGAGATCGGCGAGCAGGTGCGCGTGACCGATGGTCCGTTCGCCAGCTTCAACGGCTCGGTCGAGCAGGTCGACGAGGAGCGCGCCCGCCTGCGCGTGACCGTGTCGATCTTCGGCCGCGCCACCCCGGTCGAACTGGAATACGGCCAGGTCGAAAAGATCGCCTGATCCGCGCCGGTTGCGGACACCCGCCATAGCTGATAGAGGCGCGCCCTTCGCGGGCGCGTCTTCGTCTGCGACGTCAAATCCGTGGGAGGGGAGGGCCACCTAACCCCGCACCACGGCTCAACAGGCCGGGCGTCCGGCCAAAGAGGAGAAGATGGCCAAGAAGATTCTGGGCTACATCAAGCTGCAGGTGCCCGCGGGCTCCGCCACCCCGTCGCCGCCCATCGGGCCGGCGCTCGGCCAGCGCGGCGTCAATATCATGGGCTTCTGCAAGGAGTTCAACGCCCGCACCGAGAAGGAACAGAAGGGCACGCCCCTGCCGACGGTGATCACCGTCTATCAGGACAAGTCGTTCACCTTCGTCACCAAGACCCCGCCCGCCAGCTACTACATCAAGCAGGCGCTGGGCCTGAAGTCCGGCTCCAAGGCCACGGGCCGCGAGACCATCGGCAAGATCACCCGCGCGCAGCTGCGCGAGATCGCCGAGAAGAAGATGAAGGACCTGAACGCCAACGACCTCGAAGCCGCGTCCCGGATCATCGAAGGTTCGGCGCGTTCGATGGGCCTCGAGATCGTGGAGGCGTAAGGATGGCCAAGCAACCCAAGCGCATCCAGGCCTGGACCGGCGACCGCAAGGCCGCCCACGCCGTGGAAGAGGCCGTCAAGCTGGTCAAGGCCAACGCCAAGGCCAAGTTCGACGAGAGCGTCGAGATCGCCGTCAATCTGGGCGTCGACCCGCGTCACGCCGACCAGCAGGTCCGCGGCGTGGTGAACCTGCCGTCCGGCACCGGCCGCGACGTGCGCGTCGCCGTCATCGCCAAGGACGCCAAGGCCGCCGAGGCCACCGCCGCCGGGGCCGACATCGTCGGCGCCGAGGAGCTGGTGGAGCGGATCCAGGGCGGGTTCATGGAGTTCGACCGGGTGATCGCCACCCCCGACATGATGGCCCTGGTCGGCCGTCTCGGTAAGGTGCTGGGCCCGCGCGGCCTGATGCCGAACCCGCGGGTCGGCACGGTGACGCCGAACGTCGCCCAGGCCGTGAAGGACGCCAAGGGCGGGGCCATCGAGTTCCGCACCGAGAAGACCGGCATCATCCACGCCGGCATCGGCAAGGCGAGCTTCACCGACGAAGCGATCCTGGCCAACGTCCGCGCCGTGATCGACGCGCTGAACAAGGCCAAGCCGTCCGGGGCCAAGGGCACCTACATCAAGAAGATCAGCCTGTCCTCGACGATGGGCCCGGGCTTCAAGGTGGACACGACCTCGGTCGGCGCCTGACCCTGGCGAAAGCCTGAACGACCTTCGAGGGGGAGCGGCTCGCCGCTCCCCCTTTTCGATTCCGCAGCGTCCGCTTGACCGGGGCGGCGCCAGTCGCCACTGACTGGCCGACCAAGCCGCCGGAGGACACCCCATGAAACGCGCCGCCATCGTCAGCCCGATCCGCACCCCGGTCGGCAAGTTCCTGGGCAGCCTGTCCAGCGTGACGGCCGGCGAGCTCGGCGCGGTGATCCTGAAGGCGCTGGTGGAGCGCACCGGGATCGATCCGATGCGGATCGACGACGTGATCTTCGCCCAGGGCTACGGCTCGGGCGAGGCGCCCTGCATCGCCCGCTGGTCGGCCCTGGCTGCGGGTCTGCCGATCGAGGTGCCGGGCTATCAGCTTGACCGGCGCTGCGGGTCCGGCCTGCAGGCCGTGGTCGACGCGGCGATGATGGTGCAGACTGGTGCGGCGGACGTGGTGGTGGCGGGCGGCGTGGAGAGCATGTCCAACGTCGAGTACTACACCACCGACATGCGCGCCGGCGCGCGCGCCGGCTCGGTGACCCTGCACGACCGCCTGGCCCGGGGCCGGGTGATGAGCCAGCCGATCGAACGCTTCGGCGTGATCAGCGGCATGATCGAGACGGCCGACAATCTGGCCCGCGACTACCAGATCAGCCGCGAGGAATGCGACGAGTACGCGGCCATGAGCCACCAGCGCGCCGCGGCCGCCTGGGCGGCCGGCAAGTTCGACGACGAACTGGTCCCGGTGGCCGTGAAGCAGAAAAAGGGCGACCCGGTCATCTTCGACAAGGACGAAGGCGTGCGCGCCGACGCCACGGCCGAAAGCCTGTCCAAGCTGAAGCCGATCGAGAAGGACGGGGTGGTGACCGCCGGCAACGCCAGCCAGCAGAACGACGCCGCCGCGGCCTGCCTGGTGGTGTCCGAGGACAAGCTGGCCGAGCTGGGCCTGGAGCCGATGGGCTGGTTCGTCGGCTGGGCCGCGGCCGGCTGCGATCCCTCGCGCATGGGCATCGGGCCGGTGCCGGCGGTGAAGCGGCTGTTCGAACGCACCGGCCTGGGCTGGGACGACATCGACCTCGTGGAGCTGAACGAAGCCTTCGCTCCCCAGGTGCTCGCGGTGCTGCGCGGCTGGGGCTGGGACGAGCGGGACCGGCTGAACGTCAACGGCTCCGGGATTTCGCTGGGCCATCCGATCGGCGCCACCGGCGGACGGATCCTGGCCAACCTGCTGCGGGAGCTGAAGCGCCGCGGCGGCAAGTACGGCCTTGAGACCATGTGCATCGGCGGCGGCCAGGGGATCGCCGCGGTGTTCGAGGCGGCCTGATTCGGGACGGCCGGGGGCGTCAGGCCCTCAGCCGCTCGATCGCGGCGCGGACCAGCTCCAGCCGGTCGTTGCCGAAGTACATGTCCTCGCCGCCGACGAAGATCGTCGGCGAGCCGAAGCCGCCTCGGGCGATCAGCTCCTCGGTGTTGGCCTTGAGCGCGTCCTTGACCGGCTGTTCGGCGATGGCGGCCAGCAGGCCCGGCGCATCGACGCCGACGCGGTCGCAGAGGTCGGCCACCACCTCGTCCCGGGAGATGTCGCGGTCCTCGCCCCAATAGGCTTCGAATGCGGCGGTGGCGAAGGGGACGAGCTTGCCCTGCGGCTCCAGCACCAGGCAGGCGCGCATGACCTTGACGCTGTTCACCGGGAAGACGCTGGGCGGCATCCTGATCTGCAGCCCGGCGAGGCGCGCCCAGTCCTGCAGGTCCTTGCCGTGGTAGCGCGCCTTGGCCGGCACCGGCGTCTTCCGGCTCTCGTAGACGCTCGGGTTGATGGTGTTGAACACCCCGCCCACCATGAAGGGACGCCAGCGGATGGGCGCGCCAAGCCCGGCGGCCATGGGCTGGACGTTGTGGAACGCCAGATAGGTCCAGGGGCTGGAGCAGTCGAAGAAGAATTCGATCATGGCGCGAGCCTAGCGCCCGTCCGATCATGTTCGAAACAGGATTCGGCTGCGGCCGGGCGCGAAGGGAATGACCATGCTGGACGGTCCCGAGGACGAGGGCGGCGGCTACGACGTGGACGACTGGAGGCGGCTGCCTTCCTTCGCCGGAGCGGTGGCCACGTTGGACGACGTGCAGGGGCGGCGGGCGATCTTCGCCCTGGCCGACACGCTGAACGCCCGCCCGATCGAGATGGAGCTGCCCCAGCCGGTGATCTGGTGGAGCGAGGACGGCGAGCAGGCCGCCGTGGCGGTGCAGGCCGAGGCGCATGAGACCGACGACGGCGAGAGCCTGGAGGTGCTGGGCCTGATCCTGCCGGACGGGGCGGGGGCGGTGGCGCTGCTGGAGGACGTGGACCTGGTCGAGGACAGCGATCCGGTGTGGCGCCGCCTGGTCGAGGAGGCGGTCGGCGAGGAGACTGGCGAGGACGAGGGGGCCTGACGCCGGCGCCGGTTGAGTTTCGCGCGCGCCTCGTGTAAAGGCCGCGCCTTCTATTGTTTCGCCTCTCCGCCTGGGGAGGCGGGGTAGGGAAGCGTTCGCGCTTTCCCATCCTGTCCGAGAACTGCGGGGTCCTGGGGTCGCCAGGGCCTTAATCCGGGGAAGGCCTTCCTCGACCGCCGGGAGACGGGAAGATGAGGTTTCGCCGTCCGGCCGCCAGCGGCCCGGGCGTGGAGACTGCGGCTTCTCAAGGACAGGCTGATCGTTCGCGCCGGCTCGCCGGGGCGGAAGGTCGTTTGCGGCCGTCGGATGGTCCGGCGGTCGAATTGAGTAGGAGACCGCAATGGACCGCGCTCAAAAGCAGGAATCGATCGAAACGCTGAAGGGCGTCTTCGCCGAGGCCGGCGCCGTGGTCGTGACCCACAACCTGGGTCTGACCGTTGCGGAAATGACGGACCTTCGTGGCAAGCTGCGCGAGCAGGGCGCCACGCTGAAGGTGGTCAAGAACACTCTGGCCCAGAAGGCCCTGGACGGTTCGGTCGGCGAGGCGGGCGACGCCCTGTTCACCGGCCCCGTCGCCATCGCCTATGCGGCGGACCCCGTCTCGGCCGCCAAGGTCGTGGTGGACTACGCCAAGGGCAACGAGAAGTTCGCGATCATCGGCGGCCTGATGGGCCAGCAGGTTCTGGACAAGTCGGGCGTCTCGGCGCTCGCCACCCTGCCTTCGCTGGACCAACTGCGCGGCAAGATCATCGGCCTGATCCAGGCTCCGGCGACCAAGGTCGCGGGCGTGCTGCAGGCCCCGGCCGGCCAACTGGCGCGGGTGTTCAACGCCTACGCCACCAAGGACGCGGCCTGATCCGTCATCTTCCCCGACACCACATCAAACTCTCAAGGACACATCATCATGTCGAAGCTCGAAAAGCTGGTCGAAGACCTCTCCGCCCTGACCGTGCTGGAAGCCGCTGAGCTCTCCAAGCTGCTCGAAGAAAAGTGGGGCGTCTCGGCCGCCGCTCCGGTGGCCGTGGCCGCCGTCCCCGGCGCCGCCGGCGGCGCTGCTCCGGCCGAAGCCGCCGAAGAGCAAACCGAATTCACCGTCGTGCTGACCGCCGGCGGCGACAAGAAGATCAACGTGATCAAGGAAGTCCGCGCGGTCCGTCCGGACCTCGGCCTGAAGGAAGCCAAGGATCTCGTCGAAGGCGCCCCGCAGAACGTCAAGGAAAACGTCTCCAAGCAGGAAGCCGAAGAGATCAAGAAGAAGCTCGAGGAAGCCGGTGCCACCGTCCAGGTCAAGTGATCTGGGCTGCGTCAGCAGCTTTGAAGTTCGAAGGCCGGGGAGAGATCCCCGGCCTTTTTTCTTGTCCGCGCCGCCGCCCGGCGGGGCGTCTGAAATTTTCTGTGCAAAAGGGCTTGGCTTCCGATTGCAAAGAGCCTATCTCGCGTGCTTCGCGAAATTTCGTCGAGACGCGATTCGTCGCGCGTGCAAGCTCCGAGGCATGGCCCGTCGCCCTCCGGCCATGCGAGGGAGCGCCCCTGACGTCACAGGGGCTTTCCGCGTCCTCCTCCCGCAAGGGAGGCCGAGGGTGGACGCAGGATGCAAAACGACCGGCGTCGGGAGAAGCTCCCGCGCGCCCTTAAGGGAAAAAAATGGCGCAGTCCTTCACTGGTAAGAAGCGGATCCGGAAGTCGTTCGGCCGCATCCCTGAAGCCGTCCAGATGCCGAACCTGATCGAGGTTCAGCGCTCCTCCTACGAACAGTTCCTGCAGCGCGAAGTGCGGCCGGGCGAACGTCGCGACGAGGGCGTCGAGGCGGTGTTCAAGTCCGTCTTCCCGATCAAGGACTTCAACGAGCGCGCCGTGCTCGAGTACGTCTCCTATGAATTCGAGGAGCCGAAGTACGACGTCGAGGAATGCGTCCAGCGGGACATGACCTACGCCGCGCCGCTGAAGGTGAAGCTGCGGCTGATCGTGTTCGAGACCGACGAGGAGACCGGCGCCCGCTCGGTGAAGGACATCAAGGAGCAGGACGTCTACATGGGCGACATCCCGCTCATGACGGAGAAGGGCACCTTCATCGTCAACGGGACCCAGCGCGTCATCGTCTCCCAGATGCACCGCTCGCCGGGCGTCTTCTTCGACCACGACAAGGGCAAGACCCACGCCTCGGGCAAGCTGCTGTTCGCCGCCCGCGTGATCCCCTACCGCGGCTCGTGGCTCGACTTCGAGTTCGACGCCAAGGACATCGTGTTCGTCCGCATCGACCGCCGCCGCAAGCTGCCCGCCACCACCTTCCTGATGGCCCTGGGCATGGACGGCGAGGAGATCCTGTCGACCTTCTACGACACCGTCCCGTACGAGAAGCGTGAAGGCGGCTGGGCCACCCCCTACAAGCCGGAGCGCTGGCGCGGGGTGAAGCCCGAGTTCCCGCTGGTGGACGCCGAGACCGGCGAGGAGATCGCGCCCGCCGGCCAGAAGATCTCGGCCCGCAACGCCAAGCGCTTCGCCGACAACGGCCTGAAGACCCTGCTGCTGGCGCCGGAGGCCCTGACCGGCCGCTACCTCGCCAGCGACCTGGTCAATATGGAGACCGGCGAAATCTACGCGGAGGCCGGCGACGAGCTGGACGCCGCCCTGCTGGCCGCCCTGGAAGAGCAGGGCTTCTCCACCCTCGACGTGCTCGACATCGACGAGGTGACGGTCGGCGCCTACATGCGCAACACCCTGCGCGTCGACAAGAACACCTCCCGCGAGGACGCGCTGTTCGACATCTACCGGGTCATGCGCCCGGGCGAGCCGCCGACGGTGGAAGCCGCCGAGGCCATGTTCAAGTCGCTGTTCTTCGACGCCGAGCGCTACGACCTCTCCTCGGTCGGCCGCGTGAAGATGAACATGCGCCTGGAGCTGGACTGCCCCGACGACGTGCGCGTCATCCGCAAGGAAGACGTGCTGGCGGTGCTGAAGACCCTGGTCGGCCTGCGCGACGGCCGCGGCGAGATCGACGACATCGACAACCTGGGCAACCGCCGGGTGCGTTCGGTGGGCGAGCTCTTGGAGAACCAGTACCGCGTCGGCCTGCTGCGCATGGAGCGGGCGATCAAGGAGCGCATGTCGAGCGTCGATATCGACACCGTCATGCCGCACGACCTGATCAACGCCAAGCCGGCGGCCGCGGCCGTGCGGGAGTTCTTCGGCTCCTCGCAGCTGTCGCAGTTCATGGACCAGACCAACCCGCTGTCGGAAATCACCCACAAGCGGCGCCTGTCGGCCCTGGGCCCGGGCGGCCTGACCCGCGAACGCGCCGGCTTCGAGGTGCGCGACGTGCACCCGACCCACTACGGCCGGATCTGCCCGATCGAGACCCCGGAAGGCCCGAACATCGGCCTCATCAACTCGCTGGCCACCCACGCGGTGGTCAACAAGTACGGCTTTATCGAAAGCCCGTACCGGCGGGTGAAGGACGGCAAGATCACCGACGAGGTGGTCTACATGTCGGCGATGGAAGAGGCCAAGCACGTCATCGCCCAGGCCAACATCAAGCTCGACGGCGGCGAGATCGCCGAGGACCTGGTGCCCGGCCGGGTGAACGGCGAGCCGTCGCTGCTGCCGAAGGCCGACGTGGACCTGATGGACGTGTCGCCCAAGCAGGTCGTCTCGGTCGCCGCCTCGCTGATCCCGTTCCTTGAGAACGACGACGCCAACCGCGCCCTGATGGGCTCGAACATGCAGAAGCAGGCCGTGCCGCTCATCGAGTCGGACGCCCCGCTGGTCGGCACCGGCATGGAGGCCGTGGTCGCCCGCGACTCCGGCGCCGTGGTGGTGGCCCGCCGCTCCGGCGTGGTCGAGCAGATCGACGGCACCCGCATCGTCGTGCGCGCGACCGAGGAAACCGACCCGACCAAGCCCGGCGTCGACATCTACCGCCTGCAGAAGTTCCAGCGCTCCAACACCTCGACCTGCATCAACCAGCGTCCGCTGGTGCGGGTGGGCGATCGGATCGCCGCCGGCGACGTGATCGCCGACGGCCCGTCCACGGAGCTCGGCGAACTGGCCCTGGGCCGCAACACCCTCGTCGCGTTCATGCCGTGGAACGGCTACAACTTCGAGGACTCGATCCTGATCTCCGAGCGCATCGTGCGCGACGACGTCTTCACCTCGATCCACATCGAGGAGTTCGAGGTGATGGCCCGCGACACCAAGCTGGGCCCGGAAGAGATCACCCGCGACATCCCCAACGTCGGCGAGGAGGCCCTGCGCAACCTCGACGAGGCGGGCATCGTGGCGATCGGCGCCGAGGTGATGCCGGGCGACATCCTGGTCGGCAAGGTCACGCCCAAGGGCGAGAGCCCGATGACGCCGGAAGAGAAGCTGCTGCGCGCCATCTTCGGCGAGAAGGCCTCGGACGTGCGCGACACCTCTCTGCGCCTGCCGCCGGGCGTGGCCGGAACGATCGTGGAAGTGCGCGTGTTCAACCGCCACGGGGTGGACAAGGACGAGCGCGCCCTGGCCATCGAGCGCGCCGAGATCGACCGCCTGGGCAAGGACCGCGACGACGAGTTCGCGATCCTGAACCGCAACATGACCGCGCGCCTGCGCCAGCTTCTCGTCGGCAAGACCGCCGTCTCCGGGCCCAAGGGCCTGGGCCGCGGCGAGATCACCCTGGAGAAGCTGGAGGAGATCCAGCCCGGCCTGTGGTGGCAGATCGCCCTGGACGACGAAAAGGCCATGGGCGAACTGGAAGCCCTGCGCCGGCAGTTCGACGAAGCGCGCAAGCGCCTGGACCGCCGGTTCGAGGATAAGGTCGACAAGCTGCAGCGCGGCGACGAGCTGCCCCCCGGCGTGATGAAGATGGTCAAGGTGTTCGTCGCGGTGAAGCGCAAGCTTCAGCCGGGCGACAAGATGGCCGGCCGTCACGGCAACAAGGGGGTCATCTCCAAGATCCTGCCGATCGAGGACATGCCCTACCTGGAGGACGGCACCTCGGTGGACATCGTGCTGAACCCGCTGGGCGTGCCCTCGCGGATGAACGTCGGCCAGATCTTCGAGACCCACCTCGGCTGGGCCGCCGCCGGTCTTGGCCGGCAGGTCTCCGAGATGCTCGAGGCGTGGCAGAACGGCGGGCAGCGCCAGGCGCTGATCGACCACCTGCGCGACGTCTATGGCAAGGAAGAGGAGCTGCCGGAGTCCGACGAGGAGCTGGTGGAGCTGGCGCGGAACCTGTCGAAGGGCATTCCCTTCGCCACGCCGGTGTTCGACGGCGCCCACATCGAGGACATCGAGAACCTGCTCGAGAAGGCGGGCCTGGACCGTTCGGGTCAGTCCTACCTCTACGACGGCCAGACCGGCGAGCGGTTCAAGCGTCCGGTGACGGTGGGCTACATCTACATGCTCAAGCTGCACCACCTGGTGGACGACAAGATCCACGCCCGCTCGATCGGCCCCTACAGCCTGGTCACCCAGCAGCCGCTGGGCGGCAAGGCCCAGTTCGGCGGCCAGCGCTTCGGGGAAATGGAGGTGTGGGCGCTCGAAGCCTACGGCGCCGCCTACACCCTGCAGGAGATGCTGACGGTGAAGTCGGACGACGTGGCGGGCCGGACCAAGGTCTACGAGTCCATCGTCCGCGGCGACGACACCTTCGAGGCCGGCATTCCGGAAAGCTTCAACGTGCTGGTCAAGGAGATGCGTTCGCTTGGCCTGAACGTGGAGCTGGAGAACAGCTGATCGCGGCCCTGCCGCCCGCGCCACGCGAGGGGAGGGGCCCGTCAGCTCCTCCCGCTTCGCCACTGAAATAACTGACGAACTGGATTACCAGATGAACCAGGAAGTCCTGAATATCTTCAATCCGGTCCAGGCCGCTCCGACCTTCGACCGCATCCGTATCGCCCTGGCCTCGCCGGAAAAGATCCGCTCGTGGTCGTTCGGCGAGATCAAGAAGCCCGAGACCATCAACTACCGCACGTTCAAGCCCGAGCGTGACGGCCTGTTCTGCGCCCGCATCTTCGGTCCGACCAAGGACTACGAGTGCCTGTGCGGCAAGTACAAGCGCATGAAGTACAAGGGCATCATCTGCGAGAAGTGCGGCGTCGAGGTCACCCTCGCGCGCGTTCGCCGCGAGCGGATGGGCCACATCGAGCTGGCGAGCCCCGTGGCTCACATCTGGTTCCTCAAGAGCCTGCCCTCCCGCATCGCCCTGATGCTGGACATGGCCCTGAAGGACATCGAGCGGGTCCTCTACTTCGAGAACTACATCGTCACCGAGCCGGGCCTGACCCCGCTGAAGCAGCACCAGCTGCTCTCGGAAGACGACTTCATGCGCTACCAGGAGGAGTTCGGCGACGACAGCTTCACCGCCGAAATCGGCGCCGAGGCGGTGCAGGGCCTGCTGCGGGCGATCGACCTGCACAAGGAAGCCGACAAGCTGCGCGAGGAGCTGGTCACGACCACCTCCGAGATGAAGCTTAAGAAGACCTCCAAGCGCCTGAAGCTGATCGAGAGCTTCATCGAGAGCGGCAACAAGGCCGAGTGGATGATCCTGACGGTCATCCCGGTGATCCCGCCTGAGCTGCGCCCGCTGGTGCCGCTGGACGGCGGCCGCTTCGCGACCTCGGACCTGAACGACCTCTATCGGCGGGTCATCAACCGGAACAACCGCCTGAAGCGCCTGATCGAGCTGCGCGCGCCGGACATCATAATCCGCAACGAAAAGCGGATGCTGCAGGAAGCGGTCGACGCCCTGTTCGACAACGGCCGCCGCGGCCGGGTGATCACCGGGGCCAACAAGCGCCCGCTGAAGTCGCTGGCCGACATGCTGAAGGGCAAGCAGGGCCGGTTCCGCCAGAACCTGCTCGGCAAGCGCGTCGACTACTCCGGCCGTTCGGTCATCGTGGTCGGCCCGGAGCTGAAGCTGCACGAGTGCGGCCTGCCCAAGAAGATGGCCCTGGAGCTGTTCAAGCCGTTCATCTACGCGCGGCTGGACGCCAAGGGCCTGTCTGGCACCGTCAAGCAGTCCAAGCGCATGGTCGAGCGCGAACAGCCGCAGGTGTGGGACATCCTCGACGAGGTGATCCGCGAGCACCCGGTGCTGCTGAACCGCGCCCCGACGCTGCACCGCCTCGGCATCCAGGCCTTCGAGCCGAAGCTGATCGAGGGCAAGGCCATCCAGCTGCACCCGCTGGTCTGCGCCGCCTTCAACGCCGACTTCGACGGCGACCAGATGGCCGTCCACGTGCCGCTCTCGCTGGAAGCCCAGCTTGAAGCGCGCGTGCTGATGATGTCGACGAACAACATCCTGTCGCCCGCCAACGGGCGGCCGATCATCGTGCCGTCGCAGGACATCGTTCTCGGCCTCTATTACCTGTCGCTGGCGAAGGACAAGGAGCCCGGCGAGGGCAAGCTGTTCGGCGACCTGGCCGAGATCGAGCGCGCGCTCGATGCGGGGGCCGTGACCCTGCACACCAAGATCAAGGCGCGCTACACGGAGATGAACGCCGAGGGCGAACTGGTCACCAAGGTGATCGACACCACCCCCGGCCGGATGAAGATCGCCGCCCTGTTCCCCCGCCACCCGGCAGTGGGCCATCGCCTTCTTGAGAAGAACCTCACCAAGAAGGAGATCGGCAACCTCATCGACACCGTCTATCGGCACTGCGGTCAGAAGGCGACGGTCATCTTCGCCGACCAGATGATGGGCCTGGGCTTCCGCGAGGCGGCCAAGGCGGGGATCTCGTTCGGCAAGGACGACATCATCATCCCGGCCCGCAAGAAGCCGATCGTCGAAGAGACCCGCAAGCTGGTCGAGGAATACGAGCAGCAGTACGCGGACGGCCTGATCACCAAGGGCGAGAAGTACAACAAGGTCGTCGACGCCTGGGCCAAGGCCACCGACCGCGTGGCCGACGAGATGATGGCCGAAATTTCCTCGGCCCCCATCAACCCCGAGACCGGCCGCCAGGACGAGATCAACTCGATCTTCATGATGGCCAACTCCGGCGCCCGTGGCTCGCAGGCCCAGATGAAGCAGCTCGGCGGCATGCGCGGCCTGATGGCCAAGCCGTCTGGCGAGATCATCGAGACGCCGATCATCTCGAACTTCAAGGAAGGCCTGACCGTCCAGGAGTACTTCAACTCCACCCACGGCGCCCGTAAGGGCCTGGCGGACACGGCGCTGAAGACGGCCAACTCCGGCTACCTGACCCGGCGTCTGGTGGACGTGGCCCAGGACTGCATCATCACCGAGGAAGACTGCGGCACCACGCGCGGCATCACGCTGCGCGCCGTGGTCGAAGGCGGCGACGTGCTGGTCTCCCTGGGCGCGCGGGTGCTGGGCCGCTTCGCCGCCGAGGACATCAAGGACCCGTCCTCGGGCGAGGTGATCGTCCCGGCCGACACCTACCTTGACGAGAACATGGTCGACACGATCGAGGCCGCCGGCGTCCCGTCGGTGAAGGTCCGCTCGGTGCTGACCTGCGAGTCGAAGGTCGGCGTCTGCGGCGCCTGCTACGGCCGCGACCTGGCGCGCGGCACGCCGGTGAACATCGGCGAGGCCGTGGGCGTCATCGCCGCCCAGTCGATCGGCGAGCCGGGCACCCAGCTGACGATGCGGACCTTCCACATCGGCGGCACCGCCCAGGTGGCCGAGCAGTCGTTCTTCGAAAGCGCCAACAACGGCGTGGTGAAGATCGCCGGCGGCAATACGGTGACGGCTCCGGACGGCGATCTGGTCTGCATGAGCCGCAACCTGCAGATCACGGTCCAAGTCGATGGCAAGGACCGCGAGGCCTACAAGCCGCCTTACGGGGCGCGCCTGAAGGTGAAGGACGGCGACACGGTCAAGCGCGGCCAGCGCCTCGCCGAATGGGACCCCTACACCACGCCGATCATCACCGAAGTGGGCGGTCGCGTGCGCTTCGAGGACCTGGTCGAGAACGTCTCGGTCCGCGAAGAAGCCGACGAGGCCACCGGCATCTCCAACCGCGTGGTCATCGACTGGCGCGCCTCGACCAAGGGCTCGGACCTGCGTCCGGCCATGTCGGTGCTCGACGAGACCGGCGCCTACAAGCGCCTGTCCAACGGCGGTGAAGCCCGCTACCTGCTGCCCGTGGGCGCGATCCTTTCCGTCGGCGACGGCGACGAGGTGAAGCCGGGCGAGGTGATGGCGCGGATGCCGACCGAAGGCGCCAAGACCCGGGACATCACCGGCGGTCTTCCGCGGGTGGCCGAGCTCTTCGAAGCCCGCCGCCCGAAGGACTGCGCGGTGATCGCCGAGATGGACGGCCGCGTCGAGTTCGGCCGGGACTACAAGAACAAGCGCCGCATCAAGATCACGCCGGAAGACGGCGGCGAGGCGGTCGAGTTCCTGATCCCGAAGGGCAAGCACATCGCCGTCCACGACGGGGACATCATCCGCAAGGGCGAATACCTCATCGACGGCAACCCGGATCCGCACGACATCCTGCGCATCCAGGGAATCGAGGCGCTGGCCGACTTCCTGGTCAACGAGATCCAGGAGGTCTACCGACTGCAGGGCGTGCCGATCAACGACAAGCACATCGAGACGATCGTCCGCCAGATGCTGCAGAAGGTGGAAATCCTCGAGACCGGCGACACGGGCCTCCTGAAGGGCGATCATCTCGACAAGGCCGAGGTGGATGAGGAAAACGCCAAGACGGAAGCCCGCGGCGGTCGTCCGGCCCTGGTCCAGCCCGTGCTGCTCGGCATCACCAAGGCGTCCCTGCAGACCCGCAGCTTCATCTCCGCGGCCTCGTTCCAGGAGACGACGCGGGTGCTGACCGAGGCTTCGGTGCAGGGCAAGACCGACACGCTGGAAGGCCTGAAGGAGAACGTGATCGTGGGCCGCCTGATCCCGGCGGGCACGGGCTCGTACCTGCGGACCCTGCAGCGCATCGCCGCCAAGCGCGACGAGGCCCTGACGGCGAGCCGGGAAGAGGCCATGGAGCCCCTGCCGGACGTCATCGCCCGGGACGCCGAGGGGGTGGAGGCCTAGGGCCTTCGTCCTCGCGGACCCAAGCATCAGCGGCCCGGGAGCGATCCCGGGCCGTTTTGCTTGCCGGACTCGTGGCGGACGTGGGATGATCGCTCTCGACGGCTGCAGGCTGGGGAGGGCGAGCCATGAGGTTATGGGCATCGATTGCGGCGGCCGGGGCGGCTATGGCTCTGACGGCGGGACCGGCGGCCCATGCTCAGCTTCTGCCGGACGGCGGCGTGACCGCGGCCGAGGTCACACAGGCCCTGCAATCGCGCGGCTACAAGGCCGAGGTGTCGGCGACCTCCGACGGCGAGCCGGTGATCCTGAGCGGGGCCGACGGGTCGAACTTCCGCGTCTTCTTCTACACCTGCCGCGAGACGCCCCGCTGCGCGTCGATCCAGTTCGCGGCCGCCTTCGATCTGGATAAGGGCATGACCCTGGAGCAGATCAACGGCTGGAACCGCGGCAAGCGGTTCGGCCGGGCCTATCTGGACGACGAGATGGATCCGTTCCTGGAAATGGACGTGGACTTCGAACACGGCGCCACGGCCGAGGCCGTGGTCAACGCCCTGGACACCTGGGTCGCGGTGCTGCCGGTGTTCAAGGAATACGTCGGCTTCTAGGGCGCCTGTCGCGGCGGGCCCTGGCGCCGGCGGATCGGGCGCCTAGATAGGGTGGGCCGCCAGGGAGGACCATCTTGCCGCTGCTGCTTTGCCCCAACTGCAACACCTCGATGCAGAACGTCCAGCGTTCGGCCGTGGAGCTCGACATCTGCCCGGACTGCCGGGGCGTCTGGCTCGACCGCGGCGAACTGGAGAAGCTGCTCGCCTCGGGCCGGGAGCAGGCGCAGGAGGAGCGTCAGGCCCGCGAGCGGTTCGACCGGGAGGTGGACAGCTTCCGCCGCGATCCCGACGACTGGAAGCGCCGCCACGCCTATGACGATCGCGAGAAGCGCTATCGCTACGACGATGACGACTATCATCGCCGCAAGAAGAAGCGCGGCTT
Organism: Phenylobacterium sp.; assembly: GCF_046291545.1. Classification (GTDB taxonomy): domain Bacteria; phylum Pseudomonadota; class Alphaproteobacteria; order Caulobacterales; family Caulobacteraceae; genus Phenylobacterium. The sequence goes on from NZ_JBKBSM010000021.1 coordinate 18,450, forward strand.
CGACATCTTCGACATCTTCGACTGAGCGCAGACGGCGAGGCGAGGGAATTTCCCCGGCGCTTTTTGATATGAGTCAAAGATGACGCCGGCGTCATCTTTAGGGTGGTCCTCAATCGGCGAGCCAGCCGAGCAAGGGAAGGATCACCGCCATGCTGCACGTCACCGTCGTCGAAGGGCCGCCCACCGACATCCAGTATTTCAGCGATGAGGACCTCGCCCATCGCCTGACCGACCACGACGTCGAGACGATCCGGGAGATCTTCAAGACGCCGCTGACCGGCTCGTACAACTGGGACTACGAGAACGCCAACGCCAAGATCCGGCGGCTCTACGAACTGGGCAAGCGCTTCAACTGGAACGTCGAGCTGGACGTGAACTGGAACCAGCCGTTCCCCGCCGAAGAGGCGCCCAGCGCCGAGGGGCCCGAAGGTTTCGCCAGCCATCCCAAGTGGGCGGCGCTGACCCCCGAGCAGCGGGTGGAGTTCTCCAAGCGCTCCAACGCCCAGACCCTGTCGCAATTCCTGCACGGGGAGCAGGGCGCCCTGCTGGTCGCCTCGCAGCTGGTGAGCTGCGCGCCAACCCATGACGCCAAGCTCTACGCCGCTTCCCAGACCTTCGACGAGGCGCGCCACGTGGAGGTGTTCCACCGCTACCTGATGGAGCGGTGCCGGATGATCTATCCGATCAACCCGAACCTGAAGTTCCTCCTGGACAAGGTGCTGACCGACCCGCGCTGGGACCTGAAGTTCATCGGGATGCAGATCCTGATCGAGGGCCTGGCCCTGGCCGCTTTCCAGACCATCCACCAGAGCACCCGCGATCCGCTGCTGCGGGACATCGTCGGCCTGGTCATGCGCGACGAGGGCCGCCACGTCGCCTTCGGGGTCAACTATCTGGAGGACTGGATCAAGGCGCTGCCCCAGGACCAGATCGAGGAACGGGCCCAGTTCGCCTACGAGGCCTGCGTGGTGATGCGCAACCGGCTGGTCTCCACGACCGTCGCCGAGGAGTTCGGCTTCACCCGCGAGGAGGCGCTGGAGATCAACGACGCCAGCCAGGGCGGCAAGGCGTTCCGCACCTTCCTGTTCGAGCGGATGATCCCCAACCTGAAGCGGATCGGCCTCTTGACCGACAAGATCCGCCCGAAGTTCGAGGAGCTGGGCGTGCTCCAGTTCGAGGACCTGAAGCACGATGGCGCCATCGACTGGGCGACGCTCGAGGCGCCGCTCGTCGCCGGCGACCATGTGATCGCCGCCTGATCGAGCCTTCGTCTCCTCCGACGAGCTCCCCCCTGGGCCCCGCCGCAGCCGCGACGGGGCTCTTCTTTCTGTGGCGTCAGGGGACGTCGGCGGGGTCGGGGCGCGACTGGCCAAGGCCGGTGAGCCCGCCTGGCGCGTCGGAGGTCGAGAGGCCCGGCGGCATGGGCGCGGCCCTCCACTCCCGATCGGCCCGCTTGCGCGCCGCCGCCCGATCGAACTCGGCCCGCTTCGCCTTGCCGATGGGGGCTGCATAGAAGGGGGCGTCCGCAGCGCCCGCGCCGAGCCGGCCCAGGCAAGCCTCGCGCGCGGCCTTGTCCAATCCGGCCGCGGCCGGGTTGGCGCAGCCGACCAGACCGCCTTGCAGGGTCCGCCGCACGCCCTCGTCCACGCCTGGGGGCGCGCGCGGACCGGCGGGCGCGGCGGGCAGGACCAGCGGAGCGATCGGGGCCTCGTCCGCCGGCCGGCGCGCCAGGCGCGGCCGCGGCGCGCGCGGGGAGGGGGCGGGGCGCTCGGTCCTGGGCGCGGACCGGGCAGGGGCCGGCAGGAGATAGGCGGGGACGATCTCGACCTGCAAGACAGGCGGCGGGGGCTCAGGCTTGAAGGCGACGCCATGGGAGCCTGCCGCCAGGGCCAGGAGCATCGCATGCACGGCGGCGGAGCCGGCCAGCACCGCCGTGCGAATCCGTCCTGGTCTGCGCATGGCGCCTCGCCGCTAATCCCGGGGCGAAGCTGCGCCTTGTAGGGCGGCGGATTTGCGGCGCGGGGCCGCCGATCGCCGACGGGGCGGGGAGAATTCGCCGACGTTGACGCAAACGCCCTTCGCGAGTATGAACCGCGCTCCTTTCGAGGCCGGGGATTCTTCTCCAGTCCCGATGAACCGGAAGTCCCTCATCGGACGTCCTGCCCGCCGGAACGCAGATTTGCGCGCGCCGGCGAGTTTTCGCGTTCAGAGGGCGGTTTCGAAACCCGACGACAACATGGACCCCTTCGAGGCGCCTCGGCCACACGGCACACGCCTCCCGAGCAAGAGAATAGATGCCGACAGTCAATCAGCTCATCCGCAAACCGCGCCAGGACAAGCCTTCGCGGAACAAGGTCCCGGCCCTGAAGGGCTGCCCGCAGCGCCGCGGCGTCTGCACCCGCGTGTACACGACCACGCCGAAGAAGCCGAACTCGGCTCTGCGGAAGGTCGCCAAGGTGCGCCTGACCACGGGCATCGAAGCGGTGTGCTACATCCCCGGCGAAGGCCATAACCTGCAGGAGCACTCCGTGGTGCTGATCCGCGGGGGCCGGGTGAAGGACCTTCCGGGCGTCCGCTACCACATCCTGCGCGGCGTGCTCGACACTCAAGGGGTCAAGGACCGCAAGCAGCGTCGCTCGCTCTACGGCGCCAAGCGTCCGAAGTAAGGAAGATCAGACATGTCCCGCCGCCGCCGCGCCGAGAAACGTGAAGTCCTGCCGGATCCCAAGTTCGGCGACCTCGTCGTCACCAAGTTCATGAACTACGTGATGTACGAAGGTAAGAAGGCCGTCGCCGAGAACATCCTCTACGGCGCCTTCGACATCCTGGAAGCCAAGCGCAAGGACCAGGGGCCGCTGGAGACCTTCCACGCCGCCCTGGACAATGTGTCGCCCTCGATCGAGGTTCGCTCCCGCCGGGTCGGCGGCGCGACCTATCAGGTTCCCGTCGAAGTCCGTCCGGACCGTCGCCGCGCCCTGGCCATCCGCTGGCTGGTCAACGCTGCGCGCAACCGCGGCGAAAACACCATGACCGAGAAGCTGGCGGGCGAACTGCTCGACGCCTCCTCGAACCGTGGCGCCGCCGTGAAGAAGCGTGAAGACACCCACAAGATGGCGGAAGCCAACCGGGCGTTCTCGCACTACCGCTGGTAAGACGGTTCATCCATCGCTTTCCGGCGCGGGCGGTTTGAGCTAAACCGCCCGCGCCGTTCGTTCAGCCCCCAGAACGCCCCCCTTTCTGCAGAGCTTGCCGCTATGCCTCGCACGCACAAAATCGAAGATTACCGCAACTTCGGGATCATGGCCCACATCGACGCGGGCAAGACCACGACGACGGAGCGGATCCTCTACTACACCGGCAAGAGCCATAAGATCGGCGAAGTCCATGACGGCGCGGCCACCATGGACTGGATGGAGCAGGAGCAGGAGCGCGGCATCACCATCACGTCGGCCGCGACGACCGCGTTCTGGAACGGCAAGCGCCTGAACATCATCGACACTCCCGGCCACGTGGACTTCACCATCGAGGTGGAGCGCTCGCTGCGCGTGCTCGACGGCGCGGTGACCGTGCTCGACGGCAACGCCGGCGTGGAGCCGCAGACCGAGACCGTCTGGCGGCAGGCGGACAAGTACAAGGTTCCGCGGATCGTGTTCGTCAACAAGATGGACAAGATCGGCGCCGACTTCGACAAGTCCGTGGAATCGATCCGCGACCGCCTGGGCGCCAAGGCCGTTCCGATCCAGCTGCCGATCGGCGCCGAGTCGGCCCTGCGCGGCATCGTGGACCTGGTGCGCATGAAGGCGGTCGTCTGGGACGACGACGGCCTGGGCGCCAAGTTCCATGACGAGGAAATCCCGGCCGACCTGAAGGACAAGGCCGAGGAAGCCCGCCATTACCTCATCGAGAACGCCGTCGAACTCGATGACGAGGCCATGGAAGCCTACCTCGGCGGGGAGGAGCCCTCCGAAGAGACGATCAAGAAGTGCCTGCGCAAGGCGGTTCTGACCGGCGCCTTCTATCCGATCCTCTGCGGCTCGGCCTTCAAGAACAAGGGCGTGCAGCCGCTGCTCGACGCGGTGGTCGACTACCTGCCGTCTCCGGTGGACATCCCGCCGACCAAGGGCATCGACTTCAAGACCGAGGCCGAGGTTGAGCGCAAGGCGTCGGACGACGAGCCCCTGTCGGTGCTGGCGTTCAAGATCATGGACGACCCCTTCGTGGGCTCGCTCACCTTCTGCCGGATTTACTCGGGCAAGCTGGAGAGCGGCATGAGCCTGCTGAACTCGACGCGCGACAAGCGCGAGCGGGTCGGCCGCATGCTGCTGATGCACTCCAACAACCGCGAGGACATCAAGGAAGCCTACGCCGGCGACATCGTCGCCCTGGCCGGCCTGAAGGAAACCCGCACGGGCGACACCCTGTGCGATCCGACCAAGGCCCCGGTGATCCTCGAGCGCATGGAGTTCCCGGCGCCGGTGATCGAGATCGCGGTCGAGCCCAAGTCGAAGGCCGACCAGGAGAAGCTTGGCGTGGCCCTGCAGAAGCTGGCCGCCGAAGACCCGTCCTTCACCGTCTCCACCGACCACGAGTCGGGCCAGACGATCCTGAAGGGCATGGGCGAACTGCACCTGGACATCAAGATCGACATCCTGAAGCGCACCTACAAGGTCGAGGCCAACATCGGCGCGCCGCAGGTGGCCTACCGCGAGAGCCTCGGCAAGCGCGCAGAGATCGACTACACGCACAAGAAGCAGACCGGCGGCACGGGCCAGTTCGCCCGCGTCAAGCTGGTGTTCGAGCCGGGCGAGCCGGGCTCGGGCTTCGTGTTCGAAAGCGCGATCGTCGGCGGCGCGGTGCCGAAGGAATATGTGCCCGGCGTGCAGAAGGGCCTGGAGTCGGCCAAGGACAACGGCCTGCTGGCCGGGTTCCCCCTGATCGACTTCAAGGCGACGCTGATCGACGGCGCCTACCACGACGTCGACTCCTCGGTGCTGGCCTTCGAAATCGCCGCCCGCGCGGCGTTCAAAGAGCTTCGCGAGAAGGGCGCCCCCAAGCTGCTCGAGCCGATCATGGCCGTCGAGGTCGTGACCCCGGAAGAGTACCTGGGCTCGGTGATCGGCGACCTGAACGGCCGCCGCGGCCAGATCCAGGGCCAGGACGTGCGCGGCAACGCCACCGTCATCAACGCCTTCGTCCCGCTGGCGAACATGTTCGGCTATGTGAACACGCTTCGCGGCATGTCGCAGGGCCGGGCCCAGTTCACCATGCAGTACGACCACTACGATCCGGTGCCGCAGCACGTCGCCGACGAAGTGATCAAGAAGTACGCCTAACCCTTTCCATCCCTAGTTAAGAGGACAAGCCCAAACAGGGCTGGAGCTTGAAATGGCCAAAGAGAAGTTCGAACGCACGAAGCCTCACTGCAACATTGGCACGATTGGTCACGTTGACCACGGCAAGACGACTCTGACGGCGGCGATCACGATGACGCTGGCGAAGACGGGCG
>NZ_JBKBSM010000002.1:0-601537 GCF_046291545.1 Phenylobacterium sp.
CGCCTGGGCCGTGATCCTCGGCGCGGCGGCGACCGCCGAGGCGGCGGCCGGGGCAGGCGGCGGGGAGTCGTAGAGGCTGGCGGGCGCGGGCGCCGGCGCGGCCTCAACGTCTCCCAGGCTGTAGGCGCGCGGATCGGCCGCGCGCGGTGCAGGGGCGCTCGGCTGAGGCGCCGCCGCGGCCGGCGGCTCCACCTTGCTCGCCCAGGTCAGCATCCGCCCGCCATAGGCCGGGGCGGCCGCGGCCAGGCGCACGTCGGCGCGCGGCGGGCCGTAGCGGTCCAGCGCCGGCTGGGCCGATGCGGCCTGGGAGGCCCCGGCGAGCACCAGCGTCGAGACGAAGGCGAGCTTCACATACATGCGGCGACGGTTACACCGCCGCGCTTAATCGCCGGCTAACGGCCGCGCCACCACTTCAGGCCGGCCTTTTCAAGGCGGTCGAAAGCCGCATGCAGGGCCGCGCCGAGGAGCCCCAGAACGACCAGGGCGGCGAACATGCGGGCGGTCTGCAGGCGGTTGCCGGCCTCGAGGATCTTCCAGGCCAGGCCCTGGGCTCCGCCGGAGCCGGCGACGAACTCGGCCACCACCGCGCCGATCACGGCCAGGCCCCCGGCCACCTTGTGGCCTTCCAGCAGGAACGGCACGGCCGAGGGCAAGCGCAGCCGGAGCAGCCGCTGCGCGCGACCTGCGCCGTAGAGGTCGAACAGGCGCTCCAGGTCAGGGTCGGCCGACTTCAGGCCGGTGAGCGCGCCCGAAAAGATCGGGAAGAAGGCCACCACCGCGGCGAGACCGACGATGGCGCGTTCGGGATGGTCGATGCCGGCCCAGATCACCACCAGCGGCGCGATGGCCACCACCGGGGTCACCTGCAGCACCACGGCCAGGGGGCGCACGGCCCGCTCCGCGGTCGGGCTGAGGGCCACGCCGAGAGCCAGCGCCTGGGCGAGCACGCTGGCGACCAGCAGGGCCGACAGCGCCATGGCCAGGGTGTTCCACGCCGATCCAAGCAGGTCCGGCGCGTCCGCCGCCAGGGCGACGGCGACGGCGGACGGCGGCGGCAGGAAATAGGCCGGCACCTCGCCCAGCCGGCAGGCCGCCTCCCAGGCGCCGAGCAGCAGCGCGATCAGGGCCAGCGGCGCGAAGACGGCGACCAGGCGGCTCATGCGGCGGGCTCCATGGCCGCCTCGAGCGCATTGGAGACAGCCTCCACCGCCCGCCGGAACGGCTCGCTCGCGCGAAAGCCGTGGGGCCTGGGCAGGGGGCCTTCGACGGCGAACTCGCCGGCGATGCGGCCCGGTCCGCGGCTCATGACCACCACGCGCGAGGCCATGTAGACCGCTTCCTCGACATTGTGGGTGACGAAGACGATCGCCGGACGGCTCTCGCTCCACAGCGCCAGCACGTCGTCGGCCAGGGCGCGGCGGGTGATCTCGTCCAGCGCGGCGAACGGTTCGTCCAGGAGCAGCAGGCGCGGCTGGGTCACCAGGGCGCGGGCGAGGGAGACCCGCATGGCCATGCCGCCCGAGAGCTGGGCGGGGCGCGCCGCCTCGTGGCCCGCCAGGCCCACCCGTGCGAGCGCCTCGGCGGCCTGGGCCCGAGCCTCGGCCTTGCCGGTCCCGGCGAGCTCCAGCGGCAGGGCGGCGTTGGCCTGCGCCGACATCCACGGCGCCAGCGTCGGCGCCTGGAAGACCACCGAGGTCTCCCCCCGGCCGGGCGTGCGCCGCACCCGGCCGCGGCTGGGGCCTTCGAGCCCGGCGAGCAGGCGCAGGGCGGTGGACTTGCCGCAGCCGGAAGGCCCGACCAGGGAGACGATCTCGCCGGCCGCCAGGGCGAGGCTGACCGGCCCCAGGGCGCGGCCCCGCCCCGGATAGTCGACCTCGACGTCCTCCAGGGCGGCGATGCTCACTGGGCGGCCTGGTCCACGAACGACAGGGTGTAGGCGCTCTTGGGGTCGAGCGTGGCGGGATAGACCCCGTTCTGCTTGGCCATGTCCGCGAACTCTGTCCAGCGCGCCTCGGTCATGACGCCGATCCCGCGGGTGGCGGCGTCCCCGCCCTGGACGATGCCGTAGGTCTTCAGCTTTTCCCGCGCCTGGTCCAGCACGTCTTGGGTCATCTCGGGGTTGTCCTTGAGGATCAACCGGTTCGCCGGCGCAGGATCGCCCTCCAGATAGGACTTCCAGCCCGCCGCGGTCGCCTCGACGAAGGCCTTCACGGCGGCGGGGTTCTTGGCGATCAGGCTGTCGGGCGCCAGGACCATGGTGGCGTATCCCGGGTAGCCGTTGTCGGCGAGCAGGAAGACCTTGGGCTTCAGGCCGGCCTCCTTCTCGATCGTGTAGGGCTCGGAGGTGACATAGCCCTGCTGGGCCACCCGCTTGTCGGCCAGGAACGGCGCGGAGTTGAAGGTGTACTTGCGCACCTGGTCGTCGGTGAAGCCATACTTGGCCTTCAGCCACACCCAGAAGGCTGTGACCGAGGCGTCCGACAGCAGGATCGGATGGCCCTTAAGGTCGGCCAGGGTCTCGACGCCCTGGTCGGGGTGGGCGATCAGCACCTGCGGATCCTTCTGGAAGATGGCCGCCACGGCCTTCACCGGCACCCCCTCCTGGGCGAGGTTCAGCACGATGAAGCTGTTGGAGCCCATCCCCATCTCGACTGCGCCGGACGCGAGCAGCTGAGGCACGTTCACCCCGGGCCCGCCCTGGACGATCTGAACGTCCAGGCCCCGCTTGGCGTACTCGCCGGTGGCCAGCGCCTGATAGAACCCGCCGTGCTCGGCCTGCGCCCGCCAGTCGGTGGCGAAGCGGATCGTCGTGCGGCCGTCGGCCGGCGCGGCGTCCTTCCTGGCCGGCGAACAGGCGCAGAGGAGGGCGGCGAGGGCGATCGCGAGGGGACGTAGGACTTTCATGCGGACTCCCGGACTCGAAGGCGGAAACCTAGAGCGCGGCCGTCAAAAGTGGAGTCCGGTTTTTCGTCGGCGGGAGCGCCGCGCCGGCTCAGGCGGCCCGCAGGGCGCCTTCCCTGTCGCGCCCGGCCCAGCGCGAGAGCATGGCGTGCAGGTCCTCGATCCTGATCGGTTTGGCCGCCACGTCGACCATGCCGGCCCGGCGGCACCGCTCGGCGGTCTCGGGCATCACGTCGGCGGACAGGGCGATGATCGGCGTGCGCGCCGCCTCTCCGCCCAGAGCCAGGATGCGCCGTGAGGCCTCCCAGCCGTCCATGTGCGGCATGTGCAGGTCCATCAGGATGGCGTCGTAGACGTCCAGTTGCGCGGCGGCGATCGCCTCCTCGCCGTTCTCGGCCACGGTGGTCCGGCAGCCCAGGATGTCGAGCAGGGTCGCGCCCAGTTCGCGGTTCATCGGATGGTCGTCCACCAGCAGCACGCGGATTTCGCCGTGCGCCTGGGCTTCGGCGGCCGCGGTCGGCGCGTCGTCCGCCACCGCCGTGGGCGCCGGAATCTCGAACCAGAACTGCGACCCGGCGCCGGGCGTGCTGGTCACGCCGATCCGCCCGCCCATCCGCTCGGTCAGCCCCTTGCAGATGGCCAGGCCCAGGCCCGTGCCGCCATAGGCGCGGCTCACGGAGCTGTCGGCCTGGGAGAAGCGCTTGAACAGACGGTCGAGCTTGTCGGCCGCCACCCCGACGCCGGTGTCGATGATGCTGAACCGCAGGCGCCGCCCGGCGCCGTCGCCCTCCACCTCCAGGCGCAGCTTCACCGCGCCAGCGTCGGTGAACTTGACGGCGTTGCTGAGTAGGTTGAGCAGGATCTGGCGCACGCGCAGATCGTCGATCAGCACCGGCCGTCCGGCGTCGCCCTCGATCTCCACGGACACGTCCAGGCCCTTGGCGCGGGCGGCGTCGGCGACAATGGCCATGGCCCCGTCGGCTACCTCCCGCGGCGCGCAGGCCCGCGGCAGGAGCTCGATTTCCCCGGCCTCCATCTTGGAGAAGTCGAGGATGTCGTTGACCACCGCCAGCAGCGAGGCGCCGGCTTGGTCGATCAGGCCAAGCTGGCGGCGGGCGTCGGCGGAGAGGTCCTCCCGGCGCAGCAGCACCTCGGTGAAGCCGAGGATGCTGTTCATCGGCGTGCGGATCTCGTGGCTCATCGTCGCCAGGAACTCGGCCTTGGCCTGGCCGGCCTTCAGCGCCCGGGCCTGGGAGCGGCGGGCCAGGTTGCTGCGGTTGGTCCACAGCCGCTTGAGCCGCGCCTGGTCGCTGACCGCCATCGCCGTCGCCAGGGAGGTCAGGAAGATGGTGGAGATCAGCAGCTGCCCCGCATGCATGCGCTCGGTCATCGTCCAGCCCGGATTGACCCCGTCGCCGAAGGGCGCGAGGGCGACGAAACCGACGGTGATGGCCGTCAGCAGCAGCATCGCGAAGCCGGTGCCGCGGGGCCCGACCCTGAAGGCCGCCAGCAGCGAGGCCGGGAACAGCAGGAAATGCAGGGGCAGACCGCGGAAGGCGAAGGCGGCGACGGTCGCCGCGGCCAGGGCGGCGTAGATCGCGACACGCTCCCAGACCGGGCGCCGGAAGTCCCGCGGCGTGATCCGCGCGAGCAGGAGCGCGGGCAGCACGAGGGCCATGCCGAGACCGTCGGACACGAACCAGGCGGTGAAGGTCAGCATCGGCGGGCGCTCGAGGATCACGGCCTCGACGGCCGCCGCGGCCGCCGCCGACACCGCCGCCGCCGGCGCCACCGCCAGGCCCAGCAGCCGCGCCACCCGGTTGAAATTGGTCAGGCGCACCGTGCGCCCGCAGGCCAGGCGCGCGAGGTGGGCGACCAGCAACGTCTCCATCACGTTGACTGCGGACAGGGACAGGTTCGCCGGCCAGCTGTCGTGGCGCAGGACGCCCAGGCCGATCTGGCCTGCAAAGCAGACGGCCACCACCCCAAGCCCCCAGGCCCGGGGCAGCATCAGCAGGGCGGCCGCCATGAAACCGTTGGCCACCCAGATCGGCGCAGCGCCGTCGGTCTCGGAGATCAGGGCGAGCCCGATCTGGGCGCCGATCATCGAGGCCACGGCGAGGCCTGCGGCCAACGCCAGGCGCCGGTTGAAGGTTGTGGTCGCGAAAGCCGCCATGAGCGCTCCAAGGAACACCGTGGCTTTAGAGCGCTCTCTGCGAGATTTTCGTTAATTCAGCGGCGTTTCGTCCCGACCGCCTTGGCCGGCTGCGCAAATAGCAAGAGGGCGGCGCTTCGGTCGCCCGGAGCGTCGCCCTCTCATCCAGATCCGTTGGGGGATCTGCGCCGGAAAGGTCGAGCCTGACTTCGATCGCGGGTGTCCCCGCAGGTTTCCGTCACTGCCCGGTGTCCATCAGAGGCAGGTCCCTGGGTCGCCCCAGCTTCCATCTCCTTTGAACCGCCTGCGGCGCTTGCGTTCCGGTCGCCCGGTTCGCCGTCGCCGCAGTTCCTCTCGGCCACTTGACGTTGCGCCCGAACCCTCTATGAAGCAAGCGCCAGAGTCGCCATCAGTGTGGGCGACGGTCGCGTCCACGGTGGACAGTCTGTGGATTGTCTGGGGGCGGACGGGTTTTTCCCGTTTCGATTCAATCGCCAAGGTTATCCACAGGAAACCCTTCGCCCGCCTGCGGGCGGCGAATCACGGGTCAGCGGCCGGCTTCCAGCGCCTCGCGCCGCTCCTCGAGCTCCAGCCATTCCTCTTCGCTGTCGGCCAGTTGCGAGCGCGCGGCCGCCAGGGCCTGGCCCAGCCGGTCGAACGCGGCGGGGTCGCGGCCGTACAGGGTCGGATCGGCGAGGTCGGCTTCGAGCCTGGCGATCTTCTCGGGCAGGTCGGCGATCAGTCCCTCGAGCTCGCTCAGCCGCCGCTGGTCCTTGTACGACAGCTTGGAGGGCCTGGCCGCGGGCGCGGGACGCTCCGCGCGTGGGCGGGCCGCGGACGTTGCGGCGGCCGGGCGCAGGAAGCCGGGGTTCTGGGACAGGAAGTCCTGCCACCCCCCGGGTGTCTCCACCACCTCGCCGCGGCCGTTGAGCGCGATGGTCGAGGTCGCCAGCCGGTCGACGAAGTCGCGGTCGTGGCTGACCAGGATCAAGGTGCCTTCGTAGTCGGCCAGCAGGTCCTCGAGCAGGTCGAGGGTGTCCATGTCCAGGTCGTTGGTCGGCTCGTCCAGGACCATCAGGTTGGCCGGCGTGGCCAGGGCCCGCGCCAGCAGCAGGCGGTTGCGCTCGCCCCCCGACAGGCTGCGCACCGGCTGCCTGACCTGGGCCTCGGTGAACAGGAACTCCTTGGCGTAGGCGGCCACGTGCTTGGGCTGGCCGCGGACCACCACCTGGTCGCCGCCGAGCGGGGTGAGCACGTCCTTCAGCGTCATGTCCGGCTTCAGGTCGGCGCGGGCCTGGTCGATGTAGGCGATCTCCAGATTGACCCCCAGCTTGACCTCGCCGGCGTCGGGCTCCAGCTCGCCCAGCAGCAGCTTCACCAGGGTGGTCTTGCCCGCCCCGTTGGGCCCGACGATCGCCACCCGGTCGCCTCGCAGGATCCGCGTGGAGAAGTCCTTGACGATCACCCGGTCGCCGAAGGCCTTGGTCAGGCCCTTCACCTCGGCCACCCTCTGGCCGGACAGGCCGGAAGAGGCGAGCCCCATGCTCAGCGAGCCGCGCGCCTCGCGCAGCCGCTCGGCCTTGGCGGCGCGCATGTCCAGAAGCCGGCGGCGGCGGCCCTCGTTGCGCGCCCGCCGGGCGGTGACGCCACGAGCCATCCAGTGCTGCTCGCGCTCGATCGCCTTGTCGAGGCGGCGGGCCTCCTCGGCCTCCGAAGCCATGATCCGCTCGGCCCAGTCGTCGAAGGCGGCGAACCCCCTGTCCAGCCGCCGCACGCGGCGGTGCTCCAGCCAGAACGAGCGGTCGGTCACCCGCTCCAGGAAGGCGCGGTCGTGGCTGACGATCAGCATCGCCGCGCCGCTGGCGGCGATCTGGGCCTCAAGGGTCTCGATCGCCAGGATGTCCAGGTGGTTGGTGGGCTCGTCCAGCAGCAGCACGTCCGGCGCGTCGGCGAAAGCGCGGGCCAGGGCCGCGCGCCGGATCTCCCCGCCCGAAAGACCCGTGGTCGCCTTCGCCGGGTCCATGCCGAAGGCCTGCAGCGCCGCCTCCGCCTCGTGCGCGGCCGCGCCGCCGGCGGTGGCGTAGTCGAGCAGGCTTGCGCCCTCGATCTGCGGCTCCTGGCGCACGAAGGCGATCCGCGCGCCCGGCGTGACGGTGCGTTCTCCGGCGTCGGCCTCGATCTCGCCGGCCAGCACGCGCAGCAGGGTCGACTTGCCGGCGCCGTTGCGGCCGACGAGGCAGGCGCGGCTGCGCGGCTCCAGCCCAAGGTCGACGCCGTCGAACAGCATCACGGGGCCGTCCGCCAGGCGGACGTCCTTAAGGGCGAGGATGGGGGGTCTCATGCGGCGAGGGACATAGCGGGGCGTACGATCCGTTCAAGGCTTTCCGGCCGTCCGGTCACGACGGCGGCGTCTCTGGGCCCTCCCCCAGGCTCTCCGCCGGCTCCTCCGCCTCCGCCTGGGCGGCGAGGCGGCCGAACTCGGAGGCCAGCACCCCATAGAAGCCGTTGCGGGCGTCCGGCGCGGCCGCGGCGGCCTCGGCCGGCGGGGCGATCCAGTCGAAGTCGCGGATCGGCAGGTCCTTGTGAGCGGCGATCATGAACCGCCGCCAAATCTCCGCCGGCAGGTCGCCGCCGGTCACGCGGTCCATCGGCCGGTCGTCGTCGGCGCCGACCCAGACCGCGGCCACATAGTCGGGGGTGAAGCCGACGAACCAGGCGTCGCGCCAGTTCTGGCTGGTGCCGGTCTTGCCCGCCGCGGGACGGCCGAAGGCGGCGCGTACGCCGGTGCCGGACGTCACGACCTTCTTCATCATCGAGACCATCTGCGCCGCGCGCGCCCGATCGTAGGCCGGCGCGGGGGCGGTCGGCGGGCGGACATGGACGGCGCGCCCGTCCATGGTGCGGATCTCCTCGACGATCCAGGGCGCGATCCGTCCTCCGCCCGCCTGGAACACCTGGAACCCGCCGGCCATCTCCAGCGGGCTGACCTCATAGGCGCCCAGCGCCGCCGACAGGTCCGGACGCGGCGGCAGGCCCGTGAAGCCGAAGCGCCGGGCAAGGGCGCCGACGGCCTCGGGTCCGGCTTCCCGCGCCAGCTTCACCGCCACGGTGTTGATCGAGCGGGCCAGGGCGGTCTCCACCGTCACCGGACCGGCATAGCCGCCGCCGTAGTTGCGGGGCGTCCAGGCGCCGATGCGCACGGGGCCGTCCACACGCACATCCGTCGGGCGCACGCCCTTCTCCAGGGCGGCGGCGTAGATGAAGGGCTTGAAGGCCGATCCGGGCTGGCGGCGCGCCTGCACCGCGCGGTTGAACGGGGTTTCCTCGTAGTCGGTCCCCCCGACCATGGCCCGAACGCCGCCGTCGGGGCCCAGCGCCACCAGCGCGGCCTGGTCGGCGCCGGCGGCGCGGCCGTCCTCCTCCAGCATTCGGCGCACGAGCTGGGCGGCTTGCCGCTGCAGCGCCGGGTCCAGCGACAGGCGCACCTGCAGGTCCGGTGCGTCGGGTCCGGCCAGGCGCACGGCCTCGGCGGTGGCGTAGTCGAGGGCGTAGCCGAAGTCGGCGACATCCTGGCGAGCCTCGGGCGATAGGCGGGGCGGGGCGGCCAGGGCCGCGGCCTCCTGGGCGGGCGTGATCCAGCCGTCGCGCCGCATCTCGCCCAGCACCCAGCGCGAGCGATCCAGGGCGGCGGCCATGTTGTGCGTCGGCGCCAGCCGGGAGGGCGCCTTGGGCAAGGCCGCCAGAAGCGCCGCCTCGCCTAGCGTCAGGGACGCGGCCGGCTTGCCGAAATAAGCTCGCGCCGCGCCGTCGATACCGTAGGTGTTCGCCCCGAAGTAGATCCGGTTCAGATAGAGCTCGAGCACCCCGTCCTTGCCCAGCCGGCCCTCCAGGCGCGCGGCGAGGACGGCCTCCTGCAGCTTGCGCTTGAGGGTCTGTTCGGGCGTCAGGAACAGGCCTTTGGCCAGTTGCTGGGCCAGCGTCGAGCCGCCTTGCACGACCTCGCCCGCCCGCCAGTTGGCCATGGCCGCGCGGACGATCGCCCTCAGCTCCACCGGCCCGTGCTGATAGAAGCGCCGGTCCTCCGCGGCCAGGAAGGCGAGGGGCACGTGCTCGGGCAGGTCCGCCAGCCTCACACGCTCGCCGTAGCGCGGCCCGCGGGCGGCGATCACCTGGCCGGCCCGGTCGAGGAAGCGGATCGCCGGCGCCCGATTGGCCGCGAAGAGCGCCTCTTGCGCCGGCAGGGGCGGGACGTCCCGCAGGTAGGCCAGCCAGATCGCCAGGGCGAAGCCGAGCGCCGTCACCCCACCCGCCGCCGCCGCCGCGCCAACCGCCGCCGTCAGCCGCACGCGGACCCGGCGCCGCGGCTGCGACGGCCCCGCCCCGGCGAGGGGGCGCGGCTTGGCCCGGCCGAATGGGCGGGGGGGCGGACGATGAGGCGGCGAGGGATCAGTCAAGGGATCGACGTTGGCGGCGCGGCCCGATTGGGTTTAGGACGCTGGCCCCATGGCGACGAGACCTTTCTGGGAGACCAAGCGCCTCGAGCAGATGACCGTGCGCGAGTGGGAGAGCCTATGCGACGGCTGCGGGCTCTGCTGCCTGGTTCGCTTCGAGGACGAGGAGAGCGGCGAGGTCATCCCCACGCGGGTGCACTGCCGGCTGTTCGATTCGGCCACCTGCCGCTGCAGCGACTACGCCAACCGCAAGCAGCACGTGCCCGACTGCATCAAGCTGACGCCGCACAATATCGACGCCCTGGAATGGATGCCCAGGAGCTGCGCCTATCGCCGGCTGCACGAGGGCCGGCCGCTGCCGTCCTGGCATCCGCTGATCACGGGCGATCCGGAAAGCGTGCACGCAGCCGGGGTTTCGATCCGCGGACAGACCTTCTCGGAGGCGGAGCTGGAGGATCCGGAGGACGCGATCGACTACACCGCCTGGGACCTCATGGAGGACAAGGGCGACCTCTAGGCGGGCCCGCGCGATCGTGTGGTAATTATGTCACACGCGGCCTTGCGTGACTCACCGGACACTCCAATCTAGAGGGCGTAGGGTGACACAGGCTGGAGAGGCGATTTCCCTTGGCGAACGACCCGTATCAGGAGCTGGGCGTTTCCCGCAGCGCGAGCGCGGACGAGATCCGCAAGGCGTTCCGCAAGCTGGCCAAGGCCCACCACCCCGACACCAACCCCGGGAACAAGGCGTCCGAAGAGCGCTTCAAGCGCGTCAGCGCCGCCTTCGACATCCTGGGCGATCCTGAAAAGAAGAAGAAGTTCGACGCCGGCGAGATCGACGCGGACGGCCGCGAGACGTTCCGTGGGCATCCGGGCGGCCCGTTCGGCGGCGGCTTCCAAGGCGGGCCGCGGGGCGGCTTCTCCTCGGCCGAGTTCGAAGGCGTCGATTTTTCGGACATCCTCAGCGAGATGCTCGGCCGCGGGCGCGGCGGTCCCCGCGGTTTCGACAGCGGCCCCTTCCAGAGCCGCGGATCGGACGTGCGCGCCCGCCTGGAGATCGATCTGGAGGAGGCCATCCAGGGCGCGCGCAAGCGCATCGCCTTCTCCGACGGCCGCACGATCGACGTGACCATCCCCAAGGGCGCGTCCGACGGCCAGACCCTGCGGCTGAAGGGGCAGGGGGCCCCGGGCCGCGCCGGTCCCGGCGACGCCCTCATCGAACTGTCGATCCGCCCGCATCCGATCTTCAAGCGCGACGGCGAGGCGCTGGTCATGGATCTGCCGGTCTCGGTGCCCGACGCCGTGCTCGGCGGCAAGGTCGAGGCGCCGACCCCCGACGGCCCGGTGACCCTGACGGTCCCCAAGGGCTCCAACACCGGCTCGCGCCTTCGGCTGAAGGGCAAGGGGCTGGTCGACGCTAGGGGCGAGCGCGGCGACCTTTTCGCGCGGCTGGTGGTGACCTTGCCCGACACGCCGGACGCCGAGCTCGAGGCCTTCGCCGAGGCCTGGCGCAAGGAACGGCCCTACACGCCGCGCCGCCGGCCGTGATAGAGGCGGTTGCGGCTTCCTGAGCCGAGTGTTCAGCCTGGGTTCAGTGACCGGGGGCTAAGTCTGGCGCCATGAAACGCCTGCTCGTCATCACTGCTCTGCTGGCCGCGCCCCTCGCCGCGGCGGCCCAGCCGTGGCCTGACGGTGGCCGCGCCGCCTATGGCGCGGACCGCAGCGACCAGGACCGCGCCCGCGACGCCGTGCGCTCGGGCCGCCAGGCGCCCCTGTCGCGGGTGCTGGCCATGATCGCCCAGCGCACGCCGGGCCGGCACCTGAACACCACCCAGGGCGACCAGGGCGGCCGCCCCGTCTACTTCGTCCAGTGGCAGATGACCGACGGGCGGGTCGTGATCTTCGTCGTCGACGCCGAAAGCGGCCAGATCATCGGCCGCCAGGGCGGCTAGGAGCCAGACGCATGCGCATTCTACTCGTGGAAGACGATCCGGACCTGTCGCGCCAGCTGAAGATCGCGCTGGGCGACGCCGGCTACGCCGTCGACCACGCCCCCGACGGCGAGGAGGCCCAGTTCCTCGGCGAGACCGAGCCCTACGACGCGGTGATCCTGGACCTCGGCCTGCCCAAGGTCGACGGCGTCTCGGTGCTGGAGCGCTGGCGGCGGGGCAATGTGACCACGCCGGTGCTGATCCTGACGGCCCGCGGCGCCTGGAGCGAGAAGGTCGCCGGCTTCGACGCCGGCGCCGACGACTACCTGACCAAGCCGTTCCATACCGAGGAGCTGCTCGCCCGGCTCCGCGCGCTGCTGCGCCGCTCGGCGGGCCACGCCGCGCCCAGCCTGACCTGCGGCGGCCTGCGCCTGGATCCCCGCGCGGCCAGGGCCACCGTCAACGGCGAGCCCCTGCGGCTCACCTCCCTGGAATACCGGCTGCTGCACTATCTGATGATGCACCAGGGCCGGGTGATCAGCCGCACCGAGCTGATCGAGCACCTTTACGACCAGGACTTCGACCGCGACTCCAACACCATCGAGGTCTTCATCGGGCGGGTGCGCAAGAAGATCGGCGCCGATCGGATCGAGACCGCCCGCGGCCTCGGCTATCGCCTGACCTGCCCCATGGAGGAACTGGACGGCGGGGCCGCCGGCCGGTGAGGCCGGTTCCGTGAAGCTCGAGGTCCTGCGCCGGCCCTCCCTGGTCCGCCGGCTGGTGATCCTGGCCGCCGGCTGGAGCCTGGCCGTCCTGCTGGTGACGGCGATCGTCCTGGCCATGCTGTTCCAGCAGGCGGCCCTGCGCCGGTTCGACCAGGGGCTGAGCGAGCTGATCGACAACCTGCTCGCCGGCGCCACCATCGGCGAGAACCAGGAGGTGATCGCCCCTGCGCTCACCGATCTGCGGGCGCTGCGCGCCTATTCGGGCAAGTACTGGCAACTGGCCGAGCCCGCGTCCGGCGGCGCGGTGCGCGTGCTGGTCCGCTCGCGCTCGCTCTGGGACAGCGAGCTGAAGGCCCCGGCCGACATCGTCGCCGAAGTGGCCGCCACCCCCGGCAGGCCGGTGGTCTACGACACCCGCGGGCCGCTCAACGAGCCGTTGCGGGCCATGGCCTCCCAGGCCCGGCTGCCGGGGCGCGAGGCCCCGGTGATCTTCATGGCCGCCGAGGACCGCAGCCCGGTGGACCGCGACGTGCGCGGCTTCATCGCCGCCACGGCGCTCGCCTTCGCCCTGTTGGCCGCCGGCATGATCGCCGCCGTGGTCGTGCAGGTGCGGGTGGGCCTTGCGCCGCTGTTCGACCTGCGCCGGGAGGTCGCCTCGGTCCGGCGGGGCAAGGCCGAGCGGCTGGTCCGGACCTATCCCACCGAACTCGCCCCCCTGGCCGACGAGCTCAACGCCCTGGTCGCGCACAATCAGGAGGTGGTCGAGCGCCAGCGCACCCACGTGGGCAATCTCGCCCACGCCCTGAAGACGCCGCTGTCGGTGATGTCCACCGAGGCCGAGCAGCAGCCTGGCCCCCTGGCCGAGGTGGTCGCCCGGCAGGCCGAAGCCATGCGCCGCCAGGTCGATCATCACCTGCGCCGCGCGCGGGCCGCGGCGCGCACCCAGGGCCAGGGCGAGCGCACCAGCGTGGCCGAGGTGCTGGATGAACTGGCCCGCACCCTCGAGCGGATCTTCCAGGACAAGGGCGTCACCGTGGACTGGGACGCCGACGAGGAGCTCTTCTTCCTGGGCGAGCGGCAGGACCTGCTGGAGATCGCCGGCAACGCCATGGACAACGCCTGCAAGTGGTGCCGGGGCCGGGTGCGGGTGCGCGCCCGCCCGCTCTCGCCCACGCGCTTCTCCCTCGTCATCGAGGATGACGGCGAGGGCCTGCCTGCGGAACGGCGTGAGGAGGTGCTTCAGCGCGGCGCCCGGCTCGACGAAGCCGCCCCCGGCTCGGGCCTCGGCCTCAACATCGTCGACGAGCTGGCCCGCGCCTACGGAGGCGCCCTGCGCCTGGGGGACGCCCCCCTGGGCGGCCTCGCCGTGGAACTGGAGCTGCCGCGGGCCGAGGCGTGATTCCACGAGCGAAGGTCGTGGTTTGTCAAACCTTAACCCACCTGGGCGAGTGTCGGCTCTTGGCGCGGGCGACCGCGCATGGATGACGACATGGCCGGCCTGCCCGAGCAGAAAATCGCGATCGTGAGACACCTCGTCGAGTCCGCTCCGGACGGCGTTGTCGGCAGCCTGCAGGCCGCCCTCATGAACGTCGGCGCCGACCCGGCCCTGTCGAGCGTGCGCCGCCTGGTCGAGGTCGAGGCCGCGGACCGGCGTCTTCGCAACACGGTCCTTGGTCCCATTGCGCCGCTCTGCGTCGGCGACGGCCGGGATCCGGAACGCCTGCGGTTCCCTGCGCCGGTGCTGGGGCTGATCTGGCGCGGCCTGAAGAGCGTCTGCCCCCACGAGGTGGAATACGCCGCCGCGGTGCTGATCGACTTCCGCGCCGACGAGTCCTCCCCAGAACCCTTCGACGACCTGGTCCGCCGCGCCCTGGCCGGACTTCGCCGGCGGGAGACCTCCGAGTTCGCCCGGGCCGTCGAACTCGCCGACCAGGCGCGGGCCAACGGCGCGGCCGAGCTCTGCGCCTGCCTGGAACTGGCCGCCATCGTGCGCGAGGCCACCCTTCGCCTGCCCGAATGGATCGGCCGCATCTCAGAGGAGAAGGCCGCGGTCGCCCGCCTGGCCTACAAGGACGCCGTCACCGTCTCCGAGGACGCCGGGCCGCGCTTTTTCGAGATGCTGGCGGGACAGCTCGCCGATCCGTGGATGATCCTTCGCATCATTTCGGTGGTGATGGACCGGCCGCCGGAATCCTACCTCGCCAGTTCCGAGCTCGCGATCTTCGCCGAGCGGGTCCTGAAGGCGGTGGACGAGGCCCTGGCCGAAGTCGGCCGCCTCAATCCCGAGGGCGGCGCCGATCACGGCCGCGCGGTCGGCAAGGTCGTCGAGCTGATCACCATGCAGATCGGCCAGATCGACGAGTCCATCGAACTGGCGCGCGACAGCGGCTGGGGCAAGCGTGTGGCCCAGCAGAAGAAGACCCTGGCCGCCGTCGTCGAGCGCCGCCTGCGCGAGGCCGAGCGGGCCCTGGTCGCCGCCCTTCCGCGCCATCCCATGCGCGTGGCCCGGGTGATGAAGGACATGCCGCGCCTCACCGAGGCGCCGGACCCGCAGGCCGTGACCCGGGCCATGACCCTGCTGCACTTCGCCGACGAGCTGCGCAACAGCGCCAACTACGGCGGCTTCGCCTCGATGCGGGCCAAGCTCCTGGAAAGCCTCGGGGAAGTGCTGGACGTCTACGTCGAGGAGGTGCTCGACTTGATGCGGCACGGCGAGGTTGAGGATCCGGCGATCGGCCAGACCTTCCTGAATCTGGCGGCGACCTTCAGCGGTCTGGTGCGCGACCGCCGCGCCGCCGAGATTGTCCGCCGCCGCGCGGCGGCGCTCAACGCCGCGGCCTGAGGCTCAGGCCTCCAGGAGTTCAGACGCGCCGTTGCGCAGGCCGGCGACGAACTGGCGAACGCTGGAGAAGTTGGCGGCCACCAGCCGGTCCACCTCCGGCCGCCGCATCACCTCCGAGGGCGTGATGACGCCGCGGGCGCCGACCTTGTTCACATAGCCGAGCTCGACCAGACGGTTCACGTGCCGGCGGGTGGTCTCGTAGGGCAGGCCCAGGAACTGGGCGAGGCCAAGCACGCTGACCGGCCGGCGCAGCTCGTCCGGGAAGACGCCGTCCACGGCGGACGGATTGAGCCGCAGGGGCTTGTTCAGGTGCTGCACGCTCGACTGGGCGATGGCCACGAAGATCAGGCCGGTCAGCAGGTTGCCCTCGAAGAGCTCCGAACAGGCCGTGGCGAGCCGTACGAAGAAGTCCAGGCCGAGCCGCATGACGTAGCGCTGCAGCGCGATGTCATGCTCGTCCTCGTTGGCCGCGATCGTGGCGTCCGGCAGACGCGCCACGCCGTTGCGCGTGTCCATGAGAGTCAGGCTCCCGCGTGGACGCGCGAGGCCGCAGCGGCAGTCGGGTTCGACTGGAGCACGATAGAATCCCCCAAAAAATCACGGGTATCCGGATAGCTCGGGTATGCTGAAGGGCATATGATCTAGGTCAGGCCGTCGGGGCCTGCGGCTACCCAAAGTGGGTCGGCAAGGGTGCGGCGCATCGACCCTGGCCCCCTCCGCAATGGCACGGACCTCGCCTGCGTCGCCGCTTTGGGCTAAAGCCGCGGCCATGATCAGCTTCTGGGTCGTGGCCGCGCTCCTTTCCGCCGCCGCCGCGGGTCTTGTTCTGCAGCGCGCCGCCCGCGCCGGCGCCTCGGCTCCGGCGGAAGACCCGGCGCTTTCCCTCTACCGGCGCCAGTTGCAGGAGATCGACGACCTCGCCGAGCGCGGCCTGCTGGGCGAGGCCGAGCGCAAGAGCGCCCACGCCGAGGCCGGCCGGCGGCTCCTGGGCGCGGACGCCCGCCGTGCGGCGTCCTGGAGCGCCGGAGGAAGCCGCCGGGCGATCCTCGCCATCGCTACGGCCGGTCCTCTCCTGGCCATCGGCCTCTACCTGTCGGTCGGCTCCCCGGGAGCGCCGGATCAGCCCTACGCCGCGCGCCTGGATCAGTGGGTGCGAACCCCGCCCGAGCGCCTCGATCCGCCGCGCTTGGCCGCCGTGCTGAAGGCCCTCGTGGCCCGCCGTCCGAACGATCCCGAGGCCTTCCGCTACCTGGCCATGGCCGAAGCCGCCTCGGGGGACACGGCAGAGGCCTCGCGCGCCCTGCGCCGGGCCATCGAACTCGCCCCCGAGCGCATCGACCTGTGGGAAGCGCTCAGCGAGGTGCTGCTCGTCGAGGCCGAGGGCGCGGTCACGCCCCAGGCCGAAGCGGCCCTGCGCCAGGCGCTGAAGCGCGATCCCGAGTCGGTCATGGCCCGTTTCCACCTGGCCCGCGGACGCATCGAGGCGGGCGACCGGGCCGGCGGCCTGGCCGACTGGCGCGCCCTCCTGGCCGACCTGAAGCCGGACGACCCGCGCCGCGCGACCCTGCAGGCGGCCATCGCCGACGCCGAGAAGGCGCCCGCCCCGGCGCCGCCGCCGGCTTTCGCCGGCGACCAGCTCGAAGCGATCCGCGGGATGGTGGCGGGCCTCGCCGCCCGCCTGGAGGAATCGCCGGACGACGCCGAGGGCTGGGTGCGCCTGGTGCGCTCCTACGCGGTCCTCGGCGATGACGCCGCGCGCGACGCCGCCCTGGCCAAGGCCCGCGCCCGCTACGCTGAACGGCCTGACGTGCTGCAGGCGCTCGACGCCGCCGCCGCCACGCCGGCCATGACCCCTGCTTCGGAGTCCCGCCCATGAGCGGCTTTCTTCCCAAATCTCGCACGGCGCGCCGCCGGCTGCTGCTGGTCGCCGCCATCGGCCCGGTCCTGGCCGTGGCCGCCGGCCTGACCCTCTGGGGCCTCAGCGACTCCATTTCGTTCTTCTACACCCCCTCCCAGGCCGAGGCGGCCCAGCCGCCGGCGGGGCGCTCGATCCAGCTTGGCGGTCTCGTCCAGCCGGGCAGCGTGACCAAGCACCCCGACGGGCGCGTGGAGTTCGTGGTCGCCGACCAGACCGCCACCGACCGCGTCGTCTACCAGGGCGACCTGCCGGACCTGTTCCGCGAAGGCCAGGGGATCGTCGCCACCGGCGCCTATCGCCCCGACGGGGTGTTCGAGGCCCGTCAGGTCCTGGCCAAGCACGACGAGCGCTACATGCCGCGCGAGGTCGAGAAGGCCCTGAAGGCCCAGGGCGAATGGCGCGGCGACGGCGCCACGCCCGCCTACGCCGCGCCCGAGACGCCGAGCGCGGAATGATCGCAGAAACCGGCGCCTTCGCCCTCGCCCTGGCGCTCGCCTTTTCGCTGGCCCAGGCCGGCGTCTCCGCGTTCGGCCGGCTGCGCCGTTCGGCGAGCCTGGCCGCGGCCGGCGAGGGCGCCGCCCTCGTGGCCTTCATCGGCGTGGCCCTGGCCTTCGCCGCCCTGGTGATTTCCTTCGTCACCTCCGACTTTTCCGTGGCCAACGTGGCGGCCAACTCGCACACGGAAAAACCCCTGCTCTACAAGGTGGCCGGCGCCTGGGGCAGCCACGAGGGCTCGATGCTGCTGTGGTGCCTGGCGCTCACCGGCTTCGGCATGGCGGTCGCCCTCCTGGGCCGCGGCCTGCCCCGGGAGCTGAAGGCCACGGCGGTGGCCGTACAGGGGACCCTGGGCTCGGTGTTCCTGGCCTACACGGTCTTCGCCTCCAACCCCTTCGCCCGCCTCGCCAACGCGCCGATCGAGGGGCGCTCCCTCAACCCGCTCCTGCAGGACCCCGCGCTCGCCCTGCATCCGCCCATGCTCTACGCCGGCTATGTCGGCTTCTCGGTGGTCTTCTCCCTGGCGGTCGCCGCCCTGATCGAGGGGCGCACAGACCCGGCCTGGGCCCGCTGGGTGCGGCCCTGGACCCTGGCGGCCTGGAGCTTCCTGACCCTCGGCATCACCCTGGGCGCCTTCTGGGCCTACTATGAGCTCGGCTGGGGCGGCTGGTGGTTCTGGGACCCGGTGGAGAACGCCAGCTTCATGCCCTGGCTGATCGGCGCGGCCCTGCTGCACTCGGCCATCGTCACCGAAAAGCGCGGCGCCCTGGCCGGGTGGACAGTGTTCCTGGCCCTGGCGGCGTTCACCTTCTCGATGCTGGGCGCCTTCCTGGTGCGGTCCGGCGTCCTGACCTCGGTGCACGCCTTCGCGGTCGACCCGACGCGCGGCGTGCTCCTCTTGATCATCCTGGGCGCGACGGCCGGGCTCGCCTTCGCCCTGTTCGCCTGGCGCGCGCCCAGCCTGCAGCGGGGCGGGCTGTTCGCCCCGATCAGCCGCGAGAGCGCCCTGGTGCTCAACAATATCCTCCTGGCCGCGGCCACCACGACGGTGCTGCTGGGCACGCTCTACCCGCTGATCCGCGAGGCGGCGACGGGGGAGGCGATCTCCGTCGGGCCGCCCTATTTCAACCTGACCTTCACCCCGCTCATGGCCGCCCTGCTGATCCTGGTGCCGGCCGGTCCGCTGCTGGCGTGGAAGCGGGGCGACGCCGCCGGCGTGGCCCAGCGCCTGGGGGTGGCGGCCCTGATCGCCCTGGCCGCCGGCGTCGCGGCGATCGCCCTGGTCAGCCCGCGCCACGCCTGGGGGGCTGCCGGCCTGGCCCTCGGCGCCTGGCTGATCGCCGGGGCGCTCGCCGAACTGGCCGAGCGCACCCGCGCCTTCCGCGTTCCCGCCGCCGAATCCTTCCGGCGCCTGCGCGGGCTGCCCCGTGGCGCCTGGGGCATGACCCTGGCCCACATGGGCCTGGGCGTGTTCGTGCTCGGCGCCTGTTTCGAGACCACCTGGAAGGTCGAGGCGGCCGAAGCCCTGCCCGTGGGCGGCGCCCTGGACGTCGGCGCCTATCACCTCACCGTCGAGCGCATCGGCGGGATCGACGGTCCGAATTACGAGGCGGAGCGCGCCATCGTCCGCGCCACCCGAGGAGGCCGCGAGGTCTGCGTGGGCGAGCCGGAGCGGCGGTTCTACCCGGCCGGCGGCCAGACCACCTCGGAGGTGGCGATCTGCAACCTCGGCCTCAGCCACCTCTACATGGTCCTCGGCGAGCGGCGCGAGACCGGCGGCGAGCCGGTGTGGCTGATCCGCGCCTACTGGAATCCCTGGGCCCTGCTGATCTTCGCCGGGCCCGCGATCATGGCCCTTGGCGGGGCGGTCTCCCTGTCCGACCGACGCCTCAGGCTGGCGGTCGGGCGCAAACGGAGCGATGCTGCGGCATGATCCGGGCGATGCTGCGCAGCTTCGCGAGCTTCTTCGCCGCCGTCGCGGCCGTGATGTGCATGGCCGCGGCCTCCGATCCGGCCGAGCGCCTGAGCGACCCCGCCCAGGAGGCCCGCGCGCGGGCCATCTTCCGCGATGTCCGCTGCCTCGTCTGCCAGAACGAATCGATCGACGACTCCAGCGCCGAGCTCGCCGCGGACCTGCGCCGCATCGTGCGCGAACAGGTGGCGGCCGGACGCAGCGACGCGGAGGTCCGCACCTTCCTGACCGAGCGCTACGGCGAGTTCGTGCTGCTCAAGCCGAGCTTCTCGGCCGGCAACGCCGCTCTCTGGATCGGGCCGTTCGTGATCGTGGGCTTCGGGCTCCTGCTGCTCGTCACGCAGCTTCGTCGGCGCGCGCCGGAGGCGGAACTCTCCGATGAGGAGGCCGACCGCTTGAAAGGCCTTACGCGTGACCAGGGGCCGTGACACGATTGCGCCCAAGATCGGACGCGTTCCGGCGCCCGAGCCTGACCTAAACGTAACTTGAGAGGCGTTGCGCTCTCGTGCATCGAACCTAGCTATCGGGTGAACGCGTTCAGTCCCGCGTCCCGAAGGGAATTCAAGTCTTATGACCTCCAAGAAGACCGGTTATCTCCTGGGCGCCGTGGCCGGCGCCGGTGTCGCCGCGGCCGCGCTGGCCGGGGCGGGGATGCAGCTTCCCCCCGCCCGCGCCGATCAGCAGGCGGGAATGATCAAGGCCTCCACGGCCCCCGTCTTCGCGCCGCCGCCCGGCGCGCCGCTGTCCTTCGCCGATATTTTCGACAAGGTCTCGCCGGCGGTGGTGTCGATCAACGTCACCTCGCGGGCGAACCCCAGCGCGCTGCAGCGCATCCCCGGCTTCGAGAACTTCCCCTTCGCCCTGCCGGGCCAGCCGGCCCCGGACGACGAAGAGGGCGACGAGGGCGGGACCACCCCGCGCGGCCAGCCCCGCCTGCCGACGCAGCAGTCGTCGGGCTCGGGCTTCTTCATCTCGTCCAACGGCTACATCGTCACCAACAACCACGTCGTCGAGAACGCTGAGACCATCAAGGTCGTGCTCAAGGACGAACGCGAGCTTGACGCCGAGATCATCGGCCGAGATGAGGGGACCGACCTGGCCGTGCTGAAGGTCAAGGGCTCCAACTTCCCCTATGTGAACTTCGAGAACGCGGCCAAGCCGCGGGTCGGCGACTGGGTGATCACCGTCGGCAACCCCTTCGGCCTGGGCGGCACCGCCACGGCCGGCATCATCTCGGCCTATGGACGCGACATCGGCGAGACCTTCGTCGACTACATCCAGATCGACGCGCCCATCAACCGCGGCAACTCCGGCGGCCCGACCTTCGACATCTACGGCCGGGTCATCGGCGTGAACACCGCGATCTTCTCGCCCTCGGGCGGGTCGGTCGGGATCGGCTTCGCCATTCCCGCCGACGTGGCCGATTCTATCACCAAGCAGCTGATCTCCGGCGGCAAGGTGACACGGGGCTACATCGGCGCGACCATCCAGAACTTCAGCGCCGAGATGGCCGAAGCCCAGGGCATGGGCGACCAGCGCGGCGCGATCATCGCCGACCTGGTGCCGGGCGGTCCCTCCCAGCGCGCGGGCCTGCAGCCCGGCGACGTGGTGGTCGGCGTGAACGGGACCCAGGTGAAGACCTCCACCGAACTCACCCGCGAGGTGGCCCAGGCCAGCGCCGGCGACATCCTGCGCCTGGACGTGATCCGCGCCGGCAAGCGGCGGGTGTTCGAAGTGCGCTCCGGAATCCGGCCGTCGGAGACCGAGCTGGCGGCCAACGACAACACGCCCGGCCGGTCCAACGGGGCCACCCCCGGCGCGCCGGGGGCGAGCCTGCCCTCGGTGCTCGGCATGGCCCTCGCGCCGCTCGATGAGCCCGCGCGCCGCCGCTACAACGTCGACGCCGACGTGCGTGGGGTCGTGGTGGACAGCATCGAGGCCTCCTCCGACGCCGCCCAGCGCGGCCTGCGCCGCGGCGACGTCATCGTGCGCGCGGGCGACGCCGACGTGGCTCAGGCCAGCGACCTCGCCTCGGCGGTGGACGCGGCGAAGAAGGCCGGCCGCTCCAGCGTGCTGGTCGGGGTGCATCGCGCCGGCCGCACCCTCTTCCTGCCGCTGAAGGTCGCGGGTTAGTCTGCGCACGACCAATCTGGGGGTGCGAATCGGATGCGGATCCTGATCGTCGAGGACGACCTCGAGGCGGCCGACGCGATGGAGCGCGGGCTTTCCGAAGCCGGTTTCGCGTGCGTCCGCGCCGCTGACGGCGAAGAAGGGCTCGCCGCCGCCCGCGGCGGCGAGTTCGACGTCATGATCGTCGACCGCATGATGCCCCGGATGGACGGGGTGACCCTGATCGAGACCATCCGGCGCGAGGGCGACCAGACTCCGGTGCTGTTCCTCTCGGCCCTCGGCGAGATCAACGACCGCGTGGCCGGCCTCAAGGCCGGCGGCGACGACTACCTCGTCAAGCCGTACGCCTTCGCCGAGCTGATCGCCCGGGTCGAGGCCCTGGCCCGACGGCGCGAGACCGGATCGGTCCAGACCCTTCTGCGGGTCGGCGACCTGGAGATGGACCTGATCGCCCGCACCGTGCACCGCCAGGGCAAGGAGATCGACCTGCAGCCGCGGGAATTCCAGCTCCTGGAGTTCATGATGCGCCACGCCGGCCAGTCGGTGACGCGCACCATGCTGCTGGAGAAGGTCTGGGAGTACCACTTCGACCCGCAGACGAATGTCATCGACGTCCACGTCTCGCGGCTGCGCTCGAAGATCGACAAGGGCTTCGACAAACCCATGCTGCAGACCATCCGCGGCGCGGGCTACCGGCTGGACGCCTAGGGAGGAACGGCGCCTCCATGCGCCTGCCCCGCATCTTCCGCACCACGCCGTTCCGGCTGACGCTGCTGTTCCTGGCGCTGTTCGCGGCCGCCGCCAGCGCGTTTCTGGCCTACATCTACGTCGCCACGGCCGGGGAGGCGGCGCGCCGCACCGACCGCGACATCACCCGCGAGATGCGCACCCTGCAGGGCGCCTACAACCGGGCTGGGATCGACGCCCTGAACCAGGCCCTGATCGAGCGAGCCGCGTCGGAGCGGCCGTTCCTTTATCTCCTGATGAGGTCCGACGGCGAACGGATCTCCGGCTCCATCGAAGAGAGTCCGGTCGAAGGGTTCAAGGGCGAGCCGACCTGGGCGACCTTCCAGGTCACCGACTACGACGTCCAGGGCCGTGAGATCCGCCATCCGGCCCGCGGCCTGCAGGAACGGCTCTCCGGCGGGGAAATCCTGTTCGTCGGCGCCGACGTCGGCGAGGACGAGGCCTATGTGGTCAAGGTGGTCCGCGCCCTGTGGGGCGCCGGCGGTCTGGTCATCGTGCTGGGCCTCGCGGGCGGGGTGATCGTCAGCCGCAACGTCAGCCGCAGCATGGGCGGGCTGAACGACGTGGTGGCCGCCGTCCGCAACGGCGACCTCGGGGCGCGGGCCCATGTGCGCGGCGCGCGCGACGAGTTCGACGAACTGGCCGAGGGCCTCAACGAGATGCTCGACCGGCTGGAGCGCTCCATGGCCGGCCACCGGCACGCCGGCGACGCCATCGCCCACGACCTGCGCTCGCCGCTCACCCGCCTGCGCGCGCGGCTGGAGGCGGCATACCTCGACGTGGAGGCGGGGCGGGGCGATCCGACCAAGGCCCTGGCCCAGGCGATCGAGGACACCGACGGGGTGCTCAAGACCTTCGGCGCCGTGCTGTCGATCGCCCGTCTGCAGGCGGCCGGCCAGGCGCCGGACCAGACCGTCTTCGACCCGGCCGAGCTCGCCGCCGACATCGCCGAACTCTACGAGCCTCTGTGCGAGGACAAGGAGATCGACTTCAAGGCCGAGCTGCAACGCCACCTGACGATCCGCGGCAACCGCGAGTTCCTCGCCCAGGCCCTGGCCAACATCCTGGACAACGCGGTGAAGTACACGCCCCCCGGCGGGGCCATCATGCTGCGGGTGCGCCGCCGCTCCTCGGGCGAGATCGAGTACTCGGTGACGGACACCGGCCCCGGCGTCCCCGAAGCCGACCGCGCCCGCGTGGTCGAGCGTTTCGTGCGCCTGGAGAACAGCCGCAACGAGCCGGGCTCGGGCCTCGGCCTGTCCCTGGTCGGCGCGGTGGCCGAGGCGCATGGCGGTCGCCTGGAGCTCGACGAGGGCCCCGGCAAGGTCGGCGAGATCGGCCCGGGCCTGCGCGTCGCCTTCATCCTGCCCCGCGCGGGCTAGCGCGAGATTGGCTTGGACCGCGGCCACATGGGCGGCAAAGTCGCAGCGATGACTCGCCTGGCCGACCGCCTCGCCCCCTGCGGCCCGATCGCCGACCCCAAGGCCGCCGCCCGCCTGCACGAGATCCTGGAGGAGGCGGCGAGGGAGGACGGCTGGACCGAGCTCTTGGACGCCGCCTGGCCGTCCCTGGCGCCGGCCTTCGCCGCAGCGCCCTATCTGGCGGGACTCGCCCGGCGCGATCCGGCGCGGGTGCGCGTGCTGCTCGAAGCCGATCCGGACGCCCAGTTCGCCGACCTGATGGCGCGCACGGCGCAGGCGGCTGCGGAGCTCCCCGATGAGGCCGGTCGGCGGCTGCGCAGGCTGAAGGCCGAGGCGCACCTGCTGATCGCGCTCAGCGACCTGGGCGGCGCCTGGAAGCTCGACCAGGTGACCGGCGCGCTCACCCGCTTCGCCGACGCCACGGTGGCCGCCGCCCTGGAGAGCCTCGCCCGCGCCGAGGTGGAGGCCGGCCGCCTGGCGCGGCTGGGGCAGGGCGAGGACGGCCCCGTCCCCGGCTGGTTCTGCATCGCCATGGGCAAGCAGGGCGCCTACGAGCTCAACTACTCCAGCGACATCGACATCTCGGTCTTCTACGAGCCCGAGGCCCTGCTGGTCGCCGAGGGGACCGAGCCCCAGCCCTTCGCGGTGCGGCTCACCAAGGCCCTGTCGGAGCTGATGCAGACGCGCACCGGCGACGGCTACGTGTTTCGCGTCGACCTTCGCCTGCGGCCCGATCCGTCCTCGACGCCGCCGGCCGTGCCGGTGCCTGCGGCCCTGGAATACTACGAAAGCGTCGGCCAGAACTGGGAGCGCGCGGCGTTCATCAAGGCCCGCGCCTGCGCCGGCGACCTGCCCCGCGCCCGGGCGTTCCTTTCCGAGCTTCAGCCCTACATCTGGCGCAAGAACCTGGATTTCGCGGCGATCGCCGACATCCATTCCATCAAGCGGCAGATCCACGTGCACAAGGTCGACGAGCGCCTGACCGCCAAGGGGGTGGACCTGAAACTCGGCCGCGGCGGCATCCGCGAGATCGAGTTCTACGTCCAGACCCAGCAGTTGATCCTCGGCGGCCGAAATCCCGAGCTGCGCTCGCCGCGCACCCTCGAAGCTCTGGCCGCCCTGGCCGAGGCGGGGCACGTCCTGCCCCAGGCCGCCGCCGAGCTGGCCGAGGCCTATGTCACCCTGCGCGCCGTCGAGCACCGCGTGCAGATGGTGGCCGACGAGCAGACCCATCGCCTGCCCGAGGCGGACCCCGACCGCCGGCGCGTCGCCATGCTCAGCGGCTATTCGCGCCTGCCGAGCTTCGACGCGGCGATCGGCAGGATCCTGCGCACCGTGAACGCCCGCTACGGCGAGCTCTTCCCCGACGAGGAGCCGCTGTCCTCGCGCTTCGGCAGCCTGATCTTCACAGGCGTCGACGACGATCCGGAAACCCTGGCGACTCTGGCCAAGATGGGCTTCGACAGCCCGGCCCGCGTGTCGCAGACGATCCGATCCTGGCATCACGGCCACATCCCCGCCACCCGCACGGAGCGCGGCCGCGAACTGTTCACCCGCCTGGCGCCACGGCTGCTGGACGCCCTTCAGGCCACGGGCGCGCCGAACGCCGCCTTCAACCGGTTCGTGGACTTCTTCTCCAAGCTGTCCTCGGGCGTGCAGATCCAGTCCCTGTTCCTGGCCCAGCCCCGGCTGTTCGAGCTGATCGTGCAGGTGATGGCCTTCGCGCCCCGGCTCGCCTCGACCCTGGCCCGCCGTCCCGCAGCCCTGGACGCCATGCTCGACGCCGAATTCTTCGAACCCATCGACGTGGAGGAGAACCGCCAGGCCATGGCGTTGGCCCTGCGCCGCGCCGAGGGCTTCGAGGAAACGATGGACGTGGTGCGCCGCGTCCACCGCGAGCAGGCCTTCCGCGTGGGGGTGCAGGTGATGAGCGGGGCGGCCAGCGCCGAGGTCGCCGGCCACGCCTTCGCCGACCTCGCCGACCTGTGCATCGAGGTGCTCGCCGCCGCGGCCCTCGCCGAGGTGGAGCGCACCGCCGGCGCCTTCCCGGGCCAGGTGGCCGTCGTGGCTCTGGGCAAATGCGGCTCGCGGGAGATGAGCGCCGGCTCCGACCTCGACCTGATGACCCTCTACCGTGCCGATGATCCCGCCGCGGCCTCGGCGATCAAGGAGTGGGGGCCGGAGGTGTTCTTCGGCCGCTTCACCCAGCGCCTGATCGCGGCCCTGTCCGCCTCCACCGCCGAGGGCGGGCTCTACGAGGTCGACATGCAGCTTCGCCCGTCCGGCACCAAAGGGCCGGTGTCGGTCAGCTTCAGCGCCTTCGAACGGTACTATGACGGCGAGGCGGAAACCTGGGAGCATCTGGCGCTCACCCGCGCGCGGGTGGTGTGGGCGACCTCCGAGGCCTTCGCCCGCGACGCCGCCCGGGCCATCGAAGCGGCCCTTCGCCAACCCCGAGAGCGCGCGCGAACGCTCGCCGACGTGCGCGAGATGCGCGCCCTGATGGAACGCGAGCGTCCGCCCAAGGGCTTCTGGGACATGAAGCTCGGCCCCGGCGGCCTGGTGGACGTCGAGTTCGCCGCCCAGGCCCTGCAGCTCATCCACGGGGCGGCCGGCGGACCCTTGCGCCAGAACACCGCCGAGGCGCTCTCGGCGCTGAGCGAGGCCGGTCTTGCGCCGGCGGCGGCGCTGCAGGCTCTGGAGCGGGCCGGTCGCCTGCAGCACAACCTCACCCAGCTCATCAAGGTGGCGCTGGACGACGACGCCGATCCGTCCAGCGAGCCGACGGCCTTTCGCGAACTGCTGGCCCGGGCCGGGGGCGTCCGCGACTTCCGCGCCTTGAAGAGCCGCCTGCAGTCGGCGCGTGCGGCGGCGCGTGAAGCCCATGACATCGTCCTGCAAAGCTGAGCGACGGATATGCCGCCTTCGGCGCGTTCAAGCGGTCAGTGGCCGCGCGCGCCCCTCGCAAGGCCGAAAGGATGAAGATGAAGTACGCACTGATCGCCGCCGCGGGCCTCCTCGCCGCGGCGGGCGCGGCCCACGCCCAGATGCGGGGCCCGGACCCGGACGCCGACAGGAACGGCAAGGTCACCCTGGCCGAGTTCAAGAAGGCCCAGGCCGATGCGATGCTCGGCCGGATGGACGCCGACAGGGACGGCAGGATCACCCGCGCAGAAGCCAAGGCCATGACCGACCGCGCCAAGGCGATGGGCCGGCCCGAGGCCGGCCAGCGGATGGAGATGATGTTCGCCCGGTTCGACGCCAGCAAGGACGGGGCGCTGTCCCGCGCCGAGATCGAGGCCAGCGCCGGCCCGCGTTTCACCGCCGCCGACGCGAACGGCGACGGCTGGCTCAGCCGGTCCGAACTCTCCGCGATGCGGCAGCGCGGGAACCGTGCGGACTGACGGAACATATGCCTTCGGCCAAGGGGCGGCGCGGGGCGAGGTGAGGCTTGGACGAGGGCGATCCCGACGAGGCGCTGGTGGCGCGGGTGGGGCGCGGCGATCCGGCCGCGGTTCGCGCCCTCATGGCCCGCAAGCTGCCGCGCCTGATGTCCCTGGCCCAGCGCATGCTGGGCGATCGGGCCGAGGCCGAGGACGTGGTGCAGGAGACGTTCCTGCGCGCCTGGCGGCAGGCTCCCGGCTGGAAGCCGGGGGCGGCCCGCTTCGACACCTGGCTGCACAGGGTGGCGCTCAACCTGTGCTACGACCGCTTGCGCCGCCGGCGCGAGGTGCCGACGGACACCCCGCCGGAAAGGCCCGACGACGGTCCGGCGCCGGACCGGGGGCTGGAGGCGCAGGATGTCGGCCGCCGGGTGGCCGACGCCATGCGCCGCCTGCCCGACCGGCAGCGCGAGGCGATCACCCTTTGCCACTATCAAGAGATGACCAATATCGAAGCCGCCGCCGTCATGGGCCTCAGCGTCGAGGCCCTCGAAAGCCTCCTGGCCCGCGGGCGGCGCGGGCTGCGGGCGGCCCTGGCCGACATGGCCCAGCCGTGAGGATGCGATGACCGGCCCCACCTCCAGCCTGCCGCGGGCGCGCTTCCAGGACCTGGCGGACGCCTATGGCGGCGACCTTTCCCGCTGGCCCGAGGACGACCGCGACGCTGCGGCCCTGCTGATGGCCGACGAGCCGGCCTTCGCCGCCCGGCTGCTGGCGGAAGCCGCCGATCTGGATGCCGCGCTGGACGCCTGGCGCCCATCGCCCGTCTCCCGCGCCGTGCAGGAGGCGATCCTGGCGGCGGCCCCGCGCCCGCGCCGGGGCTTCGCGCCGGTCGCGTGGCTGGCGAGGGCGGGATTGGGCGCGGGTCTCGCCGCCGCCTGCGCTGCGGGCGTGGTCTTCGGCGCCCAGCTCTCCGCCCTGGATCAACCGCCGTCGGGCGCAGACGCGGTGGCCGTTGCGCTTGCGGGCTACGACGCCAGCCTGCCGGACGACGCCGGCGAGGAGAGCGCCGGATGAGCCGCCGCGTCCTGCTGATCGTCCTGTTCGTTTCGCTCGCCCTGAACCTGTTCGTCGCGGGCGCCGTCGTGGGCGGCCTGGTGGCCGGCGGACGCACGCCGCACGCCTCGCCGAGCCAGGCGAACCCCCGGCCGGGACCCGCCCTCTGGGCGGCCGGGGAGGCGCTGCCGCCGGACCGCCGCCGCGAATTCCGGCGCCTGTTGCGCGAGCAGGGGCCCGTCACCAACCAGCGCCTGCGCGAGGTGCGCCAGGCGCGCCGCGAGGCCTGGCTGATGCTGGGCAAGGAGCCCTTCGACCCTGTGGCCGCCAGCCGCGCCCTGGACGCGGCCCGCCAGGCCGAGATCGCGGCCCGCCGCGATGTCGAGCACCGCGTGGTCGAATTCGCCGCCCGCCTGCCGCCCGACGAGCGGGCCCGTTTCGCGCAAAGCCTCGCGCCGCCGGCGCCGGACCCCGGCGCACGCCGCGGACATCGCGAGCGGCCCTGAGGCTCAGGCCGCGGCCACGGCTCCGGGCTGGCCGGTGCGCGCCTGGCGGATCGGGACGGTGAAGCTCACCGTCGTGCCCTCGCCCGGGGTGCTCTGCATCTCCAGGGCTCCGCCGTGCATCTCCACCAGCGACTTGGTGAGGGCCAGGCCGAGGCCGGTGCCCTGCTGAGTCTTGGCGTGCTGGGTCTCGATCTGCTCGAACGGGCGGGCCAGGCGCGCCAGGTCCTCGGCGGCGATGCCGATGCCGGTGTCCTGCACGCTCACCCGCACCCGCTCGCCCAGCGGGTCGCGGCGCACGTCGGCTCGCACGGTCACCGCGCCGCCGCGCGGCGTGAACTTGATCGCGTTGGACAGCAGGTTCAGCAGCACCTGCTTGATCGCGCGGTAGTCCGCCTCCACGTCGGGCAGGCGAGGGAAGTCCAGGGTCAGCGTCAGGCCGGTGGCCTCGGCCCGGTTGCGCACCAGGCGCACGGCGTCTTCGGCGGCCTCCTCCAGCGACATCGACTCGAACTTCAGGCTCATCTTGCCGGCTTCGATCTTGGACATGTCGAGAATGTCGTTGATCAGCGCCAGCAGGTGCTGGCCGGAGCTGAGGATGTCCTGGGCGTACTCCTTGTAGCGGCGGTCGCCGAGGGGGCCGAACATCTCGCCGACCATGATCTCGGAGAAGCCGTTGATGGCGTTCAGCGGCGTGCGCAGCTCATGGCTCATGTTGGCCAGGAACTCGCTCTTGGCCTTGTTGGCCGCCTCGGCCCGCAGTTTCTCGGCCTCGTACTTGCGGGCGAGTTCGGAGAGCTGCTCCTGGCTCTGCTCCAGGCTGACGACGGCGCGCTGCAGTTGCTCCTCGTTCAGCCGCCGAGCCTCTTCCTGGGCCTTGATGGCGGTGATGTCGGCGGCGGTCATCACCAGCCCGCCCTCGGCGGTGCGGCGCTCGGAGATCTGCATCCAGCGGCCGTCATAGAGCTCGGCCTCGCGCACGCCGCGCCGTCCGTCGGGCGCGGGCGTCTCCTGCTTGATGGCGATCTGGGCGATCTTGTGGATCTGCTCGCGCGGGGCGCCGGGCTTCAGGATCCGCGCCTCCAGCGAGAAAAAGTCGCGGTAGTTCTTGTTGCAGAGCAGGAGCCGCCCGTGGCGGTCCCAAAGGACGAAGGCCTCCGACACGCTGTCGATGGCGTCGCGCAGGCGGATCTCGGCGGCCTGCGCCCGGGCCTGGGCGACACGCTCCTCGGTGACGTCCAGGGCCACGCCGATGATCCGGGCGTAGCTGCCGTCCGGCGCCCGGTCGAAGCCCTGGCCCCGGGCGTCGATCCAGATCGGGCGTCCGCCCTGGAGGCTGGGCACGCGGAACGATACGTCGAAGCCGCCGTAGATCGCCGCGGTGGTCACCGCCTGGCGCAGGCGCTCGCGGTGCTCGGGCGCGACTTTGTCGATCACCTCGTCGCCCTTGACCACGCCGCCCCCGCCCCAGCCCAGGATCGCGCCGGTGACGTCGGACATGAACATCCGGTCGGTGGCGACGTCCCATTCCCAGATGCCGCAGCGGGCGGCCTCGACGGCCATTCGGAAGCGCTGTTCGGATTCGCTGAACGCCTGCTCGGCGCGCTCGGCCTTGTAGCTCTGGTGCAGCAGCATCATCGCCAGCAGGAACGCGGCGAACAGGGGCGCCAGCACCCAGGCCATCTGTTCGCGCACCGACAACAGGGCGTCCGGCCCGGCGTTGACCGCGGCGATGGCCAAGAGCGCGCCCGACGCGGCCGGGCGCGCCGCCAGGTCCAGGGCGGCGCCGTCGGGACGGGCGCCACGCACCAGGCCGCCGGCCTTCAGTTCGTCCGGCGCGACGGCGAAGGCCTCGTTGACGCTCTTGGCCTGGGCGAGCCCCCCGTCGCCGGCGGCCGCCAGCAGCCGGCCGTCCCGTGCGGCCAGGGCCTCGGGCGAGGCTGTCGACAGCAAGCGCGTCAGTCGCTCGGGCGCGCCGGAGACGACGATCCAGCGCCGCCCCTGCGAGGTGTTGACGGCGGTCACGCCGGTCAGGGAGGGATCGCTCGCCCCCACCGCGCCGAACCACACCTCGCTGCTCGACCGGCCGCCGGCCCGGACCGCCTCGCGCCAGTCGACCCCACGGACCTTGCCCGCCTGGGCGATCAGTTCGGCGTCGTTCATCACGCCCACCGCGCGAGCGGCCCCGCCCGAGGCGCGCAGGCCGATCTCGGCGGCGTCGATCGGAGCGGCCGGGGAGCGGGCCAGGCTCTCCTTCGCGGCCAGTAGGCCGCCCCGCAGGGCCGCCGCCTCGCCGTCGAGCCGCGCCGCCAGGGCTTCGGCGCGGGACGGCGCCATCACGCTGGGCGCCGCCGCCCCGTGCGGTTCGCGCTGGATGCGCATCACCGCCACCACCGTGTAGATGGCCAGGAGCAGCAGGGTGGAAAGAATGACGATGCGGGCGAACGTCTGCGTCTCGGGCGGCCGCGAAGCCGCCCCCAGATCCCTCGCGGGCGTACTCGCCGTCGCGTCAGCCGCGTTTTCGCCCCCGCGCTTGGCCAACGCGCGCCGCTCCCTCTGCCGAACCCCGAGTCACCTCTTGTTAGGGAGTCTACGCGTGCGAGTCCGCCGCGTCACGACTCCCCGGCGCCGATCTCGTCGTGGAGAGTCTTCGGCGCCACAGCCGTCCGGCCCATGGGGCGAGCCGGGGTCAGTCCTCGTCCGAACCCAGCGCCTTGCTCGCCAGTTCGTAGACGTTTTTCGACAGGCCTTCATGGGCGCGGATGCGGGCGAGCTGCGCCTTCATCAGTTCGCCCAGCTCGGGGGTGTAGCGGCGCCAGCCGCCGAGGGGCTCGACCATCCGCGCGGCGGTCATCGGGTTGAAGCCGTCCACCGCCAGGATCTGGTCTGCGAGGAAGCTGTAGCCCGCCCCGCTGGGATCGTGGAACCGGGCGGGGTTGGCCGAGGAGAAGGTCGAGACCAGCGCACGCAGGCGGTTGGGGTTCTTCGGATCGAACGCGGGGTGGGCGGTCAGGCCCAGGACCCGCCCGAAGGCGCCCTCGGACGGATCGCGCGCCTGCAGGGCGAACCACTTGTCGATGACCAGGGGCTCGGACTTCCAGCGCTCGAAGAAGTCGGCCAGGGCGGCCTCGAAGGCCTCGCCGCCCACCAGCATCAGGGCGTTCAGCCCGCCGATGGCGTCGGTCATGTTGGTGGCGGCGCGATAGTGTCCCTCTGCCAGCTCGGCCACGTCGGCGCGCGGATTGGCGGCCAGCAGATCGAGCGCAGCGTTGCGCAAGGCCCGGCGCCCGGCCCCGGCGGCGTCCGGGGTGAACTCGCCCAGTTGCTGCAGGCCGATGTGCAGATGCTTGAGCTGCTCGCCCAGGTGCAGCGCCAGGCGCAGCCGCAGGGCGTCGCGCGCGGCGTGGAGGGCGGCCGGATCGGCCGGCTTCATGGCCAGCGAGAGCTCCGCCTCCGTCGGCAGGGCCAGCAGCAGGGCCTTGAACGCGGGGTCGGCCGCCTGGTCGGCGAGGGCCCGGCCGAGCGCTTCGGCGTAGCGCTCCTCGGCCACCTCGTCGGGGCGGCCGGCGGCGCGGGCCAGCATCAGGTCGCGGGCCAGGTCCTGTCCGGCTTCCCAGCGGTTGAACAGGTCCGGATCGCCCGCCAGCAGCACGTAACGGTCCTTGGGCTTGGCGTCGGTGACGAGGGTCACGGGGGCGGAGAAGCCTCGCAGGGCCGAGACCACCGGCTCGCGCTCCACGCCGGTGAGCGTGACCTTGGCCTCGGCGGCGTCGAGCACCACCAGGGTCTCGTCCAGCGCCTGGCCGTCCCGCTCGAAGGCCAGGGTGCGGCCCTCTGCGTCCAAGAGGCCGATGCGGATCGGCATGGGCAGGGGCCGCTTAGTCGGCTGGCCCGGCGTCGGCGCGGTCGACTGCGTCAGCTCCAGCTCCAGGGTCCTGGCGGCGGCGTCGTAGCGGCGCTTGACGGTCAGGGTCGGCGTGCCCGCCTGTTCGTACCAGGCGAAGAAGTCGGTCAGGTCCCGGCCGGAGACCTCGGCGAAACAGGCGATGAAGGCCTCCACCGTCGTGGCGTGGCCGTCCCAGCGCTCGAAATAGAGGTCCATCCCCTTGCGGAAGGCCTCGGCCCCGATCAGGGCCTT
The DNA here is from genome assembly GCF_046291545.1 of Phenylobacterium sp. Taxonomy (GTDB): domain Bacteria; phylum Pseudomonadota; class Alphaproteobacteria; order Caulobacterales; family Caulobacteraceae; genus Phenylobacterium. The sequence continues at coordinate 32,769 of NZ_JBKBSM010000002.1, forward strand.
GAGCATCCGGATCACCTCCGCGCCCTTCTCGTAGATGGTGGCGGTGTAGAAGTTGTCGATCTTCAGGTAGCTGGAGGGGCGGACCGGGTGGGCCAGCGGCCCCTGGTCCTCGGCGAATTGGCGCGCCCGCAGGGCCTTCACGTCCTTGATGCGCTGGACCGCCTCGCCGCGCATGTCGGCCGAAAAGCTCTGGTCACGGAAGACCGTCAGCCCTTCCTTCAGGCAAAGCTGGAACCAGTCGCGGCAGGTGATCCGGTCGCCGGTCCAGTTGTGGAAGTACTCGTGGGCGACGACGCTCTCGATGCGCTCGTAGTCGAGGTCGGTGGCGGTCTCGGGGTCGGCCAGCAGGAGCGAGGAGTTGAAGATGTTCAGCCCCTTGTTCTCCATCGCCCCGAAGTTGAAGTCGCGCACGGCGACGATCATGAACAGGTCCAGGTCGTATTCGCGGCCGAACGCCTGCTCGTCCCACTTCATCGAGCGCTTCAGCGCGTCCATGGCGTAGGCGGCGCGGGGCGCCATGCCGGGGTCGACGAAGATGCGCAGGTCGACGGTGCGCCCGCTCATGGTGACGAGCTTGTCCTCCAGCACGTCGAGCTCGCCGGCCACCAGGGCGAACAGGTAGCAGGGCTTGGGGAACGGGTCGTTCCAGACGGCGTAGCGCCGCCCGCCCGGCAGGTCGCCGGCCTCGATCAGGTTGCCGTTGGACAGCAGGTGCTGGAAGCTCCTGTCCGCCTCGATGCGCACCGTGAAGCGCGAGAGCACGTCCGGCCGGTCAGGGTACCAGGTGATCTTGCGGAAGCCCTCGGCCTCGCACTGGGTGCAGAAGCGCCCGCCTGACATGTAGAGCCCGTCCAGCGCCTTGTTGGCCGCCGGGTCGATCTCGACCTCGGTCGCCAGAACGAACGCGTCCGGCACGTCCGGCACCGTCAGGAACTCGGCGTCGATCGTCCGCTCGCTCTCGCCGAGGACGCGGCCGTCGATCGCGACCGAGATCGGCTTGAGCCGCTCGCCGTTCAGCACCAGCGGCTCGGCGTGCTCGCCGTTGCGGCGCACGGAGAGCTGCGCCTTCACCCGCGTTCGGCTGGGCTCCAGGGCGAAGTCCAAGCGGACCTCGTCGATCAGGAAGGCGGGCGGACGATAGTCGGAAAGCCGGATCGGCTGGGGCGTCTCGGTGCGCATCGCAGGGATGTAGCGCCCCGGGGCACGCCCCGCCAGGGGGCCTGCGGCGTGTTGATCCAATTGAGCAATGTCAAGGCGAAGCCTCGCCAGCGGGAGGAGTTTCCGAGCGCTCGGCCGAAAGGCCATAAGAAATTTGGGGATATCTCATGCTCGCCACCCGTTACGCGCTCGCCGGCCTCGCCGCCCTGGCTCTGGCCGGGACCGCACAGGCCCAGGAGTTCCAGCCCAAGCAGAAGGGAACCCTGATGCTCAACGTGCGCGCCACCGGCGTGCTCACCGACGCGGACGATCCGATCCTGACCGCGGCCGGCGCGGCCACCGGCCTGAACGTCGACGTCAAGGACGACGTGATGCCGACCATCGGCCTCACCTACTTCATGACCGACAACATCGCCGTCGAGGTGATCGCCGGCACCACCCAGCACGAGGTCCGCGCCAAGGGCCCGGGCGTCGACGTGGCGGTGCATGAAACCTGGGTGCTGCCGCCGGTGGTCAGCCTGCAGTACCACTTCGCCCCGGCCGCCAAGGTCAGCCCCTACGTGGGCGCGGGGGTGAACTACATGATCTTCTACTCCGGCGAAGACCAGAACGGCTTCGACGTTGACCTGGACGACGGCTTCGGCTTCGCCCTGCAGGCCGGCGTGGACGTCGCCGTGAAGGGGCCCTGGAGCGCCAACGTCGACGTCAAGAAGGTGTTCTTCGAGACCGACGCCGACATCAACAACGGCGCGCTGAAGTCCAAGGTGAAGCTCGACCCGTGGGTCGTCTCCGCCGGCTTCGGCTACAAGTTCTGATCCCATTCGAGGAGGCCGGGCCGCGGCGGCCCGGCTTCATCGGGGCGTGGGGACGGCGTGGCTCAGGCCGCGACCGTCCCTTCGTCTTTCGGGTCCTTGAGCGGGGCCGGGACCTCGGCCAGGTAGCGCTCGATCTTCACCGCCTCTTCGGCCAGGCGGCGGATTTCCGCCGGCGCGTCGTCCGGCGCGTCGCTGATGAACTCGGTCAGGGCGCGGGCGAGGGCCAGCAGCCGCGGGGCGGAGGCGATCAGCCGGGCCTGGCCTTCGATCTTGTGCGGGTCGCGGTCGTATTCGGCGCCCGGCACGCGCCAGCCGCCCCAGTCGTTGGCGTCGGTCACCACCACCGGATAGGTGCCCGGATAGGGGTGGTGGCGGCAGTCCTCCGGGGTCTGCCACTTGTTGCGCGCCCGCAGCAGGCGCCAGGGCACGCCGGCCTGGTCGAGCACCTCCGGCCCGTCCTGCTCGGCGCGAAGCTCGTGGGCGTGGAACTCGCGGCCCAGGCCGACGTCGTAGGTCACCCGCACCGGCTCGTCGAAGCCGCGCGCCCAGATCGGCACGATGCGTTCGATCACCGACCAGGCGCCGACGCTCTCGACCCAGACCTTCTGGTTACGTTGGAATACCGCCTTGGCCATGTGCGCGTCCCTGCCGATATGAGCCCCGATGAAAACCCGAAATCCTTGACGCGAGGTCAATCTTTCCAAGGCTTCGCGCAGGGCTATGCTGGGCTTCAGGCGCCGATTGACGCTGCGTCAAAGAAATCGGCGAGCAAGCAACCGGGCAGGATGCGCAGGAAATGAATTTCGACTTCTCGGACGATCAGAAGTTTTTGAAGGGGGAAGCCAGGAAGTTCCTGGAGGCCAACTGTCCCACTTCCCGCGTGCGCGGCGTGCTGGACGACGACGCCAAGGCCCATGACGAGGCGCTCTGGAAGGCGGTCGCCGCCCAGGGCTGGCTGGGCTGCGCCATCCCCGAAGAACACGGCGGGTTGGGCCTCGGCCACGTGGAGCTGTGCGCCATCGCCGAGGAACTGGGCCGCGTGGTCGCGCCGATCCCGTTCGCCTCGACGGTCTATCTGCTGGCCGAGGCGGTGATGCTGGCCGGCTCGGACGCCCAGAAGGCCGATCTGCTGCCCAGGATCGCCGCTGGCGAGGTGATCGGCGCCCTGGCCTCGGCCGAGGGCCCGGGGGCGGTGACTGCGGCGACGCTGAAGACCGTCGTCAACGGCGGCAAGCTGTCGGGCGTGAAGATACCGGTGACCGACGGCGACATCGCCGACGTGGCCGTGGTCCTGGCCAGCGAGGGCGGCCAGCCTGGCCTGTTCCTGGTCGACCTGAACGGCGCGGGGGTCGCCCGCGAGAGCCTGAAGACCCTGGACCCGACGCGCGATGCGGCCCGGCTCACCTTCAAGGACGCCCCCGCCCAGCGCCTGGGCGCGGCCGGCGAAGGCTTCGCCCTGATGGAGCGCGTGCTCGACCGAGCCGCGGTGCTGATGTCCTTCGAACAGTGCGGCGGCGCCGACCGCTGCCTGGAGATGGCCAAGGAGTACGCCCTGGAGCGCTACGCCTTCGGCCGGGTGATCGCGTCCTACCAGGCGATCAAGCACAAGCTGGCGGACATGTACGTCAAGAACGAGCTGGCCCGTTCCAACGCCTATTACGGCGCGTGGGCGCTCAACACCGACGCGCCGGAGCTGCCGATGGCCGCCTCGGCCGCGCGGATCGCCGGCAGCGAGGCCTTCTGGTTCGCCTCCAAGGAGAACATCCAGACCCACGGCGGCATCGGCTTCACCTGGGAGATGGACTGCCACCTCTACTACCGCCGCGCCCGCCAGCTCAGCCTGGCCATCGGCGCCCCGCGCGTCTGGAAAGAGCGGCTCGTCAGCCATCTCGAACGTCGCAACGCGGCCTGAAGGAGCAAGAACGATGGACTTCAAGGACACGCCGGAAGAAGCGGCCTACCGCAAGCAGGTGCAGGACTGGCTGGCGGCCAACGCGCCCAAGCGCGGCGTCGAGGGCGACCCCGAGGGCGGCGGCGACCTGACGGCGGCCAAGGCCTGGCAGGCCAAGAAGGCCGCGGCCGGCTACGCCCAGATCACCTGGCCCAAGGAGTGGGGCGGGCAGGGCGGCACGCCGATCCAGCAGGTCATCTTCAACCAGGAAGAGGCCAAGTATCCGACGCCCGGAAATCCCTTCCAGATCGGCCTGGGCATGTGCGTGCCGACGGTGGCGACCTTCGCCGACGACGAGACCAAGAAGCGCTTCGTCGGGCCCGCGCTGCGGGGCGAGGAGATCTGGTGCCAGCTCTTCTCCGAGCCCTCCGGCGGCTCGGACGTGGCGGCCTCGCGCACCCGGGCGGTCCGGGCCGACGACGGCTCCGGCGACTGGATCATCAACGGCCAGAAGGTGTGGACCACGGGCGCCCAGTTCTCGGACTTCGGCATCGTCATCTGCCGCACCGACCCGAACGTGCCCAAGCACAAGGGGCTGACCATGTTCTGGATCGACATGCACGATCCGGGCGTGGAGGTGAAGCCGATCCACCAGATGTCCGGCGGGTCCGGCTTCAACGAGGTGTTCTTCACCGACGTGCGGGTCAAGGACAGCCAGCGCCTGGGCGCGGTGGGCGATGGCTGGAAGGTCAGCCTGGTCACCCTCATGAACGAGCGGCTGGCGGTCGGCGGCGCCTCGGGCGCGGGCTGGCAGGAGTTCATGGAGGCGGCCCGCTCGATCCTCACGGCGGACGGACGCACGGCCCTTCAGGACCAGGCGCTGCGCGAGAAGCTGGCGGACTGGTACGTGCAGTTCGAAGGGCTCAAGCACACGCGCAACCGCACCATGACCGCCCTGTCCCGCGGCCAGACCCCGGGGCCGGAAAGCTCGATCGGCAAGATCATCTCGGCCAACGCCATGCATGAGCTGGCCTCAAACGCCATCGACATGCTGGGCGAGTACGGGATCATCAGCGATCCGGATCTCGCGCCGCTGAAAAGCGCCTTTCACTCCTCGTGGATGTTCGCGCCGGGCCTGCGCATCGCCGGAGGCACCGACGAGATCCTGCGCAACATCATCGCCGAGCGGGTGCTGGGCCTTCCCGGCGACATCCGCCTCGACAAGGACGTGCCCTTCAAGGACATGCCGACGGGGCGCTGAGCCCCGTCCGGGCGGCTCGGGTCAGGCGCTGAGCGCCAGGGCCGAGCCGCGCCCGGCCCCGCCGGACAGGAGCCCGCCGTAGAGCCGCGTCAGGCCCTCGAACGTGGTGTTCCAGGCATGGCGGGTCTCCGCCCGCCGCCGGGCCGCGGCCGACAGGGCGGACAGGTCGCGCGCGAACAGGGCCTCGATCGCCTCGGCGAGGTCCGCCGGCTCGTCGCCGGCGGCCGGCTGGCCCACGGTTTCGTCGATCAGTTCGCCGACCCCGCCGGCGGCGGGCCCCACCACCGGCAGGCCGGCGGCCATGGCCTCCAGGACCACCAGTCCGAAGGGCTCGTTGGCGTTGCCGTGTACGAAGGCGTCGCAGCCGGCCATCAGGGCGGCCAGGGCGGCCGGGTCGCGCTCATAGTCCAGGGCCGTGACATGGCGCGAGTAGCGCGCATCGCGCCCGGCGCCGACCAGCAGCAGGCGATAGGGATCGCCCAGCCGCTCCACCGCGCAGACCAGGGACTCGATGTTCTTCTCCCGCGCCGGCCGTCCGGCGAAGACCAGCAGGCGCGTGCGCGCGGGCACGCCCAGGCGCCGGCGCAGGGCGCCAGGATCGCCCCTGGCGGGGTGGAACAGCTCGACGTCCACGCCCAGCGGCTGCACCGTCACCCGCCGCACGCCGGCCTCGGCCAGGCGACCGGCCATGTGGCGGCTGGGCGCGACCACCCGGTCGAACCGGCGGTAGGCCTGGGCCCAGCGCTTCATCGCCGGCGCTTCGGCCCAGTCCCCCAGGTGCAGGGCGGCCAGGGCCGCGGCGTCGGTGTGGCAGTAGCCGACCACGGGCACGCCCAGGGCTTCGCCGGCGTCCAGGGCCGCGTGGCCCGGCACCAGCACGTCGCCGGCCTCGATGATCTCGGGCTCCAGGAGGCGCAGCATGGATTCCCACTTCATCGCGCTGGCCGGCATGCGGTAGCCGTCGCCGAAGGGCAGGCGGGCGGCGGCGATGGTGACGAGCCCTCCCGGGCCGACCGCCGTCTTGGGGCCGGGCACCACCAGGGTGTGGCGCACGTCGGGCCGGTGGGCGGCCAGCCAGGCGTTCTTGGCCAGAAGGTAGCGCTTCACCCCGCCGCTGCGGGGTGCGAACATCATGGTCGTGTCGATGAGGTGGAAGCCCTGACGTCCCGGAGCGCCGAAGTGCGGCGCGTCTGCGGGATCCAGGCGGATCGTGCGGGCAAGATTCGAAGATGCAGCGTCGGACACCCCGGCGGCCTTTCTCGTTATAAGCTTCGCCTCAACACACAACCGCCGAGGCGGGGCAAATGATCCCTCGGCCAAGCTCAAAATTCGTCGCGCCGGCTTGACGGCGCCGGCGGCGGGGGAGGCAGGAGCATGGAACAGGCGGGCCGCCCGCAGATCGACGCAGCCCTCGCCAGGGACCTCGTCGCCGCGCAGTTTCCCCAGTGGGCCGACCTGCCCGTGCGGCCGGTCGCCCACGGCGGCTGGGACAACCGCGCCTTTCACTTGGGCGAGGGGATGATCGTGCGCCTGCCCAGCGCGCAGCACTACGCAGCCCAGGCGGCCAAGGAGCAGGCCTGGCTGGCGCGCCTTGCGCCGCACCTGCCCCTGGAGATCCCCTGTCCCCTCGGCCTGGGCAGGCCCGGGCCGGGGTTCGACCGGCCCTGGTCGATCCTGCGCTGGATCCCGGGCGAGACGGCCGATCGGGCGGCTGACCCCTCCGACGCCGGTCTCGGCCGGGCGCTGGGCGCGTTCCTCGCGGCCCTGCAGGCGATCGACGCCTCGGACGGGCCGGCTCCCGGACCGCACAACTTCTTCCGCGGAGGCCCCCTGGCGACCTACGACGAGGAGGTGCGCGAGGCGCTGCGCCGCCGCGCGGACCGCTCCGACGCCGTTGCGGCCGAGAGGGTGTGGAATGCGGCCCTGGGGGCCGAATGGTCGGGCCCGCCGGTCTGGGTCCACGGCGACGTCGCGCCCCGCAACCTGCTGATGCGCGACGGGGGCCTCGCCGCGGTGATAGACTTCGGCGGCCTGGGGGTCGGCGATCCGGCCTGCGACCTCGCGATCGCTTGGAGCTTCCTTCGCGGCGCGGGGCGGTCCGGCTTCCGCGCGGCCCTGCCCCTGGACCCCGGGGCCTGGGCGCGCGGGCGCGGCTGGGCGCTCTGGAAGGCGCTGATCCTGGCGACCGGGGTCGCCCGCGGTCCCGCCGCCGACGTCGAGGACGCCGAGCGGGTGCTCGGCGAAGTCCTCGCCGAGCCTCAGGCTTCCGACCAGCCGTAGCGCTGGTCGAGCTTGCCGAGCTGGCTGGTGAAGCCCTCGAGGGACATCTTCGTCCAGTGCGGGTCCAGGTGCGGGTGCAGGGTCACCACCATCCGCGTCTCCTCTCCCGCCGGAATGAACGCCACCTCGATGGTGGTCTCATAGGGATCCATCCCCTCCACGAAGTCGATCACGTGGACCAGGCTCAGCTTCACGTGCGGCGTGAACTCGGCGTAGCGGCCGCGGGTGTTGTGGGAGATCGGCTGGCCCATCTCCTTCATGGCGGCGACCGCCTCCGGCGCATCGGCGATCATGTCGTACTCCAGCACCCCGCCCTGACGCGGCTCCAGGGCGTGGACCTCGACGCGGAAGCCTTGCGGCCCCCACCACGACTCGAAGCCGGCCTTGGTGGTCCAGAGCGCCCACAGGTCCTCGGGCGAAGCGCGATAGGCGCGGGTGACGACCACGGCGGCCTGCGGGGCGGCGTCGGCGTGCGGATTTGCGTCGTTCATCGGTCGGTCTCCTTGTGGTCGGCGGCGTCCTTGCGACGTTGCTCCAGGGCGTCGCCGAAGCGGTCGAGGCGGGCCTCCCAAAGCCGGCGGTATTCGGCCAGCCAGGCTTCGAGTTCGCGGAAGGGTTCGGGGCGCAGGGCGTAGAGCCGCCGCTGGCCGTCCTGGCGCACCGAAACGAAGCCGGCCTCGTGCAGGATTCGCAGATGCCGCGAGACGCCGGACTGATGGATCCCGGCCTGTTCCACGATCGCATTGACCTGCTGCTCGCCGCCGCGCAGCGCCGCCAGGATGCGTCGCCGGGTGGGGTCGGCCAGGGTTTCGAAAGCGTCTGAATGCATAATGGTGTATATGTATGATGATGCATCATATGGGTCAACCCTCCGGGCCGCCTGCGCAAAAGAAACGGGCGCCGGAGAGCCGGCGCCCGAGGGCCGCAGACATCGCGCCCATAGGGAGGATCAGTCCGGCGCCGGCCGGGCGGCGGCGTTGCAGGCGGCGAGCCGCGCCTCGTCCAGCGGCCGCCGCGCGGCGAAGGCGGTGAGGGGGCCGACCTTTCGCGCGATCGTCCGGCAGGTGTCCGTGGCGAAGGTGCGCGGGGCGGCGGCCCTCGCCACACAGGTGTCGGTCTCGCAGATGAAGACGGCGCCGCCGGCGATGAGGCGGAGCTTTTCGGATACGGGCGTGGCGAGGGTCGCGGTGACCGGCCCTGCGGCCAGGGCCGGGTTCGCCGACGTCAGGGCGAAGGCCGCCGAGCAGGCGGCCGCGAGCGAATGGAGCTTCATGAAAGCCCTCCAACGGGGGTTAGCGGAGGGTCGGTGCGCAACGACTTGAGCGGACGCTAGCACGCGGCGCCCACGCCGCAGCCCCTCAACAATCGAAAGCACCTTTCGACTGTGGGCAACAATGCCCTGAGCCGCGACGGCTCAGCGGTCGGGCGCGGCGATGACCATGTCGACCAGGATCCGGTCGCCGGCGGTGACGTCGGCTTTCTTCCGAACCGCGGCCTTAAGCGGCAGGTAAAAGGTCCCGTCCTTGGGGAACAGCGAGGTGGCGAAGGCGACGCCGCCAAGGCTCGCCGTCACCGGCACGACGCCCCAGCCATAGGAGACCGCCCGCGCGACCCGTCGCACCTCCTCGGCCGCGGCGGGCGGAAGCGGCGCGTAGAAGAAGGGCGAGGGGCCGCGCCAGTAGACGACCTCGGCCTCGAAGCTCAGTTCAGCGATGGGCTCGGCGTCGCTGGCCATGGCCTACCCTAGCCCAGCCGCAGCCGGCGCTGAAGCCTGCCCGCCTCAGCCCAGCGGCGGGCCGGGCGGCAGCGGGAAGCGCGAACGTGGCGAGCCGCCCCAGGCCGGCGCCGAGGTCTTGGGCGCGTGCGCCGCCGGATCGGCGAGGAAGGCTTCGATGTCCCGGGCGGTCTGGCGATAGAAGGCCGCGGTCAGCGGATCGGCGTCCTTGCGGGTCTTCAGGCCGGCGGCCAGGCCCGCGAGCTGGTCCAGCACATAGGCCCGGGCCTCCGGTGAGGCGTCGTCCGCCGCGCCCAGCATCATCATGGACTTCAAGGCCACGTCCTGGCTCACCCGCCGCAGCGCCTTGCCCTGGGCCGTCCCGTCGGCGGGCGCCTTCCAGGTGCGGGCCATCACCGCCTCGACCATCTGCGGGAAGGTGAGGGCGTCGTCCTGGCGGACGGCGAGGTCGACCATGCGCGCGGCGCGGTCCTTGGCGAACAGCGGCTCCAGCACCAGGGCCGCGCGGATGCGGGCGGCGCGCATGGCGTCGAAGGCCGCGTCCTCCGACAGGTCCTCCAGGGCGCCGCCGGGATCGGGGGTGAGCTGGGCCAGAAGCGCCGGCGGCAGCGCCAGGGCTTCCGGCTCCACCGCATCAAGGAGCTGGTTCAGCACCTGGCGCTGGGTCGCACCGGGAATGAACTCGGTGGGCGGCAGCTCCTCGCCCTTGACCACGATGTTGGTGAAGAGGCCGCCGACGTACTTCAGGCCGGATTCGATCGCCCAGCGGTCGTGCAGATAAGCCATCCACAGGCGCATGTCGCGCATGGCGCCCAGCGGCTCGCCTGGCTCGAGCATGGCCGGGCCGAAGCCGGCGAGCATGATCTTCCGGGCCGCCGCGGTCTCCGACAGGTACGCCTGCGGCGTGGCGCGGTCGTCGTACCAGGTCCAGCGGGGGTCGGTGGAGGGCACATAGATGACGCCGTGGCCGCGCATGTCCCTGATGACGCCGTCCAGCCCCGCAGCCTCGTTCTCCGGCGCGAAGGGCGTGTAGGCGTAGCGCACCATGAAGGTGTCGTAGGCGCCGATGGCCTTCTGGAACGACTCCGACAGGTCGAGCTTGCCGTCGACTACCTTCACCCGCGGCGTCGGGTACTCCATCACCGAGGCGCGGTCGTTGAGGCTGGAGGCGAAGTTGTGCCCAAAACCCTGGGCGTGGCCGAGTTCGTGGGCCGTGAGCAGGGCCTGGCGCAGGAGCACCATGTCCCGCTGGCCGGGCGCCATGCCGTCCAGCCCCGCCGGCGTCAGCAGGTTCGGGTCGGCGACGGTGATCGCCGATCCGTCGCCGGGCAGGCCGCCCATGTAGGCCTCGAAGTAGTTGGCGATGGTGCGGATGCGGTGGGAGTCCATCCGCGTCTTGGACCCCAGGATCTCGCCGGTGCGGGGGTCGCGGTAGGTGCCGCCCGAGGAGAAGCCGCGCTCGTCCCGCTCGATCCACAGGACATAGGCGTAGCGGATGTCCATGGGGTCCATGTCGGCCGGCGCGTCGCGGGCCTCGATGGCGTTCTTGAAGCCGGCGGCCTCATAGGCCTTGTTCCACCACAGCAGCCCCTCCTTCATCGCCTGGCGCAGGGGGGCGGGGATCGCCGGGTCGAAGTAGAAGACGATCGGCTTGACCGGTTCGGACAGGGCGGCGGCCGGGTCCTTCTTCTCCAGCCTCCAGCGGGTGATCCACTCGGTGGTCGGCGCGTCGTTGATCGGCTTGGAGAAGTCGCGGAATTTCAGCGCCGAGACGCCGATGCGCGGGTCGGCCGCCCGCGGGGTGTAGCCGGTGGGGGCCCTGAGGAACGAGTGGCGCACCTGCAGCGTCAGGTAGCGTGGATCGGGGGTGACGTTGCGCACCAGGGCGCCCGGGGCGTCGGCGACGTAGGTGACCTGGGTCTCGATCTCGGTGTTCTCGGGGAAGGCCTTCATCCGCGCTGGCTGGAAGGCGCTGCGGGCGGCGTCGAACTTGAAGGCGCCCTGGTTGGCCCGCTTCAGCGCGCTCTCGACGTTGGCCGCATCGCGCATGAACAGGGCGGTGGCGTCGACCACCACCTTCCCGCCGGTCTCCGATTCCACCGGCAGCGAGGCCAGGAGCGAGGTCGGGAACGAGGCTTCGACGTTGGCGGCGCGGGCCGCATCGCCCTTAGGGGCGCGATAGCCGAGGTTCTGCTCGACCACCAGCACCTTCTGGCCGACCCTCTGGAAGCGGATTACGGCGCTGTCGACGATGCCGCGGTCCAGGGGCAGCTCCACCGAGCCGCCGCCGCTGGACAGCGAGACGTAGTAGAGCACGTCCTCGTCGAAGACCGGGACCTCGATCAGCACGCGGCCGCGGGCCGCGTCCCAGGTGAAGGGGACGAAGCCCTCGGCCCGCGCCGGCGCGGGCTTGGCGGCCGCCGCGGGCGCAGCAGCCAGGGCAGGCGGCGCGACCGCCGCGGCGAGCGCCAGCGCCGAGGCGGCGCTGAGAGCCAGATTGCGAAATCCCCGTCGGCCAGTTCGCGTCATGGTCGGTCCCCCCGTTTCAGCGCGGTTTGAAATGAGGGGCCGCAAGGGCAGATCGCATCAATATCCGAAGTGATCGCGCGGCGTGACTTCGGATATCTGCAAAGACTCCGCTCAATCTGATGAATTTCGCTGCAGGCGGCGCCCGCCGCGCGCGACCGAGCCTAAGGGGTTTCGTTGAGCGTCCGCGCGCCGTCGGCGGCGCGGGCGAGCTGTACGAATTCGGCGCGCAGGCCGAACGGGTCCTCGCCCCGGGCGCCCTGGGCCAGGTCGATCACCTGCGCCCAGCCGAAGGCCGGATCGACCCAGGGATCGCCCCGCAGCTTCTGGCCGAAGCCGGCCACCGCCAGGGCCCACCGCGTGGCCTCCGGCGCGGTGGCCAGGCTTGGAAGCACGTCCGCCCGGGTGATCGGCCGCTCAATGAGGTGCGAGGCGCCCTCGCCCGGGCGCTTGTAGCGTATCTTCAGGTAGGCGAGTTCGCCGCTTGGCCCGGCCCTCGAGGCGGGGGACGAATAGCGCAGCGGGTCGCTCGACGGCCTCGCCCCGGCTGGGGTGATCTCGTAGAGCGCCGTCACCGAGGCGCCGGAGCCGACCTCTCCGGCGTCGACCCGGTCGTTGTTGAAGTCCTCGCGATTGAGCAGCCGCGTCTCATAGCCGATCAGGCGGTATTCGCTGACCTGGGCCGGGTTGAACTCCACCTGGATCTTCACGTCGTCGGCGATCGGAAAGAGGGAGCCGGCCAGGTCGTCGCGCAACAGCTTGCGCGCCTCCGCCAGGGTGTCGATGTAGGCGGCCGCTCCGTTGCCGTTCTGGGCCAGGACCTGCATCCGCGCGTCCTGATAGTTGCCGCGGCCGAAGCCGTAGACGGAGAGATAGACGCCGGTCTTGCGCTTGGCGGCGACGAAGTCCTCGAGCTTCTCGTCGTCGGTGACGCCGACGTTGAAGTCGCCGTCGGTCAGCAGGATCACCCGGTTCACTGCCTTGGGGTCGAAGTTCTGCCCCGCCAGGTCGTAGGCCAGCGCCAGGCCCTGTCCGCCCGCCGTGGAGCCGCCGGCCCGCAGGGCGCCGAGGGCGCAGCGCATCTTCAGCTTCTGGCGGCCGTCCGTCGGGGCGAGCACCGCCCCGGCCGAGCCGGCGTAGGCGACCATGGCCACCCGGTCCTGCGGGCGGAGCTGGTCGATCAGGATGTTCAGGGCCTTCTGCGCCAGCGGCAGGCGGTCGGGCCCCCACATCGAACCGGAGGTGTCGACCAGGAACACCAGGTTCAGCGGCGGCTGCTCGGCCCGGGGAATGTCGTAGCCTTGCAGCCCGATGTGCAGGATCTGGCGGTCCTTCGACCAGGGCGAGGGCACGACGGCGGCGTAGGTCGAGAAGGGCTGGCGCCGGTCCGTCGGGGGCGCATAGCCGTAGTCGAAATAGTTGACCAGTTCCTCCACCCGCACCGCGTCGCTCGGCGGCGCCTGGCCATCGTTCAGGAAGCGGCGGACGTTGGCGTAGGCGGCGGTGTCCACGTCGATGGAGAAGGTCGATACCGGGTCCTCGGCCGCGCGCTTGACCGGGTTCGGCGTGGCGTCGGGATAGCGTTCGGTCTCCACCCGCGGCGGGCCGCGACGGCGTGAGGCGGTGACGGTCACTTCCTGCGGCCCGGCCTTGAACTCTCCGATGCGGCCCTGGACCATAGGCGAAGCCATTGGCGGCGCGGGCGGCGGCGGGGCGGCCAGGCCGACGCGGGGCGAGCCGAAGCGGACCTCGGCCCCGGATGCGGCGGGAAAGCCCAGCCGCGCGCACGCCTCGGGCGTGACCTCGCCATCGAGTACGCCGGCCCGCGGCGCCGCTCCGGCTGGGGCGGAGGCGGCCGTCAGGGCGGCGAGCAGAACGACGGAAACACTGCGCAAGGCGATCGGCCTGGCCATGACGCGTTCACTCCCTGGGGCGTCCCTCACGCTGGAGCTTGGCGCACGATCTGGGGCGAAATGTGGACGCCTTCAGTCCTTCGGCGCATAGGCGGCGGCGATCTCGGGGCGCAGCGAGATCGAGGGCGCGAAGCTCGGGGTCACCCGCGCCTGCGTCGCCTGCTCGAAGGCGTATCCCAGGGACAGGAGCCGCCCGTCGCTCCACTTCGGCCCGATGAAGGACAGCCCCACCGGCAGGCCCGACACCGCCCCCATCGGCACGGTCAGGTGCGGATAGCCCGCCACCGCGGGCCAGGTGGAGGGTGATCCCAGCCAGCGGCCGCCGTTCACCGGATCGACCACCGAGGCGGGCCCGCCGGACGGGGCGACCAGGGCCTCCACCCCGGCCGCCGCCAGCACCCTGTCGAGGCCCTCGGGCCCCGCTAGCCGGCGGCCGCTGTCCAGCGCCTGCAGATACGTGGGGTCCGTAAGGCCGGGCGCGCCGGCGGCCTGCTCGAACACCTCCTGCCCGAACAGGACCGTCTCGCGGGGCTCGGCGGCGTTGAAGGCGATCAGGTCGGCCAGGCTGCGGGTCTTCACCTGCGGCGGGGTCGTGGCGAGATACGCGTCGACGCCGGCCTTGAACTCCGCCCCCAGGATGATGCGTTCGGCCTCGTCCACCGGGGTTTCGTCCGGCAGCTCGACCTCGACCAGAACCGCGCCGGCCGACTTCAGGGCCTCCAGGGCGCGGTCGAACAGGGCCTCCGTCTGCGGCGAGCGGCCCGCCAGGTAGCGCACCACGCCCAGCCGCGCGCCCTTCAGCGAGCCCGGTTCGAGGCCGGCGGCGAAGTCCGCCGCGTGGGCGTCCGCCTCGGCGGTGGCCGGATCGGCCGGATCGGTCCCGGCCATGGCCGTGAGCAGAAGGGCCGCGTCGGCCACGGTGCGGGCCATGGGCCCGGCGGTGTCCTGGCTGGCCGAGATCGGCACGACGTGGGTGCGCGAGACCAGGCCCACGGTGGGCTTCAGGCCCACGATCCCGTTCATCGCCGCCGGGCAGGTGACCGAGCCGTCGGTCTCGGTGCCGATCGCCGCCCAGGCGAGGCCCGCGGCCACCGCCGCCCCGGAACCGGAGCTGGATCCGCAGGCCGATCGGTCCAGCGCATGCGGGTTGCGGGTCAGCCCGCCCAGGCCGCTCCAGCCGCTGATCGAGCGCGTGGAGCGGAAATTGGCCCATTCGGACAGGTTCGACTTGCCCAGGATCACCACCCCCGCCCGGCGCAGCCGCGCGACGAGCGGCGCGTCCCGCCCGGTGACGTTGTCCTTCAGCGCCAGAGAGCCGGCCGTGGTCGGCATGCGGTCGGCGGTCTCGATGTTGTCCTTCACCAGGATGGAGAGGCCGTGCAGCGGCCCCTTCGCGCGGCCGGCCCGGCGCTCGGCGTCCCGGGCCGCGGCGTCCTTCAGGGCGTCGGGATTGAGCGAGAGCACGCTGTTCAGGCGCGGGCCCGCGCGGTCGATCTCGCCGATGCGGCGAAGGTAGGCCTCCGCCAGGGACCGCGAACTCGCCGTTCCCGCGGCCAGGGCCGCCTGCTGTTCCGCCGCGCTGGCCATCGCCAGGTCCTGCGCCGCCGCCGGCGCGGCGCCCAGCGCCATCACGATTGCTCCCGCCCAGGCTCTCAGCATCGGCCCCTCCCGTCCCGGGCCCATTGGAGACCGGCCGAGCGTCGAGGGGAAGCGGCAAGAGAGGGCGAAACCGCCGGCGCCGGAAATCCGGTCGTCGTCAGCCGGCCGCCGTACGGTCCAGGAGCGCGGCGAAGGCGGCGCGTGCCGCCTTGCGGGCGCCGGCGTCGTCCAGCATCCGCCGCGCGTCGCTGTGGCCGAGCACGAAGCTCTTCATCTGGAAGACGGCGAGGCCGGCCTCCTCCTCCGACAGCGGCGGCTCGCGCAGGGCCTGCATCTCGCGCACCAGGTTGCGCCGCCAGCGCTTCACCCGCGCTTGCAGCAGGTCGCGCATCGGCCCTGGCTGGTCATCCAGCTCGACGCTGGCGGCCATCAGCAGGCAACCGCCCTGGGCGTTCTCCACCTCGGTCCAGTCGATCCACCGGTCGAACACGGCCTCCAGCCTGGCCCGGCCCGGCGCCAGCGCTTCGGCGGGCGTCCAGACGAAGTCGACGAAGCGATCGAAAGTGCGATCCAGCGCCTCCAGCTCCATCGCCTCCTTGGAGTCGAAGTGCTTGAAAAGGCCGCTCTTGGACAGGCCCGCGGCCTCGGCCACGTCGTTCAGGCTGACCGCGCCGAACCCCTTCACCGCCGCCTGGCGGGCGGCTTCCTCGAGAATCCGCGCGCGCGTCGCATCGCCCTTGCGCATAGGCCCTCCCTTGAAAGAAGCGACCGACCGAGCTCGTCTGGCAAATGGTTACCGACCGTGCCCTTTTTACCCCTCTGGCGCCTCACCTGCAAATCCGGCCCATCCGCGCCCGCCCCGGCCGGCGGCGTTCAGGCGTTTACATAAGACAAGGCCCCCGCCGTGAGGCGGGGGCCTGGCTTTTCCGCTTGAGGGCGCGGTTGCGCGCTAGTGCTTCAGCGCGTCGCGGACGCCTTCCTTGAGCTCGCCGACGCCCTTCTGCAGCTTGCCCTCGGCCTTGTCGGCCTTGCCTTCGGCCTGAAGCTTCGGATCGTCGGTGACCTTGCCGGCCGCGTCCTTGACGGCGCCCTTGGCCTGTTTCGCCGTGCCTTCGACTTCGTCCTTGTGCATGCCTCGCTCCTTTTCCGGTGTTCGGCGGCCATCGACCGCCGTCTTCGGATAGGGCGACGCACAGACAGGCTTTTGGTTCCTAAGGCGGCGCTTGGCGCGACCGGCCGGCGTGGGGTCCCGGTCCGGCCGCGCCGCGCCTCCTCAGGCGGCTCAGAAGGCCTTTCGCACGGTGACGAAGGCCTGGCGGGGCGCGGCCGTCTGCAACGTCATGGCGTCGCCGGAGTAGCCGAAGCCGTTGGTGCCCATCGTCGAGACGTAGTCCTTGTCGAACAGGTTGGTGACGTTGAGCTGGACCTCCAGGTCCTTCATCCAGTCGTCCCGGTCGAAGCGGTAGCCGACGGACAGGTCCATGGTGACGGCCGGATCGACCGACTGGTCGTTGGTGTAGGTGTAGTAGCGCTCGGAGGTGTAGTGCGCCGAGAGCTTGCCGAACCAGGCGCCGTTGTCATAGGCGGCCTCGGTGTTGAACAGGTGCTTGGGCGTGTCGACCACCGTCTTGCCCGAGATCCGCTGGGTCACGACGCCGGCGGCGTTGACGATGTCGTCGTCGTACTGGGAGTCGTTGTAGGCGTAGGAGGCGAACAGCGACCAGTCCGAGCCCTCCGGCGTCCAGGTCGCCGCCGCCTCGAACCCCTTGGAGGTGACAGAGCCGGCGTTGGCCAGGATCGTCGGGTTGCCGACGATGCCGGCGCCCGCCGAGGTGCCGATCAGGCGGTCCTCGAACTTCACGTAGTAGGCCGCCACGACGCCCTGGATCGTGCCGGTGCGAAAGCGCCAGCCCGCTTCCACGGTCTTGGAGGTTTCCGGCTCCAGGGTGTTCTTGATGGCGTTGAAGCCCGCCTGGGTCGTCGCGAAGGGCGACAGCCCGGTGTGGGCGGCCCCGAACGCGCGCATGTTCTCGGTGTAGCCGCCGAAGAACTCGTTGTTCTCGTCCAGGCGGAAGTTCACGCCCACCTGCGGCAGGAAGCCGTTCTCGGAGGTGATCTCGCCGTTGATCACGTCGGTCCCGACCAGGGTGTCGGAGGTGCTTTCCACCCGCACGGCCTTGAAGCCGAAGTTCACCTTCAGGGCGTCGTTGATCGTCCAGACGTCCTGGATGAAGCCCTGGGTGGTCTTGGTGTTGAAGCCGTACTCCCACTGGGTGAAGAACGGATCGGAGAAGAAGTCGAGGTTGCCCTGCGGCGAGGCCAGGTCGAGCGCATAGAAGCGGCGGGCCTGGGTGAAGTCGTTGTCCTCGTACCAGCCGCCGAAGCTGATCACGTGGGCGCCGAGCGTCCAGTCGGCCTTAGCGACGACGCCGGTGCGGTCGATCTCATACTCGGTGGTGCGCACGGAGATCGGCGCGTTGTCGCTGGTGGCGCCGGCGACGCCGTAGTTCGGGGAGGGGACATAGGGCGTGTACCAGGTGCCCTGGCCCTCGTTGGTGTGGCCGTAGACCGTGGCGCTGGCGGCGAAGGTCTCGGTCAGCGGCCAGTCCACGGTGGCGCCCCACAGGTCGTCGTCCCGCAGGCCCGAGGCGTTGTAGTAGGCGTCGTCCACGCACTTGATCGGCGAGGGATAGGCGTTGGTGGTGCAGTCGCCCGCCGGGTTGGCCAGATAGATCTGCGCCACGGCGACGGCGAGGTCCCACTGGCCGGTGATGTTGTCCCAGCTCGAGCCCAGCCGCTCGATCATGCCCTGGGACAGGTCCTGGTAGTCGTTCTCGCGCCGGCGGGAGAGATTATAGAAGCCGGTCAGGGTGGCCGGGCCGATCGGCTGGACGAACTTGACGTCGAGCTGGCTCTGCTTCTGCTCGCCGTCGCCCTTCCACTTGTCGGCGTGCTGTTCGGCGTAGGTGATGTAGCCGCGACCGCCGCTCGGCAGGTCGCCGGTCTCGAAGCGGCCGACCAGGCGCCAGGTGTTGCTGGAGCCGCCGGTCGCCTGCAGCATCCCGCCCATCTCGTGCGAAGGATCGCGCGACAGGAACTTCAGCGTGCCGCCCAGGTTCGAGGTCGAGGCGGTGGCCAGCGAGCCCGCGCCCTGGGCCAGCTCCACCCCGCCCAGGTCCTCGTTGATGATCGCGCGGCTGATGTGCAGGCCGTTGAAGTTGCCGTAGCTCATGTCGCCCAGCGGCACGCCGTCGAGGGTGAAGCCGAGCTGGTTCTGGTTGAACCCGCGGATCGAGATCCGGGTCGACCACTCATAGGCGCCGAAGGGGTCGGAGGACTGGAAGTTCACCCCCGGCAGCTTCTCGACCAGCTTGATCGGGCTCGTGCCCGGGGCGGCGGTGGTGATCTCCTGCGGCGTGATGGCCTGGACCTGGCGGGACTCGCCCTGGCCGTAGACGACCAGTTCGGAGACTTCGGCGGCGTCGGCCGCCTCCGCCTCGGCGGCGCTCGCCTGGGCGGCGGAAATCATGAGCGCGCCGAACGCGGCGCCCAGCAGCAGATGGTGTTTCATGTCGATGATCCCCTGTGCGCCTTCACGGGCGCTATCGGCGAACGCCGCTATCAGGGACCTGCGACGGACATCTGATGGATTTGTTGCGCGTCGGCGTCGACGCCATGACGCTTGCGTGACGGCGCAAGCGCGCGGCGTCCCGGTGCGCCATTGCGCCTGGGCCGCGCGGCGGCTATCTCCGGCGCCGACTTCCCAAAACATCCTCAGGCGGGCGCGGACCATCCATGGCGCAGCAGTACATTTTCCAGATGCAGGGCCTGACCAAGGCCTATCCGGGCGGCAAGAAGGTGTTCGAGAACATCTGGCTGTCGTTCTACCCGGACGCCAAGATCGGCGTCGTCGGCGTCAACGGCTCGGGTAAGTCGACCCTGCTCAAGATCATGGCCGGCCTGGACACCGAGTTCTCCGGCGAGGCCCGCGCGGCCGACGGCACCAAGATGGGCTACCTGGAGCAGGAGCCCCAGCTCGACGACCAGCTGAACGTCTGGGGCAACGTGATCGCCTGGTGCGAGGAGAAGAAGATCTTCGACCAATACAACGAGGTCGCGGCCAAGCTGGGCGAGGACTACTCCGACGAGCTGATGGAGGAGATGACCGCCCTGCAGGAGAAGCTGGACGCCGGCGACCTGTGGGACATCGATTCCCGCATCGAGATGGCCATGGACGCCCTGCGCTGCCCGCCCAACGACTGGCAGGTGGAGAACCTCTCGGGCGGCGAGAAGCGGCGGGTCGCCCTGGCGCGGCTGCTCCTGTCCAAGCCCGACATGCTGCTGCTGGACGAGCCGACCAACCACCTGGACGCCGAATCGGTGGCCTGGCTGCAGCACCACCTGGAGCAGTTCCCCGGCTGCGTGATCCTGGTCACCCACGACCGCTACTTCCTGGACCAGGTCACCAAGTGGACCCTGGAGCTCGACCGCGGCAAGGGCATCCCCTACGAAGGCAACTATTCGGCCTGGCTGGAGCAGAAGGCCAAGCGCACCGCCCAGGAAGAGCGCGAAGAGGCCGGCAAGAAGCGCACCATCGAGCGCGAGCTGGAATGGGTGCGCTCCTCGCCCTCGGCGCGGCGCTCCAAGTCCAAGGCGCGCCTGGCGGCCTTCGACGAGCTGGTCAACCAGGCCGAACGGGCCAAGCAGACCTTCGCCCAGATCCAGATCCCGCCCGGCCCGCGCCTGGGCAGCGTGGTGATCGAGGCCGAGAACCTGGAAAAGGCCTACGGCGACAAGCTGCTGTTCAAGGACCTCGACTTCAAGCTGCCGCCGGGCGGCATCGTCGGCGTCATCGGGCCGAACGGGGCGGGCAAGTCCACGCTGTTCAAGATCATCACCGGCCAGGAACAGCCTGACGCCGGCTCGATCCGCCTGGGCGAGACCGTCAAGCTCGCCTACGTCGACCAGAGCCGCGACGCCCTGGATCCGAACAAGACCGTCTGGGAGGAGATCTCCGGCGGCCTCGACGTCATGAAGGTCGGCACGCGCGAAATCCCCAGCCGCGCCTACGTCGGCTCGTTCAACTTCAAGGGCGGCGACCAGCAGAAGAAGGTCGGCCTGCTGTCGGGCGGCGAGCGCAACCGCGTGCACCTGGCCAAGACTCTGGCCGACGGCGGCAACGTCATCCTGCTCGACGAACCGACCAACGACCTGGACGTGGAGACCCTGCAGGCGCTGGAAAGCGCCCTGGAGGACTTCCCCGGCTGCGCGGTGGTGATCAGCCACGACCGCTGGTTCCTGGACCGGCTGGCCACCCACATCCTCGCCTTCGAGGGCGACAGCCACGTCGAATGGTTCGAGGGCAACTTCGAAGCCTACGAAGAGGACAAGAAGCGCCGCCTGGGCGCCGACAGCCTCATCCCGCACCGGATCAAGTTCCAGAAGTTCGGCCGCTAAGCCGGGCTTTAGGAACCGGGCGCGCCTGGGTCGGTTCTTGGCGGACCCCCAAGTTCCGATGCGAGGAGAGCGTCCATGGAAAGCCAGGTTCTGCAAGGCCGTCGCGTGGCCGTGCTGGCCACCGACGGCGTCGAACAGATCGAGCTGACCAAGCCGGTCGAGGCCCTGAGGGCCGCCGGCGCCGTGGTGGAGATCGTCGCGCCCAAGGCCGGCGAGATCCAGGGCTTCAACCACCACGACAAGGCCGACCGCATCCGCGTCGACCGGCCCCTCGCCGAGGCCGAGGCCGGCGGCTACGACGCCATCGTTCTGCCCGGCGGGGTGATCAATCCCGACCAGCTGCGGCTGGAGCCCAAGGCGATCGACTTCGTCCGCACCTTCGCCCTCGCCGGCAAGCCGATCGCCGCCATCTGCCACGGCCCCTGGACCCTGATCGACGCCCGTGCGGTGCAGGGGCGCAAGATGACCTCCTGGCCCTCCCTGCAGACCGACCTGACCAACGCCGGCGCCCAGTGGGTCGACGAAGAGGTGGTGGTGGACCAGCAGCTCGTGACCTCTCGCAAGCCCGACGACCTGCCGGCCTTCTGCAAGAAGATGGTGGAGACCTTCGCCCAGCGGGCCGGCGCCCAATAGGCGGTCGCGGCCGCAAGGCCCGGCGGCCTCGACAGGGGCGGCGGGCGGCTGTAGGCGGACTCGATCCCCCTTCCGGAGACGACCGTGACCGAGCCCGCCGCGCCCCTCGTGCTGATCTCCCATCCCATGCTGCTGGCCGTGCAGCCGGCGCTTGAGGCGCAGGGCTGGCTGGTCGGCCGCCGCTGGGAGCTCGCCGACGAGGACCGCGGCCGCGTCCGCGTCATCGTGCACGCCGGCGAGGTCGCCCTGCCGCCGGACTTCCTGCAGACCTTGCCCAACCTCGGCCTCATCGCCTGCGTCAGCGTCGGCTACGACGGCGTGGACGTGCCCTGGTGCCGCGCCCACGGGATCGAGGTCAGCCACGCCGAAGGGCTGAACGCCGAGGACGTCGCCGACCACGCGGTGGGCCTGCTGATCGCCTCCTGGCGAGAGATCGTCGCCGGCGACCGCATGGTTCGCGAGGGCGGCTGGGGCCCCTCCCAGCGCATGGCTCCGCGGCCCGGCCTGCGCGGCCGCAAGGTGGGGATCGTCGGCCTAGGCCACATCGGCGCGGCGGTGGCCAGCCGGGTGGAAGCCTTCGGCATGAGCGTCGCCTGGTGGGGGCCGCGGCACAAGCCCGCCCCCTGGCCGCGGGCGCAGAGCCTGCTCGAACTGGCGGGCGACGCCGACATCCTGGTGGTGGCCTGCCGCGCGGACGCGTCCAACCGCGGCCTGGTCTCGGCCGAGGTGATCGAGGCGGTCGGGCCGCGGGGCCTGATCGTCAACGTCGCCCGCGGCTCGCTGATCGACGAAGACGCCCTGATCGCGGCCCTCAAGGATCGCCGCCTGGGCCGCGCCGCCCTGGACGTCTTCGCCACCGAGCCCACGCCGGCCGCCCGCTGGGCCGACGTGCCCGGCGTGGTGCTGACCCCGCACTCGGCAGGCGGCACGATCGAGTCCATTCCGCGCATGGTCGCCCAGGCCCTGGACAACATCGAGCGCTTCCTGGCCGGCCAGCCGCTGGCCAGCCCCGTGCCCGACTGAGCCGCCCCTACGGCGTGATCCGATAGATCGCGTTCTCCACGTCGGAGGTCACATAGATCGCCCCGGAGGGCGCCACGTCCAGTCCGCCGGCCAGGACGGCGGGGGAGGTGACCTGTCCGACCGGCAGCCCCTCGGCGATCACGGTCCTCCGGCCGCTCGCGGGGTCCACCGCGACCACGGCGCGGGCGCCGGTCTCCAGCACGATCAGCCGCCCGTCCGCCGCCACGGCCACCGCCTTCGGCGCCTTCAGGCCCTCGGCGACGACCGTCTTGGCGCCGTCCGCCAGGGCGATGCGGGTGATCCGCCCGGCGCCGGTCTCGGCCACGTAGACGCTCTGCTCCGGACCGGCGGCCAGGCCCCCGGGGGCGAGGAGGCCGGACGCCAGGACGGCGCGGGCCTCCCCGTCCACCTTCACCAGGTTTCCGCTGGCGAGTTCGGCGACGACCAGGGCCCCGCCCGGCAGCTCCAGGGCGTCGGTCGGCGCCTTGAAGCCGTGCAGCACCTTCAGCGGCGCCTGTCCGTCGTGGATCATCACCGAGCCGGCGGCGCTGCTCGCCAGCACCGCCCGGCCGCCGGCGCCGATGGAGACGCCGGTGGGGTACTCCAGGGGCTCGTCCTTGGCGTGGACCCGGCGCAGGTCCGACACCTTCCCGCTCGCCGCGTCCACCTCGCGCAGGGCGAAGACGTCGGCCACCACCACGACCTCGCGCCCGTTCGCCACCTTGACGGCGACGTCGGCGGGGAAGGCGAGGGGGCCGCGCATCACCTGGCGCACGGCGCCGGTCGCCAGATCCACCTCCTGCAAGCCGTTGTCGGCCATGTTGGAGACGATCGTGCGGTCGTCGGGCCCGATGGTGAAGTTGTCGAGGGAGCTGGAGAGCTGGGCCACCCGGGTCCGCGCGCCGCTCGCGGGGTCGATCCGCAAGAGCTCGCCGGTGGCGCTGTCGATCACGTACAGCCGGTCGCGGCTGTCGAACTTGACCGAGGCGGGCGTGGCCAGCCCTTCGGCCACAACCACGCTCTCCCCGGTGTCCGGATTGATCTTCACCACCTGGCCCTTGAACCAGACCGGGCCGTAGAGCCAGCCGTCCGGGCCGGGTGCGAAGGAATTGAACCCGCCGATGTCCTTGGCGATCAGCCGGCGCGGCTTGATCCCCTTGGGGTCCAGCTCCCACAGGGCGTCGCCGCCGAACACCTGGCTGGCGAACAGCCGCGCGCCGTCGCGGCTGAAGGCGATGGCGTTGACGCTGACCAGGTCGGGGTCGAGCCTGGTGACCGGCCCCTCGCCGATGCGCGAATAGACGACGTTCTCGGAGATCGCGGTCCAGACCACCTGGCCGCCCGGGCCGAAAGCCATGTCGTCGGCCATGCCCTGGGGCGGTCCCACCCACACCTCGGCGGTCCCCTTGTCCGGATCGACGCGATAGAGGCTCTGCCCCGCCACGCTGCCGGCCAGCAGCACGCCGCCGGGGCCGAAGCGCACCCCGTGCACCCCATGGAACGCCGAGGGCGGTGTGATCCGCTCCACCTCCGCCGCCAGGGCGGGCGCCGCCGTCCAGGCCAGGGTCGCCCCGCAGGCGAGCGCCTTCCATGTTGCCATCTCACATCCTCCCAAGGCCTATTCTTGTTCCAAGGACCCTCGGGCCGTGCGCCTGCGGAGTCAAAGGCCAAGGCGAAGCCGAAAACGGGGAGACGACGATGGCGGGTGATCTGGACTGGGTGTCGGCCGGGGAGCTGGCGGACATGCTGGCCGCCGGAAAGGTCAGCGCGCTCGAGGCGTTCGACGCGGCGGTGGCGCGTATCGAGGCGCGGGACGGCCCGCTCAACGCCGTGGTGGTCCGCGACTTCGACCGCGCCCTGGACCAGGCCAAGGCGGCCGATGCGGCCCTGGCGCGGGGCGAGCGCAGGCCGCTGCTCGGCGTGCCCATGACGGTCAAGGAATCTCACAACGTGGCCGGCCTGCCGACCACCTGGGGCTTCGAGGGCGCCCGCGGCTTCGTCGCCGACGCCGATTCCGTCGGCGTGGCGCGGCTGAAGGCGGCCGGGGCGGTGATCCTGGGCAAGACCAACATCCCCGTCGCCCTCGCCGACTGGCAGAGCGTCAATCCGATCTACGGGCGCACCCGCAATCCCTGGAACCTGGAGCGCAGCCCCGGCGGCTCCTCCGGCGGCGCGGCGGCGGCCCTGGCCTCGGGGATGGTCCACCTGGAGTTCGGCTCCGACATCGGCGGCTCGGTGCGGGTGCCGGCCGCTTTCTGCGGCGTGTTCGGCCACAAGCCCACCTACGGGATCATCCCGGCCCGGGGCCACGCCCCGCCGGGCCTGGACGGCGCCGACGTCGAACTGGGCGTGGTCGGCCCCCTGGCGCGCACCGCCGCCGACCTGGACCTGGCCATGGACGTGCTGGCCGGCCCTGCGCCGGACGCCGCGGTCGGCTGGCGCCTGGCCCTGCCGCCCGCGAGGGGTGAGCGCCTCTCCGACTATCGGGTGATGGTGCTGGCCGCGCATCCGGCCGCGCCGCTGGACGCGCAGGTCGCCGCCGCCCTGGAGCGCCTGGCCGGGCGGCTGGAAGCGGCGGGGGCAAGGCTCGTCCGCTCGGTCCCGGGCCTGCCCGACCTCGCCGCCGCCCATCAGGCCTACGGCGAGATGCTGGGGGCGGCCATGTCCCGCGGCGCCCCCGGCGCACAGTCCATCTCCGCACACGCCTGGATGGACCTGATCGACGCGCAGACCGCGATCCGCCGCGCCTGGGCCGAGGTCTTCGGCCAGGTGGACGTGGTGCTGGCCCCCACCTTCGGCGTCCTGCCCTATCCCCACGACGACGCGCCCTTCAACGAGCGCACCCACATGATCAACGGCCAGGTGTCGGCCTACGGCGCCCAGCTCGCCTGGCCCGGCATGGCGACCATGGCCAACCTGCCGTCCACCTCCGCCCCGATGGGTTTCAGCGCCGAGGGCCTGCCGATCGGCGTGCAGGTCATCGGGCCCTATCTGGAAGACCGCACCAGCATCGGCTTCGCCCGGCTGATGGAGCGCGAGTTCGGCGGGTTCACGCCGCCGCCGGGCTACTAGGGGGCCAATATCGCCGCGCCGGGCCCGCCGCGGCGCGCTATAGGGCGGCCATGTCCGATCCGATCCGAATCTGGCTGGCCGCCGACCACCACGCCGCCTTCCGCTGCGGCGGCTGGGCCTTCGTGCGCCAGGCGGCCGGCGCGGCCAGCGGCGCGGCCGGCGGCGACCGCCACGTCACCGCCGAGCGCAACGAACTGGCGGGTCTCGCCGCGGCGCTGGCCGACCTGCCGCCGGGGCCCCTGGAGATCCACACCGCCAGCCCCCGCCTCCTTTCGGCCGGCGCCGCCATCGCCGGGACCGCCGCCGGCGAGGACGCCCCCGCCGAGGACCTCGACCTTTGGGCCCGGATCGCCACCGCCGCCCGCGGCCGCGCCGTGCGCCTGGTCCGAGCCGATCCTGCGCCGAAGACCCCGGCCGCCTTCGCCGCCGCCTGGGCCGACCTCGCCCGCGACCGCGCCAAGGCCAAGGGCCCCTTCACCGCCCCGATCCCCAAGCCGAACCTGGCCAAGGCGTGGGGCGGGTAGGGCGCGGTTCCCCTCTCGCGCGACCTTGACATAACCATATAAAGATATCTTTATGTCCGCCATGGCGATGAGCGCTGAACAGGCGGTGGAGGTGTTGCGCGCGGCGGGCGAGCCGACGCGCCTGCGCATCCTGGCGCTCCTTGCGCGCGAGGAGCTGGCGGTGCTGGAGCTGTGCCGCGTCCTCGACCAGAGCCAGCCGCGGGTGTCGCGCCATCTGAAGCTGCTCGCCGAGGCCGGGCTTGTCGAGCGATTCCCCGACGGGGCCTGGGTGTTCTACCGCCTGTTGTCGGGGCGCGAGGGCGGGGCGCTGGTCGCCCAGGCCCTGGCCCTGATCGACCCGGCCGACCCGGTGATCGCCCGCGACGGCGAGCGGCTGGGCGCCGTGCGCGCCGAGCGCGAGTCCGAAGCCCTGGAGTATTTCGCCCGCAACGCCGCCCGCTGGGACGAGATCCGCTCGCTCTACGTCTCCGAGGCTGATGTCGAGGCCGCGATCCTTGCCGCCGCCGGCCCCGGCCCCTTCCGCCGGATGATCGACCTGGGCACCGGCGCGGGGCGCATGCTCACCTTGCTCGGCCCCCACGCCGAGCGGGCGCTGGGCCTGGACCTGTCGCAGCAGATGCTGAACATCGCCCGCAGCCGCGTCGCGCGGGCGGGGCTGGCCGGCTGCGAGTTGCGCCACGGCGACATCTTCGGCACCGGCCTGCCCGGGGAGAGCGCCGACCTCGTGGTCGTCCATCAGGTGCTGCACTACCTGGGCGATCCGGCCGCGGCCCTGAAGGAGGCCGGGCGTCTGGTGGCCGAGGGCGGACGTCTGCTGATCGTCGATTTCGCCCCCCACGCCCTGGAGTTCCTGCGCGAACAGCACCAGCACCGGCGCCTCGGCTTCTCCGAGGCCGAGATGGACCGATGGCTGGCCGAGGCCGGCCTCGCCGAGGTGTCCGCCGTGGAATTGCCGCCCGCCCGCGAGGCCGGGCTCACCGTCAAGATCTGGACCGCGGTCAGGCCGACCGCGCGTCAAAGGAGCGCCGCATGAAGCCCGTCGTCCCCGAACCGGAGCGCGCCAGCGCCCTCGGCCCCGTGGCCCGCGCGGGCGCCGGCCTGGGCCCGCGGCCGAAGATCTCCTTCGAGTTCTCCCCGCCCAAGACCCCGGTCGCCGAAGAGAACCTGTGGGAAGCCATCCGCCGCCTGGAGCCGCTGAACCCCGACTTCGTCTCGGTGACCTACGGCGCCGGCGGGTCCACCCGCGACCGGACCCACCGCACCGTCACCCGGATGCTGAAGGAGACGCGGCTGAAGCCCGCCGCCCACCTGACCTGCGTGGAGGCCAGCCGCGCCGAGGTGGACGAGGTCGTCCGCGGCTACTGGGACGCGGGCATCCGCCACATCGTGGCCCTGCGCGGCGATCCCCCGGGCCAGATCGGCGGGGTCTACACCCCCCGGCCCGACGGCTACCTGAACGCCACCGAGCTGACCGCCGGCATCCGCGCCATCGCTCCGTTCGAGGTGAGCGTCAGCCTCTATCCGCAGAAGCACCCCGAGAGCCCGTCGCTGGACCACGACATCGACGTCCTGAAGGCCAAGGTCGACGCCGGCGCGACGCGGGCGATCACCCAGTTCTTCTACGACATCGACGCCTTCCTGCGCTTCATGGACAAGGTCCGCGCGGCGGGGGTGACCATCCCGATCTCTCCCGGGATCATGCCGGTGTCCAACTTCAAGGGGCTGAAGAAGATGGCCGAGCCCGTGGGCATCCCCCTGCCGGCCTGGCTGGGCAACCTGTTCGAGGGTCTGGACGAGGACCCGGAGACCCGCCGTATGATCGCCGCCTCCGTCGCCGCCGAGATGTGCGTGCGCCTGGCCGAGGAAGGCTATTCGGACTTCCATTTCTACACCCTGAACCGGGCCGACCTCGTCTATGCGATCTGCCGCGTGCTGGGCGTGCGGGAGGTCGCCGCGTGACCCGCGCCAGCGCTTTCGCCGTCCTGGCCGCCCTCGCCGTGGCGGCGCCCGCCGCCGCCCAGCCGGCCGCCTGGAGCGCGCCGACCGAGCCGTTCCAGATCGCCGACGGCCTCTACTACGTGGGCACCCAGGGCATCTCGGTGTTCCTCATCACCACGCCCGAGGGCCACATCCTGGTGGACGGCGCCATGCCGACCAGCGCGCCGCTGATCGAAGCCTCGATCCGCAAGCTCGGCTTCGAGCCCGGGGACGTGAAGATCCTGCTCAACACCCACGCCCATTTCGACCACGCCGCGGGCCTGGCCGAGCTCAAGCGCGACACCGGCGCGATCCTGGCCGCCATGGCCCAGGACAAGCTCGCCCTGGAGTCCGGCAAGTACATCGGCTCCGAGGAGGTCGCGGCCTTCGACTTCGCCCCGGTCGCGGTCGACCGCGTGCTGAAGGACGGCGAGGTCGTGGAACTGGGCGGGGTGAAGCTGACGGCCCACCTCACCCCGGGCCACACGGCCGGCTGCACCACCTGGACCTTCCCGGTGACGGTCGAGGGCCGGACGCGCCAGGCGATGATCTACTGCTCCACCTCGGTGGCGGCCAACCGCCTGGTCTCCAAGGCCAAGGGGCCCCAGTACCCGGGCGTCGTCGCCGACTACGAGGCAAGCTTCGCCAGGCTGAAGGCGCTGAAGGCCGACGTCTTCCTGGCCCCCCACGCCGAACAGTTCGGCCTGGCCGCCAAGCGCGCGGCCCTGGCCGCCGGCGCCCCCAACCCATTCGTCGATCCCGGCGAGCTTGCGACCGTCGTGGCCGCCTCGGAAGCCGACTTCCGCAAACAGCTCGCCCGCCAAGAGGAGGCTGCGAAATGACCAAGGTCCAGCCCGGCCGCGCCGAGCGCATCGCCAAGCTGAAGGCGATCTCCAAGGAGCGCATTCTGATCCTCGACGGCTCCTGGGGGGTGATGATCCAGAAGCGCGGCCTGTCCGAGGCCGACTACCGCGGGGAGCGCTTCAAGGACCACGCCGTCCAGCTCAAGGGGAACAATGACCTCCTGTGCCTGACCCGGCCGGACATCATCGCCGACCTGCACGGCCAGTACTACGCCGCCGGCGCCGACATCTCCGAGACCAACACCTTCTCGGCCACCTCCATCGCCCAGGCCGATTACGAGATGCAGGCCGCCGTGCGCGACATCAATCTGGAGGGCGCGCGCATCGCCCGCCGGGTGGCCGACGAGTGGACGGCCAAGGAGCCGGACAAGCCGCGCTTCGTCGCCGGCTCCATGGGCCCGCTCAACGTGATGCTGTCGATGAGTTCGGACGTGAACGACCCGGGCGCGCGCAAGGTCACCTTCGACCAGGTGTACGAGGCCTACCGCGAGCAGGTGCAGGCCCTGCACGAGGGCGGCGTCGACATGTTCCTGATCGAGACCATCACCGACACCCTGAACTGCAAGGCCGCCATCAAGGCGATCCTGGACCTGCAGGACGAGGGTTACGAGCCGCTGCCGATCTGGATCTCCGGCACCATCACCGACCGCTCCGGCCGCACCCTGTCCGGCCAGACGGTGGAAGCGTTCTGGAACTCGGTGCGCCACGCCAGGCCCTTCGCCGTGGGCCTGAACTGCGCCCTGGGCGCCGAGCTGATGCGCCCGCACATCGCCGAGCTGTCGCGGATCGCCGACACCCTGGTCTCGGCCTATCCCAACGCCGGCCTGCCGAACGCCATGGGCGAGTACGACGAGACCCCGGACCAGACCGGCCACATGCTGCACGACTGGGCGGCCGACGGCATCGTCAACATCCTGGGCGGCTGCTGCGGCACCACGCCGGACCACATCCGCCACGTCGCCGACGAGGTGAAGGGCATGAAGCCGCGGCAGATTCCGGAGCGACCCGCGGCCATGCGCCTGGCCGGGCTGGAGCCGTTCGAGCTGGCGTGACCGCCAGCCGGGCGACAGAGCGGCGATGAAGACCTAGAAAGGCCTGACTGAGGCTGGATCCCCGCCCGTGCGGGGACGAGCGGGATTCCCAATGCGACCGACCTTCATCAACATCGGCGAGCGGACCAACGTCACCGGCTCGGCGAAATTCCGCAAGCTGATCGCCGAGGGCGACTATCCGGCCGCCCTGTCGGTCGCCCGCCAGCAGGTGGAGGCCGGCGCGGCCGTCATCGACGTCAACATGGACGAGGGCCTGCTGGATTCGGTCCAGGCGATGAGGACCTTCCTCAACCTGGTCGCCGCCGAGCCGGACATCGCCCGCGTGCCGGTGATGATCGATTCCTCCAAGTGGGAGGTGATCGAGGCGGGCCTGCAGACCGTGCAGGGCAAGGCGATCGTCAACTCCATCAGCCTGAAGGAGGGCGAGGCCAAGTTCATCGAACAGGCCAAGGCCTGCCTTCGCTACGGCGCGGCCGTGGTCGTCATGGCCTTCGACGAGCAGGGCCAGGCCGACACCGCCGAGCGCAAGATCGAGATCTGCACCCGCGCCTATCGCGTGCTGGTCGACAAGGTGGGCTTCCCGCCCGAGGACATCATCTTCGACCCCAACATCTTCGCGGTGGCGACGGGGATCGAGGAGCACGACAACTACGCCGTCGACTTCATCGAAGCGACCCGAGTCATCAAGCGGACCCTGCCGCACGCGCGGGTGTCCGGCGGCGTCTCCAACGTCTCCTTCAGCTTCCGCGGCAACGAGCCGGTACGCCGGGCGATCCACTCGGTGTTCCTCTACCACGCCATCGCCGCGGGCATGGACATGGGCATCGTCAACGCCGGGGACCTGCCGGTCTACGACGAGATCGAGCCGGAGCTGCGCGAGGCGGTGGAGGACGTGATCCTGAACCGCCCGCCGCGGGGCAACGTCACCAACACCGAGCGGCTGGTCGAGCTTGCGCCCAAGTACAAGGGCGAGAAGGGCCAGGCCAAGGTGGTCAACCTCGCCTGGCGCG
The DNA here is from genome assembly GCF_046291545.1 of Phenylobacterium sp. Classification (GTDB taxonomy): domain Bacteria; phylum Pseudomonadota; class Alphaproteobacteria; order Caulobacterales; family Caulobacteraceae; genus Phenylobacterium. The sequence continues at coordinate 63,558 of NZ_JBKBSM010000002.1, forward strand.
ACGCGCCGGTGGCCGAGCGCCTGACCCACGCCCTGGTGCATGGCGTCACCGATTACATCGAGGCCGACGTGGAGGAGGCGCGCCTGGCGGCCGAGCGCCCGCTGCACGTCATCGAGGGTCCGCTGATGGACGGCATGAACGTCGTCGGCGACCTGTTCGGCTCGGGCAAGATGTTCCTGCCCCAGGTGGTCAAGTCCGCCCGCGTGATGAAGCAGGCCGTGGCCTACCTTATGCCCTTCATGGAGGCCGAGAAGCAGGGCGGGCGCGAAGCCGCCGGCAAGATCCTGATGGCCACCGTCAAGGGCGACGTCCACGACATCGGCAAGAACATCGTCGGCGTGGTCTTGCAGTGCAACAACTACGAGGTCATCGACCTCGGCGTCATGGTCCCGGCCGACCGCATCCTGGACGAGGCCAAGGCCCACGGCGTGGACATCATCGGGCTCTCGGGCCTGATCACCCCCTCCCTCGACGAGATGGTGTTCGTCGCCGCCGAGATGGAGCGGCGGGGCTTCGACATCCCCCTCCTGATCGGCGGCGCCACCACCTCCAAGACCCACACGGCGGTGAAGATCGAACCGGCCTACAAGGCCGGCTCCACCACCTACGTCCTCGACGCCAGCCGCGCGGTGGGCGTGGTCTCGGGCCTGCTGTCGCGCTCGGAGCGCGATCGGATCCAGGCCGAGACGCGGGCCGAGTACGCGCGGGTGCGCGAGCAGTTCTCCCGCGGCCAGGGCTCGCGCGCGCGGGCCAGCCTGGAAGACGCCCGCGACAACGCCTTCACGCCCGACTGGTCGGCTTATGAGCCGCCCCGGCCCACGTTCCTGGGCCTGAAGACCTTCGCCCCCTACGACCTGGCCGAGCTCGCCCGGCACATCGATTGGACGCCGTTCTTCGCCAGTTGGGAGCTGGTCGGCCGCTTCCCGGCGATCCTGGAGGACGACGTGGTGGGCGAGGCGGCCCGCGACCTCTATCGCGACGCCCAGGCGATGCTGGAAAAGATCGTCTCCGAGAAGTGGTTCGAGGCGCGCGGCGTCGTCGGCTTCTGGCCGGCCAACGCCGAGGGCGACGACATCGTCCTTTGGACCGACGAGCAGCGGATGACCGAGCTGACGCGGCTGCACACCCTGCGCCAGCAGATGGCCAAGGGCGAGGGCGGGCGGGCCAACGTGGCCCTGGCCGACTTCGTGGCGCCGGTCGACACCCGGCCGGACTGGGTCGGCGGCTTCGCCGTCACCGCGGGCCACGGAGAGCTCGAGGTCGCCCGGCGGTTCAAGGAGGCCGGCGACGACTATTCGGCGATCCTCGCCACGGCCCTGGCCGACCGCCTGGCCGAAGCCTTCGCCGAGGCCCTGCACCGCAAGGTCCGCACCGAGCTTTGGGGCTATGCGCCGGACGAGCCGTTCGACCTGGACGCCCTGATCGGCGAGACCTATCGCGGCATCCGGCCCGCGCCCGGCTATCCGGCCCAGCCCGACCACACCGAAAAGGCGACGCTGTTCCGCCTGCTCGAGGCGGAGAAGCGCGCCGGCATGGCCCTGACCGAAAGCTTCGCCATGACCCCGCCGGCCAGCGTGTCGGGCCTCTACTTCTCCCATCCCGAGGCGCACTATTTCGGCGTCGGCCGGATCGGAAAGGACCAGGTCGAGGACTACGCCCGCCGCAAGGGCTGGGACGTCAAGACCGCCGAGCGCTGGCTCGCGCCGATCCTCAGTTACGAGCCGGCCTGAACGGGCTCAGCGCCCCTCGGCCCAGATGTCGAGGGGTTGGTGCTCTTCCTTGCGGATCACGCCGAAGTAGCCGACCGCGAAGACGACCAGGGCGCTCGCCAGTCCGCCCCAGAAGCCGGCGGGGGTGGCGAACCAAACCGTCAGGCCGGCGATCAGCACCGCCAGGTGCAGGGCCGCCCAGCGGACCAGCAGGTTGAAGACGTGATAGGTGCGCTCGTGCGCCAACAGCTCCCGGTCAGGAGGAGCGGTAAAGCGTTCGTCCATGACGTCGCCTCCGAGGGTCTGTCGTTCCCCGACCTGAACCACCTTAACGCATGACGGCCGCCTGAGGATCAGCCAAGGCCGTCCCGGGCGGCCTGCGCCAGCACCCACTCGCGGAAGGCGGCGATCTTGGGCGCGCGCCGGCGTTCGACCGGATAGGCCAGCCAGTAGGCGCCGAACGGGATGGACAGGTCGACCGGCTGGATCAGGCGGCCCTGCTCGATCTCGCGACGCCACAGCACCTTTGAGCCCATCGCCAGGCCCTGGCCGGCCAGGGCCAGGCCCACCTCGATCATCTGGCTGTCCGTGGCCAGGCGGGCGCCAGGAGCGCCGTGGCGGGCGGCCACGCCTGCGGCCTCGAACCAGAGCGCCCATTCCGCGTCGTCACCGATCCGCGGGACGTGCAGCAGGTCTTCGGCCCGGCGAAGGCCGCCGAAGCGCTCGGCGAACTCCGGCGTGCACAGCGGCACGAGGTCGGCGGGCGCGAGCTGGCGCGTCTCCAGGCCCGCCCAGCCGCCGCGCCCGCCCCGGATGGCGACGTCCAGGCCCTCCCGCTGCAGGTCTACCACCCGGCCGGTCACCTCGAGGCGCACGGCGATGCGCGGATGGGCGAGCTGGAAGTCGCCCAGCCGCGGGGCCAGCCAGAGGGTGGCGAAGGAGGGCAGGGCGGTGATCGACAGAACCCCCTCGGCGGCCTCCGTCAGGTCCGACAAGGCCGTCCGCAACAGGCTGACCGCCTCGCCCGCCGCCCGCGCCAGGCGCTCGCCGGAGGCGGTCAGAACCACCTCGCGCGTCTGGCGCACGAACAGGGGCTGGCCGAGGCGCTTCTCCAGGGCCTTCACCTGCCAGCTCACCGCCGCCTGGGTGACGCCGAGCTCCTCCGCCGCCCGCGTGAAGCTGCCGTGCCGGGCGGCCGCCTCGAACATGCGGATAGCGCTGAGCGGGATCTGAGCGAGCGGGTCTGACATAAGTGATGCTTATGTATGTGCGAGGAGGACGCGTTTGTCACCTCCCCGGCCATCCAAGAAAATATGCGGGATAGAAGCACATGACCCTGGATGACCGCCATGGAAGATCCTCATCGTACACATAAGGAAGTCCCCTTCGGATGGGTGTTGGTCCTGCAACAGGCCCTGGCCTCGCGGCGACGGCCGCGCGGGCGCGGGCCCTGGTCCGACCCGCCCCCCGCCCCGGAACCCGCCTCGGGACTGATGCGCCTGTCCTCGCCGCACTGAGGGGCTGGCCCGATGCTTGAATCGGGGTTCGCCATGGCGTTGCATCATGGGACGCTGCGCAACCGCGGTTGAGGGAGGGCCATGTTGCAACCCGCCAACGACAACGCTCGCGTGGAGCGGCGCACGGGCGAGCGGCACAGGGTGCTGCTGAGCGGCAAGGTCGCCTGGATCCACAACCTCCAGTCCAGCGACTGCGCCATCCGCGACCTCTCCGAGACCGGCGCGCGAATCCGCCTTGCCGATCCGCTGGCGCCGAACGATCCGGTGCTCATCGTGCTGCGGTCCGGGGCGGCGCACTGTGCGCGCACGGCCTGGCGGCACGGCGCCCATGTCGGGCTGGAGTTCCTCGACACCGTGGACCTGACCGGTCCGGTCCCCGCCCACCTGGACCGCCTGCGCCGGCTTTGGGTCGATCAGCTTCCGCGCTGAGGCCGAAAAAAAGGGGCGGCTCGTGAGAGCCGCCCCAGCATGAAGCCTAGAGAGGGAAGGACCTCTAGAACTTCTTCGTCAGGTTCAACTTGTAGTAGCGCCCAAACGGGTTCGCCGTAAACGGGTCGTAGCTCAGGTCGAGGCGCGCGAACGGCGGGTCCTCGTCGAGCACGTTGATCACCGACAGGCTCAGCGTGGTGTCCCACGGCAGGAGGGCCCGGTAGGAGATGTCGTGCGTGACGAAGGCGTCGATCTTCTGGCCGGTCGGGTTGGTGGCGAAGGTCGCCGAGCCCGCGCGGGTGTCGATCATGTCGTCGATGTAGCGCACCGTCCAACGCACGTTGTGGATGTCGCGGTTGTACTCGGCGAACAGCGAGCCCTTCCACTGCGGCTGGGAGCCGTAGCCCAGGTAGTCCATCGTGCCGGCGTAGTCGTTGGCCTCGGCCACCGTGACGCCCTCGATGACGTTGGCCTCGACCTCGTACTTGAGGACGTAGGACAGATCGACGCCGAAGTTCAGGTCGCCGCCGCCGAACGCATCGCGCATGCGGTAGCTGGCCGACACGTCGATGCCGTCGGTCTTCACGTCAGGCCCGTTGACGTACTGGATGCGCACGCGGTTGATCGCCGTGGCCGAGCAGGCGCCGGTGAAGGTGATCCGCGAGAGCAGGCCGGCGTAGGCCGGATTGGCGCAGTTGTTCGCGCCGGTCGCGCCGTTCGGGAAGATCGCGTTGACGATGTCCGAGCCGGATTCGTTGTCGATCGGGCCTTCGAAGTCGAACGACCAGTAGTCGATCGACGCCGTGAAGTCGCCGAAGTCGAACAGGGCGCCCAGGTTGAGGGTCTGGGCTTCTTCCGGCTCCAGGTTCGGGTTGCCGAAGGTGTCGTAGGCGCGATAGCCGCCCGCGGCCGTGGTGTAGGCCAGGTTGGTCGTGGCGCCGGGGGCGATCTGGGTCTGCGGCGGGGCGCGGAAGGTCGAGCCGGCCGAGGCGCGGAACGCCAGCCAGTCGGTCGCCTCCCACTTGAGGGCGACCTTGGGGTTGGTCGTGGCCCCGATGTTGCCGCCGTAGTCCTCGTAGCGGATTGCGAAGGTCAGCGAGAGGTCGTCGGTGATCGGCGCCTGCATTTCGGCGAAGCCGGCGATGACCGAGTAGTCCAGGTCATAGTCCGACAGGGCGCCGAAGAAGGTGAACGGGCCGTTCTGCGCCGCGCAGGTCGCCGCCGGATTGACCGGGGAGTCCGTGCAGGGGCTGACGGCGACGTTCGTGTAGTCGCTGTTCTGGCGCTCGATGCCGCTCCAGCGGTACTGGGCGCCGGCGGCCCAGGCGAACGGCCCGGCCCCGAAGTCGACCGGCAGTTCGCCGTTGAAGACCACGTCGGCGGCGAGCATGCGCGAACGGATCTCGTAGGCGTACTCGTCGAAGATGTAGTCCAGGACTTCACGGCTGTTGGCGGTGGAGGCCACGTAGTTCGGGTTGGTGCGCCCGTCGACCGCGTTGCCCGGCGTGCCCGAGGAGAACGGGTTGAACCACAGGCAGCCGTTCTGGCCGGGGGTGTTGGCCGCCACGTTGCAGCCGTCGCCGCCCAGGCCGCGCAGGGCGAGCTGGAGCTTGGCCACCAGGATGTCCGGGGTGGCGATGGTGCTCCAGTTCTCCATGTAGGTGACGCCGGCGTCCCAGCCGACGCCGCCCGCGAAGTCGAGCTTGCCCTTCAGGCCCGCGGCGACGCGGTAGGCGTCGAAGCGGCGCTTGTCCTTCTTGTTGTAGCCGCCGAACAGGTCGTTGCCGTCGACGCCGATCGGACGCCACGCCACCGAGGTGAACAGGCCCGCGGTCGCGGCCGAGGCCGGGATCGCGCCGGGGTTCTGCGCGATCAGCGCGATCAGGCCCGGGTTGTTGGCCGGGATGAAGTAGCCGTTGCCCTGGATCTTGGTGGAGAGCGCCGAGCTCGGGAAGTTGTTCGGCGGATAGGAGGGCGAGGACGCCTCGGCCGACACGTCGTGGCCCGCGTAGAGCGCTTCGGCGTGGAACGTCGTGGTGTCGGTGAGGTCGAAGTTCACCTCGCCGTAGAGCTGCCAGTGGTCTTCTTCCTCGGTGAGGTGGTTGAAGCCGATGTACTGGAACTGGCAGGTGGCGCCGGTTTGCGGGCCGGAGATGACGCCGCAGGCCGGGTCCGTGACCGGCGAGGTGTAGGTGATCCCGCCGTTGGTGCTGGCCAGGTACAGGCCCGGGTTGCCGAAGCTCGACCAGCCGCCCTGCGGGTTCTCGGCATAGGAGCGGACCGCGAAGTCGCGCTCGGTGGTCGGCAGTTCCGAACGGTGGCGCCAGCCGGCGGTCAGGAGCACGTTGCCGCGGTCGCCCACCCAGCCGTAGGCCAGGTTGGCGTTGTAGTCGCCGTCCGAGCCGTCGATCAGGGAGTAGCCGGCCGAGACTTCGAGACCGTGCAGGTTCTTGCGGGTGATGAAGTTGACCACGCCGCCGATGGCGTCCGAGCCGTAGGTGGCGGCCGCGCCGTCCTTCAGCACTTCCACCCGGCCCACGGCGGCCGAGGGGATCAGGTTGGTGTCGACGTAGATCGTGCCGGGGGCGATCGCCATGCGGCGGCCGTTGAACAGCACCAGCGTGCGCTCGGCGCCCAGGCCGCGCAGGTTGGCGTTGCCCGCGCCGGTCGTCTGGCCCGCGCCGTACTGGTTGGATTCGCCGACGGCGTTGGAGACGGCCGGCAGCGACTTGAGCAGGTCGACCGTCGACGGCGAGCCTTGCTTCTGCAGTTCTTCCGAGCCGATGACGTTGACGGGCAGGGCCGCGTCTTCAGGCGTGCCGGCGATGAACGAGCCGGTGACGACGACTTCCTCGACCTCGGCCACCTCGGTGTCCTGCGCCGCGGCGGCGCCGGCGGCGAACGTCAGGGCCGCTGCAAGCACGGCGCGTGACGCATGTACACAGTACTTGGATGCTTTCATGCGTTTCCCCTTCCAAATTAAAAACAATGTTATTTGCCGAGCGTCGGCTGATACGCGCGACAAGAAAACGTAGGCGCTTTGAAAATCAAGTTTCCTGATCGCAATATTAACGGCGCCGCCTTGAAATTCTTGGCGCACGCGTCAAATGTACTGCGTACTGGACGGTAGAATTTCACCGTTACGCCAAAAACAAGCGCCATTGTGCGGCGCGGCGTGAAAAATCGCGCGAAAAAATCAGCGTTCTGGGTGTTTTGACGACGCAGCGCAAAAGGCCGGCGTCCGCGGCCTTCGCCCGGTGTGGCCGAAACACCACGACCTGCGGGTTTCTTTTCCCCTACGGCAGGGCAGGGGCCCGTCGGCGGCGCCTAGGGGGCGGGCTGCGAATCTTCGGCGGCCGTCCCGTTCGCAGAACCGATGTCGGTGGAGGGCTCGAGCAGGGCGTCGATTCCGGAGAGCGCGGGCGCCGCCGCGTCGGCCGGGGCGGCGGGTTCGGCGGGGGCTTGCCCCGTCTCGGCGGCGTCGAAGGTCACGCCCAGCAGCTTGGCCCTGGCCTCCAGCCGTTCGGCGGCCGGGACGCAGACGGCCGGCAGGGCCCAGCTCATCCATTCCTGGGCGACGCGGGCCTTGCTCATCGAGGCCGCCGCCGACCATCCGGCGCGGCCCTTCTTGACCGCCTCGGCTCCCCGTTCGCTGATCGGCTTGATGCTGGCCTTCTCCGCCGTCTCGATGGCGCGGGCGAAGAGCTCCAGATTGCTGCGGCTCGTCACCTGCAGCTCGTCGTAGACCTTCAGGTCCTCCTGCAGGTTGGAGCCGGGCCGGCGATAGGTGCTCTCGATGCGCGTGACCTCGGGCATCACCTGGTCGTGCAGGTCGACATAGCCGCCGAGCGCCCCATAGCACCAGGCGACGAGGCCGTAGTCGTCCTGCGGCGCGCCGACAGGGTAGGCGGGCGCGGCGTCGGCGGCGGCGGGCTGGTCTGCCGCGAGGAGGGCGAGGGCGAAAAGCAGCGCGGGCATGGACTTGGACCTTCGGGACGTTCGATCAGGGGCGGCGGACCCGGCCGAAGCCCCCGCCCCCAGGGGTTTCGATCTCGATCGCGTCGCCGGGCTGGACCGTAACGGAAAAACAGCCGGGAAGCTCCTTTATCGCGCCTGAGGACTTGATCAAACGCTGCGCGCCCGGGCGGCCAGGGCCGCCGCCCGCCAGCCCCTGGGGCGCGTGCTCGCGCCGCGTGGACAGCAGCGCCGCCTCCATCGGGGCCAGGAAGCGGACGCGGCGCACGGCGCCGTCGCCGCCGCGGCGAAGGCCCGTCCCGCCCGATCCGCGGCGCACGGCGAAAAGCTCCACCCGCACGGGAAAGCGCCGTTCCAGGATCTCCGGATCGGTGAGGCGCGAATTGGTCATGTGGGTGTGGACGGCGCTGGCGCCGTCGGCTTCCGCGCTCGCGCCGGCGCCGCCGCAGAGGGTCTCGTAGTACTGCCGCTGCTCGTCGCCGAAGGTGAAGTTGTTCATCGATCCCTGCGCGTTGGCCATCACCCCCAGGGCGGCGTAGAGCGCATCGACCACGTGCTGGCTGGTCTCGACGTTGCCGGCCACCACCGCCGCCGGCGGGCGGGGCGCCAGCATCGAGCCGGGCCGGGTCAGGATCCGCAACGGCTCAAGACAGCCGGCGTTCAGCGGGATGTCGTCGTCCACCAGGGTGCGGAACACATAGAGCGCCGCGGCGTCGACGATGGCCGAGGGGGCGTTGAAGTTCGAGGCGAGCTGGTCGGCCGAGGCGGTGAAGTCCAGCACCGCCTCGCCCCGCGCCGCGTCGACCGTGGTGCGCACCACGATCTCGCCGCCGCCGTCCATCGGCATGCGCGCCTCGCCGTCCACCAGCCGGCCCACGGCGCGGCGCACGCAGGCGGCCGCGTTCTCCTGGACGAAGGTCATGTAGCGGCCGACCACCTGCGGCCCGAAGGCCTCGATCATCTGCGCCACCGCCGCGCCGCCGGCCTGGCAGGCGGCGATCTGCGCCTTCAGGTCGGCGAGGTTGCGCTCCGGCGCCCGCGCCGGCCAGCGCCCGGCGCTCAGAGCCGCGCGGGTCTGCGCCTCCAGGAAGACGCCGTCAGCCATGATCGGCAGGGCGTCCAGCAGCACGCCCTCCTCTTCGATCGTGCGCGAGAACGGAGGCATCGAGCCGGGCTGAACCCCGCCCACGTCGGCGTGGTGGCCGCGGGCGGCGACGAAGAAGGCCGGCTCGCTCCCTTCCGGCATGAACACCGGCATGACGACCGTGATGTCCGGCAGGTGGGTGCCGCCCGCGTAGGGGTTGTTCAGCGCAAAGGCCTGGCCGGGGCTCAGCCGCGGATGGCGCGCACGCACGGCCCTGACGCTCGCGCCCATGGAGCCCAGATGCACCGGCATGTGCGGTGCGTTGGCCACCAGCCCCCCGTCGGCGTCGAACAGCGCGCAGGAGAAATCCAGCCGCTCCTTGATGTTGACCGAGTGGGCCGTCCGCTCCAGGGCCGCGCCCATGGCCTCGGCCACGCCCATGAAGCGGCGGTTGAAAAGCTCCAGCGTGACCGGGTCAGGCGCGTCCAGGGCGACCTCGGCACGGGCCGGCGCTCCGATCTGGACCAGGCGGATCAGGCCGTCGTCCTGGGCCTCGGCGCGCCAGCCGGGCGTCAGGGCGATCTGCGTGTCGCCGCGCACGATCAGCGCCGGCCCCTCCACGGCTCCCAGACCGCCGGCCGCGATGACGGGCGCATCGTGGAAGCCGCCGGCGGCGAACATGCGGATGGCGCCGAGGTCCCCTCGCGCCGGGCCCGCCGCCCACGCGCCTTCCGCCGCGCTCGCGCCGCCGGCGCCGTCGAGGGACGGCCGCGGCGGGCCTTGGCCGTCCGTCGCCTCCACCTCGACCGCCGCGATGAGGATCGTGCGCTGCGGCTCCACGAAGCCGAACAGCCGGCGGTGACCCGCCTCGAAGGCGGCCCTGGCCTCGTGCGCCTCGCCCAGCGGAACCGGCAGCTCGGCGTCGGCGCCTTCGTAGCGCAGGCGAAGGACGCCGCGGGCCTCGCCGGCGCTTGCGCCCTGCTCGGCCAGGGCCGTTTCGGCCTCGGCGGCGAGCTCCATGGCGAGGGTGCGGGCGCGCTCCAGCCCTTCGGGGCCGAGGGGCAGCTCCAGGCCGGCCTGGCGCAGGGCGGCCACCCGCGCCTGGCCGATGCCCCAGGCCGACAGCACGCTGCCGTAGCGCGGGCAGAGCACCTCGCGCACGCCCAGGGCCTCGGCCACCTGGCAGGCGACCTGGCCCGCCGCCCCGCCGAACGCCGTCAGCGCATGCTCGCGCGGATCGAAGCCGCGCTCGGTGGATATGCGCCGGATCGCCTGGGCCATCTGCTCGACGGCGACCGCCACGAAACCCTCGGCCGCGGCCTCGACGCTCTCGGCGCCCATCGCCCCGGCCAGCTCCTCCAGGCGCGCGCGGGCGGCGGCGACGTCGAGCGGCGCGTCCGCCGCCGGACCGAACACCTGCGGAAAGGGGCGCGGGTCGAGCCGCCCGAGCACGAGGTTGGCGTCCGTCACCGTCGCTGGACCGCCGCGGCCGTAGGCGGCGGGGCCGGGGTCGGCGCCTGCGCTGGCCGGGCCGGCTCGGGCGCGGAAGCCGTCGAAGGCCAGCACCGAGCCGCCGCCGGCCGCCACCGTCTCCACGTCCAGCATCGGGCTGCGCAGACGCACCCCGGCCACCCTCGCGGAATCCCGCCGCTCCAGGGCGCCCGCATAGCGGCACACGTCGGTCGAGGTGCCGCCCATGTCGAAGCCGAGCACCGCCGCCGCGCCCGCCGCCTCCGCCGTCCTCGCCACGCCCACGACGCCGCCGGCCGGGCCGGCGACCACCGCATCGCGGCCGCGGAAGGCTTCGGCGCGCACCAGGCTTCCGGCGGAGGTCATGAAATAGAGCGGCGCCCCGGCCACCGCCCGGGCCACCCGATCAACGTAGTCCTGCAGCACCGGCGTCAGATAGGCGTCGGCGACGGCGGTCTCGGCGCGAGGGATGAAGCGGGGCAGGGGGGAGACCTCATGGCTCAAGGCCACGAAGGAAAAGCCCGCCGCCCGGGCCAGCTCGCCCGCCGCCAGCTCGTGGCGCGGATCGAGGTCCGCGTGCATGAAGGCGATGGCGCAGGCGGTGAAGCCGGCCTCGACCGCCCGCCGCAGTTCGCCCGCCAGCCCCGCCCGGTCTAGGTCGGCCGCCACCGCCCCGTCGGCGCCCAGGCGCTCGTCCGCCTCGACCACGGCTTCATAGAGGGGGGCGGGCCGCTCGATGCGCAGGGCGAAGAGGTCCGGACGGGCCTGGTCGCCGATCGTCAGGGCGTCGGCGAACCCGCGCGTGACCACCAGCAGGGTGCGCGCGCCGCGGCGCTCCAGGAGCGCGTTGGTGGCCACGGTCGTGCCCATCTTGATCGACGACACCCGATCGGCGGGGAACGGCGCGCCGGGGGCCACGTTCAAGATGCGCCGCATGGCCTCGACGGCGGCGTCCTCATAGGCTGGGGAGGCGGAGAGCAGCTTAAGGGAGGTTTCGGCGCCGTCCTCGGACCGTCCGATCACGTCGGTGAAGGTGCCGCCGCGGTCGATCCAGAAACCATAGCGCCTGTCCAAAACTTAACCTTTCAAGCGGTTGATTGTCGTTGTCACCGAGCCGCCGCGACTCTAGGCTTTCGCTTACTCCCATGAGCTTCTGGCGCAACATCGCAGGGCTCGCAGTCCGGCGTCCGGACTTTGCGGACTGCCCAGACTGCCCTCCCGGCCTGCCGGGCGAGGACCCTGCGTTCTCGACCGCGGTCACGGCGCTGGGCGCCAAGCTGGCCAAGGCCGACGGCCGGGCGCACGACCTGGAGTTCGAGACCTTCTCCGAAGTGTTCCAGACCGAGGGCCGCTCGGCGCGCGACGTGCGCCGGCTGTACGAACTCGCCCGCCAGACCACCCGCGGCTTCGAAAGCTACGCCCGGCGGCTGGCCAAGCGGTATCGCTCCTGCCCGCAGCTTCTCGAAGATGTGATGGACGGCCTGTTCCACATCGCCACCGCCGACGGCGCGGTGACCGCCGACGAGATGGCCTATCTGGAGCGGGTGTCGGACCTGTTCGCCATGTCGCCGCTCACCTTCCGCCGGCTGAAGGCGACCCACCTGGGCCTGGCGGCCGACGATCCCTACGCCGTGCTGGAGACGCCCCACGACGCCCCGGACGAAGAGCTGCGCCAGGCCTGGAAGCGGGCGCTGGTCGAGACTCATCCCGACCGAGTGCGCGCCCGCGGCCTGCCGGCCGAGTTCATCGCCCTGGCCGAGACCAAGGCGGCGGCCATCAATGCGGCCTTCGATGCGGCCATGCGCGAGCGGCGGGCCCTGGCGCCCGCTGGTGCGGCATGATGTCGGATCTGGAAGGAATTGGTGCTAGCATGCTTGATCATGGGTGGCGCAGAGCCGACATGATCGACAGGCCGTAAGAAATCGGCGAAAGGGTCAATATGGTCAGGGAATTCGCTCGCCGCCCCGGTTCCGCGTTCCGCAGCCTCGCCGCGGTCGGCGGAGCCTTGGCCACCGCGGCCGCCGTCGCGATCGGCGCCATGCTCGCCCTGTTCTTCGCCGCGACCGTCGTGGTGATCGCCGTCCTCGCCAGCGTGCTCCTCGCCCTGGCGGGCCTGGCCTTCCGCGCCCGACGCACGTCGCGCCCGCGCGCCGACGGCGTGATCGAAGCCCACCACATGGGCGGCCACCACTGGGTGGCCTACGGCTGGAACGAGCGCCGCTAGGGCGCCGCCCACGTCCCGCGCTTCACCGGCGGCCAAGGCCGCTTGCCGCCCGCGCCAAGCCCGACTACCGTCGCGGTTCAAACAGGCGTTGGGAGGACGACATGATCGGCGTGGTGGCGACCCTTAAGGTCCAGGACGGCAAGGGCGCGGAATTCGAGGCGATCTTCAAGGACCTGACGGCCCAGGTTAAGGCGAACGAGCCGGGTTGCCTGGTCTATCAGCTGACCAAGAGCCGCACCGACCCCACCGTCTACAAGGTGCTGGAACTGTACGCCGACGCCGACGCGCTGAAGCATCACGGCGGCACCGACTACTTCAAGGCCGCGGGCGCCAAGATGGGGCCCTGCATGGGCGGCCGTCCCGAGATCGAATACCTGGACGCGGTGGAGTAGGGCCATGGACCTGGACTTCTCGCCCGAGGACCTGAAGTTCCGCGACGAGGTGCGGGCCTTCATCGCCGAAGCCTTCGACGACGACATGCGGGCCAAGTCGGCCCAGTCGAAGAATGGCCACATCGACAAGGAGGGCCAGGTCCGCTGGCTCAAGCGCCTGTACGACAAGGGCTGGATCGCCCCCGACTGGCCGGTCGAGTACGGCGGCACGGGCTGGTCGCAGGCCCAGAAGTACATCTTCGACATGGAGATGGCCCTGGCCGGCGCGCCGTCGACGTCCAACATGGGGCTGAAGATGTGCGCCCCGGTGGTGATGGCCTTCGGCACGCCTGAACAGAAGGCCCAGCATCTGCCCAAGATCCTGTCGACCGACGTCTGGTGGTGCCAGGGCTATTCGGAGCCCGGCTCGGGTTCGGACCTTGCGTCCCTGTCCCTGAAGGCCGAGCGCGACGGCGACCACTACGTGCTGAACGGCTCCAAGATCTGGACGACCTACGCCCAGTGGGCCGACTGGATGTTCTGCCTGGTCCGCACCTCGGTCGAGGGCATCCGCCAGCAGGGGATCAGCTTCCTGCTGCTGGACATGAAGACGCCCGGCATCACCATCTCGCCGATCCCGACCCTGGACGGCCCGCCCGAGGGCGACCAGGAGGTCAACCAGGTCTTCTTCGAGAACGTCCGCGTGCCGGTCTCCAACCGCATCGGCGAGGAGGGCAAGGGCTGGACCTACGCCAAGTACCTCCTGCAGTTCGAGCGCGGAAATCCCTACGCCGCGGGCCTGACCAACCAGCTCAACAAGGTGCGCAAGATCGCCAGCGTGGAGGCCTCCGACGGCGGCCGGCGCATGATCGACGATCCGGATTTCCGGCGGAAGCTGGCGGAAATGCAGATCAAGGTGGACACCCTCAACGCCACCGAACTTCGGATGTTCTCCGCCCGCGCGGCCGGCGAGGCGATGGGCGCGGCCTCGTCCATGCTCAAGCTCGAAGGCAGCCAGGCGCAGCAGGCGGTGACCGAACTGGCGCTGGAGGCGGCGGGCGTCTACGCCCAACCCTTCGTGCGCGACACCTGGGCCGAGCTGCGCGGCGAGACCAACGTGCCCCGGGCCGGGCCCGACTACGCGGCCACGGTCGCGCCGACCTACTTCAACTACCGCAAGACCTCGATCTACGCCGGGTCCAACGAGATCCAGCACAACATCATGGCCAAGATGGTCTTGGGGCTCTAGGCCCAGGCCGACCTGACCGCCGCCTCCCCGACGCGCTGCGCCGGGGAGGGGCGGGAAGGCCTCAGCGCGCCGCCAGCTGCTCGCGCATGCGCACCTCGCGTTCGGCCATTTCCGGCGTGAACGCCTCGCCGAAGTCGGCTTCCTCGTAGAACGGGCGGAGCTCCAGCTCGCTCGGGCCGGGCATCGGGTTCGGACAGCGCTTGGCCCAGGCGACCGCCTCGTCCATGTCCTTCACCTGCCACACCCAGTAGCCGGCGATCAGCTCCTTGGTCTCGGCGAAGGGCCCGTCGATCACCGTGCGATTGGGCCCGTCGAAGGCGATCCGCTTGCCCTGGCTGGACGGCTTGAGGCCGTCGCCGTCCAGCATGACGCCGGCGTTGACGAGCTCCTCGTTGAACTTGCCCATGGCTTCGAGCATTTCGGCGGAGGGCATCAGCCCCGCTTCGCTGTCGGCGGTCGCCTTCACAATGACCATCACACGCATGGCGTTTCTCCTCTGATTGCGGAGGCCCGATCGCCTCGTCGCCCCAAGGACGAGCTCAGGCGGGGATAGCCGACATTAGCATCCGATTTTTCCGTGGACCGCAGAAGTCGCTTGCTCGTTATGTTATAAAATAACATAAAAGAGCCGCATCAGTTCCGGAGTTCACATGTCCGACTCTCTGCGCCTGCTCGACCGATCGGCGATCGGTCTGTCGGGCCTGTGCCTGATCCACTGCCTGGCGCTGCCCGCGGCGGCGGTCGCGCTGCCCATGCTCGGCTCGCTCGCCAGCGCCGAGTGGGTGCATGTGGCGTTCGTGGCGCTCGCCGCGCCCTTGTCCGCCTTCGCGCTCGGCCGATCGGGCGCCTGGCGGTCGCCTCTGCTCGCCGGCCTGGCGGCGTTCGGCCTCGGCCTGCTGGCGGCAGGCGCCTTCGTTGCGCCGACCCATGGTCTGGAGACGGCGATGACGGTCGTCGGCGGGCTATGCCTGGCGCTCTGCCACGGCCTCAACCTGCGCCGGGGGCGCCACCACGCCTGATTGCGGCCCCTTCGGGGTCGGCTACTGCAGCTCTGCGGTCTGGGCGGCGGGCTCGGCCGGGGCGCTGTCGGGTTCGGCCTGGGCGGTCTGCGCCGGGGGCGCGTCGACGGCGATCGAGAAGCGGCTGATGAAGGCCAGGCGGGCCTTGTTCATGTCGGCTTCCCGGGCCTCGGCGGCGGCCGCGGCGTCGGCGGCCCGCTGCTGCTCGGGCGTCATGCCGCGATAGTCGATGTAGGCGCTGGCCGCGGCGTAGTCGGCCTCGCCGCAGGAGGCGCAGGCCTGCGCTCCGGTGGCGGCCAGCGTGAGGCCGCAGGTGAACAGGATCAGTGCGCGCATGGCTTTCGTCCCTCTGTGATGCGTGCGGTCAGCTCGGCCGGCCGTCGTAGATTCGATAAAAGACGCCGCCCTCGTCCTCGCCGAGAAGCTGCAGCGTGCCCTGCACGGTCACGACCCCATAGCCGAAGCGGATCGGCTTGCCGGTCTTGACCTCGATGAACTGGGTCGGGGCCGGGTTGAGGTGGAACGGACAGTCAGGCGGATAGGCCAGAAGCACGAAGTGCGTCTGGGTCTCGCCGTTCTGCAGCGGCATCATGTAGCCGGAGACCTTCACCGTCTTGCCCTTCAACGCCTGCACGGCGGGCGGGAAGGCCGGCTTGGAATAGATGTAGCCGTCCTTGCCGGTGCGGGTGATCTCCTTGGTGGATTCCAGCACCGACCAGGCGACCCCGCCCGGCGGGGTGTCGGCCGGCTTCCATACGCTCTCCGTCGGGGCCGCGGGCCGGGCCTGCACGGCGGCCAGAGCCGGAGCGGCGAGCGCCAGCATCATCGCGACGAGGAGGGGACGCAGGAGCATGAGGTCCTCTATCTGGCGTGGGCGAGGGTGTCGGCGATGTCGACGCCAAACACTCTGGCGGCGGGGATGAGGGCGGCCAAGCCCCCCATGGCCAGGGCGGCCAGGACGATGAGGGCCTCTGCCGGTTCGAAGCGCATCGCCGACAGGCCCATGTCGCGCAATTGGGCGAAGCTGGAGCCCGCCACGGCGACGACGCCGTGTCCCACCAGCAGCCCCAGAATCGCGCCCGCCGCGGCGAGCAGCACGCCTTCGAGCAGGATCTGACCGAAGATGGCCGCCGGCGACGCGCCCATCACCCGCAGCATGGCCAGGTCGCCCTCCCGATGGCGCAGGGCCGTATAGAGGCCGACGAAGATCGACAGGCCGCTGGTGAGGATCAGCAGCACGGCGAAGCCACGCACCGCGTCGAGCCCCACTCCCACCAGCGACAGCAACCGCGTGATCTCCACGGCCGGCGCCGCCGCCTGCAGGCTGGTCTGCTTGTTGATGAAGCTCGGCAGGCGCACCGCCGCCAGGGGCGAGCGGTACTTTATAAGCAGCGCGGTCACTTCGGGTTCGGCGTGGCCCTGGGCGGTGGAGGCGTTGAGCGCGCCGGCTCGCGGGCCGTGCGCGGCCTCATGCGGGTGGGCGGGCTCGGCCTCATGCCCGTGCTCGTCCTCATGCTGGTCATGGTCGATGCCGTGCACGTCCCAGACGCTTTCGACCGAGGTGAGGATCAGCCGGTCCGCCACCGTCCCCGTGGGCGCCAGCACGCCCACCACCGTGAACGGCGTCTCGGCGTGCTCGTGGCCGCCTTCGCCGCCGGCCAAGCCATGGGAGCCGATGAACTTCTGGCCGACCTCGGCGCCGGTGCGGCGGGCGACCTCGGCGCCGATCACCGCCTCGAACGGCCGGGACCAGCCCCGGCCGGCCGCCAGCTCTCCCCCATAGTGGGCGATGTAGGCCGGCTCGGTGCCGACGATCCGATAGCCGCGGAAGCTGTCGCCGAGGGCCAGGGGGATCACCTGGCCCACCGTCGGGTCGGCGCGCAGTGTCCGCACCGTCTCCAGCGGAATGTTCCCGACCGGCGCGTCCACCTGATAGATGCTCGAGAGGATGAGCTGCAGGGGCGAGCCCTTGGCCCCCACCACTAGGTCGATCCCCTCGGCGTCCCGCTGGAAGCGTTGGCCGAGCTGCGCCGAGAACAGCACCAGGATCACCATGGTGGCGACCCCCAGCGTCAGCAAAAGGACATTGAGCGCGGTGTTGAGGGCGCGGTCGCGCAGATAGGCGAGGGAGAGGCCGGCCAAGGTCATGCGGCGGCCTGAAGCGCCGGCTTCAGCTCCAGCGTCCGTGCGAAGCGCTGCTTCATCCGCGTGTCGTGGGTGGCGATCAGCAGGGTGGCTCCCGTCGCCGCCGCGCTGCGCAGCAGGAGGTCGGCCATGGCCTGGGCGTTGGCGTCGTCCAGGGCCGAGGTCGGCTCGTCGGCGACCACCAGCGCTGGGCGGGTGCACAGCGCCCGGGCGATGGCCGCCCGCTGGGCCTCGCCCTGGCTGAGCTCGCGCGGGCGGGCGTCGGCGCGGTGCGAGAGCCCGACGCGCTCGATCAACTCGGCGATTTCGGCCGCTTCGCTGCGGCCGAGGACGATGTGCTGGGCGAGCGACAGGTTCTGGCGCACCGTCAGGGCCGAGACCAGGCGCAGCGTCTGGAACACCAGGCCGATGGTGCGCTTGCGCAGCGCGTCGCGCGCGCCCGCCGGCAGGGCGCTCATCTCCTGGCCGTCGATCCACACCTGGCCGGTGGTTGGGGTGCGCAATCCGGTCAGAAGGTTGATCAGGGTGGTCTTGCCGCTCCCCGAGGGGCCCAGCAGCAGGGTGTGTTCCCCGCGCGCGGCGGTGAAGGCGCCAAGCTCCATGATGAGGCGCCCGCCGACGCGATAGCTGAGATCGCGCGCCTCGATCAGCATCGGGCCCGTGGGGGCAAGCGTCATCACATCCTCCAACCGGTTGGATGGTATAACGTAACGGTCAGCGGCGGGAGAGGGCTCCGCGCCCGCAGGCGTGGAAAATGCGGTTCTGCCCAGTTGTTGCGCAGCCGGCGCCGCGCGGGTGCGCCTGGGCCATTGAGCCGGCGAGGCTGCGCGGCCAAGATCGCGTCCGGCCGGATCGGCCTGGGGAGGATGCATCATGACGATCGAGTTCGCGGCCCGCCTGGAGCAGGCGGTGGCGGCAGGGGAGCTGGCGGGCGCGACGGCGGTGCTGGTCGACCGCGAGGGCGCGACGTTCGAGACCGCCCAGGGCCTGCGCGCGGCGGGCGGCGATGCGGCCATGACCCTGGACACCGTGTTCTGGATCGCCTCCATGACCAAGGCGGTGACCTCGGTGGCGGCGCTGCAGCTCGTGGAGCGCGGCGCCCTCAGCCTGGAGGGCGACCTCACCGGCCTTCTTCCGGAGTTCGGCGCGCTGAAGGTCGTCGAGGGTTTCGACGAGGCCGGCGCCCCGCGCCTTAGGCCGGCGCGCCGTGCGCCGACCCTGCGCGAGCTCCTGACCCACACCTCCGGCTTCAGCTACGGCTTCCTGTCGGACGATGTGGCGCGTTGCGCGACCACGGTGAACACCGGCGCCCGCAGCGACTACGTGCTGCCGCTCACCTTCGATCCGGGCGAGGCCTGGGGCTACGGCGTCGGCATCGACTGGGCGGGCCTGGCGGTCGAGGCGGCCAGCGGCCAACCGCTGGATGCGTACTTCCGCGAGCACATCCTGGGCCCGCTCGGCATGGACGACACCACCTTCGCCCCCGACGCCGGCCAGAGCGCCCGGCGGGCGGGCATGCACGTGCGCCTTCCCGACGGCGCCCTTGCGCCGATCCCCTTCGGCATGCCCACCGAGCCGGAGGTGTGGTCCGGGGGCGGCGGGCTGTTCTCCACGGCTTCCGACTACGCCCGCTTCGTGCGCATGCTGCTGAACGACGGCGCGCTGGACGGCGCGCGGATCCTCTCGCCCGAAACCGTGGCTGCGGCCAGCCGCGTGCACACCGGCGCCCTGCGCGCCGGCGCCTGGACCACCGCCCAGCCGACGCTGACCCGCGACGTCGACCTGTTCCCAGACATGCACACCGGCTGGGGCCTCACCGGCCTGGT
This sequence comes from Phenylobacterium sp., assembly GCF_046291545.1. Classification (GTDB taxonomy): domain Bacteria; phylum Pseudomonadota; class Alphaproteobacteria; order Caulobacterales; family Caulobacteraceae; genus Phenylobacterium. The sequence goes on from NZ_JBKBSM010000002.1 coordinate 82,576, forward strand.
GACGCCAGAGCCGGGCCCCGCCGGCCGCAGCGCCGGCAGCCAGGCCTGGGCGGGCCTGGCCAACTGCTACTACTGGGTCGACCGCGCGGCCGGGAAGGGCGGGGTGATGCTGAGCCAGGTCCTGCCGTTCGGCGATCCCAGGGTGCTGGAGCTGTTCGCCGCCCTGGAGGCCCAGGCCTACGCCTGAAGCGCCGTCTGGCGCGTCTCCACGGTCAGGTGGGCGATCTCGTGGACCGGCGCCAGTCTGCGGCGCACCGTCTCCTGGTCGGCGCCCGTCACGCTGACGATCGCCGCGTGGGCGCCCGGTCCGATGCGCCAGACGTGCAGGTCGGTGATCCGGGCGCCGCCCGGCCCCTCGACCTCCTGGCGGATCTCCGCCTCCAGATGCGGGTCCGTGGCGTCCAGGAGGACGGCGGCGGTGTCGCGCATCAAGGTCCATGACCAGCTCGCGATCACCAGGGCGCCGACCAGGCCCATCACCGGATCCAGCCACACCCAGCCCATGTAACGTCCGCCGAGCAGGGCGGCGATGGCGAGCACCGAGGTGAGCGCGTCGGCCAGGACGTGGAAATAGGCCGAGCGCATGTTGTTGTCCTGATGGTGGTGATGATGTCCGGCGCGATCGTGCGAATGATCGTGGTGGTCATGATCGTGGTGGTCATGGCCAAGTCCGTGCCCGTGCCCGTGCCCGTGCCCGTGCCCGTGCCCGTGCCCGTGGTGATGCCCGCCGCCCAGCAGCATCGCGCTGGCGATGTTCACCATCAGGCCCGCCACGGCGATGACCGTCGCCTCGCCGAAGGCCACCGTCTGCGGCTCCAACAGCCGTCCGAGCGACTCCACGGCGATGCCCAGCGCCACCAGGCCGAGCACTAGGGCCGAGGCGAAGCCCGCCAGGTCGCCGATCTTGCCCGTACCGAAGCTGTACCGGCCGCTGCGGGCATGCTTCTTGGCGTAGCCGTAGGCGATCGCCGCGACCCCGAGCGCCCCGGCGTGGGTGGCCATGTGGAAGCCGTCGGCCAGCAGCGCCATGGAGTTGAAGGCCACCCCCGCGACGATCTCGCCCACCATCATCACGGCGGTCAGGACCACCACCCACAGGGTGCGCCGGGCGTTGTCGTCATGCCCCCGGCCGAGGAACACGTGGTCGTGGGTCAGGGTTTCGAGCTCGGAATCCAGCGACATGGCGAGGGCTCCTATTTGGCGTATCGACGGATTGCGGCGATCAGCTCCTCCGCGCCTTCGGCGCGCGCCTCCTCGCTCAGTCCAGGCTTGGCCACGTGCTCGCGCACATGGTCCTCGATCAGTTCGTCCATCAGCCCGATCACCGCGCCGCGAACGCCGGCGACCTGGTGAAGGACGACCGCGCAGCCCGCCTCTTCGGTGATCGCCTTCTCGATCGCCGCCACCTGCCCGGCGATCCGGCGGACCCGGGCGAGCAGCGGGTCCTTGTGGGTCTTTGTATGCGCCATGGGATACCCCCCTATACCATATTCCACCGTGACGGAAGCAGCGGCTGGAACCTCCGCTGGCGTCGGTCCCAGAATTTTTGGCTCCGCTTCGGGCGTGGGCTCGGCTACACCGCGCCAAACGCGTGTTTGAATGGAGCTCCCATGGCCGCCGACGTCCTCTTCCAGCCCTTCGCCTTCAAGGGGCTCCGCCTCAAGAACCGCATCGTCATGGCGCCGATGACGCGCTCGTTCTCGCCCGGCGGGGTGCCCACCGAACAGGTGGCCCAGTACTACCGCCGCCGCGCCGCCGCCGAGGTCGGGCTGATCGTCTCCGAGGGCACGGGGGTGAACCGTCCGGCCTCGCTGAACGACCCGAACGTGCCGCGTTTCCACGGCGAGAAGGAGCTGGCTGGCTGGAAGCGGGTGATCGACCAGGTGCATGAGGCCGGCGGGGTGATGGCCCCGCAGCTCTGGCACGTCGGCGCGGTCAAGACCCGCGATCCGGTCTGGACCCCGCCCGGCCCCTATGACAGCCCCTCCGGTCTGTCACGGCCTGAAAAACAGTTCGGCGAGCCCATGAGCGAGGCCGACGTGGCCGACGCCATCGCGGCCTTCGCCGACGCGGCGCGCGCGGCCAAGGACCTCGGCTTCGAGGCCGTCGAGTTGCACGGCGCCCACGGCTATCTGATCGACCAGTTCTTCTGGGAGGGCACCAACGTCCGCGAGGACGCCTATGGCTCGAAGGATCTCACGGGCCGGGCCCGCTTCGCCGCCGACATCCTGCGCGCCGTGCGCCGGGCGGTCGGCCCCGACTACCCGGTGATCATCCGCATCAGCCAGTGGAAGCAGCAGGACTATGCGGTCAAGCTCGCCCACGACCCCAAGGCGCTGGAGGCTTGGCTCGGCGCCCTGGTGGACGCCGGCGCCGACATCCTGCACTGCTCGCAGCGCCGCTTCTGGGAGCCGGAGTTCGAGGGCTCGGACCTGAACTTCGCCGGCTGGGCCAAGAAGCTGACCGGCGTGCCGACCATCACGGTCGGCTCGGTCGGCCTGACGGGCGAGTTCATCGCCTCCTGGGGCGGCGAGCAGAGCCAGCCCGCCTCCCTGGACGAGCTGGAACGCCGGCTCGACCGGGGCGACTTCGACCTCGTGGGCGTCGGCCGGGCCCTGCTGCAGGACCCCGAGTGGGTGCTGAAGGTCAAGGAAGGCCGCACGAACGAGCTGATGAGCTACGACCGCGCCGCCCTGGCGACGCTCAGCTAGGACCCGGCGGGGACGGCGTAGCGCCGCTCCCCGTCCATCCGGCGCCTCTGCGGCGCCAAATGGCCGCTGCGGGCCGCCGCGCCCTTGATCGCGGCGGCGCCCCTGTGCCTGATGGCGCTGCGGTTCAGCAGGGAGCGAGTAATGGCGCAGTTGCGTTCGGGGGCGCGTGCGGCGGGCGGTTTCTCAGGCGGACCTCTGCGCCGGTGGGGGCCGATCGTCCTCGTGGTGGCGGGACTGACGGCGGTGCTGGTCACTCTGTTCGTCGGCCAGAGCCGCACCCATGCCCGGGCGATCGCCGAGGCCACGGCGGCCGCCAGGGTCTCGGAGCTGAAGGGCCCGCCCTGTCCGAAGGGCTTCTCCGGCGCCTGGGCCAACCCGGACTTCGCGCCGCAGAAGGCGCTGGTGTTCAACGGCGTGCGCTTCGCCCGCCGCGCCGGCCATGCGGACTGCTCGGCCGTGGCCGCCGGCGGCAAGTCCGGCGAGGACTTCGTGCAGCTCTGCCAGTTCTCGGCGCCGATCCTGGTGGAGGTCGCAACCGAAAAGGGCGTGTTTCGTTTCCAGCCCGGCGTCGGACATCCAGCGACGGTGGCCGTCGCCGACGGCCAGGCGAGTTGCGTGCTCGCCGCCAACGCCACCTTCTGAGGCGCCGGACCGGCCGGGAGGACTCATGAGCAAGCATCGGATCTGCTCGGCCAGCGTCGCCAGCGTCTATCCCCACTACGTCGCCAAGGCCGAGAAGAAGGGGCGCACCAAGGCCGAGGTCGACGAGATCATCCGCTGGCTGACCGGCTACGACGCCAGGGCGCTCGACGACCAGCTCGCGGCCGGGACCAGCTTCGAGGCCTTCTTCGAACAGGCCCCCAGGATGAACCCGTCCCGCGCGCTGATCACCGGCGTGGTCTGCGGCGTTCGCGTGGAAGAGGTCAGCGAACCCACGATGCGCGAGATCCGCTATCTCGACAAACTGGTCGATGAGCTCGCCAAGGGAAAGGCCATGGCCAAGATCCTGCGCGCCTAGGCGCGGCCGGACGCGCACGCCCGGCCCCGCTCCCGTCACGCGCCGTAGATCCAGTCTCCCGTGAGCGCCGAAAGGGACACCCCGACCAGGATCATCTGGCCGCCGCCTCCCATCGTGATGGCCACATCGCCGCCGATCTGCGCCACGGAGTAGACTGTCCCGGGCTCGAGCAGCACCCGGTCGCCTTCGCTGAGCTTGAAGTCGTACACCTTGTCGACGCCGGCCTCGCCGAACGTGTGGAAGATGTCGGCGCCCGCGCCGCCGCTGATCGTGTCGTTCCCTATGTCGCCGGACATCCAGTCGTCGCCGGCGCCGCCGTAGATGATGTCGTCGTCCTTGCCGCCGCGGACCCAGTCGTCGCCCGTGTCGCCGAAGCAGGTATCCGCGCCCATGTTGCCGTAGACGATGTCATTGCCGTTGTCGCCGTGCAGGTCGTCGCCGTCCCTGCCGCCGACGACCCAGTCGCCGCCCTCGCCGCCACTCGCGGTGTCGGCGCCCATGTTGCCGTTGATGTCGTCGAAGCCGACCCCGCCCGTCAGGCTGTCGTCGCCTTCGTCGCCGCGCAGGTAGTTGGAGCCGTTCGCGCCGACAATCGTGTCCGCCCCCGCGGCGCCGGAGATGGTGTCGCCGCCGCCGCCGCCCAGCAGGCGGTTGGCCGCCTGGTTGCCCAGGATGTCGTCGCCGAGGGCCGAGCCCGTGACGTTCTCAAGGTCTCCCAGCAGCCAGTAGAGGGTGCCCGGCGAGTCCAGGCCGGCCTCCACAAGGGGCACGGCCGAGCCCACGGGGGACGGGATGAGCGTGGAGAACGCCCGGTCGGGCAGGACGATCTCCCAGCCGTAGCCGGAGGTCGCCGCGCTGAGGGTGTCGATCCCGCCCGCGTCCCAGATCGTGCCGTAGACGCCCACCGCCCGGATCGAATAGGTCGTATCGCCCAGGTTGGCCGACATGTTGGGACCATAGAGGTACTGCAGGGCGAGCACGTCCACGAGCATCGGCGTGGCCGGATTGAAGTGCAGCAGGTCCTCGCTGTAGTCGTCCTCGTAGGACATGATCGAGAACCAGTCGTGGTCCAGGTCTTCCAGGCCGACGTCGCTGAAGGTCGGATAGCCGGTGCCCCCGTCGTCGTGCGGGTGCTTCAGGCCCAGGGCGTGCCCGATCTCATGCAGCAGCAACGCCCAGCCGGCGCTGCCGAGGTCGAAGGAGCCGATGTCGTCGCCGCCTTCGGCTGCGCTCAGGATCACGTCGCCTGGAGCGCCCTGATAGATCGAATCCCACGCGCTCACCGGAAACAGGCCGACGCCCCAATAGTCCACCGGCACGTGCGCATTGTTGGCGTCGAGGAAGACGTTGATCTCGCTGCCTGCGCTCGCCGCCGCGGCCGGATCGTCGAACACGCCCAGGAAGTTGAAGTTGATGTTCGCGTATTCCGAGAAGATATCGAGGGCCGCCGCGACCGCGGCGGTTGCGGCGGCCGGGTCGGACCAGCGCTCGCCTTCGAATCCGCCCGATAGCGAAAAATCGAGGGTTCGGCTGCCGTCGAGGTTCCATCGCAGGCCGGAGATCGCCACGTCGATCAACAGATCGCCCGTCGGCTGCATCACCGATGTCGCTGGCGTCGCAATACCCATCTCGTCTTTCCCCCTCGGCTGGTCCTTCCGGCCCAGCGCCCGCCGTCTCGTCATGGTGGACGAAATCGATCCAACTATGACTTCCGGTTGCAACTACCGGGCCGGGATCACGACGTAAAGGTGAAGCTTGTTTGCGCGCATCCCTTAAGGTTGTCGGATGCGGAGCATGCGCGGTTGGCCGGCGCTTCGGCGTCGGACGGGTCGAGGGGGAAAAGGGGCGGGGCGGTCGGCCCCGCCGCTGAAGGTCAGGCGTTGAAGTTCAGCTTAAGGCCGGGCCGGGGCCAGCGGGCCTTCATCAGCTTGCCGGTGGCCGAGCAGGTGACCCAGGCGTCGCGCATGTCGGCGCCCCCGAAGCAGATGTTGGTCACGATCAGGTCCGGGAAGGGGAAGTGTTCGGTGGAGCCGTCCGGGTCGAACGCGGTCACGCCGCCGTTGATGATGGTCGCCACGCACACCTTGCCCGAGGCTTCCACCGCCAGGCTGTCGAGAAGCTGATAGCCCGGCAGGTTGCAGACCACCCGGCCCGGGCCGAAGCCCTCCTGCGGCGCAAGCACGCCCGGCTCGGCGACGTCGAACGCCCAAAGCCGCCCCAGCTGGGTGTCGGCCACATAGACGACCTTTTCGTCCGGCGACAGGCCTACGCCGTTGGGAGAGATGATGTGGTCGCGCTGGCGGCTGATGTGCGAGCCGTCGGCCTTGGCGTAGTAGAGCGCGCCGAACTTGCGGCCTTCGGGGGTTGAGCAGCCGTGGTCGGTGAACCAGAAGCCGCCCTGCTTGTCGAAGACGATGTCGTTGGGCCCGATCAGGCGCTTGCCGTCGCAGGAGTCGTAGAGGGTCTTCAGCTCTCCGGTCTTCAGGTCGAAGCGCTGAATCATGCCGCCGGCGTGGCTCGGCGGCGTCGGGCCGGGGATGGTCATCCCCTGGTTCTCCAGCCACTGGAAGGAACCGCCGTTGTTGGTGATGTAGATCGCCCCGTCCGGCCCGATCGCCGCCCCGTTCGGGCCGCCGCCGGTCTCGACCACCGTCTCTTTGCGTCCGTCGGGCGTGACGCGGGTCAGTCGCTGGCCCTTGATCTCGGTGAGGATCACCGAGCCGTCGTTCATGGCGATGGGGCCTTCGGGGAATTCGAACCCCTCGGCGATGACCTGGGCGTCCATCCTGTCGCGTCCTCTTGCAGCCTGTCGTTGAGCGGGCGCGACTATAGGCGGGCGCCGTGGGGGCGCCGCAAGGGGCATGCGAGGCCTCCGGGGCTCAGCGGCGTTCGAGGACCCTGATGACGAATGGATGCTCGTCGCCTTCGCCGGCCGGGTGGGCCTCGCGGCGCACCTCGGTCCAGGCGGCCTCGTCGAACGGGGCCAGGTGTACGTCGCCCTCCACCTCGGCGTCGACCTCGGTCAGGTAGATCCGCCGCGCGCGGGGCAGGGCCAGGGCGAACAGCGAGGCCCCGCCGATTACGCAGACCTCGCCGGCCTCGTCGTCGCGGGCCTGTTCGCGGGCGATCCCCACGGCCTCGGCGAAGTCCTCGCACGCGATCGCGCCCTTCGGCTCGAACGAGCCGTCGCGGGACAGCACGATGTTGGTGCGCCCGACCAGCGGCTTCTTGGGCAGGCTCTCCCAGGTCTTGCGGCCCATGATCACCGGCTTGCCCATGGTCACGGCGCGGAAATGGGCCATGTCGGTCTTCAGCCGCCAGGGCAGGGCGCCGCCCCGGCCGATGACGCCGTTGCGGTCGCGGGCGATCGGGCCTGCAGTCAGGATCACGTCGGGCATGGCCATCGATTAGCCCGCCGCGCGACGGCGGCCAAGTTCGCCATTGATCCGGCGGCGATCCCGGTCAAATATTCTTGTAACGCGTTTCAAGAAGAGAGCGAGCGGTGGAAACGACCCTGACCCGGCAAAGGCGCTTCGTCACGCCTCGGCCCGACGAGACTCTGGAGGCTCTGGCCGCCCGCGCCATGCCCGGCGAGCCGCTGGAGTCGGCCAAGGAGCAGATCAAGGGCTGGAACCTGCACATCTTCGCCATGCGCAAACCCCGGGGCCTGCTCCTGGGCAGCGACGTCGTCTTCGTCGAGCCGCCGCTGGCATGACCGCGCCTGGCCGCATCGCCGCCGATCCGCCGCCCGAGGCGGTCATCGTCTCGGCCGCGGTCGGGCCCGGCCACGACGGCGAGGCTGAACTGATCGTCGCCCTGCTCCACCCCAACGGCGCGCGCGAATCCGTCTCGCTCGACGCCGAGCTGGGCTTTCACCTGATGACTGTCTGCGGCGCCAGCGATGCGGCCGGCCTGGCTGGCCAGCCCTGGCGCCGGATCCTGGAAGGGCTCTGACCATGTACGACGTGCTGATCAAGAACGGCCTTGTGGTCGACGGCGCCGGCCGCCCCGGCTTCCGGGCGGACGTGGCCGTCAAGGACGGCAAGATCGCCGAGATCGGCGCCCTGTCCGGCTCGGCCGCCAGGGTGATCGACGCCGAAGGCCGCGTCGTGGCCCCCGGCTTCATCGACCCGCACACCCATTTCGACGTCCAGCTCCTGTGGGACGGCGCGGCCAAGCCGGCGCTCGAGCACGGGATCACCTCCATCGTGCCGGGCAACTGCTCCCTGTCGCTGGCGCCGCTCAAGGCCGAGGACCGCCGCAAGGTCGTCGGCATGTTCCAGCAGATCGAGGAGATGCCGCCCGAAGCCTTCACCGTCGCCTTCGAGTGGAGCTGGGAGAGCTTCGAGGGCTACCGCGACGCCATCGCCCGGTCCCTGGCGATCAACGTCGCCCCGCTTGTCGGCCACAGCGTCATCCGCCTTTGGGTGATGGGCGAGGCTTCGCAGCAGCGCGCGGCCGCCCCGGACGAGATCGCCGCCATGCAGGACCTCCTGCGCCAGTGCCTTGAGGCCGGCGCGGTGGGCCTGTCCACCAGCTTCGTGGACGTGGACGAGAACGCCCGGCCGGTGCCCAGCCGCTTCGCCGATTCCGCCGAACTCGACGCCCTGGCCGCGGTGCTCGGTGAGTACGGCCGGATGCTGCAGATCGTGCCGGAGTTCTACGCCACCGACATCACCATCGCGCGCATCGACCAGTTGGCCGAACTGTCGCTGAAGCACGGCATCCCCACGACGTTCTCGCCCCTGTTCGACAGCGTGAACAATCCCGACAACGTGCCCCGCGCCATGGCCCGGGTGGCCGAGCAGCGCGCCCGCGGCGCGCGCGTGTGGCCCCAGGTGCAGACGCGCCCCATCGACCTGTCGTTCTCGCTGCTGCGGCCCAGCCTCTACTTCGCCTCGATGCCGAGCTGGGTGCGCACCCTGCGCCTGCCGCTGGAGGCGAGAATCGCCGCCCTGCGCGATCCGGCCGCCGTCGAGCGGCTGGTGGCGGAGGCGGGCCCCGACGGCGGCCTCGCCCGCATGGGCCGCCTGGTGGTGCGCGGCGGCGACCGCGCCCCGCCCGAGCTGGTCGGCAAGACCCTGGCCGAGGTCGCCGCGCTCCGCGGGCAGGCGCCGGCCCGGGCGCTGATCGAGCTGTCCCTGGAGAACGGCCTCGACGTGGCGTTCCTCTCGGCGAACATGGGCCACGACTCCTCCAACCGGGTCGGCGTGCTGCTGGCCGATCCCCTGGTCCACATCGGCGCCAGCGACGGCGGGGCGCACCTGGCCTCCTTCGCCACCTACGGCGACACCGGCTATCTCTTCAGCGAGTTCGTTCGCCGCACCGGCCACCTCACCCTGGAAGGCGCGGTCAAGAAGATCACCTCCGACACCGCCGAGATCTGGGGCCTGAAGAACCGCGGCCGCCTGGAGCCCGGCTGGGCCGCCGACGTGGTGGTGTTCGACCCCGCGACGATCGCCCGGGGCGAGGAGCGTCCCATCTTCGACATGCCGGGCGAGGGGATGCGCTACGTGCGCGACGCCGCGGGCGTGCATGTGGTGCTGGTGAATGGCCAGGTGGCCTACGCCGACGGCGCCTACACCGACGCCAGGGCCGGGGTGATCTGCACCTGATCTGAAAAGGGCGGCGCGCGCCGCCCTCAGACGGCGATCGGCGCGGCGATGGAGGGGTGGGCCTTGTAGCCCTCCAGCTTGAAGTCCTCGTACTCGAACGCCGCCAGGTCGCGCTTGTCGGCCAGGACCATCCGCGGCAGGGCCAGCGGCTCGCGGGCGAGCTGCAGGCGCGCCTGCTCGACGTGGTTCAGATAAAGGTGCGCGTCCCCCAGGGTGTGCACGAACTCCCCCGGCGCCAGTCCGACCACCTTGGCCATCATCAGGGTCAGGAGCGCATAGGAGGCGATGTTGAACGGCACCCCCAGGAACACGTCGGCCGAGCGCTGGTAGAGCTGGCAGCTCAGCTTGCCGTCGGCGACGAAGAACTGGAACAGGCAGTGGCAGGGCGGCAGGGCCATGTCGTCCACCTCCGCCGGGTTCCAGGCCGAGACGATGTGGCGGCGGCTGTGCGGGTTGGTCTTCAGGCTCTCGACCACGCCGGCGATCTGGTCGATCACCCGCCCGTCCGGCGCCGTCCAGGAGCGCCACTGCTTGCCGTAGACCGGCCCCAGCTCGCCCGCCTCGTCGGCCCATTCGTCCCAGATGCTGACGCCGCGCTCCTGCAGCCAGCGCACGTTGGTGTCGCCGCGCAGGAACCACAGGAGCTCCAGGATGATCGACTTCCTGTGCAGCTTCTTGGTGGTCAGCAGCGGAAAGCCCTGCGCCAGGTCGAACCGCATCTGCCGGCCGAACACCCCCAGGGTGCCCACGCCCGTCCGGTCGCCGCGCTGCACGCCGCTGTCGAGGATGTCCTGCAGCAGGGCCAGGTACTGCCGCTCCGGATGGTCGGCCGGCGCGACATAGGGTTCGGCGAGGGCGACGGGCGCGTTCATGGGCGAATCAGTCCGGTGTGTCCTTGCAGCGTGCTCGCGCGCGCAGGCGGCCGCAATCCGCCGCTGGCGGGGGCATGCGCATCCACAGTTGTATTGCGGCGACATTGCGGCGTGCGCTAGTAACAGTGATCTGGACGCCAGCTTCGGCGCCGCCAGCCCGGAGACCGCCGATGAGCGCCCTTCTGTCCGCCCTCGTCCTGTTCGCCGCTTCTCAGCCCGCCGCCGCGGACGTTGCAGCTCAAGGGGAGGGAACGGTCCAGGCCGCCGCCGACGCCGACCTGAAGCCCGGGCAGCGGCGCACCAAGATGGTCTGCCGGGTCGAGACGCCCACCGGCTCGCGCTTCGGCAAGCGCGTCTGCATGACGCAGGAGGACATCGCCCGCCGGACCGAAGAGTCCGAGCGCGGCTTTGGCGAGATGCAGAAGGCCGTCAACACCACCTTCTCCCGCGGCAACTGATCAGCCGGAGAAGCCGCCCTCGTCCAGGAACACCTGCTCCTCCGGCGTCGTCGTGCGCCCCAGGGCGGCGTTGCGGTGGGGGAAGCGGCCGAAGCGGGCGATGATCTCCTCGTGCAGGACCGCCCACTTCAGCGACTCCTCGTCGCCGGTCTCGTCGCGCAGGCGCGTGTACAGCCGCACGCTGAAGGCCTGGTCAGCCGGGTCTTCCGAGTGCTCGAAGGGCAGATAGAAGAAGGGGCGGAGCTGGGCCTCCACCTGCCGGTCGTGGCCCGCGTCCCAGGCCGCGCGGGCGATCGCGCGGGCCTTGCCGTCCGTGGCGAAGGCGTGGCCGGAGCCGCGGTAGAGATTGCGCGGGATCTGGTCCAGCAGCAGCAGCAGCGCCAGCGCCCCCTCCGGCGTGGCGGCCCATCCGTCATAGGCGCCGCGGGCGGCGGCGTGGTGCACCGGCTCGAACCGCAGCCGCAGCGCCTCGTCAAAGGCCTCGCTCTTGGCGAACCACTTCTTGGGGCCGGCCTCGCGCCAGAAGCCCACCACGTCCTGTGGAGCCGCCGCCATCGTTCGTCCTTCCTGCCGTGCCGGCCTTCCAGGCCGGCCGCCTATGTCCCGCGCCGGGGCCGTCCGTTCAACCCCGGTTCAGCCTCGACCGTTCACAAGGATTAACGAAGGGACCAAACCGGCCGCTCGCCTTCCGCGCCGGCCGCTGGGATGCAAAAGACGATGAAGAAGGTCATCACGACCGCCCTGGCCGCCGCCCTGTTGGCCTCCACGGCCGGCCAGGCCCTGGCCCAGGAAAGGACCGGCCGGGCCGGCCAGCAGTTCCGCGACCATCCGCAGGGCTCGCCCGAGCGGGCCGAACGCCAGGCGGGGGCCCAGGAGCGCCACGCGGCTCCCCCGCCGCCGGCGCCCGAACCCCGCCGCGCCGGCCGCGCCGGCGTGATCGTGCGCGATCAGCCGCCCCCCGCGCCCCAGGCCCGTCCCGCGCCCCAGGCGCCGCCTGCGCCGCGCCCGCCGGAGGCGCATCGCGGCGGCGGCGGCCACGACTGGAACCGCCGTCCCGACGACCGCCGCTGGAATGACGATCGCTGGAACGACGATCGCCGCCACGACGACAACCGCCGCTGGGATGACCACCGCTGGAACGACGGCCGCCGGCCGGGCGAGCGCGACCGTCCCCGCTACGACCGGCGCTACTATCCCCCCGTCTACCGCATCCCGCACCGCTACCGCGTGGCGCCCTACCGTCCGCCGCCCGGCTGGTACGCCTTCAGTTGGAGCTTCGGCGACGTGCTCCCGCACACCTGGTACGGGCCCCAGTACCGGATCCTCGACTGGTGGAGCTACGGCCTGCCGATCCCGCCGGCGGGCTACGACTGGGTGCGCGTCGGCGACGACGCACTCCTGGTGGACAGCTTCAACGGCCGCGTCGTGCAGGTGGTCTACGACCTCTTCTGGTAGGCTCGGCGGCCGCGCCCGCGGGCAGGGCGCGGCCGAATGCCCGGCGCGGCGCGTGCTCGCTTGACCTTTCGGCAAAAAAACGGTCGATAGCGCGGCCTTCGCCGCGGCGCTCTTGCGCAAGCCTGCGGCATACACCGAGTTCAGGAGAACAATCATGCGCGTCTACTACGATCGCGACGCCGACCTCGCCCGCATCCTGGACAAGAAGATCGCCATCGTAGGCTATGGCTCGCAAGGCCGCGCCCACGCGCTGAACCTGGTGGACTCCGGCGTGAAGAATGTGGCGGTCGCGCTGCGTCCCGGCTCGGCCACCGCCAAGAAGGTCGAGGCCGACGGCCTGAAGGTGATGAGCGTCGCCGAGGCCGCCGCCTGGGCCGATGCGATCATGGTGCTGGCGCCCGACGAGCTGCAGCGCGGCATCTACAACGAAGAGATCGCTCCCAACATCAAGGACGGCGCGGCCCTGCTCTTCGCCCACGGCCTCAACGTCCACTTCAATCTGATCGAGCCCAAGTCGACGATCGACGTGCTGATGGTCGCCCCCAAGGGCCCTGGCCACACCGTCCGCGGCGAATACCAGAAGGGCGGCGGCGTGCCCTGCCTGATCGCGGTCCACCAGAACCCGACCGGCAACGCCCTCGACTTCGGCCTGGCCTACGCCTCGGCCATCGGCGGCGGCCGCTCGGGGGTGATCGAGACCACCTTCCGCGAAGAGTGCGAGACCGACCTGTTCGGCGAACAGGCCGTGCTCTGCGGCGGCCTGGTGGAGCTGATCCGCGCCGGCTTCGAAACCCTGGTCGAGGCCGGCTACGCCCCGGAAATGGCCTACTTCGAGTGCCTGCACGAGGTGAAGCTGATCGTCGACCTCATCTACGAGGGCGGCATCGCCAACATGAACTACTCGATCTCCAACACGGCCGAGTACGGCGAGTACGTCACCGGCCCGCGCATCGTCACGCCCGAGACCAAGGCCGAGATGAAGCGCGTGCTCGAGGACATCCAGTCGGGCCGCTTCGTGCGCGACTTCATGCTGGAGAACCAGGCCGGCCAGCCCAGCTTCAAGGCCACCCGCCGCCGCGGCTCCGAGCATCAGATCGAGGAAGTGGGCCAGCGCCTGCGCGCCATGATGCCCTGGATCACCAAGAACAAGCTGGTGGACACCTCGCGCAACTGACGCGCGCCGCCAGAAAGCTCGAAGGCCCGGGGGCGACCCCGGGCCTTTTTCGTTGCCAGGGCGCCTGCAAGCCGGCCACCTTGCGCGCCGCAAGGAAAACGACGGGGAGCGGACCATGGACCTCAAGGGCAAGACGGCCTTCATCACCGGCGGCGCCAGCGGCATCGGCCTGGCCATGGCCGAGGCGTTCGGCCGCGCCGGCATGTCGGTCATGCTGGGCGACATCGACGAGGCCGCCCTGAAGGCCGCGGTCGAGAAGCTGGAGGGCCTGCAGGTGAAGGCGGACGGCCTTGTCTGCGACGTCACCGAGCGCGCCGCCCTGGAAGCCGCGGCCAACAGGACCGTGGAGACCTTCGGCAAGGTTCACGTGGTCTGCAACAACGCCGGCGTCGGCGCCGGCGGCCCGCTGGGCGAGGTCGCGGCGGCGGACTGGGACTGGGTGGTGTCGGTCAACCTGATGGGCGTGGTCTACGGCGTGGAGAGCTTCCTGCCGCGCATCCGCGCCCACGGGGAGGGGGGCGCCTTCGTCAACACCGCCTCCATGGCCGGCATGCTGTCGCCGCCGGGCATGGAGCCCTATTCGGCGACCAAGTTCGCGGTGGTGGCCATGTCCGAGGGCTGGGCCGCCCAGCTCGCCCCGGAGAACATCGGCGTCTCAGTGCTCTGCCCCGGGTTCGTGAAGACCCGGATCGACCAGAGCGGCCGCGCCCGCCAGGCCCGCTTCGGCGGACCCAAGACCCTCGCGCCCGTGGCGGCGGACAGCCCGGTGCAGACCGGCATCGACCCGGCCCGGGTCGGCGAGCGCGTGCGCGAGGCGCTGGAGGCTGGGGAACGCTACATCTTCACCCATCCGGACATGCGCCCGATGCTCGAGGCCCGCTTCGCCGGGATCCTGGCCGGGTTCGACCAGGCGGCGGCGAGCCCCGCCCTGGCCGGCATGGACTATTCGACGCCGCAGAACATCGGGATGCTCGACCTCTGACACCGCCTGACCTGCGGGGTCATCGACCTTGCGCGCCCCGTGCGGTCCCATGCGGCGCCCCATCACCTGAGGTTCCATGTCCGATCATCCCCTCGACGAGGCGCTCCGGCTCGCCCCCCTGGACGTCGGCCGCTTCAGCGGCCGCACCACGCCCGAGTACTGGAACATGGGCGGCCCCTTCGGCGGGGTCACCGCCGCCCTCGTGCTCAAGGCCGTGCTCGACCACCCCGAGCGCCGAGGCCGGCCGGTGGCCCAGACGGTGAACTTCTGCGCCGCCGTGGGCGAGGGGCCGTTCGAGATCGCCGCCCGCCTCGTGCGCGACGGCCGCTCCACCCAGCACTGGCAGGTGGAGATGACGCAGGAGGGCCGCGGGACCGTAACCACCGGCAGCGTCGTCACCGGCGCCGAGCGGCAGACCTGGGCCCACGCCGCGGCCGCCCCGCCCCAGCTGCCGCCGCCCGACGCGGTGCCGCAGATGGACACCGCCGGGCGCAACGCCTGGCTCTCCCAGTACGAGTTCCGCGTGCTGGAGGGCCGCACCGACTTCCAGCTCGAGCCGCCCGGCGAGATCGCCTCCGCCGCCTCGCGCCTGTGGGTGCGCGACCGGCCAGAGCGGCCGCTGGACTACGCCGCCCTGGCCGCCCTGGCCGACACCTTCATCGTGCGCATCCTGCTGGTGCGCGGCTACTTCGTGCCGGTCGCCACGGTCTCGCTCTCCACCTATTTCCTGGCCGACGAGGCGGCCCTCGCGCGGCAGGGCGCGCGCCCGCTGCTGGGCCTCGCCGACGCCCGCGCTTTCCGCCACGGCTTCGCCGACCAGTCGGCGGAGCTCTGGGCCGACAACGGAACCCTGCTGGCCGTCAGCCACCAGGTGACCTGGTACCGCGACTAGGTCATCGGTCCCGGTCCCGCTGCTTCAGGTGGGCGCGGAAGGCCTTGGTGCGGTGGGTCCAGATCCGCCGCTGCTCCTGGCGCGCCAGCGGGTCGTCGCGCCGGTCCAGCCAGGCGAGTTCCCGCTGCAGCTTCACGTAGCTGCGCCAGCGGCCCTCATCCAGCGCCCCGCGCTCCAGCGCCGCGCGGACGGCGCAGCCCGGCTCGCGCTCGTGCGAGCAGTCGCTGAAGCGGCACTGTCCGGCCAGGGCCTCGACGTCGGCGAAGATCGCCGAGACGCCTTCGTCGGCGTCCCACAGCCCCAGTTCGCGCATCCCGGGGGTGTCCAGGAGCAGCCCCCCGCCGGGCAGCAGCACGAGCTCGCGGTGGGTGGTGGTGTGCCGCCCGCGGGCGTCGTCCTCGCGGATCTCCCGGGTCGCCATCCGCGCTTCGCCGAGAAGGGCGTTCACCAGGGTCGACTTGCCCACCCCCGAGCTTCCCAGCAGCACGCCGGTGCGGCCCGGCGGCAGCAGCGCGCGCACCGCGTCCAGCCCCTCGCCCTCCAGGGCCGAGACGGCGAACACCTCCGCGCCGACCGCCGTGCTCTCCACCGCCAGCACCAGGTCCTCGACGTTGGGGCAGAGGTCGGCCTTGGTCAGCACCACCGCCGGCTGCGCCCCGCTTTGCCAGGCCAGGGCCAGATAGCGCTCCAGGCGACGCAGGTTGAGGTCCGCGTTCAACGAGGCGACGAGCAGGGCGACGTCGACGTGCGCCGCCACCGCCTGGACCCCGCCCAGGGGGTCCTTGCGCTGGAACAGGCCCTCGCGCGGCAGCACGGCGCGGATGTCGGCGCGGGCCTCGCCGGGCCGGGGCAGGCAGGCGGTCCAGTCGCCGGCGACGGGGTGCTCGCCGGGGGCCGCCGCGTGCAGGAAGCGGCCGGAGAGCTCGGCGCTCACTTCGCCGAGCGGCGTGGCCAGGCGGTAGAGCCCGCGCTGCTGGACGATCACGCGGCCGGGCAGGAGTCCGTCGGCCGCGTACGGCTCGAATTGCCGCTGGAGCCGTTCGCTCCAGCCGTATTGGTCTATCACTGTGAGATTCCCTGGATCGGGGCCGTATCAGGCGTCCGCCAGGGCTTCAGCGATCAGGCGAGCCCGGTGGCGGCGCCGCGGAGGCGGGCGCAGTTGGCGACAGTCATGAACGCACCCTCCTTTCCAATCGCATGGGGATGACAGGCCAGAAGCTAGGATCGCGGGCCCGTCCCGTCAATGCGGGCCCCAGGGCAGGGGCGCGGCCCCGCGCAGGATCGCGTCGGCCGCGGGCAGGAACGCCGTCTCGCCGCGGGCGTGCAGCACCAGCGGCGGCAGCAGCGCCAGCGGCGCCCTGCCGGTCTTCACCGCCCGCACCAGCACCCGCTTGGCCGGGGCGTCGGCGAAGGGCTGGACGGGGCGCACCTGGATCGAGCCCGCCTTGGGCGACAGCAGGCCCAGGATGTCCGCCAGGCGGTCGGCCCGGTGGATCAGGGTGAGGGTCCCGCCTTCGCGCACCGCCTTCAGGAGGAAGGCGATCCAGGCGGCCAAGCCCTCCTCGGCGATCCAGGCGCCCCGCTTGGCCGGATCGGGCGCTCTCAGGGTTCTCGGATCGTCGAAGAACGGCGGATTGGCCATGGCCGCGTCGAACGGCTCCAGGCCGAGGCGCCTGAACGGCTGGGCGACGTCGCCCTGGACCACGTGGACCCGCGCTTCCAGCCCGTTCAGCGCCGCGTTCTCCCGGGCCAGCGCCACGGCGGCCTCGTCCCGCTCCACGCCGGTGAAGCTGGCCCCCTCGCGCAGCCGCGCGGCGCACAATAGGGCCCCGCCCACGCCGCATCCGGCCTCGATCACGCGCGCGCCCGCCGCGGCGTCGCAGGCGCCCGCGAGCAGCAGGGCGTCGAGCCCCGCGCGATAGCCCTTGCGCGGCTGGCGAAGCACGATATTTCCATCCAGCAGCCGGTCTTCGGTGACGCCGGCGTCATTCTGTCGCAGAGTCGTGTCGGTCATGGCGATGTGCTTGCGGTGGATGCGCGCCTTGACCGTCCCCTATCGCGTGACCATTGTCCCGGCAAACGACGATCGTCGACTTCGACGGGCCGTCAGATCAGGAGTTTAGAGGTCCGTGGACGCAGTCCGAGCGCCCAGCCGCCCGAAGCCGGCCTCGATCGACGGCCTGATGCAGCTTGCCCGCGCCGACATGGCCGGAGTGGACGCGCTGATCCGCGAGCGCATGCAGAGCCCGGTCTCCGTCATTCCGGCCTTGGCTGAGCACCTGATCGGCGGTTCGGCCAAGCGCCTGCGCCCCCTCCTGACGATCGCCGCCGCCCGCCTCGCCGGCGCCCGCGACGACGCCTGCCTGAAGCTGGCCGCGGCGGTGGAGTTCATCCACACCGCCACCCTCCTGCACGACGACGTGGTGGACTCCTCCCAGCTGCGGCGCGGCAAGGTGGCCGCGCATCTGATCTGGGGGGCGCCGTCCAGCGTGCTGGTCGGCGACTTCCTGTTCGCCCGCGCCTTCGAACTGATGGTCGAGGCCGGCTCCATGCAGGCGCTCGAGATCCTGGCCCGCGCCAGCCGCGTGATCGCCGAGGGCGAGGTCCTGCAGCTCACCCGCGCCCACGACCTCAACCTGACCCAGGACATCTACCTGGAGATCATCAAGGCCAAGACCGCCGAGCTGTTCGCCGCCGCCGCCGAGGCGGGCGCCGTGGTCGCCGGGGCCAGCCCCGAGCGCTGCCGCGCCCTGCGCCAGTACGGCCAGGACTTGGGCCTTGCCTTCCAGCTGGTGGACGACGCCCTCGACTACAGCGGCGTCTCCGACGAGCTTGGCAAGAACACCGGCGACGACTTCCGCGAAGGCAAGGCGACCTTGCCGCTGCTGCTGGTGATGGAGCGAACGGGCGTGGCCGAACGCGACTTCTGGGTCCGCACCGTTGACCGGCGCGAACAGACGGACGCCGACTTCGAGCGCACCCGCGACCTCATGCAGGACACCGGCGCCCTGGACGCCACCCTCGAGCTGGCCGGCGCCTACGCCGCCAGCGCCAAGGCGGCGCTCGCCGACTTCGCCTCCCTCAGCTGGCGTCCGGCCCTCGAGGATCTCGCCGACTTCGCCGTCGCCCGGCGGATGTAGCCCCGAAGGCGGCGCCGGCCGCTCCGGGGCTCGGCTCCCAGGCGCCGTCAGCCCGGGGAGATCATCTTCTCCGGCCGCACGACGGCGTCGAACTCCTCGTTCGTCACATAGCCTCCGCCGACGGCTTCCTCGCGCAGGGTCGTGCCGTTCTTGTGGGCGGTCTTGGCGATCTTGGCCGCCGCGTCGTAGCCGATCTTCGGCGCCAGGGCCGTGACCAGCATCAGCGAGCGCTCCAGGGCCGCCTTGATGTTGTCCTCGCGCGCCTCGATGCCCACCACGCAGTTGTCGGTGAAGGAGACCGCCGCGTCCGCCAGCAGCCGGCAGGACTGCAGGAAGTTGTAGGCCATCACCGGGTTGAAGACGTTCAGCTCGAAGTGGCCCGAGGCGCCGGCGAAGGTCAGGGTCGCCTGGTTGCCGAACACCTGGGTGCAGACCATGGTCATGGCCTCGCACTGCGTCGGGTTGACCTTGCCCGGCATGATCGAGGAGCCTGGCTCGTTCTCCGGCAGCGACAGCTCGCCCAAGCCCGAGCGCGGACCCGAGCCCAGGAAGCGGATGTCGTTGGCGATCTTGAACAGCGAGCCGGCCACGGTGTTGATCGCCCCGTGGCTGAACACCATCGCGTCGTGCGCGGCCAGGGCCTCGAACTTGTTCGGCGCGCTGACGAAGGGCAGGCGGGTGATGTCGGCGATCTTCTGGGCCACCAGCTCGGCGAAGCCCACCGGCGCGTTCAGCCCGGTGCCCACGGCGGTGCCGCCCTGGGCGAGCTCGTACAGGCCGGAGAGCGTATCCTTGATCCGGCGCACGCCGTTGGCGACCTGCTGGCGGTAGCCGGAGAACTCCTGGCCGAGGGTCAGGGGCGTGGCGTCCTGGGTGTGGGTGCGGCCGATCTTGATGATGTCCGCGAAGGCCTGCTCCTTGTCCTTCAGCGCCGCGTGCAGGTGCTCCAGCGCCGGCATCAGCTCCTTGGCCACCTGTTCGGCGCAGGCGATGTGCATGGCCGTCGGATAGGTGTCGTTCGACGACTGGCTCATGTTGACGTGGTCGTTGGGGTGGACCGGCGTCTTCGAGCCCATCTGGCCGCCCAGCATCTCGATCGCGCGGTTCGAGATCACCTCGTTGGCGTTCATGTTCGACTGCGTGCCCGAGCCGGTCTGCCAGACCACCAGGGGGAAGTGGTCGTCGAGCTTGCCGTCGATCACCTCCTGGGCCGCCGCGACGATGGCCTTGCCGATCGTCGGATCCAGCTTGCCCAGCTCCATGTTGGCCTCGGCCGCGGCGCGCTTGACGATCCCCAGGGCGCGGATCACCGGCTTGGGCTGCTTCTCCCAGCCGATCTTGAAGTTGCCGATCGAGCGCTGCGACTGGGCGCCCCAGTAGCGGTCGGCGGGGACCTCGATCGGGCCGAAGGTGTCGGTTTCAGTGCGGGTCGCGGTCATCCAGGAGCCTCCAGCCGGAACGTCGCGGCCGGTTTAGCGAGGCTGCGTCAGACTGCAAGGCGTTCGACGCGCGAAGGCCCTAGGCGGCGGCCCAATCCGCGCTAGGAAGGCGCATGGACGAGGGCTGGACCCAACATGGCAAGGTGCGCGCGCGGGCGGGGGAGGGCGAGCTGCAGATCGCCGTCGACGGCCTGACCACCCAAGCCAAGTACTACAAGCCCCTGTTCCACGAGTTCTTCCGCAAGGCCTGGCGCGGGGCGCGGCCGGCCTGGGGCGAATACGCCGTCGACATCGTCATGGAATATGTGGGCGATCCGCCGTGGATCGACCTCGACAACCTGGCCAAGGCGATCCTGGACGGCGTCAAGGGCTACGCCTTCCATGACGACGCCCAGGTGGCGCGGCTGCTGGTCGAGCGGCGCCCCGGCGAGCGGGAGCGGATCCTGGTGCTGATCCGCAAGGCCGAGCGCTACGATCCCGAGGTCCGCCCCGTCCGCCGCTAGCGGGACCGCAGAATGAAGGCGGCCGCGCCCGGGGGGAGCGCGGCCGCAAGTTCGCGAACCTCACGTTTGGGGAGATGGCTCAGCGATACTGTTGGAGGCGGGTGGTGCGAAGGCCGGCCATGCCGTGGCGGTCGATCGACTTCTGCCACGCGAGGAACTCCTCGGTGGTCAGCGAATACCGATCGCAGGCTTCCTCGAGCGTCAGCAGCCCGCCGCGGACGGCGGCGACCACCTCGGCCTTGCGGCGAATGACCCAGCGCCCGGTGTCCCGCGGCGGCAGATCGGCCAGCGTCAAGGGCGCGCCCGTGGGGCCGATCACGTACGGCTCGCCGCGGCTGTTCGTGCGCGTCTGTTGTTGCTGCAACATGGCTTTACGCCTTTCCCACCATCACTGATCGGCAGGAACATACAGGCCGCCTCCTAACAGCGGCTGAATCGCAATAGTAAAAAAACGCCTAATCATTCGCGCCCCCGTGTACGAAAATGATACAGTCAAAGATGAGCTCTCAGGTTACTGTCGGTTAATCCCTAGGATTAGCGACGAATATTGATGAGTTCATCCAACATCTGATCCGCCGTGGTGATGATCTTTGAGCAGGCGGAGTAAGCTTTCTGCGTCGTGATCAGGCCGGTGAATTCGGACGACAGGTCCACGGTCGAGGCTTCCAGCGTCGAAGGCGAAATGGAGCCGGCGCCGGCGGTGCCCGGTTCCTTGATCGTGAACTCGCCGCTCTGGATGGTCGCGCGGTAGGAGTTGCCGCTCACCGCCGCCAGGCCGTCGGGGTTCTGGAAGGTGGCGACCGCCACCTTGGCGATCTGGCGCACCTCGCTGTTGTCGAAGATGGCCGAGACATAGCCGTCCTCGTCGACCTCCACGCCGACCACCGTGCCCACGGTGGCGCCGTCCGGGTTCACCGACTTCACCTTCGAGGCGCTGTTGTACTGGGTCAGCTCGTCGAGATTGAAGGTGATGGTCTGGGCCTCGATGCCCAGGGTGTCGTCCCACTTGGGCGCCGCGCCGCCGGAGGCGTCCAGGGTGATGGTGGGCTCCGCGCCCATCGCGCCGAACAGGTCGCTGTTGGCCAGGTCCAGCTTGCCGTCCCCGGTGAAGGCCAGGGTGCCCGAGGCGATCATGCCCGAGCCGGTGGCGCTCACCTCGCTGGGGTCGCCGTAGATTTCGGCGTGCCACTCGTTGGGATTGGTCGTCGGGTCCTTGCGGATCAGGCCGATCGTCAGGCGGTGGGTGCCGCCCTGGGAATCGACGACGTTCATCTCGATCTCGAAGTCCGGCGCCACCGCGCCCACGGTGGTGGGGTCGTCGGCGTAGTCGGCCATGTCGCCGGCGGCGTAGGTGGCCAGGTCCGGCGAGAGGGTGCCCTGGGCGTTCAGGTTGGCGTTCACCACCACGTTCGAGG
Source organism: Phenylobacterium sp. (assembly GCF_046291545.1). Taxonomy (GTDB): domain Bacteria; phylum Pseudomonadota; class Alphaproteobacteria; order Caulobacterales; family Caulobacteraceae; genus Phenylobacterium. The sequence continues at coordinate 104,250 of NZ_JBKBSM010000002.1, forward strand.
TCGCCTTCACCGCCGCGCCCAGGTTCTTGACGTTGATCGGCTCCAGCCGCGTCAGGTCCGAAGGGTCGGTGTCGAAGGTGCCGTCGTCCTGCACGGGCCAGCCCTGCAGGTAGAAGCCCGCGTCGTTCTTCAGATAGCCGTCCGCGTCCGGCGAGAACGAGCCCGAGCGGGTGAACACCCGGGTGTCCGCGTCGGTCAGGCCCATGGCCTTTTCGGTGACCACGAAGAAGCCGTCGCCGCTGATCGCCAGGTCCGTCGAGGAGGTGGCGCTCTGGATCAGGCCCTGGGTGCTGACGTACTGGCGCGTCACGCCCTGCACGCCGCCGGCGCTGTAGCGCCCCACCACCGCCTGGGCGGTGACGATGTTGGCGAAGTTCACCTGGCTCCGCTTGTAGGCGGTGGTGTTCAGGTTGGCGATGTTGTCGGAGATCGCCGCCATCGAGGAGGAATTGGCCACCAGCCCCGACACGCCGGCGAGCATTGCGCTGTTGATGCTCATGTGTCTCTGCCTTCTTTCGAATTGTTCTTGTGGGTCGCGCGTACTGCGTCAGGCGCCCGTCAGGCGGCCAGGTCGGACGTGTCTTCTTCGTCCGTGTTGTTGGGGGTCTCCTCCGTCGTCGAGGCGTCCTCGTCGGCGGCGGTCTGGGCGATCTTGGTGACGGTCTCCCAGGGCACCTTGGCTCCGGCCACGGTGATCAGGGTTTCGCCGTCGCTCTGCTCCACGGCGGTGACGACGCCGTCGATGTAGGTGGTGGTCGGCACCGCGGTTCCCGATCCGTCGACCGCCGTCACCCGCAGGGTGTAGACGCCGCCGTCCGCCAGCTGCTTGCCGGTCAGGTCCTTGCCGTCCCAGGTGAAGGCGTGCTCGCCCGCGGCGATGTCCTCGACCTCCTCGGCGTGGACTACCTTGCCGCTGGCGTCGAGCACCTCGACCTTCACCTTCGAGGCGTCGCGGTCCTGCTTGTAGACCCACTTGGCCTCGCCGTTCTGGATCGCCGCATCGTCGCTGACCGCCCGCACTTCCTTGCCGATCAGGCTGACGGCGTCGGCGATGCCGCGCCCGGCCGTGTTCACCAGGGTCTGCAGCAGGTCGTTGGTGAGCAGTTGCTGCTCCACCCCGCTCATCTGCACGAGCTGGTTCGTGAACTCGGTGGAGTCCATCGGCGAGAGCGGGTCCTGGTTCTTCATCTGCGTGGTCAGCAGGGCCAGGAACGTGTCGAAGGTGCTCGCCAGGGAGGCGCGGCCGCTGGCGGTCGCGGAGGTCCCGGCGGAGGCTGATGCTGCGGCGTCGACGGCCATGGCCTTGTCCTCAGATGCGGATGTCTAGGCCGGACTCGGTCCGGCGTTGTTGGTGCTGGAGGGCGCCTGCGACGGCGCCCTCGGACGCCTCGTCAGCCACCCCCAGGGCGGCCTGGAAGGCGCGCCCGCGCCAGCCGCCAGGATCGCCCTGCTGCTGTTGCTGCTGTTGCTGGGCGAGGCCCTGGTTGAACTGGCCGCGATCGTCGCTGGTGTTGAACGACAGGCCGCCCGAGGTGTCGAACCCGGCCTGCTCGAGCGCCCGGTGCAGCTCGCCCGAACGGCTGCGCAGCTCCGCGGCGGCCTGCGGGTTGTCGAAGGTGAGGGCGGCGGTCACCCGGCCGTGGGCGCCGATCTCCACCCGCACGTCCACCCGGCCCATGCCGGCCGGCTCCAGCTCCACGTCGAAGCGGGTCGCGCGGCCGTCCAGCTTCTTGACGATCTCGGCCGCCAGGTTGGCCACGGTCTCCGGCGCCCCGCGCACCACGGCCACGTGCTGCGCGCCCGAGGTCGAGTGCGCCGACGAAGCCGCGCCGGACGGAGCCGGCGCCGGGCTGGAGGCGCTCTCCAGCCGCGGTTCGGCGGCGGCCTCGGCCTTCGGGGCCGGCGCGGCTGCGGCTGGCTCCTTGGCGGCCTTGTCGGCGAGCTTGGCGTCCGCCTCCGCGGCGGGGGCCAAGGGCTGGGGCGCGCCCTCGGCGTCGGCCGGCGGTGCGGCCTCCGCTCCGGGCTTGGCCGTAGCGGTCTGCACGCCGGCCTCTCGCGCCTCTCGCGCTGGCCTAGGGGCGGGCGCGGCCGGTTGCGGCGCCGGGGCGGCCTCGGCGGCGCCCGCGCTTTCGGCGAGCACTTCCGGCGGAAGCGGGGCCGGCTCCGCCGGCGCCTGCAGGGCGGCGGCCTCGGCCGGCGGCGCGGTCGCGGCGGGCGAGGGGGGCGCCGTCGTCGGAGCCTGGGCAGGCTGCTGAGGGGCCGGTTTCGCCGCGGGCGCGGCGGCCTGGGCGGGCGCGGTCGCTAGCGGATCGGGGAGCGCCTGCGCCGCCGCCTCGGGCGTCGCCGTCTCGACGGCCGTCCCGCTGGCCGGCGCCGGCGTCTCGGCGGTGGTCGGGATCGGCGCTTTCGCTGTGGCGGGAACGGCCGCGCCGCCTACGGCGACGGCCTCGGGTTGCGCCTTGGGCGCGGCCTGCACGGGCGCGGGCGGGGCGAAGAACAGGGCGGCGGCCAGCGCCTGGGCGTCTGGCGCGGGAACCTCGCCGTCGGTCGCGGGCTCGTCCGCGTCGGTCTTGCCGGTGGGCGCGGCCGGCGCCTGGGCGGGCGGCGCGGCGCCGTCGGCCACCAGCCCGCCGCCGAAGAAGGCCGCCATCAGCGCCTGGAAGCCGGCCGCGGCGCCTTGGCCGGCCGCCGGGGTCCCGGCGCCGGCGGCGGCGCCCGGCTGCTGGCCGGCCATGGGCGTGACGGGAAACAGGTTCAAAGGAGCCGCGGGCATGTCCTGGCGATCTGCTGACCGATTGGATGGAGAGCGCCTACTGCGCCGCGCACATTCGACAGGGCCGGAGCAACCTCCGCGCCAACTCGCCGATCAGGTATCAGTGCGTTGAAATCACACAGGAAAGGCGTTGGCGGCATGCCGAGCTCACCCGCAGAGTGGCGGCTGTTTTTGCCGATCGTGAGGCGTCGATAGGGCGTTCCCTGCCGATCTGGGCGCGTTTCGCCGATCTTGCGCCGCGTAACCCTGGCCGAGACCTCCTGCCACGTGAACGGCCCGGAAAGGCCGATTGGTGACAATCTTGGCGCCGCTCTTGCGCCTGGAGCTACGAACTGAATGGGGCTGGAAGGAGCCCTATTGAAAATGCAGGACTTTTTCGAAGCCCTCGCGCGGGCGATCACCATTGCCCCGGCAGAATTCGCCGGGTCGCGCGTCAGGCTTTGCCGGGCGGAAGGTTAAGAGATGTCGCTGAGCATCGCCATGAAGACCGCCACGTCGGGGCTCGTCGCAGCCCAGACGGCGTTGCGGACCGTCTCGGACAACATCGCCAACGTCAACACGCCCGGCTACGTGCGCAAGACGGTCGACCAGTCGCAGCTCGTCGTCGACGGCCGCGGCATGGGCGTGGAGATCACCGGCATCAAGCGGGTGACCGACCAGTACCTGCAGCTCGCCACCCTGACCGCCTCGTCGGACTCCAAGCGCTGGGACATCACCGCCCAGTACCTCGACAACGCCCAGAGCCTGTTCGGCGACCCCAGCGGCGACAGCTTCTTCTTCACCCGGCTCGACGACATCTGGTCGGCCTTCGCCGCGGCGGCGGACGATCCCTCCTCCAGCCTCCTGCGGGGCCAGTCGGTCTCGACCATGGAGGACTTCCTCAGCGAAGCGGGCCGGATCAACAACCAGATCTCCGAACTCGGCCGCACGGTCGACGCCCAGATCACCGCCGACATCGACCGGGTGAACGATCTGCTGGAGCAGATCAACAACCTCAACACCGACATCAGCCGCGCGAACCTCGTCAACGCCGACGGCTCGGGCGCCGAGAACATCCAGAGCCGTCTGGTCGACGAACTCGCCACCCTGATGAACGTCCAGGTCAGCCAGCGCGCCGAGGGCGGCGTGACGATCCGCTCGACCGAGGGCTTCCTGCTGGCAGGGGACGGGGCCTCCAGGCTCACCTACAACCGCACCGACGCCACCAAGGGCTACGTGTCCGTCGAGCCGCTCGACGGCTCCGGCCGCGCCCGGGCCATCGAGATCGCCAGCGGCGAACTGCGCGGCCTGATGGACCTGCGCGACACCGAGCTGCCGGGCCTGGCCGACCAACTCGGCGAGTTCGTCGCCCGCGCCTCCGAGGAGATCAACCGCGCGCACAACGCCGCCACCGCGGTCCCGGCGCCGGCCACCCTGACCGGGCGCAACACCGGGCTGGACGATCCGACGGTGTTCGACCACTTCACCGGCCAGACGACCGTCGCCATCGTCGATTCCGCCGGCGTCGTGACCCGCCGGGTCGACATCGACTTCGACGCCGGGACCATGACCGTGGACGGCGCCCCGGGGCCGGCGTTCACCCCCGCCACCTTCCTGACCGGCCTGCAGACCGCCCTTGGCGGCGCCGGCACGGCCAGCTTCACCGACGGCAAGCTCAGCATTTCGGCCAACAGCGGCGGCGTCGCGGTCGACGAGGGCACGTCCGACAAGGCGGGGCGCGGCTTCTCGCACTTCTTCGGCCTCAACGACGTGATCCGCTCGACGGGCATGACGACCTATGAGACCGGCCTGACGGGAACCGATCCGCACGGCTTCATTCCGGGCGAGACGATCACCTTCCGCCTGGCCCAGGGGGACGGCAAGCCGCTGCGGGACATCACGGTGACGGTTCCGGCGGCGGGCGACATGAATTCGCTGATCTCCGCCCTCAACGACAACACCACTGGGGTCGGCCTCTACGGCCAGTTCGCCCTGGATTCCAAGGGACAGCTCGGCTTCACCGGAACGCCGCCCACCAGCGCGACCCTGTCGGTGGTGCGCGATCAGACCCACCGCGGCGCCTCCGGCCCCTCGATCAGCGTGCTGTTCGGCGTCGGCACGCTGGAGCGGACCCGGCGCGCCAACAACTTCTACGTCGACAGCGACGTCGTCGCCGATCCGACCAAGCTCGCCTTCGCCAAGCTCGATCTCAGCGTCGGGGCCGGCCAGCCCGCGATCCGGCCGGGCGACGGCACGGGGGCCCTCGGCCTGTCGCAGGCCGGCGACGTGACCGCCGCCTTCAGCGCCGCGGGGGCGCTGGGCGCGGTGAACATGACCCTTACGCGCTACGCTTCCGAGTTCGGCGGCTCCATCGGGCGCAAGGCCGCGGCCGCCGAAACGCGCAAGGACGGCGCCGCGGCGGTGATGACCGAGGCCGCCGCCCGGCGGGAATCCGTCGAAGGCGTCAATATCGACGAGGAACTCGTGCGCCTGACGACCTACCAACAGGCCTTCTCGGCCTCCGCCCGCCTGATCCAGGCCGCCGACGAGCTGATCGACACGCTCGTGAACATGATCTGACGAGGCCCCGACCCATGACCCGCGTTTCGACCGTCGGCAACTACAGCGCCGTGCTCGCCAACCTGATGGCGGCCCAGCAGCGCCAGATCGACGCCGGCATCACCGTCTCAACCCAGAAGAACGGCACCAGCCTGAAGGAATATTCGCGCTCGGCAGAGATCCTGACGGCGATGAAGTCCATCGAGTCCCGCGTCAGCGGCTATCTGGAGCAGAACCGGCTGATCGCCGACAAGCTGGAGACCCAGGACTTCGCCCTCGACCAGCTCGCCGAGTCCGTACAGAGCACCCGCGAAGCCATCGCCTCGGCCCTGGCCAGCGGCCGCGCCGACACCCTGATGCTCGAGCTGGAGGCCAACTTCCGCAACGGCGTCCAGGCGATGAACACCCGCTACGGCGGCAAGTACCTGTTCGCCGGCGGCCAGATCGACACCGAGCCGGTGTCGGCCCAGGTGCTGTCGGACCTGACGACCCCGCCGGCGGTCATCGCCGACTTCTTCCACAACGACGACTTCGTCACCAAGGCCAAGGTGGACGACGCCACGACCGTGTCCACCGGCCTGCTCGCCGACGACCTCGGCACGGACATCCTGACCGCCTACCAGGCCATCCAGTCGTTCAACGAAGGCGCCGACGGCCCCTTCGGCGGCAATCTGACCGAGAACCAGCGCCTGTTCCTGGAGGGCATCCTCGACGACTGGGACGGGCTGCACAGCGACACCGTCGACCGCGCGGCCCGCAACGGCATGGCCCAGAGCCGGGTGGAGGGCGTGAAGACCGACCTGACCAACCGCAAGGACAGCCTGAACACGATGATCGGCGAGATCACCGACGCCGACATGGCCGAGGCGGTCACGCGCCTGGAACAGGCCCAGCTCTCCGTGCAGGCCGCGGCTCAGGTGTTCACGACCCTGAAGGAAAGCAGTCTTCTGAACCTGCTTCAGTAGCGGCGGCGAAGCTGGAACTCTTCGCCCAGCCGGCCGACCAGGCGTGCGCCGCTCCAGACCTCGATCGCGTGGTGGTCCTTGCAGCTCGCCTGAGCCTTGGCCAGCGCTTCGGCGTCGCTGGCGAAAACGCCTTCCACCGCATCGGTGATGCGGTCGTCGCTGTTGAGCAGGTAAAGCCGGTACGCCTTCATTGACGCTCTCCCGTACGTCCAAGGCGGGAGAAAGAGTGACTTTGCTGTCCGGCGCCCAGGACGTCTGCCCGGGCAGCCCTCGAACCTTATGCCTTTTCCCCCAAGGGGGGAATCACGCTTTTGCGACGGCCCTCCAGTTCCTGCAGAGACCTCGCCGGCGGCCCGGCGCCGCCGGGTCCTCGCAACCGGCGCGTCGAGACGCTAAATAGCGCCCATGACCAAGACCCTGCTCAAGGCCGACAGCCTCCCGGACGGCGTCCTGGCCGCCGCGCGCGACGCGGTCGGCCTGCCCCTCGGCGCGCGGGTGGTGGCGGCCATGTCCGGCGGGGTGGATTCCACCGTCACCGCGGCCCTGCTCGCCCGGGCGGGCTACGACGTGGTCGGCGTCACCCTGCAGCTCTACGATCACGGGGCGGCGATCCAGAAGAAGGGCGCCTGCTGCGCCGGCCAGGACATCCACGACGCGCGCACCGCCGCCGACGCCATCGGCATCCCGCACTACGTCCTCGACTACGAAAGCCGCTTCCGCGAGCAGGTGATCGAGGACTTCGCCGACGCCTACCTGCGCGGCGAGACGCCCATCCCCTGCGTGCGCTGCAACCAGACGGTCAAGTTCCGCGACCTGCTCGACGTCGCCCGCGACCTCGGCGCCGCGGCCATGGCCACCGGCCACTACGTCCGCCGCGCGGCGGGGCCCGCGGGGGCCGAGCTGCACCGCGCGGCCGACCCGGCGCGGGACCAGAGCTATTTCCTGTTCGCCACCACGGCCGAGCAGCTGGACTATCTGCGCTTTCCCCTGGGCGGCCTGCCCAAGGCCGAGGTGCGCCGCGCGGCGGCGGCCCTCGGCCTGTCGGTGGCCGACAAGCCGGACAGCCAGGACATCTGCTTCGTGCCCGAGGGCCGCTACACCACCGTCATCGACCGCCTGCGCCCGCAAGGCGCCGAGCCTGGCGACATCGTGCACATGGACGGCCGGGTGCTCGGCCGCCACGAGGGGGTGACGCGCTACACGATCGGCCAGCGGCGAGGGCTCAACGTCGCCGTCGGCGATCCGCTGTTCGTCGTGCGCATCGACGCGGACCGCCGCCAGGTGGTCGTCGGTCCGCGCGAGGCCCTGCTGACGCAGGCCCTGGCGCTCAAGGAGACCAACTGGCTGGGCGAGGGCGCCGACATCGCCGGGGCGGCCGGCCGGCCGGTGCTGGCCCGCGTGCGCTCGACCCGCGAGCCCGCCCCCGGCCGCCTGGCCCTGGTCGACGGCGAGCCCGGCGTGGTGTTCGACGCGCCGGAGGAGGGCGTCGCCCCCGGCCAGGCCTGCGTGCTCTACGCCCCCGAGGCGCCGACCCGGGTGCTCGGCGGCGGCTTCATCGCCTCCACCCGCCGCGCCCTCTGAAGCGGCGGCGATCACGCGGCGGCGCCTTGCGTCGCCGCTGGCGCGGAGTCATCTGGTCGCCATGACCCAGACCTCCGATCCCGTCGTCATCGCCGCCTACGCCCGCACCCCCATGGGCGGCTTCCAGGGCGCGCTTTCCACCGTCAAGGCCACCGACCTGGGCGCCGCCGCCGTCCGCGCCGCGGTGGAGCGCGCCGGCGTCGCGCCGGAAGCCGTCGAACAGATCCTGATGGGCTGCGTCCTGCCGGCCGGCCTCGGCCAGGCGCCGGCGCGCCAGGCCGCCCTCGGCGCGGGCCTGCCCAAGTCGGTGCAGGCGACCACCGTCAACAAGATGTGCGGCTCGGGCATGCAGGCGGCGATCCTGGCCCACGACGCCCTGGCCGCCGGCAGTGTCGATGTGGTGGTCGCCGGCGGCATGGAGAGCATGTCCGGCGCCCCCTACCTCCTGGCCAAACACCGCGCCGGCGCGCGCATCGGCCACGACACCGCCTTCGACCACATGTACCTGGACGGCCTGGAGGACGCCTACGAGCCGGGCCGGCTGATGGGCTCCTTCGCCGAGGAGACCGCCCGGGCCTACCAGTTCACCCGCGAGGCGATGGACGACTACGCCATCACCAGCCTGACGCGGGCGCGCAAGGCCGTCGAAAGCGGCGCCTTCGCCCGCGAGATCGTTCCGGTTGAGGTCGCCACCCGCAAGGGCGTGGAGACGGTCGCCGCCGACGAGCAGCCGCTGAAAGCCGATCCCGCCAAGATCCCCACCCTCAGGCCGGCCTTCGCCAAGGACGGCGCGATCACCGCGGCCAACGCCAGTTCGATCAGCGACGGCGCGGCGGCCCTGGTGATGACCCGCGCCTCGGTCGCCGAGCGGCTGGGCATGACCGTTATCGCCCGCGTCGCCGGTCACGCCGCCCATGCGCACGAGCCGGGCCTGTTCACCACCGCCCCGGTGCCGGCCATGCAGAAGGCCCTGGCCCGGGCCGGCTGGAGCGTCGCCGAGGTCGACCTGTTCGAGGTGAACGAAGCCTTCGCCGTGGTCGCCATGATCGCCGAGAAGGAGCTCTCCATCCCGCGTGAGAAGCTCAACGTGAACGGCGGCGCCTGCGCCCTCGGACATCCGATCGGCGCGTCCGGCGCGCGGATCCTGGCCACGCTCCTCGCCGCCCTGCAGCACAGCGGCGGCAGGAAGGGCGTGGCCAGCCTGTGCATCGGCGGCGGCGAGGCCACCGCCATGGCCGTGGAGCTGGTCTGAGCCTATTTGCCGGCGCTCATGGCGCCGGCGTCCATCATGTTGAACCGATAGCCGCCGGCCAGCTCCATGTCGCCGGCCTTGAAGTCGGCCGGGCAGGGGCCGAGCCAGGTCGCCTCCATGGTCATGTCGTGCTCACCGTTCATCTGCGGCGCGCCGGCCCCCTCGGTCATCGTCTTGGCCGAGATCGAGTACTTGGAGGAGAAGTCGCCCCGGATCACCCCCTCGGTGGTGGTCTTGCCGCCCGAGCCCATGTCGCACACCGAGGTGAAGCGGATCGAGCCGTCGGCCGCCCGGGTCATGTCCTGCTTGGCGCACATGTCGCGGGTGGCCTGGCCGCCCCAGACGGCGAACTTCTCCTCGGTGGCCGCGTCGGTGCACAGCCGCATGGTCTGGGTCATGCCGGCCGAGGTGGTGGAGATCGACCACAGGCCCGGCTTGCGCTTGACGTTCGCCAGATCCGCGGGCGCGGCGGCCTGGCCGCCGTCCTTCGCGGCGGGGGTCCCGGCCTCGGGCGCCGTGGCCGTCTCCTTCTTGCCGCAGGCCGCCAGGGCCAGGACCGAAACCGACAGCACCGCCACGCCTTGCATCCACCGCATCTTGCGACCTTTCAATCCGACACCAGCTTTATGTTGAAGCTAGCCGGGAACGCCCGGCCGGGCGAGGGGTTCGCAAGCTCATGAGCGATCTGCGCGACAACGCGGCCGAGGGCCGCTTCGAGATGGACGAGCAGGGGATGACCTCCTGGGCCGACTATCGGCTGGCGGAGGGCCGGCTGTTCATCGACCACGTGGAGGCGCCGCCGCCCCTGCGCGGAACCGGCGCGTCGGGACGGCTGATGGCCGCCGTGGCCGCCGAGGCGCGCACGCGGGGCCTTCGGATCACCCCGATCTGCGGCTATGCGGCCGCCTGGCTGCGGCGCAGTCCGGAGTTCCGCGACCTCGTCGGCTGACGCCGCGGCCGGCCGCCGCCTGCGGCGAGACGTCGCATGCGCCGACACTAACGCTTTGCTCAGGCGAGGAAACTAGGCTTCACCCATAACCGGAAGAAGCCGACATGACCGCGCCAGACCCGAACGCCCAAGCCGCAGACCCCGCCGCCCTGCCGTTCGGCCTGACCGGAGAAGAGCCGGTGTTCGAGCGGGCGATGGAAATCGCCCGGGCGCTGTTCGGCGAGGTGCGGGTCGCCCTCGTCATGGTCCGCGACGGGCGGATCGTCCGCTCGATCGGCCGCGACGCCGGCAAGCACCAGCACGACCCGGCCAGCGAACGGGTGATCTCGACGGGACAGGCGATCTGGATCGAGGACCTCAGCCAGGACCCGGTCACCGCGCCTCATCCCCTGGTCGGCGGCGAGCGGGCCTTCCGCTTCTTCGCCGGCGCGCCGGTGCGCCTGCCCGACGGGCGGGTCCTGGGCTCCCTGTCGGTGGTCGAGTCCGGGCGTGTGCGCCCCCGCGACGAGCGGCTGCTGCAGAACCTGCAGCGCCTGGCCGACATGCTGGCCGACGAGTTCGAGCGCGCCCGAGCCCAGGAGGCCCTGGCCCAGGGCGAGCGCCGGCTGCAGACGACCCAGAGCGCCCTGGCCTCCCTGGTGGAACTGGCGCCCATCCAGATCATCATGGTCGACCGTGAGATGCGGCTTCTGCACTACAGCCAGACCTGGCTGGTGGAGAGCGGCTTCGCCGGCCAGGACCTTCGCGGCCGCAGCGTCTACGACATCGCGCCGCGCTACTTCGAGAAGCACAGGGCCACCTACGAGCGCTGCCTTGCGGGCGAGAAGGTCAGCGCAGAACGCGTGCGCGGCGCCAATCGCGACGGCCGGCCGACCTGGTGGCGGGCCGAGCTTATCCCCTGGCGCGACGAGCGGGGCCAGATCGCCGGGCTGATCTCGGCGGCCGTGGACATCACCGACATGGTCGCCACCCTCGAGCAGCTGGAGCGCTCCGAACAGCGCATGCAGCTCGCCGCCCAGATCGCCGACCTGCACGTCTGGGAGCTCGACTACCAGCGCCGCACCGTCGAGACCGCCGGCGCGCCCATGACCATGCTGGACCGCCCAGTGACGTTCGAAGAGCTCGCCGAGCGGTCGGACGACATGATCGACCCGCGCGACCGTCCGGCCATCGCCGCCCGATGGCGCAAGGCGGTTCTCGCCGACGAGCCCTATGTCCCCGAATACCGCCTCGTCCGCGAGGACGGCGCCGAGCTCTGGGCGGCCTGCGCCCTGAAGCTGGTGCGTGACCAGGACGGCCAGCCCCTGCGCCTGGTCGGCGCCATGCAGAACATCACCGCCCGCAAGCAGGCGGAGGCGGCCCTGCTGCAGGCCAAGGAGGAAGCCGAGCAGGCGAACCGCGCCAAGAGCGCCTTCCTGGCCACGATGAGCCACGAGATCCGCACGCCGCTCAACGGCGTCCTGGGCATGGCCCAGGTGCTGGCCCAGAGCGACCTCGCGCCGGCCCAGCGCGAACAGCTGGACGTGATCCGCCAGTCCGGCGAGACCCTCCTGGCGATCCTCAACGATGTCCTCGACCTGTCGAAAATCGAGGCCGGCAAGCTGGAGTTGGAGGTCGCCGACTTCGACCTCGAATCCCTGGCGCGGGGCGCGCACGCCGCCTTCGCCGCCCTGGCGGATTCGAAGGACCTGATCTTCGAGCTGACGGTGGAGCCGGCGGCCCGCGGCGGCTGGCGCGGGGATTCCACGCGCCTGCGGCAGATCCTCTACAACCTGCTGTCCAACGCCCTGAAGTTCACCCAGGCGGGCGCGGTCAGGGTTCGCCTGGCCGAGGAGGCCGGCGGCCTGGCGCTCAGCGTCAGCGACACCGGCGTCGGCATCCCACCCGAAACCCTGGCCAGGCTCTTCGAGAAGTTCGAACAGGCCGACGCCTCCACCACCCGCCGTTTCGGCGGCACGGGCCTGGGCCTGGCGATCTGCCGCGAGCTCGCCGGCCTGATGGGCGGCACGATCAGCGCCGAGAGCGTCGAGGGGCGCGGCTCCACCTTCACGGTGCGTCTGCCCCTGGCGCGGGCGGCCCAGCCGGCCAACGTCGCCGCAGAGCATGAGGCGCGCGCGCCGGCCGCGCCGCCTTCGGCCCTGCGCGTCCTGGCGGCCGAGGACAACTCGGTCAATCGGCTGGTCCTCAAGACCCTGCTTAACCAGGCCGGCATCGAGCCGGTGCTGGTGGCGGACGGCGCCCAGGCGGTGGCGGCCTGGCGGGACGGCGAGTTCGACCTGATCCTGATGGACGTGCAGATGCCGGTGATGGACGGCCCCACCGCCGCGCGCGCCATCCGCGCCGAGGAGACCGCGCTGGGCCGCGCCCGCACGCCGATCCTTGCGCTCACCGCCAACACCATGAGCCATCAGGTCGCCGAGTACCTGCGCGACATGGACGACGTGATCCCCAAGCCGATGGAGGCGGCGCGCCTGTTTGCGGCCCTGGAAGCGGCGCTCAACGCCGCCGCCACGTCGGCGATCGCCGCCGGCTAGCGCTCTACGATCGGCGGCTGGTCGAGGTCCTTCGGGGCGGACGGGTCAGAGTCGGTGGCGGGGTCGAAGCGGTTCATGCCTTCCTGGCTGGGCGTGAGGCCGATCCAGAGCAGGAACGCCAGGTACACCAGCAGCGCCACGCCCATCACCGCCGAGGCGGCGCCGACACCGGCCAGGGCGGACCCTGCCGCGGCCATGTCGGCGCCGGAGGAACCGAGAATCGCGGCGCTGAAGAGGCTTGCGCCGACGGTGAGCGAAGCGATCAAGCTGCAGACGATGGCGACGGCGACCGGGACGAGCATCAGCCAGCCCGTACGCCCCATGTCGTGCAGCCGCTTGGCGGTGATGCAGACCTGCGGCCAGATCAGGAGCAGCCCGATGATCTGGCCGATGACCGGCAGCATGTTCAGGACCACGCTGGCGGCGAACAGGATCGCAAATCCGATCCAGAACTCCTTGCGTCCGATGCGCCCGTCGGCGCTCAGAAAGAGGGTTTTCCAGTCCATCGAGGGCTCCCCAGCCGTTTCGGCGTGAAGCCTAGCCCAACCGGGCGCGGCTGGCGACGACCGGCGCCGACCTAAGGGGGGCGTGGCCTCAGGACTGCCGCGAGAGGATGGCTTCCAGGGTCTGCAGGCGCCCGTCGGTCTCCTCGGCCAGCCGGCGGGAGAGTTCGCGAACCCCCGCCGGATAGGCTTCGCCGCCGTCCGCCACGTCCAGGCTCACCCGCTGTACGGCCACCAGCAGGCGCTGCAGCTCGCCCACGTGCTCGCGCGCCAAGCCCCGCGCCTCGTCCTGCAGCCGGCGCACCTTTTCGGCCACGCTCGTCGGCCGGTCCTCGGCGGCCTTGTCTCCCACTACGCTCAGAGACGGCGTCATGGCGCCCTCCGTTCTGTTGGCGGGCGGACTCCCCGATGGAGCGCGTCCGCCCAACGGCTACGCCGCGGGCGCGGCCAAGGTTCCTGGTGAACGCGGGCTTAGGCATGTTGCGCGTTCAGGTGTGGGGTTTGGGTGACAGGCCGGGGGTGTGGCGCCTGGACCGCAGCGTCGATTTGGCGCGCCGTTCAAATCCCGATCATCGTTGCGAATCCGGTGAGCTTGAGCATACCGTCCTTACGATGCTGCGGTGGTCCCTGGGCCATTTGGCAGAGCCGGCGCGCCAGACTCTCTAGTCGGCGACCTGCGATCCAGATCTGGCCGACGACCCGGTTTCAGATCGCCAGCGCGTCCTGGGTCGGTCGGGGGCCAGGGCGGCGGATCGCGAACAGGCCGGCCCGCAGCCACTTTTTTCTTCGCTCACATTCCGGCGCCCCAAGGGCGAAGCGACTGCGCTTGAGCGGAACAGACATCGACCGCGCGAGTTTCCGGTCCCGAGGGGCCCGTCGCCAGGTGCGGCGCCCAAAGGAGGCGGTCGCACGTGGCGGTTCCACGCATTCAGTATTGGTCGCGCTCGGCGTTCGGAGGCGCCGAGGTCGAGGCGAACGCCGCGCGCGCGGCGGCTCTGGGCTTTGATCACGTGATGATCGCCGCGCCGTTTCCCGCCGGCGTGGGCGCCGGTCCTGGCGGCGTGGCTGACCATGACGCCGCCGCGATCGAGCTTGGCGGCGGCTCCGCCGAAACCTTCCTCGCCCAGCGGGCCGCGGCCCTCCGCGGCGCCGGTCTGCGGCTTCTGATGGACCTGGACCTTCGCCGCTTCGGCGTCGGCCATCCGCTGCTGGCGTCGGCGCCGGAGGCCTTCGCCTACTGGCGCGCGCCCTCCGACGAGGCGACCGTCGATCCGCGGCAGCCTGGCGAGGCGCAGGGCCTGGCCTATCCGCGCCTGCGCGATCCGCAAAGCGCCCGCGTCGTCGCCGAATGGTTCGCGCCGCGGCTCTCGGCCTGGGCCGGGCAGGGGTTGGCCGGCGTGCGCATCCTGTGCCCGGGCGAGGCGCCGGCCGCGTTCTGGCGCGACCTTCTCCAGACGGTGCGGGTCCAGGCGCCCGGGTTCCTGGCGATCGCCGACACCCCCGGCCTGGCCCATCCCACCGTCGCCGCCCTGGCGCAGGCGGGGTTCGACTTCACCCTGTCGTCCCTGCCGTGGTGGGACCTGCGCGCCCGCTGGCTCGCCGAAGAGGACGCCGTGCTGCGCGCCGTCGCGCCGCCGATCGCCGCGGTCGAACCGCCCGGCGGGCCAAGGACCGCCGAACGCCTCTCGGGGCCGGCGCACGAGATCGGCCTGGCGTGCGAGCGCCACCTGCTGCTGGCGGCGGCCCTCGGCTCGGGGCTGCTCGCGCCGGCCGACGCAGCCTGCGACGACGAGGCGGTGCGCCGCGCGAACGCGCTCCAGGCGAAGGTCGCAGGCTATCGCGGAGCGCTGCGGCTGCTCACGTCCACCGCGGCCGAGGCCAGCGTGCTTCTGCGTCCCCGCGCGCCCGACGCGCGAACCACCGACGATGCGCTGCTGGTCCTCGTCAATCCTCGGCTCGACCGCCCCGCGGGCGTGGACCCGGCCGAGTTCTTGCCCGGTGCGGGGGCGCAGCTGGCAGGCTTCGAGAACCTCGGCGGCGGGGACGGCCCCTTCGCCGAGCTCGCCCCCGGCGAGGTGCGGGTGCTGGCCGCCCGTCGCGCGGCCCCCATCGCCTCGGCCCGCAAGCGCGGCCGCCACCTCGCCCGCGCGGCCGCCAGGGCGCCGCGCCTGGTGCTGGAGCGCATCACCCCCTCGGTGGACGGCGGCGCCTTCCCGGTGAAGCGGATCGTCGGGGAGCGGGTGCGGGTCGAGGCCGACCTCTTCGCCGACGGCCACGAGCAGCTCGGCGCCGAACTGGGCTGGCGCGCCGCCGACGAGTCCGAGTGGCGCTGGTCGCCCATGGTCGAACTCGGCAACGACCGCTGGCGCGGCGAATTCACGCCCGACCGCCTCGGCCGGCACGTCTTCACGATCCGCGGCTGGCTTGACCGCTTCGGCGGCCTGCGCCGGGACCTGGGCAAGAAGCTTGGCGCGGGCGTCGCCCAGGCGGTCGACTTCATGGAGGGCCGCGCCCTCATCGAGGCGGCCGCCCGGCGCAGCGGCGGCGACCTTGCCGCCGCCCTGGAGGCCGAGCTTCAGGCCTATGACGCCGCCGGCGACGACGACGCCCGCGCCGAGGTGCTGCTGGGCGATGCGCTGCGGGACCTGATGCGCCAGGCCGACGACCGGCCGTTCCTGGTCAGGCTCGATCCGCCCCAGCCGCTGGACGCCGAGCGCCTCGCGGCCCGCTACTCGAGCTGGTACGAGCTCTTCCCCCGCTCGATGAGCGACAGCCCCGAGCGGCACGGGACCTTCGACGACGTCATCGCCCGCCTGCCGGACGTGCGGGAGATGGGGTTCGACACCCTCTACTTCCCGCCGATCCACCCGATCGGGAACACCAACCGCAAGGGCCGCGACAACGCCCTCGCCGCCGAGGCGGGCGACCCCGGCAGTCCCTACGCCATCGGCGCTGCAGAGGGCGGCCACGACGCCATCCATCCGGAGCTGGGCACGCTGGAGGATTTCCTGCGCCTCGTCGGGGCGGCCCGCGAGCATGGGCTGGAGATCGCCCTGGACTTCGCCATCCAGTGCTCGCCGGACCATCCGTGGCTGAAGGACCATCCCGGCTGGTTCGACTGGCGGCCGGACGGCTCGCTCAAGTACGCCGAGAACCCGCCCAAGAAGTACCAGGACATCGTCAACGTCGATTTCTACAAGGACGAGGCGATCCCCGGCCTGTGGATGGCGCTGCGCGACGTGGTCGCCTTCTGGTGCGAGGCGGGGGTGCGCACCTTCCGCGTCGACAATCCCCACACCAAGCCGCTGCCGTTCTGGGAGTGGCTGATCGGCGACATCCGCTCGGTCTGGCCCGACGTCATCTTCCTGTCGGAGGCCTTCACCCGGCCGGCCATGATGTACCGCCTGGCCAAGGTGGGCTTTTCACAGTCCTACACCTACTTCACCTGGCGCCACACCAAGGCCGAGCTGACCGACTACCTCGTCGAGCTGACGACCACCCCGGTGAAGGAGTTCTACCGGCCGCACTTCTTCGTCAACACGCCGGACATCAACCCCTACTTCCTGCAGACCTCCGGCCGCGGCGGCTTCCTGATCCGCGCGGCGCTGGCGGCCACCCTCTCGGGCCTGTTCGGCGTGTACTCCGGCTTCGAGCTCCTGGAGTCCGAGCCCGTGCCGGGCAAGGAGGAGTACCGCGACTCCGAAAAGTACGAGATCAAGCCCAGGGCCTGGCGCCAGCCCGGCGACATCGTCGACGAGATCGCCCAGCTCAACCGCATCCGCCGGGGGCATCCGGCGCTGCAGACGCACCTGGGCGTCGTCTTCTACCCGGCCTTCAACGACCAGGTTCTCTACTACGGCAAGCGCGATCCCTCCGGCCGCGAGATGGTGCTCGTCGCCGTCAGCCTGGACCCGCACAACGCCCAGGACGCCGACATCGAGATTCCGCTCTGGGAGTTCGGCCTGCCCGACGAGGGGGCCTTCGCCGTCGACGACTTGGTCGGCGAGCGCGGCTTCGTCTGGCGCGGCAAGCGCCAGCAGGTCCGCCTGACGCCCGAGCGGCCCTACGCGATCTGGCGCGTCCAGCCGCTTGAGGAGGCGTGGTCGTGAGCCCGGCCGACGGCGCCATGGCCGCCAGCTTCGCCGGGCCCGAGCTGCGCGACGATCCGCTCTGGTACAAGGACGCGGTCATCTACCAGCTCCACGTGAAGTCGTTCTTCGACTCCAATGACGACGGGGTCGGCGACCTGCCGGGGCTGGAAGCGAAACTCGACTACATCGCCGCCCTCGGCGTCACCGCCATCTGGCTTCTGCCCTTCTATCCCTCGCCGCGGCGCGACGACGGCTACGACATCGCCGACTACCGCGGCGTCCATCCCGACTACGGCGACATCGACGACCTGCGCCGGCTGATCGAGGCGGCTCACCAGCGCGGCCTGCGGGTGATCACCGAGCTTGTCATCAACCACACCTCCGACCAGCACGCCTGGTTCCAGGCCGCGCGCCGCGCCCCGCCCGGCTCGCCGGAGCGGGAGCTCTACGTCTGGTCCGACAACGACGCGAAATACGCCGGCACGCGGATCATCTTCTGCGACACCGAGACCTCGAACTGGACCTGGGACCCGGTGGCCGGCGCCTACTTCTGGCACCGCTTCTATTCCCACCAGCCGGACCTCAACTACGACAATCCCAAAGTGCTGGAGGAGATCCTCTCCATCATGCGCTTCTGGATGGAGATGGGGATCGACGGGATGCGCCTGGACGCCATCCCTTACCTCGTCGAGCGCGAGGGGACGAACAACGAGAACCTGCCCGAGACCCATGACGTCCTGAAGCGGATCCGCGCCGAGCTCGACGCCAACTTCCGCAACCGCATGCTCCTGGCCGAGGCCAACCAGTGGCCGGAGGACACCCAGCAGTACTTCGGCGAGGGCGACGAATGCCAGATGGCGTTCCACTTCCCGCTGATGCCCCGGATGTACATGGCCATCGCCCAGGAAGACCGGTTCCCGATCACCGACATCATGCGCCAGACCCCGGAGATCCCGGGCAACTGCCAGTGGGCCGTCTTCCTGCGCAACCACGACGAGCTGACGCTCGAAATGGTCACCAACAAGGAGCGCGACTACCTCTGGAGCGTCTACGCCGCCGACCACAGGGCGCGCATCAACCTCGGCATCCGCCGCCGCCTGGCCCCGCTGATGGAGCGCGACCGCCGCCGCATCGAGCTGATGCACAGCCTGCTGCTCTCCATGCCCGGCACGCCGATCATCTACTACGGCGACGAGATCGGCATGGGCGACAACATCCACCTGGGCGACCGGGACGGGGTGCGCACGCCGATGCAGTGGTCGCCCGACCGCAACGGCGGCTTTTCCCGCGCCGACCCGGCCGAGCTGACCCTGCCCACCCTGATGGACCCGCTCTACGGCTTCCAGGCGGTGAACGTCGAAGCCCAGCTGCGCGACCCCCATTCGCTGCTCAACTGGCTGCGCCGCATGCTGGCCGTGCGCAGCCAGCACCAGGCATTCGGCCGCGGCGCCCTGCGCTTCCTGCGTCCCCACAACCGCAAGATTCTCGCCTACCTGCGCGAATACGAGGGCCGCACCATCCTGGCGGTGGCCAACGTCTCGCGCTCGGCCCAGGCGGTGGAACTGGAACTCGCTGAATTCACCGGCCGGGTGCCGGTGGAGATGACCGCCCGCACCGCCTTCCCGCAGATCGGGCACCTGACCTATCTGCTCACCCTGCCGCCCTACGGCTTCTACTGGTTCGAGCTGTGCGAACATGCCGAGGGCCCGGCCTGGAGCACCTCCTCGGCGGTGGGCCCCGAACTGCACACCTTCGTCCTGCGCGGCGACCTGGCGAGCCTGGCCGAAGCCCCGCACCGCACCATGCTGGAGCGGGAGGTGCTGCCCGGCTACCTGGCCGCCCGCCGCTGGTTCCAGGGCAAGCTCGGTCCCATCGAGGCGGTCTCCCTGGTGGGCGTCCTGCCTGCGCCCGACGGCGAGGACCAGTTCATCGCCGAGCTCGAGGTCCGCGTCGACGGCGAGACCCAGCACTATCTGCTGCCGGTGGGCGTGGCCTGGGAGGACGAGGTCTCGCCGCCCTACAGCGTCGCCCTGGCCCTGGCGCGGGTGCGCCGCGGCGCGCGGGTCGGCCTGCTGACGGACGCGCTCTCCACCCCGGCCTTCCTGGCCAGCCTGGTCCGGGGCCTGGCCGTCAAGGCGCGGGTGGCCTGGGGCGAGGACCAGGTGGTGTTCGATGCCACCGCCTACTGGCCCGCCGAACTGGGCGAGGAGGTGGAGTGGCTGGCGGTCGAGCAGAGCAACAGCTCGGTGCGCCTCGGCGGGGCGGTGGTCCTCAAGCTGCTGCGCCGCGTGACGCCGGGCGTCCATCCCGAGGCCGAGATGACCCGCGTCCTCACCGAGCGCGGCTTCGCCAACATTCCGCCGCTGATGGGCGAGGTGCGCCGCGAGCGCCGCGACGGCCCGCCCGAAACCCTGATGATCGCCCAGGGCTTCGCCTACAACCAGGGCGACGGCTGGGCCTGGACGCTGGACCACCTGCACCTGCGCCTGGACGACGCGCTCAGCCGCGACAACGGCGGCCAGGGCCTCGACCTGGAGGCCTACCTCAACTTCGCCCAGGGCCTCGGCCAGCGGCTGGCCGAGCTGCACGCGGTCCTGGCCCAGCCGACGGACGACCCGGCCTTTGCGCCCGAGACGATGGACGCCGCCGCCGCCGAGGCCTGGGCGCGGGAGATCGCCGCCCGCCTCGACGCCGCCTTTGCGGCCCTTGGCCGGCGGGAGGACTGGGCCGATCCCCAGGAGGCCGAGGCCGCCCGGGCCGTGATCGAAGCCCGCCAGGCCCTTGAGCGGCGCGTGGAGGCCCTTTGCGCCGCCGCCGAAGGCGCCCCGCGCACCCGCATCCACGGCGACCTTCACCTTGGCCAGATCCTCGTCACCGGGAGCGACGTGATGTTCATCGACTTCGAGGGCGAGCCCGCCCGTCCCCTGGCGGCCCGCCGGGCCAAGGCCAGTCCCATGCGCGATCTCGCCGGGGTGCTGCGGTCCCTGGACTATGCGGCGGCCAAGGCGCTGCAGACCGCCCCGCCCGAGGCCCAGGTCGACCGGCTTGCGGCCGACCTCCTGGCGCCGTTCCCGGTCCTGGCCGCCGAGGCGGTCGTCACCGGCTACCTGGACGCGGGCGGACGCCTCTCCGAGCCCCTCCTGGAACTCTCGCTGATCGAGAAGGCGGCCTACGAGGTGGCCTATGAGGCCGCCAACCGGCCGGACTGGCTCGCCGTGCCGATGCGCGGCCTGCTTGGGCTCGCCAGGACCGCCGAGGGCGCGGCATGACGGCGCTCGGCGGCGACATGCTCGAGGCGATGAAGGCCGCGCTGCTCGACGGACGGCTCACCGATCCCTTCGCCCTCCTGGGCCCGCATCCGGACGGGGAGGGGCTGCTGGTGCGCACCTGCCAGCCGGGCGCCCTGGCGGTCACCGCGATCCAGGGGCGCAAGAAGGTCGCGCTGCAGGAAGAGGCGCCGGGCCTGTTCGTCGGGCGCCTGCCGAAGGCCGGCCCCTACCGCTACCGCGTCGAATGGCCCGGCGCGGTCCAGGAGACGGAGGACCCCTACGCCTTCGGCCTCGTCCTCGGGGACCTTGACCTGCACCTGTTCGCCGAGGGCTCGCATTGGGACCTCGCCGAGCGGCTGGGCGCGGCGCCGCGGGAGATGGACGGCGTCGCCGGCGTCGCCTTCTCGGTCTGGGCGCCCAACGCGCGCCGGGTCTCGGTGGTGGGCGACTTCAACGCCTGGGACGGCCGGCGCCATCCCATGCGCCTTCGCTATCCCACCGGGGTGTGGGAACTGTTCGTCCCGCGCCTCGGCGCGGGCGAGCGCTACAAGTTCGAGATCGTCGGTCCCGACGGCCACACCCTGCCGCTACGGGCCGATCCCCTGGCCCGACGCACCGAGGCGCCGCCGGCCACCGCCTCGATCGTCGCCGCCCCGCTCCAGCACGCCTGGGCCGACGAGGAATGGATGCGCCTGCGCGCCGCCCGCCAGGCGCCGGACGCGCCGATCTCCATCTACGAGCTGCATCCCGCTTCGTGGCTGCGGCCCCAAGGCGAGCCGCACGGGGTCCTGGACTGGGACGAAATGGCCCGGCGCCTGCCGGCCTACGCCGCTGACCTCGGCTTCACCCACATCGAGCTCCTGCCGATCATGGAGCATCCGTTCGGCGGCTCGTGGGGCTACCAGCCGCTGTCGCAGTTCGCCCCCAGCGCCCGCTTCGGCGCGCCCGAGGCGTTCGCCCGCTTCGTCGACGCCTGTCACCGCCAGGGCCTCGGCGTCATCCTGGACTGGGTGCCCGGCCACTTCCCCACCGACGCGCACGGCCTCGCCCAGTTCGACGGCACCGCCCTCTATGAGCACGCCGACCCGCGGGAGGGATTTCACCAGGACTGGAACACGGCGATCTACAACCTCGGCCGGCGCGAGGTGGAAGGCTTCCTGATCGCCAGCGCCCTCTACTGGCTCGAGACCTTCCACGTGGACGGGCTGCGCGTCGACGCGGTCGCCTCCATGCTCTACCGCGACTACAGCCGCGACCCGGGCGAGTGGGTGCCGAACAAGTATGGCGGGCGCGAGAACCTGGAGGCCATCGCGTTCCTCAAGCGGCTGAACGGCGTGGTGCGCGAGCGCTGCCCCGGCGCCGTCACCCTGGCCGAGGAATCCACCGCCTGGCCCGGCGTCACCGCGCCCCTGCAGGACGGGGGGCTGGGCTTTCACTACAAGTGGAACATGGGGTGGATGCACGACACCCTGCACTATCTCGCCCGCGATCCGATCCACCGGCGCTGGCACCACGGCGAGATGACCTTCAGCCTGGTCTACGCCTTCAGCGAGCGCTTCGTGCTGCCGCTGTCCCACGACGAGGTCGTGCACGGCAAAGGCTCGCTGCTGAACAAGATGCCGGGCGACCGCTGGCGCCGCTTCGCCAACCTTCGCGCGCTCCTGGCCTTCATGTGGAGCCACCCGGGCAAGAAGCTGCTCTTCATGGGCGGCGAACTGGCCCAGGAGAGCGAGTGGAGCCACGACGCCGAAATCCCCTGGGGGCTGTTGCAGGCGCCCGAGCATGCCGGCGTCCAGCGCCTTGTGCGCGACCTGAACCGACTCTACGCCGCCGAGCCGGCCCTGCACGAAATGGACGCCGAGGGCGCGGGCTTCCACTGGCTCGTCGGCGACGACGCCGCCAACAGCGTCTTCGCCTACCTGCGCCTGGCCCGCGACGGCTCCCCCGTCCTGGTCGCCCTGAACCTGACCCCCGAACCGCGCCAGGCCTACCGGCTCGGCGCGCCCGTCGCCGGCCCGTGGCGTGAGCTCCTCAACACCGATTCCGAACTCTACGGCGGCGGCAACCTCGGAAACGGCGGGGCGGTCCAGGCCCTCTACCAACCGTGGGGCGGCCAGCCCTGCGCCCTCGATCTCATGATCCCGCCCCTCGGGGCGGTGATCCTCAAGCCGGATGTTTCTGCGTGAGTGCGCTTCCAGACCGGCTTGAGCCGGGCGCCCCCTATCCCCTCGGCGCCACGTTCGACGGGCTCGGGGTCAATTTCGCGGTCTTCTCGGCCCATGCGGAGATGATGGAGCTGTGCCTGTTCGAGGCGACGGGCCGGCGCGAGATCGCCCGCTATCCCCTGCCCGAATGGACCGACGAGGTCTGGCACGGCTACCTGCCCGACGCCAGGCCGGGCCTGCTCTACGGCTTCCGCGCCCACGGCCGCTACGCGCCCCAGGAGGGCATGCGGTTCAACCCCAACAAGCTGCTTCTCGACCCCTACGCCAAGCGCCTGGCCGGGCAGCTGCGCTGGACCGACGCCCTGTTCGGCTATCGGCTGAACTCGGCCCGGGCCGACCTGTCCTTCGACCGGCGCGACTCCGCGCCGGCCATGCCCAAGGCGGTGGTGACCGCCAACAGCTTCGACTGGAGCGCCGACCAGCGTCCCAATACGCCGTGGTCCGAGACGGTGATCTACGAATGCCACGTCCGCGGCATGACGCGGCTGCTGGAAGAGGTGACGCCGCCCGAGCGCGGCGCCTTCGCGGCCCTGTCCCACCCCTCGGTGATCGACCATCTGCGCCGGCTTGGGGTCACGGCGGTCGAGCTGCTGCCGATCCACAGCTACGTCCAGGACCGCCGCCTGCAGGAGCTCGGGCTCACCAACTACTGGGGCTACAACACCCTGTCGTTCTTCGCGCCCGAGGCCCGATACCTGTCGTCGGGTGATCAGGACGAACTGCGCGTGGCGGTCCGCCGGCTCCACGCGGCCGGGATCGAGGTGATCCTGGACGTCGTCTACAACCACACGGCCGAAGGCAGCGAGCTTGGGCCCACCCTGTCGTTCCGCGGCCTGGACAACGCCACCTACTACCGTCTGGTCGAGAGCAACCCGCGCCACTGCATCAACGACACGGGCACCGGCAACACCCTGAACTTCGCCAAGGCGCGGGTGGTGCAGATGGTCGCCGACTCCCTGCGCTATTGGGCCACCTCCTACGGCGTCGACGGCTTCCGCTTCGACCTCGGCGTCACGCTCGGGCGCACCGGCCACGGGTTCGACCCCGGCGCTAGCCTGTTCGACGTCCTGCGCCAGGACCCGCTGCTGCAGAAGCTGAAGCTGATCTCCGAGCCGTGGGACATCGGCCCCGGCGGCTATCAGCTCGGCCACCATCCGCCCAGTTTCGCCGAATGGAACGACCGCTTTCGCGACGGGGTGCGGCGCTACTGGCGCGGCGACGAGGCCCAGCGGCCGGAGCTGGCCGCCCGCCTCTCGGGCTCGGGCGACCTGTTCGACCGGCGCGCGCGCCGCCCCTGGGCCAGCGTCAACTTCCTCACTTCGCACGACGGCTACACCCTGGCCGACCTCGTCTCCTATGAGGAGCGGCACAACGAAGCCAACGGCGAGCACAACCACGACGGCCATCAGCACAACTTCTCGCGCAACTGGGGCTTCGAGGGGCCGACCGCCGATCCGCGCATCAGGCACGTGCGCGAGCGTGTCCGCCGCTCGATGCTGCTCACCCTCTTCGCCTCCCTCGGCACGCCCATGCTGCTTGGGGGCGACGAGTTCGGGCGCACGCAGGGCGGCAACAACAACGCCTACGCCCAGGACAACGAGATCTCCTGGTTCGACTGGAAGCTGGCCCGCTCCGCCGCGGGGCGGGAACTCACCGACTACGTCGCCGGCCTGATCGCCCTGCGCCGGCGGTACCCGATCCTGCGCAGCAGCCAGTTCCTCTACGGCCAGTCCGAGATCGCCCCCGGCGTCCTGGACGTCGACTGGTTCGACGAGCGCGGTCTCAGGCTCTCGCCCGACGACTGGGACAACGCCGCTGGACGGGCGCTGAACATGCGCCGGGCGCACCGGCGCGAGGACGGGCGCGTGGAGGTGGTCAGCCTGCTGCTGAACGCCTCCGAATCCCGCCTGCTGTTCAACCTGCCGCCGCCGGTGGCCCACGGGCGGGTTCTGGTCGACACCGCCGAACCGCACATCCGCGAGCGGCCCACCGACGGGCGGGTGCTGGTCGCCGACCGGGCCGCCGTGCTGATCGTCGCCGAACTCGAGGCCGACCCCGCCGGCGGGAGGCCTTCGCCATGAGCGCTTCCACCTTTCGGCCGGCCTTCGGCGCCCAGGCCCTGGGGCCCGACCGGGTCCGCTTCCACCTTTGGGCGCCTGCCGCGTCCCGGGTGGAGGTCGTCTTCCAGGACGGCCGGACCTGTCCCTTGGAGCCGGCAGGGCAGGGCGCGTTCGTCGGCGAGGCTTCCGCCCGCGCCGCCGCGGGCTACCGCTACCGCATCGACGGGGGGACCGAGGTCCCCGACCCCGCCGCCCGGGCCCAGACCGGCGGCCCGCATGGCTGGAGCCTCACCCCCGGCGCCGAACCCTATCCCTGGCGCCATGCCGATTGGGCGGGCCGGCCATGGGAGGAGGCCGTGGTCTACGAACTCCATCCCGGCCTGATGGGAGGCTTCGAGGGGGTGGCGCGGGAGCTGCCGCGCCTCGCCGACCTCGGTGTCACCGCCGTGGAGCTCATGCCGGTCAACCAGTTTCCCGGTGCGCGGAACTGGGGCTACGACGGCGTGCTGCCCTATGCGCCGGCGGAGGCCTACGGCGGTCCGGACGGGCTCAAGGCGCTGGTGGACCGCGCCCACGGCCTTGGCCTCATGGTCCTGCTCGACGTGGTCTACAACCACTTCGGCCCCGACGGGAACTTCCTGGGGCTCTATGCGCCGCAGTTCTTCCGCGACGACCTCGACACGCCCTGGGGCGTCGCCATCGACTTCCGCCGTCCGCAGGTCCGCCGCTTCTTCACCGACAACGTGCTCTACTGGCTGAGCGAGTTCCGGCTGGACGGCTTGAGGTTCGACGCCGTCCACGCGATCTCCGAGCCGGACTGGCTGGACGAGACCGCCGCGGCGGTCCGCTCCGCCATCTCCGACCGGCAGGTCCACCTCGTCCTGGAGAACGACGCCAACGACGCCGAGCGGCTGCGGCGCGGCTACGACGCCCAGTGGAACGACGACTTCCACCACGTCATGCACGTGATGCTCACCGGCGAGCGCGGCGGCTACTACGGCGACTACGCCGAGCACCCCGCCGAGCGCCTGGCGCGGGCTCTGTCGCAGGGGTTCGTCTATCAGGGCGAGGGCTCCGCCCATCGCGGCGGCGAGGCGCGCGGCCAGCCCAGCGGCGACCTCGCCCCCACGGCCTTCGTCGACTTCCTGCAGAACCACGACCAGACCGGCAACCGCGCCCTGGGCGAACGCCTGGCCGTCCTGGCGCGGCCGCAAGCGCTGCGCGCGGCCTCCGCGCTGGTCCTCCTATCGCCGTCGATCCCGATGATCTTCATGGGCGAGGAGGTCGGCTCGCGCTCGCCCTTCCTCTATTTCACCGACCATGAGCCCGGGCTGGCCGAGGCGGTTCGCGAGGGCCGCCGGCGCGAGTTCGCCAGCTTCCCCGAGTTCGCCGATCCCGCCGCGCGCAGCCGGATCCCCGATCCGAACGCGCTCAAGACCTTCGAGCGCTCGCGTCCTGCGCCAGGGCCCGACGCGGCCGAATGGACCGCCCATCACCGCGACCTGCTGACCCTGAGGCGGCGCGCGGTGGTCCCGCGCCTGGCGGGCGCAAAGGCCGAGGGCGCCCAGGCGGTCGGCGCCGCCGCGGTGGCGGCGCGCTGGCGCATGGGCGATGGGGCGCGCCTGACGCTGGCCCTCAACCTGGCGCAGACGCCGGTCGACCTCGCCGGTCGTCCGGCCGCCGACCCGCTGGCCCTGATCGGCGCTCTCGAGGGCGGACGGCTTGGCGGCGACAGCTTCGTCGCCTGGCTGGAGCCTGCGGCTTGACGAGCGCCCTTCATGCGTTGGCCGCCGAGGCGGGCCTCCTGGTCGACTGGGAGGACGCCATGGGGCGCCCCCAGACGGTGTCGGACGAGACCTTGCGGGCCGTCCTGGCCACGCTGGAGCTCCCCGCCGGCACCGAGCGCCAGGCCCGCGACAGTCGCCGCGCCCTGGCCGAACGCCGCCGCCACGATGCGGCCGGCTTCCTCACCGCCGACGCGGGCGAGGCCGTCGAGATCCCCTGGCCCCAGGCCGCCGGACGGGCGGTCCTGATCTTCGAGGACGGGTCGCGCCAGGACGTGACCCTTGAACCTGCGGGCGGGGGCGTGCGCCTGCCGCCGGTCGGCCGCCCCGGCTACCATCGCCTCGAAGCCGGCGCCCTTGCGGCCACGATCTGCGTGGCCCCGGCCCGCGCCTGGCGGCCGCCGCGGCCGGGCTGGGGCGTGTCGGTCCAGCTCTACGCCCTGCGCGCGGGGCGGGGCGGCGCCTTCGGCGACTTCACCGCCGCCGCCGAGTTCGCCGAAGCCGCGGGCCGGGCCGGCGCCGACGCGGTGGCCATCAGCCCCGTCCACGCCCCGTTCCTGGCCGATCCCTCCCGCTACAGCCCCTACGGCCCCTCGACGCGGCTGTTCCTGAACGGCCTCTTCGCCGACCCCGAGCCGGTGACGGGAACGCCCCTGCGCCGCTCGCCCCATCCCGAACCCCTGGTCGACTGGGCCAAGGCCTGGCCCGCCCGCGTGGCCGATCTGCGCGCGGCGTTTGCGGCGTTCGGGGCTGACCACCCCCGGCGCGGCGAGTTCGAGGCCTTCCGCACGGCGGGCGGCGAGGACCTGGAGGGCCACGCCCGGTTCGAGGCGCTGCACGGCCATTTCCTGCGCCAGAACGGCGCGCGCGGCTGGCCCGACTGGCCGGCGGCCTACCAGGACCACGCCGGCCCGGCGGTGGCCGCCTTCGCCCGCGAGCACGCCGGCGAGGTCGGCTTCCACGCCTTCCTCCAATGGCTCGCGGCCCAGGGTCTCGACGCCGCCCAGGCCCGGGCGCGGGCCGGCGGCATGAGCATCGGGCTGATCGCCGACCTGGCGGTGGGGATGGACCCGGGGGGCAGCCACGCCTGGAGCCGGCCGCGCGACCTGCTGCGGGGGCTGCACGTCGGCGCCCCGCCCGACTACTTCCAGGCCCGCGGACAGGACTGGGGCCTGGCCGCCTTTTCTCCGGAAGCCCTGCGCCGCACCGGCTTCGAGGGCTTCCTGGCGACCCTGCGCGCGGCCATGGCCCACGCTGGCGGCGTGCGCATCGACCACATCCTGGGCCTGCGCCGGCTGTGGCTGATCCCCACGGGCGCCGAGGCGCTGGAGGGGGTCTACCTCAACTACCCATTCGAGGACCTCATGCGCCTGGCCGTGCTGGAGTCGCAGCGCCGCCGGGCGCTGGTGATCGGCGAGGACCTGGGCACCGTGCCCGAGGGCTTCCGCGACGCCCTGGCGGCCCGTGGCCTGCTGGGCCTGAGCGTGCTGCCGTTCGAGCGCGACGAGGACGGCTTCACCCGCTCCAGCGGCTGGCGCCCGGCGAGCGTGGCGATGACCACCACCCACGACCTGCCGACCCTGACCGGCTGGTGGACCGGGCGCGACCTCGACTGGGCCGCGCGCATCGGCGCTGCGCCGAAGGAGGTCGCCCGACGGCGGACCGAGCGCCAGGCCGAGCGCGCCGACCTGTGGCGCGCCATGGCCAAGGAGGGCTGCGCGGCCGGACCTGCGCCGGCCGCGGCCGACCCGTCGCCGGCGGTGGACGCGGCCGTGCGCTTCGTCGCCGCCGCGCCGACGCCGCTGGCCCTGCTGGCGGCCGAGGACCTGCTGGGCGAGCCCGAGCAGCCGAACATCCCGGGCACCATGGACGAGCACCCTAACTGGCGCCGGCGCCTGCCGGTGACCGGCCCGGACCTCTTCGCCGCGCCCCAGGCCGCCCCGCGGATCGCGGCGATGAACGCGCGCAGGCGGCCATGAGCTTTGCCGCCACCTACCGCCTGCAGCTGCACGTGGGCTTCACCTTCGACGACGCCGCGGCGATCGCGCCCTACCTGGCCCGGCTCGGGGTCAGCCACGTCTACGCCTCGCCGGTCGCCACGGCGCGGTCGGGCTCGGCGCACGGCTACGACGTGGTCGACGCGACGCGGATCAACCCCGAGCTCGGCGGCGAGGCCGGCTTCGTCCGGCTGGCCGAGGCCCTGCGGCGGCAGGGGCTCAGGCTGCTTCTGGACATCGTGCCCAACCACATGGGCGTGGGCGGAGCGGACAACGGCTGGTGGCTGGACGTCCTGGAGCACGGCCGCACCAGCGCCTACGCGCGGTTCTTCGACATCGACTGGGACCCGCCCGACCCGGCGCTGGCGGGCAAGGTCGCCGCCCCGTTCCTCGGCGCGCCCTACGGCGAGGCGCTGGCGGCCGGCGACATCGTCCTGAAGGGCGGGGCCGAGGACCTTTCGGCCTGGGCCTACGGCCACCACCGCCTGCCGATCCGCCCGCAGGACCGGCCCGAGGCGCTGGCCGCGGGGCCGGCGGCCTTCGACCCGGCGAACGCCGAGGGCCGGGCGCGGCTGCATGCGCTTCTGGAGCGCCAGCACTGGCGGCTCGCCTGGTGGCGCACGGCCGGCGACGAGATCAACTGGCGGCGGTTCTTCGACATCACCGAGCTGGCGGCCCTGCGCATCGAGGACCCGGCGGTGTTCGACGCGGTCCACGCCCTGCCGCTGAGGCTCTACGCCGAGGGGCTGGTCGACGGGCTGCGGGTGGACCACGTCGACGGCCTGGCCGACCCCGGCGGCTACTGCGCCCGGCTGCGGGGCGAGCTCGACGCGCGCCGCCCCGGCGGCTGGCTGGTGGTGGAGAAGATCCTGGCGCCCGGCGAGACCCTGGACCCGGCCTGGGGCTGCGACGGCGACACCGGCTACGCCTTCATGGACGAGGTGGGCGCCCTGCTGCACGACCCAGCGGGGGCGGCGGCGCTCACCGCCCTGTGGCGCGAGGCGAGCGGGCGCGCCCTCGACTTCCACGCCGAGGAGCGGGCCGCCCGGCTGGAGCTGATCGACCGCGCCTTCGCCGGCCAGCTCGGCGCCGCCGCCCGCGCCTTCCATCGCCTGGCCCGCAGCGACCTCGCCACCCGCGACCTGACGGAGGCGGCCCTGGCCCGGACCCTGACGGCGCTGCTCGCCGCCTTTCCCGCCTACCGCACCTATGCGCAGGGCCGGCCGGCGGGCGAGGCCGACCGCGCCCGCCTGGCCGCTGCGCTGGAGGGGGCGCGCCCGCTGATCGCCCCGGGCGAAGGCGCCGCCGCCCGCCAGGCGGCCGAGTGGCTGGCCGGGGCGGGGCCGGGCGATCCCCCCTTGGCGGCCGAGGCGGCCCGGCGCTTCCAGCAGCTCTCCGCCCCGCTGGCGGCCAAGTCGGTGGAGGACACCGCCTTCTACCGCTACGGCCGGCTCCTCTCGCGCAACGAGGTGGGCGCCGACCCCGGCCGCTTCAGCCTGGAGCCCGCCGGCTTCCACGCCGCCGCCGCCCGCCGGGGACGCGAGACGCCGCGGGCCCTGATCGCCACCGCCACCCATGACCACAAGCGCGGCGAGGACGTGCGCGCGCCTGGCCGTGCTGAGCGAGTACGCGCAGGACTGGGCCAAGGCGGTCGGCCGCTGGCGGGCGGCGAGCGGGGCGGCCGGCGCCGGGATCGCCGGCGGCGACGAGGCCCAGCTCTACCAGACCCTCCTCGGCGCCTGGCCGCCGGGGCTGGCGGCGGACGACGCGGCCGGCCTTGCCGCCTATGGCGAGCGGGTGCTCGGCTGGTGGCGCAAGGCCCTGCGCGAGGCCAAGCTCGCCACCTCCTGGACCGCGCCGGACGCCGGCTACGAGGCCGCCTGCGAGGCCTTCCTCGCCCGGCTGACGGGGAGCGCCGCGCTCTACCCCCTGCGCGCGGAGATCGCCGCCTTCGCCGCGCGGATCGAGGCGGCCGGCCGGGCCAACGGCCTCGTCCAGGCCTTCCTCAAGTGCGTCTGCCCCGGGGCGCCGGACATCTACCAGGGCTGCGAGTTCGCCGACCTCTCCCTTGTGGACCCGGACAACCGCCGGCCGGTGGACTACGCCGCCCGCGCCGCGGCCCTCGAGCGGGGGGCGCGGGCGAGCCCGGCCGCGGCCCTGGCCGCCGGCGACTACGACGGCGCCAAGCAGGGGCTGATCGCCGGCGCCCTGGCCGCGCGGCGGGCGCACGCGGACGCCTTCGCGGGGGCCGATTACGCGCCGCTGGCGGCGAGCGGGCCGCGGGCCGCGCACGTTCTCGCCTTCCGGCGCGGGCCGGTGGTCTGCGCGGCGGCGATCCGCACGGCGCGGGCCCTGGAGGGGCGCGCGACGCCGCCGGCGGACTGGTGGGGGGAGACGGCGATCGAGGTTCCCGGCCCCTGGCGCGATCCGCTCTCCGGGACGGAAGGGTGGGGGACGGAAGGGGAGAGGGGAGACGGGCGCGGGGGAGCGGCGCCGGCGCGCGAGCTGTTCGCGGCCCTGCCGGTGGCGCTGATCCTGCCCCGGTGAGCCGGCGGCTCAGCCGGAGGGCTGCGGCGGCGGGGCGCCCGAGCTGGCGAGGCCGCCCAGGCCGTCGCCCGGACCGTCCAGGTCATGGTCCCCGGCGCCGCGCCGGCCGTCGTCCGTGCCGTCGCCCATGTCGTGGGAATCGTTGGCGGGGGCCCCGCCGAGGGCTTCGGCCGACAGGTTGAGCTCGCCGCGCAGGCGGCCGATCACCGCGTCCAGCGGGCCGGACGACAGGCGCTCGAACAGCACCTCCTCGGAGAGCAGGGTCTCCAGGTCCTCCAGCAGGGCCTCGGCCTCGGCGCCGTCGGCCTCGTTCCAGATCTCGCAGGCCAGGGCGTGGCGCACCTGCGGCAGGCGGATCTCGTCGAGCTCGCGCCGGCGATGGCCCTGCACCCGGCGCACCACGGCCTGCTCCCGGGCGAGCCGGGATTCCAGCGCCAGGGTCAGGCGCACGCTGCGGGAAATCCGGTGAAAAGCCAGGGCCAGGCCCTCGGCCGCCTCGGGCGTTTCCGCGGCCTGCGCCCGGCCCGCCAGGACCCGCGCCAACCCCATCCCGATCTCGGCCAGCTCCGCCAACTGGGCGGTGTGCCTGTCCTGCATCTCCTCGGGATCGACCATGAACAAAAAGAGAACATAGGTCGAGGGGAGAGTCAAGGATTATTGGCTGGCGACGCGGCGGCGAGGGTCTGAAGGGGGCTCTTTGCCGACCATCGGAGTGTCCGCTCTAGATCGGCCTTTGAAGGGACCGCCGCGAGCTTCGAGGAACGTCGTGCGTGCCGTGGGGCACCGCGCTCCCCGCTAGCGCGCACATGCTGCTCACATCCCCAGAAAAAACCAGTAGGATCGGCGAATGGCCGCCATTGGTATCCTCATAGCCTCCGCGCAATATAAGCACGAGTCGAAGCTCTCATGCTGCCCGGCGGATGTGGAGACACTCGCCTCGCTCCTCGAGTCGACTGGGCGTTTCGATGCAGTCCACACGTTCGTCGACTGCGACGCTGCCGCTTTGAAGGGTAACCTCCGTGACATCCTGCAGCCGCTGCACGGGCTCGATGAACTCTTCTTTTATTACTCAGGCCATGGGTACGCCGAAGAGGGGGAATTCTTCCTCTGCCCGGTGGATTTCGACCGCGAACGCCCCAACGTGACGGGACTCTCCGACACCGAACTGTTGGTACTGATACGGGATGCATCGCCCGCACTCACTGTGCAGGTCATCGATGCGTGCCAGTCGGGGACGCGCCTCTTGAAGTCGAGTGACGAGCTCTTCCCGGCCAGGGAACCCGAACTGAAGAACCTAGTCAGGATCGCGGCATGCGGGGAGACCGAGGATGCAATTGCGGGGTCGCAGCTCAGCCCCTTCACCGAACGGTTCTGCCTCGCCGCTGCGCCAGCGCGCGAAGGTCCAGTCTATTACATGGACATCATCACCGCCCTTCGAGATGAGTACCGGCGCAACCCAGATCGCGCACCGCAGTTCGTGCTGCAGGGTGCTGGTCGAGACACATTCGTCGACGACGCTCAAAAGCTCGCGGCCTTCCGATCTAAACTGACCTACGGCTGGGATGAAGCCGTCGAGGGGGATGCTGGGACCGTGGAGCCCGTTCCCACAGCACCTGTTCCAACGCTTGCTGATCGGCTCGCTGAATTGGATGCGCGGATGGCCAAGAAAGAGGATGTCCCGGCTTACATCGATCGGCTCTTCGACGGTCTTCTTCATCGCTTGAGGGCTGAGGGATTTGGAGACGCCTTCGATCTGGCCGTGGCTGAACACAAGAGCTTCCACGAGCAGACAACACGCGGGTTCATCATCCGCGTGTTGAATCAAGAGCAGCGGCCGGATGAATTCGTCACGGCTACGATTACGAAACACAGGAAGAAGCACCGCAGTACGCTCTTCCCAGACTTTTCTGCTCTCACGCTTGCCTTTTCTTCGGACGATGAGGTGTCGGAGACTTGGCACCTCGAGCTAAATATGGCGATGGATCGAGCGCAACTACGCATTACCTTGACGCCTAGGTACTCAGTCCTGCAACGCGTGGTTTTGGTAGTGAGTTGCGCACCTAGTCTGGAGCACTGCTACGTGTTCGAGCTTGGAACGCGCCATCCCCGCACCGACTGGGACAATTTCGCGGTGGAAGGGATGGAGTTCACCCGCCGGTGGTACAAAGAGCCTTGGACTGGTGATCCCGGTCCGCTGATCGAGAAGATCGTCGGCAAGCTCGTAGCCGACGTTGAGGCCCTCATCGAGGAGACGACAAGTCGTCTTAGCACCGACTGATTCAGGCCTCTCACGTCCGACGGGCCGTGCTTCGCGAACCTCCGGCCGGAGAGGTGCTGTAGAGGCGCCAGTGGAAAACAACGGCTCCAAAGCGAGGCTATTGATTTAGCGCTTGTTCGGGCTCATAGCGGCGATTGGGAATTTCTGTTTCTGGAAACGTCCCCAACTTCTGTACTGGGCGTGAATGCCTGCTGGACGCCTTGCGGGTTCAGCCCGGAACGCGATTTCGCTATAGTTGCTGGCGTGGCGTCCGCGAGGGGGCAATGGGCGAAGTCTTACTTAATTTCCTTTTCCTCGTGCTCAGTTTGGCGCTGGCAGTCGCAGGCACGGCCGTTGGTGCTTGGCTACAACATCGCAGCTGGAAGCATCAGCATTGGGAGAAGATCCGCACCGATCGAGCCGAGGCTGCCCTCGCGACAGTCGAGCGTGCCTCAGCGCTTATCGACAAGCGCCTCTATCGGCAGCGTAGGCTGTTGTGGGCCATCCGTCGCGGAGATTGCACTGAGCTCGAAGCTGAGCGCCTGGAGTATCGCACGGCTGTATTCGAGTAGATGGACAATCTCGGTCGCACGAAAGCCGAGCTATGGGCGTCATTCGATCGCTGGACGGCCATTAGATTTGAGCAAGAGCTACATGACAATTTCGCCCGCAATGGCCGAGTATTGGAATCCGCCCTGCGCAGCGGCAGCAAATCGAACCTCGCCAAAGAAGAGCGAGAGCTCAATTATCTGGGCAAGAGTTCATATGAATTCATACAGCGGCTGCTCGAACGAATTCAGCGAGAGGATCTCAATGGTCTGACCGGTCGCTATGATCTCAGCTACAGCAATTGGGATAATCTGACGTCGGCATTCCTTTGGACGCGGCTATTTGGCCTTAAGTCTCAGCGCTAGGCCGAAAGCCATCCTTCGTCGGATTCGTTTGGCCCACTTCGGCGCTACAGATGACAAAATTTGGATGTACCCTGCGTGATCGCTGATGGGGTGCAGACCTGACTGCTCGGCCTTCTCGCGCGCGACCTTTGGTAGGGGATATACCAATAAACTGGCCACGAACGCTGATTGCTCCGGATCAAGGTCTGCTGCGTTGGCGCCGTAGAGCAGATTGGCTGCCTCGTCGCATCCCCGCAGGCGATAGCCGAAGTACGCGGTGGTGAGATAGGTCCGTAGGATATCTCGCTTCGACATCCGATAGCTCAGCACCCAAGCTAGGAGCATTTCCCTAGATTTTCGTCTGATGGTGCGTTCCCGGCGCTGAAGGATCGTCCGGACGAGTTGCTGCTCAATTGTGCTGACGCCGCCGACGCGCTTGAACGTGACGAATTGGCGGACGACGCGAGGGATGAAACGCCAGTCGATCCCAGAGTGCTGGAAGAACCGACGGTCCTCCAGCACCAATGTGAGCCGCTCGATCTCGGTGACGCCATCCGCCTGAATAATCGGATCGCAACCCCATCGAATGTGCTGAATCCTGTCGAGCAGCCAGTCCATCTGCAGGTTCAGAGTGAACAGGAACGACTTCAAGCCAGGCGGAGCACGCCGCCCCCGTGAGTCACCTCCGAACAACCGAGGTTCGGGGTCCTTGTAGCTCATGGCAGTCGCCCTAACCCAACAGCTTGGGAATGACGCTTGTGAGGGGACCCCTTGTCAACCTTAGATGGGGCCATGTGCCTTTGCGGGCGCGTGTCACGTACTCTCTGGCCCTCAATCGTCCGGCATCGGCGCGTGCGCCAAGGTCCCGAACTGGCGCGTCCTGGAGGCGGGAAAGCGTGGTGGGTTCCGACCCGCGGCGGATGTAAATTTGACGCACCCATGCAAGATTGAATATACCTTGAGCAGGAACCATATGTGAACATCAGTGCCGCGCGTCCTCAGTGCAGAGTCCTACTCCCGAATCAGACCGGAATGGATAGGCAATGCCCACACTTGGATTTTCATATGTCCTGAAGCTTCTCTCGATGAATGAGAAGCCTCGGCGAACAGAAGTCAGAAAGCGCTACCTGCCGGCTGGTGATGGCTACGATTTCCACCGAAGTCTGCGGCGTTTCGCTCGCAAGCTGCTGGTAGATCAAGTGGCGCTAGCGGACCTCCTTCAAGCGGCCGAAAAGATCAAGGGTGAGAGCGAGCGCAATTCGCTGAAGTCTGCGCTCACGCTGCTCGAAAAGTGGCGTTCCTCGCATTCTGGCCCCCTACTCACTTTTGCACCTGTGAGCTTTCAGAGCCCGGGGAAGCTTTTCAAAGTGCGTTTTGAACCGGACTTCGGCCTCACCTTGGATGGGCGTGCGACGGCCATCCATATCTGGAATACCAAACGGCCAGTGCTCGTGCAGCGGATGGTATTCGCGGCACTATCGTGGCTTCCGGAGCATTACGCTTCAACAGATAGCAAGCCGGATGATTTTGCGGTCCTTTCGCTTCAAGATGGGACGCTCACGCGCCTCAGTGCATCCCGCGACGCACATGCGATCGGCCCAGGAGTGCTCTCTCTGCTCGAGCAGGTGTTTGACCGCGTCCGCCGCGAGATTGCTCCACCACTACAGAGAGAGGATCGCCGGCCGCCGGGAGCGCCTGCTTAAATGGCTCGTGGTGACGCGGGCGCCGTGCCCCGGCGTGCGTGGCAGAGAAAGCTCCAAAGGTGCTTCGGTTCTGCACCCTAACGGCCGCATTCTGGAGGCGGATCAAGGTCCCCAATTGGCGCGCAACCGCTTAGGGCTGAATAGCAGTCATTGCAGGTCGAGCAGGCTGCAAGAGCCCACGAGAACGCTAGCCTTGGCGATGGGTGAA
The DNA here is from genome assembly GCF_046291545.1 of Phenylobacterium sp. Taxonomy (GTDB): domain Bacteria; phylum Pseudomonadota; class Alphaproteobacteria; order Caulobacterales; family Caulobacteraceae; genus Phenylobacterium. The sequence goes on from NZ_JBKBSM010000002.1 coordinate 140,379, forward strand.
CCTTTGCTTTGCAGCAGAAGCACTTGCGCCTCACCGGCGTCATTCCTGACGAACTGATAAATCTCCATCGTCTGTCCGGGGTAGGCAACCAAAACAGCTGCCTCGTCCGTCGTCATGCGGCCGGCGACTATTGCAGCGCCCTCAGAACGGGATGAGAATACGTCTCCCGTCGCATCAACATACGCCACATCGAGATCGCCGTTGTCAGCTCGGCTGAGTGTGATCCGACCGATGGAAATCCGATCTTCATCCCACCCAGATTCCTCGGGTGAAACGAGGTCCTTTGCAACGAAATAGGCGTGCCCGCTCACCGCGCCGCAAATGGCAAGAGTCTTGGCGGATGAGGGCGATGCCGCAATTGCCGCAGCGAGAAGACCCAGGCTGGTGACCGTTGAACGCATTGCCTTCTCCTACCAAGTCCATCGTGGGCACGGCTAGGCTTGCTGCGGCAGTGTCGGACGGCGGCGTCATCGCTGCAAGGCGCAGTGACACACGTCTCAGACCTACGTTCGAGTGAATGGAATGAGTGAATGGAATGTCTGCTTCCTGCCTCGACCCCAATGTCGGCTCGTGGCGCACACCAGACACGCGCCTCAACTACAGCCATTGCGCCATCAAGCTGTGGGCGGGGCCTGGTTCCCGCCACGGAGGGCGGGGATGGCGGGGAGTGGGCGAAATCCCCCTCAGGCCCTGCGGGCCAGTTCCCCCGGGGGGAGCATCCAAGAGAGCCTGGGGCCCTGCATTCACGGGGATGAGCGGAGGGGCGGTTAGCGGCGGGCCTTGCGGAAGCGTTCGGCGGCTTCGGCGCGGGCTTCCTTGCGGACGCGCTTGACCGCGTCCCTGTCGACGCTTTCGCCCTCGCCGGTGAGGGCGTCGTTGGCGAACTCCAGGTCCATGAGCTTCAGGCGCTTGATCTCGTCGCGCAGGCGCGCGGCGGTCTCGAACTCGAGGTTGGAGGCGGCCTCGCGCATCTTCGCCTCCAGGTCGCGCAGGGTGGCCTTGAAGTTGTCGCCCATGAAGGGCTTGTCGCCGGTCTCGGCGAGCCCGGCCGGGACGGTGACGCGGTCTTTCTCGTAGGGGGAGGCCAGGATCTCCTTGATCTGGCTCTTGACGCTCTCGGGCGTGATGCCGTGGGCCAGGTTGTAGGCCTCCTGCTTCTCGCGGCGGCGGGCGGTCTCGGCCATGGCCCGCTCCATCGAGCCGGTGACGGTGTCGGCGTAGAGGATGACCCGGCCGTCGACGTTGCGGGCGGCGCGGCCGATGGTCTGGATCAGGGAGGTCTCCGAGCGCAGGAAGCCCTCCTTGTCGGCGTCGAGGATGGCGACGAGGCCGCACTCGGGGATGTCCAGGCCCTCGCGCAACAGATTGATGCCGACCAGCACGTCGAAGGCGCCCAGGCGCAGGTCGCGGATGATCTCGATGCGCTCCACCGTGTCGACGTCGGAGTGCATGTAGCGCACGCGCAGGCCCTGCTCGTGCATGAACTCGGTGAGGTCCTCGGCCATCTTCTTGGTGAGGACGGTGATCAGGGAGCGGTAGCCGAGGGCGTTGGTGCGGCGCACCTGGTCGATGACGTCGTCGACCTGGGAGAAGCCGTCCTTGGAGACCGGGCGCACCTCGACCGGCGGGTCGATCAGGCCGGTGGGGCGGATCACCTGCTCGGCGAAGACGCCGCCGGTCTTCTCCATCTCCCAGGGGCCGGGGGTGGCGGAGACGTGGACCGTGGCCGGGCGCATGGCCTCCCACTCCTCGAACTTGAGGGGCCGGTTGTCCATGCAGGAGGGCAGGCGGAAGCCGTATTCGGCCAGGGTGAACTTGCGCCGGTAGTCGCCGCGGTACATGGCGCCGATCTGGGGCACCGTCTGGTGGCTCTCGTCGACGAACAGGAGGGCGTTCTCGGGGATGTACTCGAAGAAGGTCGGCGGCGGCTCGCCCGGCCGGCGGCCGGTGAGGTAGCGGGAGTAGTTCTCGATGCCGGCGCAGGAGCCGGTGGCCTCGATCATCTCCAGGTCGAAGGTGGTGCGCTGCTCCAGGCGCTGGGCCTCCAGCAGCTTGCCGTTGGCGACCAGCCAGTCGAGGCGCTCCTTCAGCTCGGCCTTGATGGCGGCGGTGGCCTGGCGAAGGGTCGGGCGCGGGGTGACGTAGTGGCTGTTGGCGTAGATCTTCACCCCGTCCAGGTCGGCGGTCTTCTTGCCGGTGAGGGGGTCGAACTCGGTGATCGCCTCGATCTCGTCGCCGAACAGGGAGATGCGCCAGGCGCGGTCCTCGTAGTGGGCGGGGAAGATCTCGATGGTGTCGCCGCGGCGGCGGAAGGTCCCGCGCTCGAAGGCCTGGTCGTTGCGCTTGTACTGCTGGGCCACCAGGTCGGCCATCAGCTTCTTCTCGTCCACCCGCTGGCCCGGCTGCAGGGTGAAGGTCATGGCCGTGTAGGTCTCCACCGAGCCGATGCCGTAGATGCAGGAGACGCTGGCCACGACGATGACGTCGTCGCGCTCGAGGATCGCGCGGGTGGCCGAGTGGCGCATCCGGTCGATCTGCTCGTTGATCGAGGAATCCTTCTCGATGTAGGTGTCCGTGCGCGGGACGTAGGCCTCCGGCTGGTAGTAGTCGTAGTAGGAGACGAAGAACTCGACCGCGTTCTCCGGGAAGAAGCTCTTGAACTCCGAATAGAGCTGGGCGGCGAGGGTCTTGTTGGGGGCCAGGATCAGGGCCGGGCGCTGGGTCTCCTCGATCACCTTGGCCATGGTGAAGGTCTTGCCCGAGCCGGTGACGCCGAGCAGCACCTGGTCGTGCTCGCGCTGGCGCAGGCCCTCGACCAGCTCGGCGATGGCCTGGGGCTGGTCGCCGGCGGGCGCGTAGCTGGAGACGAGCTTGAACCTGCGCCCGCCCTCGGACTTCTCCGGGCGCGCCGGGCGGTGCGGGACCCAGGCCATGGGCATGGCCGTCTCGTCATAGACGAAGGCCGCCGACATGTCGGCGAGGCCGGGGGAGCTTTGCGAACGGGACATGGCCGCCAAGGTAGGACTGCGCAGGGCCGCAGACTAGGGGCCGCCTGCTGACAAGGTGCTGTCAGCAGGGCGCGGCGGCGCGCCGCTCAGGCCTTGACCCAGAGCATCCGGCGCAGGGTGGCGTCCCGGTCGACCACCGCGTGCTTGACCGCGCCCAGCACGTGCAGCGCCAGCAGCGGCCACAGGGCGTTGGGGGCGGCCTTGTGCACGGCCTCGGCGGCCTCGTGCAGCCATTCGAGCTTGGCCGGGAAGGGGCTGGCCAGGGCGAACCAGTCGAACACCTCGATCGGCCGGGCGTTGGCCCAGATCACCAGCGGGCCAGAGACGATCTGCACGAGGATCATCAGGAGCAGCAGGCCCTGGACCGCCGAGGAGAGGATGCGCAGGGCGGTGACCTTCTCCAGCTTGGCGGGGGCCGGCTGGGCGGCGGTCCAGATCAGCCGGGCGGCGAGGAAGGCGAAGAGCAGCATGCCGATCGAGACGTGCTGGGCCATGGCCGCGAGCCTGGCGGCGCGGTCGGGCGCCTCCTCCATGGCCTCGCCCATCAGATAGAGGGCGATCACCGCGGCGGCGGAGATCCAGTGCAGGGCGATGGCGATCCAGCCGTAGCCCTGGCGTGTGTTGCCGAGCGCCATGTCGCGTCCTTCCGTGCTGGACGCAGCTTGGCCTTTCCGGCGGCGCGCCGGTTTGATCCAGCGCAAATCCGGCGCGGGTCAGACGCCCTGCGGGGCGATCGCGACCACGGCCAGGGCCGCGGCCAGGACCGCCAGGGCGACAATCAGGTGACGCATGCTCCAACTCCCCATCCCTGGGGAGCAGGCCTAAGCAAGAGCCGCGCCGCGCTCATGGCGCGATTGGACTATTTGTCGACGGTCTTGGAGACCGCCGTGCCCGCCGCCCCGCCCACGGCCGCGCCCACCGGGCCGCCGACGACGGCGCCGGCGACCGCGCCGGTGGCCGCGCGCTCCTCGACGTTGTGGCCGCAGGCGGCCAGGGCCAGAGCCGATGCGGAGGCCGCAAGTATCGCCAGAGTTCTCAGCATGTTGGAGGTTCCCGCTCAAGAATCGGCAGGAACAACGGCGGCGCTCGGCAGGGGTTCCGAAAAGCGGTGAGGATTAATCCTAAACAAGGTATTTTCTTGCTGCAGTGCAATATGGACTTGCGCGACGGCTAAAGACTCGGCATAAGCCGCGTCGCTTTGCCTTAGCCCGTTCTTCACCGTGTATCGGAACGGGCCCGCCGGGGTGCGCTGCCAGCATGAGCAGGGGCCGCCGTCGGCGATGTGTTGGGGGGCCTGTCGCCCTCGCCGCATAGGACACGATAACCTTGAACTTGATTTCGCGGGCGAACGCCGAGTGGCGTGCGCTGACAGCGGCCGCTTTGCTCGGAGCCGGAGTCGGCCTTGGGCTGGGCGCCGCCTATATGGCCGGCGGACTATCGCAGACGGCGAAGGACCACGCTCGGGCCGAGCGCCTGGCGAAGGCCGCCAGCGAGGGCTTCTCCGAGACCGCCCTGCAGGCGGCGGCGGCCCGCATGGACCTCGGCGTCCTGCGCGTGGCCCGCCGCCATGATCCCTTCACCGTCGCTGGCGCCGCCGAGCGCGACCGCCAGAGCGCCATCTTCGCCGCCCGTCTGGAGCAGACGGCGGGGCGGGACGGCAACGACCTGATGCTGCGCGCCAGCCTGCCGGCGGTGGAGCCGGCCGCGCCCTTCCGCCTGTCCGGCGCGCTGGAGACCTCCCGCGAGCTGGAGTGCCTGACCCAGGCCGTCTACTACGAGGCCCGCGGCGAGACCGCCGCCGGCCAGGCCGCGGTGGCCCAGGTGGTGCTGAACCGCGTGCGCTCCCCGGCCTTCCCCAAGACCGTCTGCGGCGTGGTCTTCCAGGGCGCGGGCCGGCGCGGCTGCCAGTTCAGCTTCGCCTGCAACGGGGCGATGCGCTCCGGCTACGAGATCCGCGCCTGGACGCGGGCCCAGCGGATCGCCGCGCGGGCGCTGTCCGGCTACGTCATGGACGAGGTCGGCGCGGCCACCCACTTCCACACCACCGCCGTCGCCCCCGCCTGGGGCCCGCGGCTGGTGCGGGTGGGCCAGGTGGGCATGCACGTCTTCTACCGCTTCGGCCGCGGCGGGCGCCGCGCGCCGCTGGACACCCCGGCGCCGGAGCTGACCACCGAGCCGGTCTATGCGGCCCCGCAGCCGACCCCGGCCGACGTGGCGCCGAGCGACGTGCGGCTGACCTCGCTGGTGCTGGAGCCGGAGAAGCCGCCGGCCGCCAAGCCAGGCGCCGTCCCGGTCCCCGCCGCGCCGGCGGCGCCGAAGGTCGGCGAGACGGCCCAGCTCGAACGCACGGCCGGCGCCGGCCGGGGCGAGGCCGCCAAGGGCGCGGTCGGCGCGGCCTCCTGATCAGGCGCGGGCCGCGCGCCTGAGCGCCTGGGGCGGCTGCCCGAAGGCGCGGACGAAGGCGCGCCGCATCCGCTCCGGGTCGCCGAAGCCGCTGGACCGGGCGAGGACGTCGATCGGCTCGGACGAGCCCTCCACCCGCTCGCGCGCCACCTCCAGGCGCAGGCGCTCGACGGCCTTGGCCGGGGTCATGCCGGTCTCGGCGTGAAAGGCCCGGGCGAAGTGCCGCGGGCTCATGCCGGCCTGGTCGGCCAGGCGCTCGACCCCGAGAGGCTCGGCCAGGCGCTCGCGCATCCAGTCGATCAGCGCGGCGAAGCGGCCGCCCTGGCCGCCGATCTCCAGGAGCGCGGAAAACTGCGACTGGCCCCCCGGCCGGCGGTGATAGACCACGAGCTGCTGGGCCACCCGGCGGGCGGTCTCCTGGCCCAGGTCGTCGGCGATCATGGCCAGGGACAGGTCGATGCCGGCGGTGATCCCGGCCGAGGTCCAGATCTCCCCCTCGCCGACGGGCCCGTCACGGGTGAAGATGCGGTCCGGCTCCAGGCGCACCCCAGGATAGCGGCGGGCGAAGTCCGCGCTGCGGCTCCAGTGGGTGGTGGCGCGGCGGCCCTCCAGAAGCCCGGCCTCGGCCAGGAGATAGGCCCCCGAACAGACGCTGGCCGTGCGCCGGGCGCGGGCCGAGGCGGCCTTCAGCCAGGGCAGGACGGAGGGGGCCTGGGCCGCGCGGGTGCCGTCGCCGCCGGAGACCATCACCGTGTCGAGCGGGGCGTCCTCCAGGCCCTCGGCCAGGAGCGCCACGCCGGAGGAGCTGCGCACCGGCCCCGGCTCGGCGGCGACCACGTGCAGGTCGTAGGCCCCCGGCGCATAGCGGGCGGCGATCTCGAAGGCGGCGATCGGGCCCGTGGCGTCGAGGATCTGGAAATCGGGGAAGATCAGGAGGTCGAGGCGGCGCATGGCGAAAAAGGTGGGAACTTCGTCATTTCCGCCAGACGCTAGGCCCCTCATGGTGCAGGCGTCAACCGCAGGAGGCCGCCTTGGCTGAGATCGAAATCGTCATCCCGCTCTATCCGGGCGTGACCCATCTGGACTTCACCGGACCGCACCAGGTGCTTTCGCGCGTGCCCGGCGGCCGCGTGACCGTCGCCTCCAAGGGCGGCCAGGACATCGAGGCCGAGGGACTGGTGTTCACCAGGCTGGCCGACCTTGCGGCCATCGAGCGCTGCGACGTGATCTGCGTCCCCGGCGGGTTCGGCACGACGGAGGCGATGCTGGACGAGGCGTTCATGGCCGAGGTGACCCGGCTGGCCAAGGGCGCGAAATACCTGACCAGCGTCTGCACGGGCTCGCTGATCCTGGCGGCCACCGGCCTGATCCGCGGCCGGCGGGCGGCCTGCCACTGGGCCTGGCGCGAACTGCTGGAGCCGTTCGGGGTGGTGGTCGACGAGAGCCGCGTGGCGCGGGACGGCAACCTGATCACCGGCGGCGGGGTGACGGCGGGGCTCGACTTCGCCTTCACCCTGATGGCCGAGCTGGCGGGCGAGACCCTGGCCCAGTCGGTTCAGCTCGGGCTGGAATATGCGCCGTCCCCGCCGTTCCAGGCGGGCCGTCCGGAGATCGCCCCGCCGCAGATCGTGGCGGCTGTGAAGGCGCTGATGGCCGCCCAGATGGACGGCCGCCGCGAAGCCGTCGAGGCGGCCTCGCGGCTGACGATGGCGTAGGGCCCGGCGAGGGAGGATCGAGGGGGACCGCGGCGGCCAAGGCGTTGGGCCGTTCGCCAGGGGCCGCAGTCCCCCTCAGGCCCTCCGGGCCAGCTCCCCCAGAGGGGGAGCATCTCGATTGGGCGGCCCCCTCATGCCCTCCGGGCAAGTTCCCCCGGAGGGGGGAGCCTCTCGATTGGGCGGCCCACGTCGGGAGCGCGCGTCAGGGCTTTCGGCGCTGGGCGCTGTTCTCCTCGGTGTCGCGCTTGGCGCGCACGTCGTGGCCGTGGTGGCGGTCGCGTTCGCCGCCGCCGCCGGAGACGTGGCTGAAGGGGGTGTTGGTGGGCTCGCCCGGAGCGCGGGGATCGCGCTTTTCGGGCATCGGCTTGGTGCGGTCCTCGTGGCTGGCGCCGGGGCCGCCCCAGCGCTGCGCGTCGGGGTTCTTGTGCGGCATGGTCAGCGGTCCTGCTGATAGCCCTGGTGATGGGTGTTCTGGTTGATGTTCCCCTGGCGGCCCTGCTCCTTGAGGTTCACGTCGCCATCGCCGGGCTCGGTGGACTGCAGGCCGGTGGTCTCGTCGCGGCGGCCCTGGGTGTCGCCGGACACGTCGGCCTTCTGGCCGCGATAGCTGCGCTGTTCGGGCGGGATGGGCGGTGACTTGGCGGTCATGGGGTCCTCCTATGCATAGGGGAACCCCTGCCGGCGGCCCTTGTTCCGGCCCCCGGCGCGATCAGAGGCCGCCGACGGTCAGGCGTCCAGGCCGATGTCGAGCACCGGGGCGGAGTGAGTGAGGGCGCCCACGGAGATGACGTCCACGCCGGTTTCGGCCAGGGCCCGCACGGTGTCGAGATTGACGCCGCCGGAGGCCTCGAGCACCGCCCGCCCGGCGTTGAGCCGCACGGCCTCGGCCAGGGCCTCGGGGCCGAAGTTGTCGAGCATGACGACGTCGGGGCCGTAGCGAAGGGCTTCCTGGAACTGCTCGAGGGTGTCGACCTCGACCTCGACCTTCATCAGATGGCCGGCGAAGGCCTTGGCCCGGCGCACCGCTTCGCCCACCCCGCCGCAGGCGGCGACGTGGTTGTCCTTGATGAGGATGGCGTCGTCGAGGCCGAAGCGGTGATTGACCCCGCCGCCGCAGCGGACGGCGTACTTTTCCAGGTGACGCAGGCCCGGGGTGGTCTTGCGGGTGTCGACGATGCGCGCGCGCGTGCCGGCGACGGCGTCGACATAGGCCCGCGTCAGGGTGGCGACGCCGGACAGCCGGCCCAGAAGGTTCAGGGCGGTGCGCTCGGCCGACAGCAAGGCGCGGGCGTTGGCGCGGACCTTGGCGAGGGGCGCGCCGGCGCCGACGGACTCGCCGTCCTGCGCCGTCGCCTCGAAGCGCGCGGACGGATCGAGGGCGAGCACAGCCATCCGCGCGCAGGCCAGGCCCGCGACGACGCCGGGCTTGCGGGCGGCGAAGACGGCGGAGAGCTCGGCGTCGGCCTCGATGCAGGCCATCGCGGTGACGTCGCCGGCGCGGCCGAGGTCCTCGGCCAGGGCGGCGCGGACCACCGGCTCGATCAGGAGGTCGGGAAGGGGTTCGATCAGGCGGCCTGACATGCACGGCCCTCGGCGAGCGTGATGAAGGTGCGGGCCGCTTCGGCCTGCAGGGGGAAATCCCGGCGGAAGTGGGCGCCGCGGCTCTCGCGGCGGGCGAGGGCGGCGTCGGCCACCAGGCGCGCGGCGAGGACCGGCAGGGTGCGGCCGTAGGCGACGTCCAGGGCGTCGAGCTCGGCCAGCAGCCGCGACAGCCCGGCCGCATCGCGCACCACGCCGGCGTCGCGGCTCATGGCCTGGCGCAGGCGCTGGAGGGCGGGCTCGGGCAGGTCGGGCGACAGGCGGGTGGGCAGGACGCGGCCGGCGGGGGCGGACTCGGCGGCGGCGGCGCGGCCGGCGCGAGTTCCGAACACCGCCGCCTCCAGCAGCGAGTTGGACGCCAGGCGGTTGGCCCCGTGCACGCCGACTGAGGCGCATTCGCCGGCGGCGAACAGGCCGGGCAGGCTGGTGCGGCCCTCGGCGTCGGTGACGATCCCGCCCATGTGGTAATGGCAGGCGGGGGCGACGGGGATCGGCTGCACGCGCGGGTCGACGCCGCCGGAGAGGCAGGCGGCGAAGACCGCCGGAAACTCCTCGGGGAAGTGCTCGCCCACGGCCTTGCGGGCGTCGAGGAAGGCGCCGCGGCCGGCCTCGCGCTCGGCGTGGATGGCGCGGGCGACGATGTCGCGCGGGGCGAGCTCGGCGTCGGGATGATAGCGGGCCATGAACGGCTCGCCGGCGGCGTTGATCAGCCGCGCGCCCTCGCCGCGCAGGGCCTCGGTGGCCAGGGGCGCCGGATCGCGGCCGATGTCGATGGCCGTGGGGTGGAACTGGACGAACTCCGGATCGGCGATGCGCGCGCCGGCCAGGGCGGCCAGGGCCAGGCCCTCGCCGCGCAGCTCGGCCGGGGTGGTGGTGACGGCGTAGAGGCCGCCGACGCCGCCGGTGGCCAGCACCACGGCGGGGGCGACGATCTCGACCGCCTGACCGTCCATTTCGGCGACGACGCCGCGCACCCGGCCGTCCGCGTCCTGCAGCAGGGCGCGCAGGCGCGCACCGGCGCGGACCTCGACGTGGCGCGAGGCCATGGTCGCGGCGATCACGGCCTGCATGATCTCGCGCCCGGCCTGGTCGCCCTTGACCCTGGCCACGCGGGCGCGGGAGTGGGCGGCCTCCAGGCTCTGGGAGAAGCCGCCCGCGGCGTCGCGGTCGAAGGGGGCGCCGAGCTCGGCCAGGCGGCGAACCGCTTCCGGCCCTTCGGCGGCGAGCAGCGCGGCCATCTCCGGATCCACCAGGCCCGCCCCGGCGGCGATCGTGTCGGCCGCATGCAGGGCCGGGGAGTCGTCCGCGGACAGCGCCGCGGCCATGCCGCCCTGGGCCCAGGCCGAGGAGCAGCCCTGGCTGATCGGCGCGCCGGAGAGCACCAGGGCCTTGCGCGGGGCGGCGGCGAGCGCGGCCGAGAGGCCCGCGAGCCCCGCGCCGACGATCAGCACGCCGTCATGTTCGATGCGTCTGGGCATCACTTGCTCCTGGCCCCGTCGCAGTCCGGCAGGACGGACGGAGATGCGCCTTCCCCCGCCGGGGAGAAGGACCTGTGCGTTCGGCCGCGGGCGGCGGTCAGATCAGCTCCACGTCGACGTGGTGGCGGGCCTTGACGAGGTCGTAGCGGGCCGGGACGGGGGGCGGAGGCAGGTCGATCATCCGCTGGACGGCCAGGCGAGCGCGCTCGGCGACGGCCGGGTCGACGAGGACCTCGTGCCGCTCGTGCAGCAGGGCCTCGTAGATGTTCTCCAGGGTGATCCGCTTCATGTGCGGGCACAGGTTGCAGGGCCGTACGAACTCGGTGTCCGTCGCATCGCAGGCGACGTTGTCGGCCATGGAGCATTCGGTGATCAGCACCACCTGCTTCGGCTTGCGCTGGAGCACGTAGTCGTTCATCGCCGCCGTGGAGCCGGCGAAGTCGGACACTTCCAGCACCTCGGCCGGGCATTCGGGGTGGGCCAGGACCTCGGCGCCGGGATAGGCCTCCTTCAGGTCCAGAATGTCCTGGGCGGTGAAGCGCTCGTGCACCTCGCAGCGGCCCTTCCAGGCGATGATCCCGACCTTCGTCTGGCGGGCGACGTTGCGGGCGAGGAACTCGTCGGGGATCAGGATCACCCGGTCGACGCCCCATTCGCGGGCCACGTGCTCGACCACCTGCACGGCGTTGGCGCTGGTGCAGCAGACGTCGGTCTCGGCCTTCACGTCGGCGGTGGTGTTGACGTAGGTGACGACCGGCAGGCCCGGATAGCGCTGCTTGATCAGCCGCACGTCGGCGCCGGTGATCGAGGAGGCCAGGCTGCAGCCGGCGCGCAGGTCCGGGATCAGGACGGTCTTGTCCGGCGACAGGATCTTTGAGGTCTCGGCCATGAAGTGGACGCCGGCCTGGACGATGATCGCCGCGTCCGACTTGGCCGCTTCCTTGGCCAGGCCCAGGCTGTCGCCGACATAGTCGCCGACGCCGTGGAAGATCTCGGGCGTCATGTAGTTGTGCGCCAGGATGACGGCGTTCTTCTGCCGCTTGAGGCGGTTGATCTCGGCGATGAGGGGAGCCTGCAGCCGCCACTCCATCGGGGTCACGTGCGACTTCACCTTCTCCCACAGGGGCAGGGTGGACCGCTCGACCTCAGGGGTGAACGCAAACTGGAAACCGTCGGCGGCCATGGCGTCCTCCTTATGCTCACATTGAGCATTTCACCGGCCTCAAAAAACGCCGCAGGACGGGCCACGTCCGTCGGCGTCTCGGATATGCTCAAATCGAGCATAACTGATGCGTCACATATAGACCCCGTCCGGCGGCTCGGCAAGGGGCCGTAGCGACAACCGCCGGGCGAGCTCAGGCGGCGTGGGCCGACCGCCTCAGGGCGGCGGCGATCGTCTGGGCCAGGGCGTCGGCGGAATAGGGCTTCCGCAGCAGCGGCCAGGGCGCGCCGTCCGCGGCGCTGAGGGCGTCGCCGGTGTAGCCGGACGACAGGATCACCGGCAGGCCGGGGCGCAGCTCAACCGCTTCGCGGGCGAGGTCCACGCCGTTGCGCCCGCCGGGCATCACGAGGTCGGTGAGCAGGAGGTCGACGGCCTGGTCGCTGCGCAGGATCGGCAAGGCCTCGTCGACGTACCCAGCGCGGATCACCCGGTGGCCGAGCTCCTGCAGCATGGCCACGACGAGGTCGCCCACCTCCAGGTCGTCCTCGACCAGCAGCACGGCCAGGGCCGGGGCGGGGGGCGCGGGGGCGGCGGCGCGCGGCGGGGCCGGCTCCGGCTGGGGCTGGGGCTCAGCCGCCGCGGCCTCGGCGCACGGCAGGAACAGGCGCACCGAGGCGCCCTTTCCCGGGGCGCTGTCGATCCCGACGCCGCCGCCGCTCTGACGGGCGAAGCCGTAGACCTGGGACAGGCCCAGGCCGGTGCCCTTGCCGACCTCCTTGGTGGTGAAGAAGGGCTCGAACACCCGGGCGATCACCTCCGGCGCCATGCCGACGCCGGTGTCGTGGACCACGATGCACAGGTAGTCGCCGGCGGCGAGGTCCTCGACCTGGCCGGCGTCCAGGGCCTGCCGCACGGTCTCGATGCGGATGGCGCCGCCGCTGGCCACGGCGTCGCGGGCGTTGACCACCATGTTCAGAACCGCCGCCTCGAACTGGGAGGGGTCGATACGGACGACGGCGCCGGGTGCGGCCGGGGCGACGGTGAGGGCCACCGCCTCGCCGACGGCGCGGCGCAGCAGCGGCTCGCTTTCGCGCAGGAGCTCGTCGACGCAGACCAACTCCGGGCGCAGGGCCTGGCGGCGGGAGAAGGCCAGGAGCTGCTGGGTCAGGCGCTCGCCGCGGCGGGCCGCGCCCTGGGCGGCCTCGATCATGCGGGTGCGGCGCGCGGCGTCCTCCGGGTGGCGCTGCATCAGGTCCAGGGCGCCGATGATCACCGTGAGCAGGTTGTTGAAGTCGTGGGCGACCCCGCCGGTGAGCTGGCCGACGGCCTCCAGCTTCTGCGCCCGGCGCAGGGCGGCCTCGGCGTGGTCGCGCTCGGCCAGGGCCGCCTGCACCCGTTCGGCGAGCAGCTCGTTGATGCGGGTCAGGCCCTCCTCGGCGCGGCGGGCGTCGGTGATGTCGTAGCCGATGCCGATGAAGCCGGCGAACTCGCCGCCGGGAGCGTGGCGGGGCTGGGAGACCGAGCGGATCCAGCGCCACTCGCCGTCGGCGCGGCGGTAGCGGGCCTCCAGGGTGAACTGGCGTCCGGAGGACTCGCCCTCGACCTGCTCGCGCAGGATGCGCTCGAGGTCGTCGGGGTGAAGGCGCAGGCGCCAGTCGAAGGCCAGGGCCTCCTCGAAGGAGACCCCGAGGAAGTCGACATAGGCCCGGTTGGCGAACTCGCGCCCGCCGTCGGTGCGGGAGACCCAGAGCAGCACCGGGGCGCTGTCGGCCAGGGCGTGGAAGCGCGCCTCGCTCTCCCTCAGCTTCTGGCCGGCCAGGCGCTGTTCGGTGATGTCGATGTTGACGCCGACGGCGCGGGCGACGCGGCCCTCGGCGTTGCGGGTCATCTCGGCGCGGGACAGCAGCCAGCGGACCTCGCCGTCGGGGCGCACGATGCGGTACTCGGCGGGCGCCATCCGCCCCTCGGTGACCGCGGTGATGTTCACCTGGCGGGCGAGCTCGCGGTCGTCCGGATGCACGCGGGCGACGAGGTCGCGGGGCTTGAGGCTGGGGTCCGGCGCGATGCCGTAGATGCGATAGAGGCCCGGGGACCAGACCCCCTCGTTGGCGATGACGTTCCAGTCCCAGAAGCCGAAGCCGCCGACCTCCTGCGCCAGGCGCGCGCGGGCCTCGCTGCGCTCCAGGGCGTCGCGGGCCTCGGCGAGGGCCTTGCGGCTCTGGCTAAGGCCGATCAGGGCGCTGCGCAGGAGGGCGGCCGCCAGGACGGCGATCAGGCCGCAGACCACGAACAGCAGATTCTGCTCGGGCCCCTGGCCGACCGAGAAGGCGGCGGGCGCGGCCAGGCCCAGGCCCAGGGCCGCGGCGAGCGCCGCCAGTCCCCAGCGATAGCCGCCGAAATAGGCGGCGAGGATCAGGGCGGGGAAGTAGGTGGCGGCCGACAGGGCCAGGCTGCGCCCTTCGCCGAGGAGCGCCAGCCGCACGCCCACCGCCGCGGCCAGGGCCAGCACCGTCACGGCCAGGGCGTGCAGCAGCGGCGGCGCGCGCCTGGGCGCCAGGCGCAATGGCCAATCGCTCGAGGGCATAACCCACCCGACTCCGCATGGCGTCCCGTCGGCGCGGGGCGCGTCCGGCGAAAGGATGCGGGGCTTGGGCCGCCCGCGCAACCGCCGATCAGCGATTCCGGGCCGCGCCAGCGAGGGTCGGCGGCGCGGAAGGGGTGGACTCCGCACACGTTTTGGCCGATGTCCGGCCTGAACTTCGCCACCGGCCTGCGCAAGGCTGGCCGGTCGTGCAACCCTGGATCGCCGTGCCGCGCCCCGCCTCGAAGCTTGGCCGTTTCCTCCTGCGCCTGGTCCCGCCGCTGGCGGCGGCGGCCCTGGCCGGCTGCGGCACCGACAAGAGCGCGCTGGATGAAGCGGCGCAGCTGGACGCGCTGGCGAAGGAGACCCGCGGCTGGTCGGCGCGCTCGCTGGAGCGGCTGACCGCCGAACTCGACCCCTCGACGCTGGCCCTGGCGCGGCGGCACGACCCGGCGGCCAAGGTCGACTACTGGGGCCGGCCGCGGGGCTGGGAGACCTTCCGCCTGGCGGACTATCCGACCCTGGGCTTCGGCACGACCTTCGACGAGACGGCGCGGCGGATCAACGCCCTGAAGCCCTACGCCAAGGGCCCGATCAACCCGATGGACCCGTTCGTGCTGCGGGCCGATTCCCGCGACCGGGCGCGGGCGCTGAAATGCCTGACCCAGGCGGTCTATTTCGAGGCGGCGCGGGAGCCAACGATCGGCCAGGAGGCGGTCGCCCAGATCGTCCTGAACCGGGTGCGCCACCCGGCCTATCCCAACTCGGTGTGCGGGGTGGTCTACCAGGGCTCGGCCCGGCGGACCGGCTGCCAGTTCACCTTCACCTGCGACGGCTCGCTGGCCTATGCGCCGGAGCGGCGGGCCTGGGAGCGGGCCGAGGCGGTGGCGCGGCGGGCGCTGGACGGCTTCGTGCTGGAGCAGGTGGGCCCGGCGACCCACTACCACGCCGACTATGTGGCGCCCTACTGGGCGCCGACGCTGGTGAAGCTGACCCGGATCGGCGACCACATCTTCTATCGCTGGACCGGACCTGCGGGCGAGCCGGCCGCCTTCATCGGCCGCTACCGGGGCGGGGAGACGAACCTGTCGCTGGCGGTGCTGGGCGGCACGGACGCGCGCACCCAGGGGCTGACGGGCGTGGCGCCGCCCTCGGCGCAGAGCCGGACCGTGACCCTGGCGGTGGCCGGAGAGGTGCGCACCTACGCCGTGGCCGACCCCGAGGCGCCGGGCGGCGAGCGGCTGCGGGTGGCCGGCCAGATCCAGCCCTCGCGGCGCCAGCCGACGGCCGAGGAGGTCCAGAGGATCAACGGGGCCCTGGCCGAGTTCGAGGCGAAGGGCGCGGCCCCGCCGCCGGCCGAGGCGCCGGTCAGCCCGTGAAGGCGTCCGGATAGGCGACCGTGAGGGGCGCGTCGAAGGCGCCCGCCTCGATCGCCAGGGCCATGAAGGCCGGCGAGCCGGCGTAGGGCGCGGCGACCCTGGCCGCGGTCTCGGCGCTGAAGCCGAAGCGCGGATAGTAGTCGGGATGGCCGAGCAGCAGGACGCCGTGGACGCTGAAGTCGCGGCAGGTCTCCAGGCCCGCGCGGATCAGGGCCGAGCCGACGCCGGCGTTCTGGCGCGCCGGCCGCACGCTGACCGGGGCGAGGGCGGCGTAGAGCTCCGGCCGGTCGGCCCACAGGCGCGAGAAGAGGATGTGGCCGCAGACCTCGCCGTCGGACTCGTCCACCAGCTCGAAGAGGACGTCGCCCGCGCCGCGCAGGCGCTCGACGAGGTCGGCCTCGTCGGCCCGGCCGAAGGCGGCGGCGGTGACCTCGCGGATGGCGGCGTGGTCGGCGGTCCGGGCGTGGCGGATCATGGACCGGAGCATAGGGCGCCGGCGCGGGGGATTGAACGCCCCTCAGGTCCGGCCAAGGCGGCTCAGTCGCCGGCCTCCCAGCCGACGTCGGCGCCCAGGGTGTTGAGGTTCTCGATGAAGCGCGGGTGGGCCCGGCGGATGGGGGCGGCGTTGAGGATCACCGAGCGCCCCTCGATCGAGGCCGCCAGCATGAACAGGGCGATCGCCACGCGGATGATGTAGGGGCTCTCGACCTGGGCCGGGGCGAGGGGCCGGCCGCCGTAGGTGATGACCCGGTGCGGATCGCACAGCACCGCCTGGCCGCCGAACTTGGCCAGCTCCGAGGTCCAGCCGAGGGCGCCTTCGTAGACCTTGTTCCAGAACATCACCGAGCCCTCGGCGCGCACCCCCAGGGCGATGAAGATCGGCAGGAGGTCGGCGGGAATGTAGGGCCAGGGGGCGGCCTCGACCTTGGGCAGGATGTAGCTGGTGAACGGCTGGCGCACGCGCAAAGGCCCCTCGGAGCGGGCGGTGGACCAGCCGTCCTGATGGCGAACCTCCACGCCGAACTTGCCGAAGGTGCGGTCGATCAGAGGGAAGTGCTCGGGGCAGGTGTTGCGCACACGGATCCCGCCGCCGGTCAGGGCGCCCATGGCCAGGAAGGTGGCGATCTCGTGGAAGTCGTCGGCGAAGCGGAAGGTGGTCCCCGACAGCTCGCGCACCCCGTCGATGGTGAGGGTGGAGGCGCCGACGCCGAACACCTTGGCCCCGATCAGGTTGAGGAAGGCGCAGAACTCCTGCACGTGCGGCTCGCAGGCGGCGTTGGTGAGCTGGGACACGCCCCGGGCGGTGGCGGCGCACAGGACGAAGTTCTCGGTGGTGGTGACCGAGGCGTAGTCCAGCCAGTGGTCGACGGCGGAGAAGCCGTTCCTGGCGGTGATGACGATGGCGTCGCCTTCGGTCGAGACCTCGGCGCCGAAGGCCTGGAAGACCTCGATGTGCGGGTCGATCTCGCGCGCGCCCAGGGTGCAGCCCTTGACGTCGTCCTCCAGGCTCGCGCGGCCGAAGCGATGCAGCAGGGCCGGGATCAGCATGATCGAGGAGCGCATGCCGACCGGCAGGTGGGCCTGGGCCGCATCGAGGCCCGCCCCGTGGCGCAGGCGCAGCGTGCCGGTGTCGAAGTCCATGTCGACCTCGCTGCCGAGGGCGCGGAAGAAGTCGAGGATCTTGCGCACGTCGGTGATGTCGGGGACGCGCTCCAGCACCACCGGCTCGTCGGTGAGCAGGGTGGCGCACAGCACCGGCAGGACGGCGTTCTTGTTGGCCGAGGGCGTGATGTCGCCCTTCAGGGCGCGGCCGCCCCGCACGATCAGATTGGACATGGCTGGCTCGGGGTCTGGGATGAAGGCGCGCGCGCCTGACGTGGAGTTAGCCGAGGCCGGGGGCGCGGGGGAAGGGGGCAAGGCGCCCCAGGCGCGCCCGACGCGCTCAGGCCAGGGTGGGATCCTCGCTCACCCGCACCAGGATCTTGCCGAAGTTGCCGCCCTTCAGCATGTCGGCGAAGGCCGCGGGGATCGCCTCGAAGCCGGTGCGCACGTCCTCCAGGTACTTGACCTGGCCCGAGGCCACGGCGGGGCCGAGCTCGGCGAGCATCGCCTCGTGGTGGCTCTCGACATAGTCGCCGACGAACAGGTTGGTCACGACGACGCCACGGGCCTGGGCGCGGGCGGTCTCCTCGGCGCGGGCGTCGCCGCCGGGGGCGTCGCCGTAGTGGCTGATGAGGCCGCAGATGGTCATGCGCGCGCCGGGATTGAACAGGGGCAGGACGGCGTCGAAGACCGGCCCGCCGACGTTCTCGAAATAGACGTCGATCCCGGCGGGACAGGCGGCGGCGAGGTCCTGGGCGAAGGTGGGCGAGGCGTGCGAGACGCAGGCGTCGAAGCCCAGGGTCTCGGTCACGAAGCGGCACTTCTCGGGACGACCGGCGACGCCCACGACGCGGGCGCCGCGCAGGCGGGCGAGCTGGCCGGCGATCTGGCCGACGCCGCCGGAGGCGGCCGAGACGACCACGGTGTCGCCAGCCTTCGCCCCGCACTGGACGATCATGCCGGCGTAGGCGGTGAGCCCCAGCATGCCGAGGACGCCAACGGCGTGGGAGATCCGGCCCTGGGCGGGCTCGAGCTTGCGCGGAACCATGTAGGCCGGGCGCGACGTCCCTTCGCCCATCAGGCCGTACAGCGACCAGCCGTTGGTGTTGAAGACGAAGTCGCCGGCCTCGAGGCCCGGAATCCGGCTTTCCACGACCTGGGAGACGGTGCGCGCGTGGCAAGGCTGGCCGGGCTTGTCCGCGCCGCTGCGCTTGTAGCCCCACTGGTAGGGGTCGAGGGAGACGTAGATGGTCCGGGTCAGGGCCTGGCCCTGGGCCGGGACGGGGATGGGGCCTTCGCGCAGCTCGAAGGTGTCGGCGTCGGGCCAGGCGCCCACCGGGCGGTCGGCGAGGGTCCAGTAGCGGTTGACGTCGGCCATGGCGGTCTCCTTCCCCGTCGGGTTTTGCGGCAGGTGCGCCGGAGCCGGCGGCGCGGTCAAGCCGCGCTGGGACGGCCGGCCCGGCCAGGCGCCGGCGCGGGGCCACGGGCCTTGGTGGCGGGCGCCGGCGTCCCGATACCCATAATGAGTAGGCGGTTCAGCGCCTTAGAGGAGTTTTCATAGGCGTCGCGCGAGGAGCTTCGGGGAAGGACCGTCAGAAGGATGGTCCCGGTACGGAAGAGCAGGACCTGGTGATGGATTTCGACAAGGCGACGGCGGCGCACGCCGACTGGAAGGTCAAGCTGCGCATGGCGCTGATGAACGGCGACACCCTCGACGCCGAGACCCTGTGCTCGGACAAGCACTGCGATCTGGGCCGCTGGCTGCACGGCGAGGGCCGGGCGCGCTTCGCCGGTCGGCCCGCGTTCGGCGAGTGCGTGGAGGCGCACAAGGACTTCCACGAAGCGGCTGCGGGCGTGGCCCGGGCGATCAACCGCAAGGACTTCGCCGCCGCCGAGACCCTGCTGGGCGCCGGCTCGCGGTTCGGCGAGGCCTCCTCAAAGGTGGCCGTGTCGGTGCGCCGCCTCAAGCGCGAGGTCGAAGACGTCGGCTGACGCCGCACGCGGGCGCGGCCGCCGCGCGTTCACCAGACGCCGATCTCCTTGGCTTCCTTGTGGGAGATCGGGTGGTGGGCCTTCTTGTGGTCTTCCTCGGCGAGGAAGCGGACCGCCTCCAGGGCCGCCATGCAGCCCATGCCCGCCGCGGTGACGGCCTGGCGGTAGACGTCGTCGGTCACGTCGCCGGCGGCGTAGACGCCCTTGATCGCGGTGCAGGGGCTGCCGGCCTTGACCTTGAGGTAGCCGCCGTTGTGGGTCTCGAGCTGGCCGGCGAAGAGTTCGGCCGCCGGGGCGTGGCCGATGGCGACGAACACCCCGTCGCAGGCGAGCTCGCGGGTGTGGCCGGTCTTGACGTCCTTCAGGCGCACGCCGGTGACGCCCAAGGGATCGGTCTGGCCGAGCACCTCGTCGATGGCGCTGTTCCAGACCACCTCGATCTTGGGATGGGCGAACAGGCGCTCCTGCAGGATCTTCTCGGCGCGGAACTCGTCGCGGCGGTGGACCACCGTGACCTTCGAGGCGAAGTTGGTGAGGTAGAGGGCCTCCTCCACGGCGGTGTTGCCGCCGCCGACCACGACCACCTCCTTGTTGCGATAAAAGAAGCCGTCGCAGGTGGCGCAGGCGGAGACGCCGAACCCCTTGAACTTCTCCTCGCTTTCGAGGCCGAGCCAGCGGGCCTGGGCGCCGGTGGCGATGATCAGGGTCTCGGCCAGCCACTCCTGGCCGGAATCGCAGGACAGGCGGAACGGGCGCTGCGACAGGTCCACCGAGGTGACGATGTCGTGGACGATCTCGGTCCCCATGTGCTCGGCCTGGGCCTGCATCTGCTCCATCAGCCAGGGGCCCTGGATGACGTCGGCGAAGCCCGGATAGTTCTCCACGTCGGTGGTGATCGTGAGCTGGCCGCCCGGCTGGATGCCGGCGATCAGCACGGGCTTGAGCAGCGCTCGGGCGGCGTAGATGGCGGCGGTGTAGCCGGCCGGGCCGGAACCGATGATCAGGCAGCGGGTTTCGCGGGGGGCGGGGGCTTGGCTCATCGCCGTAATGTAGTTGCGATTCCGCCTTGGCGCGACGGGAAGCGGGCATGAGAAAATTTGCATCGACCATCGGATTTGGCGCCGTGGCGGGCGCGCTGATCGGCCGCTCGCTGGTCGCTACCCTGATGGGCGCGGCCTTCGGCGGGGGCCTGGGCGCGGTGCTGGCCGCGTCGCAAGGCCGCAAGGCGGGACCGCCGGCGCCCCCGGCCGGTTAAGACGCGGTTCAGCGGCGCGGGTAAGATTGCGGGCGACGCCGTCCCAAGGTCCGCCCATGACCCAACCGCCCGAGATCGAGATCGCCGGCCGCAAGGTGGGGCCCGCGCACGAGCCGTTCGTGATCTGCGAGCTGTCCGGCAACCACAACGGCAGCCTGGACCGGGCGCTGGCGATGATCGACGCGGCGGCGGAGACCGGCTGCGACGCCATCAAGATCCAGACCTACACCGCCGACACCATCACCATGGACGTGGACCGGCCCGAGTTCCGCATCCACGGCGGGCTGTGGGACGGGCGCAGCCTGCACGAGCTCTACCAGGAGGCCCAGACGCCCTACGAGTGGCACCCGGCGCTGTTCGCGCGGGCGGCGCAGCGGGGAGTGATCCTGTTCTCCAGCCCCTTCGACGAGACGGCGGTGGACCTGCTGGCCGGGCTCGGGGCGCCGGCCTACAAGATCGCCAGCTTCGAGGCGGTGGACCTGCCGCTGATCCGCTATGCGGCTGCCAAGGGCAAGCCGCTGATCATCTCCACCGGCATGGCCAACATGGCCGAGATCGAGGCCGCCAGGGACGCCGCGCTCCAGGCGGGGGCCGCCGGGGTGGTGCTGCTGCACTGCGTCTCCAGTTATCCGGCGAGCTTCGAGGACGCCAACGTGCGCACGGTGGCGGATATGGCCGAGCGCTTCGGCTGCCCGATCGGGCTGTCGGACCACACGCCGGGCTCGGCGGCCTCGGTGGCGGCGATCGCCCTGGGCGCCTGCGTGATCGAAAAGCACTTCACCCTGGCCCGCGCTGACGGCGGGCCGGACGCGGCCTTCAGCCTGGAGCCGGACGAGTTCAGGGCGCTGACGGCGGACTGCAAGAACGCCTGGCGGGCGCTCGGGCGGGCGCACTACGACCTGCTAGGCTCGGAAAAGGCCAACCGCCAGTTCCGCCGCTCGCTCTACGTGGCGGCCGACGTCAAGGCCGGCGAGCCCCTGTCGCGGGCCAATGTGCGCTCGATCCGGCCGGGCGACGGCCTGCCGCCGGGGGAGCTCGACAAGGTCCTCGGCCGCCCCGCCGCCCGCGACCTGAAGCGCGGCGAGCCCCTGGACTGGGGAATGGTGGGCTAGAACGCTGTCGTCCCCTCGGTCGCTGCGTGACGGCTGTGCGGAGGGGGCGCGGTTCCTATTGGACGGCGTAGCCCTTGGCGCGGAGGCGTTCGGCGCTGGCGGTGCGGACGGCGGCCCAGTCTTCGGCCAGGAGGCCGAGGGCGATGACGTCGAGGGGGCGGCCGGCCTTCCAGACGTGGTGGCGGAAAAGCGCCTCGCGCCGGAAGCCGAAGGACTCGTGGATCTTCCAGACCGCCTCGTTCTCCACCAGCACTTCGCAGCAGAGCTTGTTCAGGCCCAGATCGCCGAAGACGTGCTCGATCACCCAGAACTCGACGAAGGCGCCCACGCCCTTGCCGCGCACGGCGGGGGAGGCGAGGTAGTAGGCCCAGCTCGTCTTCCGGTTGGCCGGCGAGATGTCGTAGAGGTTGGCCAGGCCCACGGGCGCGCCGCCGAGCTCGATGATCCAATAGCGGCGGGACGGGTCGGCCAGGGCGGCGGCGAACCAGCGCGCGTGCTCCTCCGCAGAGATCACATGGTCGGTGTACATCCAGCGGGCCACGTCCGGCTGGTTGCGCCATTCGAGAAGGCGCGGGCTGTCGGCGGGCTCGACGGGGCGCAGGGCGACGGCCGTCATGAGGGAAGCTCCGAGGAATTGCGCGGCAGGGCGACCACGTCCGCCGAGGTGAACGCCGGGTTAGACGGATAGAGCGTCTCGTAGACGTAGCGAACGAAGGCGAGGTCGGCCGGGTGGTCGACGGTCCAGCGCAGGTGGGCCAGGGACGGGGCGTCGCTCACATAGCCCAGGGCGAAGCGCTCGGGCCGGCGATAGATGAACGGCGTGACGTGCTCGCGCTCGTAGGGATCGACGGCCTCGCGCCAAGCGGTCTCCAGGACCGAGGCGCGCATGACCTCCACGTCCAGGCCGTGGGGAAAGGTGCGCGCCGGCGGGGTGTTGGAGGTGTAGTCGTCGCCGCGCTGCAGGTGGGTCTCGATGGTGCGGTCGATGAGGGTCCAGTCGGCGAGCGGGCAGTCGGCGGTCATGCGCACCACCGTCCCGGCGGGGCCGAAGGCGGCCAGGGCGCCGTGGAAGCGGTCCAGCACGTCGTCCAGCGACCCGCGGTGGACGGGCAGGTCCAGGTCGGCGCAGGCGCGGGCCAGGACGTCGTCGCCCGGCTGATCGCTGGTGGCCACGACGAGGCGGTCGATGCGCCGGCTGCGGCGCAGGCGCTCGGCCTGGCGGGCGATCATCGGCCGGCCGAGCACCGGCTCCAGCACCTTGCCCGGCAGCCGGGTGGACGACATCCGCGCCTGCAGAATCCCCAGGATCATGGCGCGGACACGGCGTCAGGCCCGCAGGGCGCGGGGCGCCGCGGCCGGCGCGGCCAGCGCCTGGGCGAGGTCGCGGCCCAGGGCTGCGAGTCCCGGCCCGGGGCGGGCCGGATCGACGCGGGCCACGAGCAGGGCGCCGCCGCAGGTGCGGGCCACGGCCCGGCGCAGCTCGGCCAGGCGGTGGACGCGCTCGACCGAGGGCAGGTCGGCGGAGCGGACGCCGGCCTCGACCTGGTCGCCGAGCACGAGGGCCTCGCCGCCGAAGCCGGCGCACAGGCGCTGGATCTCGCGGCGCAGGTCGCCGTCGGGCGCCTCGGCGATGCATTCGGCCGTGAGCAGAGTGTGGCCGCGGCTCTCATAGGCGAACAGGCGGGCGACCACGCCGGCGGCGGTGAAGTTGCAGATGTGGAACGGCGCGGGGCGGCCGAACTGGGCCTTGAAGACATAGGTGGCGCGCAGGCGGCGGGCGGGCCGGGGCGGCTCCACCCCCGCCGGCCGGAACAGCGGGGCCGGATCGGCGGTCCAGAGCACCAGGTCGTCCTCGGCGCAGGTGTGCAGGGCCTCGTGCGGCGAGACCAGGGAGGTGTCGTGGATGACGACGCCCAGGTCCTGGAGCCGGCGTCGGGCGGCCTCGAACATCGCCGCATAGCCCTCGCGGGGGGTCGCCTGGACGGCGCGGGCCCGGCCGCCCATGCCGGGCGGCAGGGCGTAGAGCTCGTCGTAGTGCTCGTCGGTGCGGCGAAGGTCGGCCAGGGTCGAGACGTCGGCGCCGATCGGATAGACGCGCGCCATGTCCATGCAGGCCGCGGCGTCGGCGTGGGCGTGGTCAAGCCAGTCGCCCAGGCGCCACTCAGCGTGGCGTCGCAGGGCCGGCTGCATTTCGGCCGGATAGGCGCGAATCCGGTCGGCGAGGGTCTCGCCCGCGGGCTCGGCCAGGGCCAGGCCGCGGCAGGGTAGAGCCGGCCCGTCGAAGTCCTCGACGAAGACGTGGCCGCCGCTCGGCGAGGGACTGACCGAGCCGCAGCCGGCCTCGACGGCGTCGAAGGCGACGCCCTGCCATTCGAGCAGATCGCGGGCCGCGTCGCCGCGGGCGCCGAAGCGCACCTGCAGCTCGCGCAGCTCGACCCCGTGGTCGACCCTGGGCAGGGCCGAACCGCCCAGGCGGCCGGAGCGCTCGTGAAGCTCGATCTCGCGGAAGCCCTGGCGATGGGCCTCAAGCGCGGCGAGCACGCCGCCCATGCCGCCGCCGACAATGCGCACCCTGGTCATCTCATGCCAGCCCCCCGGCTGACGAGGTCGACGCCGGCCCCGAAGGGAGCCGTGGGCGAAGCTTCTGCGCCCACCTCGCGTCGGTCGCCCGAAGGCCCCCAGACCTTCTTCCCGCCGTGCGCCCACCTTCGGGAGAAGGTTCCGAATCTTCCGTTAAGGTTGACCGGACGAGGTGTCGCACCCGGCGATGAGGGCCAGGAGCGCGGCGGCGACGCGAGGGGCGCCCAGGCCGTCGCAGACCTCGGCGCTGCGTTGCGCCAGGCGCGCGCGCAGGGCCTGGTCGTCCAGCAGGCGGCGAAGGGCCGCCGCGAAGGCCTGGTCGAAATCCATTGCATCGGCCTCGAGCATCAGCGCCGCGCCGGCCTCGTCCATCGCCCGGGCGGCGGCGCGCTGGTTGTCGGCCAGCACCACGAGCAGGGACGGCAGAGCGAGGACGCAGCGTTCCCAGGTGGTGGAGCCGGCGGCGCCGACCGCCAGGTCGGCGTCCAGGGTGAGGCGGGCCATGTCGGTGGCGTCGACATGCAGGCGCAGGCGCGGGTCGGCGGCGGCCAGGGCGCGCAGGCGCGGCAGGCTGGGCGCGGCCGCGCCGACCACGACGTCGGCCTCGCGCGCGCCGAGCAGGGGCTGCAGGCGCTCGACAAGTCGGGCGGTGACGGCGCCGACGTCGGTCAGGCCGAGGGAGACCAGGACGCGGCGGACGGGTGCTGGGCGGCGGGCCAGGGCCTCGGCGCGCAGGGCGGCGAAGGCGGGACGCACCGGGGCGAAGGCGGGACCGGCAAGGACCTGGGCGCCGGGGGGCAGAAGGCCGGCGTAGTCCCGCGCGCTGCGGGCCGGGCCGCTGTCGAGGACGAGGGCGGCGTCCAGGGGACGGTCGGCGAGGTCGTCGATCGCCAGGGCCGGGCGGCCGGCGGCGATGCGCCGGTGCTCAGGGGCGGCCAGGCCGTAGTGGTCGAACACGACGGCGTCGGCGGCGAGGCCAGCCGCGGCGGCGATCAGGTCGTCTGGGGCGGTCGAGGCGGCCGGCGCACGGGCCATGCGGGGGGCGAAGGCGTCGAGGATGGCGGCGACCGGCGGGGGCGCGAGGAAGCGGCACGCCGCGCCCCGGTCCGCGAGGGCCTCGGCGAGGGTGAGGCTGCGCATGACGTGGCCGCCGCCGACCTGTGCGCCGGCGTTGCAGACGAACAGGATGCGCGGGGCGTCGCTCACGGCCGCCTCAGGCCGCGTCCCGGGCGGGGACGCAGCCCCCGGCCTTCAGGTCGTAGCGGCGCAGGATCTCGGCCGCGGCCCGGTCGGTCTCCGCGAGGGGGGCGTAGGTCCAGCCGTGCAGGGCGCCCTCGAACGGGCGCGAGACGCCCAGGCGCTCGAGCTCCTGGTGGAACAGGCGGAATTTTTCGCTGCGGCCGTCCATCTTCAGGATGAAGACCGGCTTGCCGGTGGCGGCCGCGTCGGTGGCCAGGTTGGTGGAATCCTCGGTGGCCAGGATGCAGTCGGCCGCGGCGAGGAAGGCGAAGTAGGGGTTCTCGCCCTCGCCGTCCCAGATGACGCCGGGCAGGTCGCGCAGACGGGCGGCGAGGATGGCGCGGGCGGCGTCCGGCGTGCGCCGTGAGAAGGTGAGCAGGATCGAGCCGCCCGCGTCGCGGACGGCGTCCTCGATCTGGCGGGCCATGGCCGCGGCGCGCTCGGGCGAGAGGTCGAAGGCCTTGGACTTGCCGCCGATCAGCACCGCGGCCCGCGGATGCGGCAGGGGGGCGATCATCGCCTCGAAGCGGACGAGGTCGGCGCGCAGGCGCTCGGGCGTCAGGCGGTTCGGCGCGCCGACGATGGGCAGGACGTTTTCGCCGCTCAGCCGGTCGTGCATGGGCGGGATGACGAGGTCGTAGGGCTGCAGCGGCGTGCGCGGGTCCTGCGTCTGGACCACGAAGGTGCGGCCCCTGGACCAGCGCCGGACCCGCAACGACAGCGGCAGGGTGGCGCGGCCCGCCGCCAGCCAGATGTCCGGCCAGGGCGGGGCGATGGCGCTGGACGGGTCAAGGGCGCGCATGGGCCAGGGCACCAGCCACCAGGGGCGGCGGCCGGCGCGGCCCTTCCAGGCCACGCGCTTGACCAGCGTTTCCGCGGGCCGCCGGCGCGCGATCGCCTCGGCCAGGCCCAGGACCTGCGCCTCGATTCCGGCGCGGCCGTCGGAGACGGCCCAGACGACGAGGGGCCGCCCCGCGCTCATCGACGGGGCGTCCGGCGCTGGCCGGTCAGATCCACTCGACCTTGAGGATTTCGTAGGCCTTGGTGCCGCCGGGGGTGTTCACCTCGACGACGTCGCCGGTCTCCTTGCCGATCATCGCGCGCGCGATCGGCGAGGCGATGGAAATGCGGCCGGATTTCACGTCGGCCTCATGCTCGCCAACGATCTGGTAGCGGGCCTCTTCCTCGGTGTCCTCGTCCACCACCGAGACGGTGGCGCCGAACTTCACCTGAGTTCCCGAGAGTTTGGATACATCGATGACCTGGGCGCGGGCCATCTTGTCCTCGATCTCGGCGATCTGGCCTTCGATCCAGCCCTGACGCTCCTTGGCGGCATGGTATTCTGCGTTTTCGGACAGATCTCCATGCGAGCGCGCTTCGGCGATCGCGGCGATTACCGCCGGTCGCTCCAGAGTCTTCAAACGCTTCAGTTCCTCGTCGAGGGCTTGATAGCCCCCGGCGGTCATCGGCACTTTTTCCATGGCAGGTGATGACTCGGGTATCGCCCTTTGCAGTTCCTTATCCGGCCGCGGGCGCTGGCGTCCGGGGGGTGAAAGGATAGGATTGTGCGCTGCGAAACTCAAGGGGCGCCCCGGTTTATCCCCTGAGCGGCGCCTCCAGCACCGCCCGCAGGCCCGGACTGTTGTCCTCCAGAACCAGCCGTCCGCAGTGCAATTTGGCGCAGGCCGCGACCAGCGCCAGGCCCAGGCCCGAGCCGGGCCGGGTGCGCGCCGCCTCCAGGCGCACGAAGCGTTCCTGGACCCGGCCGAGCTGGTCGGCGGGCACGCCCGGACCGGTGTCGGCGACGACGATGCGCACCTCGCCCGCTTCGGTCTCCTCGACGCTGAGCACGACCCTGGCGCCGGGGCCGGCATGGATGGCGGCGTTGTGCAGGAGGTTGCCCAGGGCCTGGCGCAGCAGGGTCTCGTGCAGGCAGGCGATGACCGGCGTGGCCGGCACGTCGATTCGCAGGCCCTGGCCGGCGTCCTCGAGAACCGGCGCGAAGAGTTCGCCCATCTCCAGGGCCAGGCGCGCCGCATCGACCCGCTGGAGCATGTCGCGCGACAGGCCGCTTTCGGCGCGGGCGATGTCGAGCAGGGCCGAAAGGGTGGCCAGGGCGCCGTCCACCTCGCGGTGCGCCTGGTCGATGGCCGCGGCGCGGTCGTCCGGGGCGGTCTCGTCGGCGGCGGCGCGGGCCAGGGCGCCCTTGAGGCGGGTGAGGGGCGAGCGCAGGTCGTGGGCGAGGCTGTCGGTGACCGTGCGCATCCCGGTCATCAGCTCCTCGATGCGGGTCAGCATGGCGTTCACCGAGCCGGCGAGGTCGTCGAACACGTCGCCGCCCGGGCGTTCCGGCGCGCGCGCGGACAGGTCGCCGCCGGCGATCCGCTCGGCGGTGCGGGCGATGCCGCGGGTTCGCGAGAGCATCAGGGCGTGCAGCCCCGCGCCGGCGATGGCCGCGCCCACGGCCGTGAGGGTGAGGGCGATGGCCGAGCCCTGCAGGATCGCCCCGCGCAGGGCGTCGCGGGCGGACAGGGCCTCGGCGACCACCAGGGTGAGGCCGCCGTCGAGGGGCTGAGCGAGCACGCGCCAGAAGCGGCGGGGGCTGCTGGCCGGCTCGGCGACCGTGCGCCAGCCGGCGTCCGGAGCGTTGAGGGAGCCGACCACGTCGGCCCCGGCGAGGAGCCGGCCGTCGGCGTCCAGCAGGGCGTAGCGGAATCCGTCGGGCGCGCCGACGCGTTCGCGCCGGTCGAGGGTGGCGATCAGGGGGGCCACTCCCTCTTCGCGGGCGAAGGCCACGAAGTAGTCCCGCGCGGCGGCGGCGATGGCGGCCTGCTGGCGGGCGATGGCGGCCTCGCCCCAGCGGTCGATCACCAGGAGGCTGACGGCGAGGGCGGCCAGGGCGACGGCGATGGTGGCGAGCGGCCACATCCAGGCCTTCAGCCGCATGGCGCGATCCTCCCTAGGGACGTTCGGAAAGGCGGTATCCGGAGCCGCGGACCGTGTGCAGCAGGGGCTGGGCGAACCCCTCGTCGATCTTCTTGCGCAGGCGGCTGACGTGGGTGTCGATCAGGCTGGTGTGGGGATCGAAACGGTAGTCCCAGAGCTGTTCGAGCAGCATGGTGCGGGTGACCACCCGGTCGCGGTGTTTCAGCAGGTATTCCAGCAGCTTGAATTCCCGCGGCAGCAGGTCGAGGCGGGTCCCGGCGCGGGTGACGCGCCGCTCCAGAAGGTCCATTTCCAGGTCCGCGCAGCGCAGGACCGCAACCACCTCGCGCCGGCCGGGGCGGCGCAGGAGATTGTCCAACCGGGCGGAGAGCTCGGAGTAGGCGAAGGGCTTGGGAAGGTAGTCGTCCCCGCCGGCGCGCAGGCCCTTGACCCGCTCGTCGAGCTGGCCGAGGGCCGAGAGGATCATCAGGGGCGTATCGACGTCGGCGGCCCGCAGCGCCTTGAGGACCGACAGGCCGTCCAGGCCGGGGATCATGCGGTCCATGATGATGGCGTCGAAGGCGGCGGCGGTGGCGATGTAGAGGGCGTCGCGGCCGTCGGCGACGTGCTCGACGGTGTGGCCGTCCTGGCGAAGGCTGTCGAGCAGGTACTGGGCCGTGTCGGCGTCGTCCTCGACGACCAGGATCTTGGCGCCCACGGCGCGTTCCTTTCGACCGTTGGATGCGCTTCCGTCTGGCGCAGGAAGAGGACGAAAAGGCGGCGGGCGGCCCCTTCGGGCGGGAAGGGGGAGAACTGACCGCCCGCCGCCCCCCGGACCCCGCCGACCGGCGGCTGATCGTGCTGGGGGGCCGATCGGCGAGGAGCGTCTTCAGATCCCGGGACGCGCCGGGAGTGCGCCGGCGCGTCCCGGGCCCCGCTCAGCCCTTCTCGCAGGCGGCCAGGAAGGCCTTACGGGACTCGGTGTGGGTCTTCTGGGCCCGCCACTGCTTCATGCAGTCCGCGGCCTTCGACGAGCTGGTCGCCGCTGGCTTGGCGGGCTTGGCCGGCGGGGTGGCGAACGCCGCCGAGCCGGCGGCGAGGGAAAGCGCCAGGGCGGCGGGAACGAGGAGGTAGCGCATGGGGTCCTTGCGTCCTTGCTTCACCGCCGGCGCGTCCGGCGGCGGGGGCAAGATGCACAAGGCCGCCTTGCGGGGAGCCGGCGCCCGTCTCGCAAATCTGTAAGGTTGCGCGGCCGGGGCTCAGGCGCTTTCGCAGACCACGCAGCGGGCGAGTTCGTCGGCGTCCGGCGCCTCGAAGACGCCCTCGACGAAATCGAACATCTCCGGCGTCACGGCCAGGGCGAAGCCCTCGCCGCGGACGGTGTTGCGCTCGGCGACCCGGGCGCGGCGGACCTCTTCGGGCGCCGTCAGGTAGTGGAACCGCGTGGGCAGGTCGCAGGCCTGGGCGATCTCGGCCACCCGGGCGCGGTCGGCGCGGCGCATCAGCCCCAGGTCCAGCACCACCGAGGTCCCCGCCGCCATGACCGCGGCGGCGGTGGACCAGATCTGCGCCTCGCAGCGGTCGATGCGCTGCATCACCCAGTCGAACTCCAGCGGCTCGGGCATGTCCGGAGCGAACAGCCGGGCCATCCAGTCGTCGATCGCGAAGTGGACCGCCGGCTCGCTGCGGGCCAGCGCCCGGGCGTAGGTGGACTTGCCGGCGCCCGAGGGGCCGAAGACGACATGCAGGACCGCGTTCATGGCCGCCGCCTTAGCGGACGGAGAGGCCGCCGTCGATGACCAGTTCGGCGCCGGTGACGTAGCGGGACTCCGCGCTGGCCAGCCAGAGCACCCCGTCGGCGATGTCGCCCGGCAGGCCCTTGAAGCCCAGCGGCACGGCCATCTCGGCCATGGCGTCCAGGGTCGCCGGACGGGCCGGGCCGGCGTTGGAGCCCGGCTCGACGGTGCCGACGATGGTGTCCCAGATCGGGGTCTCGATAATGCCGGGGTGGACGGAGTTGACCCGCACGCCGTCCTTGGCGTTGGCGCACTCCATGGCCACGGCCTTGGTGAACAGGCGCACCGCGCCCTTGGTGGCGCAGTAGCCGGCCAGGTTCGGCGCGCCCTTGAGGCCGGCGACCGAGGACATGTTGATCACGCTGCCGCCGTCGCCGCTTTTGCGCATCAGCGGAATGGCGTGCTTCACGCCAAGGAACACGCCGTCGACGTTGACGGCGGTCTGGCGCTGGAAGTCGGCGAGGCTCATGTCGAAGACCGAGCCGCCGAGGCCGATGCCGGCGTTGTTGACGAGGATGTCGAGGCGGCCGTGGCGGGCCTCGACCTGGGCGACGACGCCGATCCACGCGTCTTCGGAGGTGACGTCGTGGCGCAGATATTCGGCCTTGCCGCCCGCGGCGGCGATGGCCTCGACGGTCTCGGCGCCCTTGGCGTCCTGGACGTCGGTGACGACCACGACCGCCCCTTCCTGAGCCAGCCGTTCGGCGCAGGCCCGGCCGATGCCGCTCGCCCCGCCCGTGACCAGGGCCACCTTGCCCTCAACCCGTCCCGCCATGTCTCTTCCCCGAGTTTGTGATCGTTGATCAGTTGATCCGCGCAAAGGCCTAGCTCAGGCCGCGGGCGAGGACCAGCCCAAAGCGGGCGTCCCGATCGGAGCGGGCGATCGACGAGACGGGGCAGGCGGCGCCGACGCTCAGTCGGCGCCTCGAAGGCCTACCAGGTGACGTTGCCGCTGGCGGTGATCAGGCCGATCACCATGGCGACGCCGAACAGGATGATCAGTCCCACCACGAGCATGTCGGCGGCGCCTTCGAAGCGCTCGATCCGGTGGCGGTTTTCATGGTGATGCTCACCGTTGGGGTGGTGAACATTCGGCTTAAGATTGAGCCGCATAGCGTCCTCCTCGCTCTCTGCTCTCGAGGGGGTGAGCCCCCTCCGCCAGATTGCGACAGGCGCCGGGTTTAGCGCCGACCGGACGGTCTTTTACTGTACGCGGGGCCGCCGGAAGACGCCCGAGCGCCCATGCAAACACAGGCGATAAGGAAAGCCTGCGCCCAATAGAGGCGCCGGTCAATGCTCAGCGCCGCTTTGGCGGGCAGAAACGGACAATCCGCCCTCGGAGCGTCGGGACCCCTTGACGCGGTCCCGGCGCGGCGACCGGGAGGCGGGCGTCAGGCGTAGCTTTGCAGGGGGCGCACCTCCAGCGGGCCCTCGGCGGTCGCGGCGATCGCCTGGGCGGCGGCCAGGGCGCCGGCGGCGGTGGTGAAGTAGGGCGTCTTCATCATCAGCGCCGTGCGGCGGATCTCGAAGCTGTCGGCCAGGGACTGCTTGCCCTCGGTGGTGTTGAAGACGAGCTGGACCTCGCCGTTCTTCATGGCGTCGACGATGTGGGGGCGGCCCTCCAGCACCTTCTTCACCCGCTCGACCTCCAGGCCCTCGGCGGCCAGGAAGTCGCAGGTGCCGCCGGTGGCCAGGATGCGGAAGCCGTTGGCGATCAGCAGTCGCACGGGCTCGACGATCCAGGGCTTGTCGGAATCCTTGACCGAGACGAACACGCAGCCCGACCTGGGCAGCACGGTGCCGCCGCCGAGCTGGCTCTTGGCGAAGGCGCGGGCGAAGGCCGGCGCCAGGGTCTCGCCCTCGCGCCGCCAGTCCAGGCCCATGACCTCGCCGGTGGAGCGCATTTCCGGCCCGAGGACGGTGTCGACGCCGGCGAAACGGGCGAAGGGGAACACCGCCTCCTTCACCGCGATGTGGTCGCGGGCCGGTTCGGAAACGTCGAAGCTGGCGAGCTTTTCCCCGGCCATCAGCTTGGCGGCGATGGCCGCCAGCGGCCGGCCGATCGCCTTGGCCACGAAGGGCACGGTGCGGCTCGCCCGGGGATTGACCTCGAGCACGTAGATCCGCGGGGCTTCCGACTGCGGCTCCTCGATGGCGAACTGCACATTCATCAGGCCGCGCACCTGCAGGGCCTGGGCCATGGCCTCGGTCTGGCGCTTCAGCTCGGCGATGGTTTCCGGTTTCAGCGAGAAGGGCGGCAGCGAGCAGGCGGAGTCGCCCGAGTGCACCCCGGCCTCCTCGATGTGCTCCATCACCCCGGCGACGAAGACCTGGCCGGCGTCGTCGCACAGGGCGTCCACGTCGACCTCGGTGGCGCGGGAAAGGTACTGGTCGATCAGCACCGGGCTGTCGCCGGAGACCTGGACGGCGGTCTTGATGTAGCGGTCGAGCTGCTCGTCGTCGCGGACGATCTCCATGGCCCGGCCGCCCAGCACGTAGGAGGGGCGGATGACGACGGGATAGCCGACCTTGTGGGCCGCCTCGAACGCCTCTTCGGCCGAGCGGGCGATGGCGTTGACCGGCTGGGCGATCTTCAGGCGCACAAGCAGCTGCTGGAAGCGCTCGCGGTCCTCCGCCAGGTCGATGGCGTCAGGGCTGGTGCCCAGGATCGGGATGCCCGCGTCCTCCAGCGGCTTGGCGAGCTTGAGGGGCGTCTGGCCGCCGAACTGGACGATGACGCCCAGGAGCTCGCCGCGGGCGCGCTCCACGTCGATCAGCTCCAGCACGTCCTCGGCGGTGAGCGGCTCGAAGTAGAGGCGGTCGGAGGTGTCGTAGTCCGTGGAGACCGTCTCGGGGTTGCAGTTGACCATGATCGACTCCACCCCGAGGTCCTCGAGGGCGAAGGCGGCGTGGCAGCAGCAGTAGTCGAACTCGATGCCCTGGCCGATGCGGTTGGGGCCGCCGCCGAGGATCACCGCCTTGCGCCGGTCGGACGGCTCGGACTCGCAGTCCGGGATCTGGCCGAGGGCTCCGGTCTCGTAGGTGGAGTACATGTAGGGCGTCTCGGCGCGGAACTCGCCGGCGCAGGTGTCGATGCGCTTGAACACCGGCCGCACGCCCAGGGCCCGGCGCTGCTCGCGCACCTCGGCCTCGGTGGTGTGGGTGAGCCTGGCCAGGCGCGCGTCGGAGAAGCCCTGGGCCTTGAGGGCGCGGAAGGCGGCGGCCGTGGTCGGCAGGCCCTCGTCGCGGATCCGGGTCTCGACCGCGATCAGGGCCTGGATCTGGCGCAGGAACCAGGGCTCGTAGGCGCAGGCCTCGGCCACGTCCTCGACGGTGAGGCCATGGCGGAAGGCCTGGGCGATCACCCGCAGGCGGTCGGGGGTGGGCACGCCCAGGGCGCGGATCACCGCGGCGCGGCCGGTCTCCGGATCGTCGGCGCCCTCGATCTCGATCTCGTCGAGGCCGGCCAGGCCGGTCTCAAGGCCCCGCAGGGCCTTCTGCAGGCTCTCGGCGAAGGTGCGGCCGATGGCCATGACCTCGCCCACCGACTTCATGGAGGTGGTCAGGTAGGGCTCCGAGCCCGGGTACTTCTCGAAGGCGAAGCGCGGGATCTTGGTGACCACATAGTCGATGGTCGGCTCGAACGAGGCCGGGGTCGCGCCGGTGATGTCGTTCATCAGCTCGTCGAGGGTGTAGCCCACGGCCAGCCGCGCGGCGACCTTGGCGATGGGGAAGCCGGTGGCCTTGGACGCCAGCGCCGAGGAGCGCGACACTCGCGGGTTCATCTCGATGACGACCATGCGGCCGTCCTTGGGGTTGAGGGCGAACTGGACGTTGGAGCCGCCGGTCTCCACGCCGATCTCACGCAGCACGGCGATCGAGGCCGCGCGCATGCGCTGGTATTCCTTGTCGGTGAGGGTGAGGGCGGGGGCCACGGTGATCGAATCGCCGGTGTGCACGCCCATCGGGTCCACGTTCTCGATGGAGCAGACGATGATGCAGTTGTCCGCGCGGTCGCGGACCACCTCCATCTCGTACTCCTTCCAGCCCAGGACGCTCTCCTCGATCAGCACCTCGGTGGTCGGCGACAGGTCCAGGCCGCGCTCGACGATCTCGCGGAACTCCTCGACGTTGTAGGCGATGCCGCCGCCGGTGCCGGCCAGGGTGAAGGACGGGCGGATGATCGCCGGCAGGCCGACGAACTCCAGGCCCTCCATGGCCTCGTCCATGGTGTGGGCGGCCTTGGATCGGGGGCTCTCCAGGCCCAACTTGTCCATGGCGTCGCGGAACTTCTGGCGGTCCTCGGCCTTGTCGATGACCTCGGCCTTGGCGCCGATCATCTCCACCCCGTACTTCGCGAGGACGCCGCGCTCCTCCAGCGCCAGGGCGGTGTTGAGCGCAGTCTGGCCGCCCATGGTGGGCAGGAGGGCGTCGGGGCGCTCCTTCTCGATGATCTTCTCGACCATCTCCGGCGTGATCGGCTCGACATAGGTGGCGTCCGCCACGTCCGGGTCGGTCATGATCGTGGCCG
The DNA here is from genome assembly GCF_046291545.1 of Phenylobacterium sp. Taxonomy (GTDB): domain Bacteria; phylum Pseudomonadota; class Alphaproteobacteria; order Caulobacterales; family Caulobacteraceae; genus Phenylobacterium. The sequence continues at coordinate 174,736 of NZ_JBKBSM010000002.1, forward strand.
GGTTCGAATTGACCAGCACGATGCGGTAGCCCTCCGCGCGCAGCGCCTTGCAGGCCTGGACGCCGGAATAGTCGAACTCGCACGCCTGGCCGATGACGATGGGGCCGGCGCCGATGATGAGGATCGACTTGATGTCGGTGCGTTTCGGCATGGGATGTCTTTGTTCTCGCGCGCAAAGGGCGGCCTCGCGCGTCGCCGCGCGGCCGTCACCGACCAGATTGCAGGTTAAGGCGCCCGTTTAGAGACGGAGTCGGGCGCGCGCAAGGCCGCCGTGTCGCCAGGCGCCGCGCACACGAAAACGGGCCGGCGCAAGCGCCGGCCCGTCGCGGTTCGGAAGGGGGCGGCGAGGACCGCCCCAACCTACAGGCTCAGACCTGGAGTTGGCCCGCCGAGGTCTTGCCGCTGCGCTTGTCGCGCTCCAGCTCGTAGGACACCTTCTGGCCTTCGTTCAGCGTGGCCAGGCCCGCGCGCTCGACGGCCGAGATGTGCACGAAGACGTCGGCGCCGCCCTCGTCGGGTTGGATGAAGCCATAGCCCTTGGTTCCGTTGAACCACTTTACGGTGCCGGTGGACATTGAGGATCGTTCTTTCTGCAATTGTGTATTCCCGCGCCGACCTGGGGTCGCGCGGCCGATCAAAGTTCGAGATAGAACGGAGGGCAGGCCCGGCGCTCAAGTGATCAAGCGAGGTAGTCAGCCGAACCATAACGAGTTCGATGGGCCTCATGGTCGTTTATTTTCGCCGAGCGCGCAAGCCGCAAAGAAATTTCGCCGGGCCGGTGCAACTATAAGGACGCAGGGGCATCTTATTCAGATGGTGAAGCGGCGCGAAATCTTGCGCCGCCAGCGTAGAGGAGCCCGCGCCCGATGACCCTGATCGAGAAGATCCCCGACATGACCGACGAGGGCGTCGACAACATGCTGGCCAATGCGCGGCGGCTGCAGGAGACCGGCTCGGAGCGCCAGCAGGCGCAGGCCGCCGAGCTGCTTCCGGCGCTGGAGAGCGCGGCGGCCGAACGTCGCGAACGGCGACTGGCCCAGGCCGCCGCCAAGCGCTCGGCCTCGGGCAAGGCGCGGCGGGCCCAGCGCGCCTGACGGCGCCCCCCCGGGCGAGCCGCCCCCGGGATTCTCCCCAAAACACGCAGCGCGGGACGCGACACCTGGCAAGGGTCGTGCTAGGGGCTGGGGAGGGAGGCTCATTATGAGAAAATTAACGATTGTCGTCCTGGCCGCCGCGGCGATTCCGACGATGGCCCTGGCCAGCGCCCAGGCGCCCGCCGTCGCCAGCCTGGCGCAGTCCCGCTCGGGCGAGCCGCTGGCCGGCGTGCTGCCGGTGAGCGGCAAGGTGCGGATGGCGGTGTCGCAGACGACGATCCCGGCGGGCGAAAGCCTGCCCGAACACGTGCAGCCGACCCTTCGCTACATCTATGTGGTTTCCGGCCGCGTGCGCGTCTCCAACCTGGTGACCGGCGTCGATCAGGAGATCAGCCCCGGCGAGATGGCCGTGGAGACCGAAGGCCAGCTTCACATCGCCACGGCCCTGGACGGCCTGCCGGCGGACATCCTGCTGATCGAGGGCGACGCGGCCGAAGGGGCGATCGCGCAACCCTGACGCGCGCGCCGGGCCCGCCGTCGCCTTTCGCCTTGCCGCGGAGGCCCGGTTCAGGGCAGCTTGCTGCAATTGTTCAGCTTTCCTCGCTCCCGAGAGCCGTGACCGCCGCCACCCCCGACGAGCTCGCCCGCCTGATGCCGCAGATCGCCGCCGGCGATCGGGCGGCCCTGCGCCGGCTTTATGAGGCCACCTCCGCGAAGCTATTTGGCGTCTGCCTACGTATCCTGTCCGACAGGGACGAGAGCGAGGACGTCTTGCAGGAGGTCTATCTGACGATCTGGCGCCGCGCCGACCGCTTCGAGGCGGGACGGGCGAGCGTGATGACGTGGATCTCCACCATCGCCCGCAACCGGGCGATCGACCGCCTGCGCGCCCGGGGGCCGATGGCCCGGGCCGAGCCGGTGGACGACCTGGAGATCGCCGACGACAGCGTGCCGGCCGACGCCCTGCTGGAGGCGGCCGACGACGCCGGCGCCCTGGGCCGCTGCATGGACGAGCTGGACGCGCGCACGGCCCAGGTGATCCGCACCGCCTTCTTCGAGGGCGTGACCTACGAGGCCCTGGCCGCGCGGCTGTCGACGCCGCTGGGGACGGTGAAGAGCTGGATCCGCCGCGGGCTGATCAAGCTTCGGGGGTGCCTGGAGCGATGAGCGACACCGGACCCGAAATCCCCGAAGAGGACATGCTGGCCGCCGAGCACGCGCTGGGCGTGCTGAACGCGCGCGAGCGGGGTGAGGCGGAGGCGCGGATGGCCCGCGATCCCGGCTTCGCCGCCGAGGTCGCGGCCTGGCGCGAGCGCCTTTCCGGCCTGTTCGCCGAGATCGCCCCGGTCCCCGCGCCCGACGGGCTCTGGGCGCGGATCGAGCGGCTGCTGGCGGCCAACGACAACTTCGAGGACCTGCGCCGGCGGCTGTCGATGTGGCGCGGGGCGGCGGCGGGCGCCTTCGCCCTGGCCGCGGCGAGCCTGGCCGGGGTGATGGTGATGGCGACGCAGCCGCCGCAGGTGATCGAGGCGCCGGCCTCGGCCCATGGCGCGCTGCTGAACGCCAACCTGGCGACCCAGGGCGGTCAGCCGCTGTTCGTGGCGGCCTACGATCCCGACCGCAAGGCGCTGATCATCACCTCGCTGGTGCCGCCGGGGACCGACCCGCTGCACGTTCACCAGCTCTGGCTGATCCCCGAGGACGGCAAGCCGCGCTCCCTGGGCATGGTGGAGCCGGGGACCTCCAAGGCGCTGCCGATGCCGGGCGACATGGCGACGCTGGTGGACGAGGGGGCGGAACTGGCGGTCTCGGTGGAGGCGCCGGGCGGCTCGCCCGATCCCAACGGGCCCACCGGACCGGTCGCGGCCCAGGGCGAACTGTCGAAGATCTGAGGCGGCGGGCCGGGCCTCGGGCTCCGGACCCACGGGGACGGCCTAGCCGCCGCCGCGCCGGCCGTAGCCCTCGTAGGACAGCCAGAGCCCCGCGGCGAACAGGACGGCGAAGACGAGGTCTGCGAGGAATCCTGCTTCGACCTGGGCGGCCCCCGGCGCGATCATGCGCGCCAGGCCGGCGACCGCGAGGGCCCAGCCGGCGAGGGTCACCAGCAGCGGCCAGCCCCAGGCCCAGCGGTTGTGCGCCTGGACGATGGCGAGGCCGCCGACGAAGAGCAGCGTGCCGTTCAGGTAGACGACCGGCGCGGTCTGGGCCGCGAAGATGTCCATGTTCATCCACTCGGTCGCCGCCACGGCGACGGCGGAGGGGCCGAGAATCCGGGCGATGGTTCTGGACGCGCTCACGCCGGTCTCTCCTGCTGGCGCGACAGGAGGCGGCCGCGCCGCAGGAGCGGCATTGATCTGGGTCATGCGCCGGGCGTGGCCCGGCGGCCCTGGCCCTCAGCCCTTGGCCGCGTCCATCAGGGTGGCGAAGCGCTGGAAGAGGTAGAGCGAATCCGTCGGGCCGGGCGAGGCCTCCGGGTGGTGCTGCACGGAGAAGACGGGCCTTCCCTTGAGCGCCACGCCGGCGTTGGTGCCGTCGAACAGGGAGACGTGGGTCTCCTCCAGCGTCTCGGGCAGGCTGTCGCGGTCCACGGTGAACCCGTGGTTCATCGAGACGATCTCGACCTTGCCGGTGGTCAGGTCCTTGACCGGATGGTTCGCGCCGTGGTGGCCCTGGTCCATCTTCACGGTCCTTGCGCCCAGGGCCAGGGCCATCATCTGGTGGCCCAGGCAGATGCCGAACACCGGCACGCCGCTGTCGACCAGCTTGCGGATCTCGGGCACGGCGTACTCGCCGGTCGCGGCCGGGTCGCCGGGGCCGTTGGACAGCATCACCCCGTCGGGCTTGCGGGCCAGGATCTCCTCGGCGGTGGTGGTGGCGGGCACGACGGTGGCGCGGGCCCCGACCGAGGTGAGGGCGCGCAGGATGTTGCGCTTCACCCCGTAGTCGATGACCACGACGTCGTACTTGGGCTCCTCGGGCTTGGCGTAGCCCTCGGGCCAGGCCCAGAGCCCTTCAGGGTAGACGAAGGGCTGCAGGCAGGAGGCGTCCTTGGCCAGGTCCAGGCCGACGATGCCGGACCACTCGCGCGCCCGGGCCACCAGGGCCTCCAGGTCGAACCGGCCCTGGGGATCATGGGCGATGACGCCGTGCGGCATCCCGTGCTCGCGGATGCGGCGGGTGAGGGCGCGGGTGTCCACCCCGGCCAGGCCGACGACGCCGCGGCGCTTCATCCAGCCGTCGAGGTCGGAATCGGCGCGCCAGTTGGCGGGCGCGGTGGGCACGTCGCGGAAGATGGCGCCGCGGGCGGCGGTCTCGGCCGAGCCGGAGATCTGCTCGATGTCCTCGAGGTTGGTGCCGACGTTGCCCACGTGGGGAAAGGTGAAGGCGACGATCTGGGCCATGTAGGAGGGGTCCGTCAGGATCTCCTGGTAGCCGGTCATGGCGGTGTTGAAGCAGACCTCGCCCACGGCTTCGCCCACGGCGCCGACGCCCACGCCCTGCAGGATCGTTCCGTCGGCGAGGGCCAGCACGCCCGTGACGCCAGGCAACAGTTCGCTCATGTGGGCGTCTCCGTGATCGGTGGATGGTCGCAAAAAGGCGGGCCGAGGTGAACCCCGCCCGCCGGATAAACGGCCGCGTAGGTAATGAGTCGCAACGGCCGGGTCAATGCGGGCTGACCGCGCCGCTCCGAGCCGCTAGCTTTCGCCGCCCAAGAACGAGGAGACGCGCCATGGCCGACGCCGGCTACATCGATCCGGACCGCGAAGCCTGGGAGGTGTTCAAGTCGCTGCCCCGCGACGAGCCGATCCAGATGCTGAACCTGGTGAAGGTGAAGCCGATGGCCGAATACCCGGCCGACCACCCCGACCACGGCAAGGGGCTGAGCGGCCTTGACGCCTATCGCGCCTATGGCCGGACCACGGCGCACATCTTCGCCCGGGTGGGCGGGCGGCAGGTGTGGGCCGGAAAGCCGCAGGTGATGGTGACGGGCCCGGCGGCCGAGGCGTGGGACCTGGCGTTCATCGCCGAATACCCGAACGCGGCGGCCTTCATGGAGATGGTGCGCGACCCGGAGTACCGGGAACTGGTCAAGCACCGCACCGCTGGGGTGGCGGATTCGCGGCTCCTGCGCCTGTCGCCGCTGACCCCGGGGGAGGGGTTCGGCGAATAGGGTGGCGCAAAACGAGGGATGTACGTCATTTCGGCCGCAGCGAAGGTGAGGCATCCTCGGCCCCGGCCAAGACTGGAGATCGCCATGCTGTCCCTGCGCCCCAACTGCGAATGCTGCGACGCGGACCTGCCGCCCGGATCCGACGCGGCGCGGATCTGCAGCTTCGAGTGCACCTTCTGCGCCGACTGCGCCGAGACCCGCTTCGGCGGCGCCTGTCCCAACTGCGGCGGGGAGCTGGTGCGCCGCCCGGTGCGGCCGGCGGCGCTGCTCGGTCGGTTTCCGCCGCAAAGCGACCGGGTGAGCAAGGCGCACGCGGCCTGCGCCGGCTGACCGGCGCGGGCGCTCGCTAGGCTTCCAGCACCTCGGCGATGGCGCCGAACAGCTCTTCCGCGCGGACGGGCTTGGCGATATGGCGGTCGGCGCCGGCCTCGGCGCTGGCGTCGCGGTCCTCCGGACTGGCGTTGGCGCTGATGACGATGATCGGCGTGTGCGCCGTCGCCCGCAGCTCGGTGCGCCGGATTGCGCGGATGGCGGACAGGCCGTCCATCACCGGCATGTGCAGGTCCATCAGCACCACGTCGAAACTGCGCCGCTCGGCGGCCTGAACGGCCTCCAGGCCGTTCTCGACGCTGACCACGTCGGCGGCGGCGGCCGAGAGGAACATCTCGAGCACCCGGCGGTTGGTGGCGTTGTCGTCGGCCAGCAGCACCCGCAGCGCCCGGGTCGCCTCGGCCGCCGGGGCGGTCTGCAGGAGTCGCGCGGCCATGGGGGCGGTGACGGTGAAGGAGGCGCCGGAGCCCGGGCGGCTGCGGGCGGTGATCGCGCCGCCGATCAGGTCGGCCAGGCGCCGGCAGATGGCCAGGCCCAGGCCCGCCCCGCCGTGCTCGCGGGTGGTGGAGGCGTCGGCTCGCTCGAACTGGCCGAACAGGCGCTCCAGGTCCGCGTCGTCGAAGCCCGCACCGGTGTCGCGGACCTCGAATCCGAACAGCAGGGCCTCGCCCGCCGGCTGGGCCATGACCGACAGGGTCACGCGGCCCTCGGCGGTGTACTTGACGGCGTTGCCGAGCAGATGGTCGAGGAGCTGGCGCAGGCGCCGGGCGTCGCCGAAGGCCTCGACCTGGGCCGAGGGGGCGACCTCGACGAGGAGCTCCACGCCCTTGGCCTCGGCGGAGGGCCGGAAGGCCGCGCCCGCCTGGGCCATGAGGTCCGGCACGGAGAACCAGGCCGGCGCCAGGGCGACCTTGCCGGCCTCCAGGCTGTTGTAGTCCAGCACGTCGCGGATCAGGGATTCCAGCGCATGGGCCTGGGCGCAGATGGTGTTCAGCATCTCCCCCTGGGCGTTGCTGAGCGGGGTCTGGCCGAGCACCTGGGCCATTCCGCTGATGCCGTTCAGGGGGGTGAGCAGCTCGTGGCTGATGTTGGCCAGGAACTCGCTGCGGGCGCGGCCGGCGGCTTCGGCCCGGCGCAGGGCGTCCTCCAGGGCCTGGGCCTGGCGCTTCATCTCGGTGATGTCGACGCGCAGGCCGATCACCCCGCCGTCGTCGGTGCGGCGCTCCTCCACCATCAGCCAGCGGCCGTCGGCCAGGCGCTGCTCGTGCCGCTCGCCGGTGGGGTTGCGCAGCTGTTCCAGGCGCTCGGCGAGCCATTCGGCCTCGCGTCCCTGGGCCTCCGGATAGTCGCCGCGGGCGACGCCGATGGTCAGGGTGTCGGCGAGGCGGGCGTCGGTGGAGAACAGGTCGGCCGAGCGGTGGTAGATCTCCGCATAGCGCTTGTTCCACAGGACGTAGCGACCGTCGGCGTCGAGGAAGACGACGCCCTCGGGCAGGGCGTCCAGCGCCGCGCGCAGGCGATCGCGCGCCAGGCGCGCCTCGGCCTCGGCCCGGGCCAGCGCCGGCCCGCCCAGCCATCGACCGAGATTCCGCGCCGCCTTGCCCCCCAAGGCGCGCAGCCACTTGCCGGCCATCAAGCTCTACTCCCCGACTCGCGCCCCAAGATGTTGGCCGATTGGACAAGGAGGCTGGCGTCAGCATGATGAACGTGGGGTTGAATTGTGGCCGCGCCGAAAAAATGTGCGGCGGACGGCGGGACGGCGCCTGTCGCGGCGGCGCCGAATTTGGCGGACTCGCCCGCCAGGGGTAAGAGGCCGCCCATGATCATCACCACGGTCGGCTTGGACGCCGACGACACCCTCTGGCACAACGAAACCCTGTTCCGCCTGACCCACGAGCGGTTCTGCGCGCTGATGGCCGACGTCGCCGACCCGCAGACCCTGGAGGCGCGTCTGGCGGAGGTGGAGAAGCGCAACCTGCGGCTCTACGGCTACGGGGTGAAGGGGTTCACCCTGTCGATGATCGAGACCGCCATGGAGCTGACCGGCGGGGAGGCGCCGCCGCGGGTGGTGCGCGAGATCCTGGCCGCCGGCCGCGAGATGCTGAGCGAGCCGGTGGAGCCGCTGCCGGGGGTGGACGACGCCCTGGCGGCCCTGTCGCAGCGCTACCGGCTGGTGCTGATCACCAAGGGCGACCTGCTGCACCAGGAGCAGAAGCTGGCGGCCTCGGGTCTGGGCGACCTGTTCGCGGCGGTGGAGATCGTCAGCGAGAAGGACGCCTCGACCTATGAGCGGGTGTTCGCCCGCCACGGCACCGGCGCGGCGCAAGCGGCGATGTGCGGCAACTCCCTGCGCTCGGACGTGCTGCCGGCGCTGGAGGCGGGCGCCTGGGCCGCCCACGTGCCCTATCCGCTGACCTGGGCGCACGAGATGGCCGACGCGCCGCAGGGCCACCCCCGCTTCGCCGAGCTGGCGAGCATCCGCGACCTGCCGGCCTGGCTGGAAGAGGTGGGGTAGGGCGCGCCGCGCGCGCCGGATGTCACAGACCGCGTGCCCGGTCCGTCCTTGGGGCGATGGATCGGGAGGCGGACATGCTTCGATGGACGGCCGCGGCGCTGGGCGCGCTGCTCGGGGCCAATGCGCTGGTGCAGATCGCAGCGCCGTTCTGGTGGTACGGGGCCGTGCCCGGCGTGCCGGCGACGGGCGCCTACAACCCCCACTTCGTGCGGGACATCGGCGCAGCCTATCTGGTGGTCGCCGCCGGCCTTCTCTGGTTCGCCTGGCGGCCGGCGCAGGGCTGGGCGGCGCTGGCGGCGGGGGCGGGGTTCCTGACGCTGCACGCCGGCGTGCACCTGTTCGACGCCAGCTGCTCGGCGAGCCCCCTGGCCGACCTGATCCGCGACCTTCCCGGCGTCTTCCTGCCAGCCATGATCGCCTGTGCGATCGCCGTGGCCGCCCGACCCAAGCGGAGCTTGCACCATGCTTAGAACCTTCCTGAGGAACAAAGTTCAAGCCTTTGAAAAGACGTGGAACTACGACGCCAGTTATCAGCGGTTCCTGGTCGAGTCCGCGCCGCTGAGCGCGCTGAAGTTCGGCATCGGCGCGAGCATGGTGGACCGCGGGGCGGCGCCGGCGGAGGCGCTGGCGGCGGCGGGGATCGCCGCGACCCTGGCGGAGGACTGCGGCCCCTGCGTGCAGATCGGCGTGGACATGGCCGCCGCCGCCGGGGTGAGGGCCGAGGTGCTGCGGGCGATCCTGGCGGGAGACGAGGGGGCCATGGGCGCGGACGCCGCGCTCGCCTGGCGCTTCGCCCGGGCGAGCCTGGCCCGGGACCTGGAGGCGGCCGACCCGCTGCGCGAGGCGGTCGCCCGCCGCTGGGGCGAGCGGGGCCTGTGCGCCATCGCGCTTTCGATCACCACCGCGCGGATGTATCCGACGCTGAAGTACGCTCTGGGCTACGGCAAGACCTGCTCGCGGGTGACGGTGGACGGGGCGGCCGCCCCGCTGGCGCCGCGCCCGCGGCAGGCCGCTTGAGGAGGCGAAGGTGGAGGCGAGGCCCGACGTGGAGCCCTTCGAGGCCGCCAGGCCGCGGCTGATGCGGCTGGCCTACCGGATGCTGGGCTCGCTGGCCGAGGCCGAGGATGCGGTGCAGGACGCCTGGCTGCGCTGGAGACGCGGCGGGGCGGACGTGGCCGACCCCACCGCCTGGCTAGTGCGCACCACGAGCCGGCTGTGCCTGGACCGGCTGCGGGCGGCCAAGACCCAGCGCGAGGCCTACCGCGGCCCATGGCTGCCCGAGCCGCTGATCGAGGAGCTCAGCGTCGATCCGGTGGAGCGGGCCGAGGACGTGTCGGTGGCCTTCCTGCTGGCGCTGGAGCGGCTGTCGCCCCTGGAGCGGGCGGTGTTCCTGCTGCACGACGTGTTCGACGAGGACTACGAGGCGGTGGCCGCGACGCTGGGGCGCACCGAGCCGGCCGTGCGCCAGCTCGCGGCCCGGGCCCGGGCGCACGTAGCCGAAGCGCGGCCGCGCTTCGCCGTGAGCCAGGAGGCGGCCGCCAAGCTCGCTGCGGCGTTCATGGACGCGGCCGCCCGGAACGACGTGGAGGCGCTGCGCGGGCTCCTGGCGGAGGACGCGGTGATGGTCACGGACGGCGGCGGCAAGCGGAAGGCCTCGCTGCGTCCGCTGGTCGGCCGCGACGACATCCTGGCCCTGCTGAAGGGCCTGGCCTGGCGCAGCCCCGAGGTCTGGCCGGACACCTACCGCGCGGTGCGGATCAACGGCTATCCGGGCCTGATCGTCGAGGCCCCCGACGGGCCGATGACCATCGCCTTCGAGCCGACCGAGGACGGGCGCCTGGCGGGGATCTACCTGATGCGCAACCCGGACAAGCTGCGCGGCCTCTTGGGCTGAGGCCCCCCGCGTTGCGCCCGGTCGCTGAGCGACAGTCCCTCCCGGCGGGTGCGGACCATCAAGCGCGGCTCGTGAGGCGCGGCTGTGGTGTGATATTGGACCAGCCGTGCGCTTCGACGAACGCTTCCTCGACGAGATCAAGTCTCGCCTTCGCCCCTCCGACGTAATCGGGCGGACGGTGAAGCTGCGCCGGCAGGGGCGCGAGTTCGTGGGGCTGTCGCCCTTCACCAAGGAGAAGACCCCCTCGTTCTACGTGAACGACGACAAGGGCCAGTTCTTCGACTTCTCGTCGGGCAAGACCGGGGACCTGATCACCTTCCTGCAGGAGACCGAGCGGCTGACCTTCGTGGAGGCCGTGGAGCGGCTGGCGGCGGAGGCGGGGGTGCCGCTGCCGGCGGTGGACCCGCGGGCGGCCGAACAGGAGAAGGTGCGCCAGGGCCTGGCCGACTGGCTGGAGACCGCAGCCCAGTGGTTCGAGGCCGAGCTGCGCCGGCCCGTGGGACGCGAGGCGCGGGCCTATCTGGAGCGCCGGGGCTTGCCGGAGGCGGACTGGGGGCGGTTTCGCCTGGGCTTTGCGCCGGCGGGGCGCACGGCGCTGAAGGACTATCTGGTGGCCAAGGGCGCGCGGCCGGGCGAGCTGGTCGAGGCGGGGCTGCTGATCGCGCCGGAGGACGGCGGGGCGCCCTATGACCGCTTTCGCGACCGGATCATCTTTCCGATCACCGACGCTCGGGGACGGGTGGTCTCGTTCGGCGGCCGGGCGATGGACCCGCAGGCGCGGGCCAAGTACCTGAACGGGCCGGAGACCGGTCTCTTCCACAAGGGTCACGTGCTCTACGGCCTGCCCGAGGCGCGCAAGATCCTGGGGGCGGCGCCGGCGGGGGAGACGCCGCCGCTGGTGGTGGTGGAAGGCTACATGGACGCGATCGCCTGCCAGCGGGCGGGGATCGCCGCGGTGGCCCCGCTCGGCACCGCCCTGACCGAAGACCAGATGGAGCTCCTGTGGCGGCTGCACGGGGAGCCGACCCTGTGCTTCGACGGCGACCGCGCCGGACGCCAGGCCGCCAGCCGGGCCATCGACCGGGCGCTGCCGCTCTTGAAGCCGGGCAGGAGCTTCAAGTTCGCCATCGTCGAAGGCGGCAAGGACCCGGACGAGGTGCTGCGCGAGCAGGGGGCCGGCGCGCTGAAGGCCCAGCTCGCCCAGACCACCCCGTTCGTGGAAGCGCTGTTCGTGCGCGAGCGCGACCTGGAGCCGCTGGACACCCCCGAGCGGCGGGCCGGGCTGAAGGGGCGGCTGCGCCACGCGGCAGGGGTGATCGGCGACAAGGACCTGCAGCAGGCCTATCGCGACGACCTGCTGGCCCGCTTCGACGCCCAGTTCGCGCCCGCGCGCGTCGGCGGCGCGGGGGAAGGGGGACGCTACGGCGGCAGCGGCGTTTCGTCGCGGCGCTGGCGCGGCGAGCGGTCCGCCTGGGTGGACCCCTCGCCCACGCCAATGGCCAAGGCGGCCGCGGAGGGACTGGCCCGGGCGCTGGAGCGCCTGCCCGCGGCTCTGGCCTGGCTGGCGGTGCGCGATCCGGCCCTGCTGGACGACCATCTGGAGGACGCCTTGTCCGCCAAGGGTTTCGGCGAGCCGGCGCTGGCGCCCCTGATCCAGGAAATTATCGGACTTCGGCTGGAAACGGAGCATCTTGACAGCGAACGAGTCGCACGCCATCTGGCCTCTTGCGGATTTAGCGCGCTGTTGAAAGACATCGATCGGGCCGCTGCGTCATCGGGCGCGCCCTACCTCAAGGATGATGTCTCCCTCGAAGCGGCGAGATCCCAGTGGTCGCGCGCCTTCGCCGGTCTGTCCAGACTGGCGGCGCTCGATGAGGCTTTGGCCGCCGCGAAGGCAGACCTTCGCGGACGGGAGGATATGGAAGCCTTCGAGCGACTGAAGGGCGAGCGCGACGCACTGAAGCGAGCGATCAGAACGGGAACGATTTGGACGGACGACGAGTCGTAACAGACGGCTCCGACGATTCCGCCACCATCTACTATTCGGGGCGGCGCCTGTGCAGGGGCCGCGCGCCGAGTTCGGAGATTTAGATGAGCACCAATACGGCCGAAGCGGAAACCACCGAGACGACCGGCGGCGATGGTCCGCTGCTCGACCTGACGGACGCCGCGGTCAAGAAGTTCATCAAACAGGCCAAGGCCCGCGGCTACGTCACCATGGACGAGCTGAACAAGGTGCTGCCGAGCGAGGAAGTCACCTCCGAGGCCATCGAGGACACCTTGGCCATGCTGTCCGAGATGGGCGTCAACGTCGTCGAGGCGGAAGAGGACGCCGAGGGCGGCGAGGTGGCGGTCCGCGAGGAGACGGCGGTGGTCGAGACCACCTCGACCCCGGCCTACGACCGCACGGACGACCCGGTGCGAATGTACCTGCGCGAGATGGGCTCGGTGGAGCTGCTGTCGCGCGAGGGCGAAATCGCCATCGCCAAGCGCATCGAGGCCGGCCGCGACACCATGATCCGCGGCCTGTGCGAAAGCGCCCTGACGTTCGAGGCCATCATGGTCTGGCGCGAGGAGCTGGGCAACGGCCGCATCCTGCTGCGCGAGGTGATCGACCTCGAACAGACCTATGGCGGCCAGTCCGCCGCCGCCGAGATGCCGAGCGGCGACGAGGAGGAGGCCGAGGAGCCCGAGGAGGGCGAAGCTTCGGCCAAGGCCGAGGGCGAGGACGACGACGACTTCGACGACGGCGCCGGCCCGACCATCAGCGCCATGGAAGGCGAACTGCGCGAAGGGGTGATGGCCACCCTGGACGCCATCGCCGCCGAGTTCGACGCCTTCCGCCAGCTGCAGGAAAAGCTGGTGGGCCGCCGCCTGAAGGGCGAGGACCTGGGCGAGGAGGACCGCCGCGCCTACGAGACCACCACCAGCGCCATCGTCCAGCACCTGAAGACGCTGAAGCTGAACAACAACCGCATCGAGGCGCTGGTCGAGCAGCTCTATGCGATCAACAAGCGGCTGATGGGGCTGGAAGGCCGCCTGCTGCGCCTGGCCGACAGCTACGGCATCAGCCGCGGCGAGTTCCTGAAGGCCTACTTCGGCTCCGAACTGGACCCGAACTGGCCCGAGACGGTCAAGCAGCTCGGCGTGCGCTGGACCAAGTTCGCCGAGAACGACGCCGGCCAGATCGCCGAGATCCGCAACGAGATCGCCGCCCTGGCCACCGAGACCGGCGTGCCGATCGACGACTACCGCCGCATCGTCCAGACCGTGCAGAAGGGCGAGCGCGAAGCGCGCCAGGCCAAGAAGGAAATGGTCGAGGCCAACCTTCGCCTGGTGATCTCGATCGCCAAGAAGTACACGAACCGCGGCCTGCAATTCCTTGATCTCATTCAGGAAGGCAACATCGGCCTGATGAAGGCGGTGGACAAGTTCGAGTACCGCCGCGGCTACAAGTTCTCGACCTACGCCACCTGGTGGATCCGTCAGGCGATCACCCGCTCGATCGCCGACCAGGCGCGGACCATCCGCATCCCGGTGCACATGATCGAGACGATCAACAAGATCGTGCGCACCAGCCGCCAGATGCTGCACGAGATCGGCCGCGAGCCGACCCCGGAGGAACTGGCCGAGAAGCTGGCCATGCCCCTGGAAAAGGTGCGCAAGGTGCTGAAGATCGCCAAGGAGCCGATCAGCCTGGAGACGCCGATCGGCGACGAGGAAGACAGCCACCTGGGCGACTTCATCGAGGACAAGAACGCGGTCCTGCCGATCGATGCGGCGATCCAGTCGAACCTGCGCGAGACCACGACGCGGGTGCTCGCCTCGCTCACCCCCCGCGAGGAGCGGGTGCTGCGGATGCGCTTCGGCATCGGCATGAACACCGACCACACCCTGGAGGAGGTCGGCCAGCAGTTCAGCGTGACCCGCGAGCGGATCCGCCAGATCGAGGCCAAGGCCCTGCGCAAGCTCAAGCACCCGAGCCGTTCGCGCAAGCTGCGCAGCTTCCTGGACAGCTAAGGCGCCGAGCGTTCCCCGGCAGGGGGGTCCCCTCTCGACATCGCGTTTCAGACCCCGCCGGAACCTTCGGCGGGGTTTTCGCTTTCAAGAAGCATGTCCCGTCTCCTGTTCCTTGCCGCGGCGCTCGTCGCCGCGGGCCTTGTCTGGCCCCGCCTGGTCCAGTTCGAGCTGGCCCGCCAGCCCGCCGAGATGCTGATGCGCCAGCCCGACGCGGCGTTCTACTTCCCCCTCGTCGCCAGCCTGATCGTCAGCGTCGCCCTGAGCCTGGGGCTGTGGCTGCACGGGCGCGGCCAGCGCTAGCGCCAGCCGTAGTTGAAGCTGACGCTGATGCGGTCCGCCTTGGCGCGGTTGACCACCACCTCGTGGCGCAGCCAGCTTTCCCACATCAGGACCGTGCCGGCCTCGGGCTGCACATAGACGAAGCTGCGGGCGTCCTCCGGCGCGTCGGCGCGCCGCGGCGGGGCGGCCATCATCATCGCCAGCCGCGGGTCCTCCAGCTTCAGCGCGCTGGCGCCGGGCGGGGTGCGCACATAGACCGTGCCGGAGATCACGCTGTGCGGGTGGATGTGGCTGGTGTGCGCCGCGCCCGGCTTGAGGACGTTGACCCACAGGCTGTCCAGGCGAAGGCGTGCGCCGCCGAGGTCGAAGGCCAGGGCCTCGGCGAAGCGCGCGGCGTGGCGGTCGAGCTTCGTCTTCAGCCGGCCGAAGACGCTGGCCCGCGTGGGCAGGTCGTCGAGGGAGGCGTAGGAGGTGTAGCCGCCGTAGCCTTCGCGCCGGCACCAGACCTGGCCGGCGCGGTCCTCGGCCGCCAGCATCAGGCAGGCCTCCTCCAGCTCGGCGTTGAAGCCGGAAAAGCCCCGCTCGCCGGCGAGGCTGTCCTCGTAGAGACGGGTGACGAAGAGGGGGCGCAGGCTCATGGCCGCGCGCTAGCGGGCGCCGCGGCGCTTGTCAAAGCCTGACGGCCGGCCAATGCGGTCGGTCAGCGGCGCTGGGTCTGTTCCTGGGCGCTGATGAGGGCGCGCCACATGTCGTCGGCCGCCGAGATCAGCTGGGCCGAAGCGGCGAACTGGTGCTTGGCCTCGACCTGCTGGACCACCTCGTCCGCCAGGTCGACGTCCTTCCCCGCCTCGGGATCGCCCGAGCGGGCCACGCGTTCAGCCGAGGCGTCAAATCGCCGGGCTGCAGTCAACATGCCGTATCTGGCGGCGCTCAACGGGTCCATTTCTTGGCCCTCCCACAAGCGCTATTTGCCGCCGAGGGGTTAATCTATCGCCAGCAAGCGTGGTGAAGGGATATTGACCATGAAAAGACGGCATGACCCGGCGATGTGGGCCGCCCTGGTCCTTCTGGCGGGCGCCGCGGCGGCGCCGGTCCAGGCGCAGGCGCCGCTGACCCAGAACCCCCCGCGGGAGACCATCGTCTGCCTGGACGTGTCCGGCCGCAGCCTGCCGGCGGTGTGCAAAGTGCCCGGCGACCGGCTCGACGTGCGCGAGGACTTCTGCCTGTGCCCGGAGGGGCGGCGGGTGAAGGCCCCGGTCTGCGGTCCGGGCCAGACTCCGCCGGCCGAGAGCCGCGCGTTCGAACGGGCGCGGCGCACGGCGGCCGAGGACGGCACGCTGATCGGCGACCTCTACGAGGGCCGGCCGATGTGCGTGGCGCCTCGCGGGC
Organism: Phenylobacterium sp.; assembly: GCF_046291545.1. Lineage (GTDB taxonomy): Bacteria > Pseudomonadota > Alphaproteobacteria > Caulobacterales > Caulobacteraceae > Phenylobacterium. The sequence continues at coordinate 190,428 of NZ_JBKBSM010000002.1, forward strand.
CCTGACCTACTTGCCCAGGGCCGCGTAGGTCAGCTTCTGGAACACCGGCAGGGCGGCGCGCCCGCCCAGCCGCTGGCCGGTGGCGAGCTGACTGGCCGCCTCCGGGCTGAGGTCCATGGCGTTCTGGATCAGGTAGATCATCACCATGTCCTCGGCGGGGTCGGCCTGCCACCAGGTGCCGAAGGCGCCGGGCCAGCCGAACGCGCCTTGCGAACCTGCGCCCATCCAGGCCTGCTTCTCCGGGTCGGTGATCACCGAGACGCCGAGGCCGAAGCCCTGGCCCATCCAGAAGGGGATGCCCATGAAGGGGATCTGCCGCTGGGCCTCGGTGAGGCGGTTGGCGGTCATCAGGTCGACGGTCTCGGGGCGGACCAGGCGCACGCCGTCGACCTCGCCGCGGCCGAGCATCATGCGGGCGAACTTCAGATAGTCGTCGGCGGTGGAGACGAGGCCGCCGCCGCCGCCCTCGAACGCCGCCGGGGCGTCGGTGAGCGGGAAGGAGACGTCCTGCAGGGCGTCGGTCCTGGGGTCGATCCGGTAGAGGCGGGCCAGGCGCCCGCGCTTCTCCGGCGGGACCCAGAAGAAGGTGTCCTCCATGCCGAGGGGATCGAAGACGCGGGCCTTCAGAACCTCGCCCAGGGTCTTGCCCTCGATGCGCGCGATCAGGAAGCCGAGGACGTCGGTGGCGTGGCTGTAATGGAAGCGCTCGCCGGGGGCGAAGGACAGGGGCAGGGAGGCCAGGCGCTCCAGCCATTCGTCGGGGGCCAGGGCGTTGACCAGCGGCGAGCCCAGGACCTTTTCGTGGGCGTGGGCGATCGGCCCGATGGAGGTGAAGCCGTAGGCCAGGCCCGAGCGGTGGGTCATCAGGTCTTCGACCGTGATGTCGCGCGGGGCCGGCGTGACCTCGGTGATCGGCCCGGTGGGCGAGGCCAGCACCTTCATGCCGGAGAACTCGGGCATCCAGCGGGTGATCGGGTCGTCCAGGCGAAGCTTGCCTTCCTCCATCAGCATCAGGGCCGCGATGGAGGTGACCGGCTTGGTCATGGAGGCGATGCGGAACAGGGTGTCGCGGGTCATCGGGACCTTGGCCCCCACGTCGCGCCAGCCGAGGGTGTTGACCTGGGCGACCTCGCCCTTGCGCCAGATCAGGGTGACAAAGCCGGACAGGTCCCCGGTGTCCACCACCGGCTGCAGCGCCGCCGGAATCTGAGCCAGGGCTTCGCCCGACAGTCCGCCCAAGCCCAAATCGCCGTCCATGCCGTCGCTCCCGCTATGACGCCGCGGCGCTCCCTGGCCGCATTGAGGCCTATTACGGTCGGGCCGAACGGCGCCCGTCAAGGCGCCGGAGCGGTTGGCTGCCGACCGGGCGCGATTGTCGGTTCGCGCGTTCACCCCTATACCCGCCCAAGGAGCCGCCTGGACCATGTGGACGCCCGTCTTTCCCGCCGCCGCCCGCCGTGCGGGCCTCGCCGCCGCCCTCGCCGCGAGCCTTGGCGCCTGTTCGCCCGGCGCGCCGGAGGGGGTGGACAAGCAGGTGCTGGACAATGCGATCTCCCAGCGGATCGGCGACCCCAACACCTGCGTCCTGATCGGCAAGGCCGGGTCCGGAGAGGTGGTCTACCGCTACAACACCCACGTCGCCTGCGGCCGCCAACTGCCCACCTGCGAGGGCGGCTCGGCGGTGAGCGCCGACGACATGCTGGAGGCCGTGGCCAAGGGCGGACCGGAGATCGCGGTGAGCTGCCCCACGGTGGCCGACCGCTCGCGCAGCGTCGGCTGGGCGGCCGGGCGGGTGCCGGGCCGCGACCTCGTCTACGCCGCGGTGATGGAAGGCGACAAGGCGCTCCCCGGCCGGGTGATGGCCGACCGGATCGAGCGCGCCTTCGTCGAGGCCGGCGTGCAGCCGGCGCGCTAGGCGCGCGAAGGCCTCGCCGAATCGGGAGCCCGGCCCGGCGAGGTCCGCGAGGGCGCTATCGCGCCAGTTCGTAGAGGCCGTTCACGTCGACGCGCACGGTCAGCTCGCCGCCGGAAACGGGGGTGGATTCGGCCTTGTCCATCCGCGCCATGGCCATCACCGGCATCGGCGGGGGCGCCGAATAGCCGCCGCCTTCGCTGAGCGAGACCAGCCGCTGGATGCGGTGGCCGGTGGCGCGGGCGTAGAGGTCGGCCTTGGCCGCCAGAGCCTTGACCGCCGCTTCGCGGGCGGCGTTCTCGGCGGCGGTGGGGTCCTTCAGGCCGAAGCTGATCCCATGGATCTGGTTGGCGCCGGCGTTGACCGTGGCGTCCACCGCCTGGCCCAGGCGGGCCAGGTCGGTGACCCGGATCGTCACCTGGTTGGAGGCCTGATAGCCGGACAGGCGCGGCGGCGTGTTCTGCTCGTAGACGTACTGCGGGCTGAGGTTGAGGTTCGAGGTCTGGATGTCGCGCTCGGCGATCCCGGCCTTCTTCAGGGCGGCGATCACCTGGGTCATCCGCCGGGCGTTCTGCTGCATGGCTTCCTGGGCGCTCGGCGCCTCGACCTGCACGCCCAGCGTGATGGTGGCCATGTCCGGGGCGACGCGGGTCTCGCCATAGGCGGCGAGGTTCAAGGTGGTGGCGCGGAACATCGACTCGGCCGCGGGCGCCTCGGTCTGGGCGTAGGCGGCGGGAACGGCGGCCGTGGCCAGCAGCAGGGCGAAGGCGCCGGCTCGGACGAGGCTAGTCATGTCGATCTCCAAAGCTGTGCAGGGAGGTGGTCTTTAGCTGCGCGCCTGCGGCGAAACCGTGACGCCGGTCGACCCTGGCGCGTCCAACCTGAACCTAGCCTTTAAGCGGCGTGCAGCCCATGGTAACGGCGATGGGCGCTGCGGGGGCCTGTAGCTCAATGGTTAGAGCCGACCGCTCATAACGGTCTGGTTGCAGGTTCGAGTCCTGCCGGGCCCACCAGCGCTTTGGCTCGGGGTGTCGGAAGGCCGGGCCGGAGGGCGCGGGCCGATCGGCCGGGCGTCCGGGGGCGACGGGGCGGCGACGCCGGTTCGGGGAGGACGTCATGCAGCACCGGATGAGCGAGGGGCCCTTGCACGATTCGCGGGGGCGGCTGGCCGAGCCCGGGTGGGCGACGGCCGAGGTGAAGCGCTACAGCCGCGCGGCGGTGAAGGCGCCGAAGTGGCGGCTGAAGGAGTGGGATTACTACTGCGTCACCGCCCCGGAGTTCGCCCTGGCCCTGACCGTGGCCGACAACGGCTACATGGGCTTCCTTGGCGTGGCCTGGATGGACTTTGCAGCCCGCACCGCGCGCGACGGCGCGGCGATGAAGCCCTTTCCCATGGGCCGCATGGGACTGCCGGCGAGCGCCGACGCCGGCGACCTCAAGGCCGCCTTCGGCGGGATCTCCATCGAGGTGCGGCATGTGGCCGGAGGGCGGCGCCTGGCCTTCGAGGCTCCCGGGTTCGACGGCGGGCGGGGCCTGAAGGGCGAGATCGCGCTGAGCGACCCGCCGCGGGACCGCATGGTCATCGCCACGCCCTTCGCCGGGGCGCCGCGCGCCTTCTACTACAACCAGAAGATCAACTGCCTGCGGGCCGAGGGCGAGGCGGTGGTGGGCGGCCAGGCGCACCGGTTCTCGCCGGACAGCGCCTTCGCCGTGCTCGACTGGGGCCGCGGGGTCTGGACCTACGACAACACCTGGTACTGGGGCTCGGCCTCGGGCCTGCACGAGGGCCGGCGGTTCGGCTTCAACATCGGCCACGGCTTCGGCGACACCTCGGCGGCCAGCGAGAACATGGTGTTCCTGGATGGGATCGCCCACAAGCTCGGCGAGGTGACCTTCCACCTGCCGCAGGGCGCGCACGACGGCGGCCCCTGGCGATTCACCAGCGGGGACGGGCGCTTCGAGATGACCTTCACGCCGATCGTCGACCGGGCGTCGGCGACCGATCTGGGCGTCATCCGCTCGATCCAGCATCAGGTGTTCGGCCGCTTCAACGGCGAGGTCGTGCTGGACGACGGCCAAAGGCTGGCCGTGCGCGACCTGCTGGGCTTTGCGGAGGAAGTGGAGAACCGCTGGTAGGCCCCTAGCGGCGCCAGGCGCGGTCGGTGGGCCGCGGGCGGCCGGCGGCGGGGATCGCGGCGACCTCGTCCAGGGGCTCGGCCAGCAGGCCGGCGGACGGGCCGATGCGCGCGGCCGCGGCGGCGCGGTCGGCCGCGGCCAGGGCCGCAAAGGCGCGCTTCAGGTCGTCGAGGCACCGGACGTGGTAGGGCGAGGGCCGGGTGATGAAGACGCCGCCCTTCGCCTCGGCCCGCACGCTGGAGGCGCCGGCGCGCCAGGCCGCGGCGTTGGCGGCGAGATACGGCAGATAGCCGTCGTTGGCCTCCGCGAGGAAGGGGTCGAGGTCGGCGGGCGCGCCCGCCAGGGGCGGCGCGGCCTCGATCGCCTGGGGGCTCGCCGCCCACAGCCGCGCCACCCAGGCCAGGGTGTGGGGCGCGCGCCGGCGCATCAGGTCCTGGGGCGTCGGGTCGTGCGAGAAATGGCGGAACATCGAGCCGAACAGGCCGAAGTCGGCTTCGCAGGGACGCTGTCCGAACAGGTAGGGGCGCGCCGCGAAGATCGGCTCGAGCGCATCGAGGGTGGCGTGGAACAGCGCCTCCACGGCCGGCCCGTTGGCGGCGGTCACGCCGTCCTCGTGCAGGAACACGCGCCGCTGCCGCAAGAGGATGGAGAGCCGCTTCATCCAGAAGGGCCCGGGCAGGTCGCGCAGCATGGTGCGGGCGATCTGCGCGCTCATCAGCCGCGCGTCCTCCTCGAAGCGCCAGCGGTAGTAGAGGGCGGGACGCCACAGCCACTCGTCGAAATAGTCCTCCAGGAACTGGCTGAAGAAGGCGTCGAGCGGCGCGGCGGGTTTCAGGGCCGGGCCCGCGCCGCCAGCCTCGAAGCGGGCGATGATGGCGGTGGTGTCGGTGAGCCATTCGCCGGACGGGGCCTGGAGCTGCGGCATCTGGGCGACCCCGGTGGCCCGGGCGCAGGCGCGGAAGTCGGCCATGTCCATCTCGACGAAGTCGTAGGCCAGGCCCTTGGCGCGCATGTAGGCCTCGAGCTTGCCCGTGAAGTACGAGAGCGTCAGGCCGTGCAGGCGATGGCGCGGGCGGTCCTCCGCGACCTGCGGATGCGCCGCGGCGGCGGGCGCAGGTGCGGGCGAGGCGCGTCCGGAGCCGCCGACCGTTCCCTCGTCCATGCGCAAGAGCTCCCCCGCGCCCGCGCCGGGCGCCCGTGGCTGTTTCCTGCGGTGGTGTTAGTCCATGGCGGGCTTCAGCTCCAGCCGGCCCGGCGCTCCGCCATCGCCGATGGCGGCCCGCTCGAACGGGGTGGTCTGGTAGATCTCGTTGATCCAGTTGCCGAAGAACAGGTGGGCATGGCTGCGCCAGCGGTTCTTCGGCGCGAGCTGCGGGTCGCCGCCCGGGAAGTAGTAGGCTGGCGCGGGCGTGGCCGGATCCCTCGCCTGGTCGCGCGCGAACTCCTCGGCGAGGGTGGCGGCGTCGTACTCCAGGTGGTTGAACATGTGCAGCGACCGCCGTGCGGCGTCCTCCACCAGGCAGGGGCCGGCTTCGTCGGAGGCCAGCAGCACCTTGAGTCCGGCCGGAGGCAGGTCCTCGTGGCGCACCTCGGTCCAGCGGGACACCGGGATGTCGACCTCGTCGGAAAACCCGCGAAGGTAGGGGGAGGTCGGCTCCAGCACCTGATGGGCGTAGACGCCCGAGCGCTTGGCCGGCAGCACGTGCTTGTCCACCCCGTGGAAGTGCCAGAGCGCCGCCTGCGCGCCCCAGCAGATCGTCAGGCAACTGTGCACGTGGCGCTGGGTCCAGTCGAAGATGCGCCGCAGCTCGTCCCAGTAGGAGACCTGGTCGAAGGGCAGGGTCTCCACCGGGGCGCCGGTGATGATGAAGCCGTCGAAGCGCTTGTCGGCGACCTCGTCCCAGGAGCGGTAGAAGGCCGACATGTGCTCGGCGGGCGTGTTGCGCGGCGTGTGGCTGGCGAGCTGCACCAGAGAGAGCTCGACCTGCAGGGGCGTGGCGCCCAGCAGCCGGGCGAACTGGGTCTCGGTCTTCGGCTTGTCGGGCATCAGATTGAGCAGGCCGATGTGCAGGGGGCGGATGTCCTGGCGGGCGGCGTCGGTCTCGCGCATGACGACCACGCCCTCGGCCTCCAGGGTGGTCCGTGCGGGCAGGGTGTCCGGAATCTTGATCGGCATGGCTAAACCCCTCGTCTCAAATCGGCGCGGGACGGAGCTCGGATCACCCGTTTCGTTGCCGCCTCGGCCACATCCTCCCAGCGGGAGCGCCACCTTGCTCGGGAAGCAGGTTGGCGTCGGGCAAGGCCCGACTCTGGATGCAGGGCCAGCACTAGAAGATGCGCGTGGCGGCCGCAAGGCCTGGCGCGCCTCGTCGCGGCGCGCGGACGGCGGGGGAGGGGCGGTCCGCGAGGCGGCTGGCGGCGGGCGCTCGCGTCAGTCCATCCAGAGCGGCGCAGGGGGCTGGCCGGCGTCGAGGGCCTTGACCGCCTTCTTCAGGAGGCCGAGCAGGCGCGCCTGTCGGGTCTGCTGATCGTAGGTGAGGGCGCCGCGAGCGAGGCCCTCGAGCAGGAAGCGGACGAGGTCGTAGAGGGCCTGGCGGTCCGGGGCCGCGGCGGGGCCGGCGGGCTCGAGGGCGCCGCTGGCCGACACACCGTGGTCGAAGGCCCGGCGGGGCTCGGCCAGCACCCGGCGCAGGCCGGCGTCGGTGCGTGCGGTGTGCTCGAGCTCGGCGAAGGCGACGAAGGCCGGCTGGTGCAGCAGCTCCCAGTAGCCGTCGATCGCCGCGTCCACGTGGGCCCGGGGCGACTCCCGGGGCGACTGGCGCAGCCGCCCGGCGAGAGCGGCCAGGCTCGCGGCCTTACGCTGCTCGACGAGGGCGACCAGGGCGCGGGTGAAGTCCGCATGATCGCGAAAATGGTAGTTGATGACGCCGCGGGCGACGCCGGCCGCCTCGGCGACGCGGGCGTTGTGGGCGGCGTGGTAGCCCTCCTCGACGACGATCGTGAGGGCCGCCTGCAGGATGCGCTCGCGGGTGGCGCGGGACTTGGGCGTTTCGCAGACGCGCGAGCGCGCCCGGCCGGGGCAGGCGGCGGACCCGCCCTGGGCGGCGGCGGCCGTCGCCATCAGCCGGCCCGCCGCGGCGGCGCCGGGGCCTGTACCGGAGGCGGCCGCAGGCGGGCGAGGAGGCCGGGCCGCTGGGCCGGGGGCCTGGGCAGGCGGAAGATGTCGGCTCCGTCGGGCTGGCGGCGGGCGAATTCGCGGGCCAATAGGCGGGCTTCGGGGTTCATCGCAACTCTCCCTTCTCGCAGAGGCTAGATCGAGACCGGCGGACGCGCCTTGAGGGGCGCCAACGGGCGGCTTGACGCACGGCAAGCCGGGGCGCCGCGCAGGATGGCCGCCGCCGCTTCGGCCGTGGGGCGGGCCGCTCTAAGCCATTACGCCGCATGATCGCTCCTTGCGGCCATTGGTGCGGCGGCGGGTGCGGCGAAGGAAACCGCTCAGGCAGGGCCGCAGGCGGCGAAATGGCTCAAGCGGCGGGACGGCGCACATCAATCGGGCCGGGCGTGCGACCTCGGGTCGCGCGGGCGCGTGATGCGCGCAGGGGCGCCGCTTGACCTTCGGCAATCGTCCCGCGGGAGCGGCGGGTTAGGCACGGGGGAACGCGGAGCGCCCCATGCGAACCTTCGAGCCTTCGACGCCCCTCATGCCCGCAGCCTCGCCGGAGGCGAGCGCCTGCGTGCTGTTCTTCGGGCGGGTGGCCGACGTCCTGGGCCGGCGGGTGGAGATCGCCCTGCCGGCGGCCGGCTGCAGCCTGGCCGAGGTGCGTGCGCGCCTGGGCGCGCTGAGCGAGGACGCCAGGGCGGCCCTTTCGCGGGCGGACGTGCGCGCGGCGGTGGACCAGGCGCTGGCCGGGGACGACACCTGGACGCGGCCCGGCCAGGAGATCGCTTTCTTTTCAATGTTTTCCGGCGGCTGAGCCGGCAGGTGGAGCTTCTATGCCCGGCATCGACGACAAGCGGCCCTTCTATCCGCTGAACATCGCGGTCCTGACGATCTCCGACACCCGCACGGAGGCGACCGACACCTCCGGCGCGCTGCTGGCCGACCGCCTGCGCGACGCCGGCCACGTGCTGGCCGGCCGGGCGATCGTGCCCGACGAGGTCGAGGCGATCCGCGGCCAGGTGCAGGCCTGGGTCGCGGACGAGGGCGTGGACGTGGTGCTGACCACGGGCGGCACCGGCTTCGCCCCCCGCGACGTGACGCCCGAGGCGCTCAAGCCCTTGTTCCGGCGGGAGATGGAAGGCTTTTCGGTGGTCTTCCACCAGGCGAGCTACGGCACGGTGGGGGTCTCGACGCTGCAGTCGCGGGCCTTCGCCGGCCAGGCGGGAGAGACCTTCGTATTTTGCCTGCCGGGTTCCACCGGCGCCTGCAAGGACGCCTGGGACCTGGTGCTGGGGCAGGAACTCGACAGCCGCTTCCGGCCCTGTTCCCTGGCGGGACAGATCCCGCGGCTGCGCGGGGTGTGCCCGTGATCGGTTTCGAGGAGGCCGCCGAGCTGGCGATCGGCCTGGCCGCGCCGCTGGGCGCGGAGCCCGTGCGGCTGGACGAGGCGAGGGGGCGCATCCTGGCCGCGCCGGTGGTCGCGCGCCGCGCGGCGCCGGCGCTCGACGTGGCGGCGATGGACGGCTACGCCGTGCGCGAGGCCGACCTTGGCGTCGCGCCGGTGCGGCTGCCGGTGTGCGGGGAATCCTTCGCCGGATCGGGGCGTCCGGGGGAACTGGCGGCCGGCGCCTGCATGCGGGTGTTCACCGGCGCGCCCGTGCCGCCCGGGGCGGACCGGGTGGTGATGCAGGAGGACGTGGTGCGCGAGGGGGAGGCGGCGCTGTTCGGCGCCGTCGCCTGCGGCCGGCGTCACCTGCGCAGGGCCGGGTCCGACTTCGCCGCCGGCGAGGTCCTGGTCGCCGCCGGCGCGCGGCTGAACGCCCAGCGCCTGGTCGCGGCGGCCGCCGCGGACCTGGCGAGCGTGGAGGTCCACCGCCGGCCGAAGGTGGCGCTGCTCGCCACGGGGGACGAACTGGTGGAGCCGGGAGTCGGCGCGCGGCGGGAGGGGGCGATCCCGGAAAGCGTCTCTTTCGGCGCTGGGGCGATGGCCGAGGCGTTCGGCGGACAGGTGGTCTCGCGCCGCCGCTGTGGAGACGAGCTGGCGGCCCTGGCCCGCGCGGCGGCCCTGGCGGCGGCGGAGGCCGACGTCGTCGTCGTGACCGGCGGCGCCTCGGTGGGCGAGCGGGACTTCGCGCGGGCGATGTTCGCGCCGCTCGGACTGGAGCTGGTGTTCGCCAAGGTGGCGATCAAGCCGGGCAAGCCGGTCTGGATCGGCCGCGCGGGCGGGGCGATCGTGGTGGGGCTGCCGGGCAACCCGACCTCGGCCCTGGTGACGGCGCGGCTGTTCCTGGCCCCGCTGGTCGCGGGCCTTTCGGGAGACGACCCGAGGGCGGCGCTGGCCTGGCGACCGCTGCCGCTGGCGCGGCCGCTGGAGGCGTGCGGCCCGCGGGAGACCTTCTATCGGGCGCGGCTGCAGGGCGGCGCGGCGGAGGTGCTGGGCGACCAGGACTCGGCGGCCCAGGCGGCGCTGGCCGCGGCCGACCTCCTGGTGCGGCGCCGGCCAGGGGCGCAGGCCGCGCAAGCCGCGGAGCCGGTCGACTGCATTCCCCTCTGACGACCGGCCCCGCGCCGAGGCGCTCTCGCCCGCCTCAGAGGAACTGCGGAAACAGGACGTTGTTCTCCAGGTGCATGTGCTCGCGCAGGTCCGCGTCGAGCTTGGCGCAGGCCGCGTAGAGCGCCCGCCAGGTGGTGCAGGCGTCCTGCGGGGGGGTGAAGTCGGTGGTCAGCACCGCCAGGTGCAGGAGCTGGTCGGCGACGTCCGCATGCTCGGCCGTCATGCGCTCGATCGGAAAGCGCATCATCGGCGAGGGCCCGCGCAGCATCATCGGGAAGAGCACGGCCTCCTCCTTGTGCTGGTGCGCCTCCAGGTCGTCGGCCATGAACGCCAGGTGATCGGCCAGGCCCTGAGGCCGCAGGGGATGATCCTGGTGGACGCGCTCGACCCGGCGCGCGAGGCGGATCGCCTCGGGGAACTCCTGCAGGTGGACCTGGTGGTAGCGGGTGACGATGTGGTCGATCAGCTCGGCCGGCGCCGCGCCGGCGGGCGCGGCCGAGGGCTGCAGGCCGTCCAGGGCGCGGCGCAGGTCGGCGAGCGGCACGCCGCGGGCGGCGGCCGCCTCGCTGAGCGATCGCGCGCCGTTGCAGCAGTAGTCGATCTTGTAGCGGCGGAAGACCTGGGTCGCGCCGGGATGCTCGACGGCGATGTCGCGGACGAGCTGGGTGTCGTGGATCATGGGGTGCTCCTTGCGGAGCATCCTGCCGCAAGGCCGCGCGGGGCGCCTTGAAGCCGGCCCCCGGGGGCTTTGACAATCGGCAAGCCCGCGCTTGCCGTCCTTGGCCGCCTGCGACAGCGCCCATGGCCTTCGGGGCGCCGCACCGACTCGCCGAGCCTTTTCGTCCAACGAGGAAGGTGAGCCATGGCGTTCGACAATCCGCTGGCCGGCGAAATCTGGGCCAGCAAGTACCGCTACCGCACGGGCGAGGCCGCGGCTGAGGCCGGCATCGAGGAGACCTGGCGGCGGATCGCCTGGGCCCTGGCCGAGGCCGAGGCGCCGGAGCTGCGCGCGGCGACGGCCGAGCGGTTCTGCGAAGCGCTGCGCGACCACCGCTTCCTGCCGGCCGGGCGGATCATCGCCGGCGCCGGCACGGGCCGGACCGTGACGCTGTTCAACTGCTTCGTCATGGGCGTGATCCCCGACGACCTAGGCGGCATCTTCGCCCATGTGCGCGAGGCGGCCCTGACCATGCAGCAGGGAGGCGGGGTGGGGATGGACTTCTCCTCGATCCGCCCGGCCGGGGCGCCGGTCTCGGGGGTGGCGGCCGACGCCTCCGGGCCGCTGAGCTTCATGGACGTGTGGGATTCCATGTGCCGCACCATCATGTCCGCCGGCCAGCGGCGGGGGGCGATGATGGGCTGCCTGCGCATCGACCACCCGGACATCGAGGCCTTCATCGAAGCCAAGCGCGACCCCGGCGCGCGGCGCAACTTCAACCTGTCGGTGCTGGTGACCGACGCCTTCATGGACGCCCTGGAGGCGGACGGCGACTGGCCGCTGGTGTTCGGCGGGCGCACCCATCGCGTGGTGCGGGCCGCCGAGCTGTGGGCGCGGCTGATGCGCGCCACCTACGACGCGGCCGAGCCGGGGGTGATCTTCATCGACCGGGTGAACGCGGCCAACAACCTCGGCTACTGCGAACAGATCCTGGCCAGCAACCCCTGCGGCGAACAGATGCTGCCGCCGTACGGCGCATGCCTGCTGGGTTCGATCAACCTGGCGCGGCTGGTGGAGCGGCCGTTCGAGGCCGACGCGCGGCTGGACGAGGGGGCGCTGGCGTCGCTGACCCGCACGGCGGTGCGCCTGCTGGACAATGTGATCGACGTCTCGCGCTATCCGCTGGCGGCTCAGGAAGCCGAGGCCAAGGCCAAGCGCCGGATCGGCCTGGGGGTGACGGGGCTCGCCGACGCCCTGGTGTTCTGCGGCGCGGCCTACGGCGGCGAGACGGCGGTGGGGCTGACGCAAAGGTGGCTGGGGCTGATCAAGCGCGAGGCCTATCGCGCCTCGGCTGAGCTGGCGGCGGAGAAGGGCGCCTTCCCGCTGTACGAGGCGCGCATGCTCGAGCGGCCGAACCTGGCGAGCCTGGACGAGGAGACGCGTGCGCTGATCGCCGCCCACGGCCTGCGCAACGGCTGCCTGACCTCGATCGCGCCGACGGGCACCACCTCGCTGCTGGCGGGCAACGTCTCCTCGGGCGTGGAGCCGGTGTTCGCCTACGCCTACACCCGCAAGGTCCGCCAGCCGGACGGTTCGACGGTGGAGGAGGCGGTGGAGGACTACGCCCTGGCGATGTGGAAGCGCCTGAAGGGCGAGGCCCCGCCGCCGGCCGAGGTGTTCGTCAGCGCCCAGACCCTGTCGCCGATGGATCACCTGCGCATGCAGGCCGCGGCCCAGGCCCTGATCGACAGCTCGATCTCCAAGACGGTGAACTGTCCGGCGGACATCGCCTTCGAGGACTTCGCCGACGTCTACCGCGAGGGCTACCGCCTGGGCTGCAAGGGGCTGACGACGTTCCGGCCCAACGCCATCACCGGCTCGGTCCTGAGCGCCGAGCCCGCCGCGCCGGCGCCGGCCGAACCCCCGCCAGAGCCGCGCCTGGCGCCGCGGCCCGACGCCCTGGAAGGAACCACCTACAAGATCAAGTGGCCGGAGAGCCCGCACGCCGTCTACGTGACCCTCAACGACGTGGTCGAGGGCGCGGACCGGCGGCCGTTCGAGATCTTCGTCAATTCCAAGAACATGGAGCACTACGCCTGGACGGTGGGGCTGACCCGCATGATCTCGGCGGTGTTCCGGCGCGGCGGGGACGTGGCCTTCGTCGCCGAGGAGCTGAAGGCGGTGTTCGACCCCAGGGGCGGGGCCTGGGTGGACGGCCGCTACGTGCCCTCGCTGCTGGCGGCGATCGGCGGGGTGATCGACCGCCACCTCAATGCGTCCGGCGCGGCGGAGGCGGCGGGGGCGAGCGCTCCGGCGCAGGCGCCGCTGGGGGCCGGCGCCGGGCCGCGGGCCTGTTGCCCGCGCTGCGGCGGCTTCGGCCTGGTGCGCAAGGAGGGCTGCGACACCTGCTTCGACTGCGGCTACTCGAAGTGCGGGTAAGGGTCGCAGGGGCCGCTTGATCGGCGACAAGCCCCGCGGCGACCTCGCTCAAGGCGGCGGCGGGGGAGCCGCCCTAGGGGTGGGGATCGCCGTCTGCGAGGGTCCCATGCCGTCCGCCGCCGCCCGCCGCGCCTATCAGGGGCCGGCCCTGTTCAGCTTCGGTTTCCGCCCCTTCTTCATGGGGGCGGCGACGTGGGCCGCCGTCGCCGTGCCGGTCTGGATCTGGGCCTATTCGGACGGCGGGGCGATGACCGTCGACCGCGACTGGCACGTCCATGAGATGCTGTTCGGCTACCTGGGCGGGGTGGCGGCGGGATTCCTGCTGACGGCGGTGCCCAACTGGACCGGACGGCTGCCGGTGGCGGGCGCGCCCCTGGCGGGCCTTTATGCGCTGTGGGTGGCGGGGCGCATCGCCATGCTGCTGGCGCCGGGCTTTCCGGTGTCGGCCGCGGTGGTGGACGCGGCGTTCCTGGTGACCTTCGCCGTGGTGGTCTGGCGCGAGGTGCTGGCCGGCCGGAACTGGCGCAACGCGCCGGTGTGCCTGCTCGTCACCCTGTTGGCCGCAGCCAACCTGGCGTTCCATGCACGGCTCGTCTGGCCGGAGGCGGGGCCGCCGGCCGAGCGGGCGGCCCTGGCGGCCATGGCCATGCTGATCGCCCTGATCGGCGGCCGCATCACGCCGAGCTTCACCCGCAACTGGATGGCTCAGAACCACATGACGCCGCTCCCCGCGCCGTTCGGCGCCCTGGACCGGGCGGCCCTGGCCGCCTGCGTGGCGGCGCTGGGCGCCTGGATCGCGGCCCCGCAGCATCCGGCGAGCGGCGCGCTCCTGGTGCTGGCGGGCGCAGGCGTTCTGGCGCGGCTCGCGCGCTGGCGCGGCGCCCTGACCCTGCCCGAGCCGCTGGTCTGGAGCCTGCACGCCGGCTACGCCTGGCTGGGGGCGGCGCTGGTCCTGATCGGCGCCTCGATCCTGGCCCCGGGCGCCGTGCCGCGCACCGCCGGACTGCACGCCCTGACGGCGGGGGCGGCGGGGGTGATGACCCTGGCGGTGATGACCCGCGCGACCCTGGGGCACACGGGCCGGGCGCGTCGTGCCGACGACCTGACCATGGCGGTCTACCTGGCGGTGAATGCGGCGGCGGGGCTGCGGGTGGCCGCGCCCTTCGCCGGACCGGGCCAGACCATGCTGCTGATCGCCGCGGCGGTGATGTGGACCTGCGCCTTCGCCGGCTTCCTGTGGGGCTATGCGCCGATGCTGGTGCGCGGGCGGTTGGCCGCCGGCGGCTGACGCGGCGCAAGGCCGCAGGGCCGCTTGACCAACGTCAACCGCCGTTCGGGCGCGCGTCATACGGACCCCGCGAGGCAGGCCCTAGGCTGACAAGGCTGCGGCGTGGGCGCGTCCTCCCGTCACCCCTCGACCCGCAGCCGTCGATTCTTCGGACGGCGAACTAAGGCGCCGGGCGATCCCGGCGCCTGTTTTCTCCGGAAAGGACCCCTCGATGGACCGTCTGGTCGACGGCTTCGGCCGGCGCTTCCGATACCTCAGGCTCTCGGTCACGGAGGTCTGCAACTTCCGCTGCACCTACTGCCTGCCCGACGGCTACAGGAAGACCGAGCCGCACGCGTTCCTGGACCTGGCCGAGATCGGCCGGCTGGTGGACGCCTTCGGCGCCTCGGGGGTGGGCAAGGTGCGGCTGACCGGCGGGGAGCCGACCGTGCGGCGCGACCTGGGGAAGATCATCCGCCGGGTCGCCGAGGCCCCGGGCGTGTCCAAGGTGGCCCTGACGACCAACGGCTGGAACCTGTCGCGCCACATCGCCGACTGGCGGGCGGGGGGGCTGACCAACCTGAACGTCAGCATCGATTCCCTGGACCCGGACGCCTTCCGCCGCATCACCGGCCACGACCGGCTGGCGGCGATCCTCGACGGCCTGGACGGCGCCCTCGCCCTGGGCGTGCCTTCGGTGAAGGTGAACGCGGTGCTGCTTCGGGACTCGGGGACCGACGCCTTCGAGCGGTTCGCCGATTTCGTGCGCGAGCGGCCGGTGGCGGTGCGGTTCATCGAGCTGATGCGCACCGGCGACAACGCCGAGTTCTTCGCCCGCCAGCACCTGGGCGGCCAGGCGCTGACCGGGTGGCTGGAGGCGCGGGGCTGGACGCCCGTGGCGCGCGGGACCGACGACGGCCCGGCGACCGAGTACGCGCACCCCGACCACGCCGGGCGCCTGGGCCTGATCGCGCCCTATGCGCCCGGCTTCTGCGACGGCTGCAACCGGCTGCGGGTGACGGCCCGGGGCAAGCTGCGGCTGTGCCTGTTCGGAGAGGGGGGCGTGGACCTGCGCGACCTGCTGGGGCGGGACGATCCGCAGGCGCTGGCGTCGCGGATCAGCGGAGCGCTGGTCGGCAAGGCCGCCGGCCACCGCCTGGCCGAGGGCTTCAGCGGCGACACCCGCCAGCTCGCTCAGGTGGGCGGCTGATCAGTTGTAGACGGAGACAAGCTTGCGGTGGGCCTGACTGGCGCGGAACTCGCGCTCGGCCATGCCGACGAGGTGGTCGGGGGGATGCAGGCGGGTGTCGATCAGCGGATCGGGCTTGGCCAGGCGCTCGAGCACCACCGGACGGCCGATCGCGACCTCGGGACCATGCACCGTCACCCCATAGTCGGCGAGGCTGGCGAAGGCCCGCGAGAGGTTTTCCGGCGTCATCCCCAGCAGCGAGGCCAGCACGCGCTTTTCGTGCGGCAGGACCAGGGTTTCGCCGCCGCCCTGGCGGGCCCGTTCGGCCACGAGGTAGTTGGCCAGGCGCTCGACGCCGCCGCGCAGCTTCTGGTTCTTCACGGTCCGCACAAGGCCGCGATAGCAGCCGGCCAGCTCCTGGGAGACCGCGAAGCCGAAGCGCGGGTCCTCCATCATGCCGCGGCGCAGCGCCTCGCCCGAGAGCATCAGGATGTCCGAGCGCTCGATGGTGCGGGCGGTCATCAGGGCGTCGGCGTCCAGCACCACCGCGGCCAGGATGAAGGTGGACACCGGCCGCAGAACCGCCAGCGTCGTCTCCTTGTCGTTCCAGGTGCCCTGCAGTTCGGCCTGGCCCTCGATCAGCACATAGAGGAAGTCGACGGGATCGCCCTCGGTCAGGAGGGTGGTGCCGGCCGGGAACTTCTGGAGGAAGGCGCCCGCGGTGAGCGAGCGGAACGTATCGTCCGAAGCGCTCGCGAACAGGGGCAGGGCCCTAACGCGGTCCAGATCTTCAGTGCGCACAGGCATGGGCGCCCAACCTCCCGATTCATCGCGGTTAGAATCGCGATCGGCGTCGATCCCCGCCTTGATGCAGATCAAGCGGGGGCGCCGCGCGGCCGGGAGCGTAGTTCGGCTTGATGTTCATCAAGCGGCTAGATGAACATTGATAAGTGCTGAATAGTACTACTTCAATCGACAGAAGATATATTGTCGCAGGTGGCGAATATTAGCCGATAAAATTGGTCCACTTGATCGGCGTCAAACAGTATCGCTCTGGCCTGCAGCAAAACGCCCTCGTCAGCGCGGCGCATTCGGCGATCGCGCAGGAGGGCGAGTTTCGGAGATGGGCGCAGCCAAACCCCAAGCCGCACCGGGCGCGGGCCCGGCGCTATGGATGAGCACCCTGGGCTTCACCGCGTGCTTCGCGGTCTGGACGATCTTCTCGATCATCGGCGTGCAGATTAAGCGCGACCTCGGCCTGACCGAGGCGGAGTTCGGCCTGCTGGCCGGGACCCCGATCCTGACCGGCTCGCTGGTGCGCGTCGTCCTGGGGGTGTGGACCGACCAGTTCGGCGGCCGGCTGGTGAACCTGGTGGTGATGCTGTCGGCGGCCGTGGCCACCTTTCTCCTGTCCTATGCGCAGACCTATCCGCAGTTCCTGATCGCGGCCCTGGGCGTGGGCCTGGCCGGCGGCTCCTTCGCCGTCGGGGTGGCCTACGTCTCCAAGTTCTTCCCCAAGGAGCGGCAGGGCACGGCCCTCGGCATCTTCGGAGCGGGCAACGTCGGCGCGGCGGTGACCAAGTTCGCCGCCCCCTTCGTCATGGTGGCGTTCGGCTGGGAGGCGGTGGCCCAGGTCTGGGCCGTGGTCCTGGCGGGCCTGGCGGTGCTGGCCTTCGTGTCGACCCGCGACGATCCCGAGCTGCAGGCGCGCCGGCTGTCCGGGGCCAAGGCCAAGAGCGCGGGCATGCAGTTCGCGCCGCTGATGAAGCTGCAGGTCTGGCGCTTCGCCCTCTACTACTTCTTCGTCTTCGGCGCGTTCGTCGCCCTGGCCCTGTGGCTGCCGCACTACCTGGTCGACGTCTACGGCCTGGACATCAAGACCGCCGGCATGCTGGCCGCGGCCTATTCGATCCCGGGCTCGCTGTTCCGCATCTTCGGCGGCTGGCTGTCGGACCGGATCGGGGCGCGCAAGGTGATGTACATCACCTTCGGGGTCTGCACGCTCTGCACCTTCCTGCTGTCCTATCCGCCCACGAGCTACGTGGTGGACGGGATCAGGGGGCCGATCGCCTTCCGGCTGGAGACCAGCCTGCCGGCGTTCATCGCCATCGTCTTCTGCCTCGGCTTCGCCATGAGCCTCGGCAAGGCGGCGGTCTACAAGCACATCCCCGTCTACTACCCGGACAACATCGGCTCGGTCGGCGGCGTCGTCGGCATGGTCGGCGGCCTGGGCGGCTTCGTCCTGCCGATCGCCTTCGGGGCGCTGAACGACCTGACCGGCGTGGCGACGAGCTGCTTCATGCTGCTCTTCGTGCTGGTCTCCGCGGCCCTGGCCTGGATGCACTTCGCCGTCCGCCGGATGGAGCGGGCGGGCGCGCCGCAACTGGCCGACCTGCCCGAGCTGCCGGAGATGGCCAGCCTTCACCCCCAATCCCCCCTCAGCGCGCCCGCGACCCTGCGGGCGGCGCAGTGAACAAACAAGGAGAGCCCTCAATGGCTTCCGCCAAACCCGGTTCGCGCGTGCTGAGCGACTGGCGGCCCGAGGACCCGGCCTTCTGGGCCGAGACCGGCCGGCCGATCGCGCGCCGCAACCTATGGATCTCGGTGCCCAACTTGCTGCTGGCCTTCGCCGTGTGGATGGTCTGGTCGATGGTCGTGGCCAAGCTGAAGCTGATCGGCTTCCAGTTCACGACCGAGCAGCTCTTCTGGCTGACGGCGCTGCCCGCCCTGTCGGGCGCCACCCTGCGCATCTTCTACAGCTTCATGGTGCCGATCTTCGGCGGGCGGCTGTGGACGACGCTGTCGACCCTGTCGCTGCTGGTCCCGGCGATCGGCATCGGCGTGGTGGTGCAGGACCCCTCGACGCCCTACGCGGTGTTCGTCGGCCTGGCGCTGCTGTGCGGCCTGGGCGGGGGCAACTTCGCCTCGTCGATGTCGAACGTCTCGTTCTTCTTCCCCAAGGCCGAGAAGGGCAACGCCCTGGCGCTCAACGCCGGCTTCGGCAACCTCGGCGTCAGCGTCATGCAGTTCCTGGTGCCGGTGGTGGTGGGGCTGTCGATGTTCGCCCCCCTGGTCGGCGCGCCGCAGACGGCGGTGGAGAACGGCGTGGAGAGCCAGGTCTGGCTGCAGAACGCCGCCTACGTCTGGGTTCCCTTCATTGTCGTTTCCGCGGTCCTGGCCTGGTTCGGCATGAACGACATCGCCTCGGCGCGGGCTTCCTTCGCCGAGCAGGCCGTCGTGTTCCGCCGGCCGCACAACTGGATCATGTGCTGGCTCTATCTCGGCACCTTCGGCTCGTTCCTGGGCTTCTCGGCGGCCTTCCCGCTGCTGACCAAGACCCTGTTCCCCGAGGTGAACGCCCTGCAGTTCGCCTTCCTGGGCCCGCTCGTGGGCGCAGGCTCGCGGGCGCTGACCGGCTGGGTGTCCGACCGCTTCGGCGGCCAGCACGTCACCCACTGGGTGTTCCTGGCCCTGTGCGCCGGCGTGGGCGCGGTGCTCTACAGCATCGGGGCGACGGGCGCGGAGCCGTCCTTCGCCGCCTTCTTCGCCAGCTTCATGTGGCTGTTCTTCTGGACCGGCGTCGGCAACGCATCGACCTTCCAGATGATCCCGGCCATCGTGCGCTCGGACATGCCGCGGCTGATGCCGACGGCGAACCCGGCCGCCCGGCTGAAGGCCGCCGAGATGGAATCGGCCGCCATCGTCGGCTTCACCTCGGCGATCGGCGCCTTCGGCGGCTTCTTCATCCCCAAGGCCTTCGGCGACAGCCTCAAGGCCACCGGCGATCCGCAGATGGCCCTGCTGATCTTCCTCGGCTTCTACGTCAGCTGCGTGGTCGTGAACTGGGCCTTCTACGCCCGGCCGTCCTCGATGCTCGACGCCTCCCGCAACACCATCGCCCCGGAGACCGCGGCATGAGCCATACCCTCGACCGCCTGGCGTTCTTCACCCGCAAGACCGAGCTGTTCTCCGACGGCCACGGGGTGATGAACGATGATGACCGCGCCTGGGAGGAGGCCTACCGCTCCCGCTGGCGCCACGACAAGATCGTGCGCTCCACCCACGGGGTGAACTGCACGGGCTCGTGCTCCTGGAAGATCTACGTCAAGGGCGGGATCGTCACCTGGGAGACCCAGCAGACCGACTATCCGCGCACGCGGCCGGAGCTGCCGAACCACGAGCCCCGCGGCTGCGCCCGCGGCGCCAGCTACAGCTGGTACCTCTACTCGGCCAACCGGGTGAAGTACCCGCTGATCCGCTCGCGGCTGCTGAAGCTGTGGCGCGAGGCGCGGGCGACGCGCACGCCGGTCGCCGCCTGGGCCTCGATCCAGGCCGATGCGGCCAAGCGCAGGAGCTACACCTCGGTGCGCGGCTCCGGCGGCTTCGTGCGCGCCACCTGGGACGAGGTCACCGAGATCGTCGCGGCGGCCAACGCCTACACGGTCAAGGAATGGGGCCCGGACCGGGTGTTCGGCTTCTCGCCGATCCCGGCCATGTCGATGGTCTCCTACGCGGCGGGAGCGCGCTACCTGCAGCTCCTGGGCGGGGTCTGCGGCTCGTTCTACGACTGGTACTGCGACCTGCCGCCGTCCTCGCCGCAGACCTGGGGCGAGCAGACCGACGTGGCCGAGAGCGCCGACTGGTACAACTCCGGCTTCCTGATCCTGTGGGGCTCGAACGTGCCCCAGACCCGCACGCCGGACGCCCACTTCTACACCGAGGCCCGCTACCGCGGCGCCAAGTCGGTGGTGATCTGCCCCGACTATTCGGAAGCCTCGAAGTTCTCGGACCTGTGGCTGCCGGTGAAACAGGGCACGGACGCGGCCCTGGCCATGGCCTTCGGCCACGTGATCCTCAAGGAGTTCCACGTCGACCGGCAGGTTCCCTACTTCCGCGACTACCTGCGCAAGTACTCGGACATGCCGATGCTGGTGCGGCTGGTTCCCCAGGACGGCGGCTGGGCGCCGGAGCGCCTGGTGCGGGCGGCCGACTTCGAGGGCGCCCTCGGCCAGGCCAACAATCCGGAGTGGAAGACCGTGGCCGTCGACGAGGCGAGCGGCGAGATCGTCGCCCCCCTCGGCTCCATCGGCTTCCGCTGGGGCGAGGACGGCAAGTGGAACCTGGAGGAGAAGGACGCCGAGGGCCGCGAGACGACCCTGCGCCTGGGCCTCAAGGGCGTGCACGACGAGGTCGCCGGCGTGCGCTTCCCCTATTTCGGCAACGCCGCCTCCAACGGCTTCGCCTCGACCGACCACCCGGACGTGCTGGTCCGCAACGTGCCGGTCAAGCGCCTGAAGCTGAAGGACGGGGAGGCGCTGGTCGCCAGCGTCTACGACCTGTTCCTGGCCAACTACGGCGTCGACCAGGGCTTCGGCGGCCAGGCCATGCCGGCCTCCTATGACGACGTGGAGCCCTATTCGCCGGCCTGGGCCGAGGCCATCACCTCGGTGCCCAAGGACCAGATCATCGCCGTGGCCCGCGGCTTCGCCACCAACGCGGAGAAAACCGGCGGCCGCTCGATGGTGATCATCGGGGCGGCGATGAACCACTGGTTCCACATGGACATGAACTACCGCGGCGTCATCAACATGCTGGTGATGTGCGGCTGCGTGGGGCAGTCCGGCGGCGGCTGGTCGCACTATGTGGGCCAGGAGAAGCTGCGCCCGCAGACTGGCTGGGCGCCGCTGGCCTTCGCCACCGACTGGGTGCGTCCGCCGCGCCAGCAGAACTCCACGTCGTTCTTCTACGCCCACACCGACCAGTGGCGCCACGAGACCCTGGGGGTGGAGGAGATCCTCTCGCCGACCGCGCCGGACGGCGACTGGGGCGGGGCGCTGATCGACTTCAACGCCAAGGCCGAGCGCCTGGGATGGCTGCCCTCGGCGCCCGCCCTGAAGACCAATCCCCTGGCGGTCGCCCGCGCGGCGGCCAAGGAGGGAGTCGATCCCAAGGTCTACGCGGTGCGCGAGCTCAAGGCCGGGCGGCTGGAGATGTCCTGCATGGACCCGGACGATCCGGCCAACTGGCCGCGCAACATGTTCGTCTGGCGCTCGAACCTGCTCGGCTCCTCCGGCAAGGGCCACGAGTACTTCCTCAAGCACCTCCTGGGCGCGGCGCACGGGGTGCAGGGCAAGGACCTGGGCCAGGACGGCCGGCGCAAGCCCACGGACGTGGCCTGGCATGACGACGCGCCGGAGGGAAAGCTGGACCTCCTGGTCACGCTGGACTTCCGGATGTCGACCACCGCGGTCTATTCGGACATCGTCCTGCCGACGGCCACCTGGTACGAGAAGAACGACCTCAACACCTCCGACATGCACCCGTTCATCCACCCGCTGAGCGCGGCGGTGGACCCGGCCTGGGAGGCCAAGTCGGACTGGGAGATCTTCAAGGCGATCGCCCGCCGGTTTTCGGAGGTCGCGCCCGAGACGCTGGGGGTGGAGCAGGACGTCGTCCTGACCCCGATCCAGCACGACAGCGCCGCCGAGCTGGCCCAGCCGTTCGACGTGGCCGACTGGTCCAAGGGCGAGTGCGAGGCGATCCCCGGCAAGACCATGCCGCAGATCACCGTGGTCGAGCGGGACTACCCCAACCTCTACAAGCAGTTCACCGCCCTCGGCCCGCTGATGGCCAAGGTCGGCAACGGCGGCAAGGGGCTGGCCTGGAAGACCGAACACGAAGTCGACCTCCTGCGCGCCCTGAACGGGGCGGTGTCCGAGCCCGGCCGCACCGAGGGGCTGCCGCGCATCGACAGCGACATCGACGCCTGCGAGACCATCCTGACCCTGGCGCCGGAGACCAACGGCGAGGTGGCGGTCAGGGCCTGGGAGGCGCTGGGCAAGCAGACCGGCCGCGACCACGCCCACCTGGCCCTGCCCAAGGAGGACGAGAAGATCCGCTTCCGCGATCTCCTCGCCCAGCCGCGCAAGATCATCTCCTCGCCGATCTGGTCGGGACTGGAGAGCGAGAAGGTCTGCTACAACGCCGGCTATACCAACGTCCACGAGCTGATCCCCTGGCGCACCCTGACGGGCCGCCAGCAGCTCTACCAGGACCACCTGTGGATGCGGGCGTTCGGAGAGGCGCTGTGCGTCTACCGCCCGCCGGTCGACCTGAAGACCACCTGGGTCAAGGGCCGCAAGCCCAACGGCGAGACCGAGATCGTCCTCAACTTCATCACCCCGCACCAGAAGTGGGGCATCCACTCCACCTATTCGGACAACCTCATGATGCTCACGCTCAACCGCGGCGGGCCGGTGGTCTGGGTGTCGGAGACGGACGCGAAGAAGGCGGGGATCGTCGACAACGACTGGATCGAGGTCTTCAACGCCAACGGGGCGCTCACCGCCCGGGCGGTGGTCTCCCAGCGGATCCGTGAAGGCACGACCTTCATGTACCACGCCCAGGAAAAGATCGTGAACACGCCGGGCTCGGAGCTCACCGGCCAGCGGGGCGGAATCCACAACTCCGTCACCCGCGTGGTGCCCAAGCCGACGCACATGATCGGCGGCTACGCCCAGCTCGCCTACGGCTTCAACTACTACGGCACCGTGGGCTCCAACCGCGACGAGTTCGTCGTCGTCCGCAAGATGAAGAGGGTCGACTGGCTCGATGAGCCTCGGTCCCGTGAGGAGTCCGCCCAATGAAGGTGCGTGCGCAGATCGGCATGGTGCTGAACCTGGACAAGTGTATCGGCTGCCACACCTGTTCGGTCACCTGCAAGAACGTCTGGACCAACCGGCAGGGTGTCGAATACGCCTGGTTCAACAACGTCGAGACCAAGCCCGGCGTCGGCTTTCCCAAGGACTGGGAGAACCAGAAGCGCTGGAACGGCGGCTGGCGGCGCAAGGCCAACGGCAAGATCGAGCCGCGGATGGGCCCCAAGTGGCGCATCCTGGCCAAGATCTTCGCCAATCCGGACCTGCCGGAGATCGACGACTACTACGAGCCCTTCGACTTCGACTACGGCCACCTGCAGACCGCGCCGGAGATGAAGGCGTTCCCCACCGCCCGGCCGCGCTCGAAGATCACCGGCGAGCGCATGGAGAAGATCGAGTGGGGGCCGAACTGGGAGGAGATCCTGGGCGGCGAGTTCGCCAAGCGGAAGGCCGACTACAACTTCGAAGGGGTCGAGACCGAGATCTACGGCCAGTTCGAGAACACCTTCATGATGTACCTGCCGAGGCTGTGCGAGCACTGCCTCAACCCCACCTGCGTGGCGGCGTGCCCCTCGGGCGCGATCTACAAGCGGGAGGAGGACGGCATCGTCCTGATCGATCAGGACAAGTGCCGCGGCTGGCGGATGTGCGTCTCGGCCTGCCCCTACAAGAAGATCTACTACAACTGGGAATCCGGGAAGTCGGAGAAGTGCACCTTCTGCTTCCCGCGGATCGAGGTGGGCCAGCCGACGGTCTGTTCGGAGACCTGCGTTGGACGCATCCGCTACCTGGGCGTCCTGCTCTATGACGCCGACCGGATCGAGGCGGCGGCCTCGACGCCCGACGAGAAGGACCTCTACCAGGCCCAGCTCGACGTCTTCCTGGACCCGCACGACCCCAAGGTGATCGCCCAGGCTCGCGCCGACGGCGTGCCGGAGGCCTGGCTGGAGGCCGCGCGGATGAGCCCGGTCTACAAGATGGCGATCGACTGGAAGGTGGCCTTCCCGCTGCACCCGGAATACCGGACCCTGCCGATGGTCTGGTACGTGCCGCCGCTGTCGCCGATCCAGTCGGCGGCCTCGGCCGGGGCGCTGGAGATGGACGGCGAGATGCCGGACGTGCGCAGCCTGCGCATCCCGGTGAAGTACCTGGCCAACCTGCTCACCGCCGGCGACGAGGCCCCCGTGGTCTCGGCCCTGGAGCGCATGCTCGCCATGCGCGCCTACATGCGGGCCAAGAGCGTGGAAGGCGTGATCGACCACCGGCTGGCCGAGCGGGTCGGGCTCACCGCGGCCCAGGTCGAGGACATGTACCGCTACATGGCCATCGCCAACTACGAAGACCGCTTCGTCATCCCCACCACCCACCGCGAGAACGCCGAGGACGCCTACGACCTGCGCGGCTCGTGCGGCTTCACCTTCGGCAACGGCTGCTCCGGCGGCCGCACCGAGCTCGGCCTGTTCGGTCCGAACAAGCGCTCGCGCGCCAAGACCCCGATGGAGGCCTGACCATGGCCCTGACCTACAGGGCGCTGGCCCTGCTCCTCACCTATCCCACCGCCGAGACAAAGGCGCTGGTTCCCGCCGCCCTCGAGGCGATCGAAGCCGAGGGCCTGATCGCCGAGCCGGTGCGCCGGGCCCTGCGCCGGCTGACCGCCGAACTGGCCGAAAAGGACCTCTACGAGACCCAGGAAGCCTATGTGTGGCTGTTCGACCGCACGCGCTCGCTGTCGCTGAACCTCTACGAGCACGTGCACGGGGAAAGCCGGGACCGCGGCCAGGCCATGGTGGCCCTGCTGGAGCTCTATCGCAGCAAGGGGCTGGAGCTGTCGGCCAACGAGCTGCCGGACCACCTGCCGGTGTTCCTGGAGTTCCTGTCCACCCAGCCCGAAGACGAGGCCGCGTCGCTGCTGGGCGAGGCCGCCCACGTGCTGAGCGCCATGGGCGAGCGGCTGCACAAGCGTCAGAGCCCCTATCGGGCGGTGTTCGGCGCCCTGGCCTGCCTGGCTGGCGCGCCGGCCGACGACGAGGCGCTCGCCGCCCTGATGCAGGAGCCGGACGACGACCCCGCCGACCTGGAAGCCATGGACAAGCTGTGGGCCGAGACGGCCGTGACCTTCGGCCCCGGCGACGCCGGCTGCCCGAAGGCCGAGTCCCTCGTGCGCGCCATGAACTCGTCGCCGGCCCAACGGTCCGGCGCGGCGGCCTAGGAGACGGTCATGGACCTCAATCAGATCCTCTTCGGCTACTACCCCTACATCGCCCTGGCGGTGCTGGTGATCGGCTCGGTGCTTCGCTTCGACCGCGAGCAGTACACCTGGCGCACGGGGTCCTCCCAGCTCCTGCGGCGACGCCAGCTGGTGGCTGGCTCGGTGATGTTCCACGTGGGGGTGCTGGCGATCTTCGCCGGCCACTTCGTGGGCCTCTTGACCCCGATCGCTGTGTTCGACGCCCTGGGCGTGCCGCACGGCGCCAAGCAGATGCTGGCCATCGTCGCCGGCGGCGCGGCGGGGACCCTGTGCCTGGCCGGGGGGCTGCTGCTGCTGCACCGGCGCCTGTTCGATCCGCGGATCCGCAAGACCTCGTCCTTCGGCGACACGGCGATCCTGGTCCTGCTGATGGCGCAGCTCTGCCTGGGGCTGGCGACCATTCCGGTCTCCCTGCAGCACCGGGACGGCCACGAGATGCTGAAGTTCATGACCTGGGCGCAGGGGGTGTTCACGTTCCGGCCCGGAATCGCGGAGCAGATCGCGGACGTCCACTGGATCTTCAAGGCGCACCTGACCCTGGGCCTGACCATCCTGCTGGTGTTCCCG
Organism: Phenylobacterium sp.; assembly: GCF_046291545.1. Taxonomy (GTDB): domain Bacteria; phylum Pseudomonadota; class Alphaproteobacteria; order Caulobacterales; family Caulobacteraceae; genus Phenylobacterium. Next base: position 216,216 of record NZ_JBKBSM010000002.1, read on the forward strand.
TTCACCCGGCTGGTGCACATGCTCTCGGCGCCAGTCTGGTACCTGAACCGCCGGGGCTGGCAGCTGGTGCGCACCAAGCGCGCCCTGCCGCGCCGGCCCGAGCCGGCGGCGCCGGTCTATCCGCCGATCCAGGCCGCCCGGCCGGACCTGCGCAGCGCCGCGGAGTAGGGGCCATGCGAACCATCGTCGTCGAAGGGGTGCAGATCCCCGAACGCCTGATCGCCCAGGAGGCGCAGAACCATCCCGGCGCCGACGGCGGCCGGGCCTGGGCCGACGCGTCCCACGCCCTGGCCGTCAAGGCCCTGTTGCTCGACCGGGCGCGGGCCCTCGGCCTCACGCCCGAGGCCGAGACCGACGATGCCGGCCGCGAGGAGACGCCGGAGGAGGCCCTGGTCCGCCAGGTGCTGGAGCTGGAGGTCGAGGCGACCGAGCCCTCCGAGGCCGAGTGCCGGCGGGTGTACGAGGCCCATCCGGACCGCTTCTGCGCGCCAATGCTCTACGAGGCCGCCCACATCCTGTTCGAGCCGCTCGGGCCGGACGAGGCGTCCTGGGCGGAGGCCGAGGCCCTGGCCGGCGCGGCGCTTGCGGGCATCCGCGAGCGTCCGGCCCGGTTCGCCGAGATCGCGCGGGCGGCGTCGCACTGTCCTTCGGGACAGGTCGGCGGCTCGCTCGGCCAGCTTCGCGCGGGCGACCTGGTGCCCGAGATCGAAGCGGCGCTGCTCCAACTGCCGGCGGGCGAGGTGGCGGCCCTGCCGGTGCGCTCGCGCTTTGGCTGGCACGTCCTGAAGATGGTCCGCCGCGTCGAGCCGCGGCGCGTGCCGTTCGAGCTGGCGGCCGAACGCATCCGCCTGCACCTGCAGAGCCGGGCCTGGACGGCGGCGGCGACGCGCTATGTGGGCGAGCTGGCCGAGGCCGCCCGCCGCGGCGGGGCGGCCGTGGCCCTGGCGGAGGAAGGCGCCCTGGCCGCGCCTTCGCCGACCCTGGGCGCGCTGTTCGCCAGCGCCGACATGGACCGCCTGGAGCCGTGGCTGGAGGCGGTGGACCCGGCGCTGCTGACCCGCGCCCGCGCCGCGGCCGAGGCCGAGGGGCTGCCCCTGGCCGACTTCGTCCGGACCGAGGCCGCCGCCTTCGTCGACGAGGCCGACGACGAGGCCTGGACCCAACTCATATCCGCCGCCCAGGGCGCGCCGGACCCCGCGCTCGCGGGCCTCGCCGCCCTCCTCAAATCCAAGGTCGCGCCGCCCAAGCGCACCCTCACTCTTGTCCGCAGGGCCGCCCGATGACCGTCGGCTTTCGCCTTCTCACCCTCGCCGCCGCCACCTGCCTTGCGGCGCCCGTCGCCGCCCACGCGCAGTCCGCTGGGGGCCTCATCCTGGAATCGCGCCTGCGCTACGAGAGCGTGGACCAGGACGGCCTGGCCAAAGACGCCGGGGCCCTGACCCTGCGCACGCGCCTGGGCTACCAGACCCCGGCCTGGCGCGGCTTCCGCGCCCTGGTCGAGGGCGAGAACGTCACCGCCCTGGACGACGACTACAACAGCACCACCAACCTCAAGACCGCCTATCCGGTGGTGGCCGACCCGGAGGCCACCGAGCTGAACCGCGCCCAGGTTTCCTGGACCGGCGAGCGGGGCGGGGCGACGCTGGGGCGCCAGCGGATCATCCTCGGCAACGCCCGGTTCGTCGGCAACGTCGGCTTCCGCCAGAACGAGCAGACCTTCGACGCCCTGCGGGTGGATGTGCGCCCGACCAAGGACATCGCCGTCACCTACGCCTATGTGGACAAGGTGCTCAGGGTGTTCGGCCCGGACAGCGCCCAGGGCGAGTGGGACAGCCGCTCGCACCTGATGCAGCTGGAGGCCAAGACGCCGGCCGGCCAGGTCAGCCTCTACGGCCAGCTCCTGGACCTGCCCGACGCACCGGCCCAGTCCAGCGCCACCTTCGGCGTGCGCCTGGCGGGACAGCGGCCGCTGGGGGGCGAGCTTTCCGCCACCTATGAGGCCGAATACGCGCGGCAGAACGACTACGCCGGCAATCCGGCCGAATTCGAGGTCGACTATGTCGCCTTCAGCGCGGGGCTGAAGACGCCGAAGCGCTGGGCGAGCGTGGGCGTCGAGCGGCTGGACGGCGACGGGCGGCGCGGCTTCCAGACCCCGCTGGCCACGCTGCACGCCTTCCAGGGCTGGGCGGACGTCTTCCTGACCACGCCGGCCGACGGGGTGCGCGACATCAACCTGCGCGGCGGCGCGACGGTGACGGTGGCCGGCCGGCCGCTGAAGCTGGCGGCCGCGGTCCATGGGTTCTCGGCGGGCGACGGCGGCCAGGACTACGGCCGCGAGGTCGACGCGGCGCTGTCGACGCCGCTGACCAAGCGCCTGTCGGCCGAACTGAAGGCCGCGCACTTCGACGGCGAGACGCCGGCCTACCCGGACCGCACCAAGGTCTGGGTGAGCCTCGAATTCAAGTTGTGACGGCGCGCGGGGAGCAGGCCATGACGACCCGAAACGGTGCGATCGAGCCGATCCCCCCGGAACTGATCGCCGATCCGCTCAACTTCTTCTTCGCCGAGCACTATCGGCACCGCCAGCTCTGCCGGGCGATTGACGAGCTGGCGGCGGCGACCTTCTTCGACGCCGAACGCATCAGCGAGGTGGTGGACTTCCTGCGCTTCGAGGCGCCGGTGCACATCATCGACGAGGAGGAGGACCTGTTCCCGCTGCTGCGCCGGCGTTGCCTGCCGGAGGACGAGCTGGAGGGAATCCTCGGAGAGCTGTCGGCCGAGCACAAGGCCGACGGCGTGCTCGGCAAGCGGGTGCGCACCTATCTGGAGGCGTGCCTGGAGAAGCGCCTTGCGCCGGGCGCGGACCTGCTCAGGCGGGGGGACCTGACCGCCTTCGCCGCCCAGGAGCGCCGTCACCTGGCGCTGGAGAACGCCATCGTGCTGCCGATCGCGCGCCTGCGCCTGTCTCCGGAGGACCTGTGCGGCCTCAGCCGGCGGCTGGCCGCCCGTCGCGGCCGCGTCCTGACGGAGGCGGGGGCGTGATCGAGGAGCTGTTCACGCGCAACATCCGCTGGGCGGCGGGGCGCACGCGGGCGGACCCGGAGTATTTCCGCCGCCTGGCGGCCCAGCAGAGCCCGGAGTACCTGTGGGTCGGCTGCTCGGACAGCCGCGTGCCGGCGAACGAGATCGTCGGGCTCGATCCGGGCGAGCTGTTCGTGCACCGCAACGTCGCCAACCTGGCCCCGCCGCAGGACGCCAACTTCCTGTCGGTGCTGCAGTTCGCGGTGGAGATCCTGAAGGTGCGGCACGTGATCGTCTGCGGCCACTACGGCTGCGGCGGGGTGCGCGCCGCGCTCAGCGGCCAGCGGCACGGCCTGATCGACCACTGGCTGCAGCCGGTGGCCTGCCTTTGCCGGCGCGACGCCGCCGAGTTGGAGGCGATCACGGACTTCGACGCGCGGGTGAACGAGGTGTGCGAGCGCAACGTCCTGGCCCAGGTGGCGGCGGTGGCGGCCAACCCCTTCGTGCAGGACGCCTGGCGCCGCGGGCAGACCCTGGCCGTGCACGGCTGGATCTATTCGGTGCAGGACGGGTTGCTGCGGGACCTGGAGACCAGCGTGGACGGCGCGGCCGGCGCCCGCAGGCTGGACGGCCGCCGCCGCGCGCCGCCGCCGCCGCGCCGGCGGCCCCGCATCGAGGGGCCGCGATGAGCGCGCCCCTGGCCGTGGTCGTGCTCGCCGGCGGGGAAGGGCGGCGGATGGGCGGGGACAAGCCCCTGCGCCGCCTGGGCGGCGTGCGCCTCATCGACCGGGCCGTGGCGCTGGCCTGCGCCTGGTCGCCGCTGGTGGCGGTGTCGGTCCGCGACCCCGCGCAGGCGGGCGGCGGAGCGGGCGCGCCGCTGATCCTCGACCGGCCGGGACTGGAGGGACCGCTGGCCGGGCTGGCGGCGGGGCTGGCGTTCGCCGCGCGCAGCGGCGCTGGGCGCCTGCTGACCCTGCCCTGCGACATGCCAAGCCTTCCCCTCGACCTCGCCGAGCGGCTGGGCCAGGCGCTGGCGGCGCCGGACCGGGCGGCCCTGCCGGCCTGCGGCGAACGGGTGCATCCGGTCTGCGGCCTCTGGGACTGCGAGGCGGCCGGGGCGCTGGCGGGCTACGCCGAAAGCGGCCGCTCGTCGGTCTACGGCTTCGCCCGGCACGTGGGGGCCAGGATCGTGGACTGGCCGCCGGACTCGGCGGCCGCGTTCGCCAACGTCAACTCGCCGGAAGACCTGGCCGCCCTGGCCGCCGCCTAGTCCGCGGCGGGATCGCCGCCGCCGCCCAGCGCCTTGTAGAGGGTCGCCAGGTTGGAGGCGCGCTCCAGGCGCAGGGCGATCATCGCCTGCTGCGAGGCGTAGAGCGTGCGCTGGGCGTCGAGCAGGCTGAGGTAGTCGTCCACGCCGCGTTCGTAACGCAGGCGGGCGAGGCGCTCGGCGTCCTCGGCGGCGGCCAGTTCGCGAGTGCGCGCCTGAAGCCGCTCGTCGATCGTTTCGCGCACGGCCAGGGCGTCGGACACCTCGCGGAACCCGGACTGGATCGCCTTTTCGTAGGTGGCCAGGGCGATGTCGCGGCCGGCCGTGGCGGCGCGCAGGCCGGCCAGGTTGGCCCCGCCGGCGAAGATCGGCAGGCTGATCCGGGGCGTGAAGCTCCAGGCGCCGGCGCCGGCGTCGAACAGGCTGGAGAGCTCGGGGCTGGAATGGCCGGTGGAGCCGGTCAGGCTGATCTGCGGCAGGAAGGCGGCCCGGGCAGCGCCGATGTCGGCGTTAGCGCCGCGCAGGCGATGCTCGGCGGCCAGCACGTCCGGCCGGGACAGCAGCACCGCAGACGGGGCGCCCGCCGGCAGGTCGGCGAGGATGGCGACCGAGGCGACGTCGGCGGCGGCGAGGTCGGCTGGCAGGTCCGTCCCCAGGAGCAGGCGAAGGGCGTTGCGGTCCTGGGCGACGCGGGCGGCGGCCTGGGCCACGTCGCCGCGGGACTGTTCCACCAGGATCTGCGCCTGGCGCACCTCGACCTGGGACGCGGCGCCGGCCTCGAAGCGCTTGTTCACCACCTCGGCGGTGGCCTGGCGGGTCTCAAGGGTGCTGCGGGCGATCTCCAGGAGGTCCTGGTCGGCGGCCAGGGTCAGCCAGGCGTTGGCGGTCTCGGCGATCAGGCTGATGCGGGCGGCGCGCCAGTCGGCCTCGGTGGCCAGGAAATCCTGCCGCGAAGCCTCGGTCAGGCTGCGCACCCGGCCGAACAGGTCGAGCTCGAAGGCGCTGACGGCGAGGTCGGCGCCGTAGACGTCGGCCTCCACGGGCTGGGCCGTCCCGGCGACGGCGGCGGGCGTGCGCGTGCGGGCCAGGGAGCCGACCGCGGCGACGCCGGGCACGAGGCCGGCGCGCTGGATGCGGTACTGCGCCCGGGCCGCATCGATGTTGAGCACGGCCACGCGCAGGTCGCGGTTGTTGTCCAACGCCAGGGCGATCACCTGCTGCAGGCGCGGGTCGGGGAACACCTCGCGCCAGCCGAGGCCCTCGGCCGAGGTCGCCGTCCCGGCCTGGGGCGTGACCGCCGACCAGACCTGCGGGCTCGGCGGGGAGGGCGCGCGCTCGTAGCGCGGGGCGAGGGTGCATCCCGAGAGCGCGGCGGAAGCGGCCAGGGCCAGGGCGAGGGGGGCGCGGGTCATCTCAATGGGCCTCGGCCGGATCGGCCGCCGCCTGGGGCGGGGACTGAGGTGGCGACTGGGGTGGCGACTGGGGCTTGGGCGCAAACAGGCTGCGGACCAGCACGTAGAACAGCGGCACGAAGAAGATCACCAGGGCGGTGCCGGCCAGGACCCCGCCGATCACCCCGGTGCCGATGGCGTGGTGGCTGCCCGAGCCGGCCCCGTTGGAGATGGCCAGGGGCGTCACCCCGCAGGTGAAGGCCAGCGAGGTCATCAGGATCGGCCGCAGGCGTACGCGCACCGCCTGCAGGGTGGCGTCGACCAGGGCCATGCCCCGAGCCTGGGCGTCCTTGGCGAACTCGATGATCAGGATGGCGTTCTTGGCGGTCAGCCCCATGGTCGTCAGCATGCCGACCTGGAAGTAGATGTCGTTGGACAGGCCGCGCAGGGTGGTGGCGAGCAGGGCGCCGAACACCCCGAGCGGGATCGCCAGGATCACCGCCAGCGGGATCGACCAGCTCTCATAGAGGGCCGCCAGCAACAGGAAGATGACCAGCACCGACAGGGCGTAGAGCGCCGGCGCCTGGCCGCCCGCCTCGCGTTCCTGGCGGGAGAGGCCCGTCCACTCGTAGCCGATCCCGTCGGGCAGCTTGGCGATCAGCTCCTCCATCGCGGCCATGGCCTCGCCGGTGCTGCGGCCGCGGGCGGCCTCGCCCTGGATGTTGACCGAGGGAAAGCCGTTGTAGCGCTCCAGGCGCGGCGAGCCCTGGATCCACACCGCGGTCCCGAAGGCCGAGAAGGGGATCATCTCGCCGCTGGCGTTGCGCACGTACCAGCGCGCCAGGTCCTCGGGCCGCATGCGCGCGCCGGCCTCGGCCTGGAGGTAGACCTTCTTGACCCGGCCCTCGTCGAGGAAGTCGTTCACATAGGCGCCGCCGAAGGCCGCGCTGAGGTTCTCGTTGATGTCGGAGAGGTTGAGACCCATGGCCCCGGCCTTGGCCGTGTCGATCTCGATCTTGAGCTGGGCGGTGTCGTCGAGGCCGTTGGGGCGCACCCCGGTCAGGCGCGGGTCCTGGGCGGCCATGCCGAGCAGCTGATTGCGGGCGGCCATCAGCGCCTCATGGCCGAGGCCCCCCTCGTCCTTGAGCTGAAGGTCGAAGCCGGAGGCCGTGCCGAGCTCGGGGACGGCGGGCGGCACGATGGGGAAGGCCTGGGCGTCGCGATAGCCCATGAAGGCGCCCATGGCGCGGCCGGCGATGGCCGGCGCCTTCATGTCGCCCGCCTTGCGCTCCTCGAAGTCCTTCAGGCGGATGAAGCCCATGCCGGCGTTCTCGCCGGCGCCGGCGAAGCTGAAGCCGGCGACGGTGAAGATCGAACTCACGGCCTTGTCGGACAGGAACTGGCGCTCGACCTTGTCGAGCACGCCCAGCGTCCGTTCCTGGGTCGCGCCGGGGGGCAGCTGCACCAGCACCATCATCGAGCCCTGATCCTCGTCGGGCAGGAAGCTGGAGGGCAGGCGCAGGAAGAGGAAGCCGACGCCGACCAGGATCACCACGAAGGCGACGACGCCGCGCCGGCGGCCGCGGCCGAGAAGCCCGGCGACCCGCGCCTCGTAGCCGCGCGCGGTGCGCTCGAAGTTGCGGTTGAACCAGCCGAAGAAACCGCGGGCGTGGTGGTGCTCGCCCTTGGCCAGAGGCTTCAGGAGGGTGGCGCACAGGGCCGGCGTCAGGATCAGCGCCACCATCACCGACAGCAGCATGGCCGAGACGATGGTCACCGAGAACTGGCGGTAGATGACCCCCTGGGAGCCGCCGAAGAAGGCCATCGGCACGAACACGGCGGACAGCACCAGGGCGATGCCGATCAGGGCGCCGGAAATCTCCCCCATCGACTTGCGGGTGGCCTCGCGGGGACTCAGGCCCTCCTCGCTCATCACCCGCTCGACGTTCTCGACCACGACGATGGCGTCGTCGACCAGGAGGCCGATGGCCAGCACCAGGGCCAGCATGGTCAGCACGTTGATGGAATAGCCGAAGGCGGCGAGCACGCCGAACACCCCCAGCAGCACCACCGGCACGGCGATGGCGGGCACCAGGGTGGCGCGCCAGTTCTGCAGGAACAGGAACATGACCAGGACGACCAGGGCGATGGCCTCGGCCAGGGTCTTGATCACCTCCTTGATCGACTGCTCGACGAAGGGCGCGCTGTCGTAGGGAATGTCGTAGATGACGTCCTCCGGGAAGGTGGAGGACAGGGCGTCGAGCTGGGCCTTCACCGCGCGGCTGGTGTCCAGGGCGTTGGCGCCGGTGGCCAGCTTGATGGCCATGCCGCCCGCGGGCTTGCCGTTGTAGCGGCCGACCGAGGCGTAGCTTTCTTGGCCGAGTTCGACCCGGGCGACGTCGCCCAGGCGCACGTTGGCCCCGCCGGCGTCGGTCTTCAGCACGATGTCGCGGAACTGCTCGACCGTCTGGAGGCGCGACTGGGCGGAGATGGCCGCCGTCACGGTCGTGCCGGCCACGGCCGGGGCCGCGCCGATGGCGCCGCCGGAGACCTGGGCGTTCTGGGCGGTGACGACGGCGGCCACGTCGGCGGGGGTGAGCGACAGCGCCGCCAGCTTCGCCGGGTCGAGCCAGATGCGCATCGCCTCCTGCGAGCTGAACATCTGGACGTCGCCGACGCCTTCGACGCGGCTGATCGGGTCCTGCAGCTTGGAGGCGATGAAGTCGCCGATCTCCAGTTCGGAGACCTTGCCGGTCTTGCTGTAGAGCGCGATCACCATCTGGAAGTTGTCGGCCGCCTTGGTGACGCTGAGGCCCTGCCTCTGGACCTCCTGCGGCAACAGGGCCGTGGCGGTCTGCAGCTTGTTCTGCACCTGCACGGCGGCGATGTCGGGATCGGTCCCGGCCTCGAAGGTCAGGTTGATCATCGCCTGGCCGGCGCCGTCGCTGGACGAGGACAGGTAGAGCAGCCCGTCCAGACCCTTCATCTTCTGCTCGATGACCTGGGTGACGCTGTCCTCGACCGTCTTGGCCGAGGCGCCAGGATACATGGCGGCGATCGTCACCTGCGGCAGGCCGACGTTCGGGTACTGTGCGATGGGCAGGGCGGAGATCGACAGGGCGCCCGCCAGCATCACGACGATGGCGACCACCCAGGCGAAGATCGGGCGGTCGATGAAGAAACGCGAGAGCATGGGAGCGGCCTACTTGCGCGCGGTCTGGGCGAGGGGGACAGGTTTGACCGGCGCGCCGGGCTGGACCTTCTGCAGGCCCTCGACGATCACGCGGTCGCCGGGCTTGAGGCCGGAGGCGACGAGCCAGTCGGTCCCGACGGTCTGGCCGACCTTGATCGGGCGAACCTCTGCCTTGCCGCCGGCGCCGACGACCATGACCTGGGCCGCGCCGGCCGCGTCGCGGGTGACCGCGGCCTGGGGCACGGTGAGCGCATTCTCGAACTGGCCCTGCTCGACGCTGGCGCGCACGTACATGCCGGGCAGCAGGGCGCCCTGGGGATTGGGGAAGACCGCGCGCAGGGCCACCATGCCGGTCCCGACGTCGACGCTGGCGTCGGCGAACTTGAGCTTGCCCTTCAGCGGATAGGCCGTGCCGTCCTCGAGCTTCAGGGCGACCTCGGCCGAACCGTCGCCGGCGGTCTCGGCGGCGCGGCGCAGCTTGAGCATCTCGGCGACCGACTGGTTCAGGTCGACATAAATCGGGTCGAGCTTGCGGATGGTGGTGAGCGGGGTCGCCTGCTGGGCGGTGACCAGGGCCCCGGCGGTGACCGCGGAGCGGCCGATACGTCCGGAGATCGGGGCGTTGACGCGGGTGTAGGCGAGGTTGACCTCGGCCTCGGCCAGGGCGGCGCGCCGCGCGGCGACGTTGGCCTTGGCCTCCTGGAACGCGGCCTGGGCCTCGTCGTTGTCCTGGCGGCTGACGGCGTTCTCCTTGACCAGGTCCGCGTAGCGTTCGGCCTTGGAGCGGGCGGAGGCGAGCAAGGCTTCGGCCTGGGCCAGGGCGGCGCGGGCGCTGTCGGCCTGGGCGCGGTAGATCGCCGGGTCGATCTGATAGAGGGGCTGGCCCGCCTTGACGAAGGCGCCTTCCTCGAAGAGCCGGGCCTTGACGACCCCGTTCACCTGCGGACGCACCTCGGAGACCTCGAAGTCCGTCGTACGGCCGGAGAGCTCGGAGGTCAGCGGCACGGTCCGCGGGGTCATGACCGCAACGCCCACCTCCACTGGGCCGTCGCCGCCCTGCTGCTGAGCCGCGCTGGGCTGGCAGGCGGCAAGGAGTCCGGCGACGCCGATCAAGGCGAAGGGGCGTAGGGTGGCGTACGGACGCATGGGAATCGCTCCGGAAGACGTCGGGGGAGGGCGGCGTCTGGACAGAATGAGAATGAACGTTCATTCTCATCGGGGCTCAGATAGGAACGGGTTGACGCAAAGTCAACCGCCCCAGCGCAGCCGGGAGGCGCAATGAGCGAAGAAGACGTGGAGGAACCGGGCGAGCGACGGCGGATTTCGGCCGAGGCGCGCCGCGACCAGATCCTGGACGCCGCCGAAGCCTGCGTGCGGCGCCACGGCTTTCACGGGGCGAGCATGGCCGAGATCGCCCAGGAGGCCGACCTCAGCGTCGGCCAAATCTACCGCTACTTCGAGAACAAGGCCGCGATCGTGGCCGCGCTGGTGGAGCGCGACCGCGCCGAGCTGGACGAGAAGTTCAAGGCCGTCGAGGCGCTGGACGGCGACGTGCTGAAGGCCTGCATCGCGCTCAGCGGCGATGTGGTGGAGCGGGCCCTGGACGTGCGCAGCGCCGGGCTGATGCTGGAGGTGCTGGCCGAGAGCGCGCGCAACCCGGAAGTCATGGCCATCGTGCGGGCCATGGAGGAGAACGACCGCGAGTCGGCGACCCGCACCTTCTCGCGCCTGGCCAAGCCGGGCTGGACCGAGAAGGGCCTCGCCACGCGGCTGGAGATGCTGTCGGCGCTCATGGAGGGGCTGCGCACGCGGGCGATCTTCCAGCCCGACATCGACCGCAGGTTCCTCGCCTATCTGATGGGCGAGGCGGTGCGCGTCGTCTTGACGGCCGAGGAGCCGCCGGCCTGAGCGCGGAGCCCAGGGCCGGCGGCCCGCCGGATCAGGCGGCGGCGACTTCCTCGACCGGCGCCAGGCGGATCAGGTAGTCGAAGGCCGAGAGCGCGGCCTTCGAGCCTTCGCCCATGGCGATGACGATCTGCTTGTAGGGGACGGTGGTGGCGTCCCCCGCCGCAAAGACGCCGGGGACGGACGTCGCGCCGCGGGCGTCCACCTCGATCTCGCCGCGGGGAGACAGGGCGAGCGATCCTTGCAGCCACTCGGTGTTGGGCACCAGGCCGATCTGGACGAAGACGCCCTCCAGCTCCACGCGATGCAGCTCTTCGGTGCGGCGGTCCTTGTAGGACAGGCCCGTGACCTTCTCCCCGTCGCCATGGACCGCGGTGGTCTGGGCGCTGGTCAGCACCGTCACGTTGGGCAGGCTGAAGAGCTTGCGCTGGAGCACCGCGTCGGCGCGGAGCTGGGCGTCGAACTCGATCAGGGTGACATGGGCGACGATGCCGGCCAGGTCGATGGCCGCCTCCACGCCGCTGTTGCCGCCGCCGATCACCGCCACGCGCTTGCCCTTGAACAGGGGGCCGTCGCAGTGGGGGCAGTAGGCCACCCCCTTGTTGCGGTACTCCTCCTCGCCGGGAACGTTCATCTGCCGCCAGCGGGCGCCGGTGGCCAGGATGACGGTCTTGGCCCGCAGGCTGGCGCCGTGCTCCAGCTCGACCTCGACCAGACCGCCGGGACGCGAGGCCGGGACCAGGCGCACGGCGGTCTGCAGGTTCATGACGTCGACGTCGTAGTCCTTGACGTGCTGCTCGAGGGCGGCGGCCAGCCTTGGCCCCTCGGTGTGGGGCACGGAGATGAAGTTCTCGATCGCCATGGTGTCGAGCACCTGGCCGCCGAACCGCTCGGCGGCGACGCCCGTGCGAATGCCCTTGCGCGCGGCGTAAATGGCCGCGGCCGCGCCGGCCGGGCCCCCGCCGACCACGAGGACGTCGAAGGCGTCCTTGGCCTTGATCTTCTCGACCTCGCGGGCGACCGCGCCGGTGTCGATCTTGGCCAGGATCTGCTCCAGGTTCATGCGGCCCTGGGCGAAGGGCTCGCCGTTGAGAAGCACGGTCGGCACGGCCATGACCTTGCGCTGCTCGACCTCGGCCTGGAACAGGGCGCCGTCGATGGCGACGTGGCGCACCCTGGGGTTCAGGGCGGCCATCATGTTCAAGGCCTGCACCACGTCCGGGCAGTTCTGGCAGGACTGGGAGAAGTAGGTTTCGAAGACGAAGTCGCCGTCCAGCGCCTTCACCTGGTCGATCACCTCGGGCTCGACCCGCGGCGGGTGGCCGCCCACGTGCAGGAGGGCCAGCACCAGGGAGGTGAACTCATGGCCCAGGGGCAGGCCGGCGAAGCGCACGCCGACGTCCTCGCCCGGACGGGTCACGGCGAAGGAGGGAACGCGGGCGTCGGCGCCGTCCAGGCGCACGGAGACCTTGTCCGAGGCCGCGGCGACGTCGGCCAGAAGCGCCTTGAGCTCCTCGGACTTCGGCGAGGCGTCGAGGCTGGCCACGAGCTCGACCGGCTGACGCAGGTTCTGCAGGTAGGTGGCGAGCTGAGTCTTCAGGCCTTGGTCCAACATGGCGGGCTCCAGGTGCGGAATTCGGGGACGGGGATCGCCGCCGCCCGGCGCAGCGGGCGCGGGCGGCGACGACGGAGAGGCGGCTTAGATCTTGCCGACCAGGTCCAGGGACGGGGCGAGGGTCTTTTCGCCTTCTTCCCACTTGGCCGGGCAGACTTCGCCGGGGTGAGCGGCGACGTACTGGGCGGCCTTGACCTTGCGCAGCAGTTCGGAGGCGTTGCGGCCGATGCCTTCGGCGGTCACTTCCATGAACTGGATGACGCCTTGCGGGTCGACCAGGAAGGTGCCGCGGTCGGCCAGGCCCTGGCCCTCACGCATCACGCCGAAGTTGTTGGTGATCTGGCCGGAGGCGTCGCCAAGCATGAAGTACTTGATCTTGCCGATGGCCGGCGAGGTGTCGTGCCAGGCCTTGTGCGAGAAATGGGTGTCGGTGGAGACCGAGTAGATCTCGACGCCCAGCTTCTGGAATTCGCCGTAGAGGTCGGCCATGTCCTCCAGTTCCGTCGGGCAGACGAAGGTGAAGTCGGCCGGATAGAAGAAGAAGACCGCCCACTTGCCCTTCACGTCGGCGTCGGTGACGGTGACGAACTTGCCTTCCTTGAAGGCCTGGGTGGCAAACGGCTTGATCTCGGTGTTGATCAGGGACATCGCTCTCTCCTGGTAGGGTGTCGATAGGCGCTGTCTATATCGCGCCGCACCATCAAGAAAATTGATTTTACCTGGACTTATCATCGAAAATTTCGATGAAACCTCCGAGCGTCCACCTGCGGGCGGAACGCACGAACGCCCAAGCTACAACGGACCGAGCGGCGAGCCGGCGCACTGATCCAGATCAATGACGAACGCCGACGCCCGTCGCGGCAATAGGTTCGCCCTATGATCAAGCTGGGCGCCGACGGCCATCGAGCGAACTTTTCTCGCGTCTGCACAAAAAATTTTGTCTATGGCTGTCAAAACGCGGCCCGGAGGCGTCGCGGGGGCGGCGCTTCGCCGCCGGCTGGGGGCGCGATCAGAAAAACTTCCGTGTGAAGCCTGAGCGGCGGGTCCATTGTGCCGCGCCCGCCTTCCGGAGTCCGCAAGCCGTCATGACCGCATCCACAGCTTCCCGCCCTGCCCGCCGCTTCATCGGCGGATTCGGGCTGCAGGTGCTGCTGGGCATGATCGCGGGACTGGGCCTGGGCCTGGCGGCGCGGAGCCTCGGGCCGGAGCCGGGGCAGGCAGGCTACGCCCTGGCCGAGGCGCTGCGCCTGACCGGCTCCATCTTCGTCCAGCTCCTGAAGGCGCTGGTGCCGCCGCTGGTGTTCACCGCGATCGTCGCCTCCATCGCCAACCTGCGCGAACTGCAGAACGCCGCCGGACTGGTGTGGCGCACGCTGATGTGGTTCGCGGCCACCGCCCTGATCGCGGTGTCGATCGGCATCGCCCTGGGGCTGATCCTGCAGCCGGGGGTGAACGCGGGGGTCGCGGCCGCCGCGGCCGAGGTCCCGCACGCCCGCGGCTCCTGGCTGGACTTCCTGTCGAGCCTCGTGCCCTCCAACATGCTCGGCCTGACCGCCACGACCACCGTCGCCGACGACGGGACCGCGGTCACGGGCCTGTCGTTCAACGTGCTGCAGATCGTGGTGATCTCGCTGGTGATCGGCGCGGCGGCCCTGAGGTCGGGCGAAGCGGGGCGCACGTTCCTGACCTTCAACGCCTCGGCCCTGAGCGTGGTGCGCAAGGTGCTGTGGTGGGTGATCCGGCTGACGCCGATCGGCACCGTGGGCCTGTTCGGCACAGCGGTGGCCAAGTACGGCTGGACCGCCCTGGGCCAGCTCGGCGCCTTCGTCGCGGCGGTCTACATCGGCCTCTTCATCGTCGGCCTGGTGGTCTATCCGGCGCTGCTGGCGGCGAACGGCCTGAACCCCTTGCGCTTCTTCGCCGCCGTGTGGCCGGCGACGCAGCTCGGCTTCGTCTCGCGCTCCTCGATCGGCACCCTGCCGGTGACCGAGGCGGTGACGGAGGCGCGGCTGGGCGTGCCGCGGGCCTACGCCGCCTTCGCCGTGCCGCTCGGCGCCACGACCAAGATGGACGGCTGCGCGGCCATCTATCCGGCGGTGGCGGCGATCTTCGTGGCCCAGTTCTACCATGTGCCGCTGCAGGTCTCGGACTATCTGCTGATCGTGTTCGTCTCGGTGATCGGCTCGGCGGCGACCGCGGGCCTGACCGGGGCGGTGGTGATGCTGACCCTGACCCTGTCGACGCTGGGCCTGCCGCTGGAAGGCGTGGGGCTGCTGCTGGCGGTGGACCCGATCCTGGACATGGGCCGCACCGCGCTGAACGTCACCGGCCAGGCGCTGGTCCCGACCCTGGTCGCCAAGCGCCAGGGCCTCCTGGACCTGGAGACCTACAACGCCGCGACGGCGCGCCCCCTCGACCTGGGCGGCGAGACCGCCGAAACTTGAGTATCGAAAACCTGCAGCCCAGGAGCTTCGCTTGAGCGCGCCCAGCCTGTTCGACCCGCTGTCCTTCGCCCACGGCCCGGCCATGAAGAACCGGATGATGCTGGCCCCGCTGACCAACCTGCAGAGCCATCCCGACGGGCGGCTTTCGGACGACGAGTTCAACTGGCTGACCCTGCGGGCCAAGGGCGGGTTCGGCCTGACCATGACCTGCGCCGCCCACGTCCAGCGCCTCGGCCAGGGCTTCCCCGGCCAGCTCGGGATCTGGTCGGACGACCACATCGAGGGCCTGACCCGCCTGGCGTCCGCCATCAAGGCCGCCGGCAGCATCGCCGCCGTCCAGCTCCACCACGCCGGCATGCGTTCGCCCAAGGACCTGATCGGCGAGGCGCCGGTCTGCCCCTCCGACGACGAGGAGACCGGGGCGCGGGCCCTGACCGAAGCCGAGGTCGAGGCCCTGATCGAGGATTTCGTTGCGGCCGCCCTGCGCGCGGAGGCGGCGGGCTTCGACGGGGTGGAGGTGCACGGCGCCCACGGCTATGTGCTGTGCCAGTTCCTGAGCCCGACCATCAACCGGCGCACGGATCGCTGGGGCGGATCGCTGGAGAACCGCGCGCGCATCGTCCGCGAGATCCTGTCGAAGATTCGCGAGCGCTGCCGGCCGGACTTCCAGGTGGGGCTGCGCGTGTCGCCGGAGCGCTTCGGCCTGGAGCTCGGCGAGGTCCGCCAGCTCGCCGGGGAGCTGATGGCCGAAGGGCGGATCGACTACCTCGACATGTCGCTGTGGAACGTCGCCAAGGAGCCGGAGGAGGAGGCCTTCAAGGGCCGCAGCCTGATGTCCTGGTTCACCGACCTGCCGCGCGGGCGGGTCCGGCTGGGGGTGGCCGGCAAGATCATGACCGGCGCGACGGCCGCCCAGTGCCTGAAGGACGGCGCCGACTATGTGCTGATCGGCCGGGCCGCGATCCTTCACCATGACTTCCCCGCCCGGGTGCAGGCCGATCCGGCGTTCGAGGCGGTGAGCACCCCGGTCAGCCGCGCCTATCTGGCCAAGGAGGGACTGGGGCCGGCGTTCATCGGCTACATGTCCACCTGGCCGGGTTTCGTGGCGGCCGAGGAGCCGGCGGTTCCGCAGCCCTCATAAACCGCTTTTCAACCGGGTCCGGGGAAGCTGAGCCGCAACTCCTCCAGCAAGCGGGCACGGGTGATGGGCGTTCGGCGGATGCTTCCCAGCGCGAACATGGCGTCGGAGGATCTTTCGCGCCTGAAGGTGCTGGTCGTCGACGACCATTCCAACACCGTGCGCCTGATCAGCGACGTGCTGCGGGCGGGGGGCGTGGGCCACGTGGTCACCGCCCAGGACGGCCAGCGCGCCCGCGAGGTCATGCGCCTGACCTATCCCGACATCATCTTCACCGACTCCAAGATGCCGGTGATGGACGGGCTGGAGCTGACGCGGTCGATCCGGCGGGCGGCGGTGACGCCCGACCCGAAGGTGCCCAATCCCGAAATCCCGATCATCATGGTCACCGGCGACCGCAGCGAGCGCGACGTGGAGATCGCGCGCCTGGCCGGGGTCAACGAGTTTGTCATCAAGCCGTTCACGCCGGCCGGACTCCTCAGCCGCATCCAGCTCGTGGTGAAGAAGCCGCGCCCGTTCATCATCAGCGAGACCTATGTCGGCCCGGACCGCCGCCGCCGCGCCGAGCTGACATACTCGGGGCCGATGCGGCGCATGAGCGATCCCGAGGAAGTGGCCGACATGGTCGAGCGGCGGGCCACCCGCGAGACCATCAGCGTCGAACTGGAGGCCATGCGCCGGCTGATCCAGGCGCGCGGCGGGGCCGATCGCGCCACCCTGCAGATGACCTATCGGGTGATGCAGCACACCCGCTTCCGCGCCAAGCAGGTGCGCGACGAGATGATCGCGCGGGCCTCGGAGTCGCTGCTGAGCTACGTGGACCTGATGGGCGGGCCGGAGCGGTGCGAGGTCTCGGTGGTGGAGGTGCACTTCGACGCCATCGCCCAGATCCTGGGGGCCAGCGAGTCCGACGCGGCGGCGTCCCAGGCGGTGATCGCCCAACTGGAGAGCGTGGTGCGCCTGAAGACCGCCGGGCGCAGGCGCGCGGCCTGAGTCTCGCCTCCCGCGCCGGAAGGCGATAAGAGCGCGCCCATGGCCGAAGCCTTCAACGACCTCGCCCTGCCGGCCGCCCGGGCCGAGCGCTACGCCGCCGTGGCCGAGGAGATCGCCGCGGTGCTCGACGGCGAGCCCAACGTGACCGCGCGCATGGCGACGGTGGCCTCGATGCTGGCCAACAGCTTCGACCACTATTTCTGGACCGGCTTCTACGTGGTCGATCCGGAACGGCCGAACGAGCTGGTGGTCGGCCCCTACCAGGGCACGCTGGGGTGCCAGCGCATCGCCTTCGGCCGTGGGGTCTGCGGGACCGCCGCGCAGACCGGCCGGACCCAGCTTGTGGCGGACGTGCACGCCTTTCCCGGACACATCGCCTGCGACAGCCGTTCGCAAAGCGAGATCGTCGTGCCCGTCCACGGGCCGGACGGGCGGCTGATCGCGGTCTTCGACGTGGATTCCGCCGAGCCGGCGGCCTTCGACGCCGTGGACCAGGCCTGGCTGGAGCGCATCCTGGCCACGACGTTCGGCTGAACCCCCAGGGCTAAGCCCCCGAAAACGCCGGAAAAACGCCGGTCCATCCACGTTTCCCTAACCGGCAGGCGCTAAGCATCCGCGTGATGCTGACCGCCGAGAGCCACCGCCCGCAGGACCTGGCCGAAGGGGACGTCGCCGCCTGGCGCGCCCTGTGCGCGGCGCATCCGGCGTTCGCTTCACCGCTTCTGAGCCCCGAGTTCGCCATGGCGGTGGGCGAGGTGCGCCCCGACGCGCGGGTGGCGGTATGGCGGCGCGAAGGCCGCCCGGTGGGCTTCCTGGCGCACCATCGACGTCCCGGCGGCATGGCGCGGCCGATCGGCGCGCCGCTGTCGGACTATCACGCCCTGGTCGGCGAAGGCCCGATGGATGGCGGAGAGGCCCTGGCGGCGGCGGGGGTGTCGGCCTACCGCTTCACCGGCCTGATCGACCCGTTCGGGGTGTTCGCGCCGCACGCCGCCGGCCGCGCCGAGGGCTTCGTGATTGCGCTGGAAGGCTCGGCGGCGGACTATCTGGAAGCCCTGCGGGCGCAGAGCGCCAAGCGATTCAAGAACTACCGCCGCCTGACGAGCAAGCTGGAGCGCGAGGTCGGCGAGATCGTGCTGGCGGCGCCCGACGTCTCCCGCGGGACCTTCGAGACGCTGATCGCCTGGAAGCGGGCGCAGCTTCGCCGCACCGGCCTGCACGATTTCCTCGCCCCCGACTGGACGCGGGCGCTGCTGGCGAACCTGTTCGAGCGCCGGCAGGGCGAACTGCAGGGTCTGATGATCGGCTTCTACGCCGGAGGGCGGCTGCTGGCGGGGCAGTTCGGGGTGCGGCAGGGGGGCGTCTTCCACCCGTGGATCGCCTCCACCGACCCGCAGATGGGCGCCTGGTCGCCGGGCCAGCTCTTCTTCCTGCAGGCCATCGCGGCCATGCCGTCGGCGGGGCTGGCGGTCTATGACTTGGCCTCGGGACACGAGCATTACAAGCGGCCCTTCGCCCTGGCCACGCGGACGATCGCCGAAGGCCTGGCGACGGCCTCGAGCTCGGCCGGCCGAGCCGCGCGCGTCTCCGAAGCGGCCTGGGCGATGGCCGGGGCGAACCGCGAGGGGGCGACGGCGAGCCTTCGCCGGCGGCTGGACGTGATCGCCACGACGGAGCTGTCGCTGATCGGCCGGGCCCGCGGCCTGGCGACGGCGATCGCGACCAGAACCCTGCGCGGG
Organism: Phenylobacterium sp.; assembly: GCF_046291545.1. GTDB lineage: Bacteria > Pseudomonadota > Alphaproteobacteria > Caulobacterales > Caulobacteraceae > Phenylobacterium. Next base: position 234,922 of record NZ_JBKBSM010000002.1, read on the forward strand.
TCCTCGGACAGCGAGGCGGCCTAGGATGGACGGGCGCATCAGCATCATCATCCCCACCCAGCGCCGCCCGCAGAGCCTGCGCACGGCCGCCGGCTCGGCGCTGCGCCAGGCGGGGATCGACCCCGCGCGGCTCGAGCTGGTGGTGGTGGACAACGACGCGGTCCCCTCGGCCCGGCCGGTCGTCGAGGAGATCGCAGGCGCCGCGCCGTTCCCGGTGGTCTATGTGCACGAGCCGCAGGCGGGCGTGGCCAACGCCCGCAACGCAGCCATGGCCCGCGCCGGCGGCGACTTCATCGCCTTCCTGGACGACGACGAGGAGGCGCCGGAGGGCTGGCTCGCCGCCCTGGCCGACGTCCAGGCGCGGTTCGACGCGGACGTGGTGTTCGGCCCGGTGCGCGGCCGCGCGCCCCCGGGGACCGTGCGCCACCGCGCCTATCTGGAGCGCTTTTTCTCCCGCGAGGGGCCCGACGCGGCCGGGGTGATCGACCACTACTACGGCTGCGGCGACAGCTTCATCCGCCGGGCCGCCCTGCCGGACCCGCGCAGGCCGTTCTCGCCGGTGCGCAACCACATCGGCGGGGAGGACGACCTGCTGTTCGGCCAGATGCAAGCGGCGGGCCGCCGCTTCGCCTGGGCGCCCGACGCCTGGGTCTGGGAGGACCCTGCGCCGTCGCGGCTGACGCTGAGGTACGCCATCGCCCGGGCTTTCGCCTACGGCCAGGGGCCCTCGGCCCATTGCGCGGCGGCCGATCCGCCGGACCGGCTGGGGCTGGCGCGGTGGATGGCCCAGGGCCTGGTGCAGGCCGGGGTGTTCGGCCTGGTGGCGGCGGTGAAGTGGGCGCTGCGCGCGCCGGACTACGCCTTCGCCCTGGACCGCGCCGCCCGCGGGCTGGGCAAGACCCTGTGGTGGGGGCCCTTCAAGATCGAGTTCTACGGGCGCAGCGCCGCCTAGGAGCAGCCATGAGCGTGATCACCGACTGGACGCCGCAGAAGGCGCAGGGCTTCACCCGCGAGAACCTGACCTTCACCCACGCCCTGCACGAGCGGCCGATGTTCTCGGACGAGGGGCTGATCGAGGCCCTTGACCGCTATCCGCGCGACAAGCTGGGCGTCTTCACCATGGGCCAGGACCCGGTCGCCTGGGAGACCTGGCGAAAGGGGACGGCGGGCGACCTGAGCGGGGCGCAGCTGTTCGAGGCGGCGATGGCCGGCCGCATCTGGCTGAACCTGCGCGAGACCAACGCGCATCTGCCGGCCTATGCGGCCCTGTGCGACGAGATCTTCGCCGACAAGGCCGCGCATGCGCCGGGGGTGAAGACCTTCAAGCGGGACGTGGGCCTGCTGATCTCCTCGGCCGACGCCCAGGTGTTCTACCATCTGGACGTGGCGCTGGTGTCCCTGTGGCAGATCCGCGGCATGAAGCGGGTGTGGGTCTATCCGGTGTCCGAGCCGTTCGTCGGCGACGAGGCGCTGGAGAAGATCGTGCTGCGCGAGACCGCCGAGCAGTTCGCTTTCGACCCGGCCTGGGACGCCGCGGCCGAGGTCCACGACCTGACGCCCGGGCGGATGGTCACCTGGCGCCAGAACGCGCCCCACCGGATCGAGAACGGGCCGATGCTGAACGTCTCGCTGTCGGTGGAGTTCATGACCCCCGAGGCGCTGATGCGGGCCAACGTCATCTACGCCAACGGGGTGATGCGCCGCCGGCTGGGCGCCAGGCCGCGCATCCAGGCGGGGATCACCCCGGTCACCGTGGGCAAGTTCGCCCTGGCCCGCGGCGCCAAGGCGCTGAACCTGCACAAGCCGGACCCGCGGGTGCTGCCCACCAGCTTCCGCCTGGACGCCAGCCGGCCCGGGGTCCTGCTGCCGGCCTGACCGGGGCGATCGGACCCGCTCGCGGGCGGCGCCATCACGATTTGTCATCGCCATTGGCTTCCGTGGCGGCGCCTGCCTAAATCGGCTTCGACGCGCGTGAGGCGCAATTTCGCAAGGGAGCGGAACAATGGGCGAAGCCTATATCGTCGCGGCCACGCGTACGGCCGGGGGCCGCAAGGGCGGCAAGCTGAAGGACTGGCATCCGGTCGATCTGGCCGCGCAGGTCCTGAACAACCTGATGGACCGGACCAACGCCGATCCGGCGCTGATCGAGGACGTGGTGATGGGCTGCGTCGGCCAGGCCGGCGAGCAAGCCGTCAACGTCGCGCGCAACGCGGTGCTGGCTTCGCGCCTGCCGGAGAGCGTGCCGGGCACCAGCGTCGACCGCCAGTGCGGCTCCTCGCAGCAGGCGATGCACTTCGCCGCCCAGGCGGTGATGAGCGGCACCCAGGACGTGGTGATCGCCGCCGGCGTCGAAAGCATGACCCGCGTGCCGATGGGCACGCCCTCGATCCTGGCGGCCAAGGCGGGCCTGGGCAACTACATGTCGCCGAACATGCAGGAGCGCTACCCGAACATCCAGTTCAGCCAGTTCATGGGCGCCGAAATGGTGGCCGAGAAGTACGGCCTGACCAAGGACGAGATCGACCAGTACAGCTACGAGAGCCACCAGCGGGCGATCGCGGCGACCCAGGCCGGCGCCTTCAAGAAAGAGATCGTCGAGGTGGAGATCACCGACGCGGACGGCAACAAGTCGACCCACACCGTCGACGAGGGCATCCGCTTCGACGCCAGCCTGGACGCGATCAAGGGCGTGAAGCTGCTGCGTGAAGGCGGCCGGCTGACGGCGGCCTCCTCCAGCCAGATCTGCGACGGCGCCTCGGGCGTGATGATCTGCAACGAGAAGGGCCTGAAGGCGCTGGGCGTGGAGCCGATCGCGCGCATCCACCACCTGACCCTGATCGGCCACGATCCGGTGATCATGTTGGAAGCCCCGATCCCGGCCTCGCAACTGGCCCTGAAGCGCGCGGGGATGAGCGTCGACGACATCGACGCCTTCGAGGTCAACGAGGCGTTCGGCTCGGTGCCGGTGGCGTTCATGAAGACGCTGGGCGTGGACCGCGACAAGATCAACGTCCACGGCGGCGCCATCGCGCTCGGCCACCCGCTCGGCGCCTCGGGCACCAAGCTGATGTCCACCCTGCTCGGCGTGCTCGAAGCGCGCGGCGGCAAGTGGGGCCTGCAGACCATGTGCGAAGGCGGCGGTCTGGCCAACGTGACCATCGTCGAGCGCCTCTAAGGCGGTCATGAGCGGGCGCGTCGTCGTCGTCACCGGCGCCTACGGCGCGCTCGGCTCCGCGGTCGCACGGGCGGCGGCGGAGCAGGGGGCCCGCGTGGCCCTCATCGACTACGGACCCCAGGCCCCGGCGGGTTTGCTGGACGCCTGCGGTCCCGAGGCCTTCGCCCAGGGCGGCGTGGACCTGACCGACGCGGTGGCGGCCTCGGCCGCCATCGACGCCGTGGCCGAGCGTTTCGGCGGGATCGACGCCCTTCTGAACGTGGCGGGCGGCTTCCGCTGGGAGACGCTGGAAGCCGGCTCCTGGGAGAGCTGGAACCTGCTCTTCCGCATGAACGTGCTGACCGCCTCCAACGCCTGCCGCGCGGCGGTTCCGCACCTGCGCCGCAGCGGCGCGGGGCGGATCGTCAACGTCGGCGCCAACGGGGCGCTGAAAGCCTCCATGGGCATGGGCGCCTACGCCGCCTCCAAGGCCGGGGTGCACAAGCTGACCGAGGCGCTGGCCGAGGAGCTGAAGGCGGACGGCGTGACCGTGAACGCGGTGCTGCCCTCGATCATCGACACCCCGGCCAACCGCGCCGACATGCCCAAGGCCGATCCCTCGAGCTGGGTGAGCCCGGCGGAGCTGGCGGCGGTGATGCTGTTCCTGGCCTCCGACGCGGCGAGCGCGGTGACCGGCGCCCTCCTGCCCGTGACCGGCCGGGTCTAGCTCAAGCCCGCTGCAGCCCGGCGCGGCCGGACTCGATCACGAACCTGGCGAGGTCGCCGACGCCGGTCTTCGGATCGGTCGCATCCTCGACCGCGCGGAACGCCACCTGGGCATGGCCCGGCGTCAGGTCGACGAGGCCGTAGCCGCGCACCACGCTGTTGAAGAGGCCAAGGTCGGGGTTCTGCTCGGCGGTCCTGCGGTCGGATTCCGCCGTGCCGCCGAGGGAGGTCACCGATCCGCCGACGTATTCGGTTGCCACCACCGGCTCGCCGGGGGCGGCGCGCACGTCGCCGGCGGCGAAGGTGTGGATGTCGCCGCCGATGACGAACGGGTTGGAGACCTTGGCTTCGGCCCAGCGGCGCACGATCCGCTCGCGATTGGCGGGGGCGTTCTCCCAGCCGTCGGCGGAGTAGAAGGGCCGGCCCTGGCTGTCGATGCGGCGGGCGGATTCGAACAAGGTCTGCTGGGCGAGGACGTTCCAGCGGGCCCTGGAGGCCGAGAGCTCGTCCAGCAGCCAGGCTTCCTGCACCCGGCCAAGGTGGCTGCGCGTGGCGGCCCGGCGCTCGTCGCAGTCGGGAATCGCCTTGCCGCGGCCGGCCTCGGGGCCCAGGCAGGGGCGCGCGTCGCGGTACTGCCGGTCGTCGACGATCTGGAACTGAGCCAGGTTCCCCCAGTCGAGGGTGCGGTGCAGCAGCATGGCCGGCCCGACCGGCATCTGCGCGGCGCGCAGGGGCATGTGCTCGTAGTAGGCCTGGTAGGCGGCGGCGCGCCGCTGCAAGAAGGCCCAGGGATCGCCGAAGTCCTGATCGCGGTCGGCGCCGTAGTCGTTGGCCACCTCGTGGTCGTCCCAGGTGACCAGCCAGGGGGCGCAGGCGTGGGCGGCCTGCAGCAGGGGGTCGGACTTGTAGGTGGCGTAGCGCACGCGGTAGCCGGCCAGGTCCTTGGGCTCGGGGTTCTTGTGGCTGCGGACCACGCCGCTGGTCTTGGGATCGCCCTCGTAGATGTAGTCGCCCAGGAAGAACACCAGGTCCGGGGCGTCGGCGACAAGGTGCGCATAGGCGCCGTAATGGCCGCTCTCGTACTTCTGGCAGGAGCCGAAGGCGTAGCGCAGGCGATCGACCGGGGCGCCGGGGGCGGGGGCGGTGCGAGTGCGGCCGACCGGGCTGAGCGCCCCCGAAAAGCTGAAGCGATAGAAGTACTCGCGGGCCGGCTCCAGGCCGGCGGGCTCCACATGCACCGAATGGCCGAGCTCCGGGCGGGCCAGGGCGCGCCCCTTGGCGACGATGCGCTTGAAGCCCTCGTCTTCGGCCAGTTCCCAGCCGACGGGCAGGGCTTCGGGCGGCAGGCCGCCGTCGGGGTCCAGGGGGCGGGGCGCCAGGCGGGTCCAAAGCACCATCCCGTCCGGGGTCGGCTCGCCGGAGGCGACCCCCAGGCTGAACGGATCGTCGGTCAGCCTGGGTTGGGCCAGGGCCGCCGAGACCAGGGCCGGCGGGGCGATGCTGGCGGCGGCGAGGCCTGCGGCGGCGCGGATCAGGCGGCGGCGCGAGGGGATGATCAGGTCTGACATCTGGGGTGGTTCCGCTGGAGGCGCGCCCTCCATGCCGTGGTTCCGTGACAGTTCGGCCACAGCGCGGCGCGGATCGCCAGGACAAGACGCGGACGAAGAAGTCGCGATTGACTTGCAACATCAATCGCGCTCTCAAGCCGGCGATTTGACACGGGGGTCACCCAATGAAGTTTCGCCGAAAGCTGGCGGCCGGCGCCGCCCTGATCGCCCTCTGCGCAGCGTCCGGGGGCGCGGCGGCGCAGGAAGCGCCGGCGGACCTGTCCGAGGTGGTCATCACCGCCACGCGAAGCGAGGTTCCGCGCTCGGCCGTGCCCGCATCCGTCGAGGTGATCGGGCCGCAGGACCTGCAGGTGCAGTCGGCCCTGGGGTTCAGCGCCATCGAGACTGTGTCGGCCCTGGCGCCGTCGTTCTCGCCCACGCGCCAGAAGCTCTCCGGCTTCGGCGAGACCCTGCGCGGCCGCTCGGCGCTGTTTCTGGTGGACGGCGTGCCGCAGTCGACGCCGCTGCGGGACGACAGCCGCGACGGCTTCACGATCGACCCGTTCTTCATCGACCGCGTGGAGATCGTGTTCGGCTCCAGTGCGATCCAGGGCCTGGGGGCGACGGGCGGGGTGGTCAACTACGTCACCGCGCCGACCCCGAAGACCGAGGAGGGCTGGGCCGGGCGGGTGCTGGGCCAATACTCGTTCGACGAAGGTGTGACCGGCGACAGCGTCGGCTGGAAGACCGCCGCCATGGCCGGCCGCGACTTCGGCCAGATCGACCTGCTGGTGGGCGCGGCCTATGAGGCGCGCGGCGCCTACTACGACGCCGAAGGCCGGCGGATCGGCTTCGACGGGGCGCAGGGCGAACTGCAGGACAGCCGCAGCTGGTCGCTGTTCGCCAAGGCCGGCGTCGACCTCACCGACGAGCGGCGCATCGAGGTGATGGCCAACCACTTCGAGCTGGACGGCGACAACGATTACGTCACGGTCAACGGTTCCCGCGCCCTGGGCCTGCCGACCACCGCCGTGCGGGGCCGCGCGCCGGGGGAGGCGACCTCCAACGAGATCACCTCGGCGGCGGTGACCTATCGCGACGGGGCGTTCCTGGGCGGGGTGCTGACGGCCCAGGCCTTCGCCCACGACTACGCCGGGGTGTTCGGCGGCGGCAGCTTCGCCACCTTCCAGGATCCCGCCATCGCGCCGATCGGCACGCTGTTCGACCAGTCGGCCAACAACTCCGAGAAGCTTGGGTTCAAGGTCGACTACCAGCGCGGCTTTGCGGCGCTCCCCGGCTTCCGCGCCCAGGTCGGGCTCGACGGCCTGCGGGACAAGACCTACCAGGAGCTGATCCTGACCGGCCGCAACTGGGTGCCGGAGACCAGGTACGAGAGCCTCTCGCCGTTCCTGCAACTGCGCCAGTCCATGGCCGAGGGGCGCGTGCACCTGAGCGCCGGCGTGCGCCAGGAGAACGCCAAGCTGAAGGTCGACGACTTCACGACCCTCTGGTTCTACGGGCCGCAGACGGTGGCCGGGGGCGCGCCCGACTTCAGCGAGACCCTGACCAACGTCGGCGCGACCTTCGAGGTGGTGGACGGGGTCACGGCCTATGCCTCCTACGCCCAGGGCTTCACCATGGCGGACGTGGGCCGGGTGCTGCGGGCGGTGTCCACGGCGGGCGCCGACGTCGACAGCTATCTCGACATCTCGCCGGTGGTCTCGGACAACGTCGAGGTCGGCGTGGAGCTCTCGCGCGGGCCGGTGCAGGCCTCGGCGGCCTGGTACCGCTCGACCTCGGACCAGGGCTCGCTGCTGACCCTCGTCGGCGGGGTCTTCGAAGTGCAGCGCCAGCGCACCGAGATCGAGGGCGTCGAACTGACGGCCCGCTGGGACGTGAACGAGGCGGTGGCGGTGGGCGGCGCCTATGCGCACCTGGACGGCCGGGCGGACAGCGACGGCGACGGGTCGGTGGACGTGGACCTGGACGGCGCCAACATCGGCCCCGACCGGCTGATGCTCTACCTTGAGGCCCGCCGCGGCCCCGTGAGCGGGCGGCTGCAGACCCAGACCTACTTCGACCGCAGTTTCGACGGCCAGCCGGCCGCCAACAGCTTCGAGGGCTATTCGGTGGCCGATCTCGTGGTGAACTGGAACGCGCCGATGGCGGTGTTCTCGCTCGGCGTGCAGAACCTGACCGACGAGCAGTACATCACCTACTTCAGCGACACCCAGGCCCCGACCGACAACGCCCGCTTCTTCGCCGGCCGCGGGCGGACCCTGACCTTCAGCGTCTCCAAGACCTTCTGATGGGGCTTGTCCGCACGCTCCATGCCTGGGCGGGGGCGACGGTGTCGCTGCTGCTCATGCTCATGGGGCTGAGCGGGGCCTTCCTCGTCTTCGAGGACGACTGGGTGCGCCTGTCCGTGCCGGGAGCCGACCAGCCGGCCCAGACGCAGCCGGCGGCCCTGGGCGCGGCGGCCGAGGCGGTGGAGGCCCGCCACCCAGGCGCGGTGCGCAGCCTCGCCTTCGGCGGGCCGCACCTGGGGGTGCACCGCGTGCGCTTCGCCGGTCCCAAGGGCGAGTACGTGCGGCCGGACGGCGGCGTGGCGGCGGCCTGGACCGGCCTCGGCCGGCCCGAAGTGGCGGTGTTCGAGCTGCACCACCGGCTGCTGTCCGGCAAGACCGGGGAGACCGTGGTCGGGGTCGGGGGTCTGTGCCTCGTGCTGTTGGCGATCACCGGGTTCATCGCCTGGGTCCCGGCGCGGCGCAGCTTCGCCTGGCGGCTGTGGCCGGGGGGAACTGGCCGCCGCGACCTGTTGGCGGCGCACCGCGACGTGGGGCTGATGTTCTGCGCGCCCCTGCTGGTGATGGGCGCGACGGGCGCAGCGATGATCTTCGACCAGGCCGCCCGCGGCGTTCTGACGGGACTCGCCCCCGGTCCCGCCCCAGCCAGCGCCAAGGTCGAGGCGCGGGCGGGGGACGTCGACTGGCCCCGGGCGCTGGCCGCAGCCCAGGCGCGATTCCCCGACGCGCAGATCCGCATCATCGCCTGGCCGGCCAAGCCCGGCGCGCCGGCCAGCGTGCGCCTGAAGCGGCCCGGCGAATGGCACCCGAACGGGCGCACCCTCGTGCTCGTCGACCCGGCGACCAGCGCGGTGCTGCGCGCCGAGGACGCCCAGGCCTGGGGGCTTGGGCTTCGCATCTACAACGGCCTCTATCCGGTCCATTCGGCGGCGGTGGGCGGGCGGGCCTACGACGCCGTGATCGCGGCCACGGGCCTGGCGCTGGCCAGCCTCGGCGGCTTCGGCCTGTGGTCATTCCTGATCAAGCCCCGCCGGCGGCGCCGGAGGGCGAAGGGCGCGGCGGCGACCTGAGGCCGCGGCCTCCCGGCCAAGCTTGATCTGGCGTCCGCCTTCAAAGCGCGGCAAAACCAACGAAAAGGGGAGGGGAGGCCCCAACCATGAGCGCGATCGCCGCCATCGCCGCGGCCGCCCTGGCGGCTGCCCAGGCCCCGGAGGGCGCCCCGGACGAGGCGTCGCCGCCGCCCGCCGAAACCGGCGTCATCACCTATCCGCCGTCGTTCTTCGCCAGCTCCGGCGCCGCCACGGCCCTGGACATGGTCGAGCGCATTCCCGGCTTCAGCTTCGACAAGGGCAGCGTCGTGCGCGGCCTGGCCGGCTCCGGCGGCAACGTGCTGATCGACGGCGAATGGCCGGTCTCCAAGAACGACACCATCGACGAGATCCTCAAGCGGATCCCCGCCCGCGGGGTGGCCCGCATCGAGGTGATCCGCGGCGGCGCGCCGGGGATCGACATGCAGGGCCGCTCGGTGCTGGCCAATGTGGTGCGAAGCTCGGCGGCGGGCGCCCGCGGCTCGGTGCTGCTGTCGAGCCGGCCGACGACGGAGGGGCGGGTGTTCAACTCGCTGCGCGCCGAGGGCCAGTGGCGCTGGGGCGCGCGGGCGGCCGAGCTGTCCATGGTCTACGGCAAGGGGCCGGACGACGTCCTGGGGGACGGGCCGCGGGTGCGCTACGGGCCCGACGGCGCTCAGATCCTGGCCTCCGACGTCGATGCGGACGGCAGCGGATTCCGCCAATGGCTGCTCGGCGCGTTCGAAACGCCGCTGGCCGCGGGCAAGCTGCGCGTCAACAGCGCCTACATGCTCACCCCCTACAGCGCCGAGACCTACGACCGCTTCACCAGCCAGCCCGGCCGCGAATACCAGTACACGACCATCGACCGCCTGCAGGCCGAACTGGGCGCGCGCTACAGCCGCGACTTCGGCGCGACCTCGCTGGAGGCCCTGCTGTTCCAGCAGTGGAACAACGCCGACACCAAGGACCGCTTCGAGGGGCTGACGGTCCGCCGCGACTTCCGACTGGACAAGCAGGTCGCCGAGACGGTGGGCCGTATCCACCTGCGCCGGGCGCTGTCGCCGAAGCTCACCGTCGAGGGCGGGGTCGAGGGCGCCTTCAACACCTTGGACAGCGCCACGAGCTTCCTGCAGAACGGCGCGCCCGTGCGCCTGCCGGCGGCCAATGTCACGGTGGAGGAAAAGCGCGCCGAGCCGTTCGTCGCCGCCATCTGGCGACCCTCGGCGACCTTGTCGCTGGAGGGCGGGCTGAAGCGGGAGAGCTCCACCGTCTCGTCCGAGGGGGACGTGACCCTGGAGAAGTCGCTCGCCTTCACCAAGCCGAGGGCGGCCCTGACCTGGGCGCCGGACGCGCGGCGCCAGGTGCGGCTGCGGGTGGAGCGGGAGGTCAGCCAGCTCAATTTCGACGACTTCGTCGCCTCCACCAACCTCGTCAACACAGGCTCGGTGCAGGTGGGCAACCCGGACCTGTCGCCGCAGCAGGCCTGGGTGGTCGAGGCCGCCTACGAGCACCGCTTCTGGACGAGCGGGGCTGCGATCCTGACCCTTCGCCACTACGAGCTCACCGACGTGATCGACCGCGTGCCGGTGGTGGGGGCGAGCGGAGCGGTGGCCGACGCGCCGGGCAACATCGGCGAGGGGACCAAGGACGAGGCGGTCGCGAGCCTGACCGTGCCGCTCGACCGGTTCGGCGTGAAGGCCGCCCAGATCAAGGCCCAGGGGACGTGGCGCTGGTCGGAGGTGATCGACCCGACGACCCTGCGCACGCGGGAGATCTCGGCGCTGCGGCCGGTGGAGTGGGAGGCCCACTTCACCCAGAACGTGCCGCGCTGGCGGGCGACCTGGGGCGTGGACCTGAGCCTCGGCTGGCGCGAGAGCTACTACCGGCTGAGCGAGGTGGAGACCAAGAAGCAGGACGTCTGGGCGGTCGCCTTCGTGGAATCCAAGCCGCGGCCCGATCTGCTGCTGCGGATCGAGCTGCAGAACTTCACCTCCCGCGGGGTGGCGCGCATCCGCGAGGTCTATGCCGGCCCGCGCGGCGCCGCGCCCCTCAGCTACATCGACGTGCGCGACCTCGACTTCAGCCCCATGCTCTACGTGCAGATTCGCAAGTCGATCGGCTGAGCCGCGTCACGGCGCGGGGGCGACGCGCCAGACCATCTTGCCGGCGTCGTCAGCGACCAGCAGGGCGCCGCGGCGGTCCACCGCCACGCCCACGGGGCGGCCCTGGGCCTCGCCCTCGGCGTTGAGGAAGCCCGTCAGGAACACCTCCGCCTCGCCGGCGGGGCGGCCGCCGGAGAACGGCACGAACACCACGCGGTAGCCGTTGCGGGGCCGGCGGTTCCAGGAGCCGTGCTGGCCGACGAACGCCCCGCCCCGATAGCGGGCGGGGAAGGCCTCGGCGGTGTAGAAGGCCAGGCCCAGGGAGGCGGTGTGCGGGCCGAGGGCGTAGTCCGGCTCGATCGCCTTGGCCACCAGGTCCGGCCGCTGCGGCTGCACCCGCTCGTCGACGTGCTGGCCGAAGTAGCTGTAGGGCCAGCCGTAGAAGGCGCCCTCCTTCAGGCCGGTCATGTAGTCGGGCACGAGGTCGTCGCCGAGCATGTCGCGCTCGTTGACCGCGGTCCACAGCACGCCGGTGGCCGGCTCCCAGGCCAGGCCGTTGGGATTGCGCAGGCCCGAGGCGAAGACGCGCTTGCCCGAGCCGTCGAGATTCATGACCAGCACCGCGGCGCGGTCCACCTCGTTCTGCATGCCGTTCTCGCCAATGTTCGAGTTCGAGCCCACCGTGACGTAGAGCTGGGTCCCGTCGGGCGAGGCGATGATGTTCTTGACCCAGTGGTGGTTGATCGGCCCGCCGGGCAGGTCGGCCACCTTGACCGGCGGGCCCGCCGCGGTGGTGCGCCCCTCGACGTAGGGCAGGCGCACGATGGCGTTGTCGAGGGCGACATAGAGCTGGTCGCCGACGAGGGCCATGCCGGTCGGGCGCTGGAGGTCCTCGGCGAAGACCGCCTGGGTCTCGGCCACGCCGTCGCCGTCGGCGTCGCGCAGCAGCATGATGCGGTCGGGGCTGGGCATCAGCGAGCCGCCCCGCCGCTGCAGCCAGTTGGCGACCCGGTCGGTGAAGGACTTGGGCGGCTTGGGCTCGGAACTGGACTCGGCCAGGAGCACGTCGCCGTTGGGCAGCACGTAGAGCCAGCGCGGATGGGCCAGGGGGCCGGCGAAGCGGGTGACGACGAAGCCGGCCGGCGCCGTCGGGGCCGCGTCCTGCGGCCAGCCCACGGCGTCGGCGACGTTGAGCGTGGGGATCAGGCTGTTCTGCGGCGGCGGCAGCTTGGGATCCGCGCCGAACCCGACCAGCGGGTCGGACGAGCCGCTGCTGCAGGCGCCGAGCACGAGGGCTGCGAACGCCGCGGCGAGGGCGGGGCGGGCGAACGGCATGGCGGCTTCCTCCGGTCTGTCGGCCGCGACCCTAGACCGGCCGCGGCGGAATCGAAAACGCACGAAGCTGACGTGACGGCGCCGTTGCACGCGCGGGGGCTTTGGGATTGGTTGCGCGGGCCGGCCCCAACACCCGGCGGGAGGAGCCCATGGACCTGAAGCTGACGCCGCAGATGGAGGCGTTCCGCGCCGAAGTGCGCGACTTCCTCGAGAGCCATCGCGACGCCTGGCAGGCGGTGACGGCGGCCGAGCGCCCGCGCGAGGCCGCCAAGGCCTGGCAGAAGCTGCTGATCGAGCACGGCTACGCCGCCCGCACGATCCCGAAGGAATACGGCGGCTACGGCGCCGAGCCGGACATCCTGAAGTCACGCATCATCGCCGAGACCTTCATCGAGATGGGCGCGCCGCGGGGCCTGTCTGGCCAGGGCATCTCCATGCTGGTTCCGACCCTGCTGGAGGTGGGCAGCGAGGAGCAGAAGACCCGCTGGATCCCGCCGACCCTGCGCGGGGACATCGTCTGGTGCCAGGGCTATTCGGAGCCGGGGGCGGGCTCGGACCTGGCCAGCCTGCAGACCAAGGCCGTGGAGGACGGCGAGGACTTCCTGATCTCCGGGCAGAAGATCTGGACCTCCACCGCCCACGCCGCGGACATGATCTTCTGCCTGGTGCGCACCGAGCCGGACGCACCCAAGCACGAGGGCATCAGCTACATCCTGTTTCCGATGACGACGCCGGGAATCGAGGTGCGCCCCCTGACGACGATGACCGGCGGGGCGGAGTTCAACGAGGTGTTCTTCACCGACGTGCGCGTGCCCAAGAGCGCGGTGGTCGGCGGGCGCGGGCGCGGCTGGTTCGTCGCCAACGCCACGCTCAAGCACGAGCGCGGGATGCTGGGCGATCCCAACGCCGCGGAGAGCCGGCTGAAGGCGATCCTGGAGCTGATGCGGACCGAGACGGTCGACGGCGAGCGGCTGATCGACAATCCAGTGCTGCGCGACCGGGCCATGCAGCTTCAGGCCAGGGTGCTGGCCATGAAGTTCAACGGTCTGCGGGTGCTGACCTCGCAGGTGACCGGCGAGCCGGCGGGTCTGGCGGCGATGATCGTCAAGCTGCAGGGCTGCGAGCTGAACCACCAGCTGGCCGCCCTGGCGATCGACGCCCTGGGCGAGCTGGGGATCCTCTACGGCGACGGCCCGCACCTGCGCGCCAAGGGGACGTGGCAGTGGAACTACATGTTCGACCTGGGCCTGATCATCGGCGGCGGCACGGCCCAGATCCAGAAGAACATCATCTCGGAGCGCGGGCTGGGCATGCCCCGCGAGCCGAGCGCCAAGACCAAGTAGGAGACGGGCGATGCGGTTCGGATTGAGCGAAGACCAGCGCCTGTTGCAGGACAGCGTCACCCGCGCCCTGGAGGCCCTGGCGCCCCTGGAGCGCGCCCGCCGCTTCGCGGCCGAGGGCGAGGCGGTGGCCGCGGACGTCTGGGCGGGGCTGACCGAGATGGGCCTGCCCGGCGTGCTGATCCCAGAGGAGCACGGGGGCCTGGGGCTCGGCCTGCTGGAGGCCGCCCTGGCCGCCGAGGCGCTCGGCCGCGCCGTGGCGCCCGCGCCCTTCCTGGGCAGCGCCGTGCTGGCGCCGCTGGCCCTGATGCGCGGCGGCGACGCCGAGCAGCAGGCGCGCTGGCTGCCGAAGCTGGCGGCCGGCGAGGTCGTGGCGGGGGCGGCGATCAGCGAGCCGATCGCGGGCGCGCGCGACGGGGCCGGCGTCGAGGCCCGGGGCGGGCGGCTCAGCGGCCTTTCCATGTTCGTGATCGACGGGCCGGGGGCGGACCTCTACGTCGTGGCCGACAAGGCCGGCGGCCTGCACCTGGTCGAAGCTTCCGCGCCCGGCGTGACCTGCGAGACGCTGGAGACCATCGACCTGACGCGGCGGGTCGGCAAGCTGACGCTGACGGACGCGCCGGCCGAGCCGCTGGCGGCGGGAACCGGGGCGCTGGACGCCCTGCGCGACGCCGGCTGGGTGATGCTGGCGGCCGACGCCCTCGGCGCGGCCGACGCCATGCTGGCCAAGGCCGTGGACTACGCCAAGGAGCGCAAGCAGTTCGGCCGGGTGATCGGCTCGTTCCAGGCGGTCAAGCACCTGTGCGCCGAGATGGCGGCCGAGATCGAGCCGTCGCGGGCGCTGGTCTGGTACGCGGCCTACGCCTTCGACGCGGCCCCGCAGGAGGCCGGCCTGACCGCAGCCCACGCCAAGGCGCACCTGTCGGAGATCGGACGCTTCGTGGCGCGCACGGCCACCGAGGTGCACGGCGGCATCGGCATCACCGACCTTCTGGGCCTGCACTACTGGTTCAAGCGCCTGGGGCTGGACCGCCAGCTTCTCGGCGGTCCGGAAAAGGTCCGCGACTGGGCCGCGCGCCTGCAGGGCCTAGCGGCGTAGTCCCCGCTCAGTCGCCCGGCGCCGGCTCTCCCAAAGCGGGGGAGCGTCCGGGGCCGCGTCACTTGCGGGGGGCGAGGATGTCGGCGAGGCGGTCGGGGGTTCCGGGGACGCGTTCCAGGCGCGGGTAGCGCAGGCCATCGTGGTAAGGAATCTGGACCGTGCGGAAGTGGTCGCCCGACTTGACGATCAGGCTGATCGGCTCGGCCCTGCCCTTGGCTGCGGTGATGGCCCCCTTCAGGCGCTCGGTCTCGAAGGCCACGCCGTCGACGGCGATGAGCTTGGCGCCGACGGCGAGCCCGGCCTTGAAGGCGGGGCCATCCCACTGCACGGCGCGGATCTCGCCCTCGCGATTGAGCACGAGGCCGATCGAGTAGGTGAGGTCGGTCTGCTTGCGCAGGGCCTCGTTGTCACGGAAGTAGCTCGTCGGCTCCTCGGCGTAGACGAGGCGGTAGCCGCCGCGGGACACGCCGTCGAGGGGCGCGCCGGGCCCGTGTCCCTCCAGGCGGGCCTTGAGGAAGCCGGCCCAGTCGTGGGGAACGACGGCGTTCAGGGTGGCGACCACCTCGTCGAAGTCATAGGGCAGCACGCCCCAGTCGCCGTCGGCCTTGCCGAAGAAGGCGCGGGCGAAATCGTCGAGCGAGCGGCGTCCGCCGGTCTTCTCCCGGATGAGGGTGTCGACGTCGAGCCAGACCAACTCGCCCTCGGAATAGTAGTCCTCGCTGCGCTGCCAGCTCGTCCAGGGGATCGGCCGGCGAGCGGCGATGATCGGATCGTTGACGGTGTCGCCCATCGCCCGCCAGGCGCGGCCCACGCGCACGTCGTAGGCCGCCGCGGTCAGGGCGATTGCGTCCAGGGCGTCCTGGCGGCTGAGCAGGCCCGACCGGGCGCCCAGCACGTAGCCCCAGTACTGGGTCTGGCCCTCGTAGACCCAAAGCAGCGAGGTGCGCATCGGGACCGAGTAGGTCGGCGTCCACAGGTCGGCGGGGCGGCGGAACTTGCCGTTCCAGGAGTGGGTGTATTCGTGGGGCAGCAGGTCGCGGCGCGGGGCCAGCTTGTCCCATCCGGTGAAGTATTCCGGCGGCACCCCGTTCTCGCTGGAGCGATGGTGCTCCAGGCCGATGCCGCCCATGCGGTCGGTCAGGGCCAGCAGGAAGTCGTAGTGGTCGTAATGGCGGGCGCCGAACAGCCTGTCGGCCTGGACCACCAGGGCCCGGTGGGCGGCGATCTGTTCGGGCTTGGCCTCCAGGTTCTCCGGCACGTCGGCGACGATGTTGAGGCTGACCCGCGAGCGCCCGCCCGGATCGAGCTCGACGCGCTTGTAGTAGCGGCCGGCGAACATGGGCGAATCCACCAGGCTCTCGAAGGACACCGGCTTGAAGGTGGTGACGCCGTCGGCGCTGGAGGCCGTCTCCAGAGCTGCGCCGAAGGACCAGCCGGCGGGCAGGCGGACGCTGGGCTCCACCTGGATCTGGCGGGTGAACCAGCCGGCCGGATAGAGGGCCACCTGGTTCCACTGCAGGTTCAGCATCTCGGGGGTGACGACCACGCGGCCCTGGTCGCCGGCGGTGGGCGACAGGAACTGGAACTCGAGCTGGACCTCGGCGGCGCCCTCGGGAACCTCGATATGGAAGGCGTACACGTCGACCGGATCGCGCCGCCATTCCAGGCGCTGGCCCCCGGCGAAGACGGTCAGCCCCGCCAGGTCCTTGATCGGGCCGCGGGGCGCGTGGTTCCCGGGCAGCCACTCCGGGTAGAGCAGGGTCATGGGTCCCGGCCCGGCCACCGGAATCGTCTCACGCACCCGGAAGATGCGGCGCTCCAGGTCGGTGGCGTCGACCGACAGGCGGATCACGCCCGGATAGGGCTGGTCCTTCGGCGCCGGGATCGGGGCCGGGAAGGGCAGGGGCTGGGGGGCGGACGGGGCGACCTGCGCCAGCGCCGGGGACGACAACAGGAGCGCACCCAGCGCGACGACGACCGATCTCAACTCCACCTCCCCGGGAACCTGTGCGGACGCGCGCGCCCGCTTGAGCCCTAGGGGTAGCGTGACCGATATGTGACTGTCGACCCGCGCCGGTTCATCCCCGGCCGATGAACGGCATCTTGGTGGCCATCACGGTCATGAACTGGACGTTGGCCTCCAGCGGCAGGCCGGCCATGAACACCACCGCCTCGGCCACGGCGGAAACGTCCATCACCGGTTCGGGCGCGAGGCGCCCGTCGGCCTGGGGCACCCCCTGGCTCATGGCGCGGGTCATCGGCGTAGCGGCGTTTCCGATGTCGATCTGGCCGCAGGCGATGTCGTAGGCGCGCCCGTCCAGGGAGGTGGACTTGGTGAGGCCGGTGATCGCGTGCTTGGTGGCGGTGTAGGCGGCCGACCGGGGCCGCGGGCTATGGGCCGAGATCGAGCCGTTGTTGATAATGCGCCCGCCGCGGGGGTCCTGGTCCTTCATCAGGCGGAAGGCCGCCTGGGTGCACAGGAAGGCGCCGGTGAGGTTGACGTCCACCACCCGCCGCCAGGCCTCGAGCGAAAGATCCTCGAGCGGCACGGGCGGCGCGCCGGAGCCGGCGTTGTTGAAGAGAACGTCAAGGCGCCCGAACCGCGCGTCCACCGCCGCGAACAGGGCCTCGACCGAGGCGGGGTCGCTGACGTCCGCAGGCGCGCAGAGCAGGCGCTCGGCCCCGTCGGCGGCCAGGGCGGCGGTTTCCTCCAGGGCTTCGGCGCGGCGGCCGGCCAGGGCCACGGCGTAGCCGGCGGCGTGCAGGGCGAGGGCGGCGGCGCGGCCGATGCCGCTGCCAGCGCCGGTGACCAGGGCGACCTTCACCGGACCTCAGCCTTCGTCCAGGTCGTGCGGCCGGGTGATGCTGGGCGGGTCGCTGGCCGGAAAGGTCTCGTCCAGCGCCTCGTCGAGCGCCTCGTCCAGGTGGGCCTTGCCGGGCGCCAGGCGGGTGGCGATGTCGACCCCGGCCTTGAGGGTCAGGGTGACCGGCGTGCGCTCGGCGATGTCGGCCAGGCGGGCGAGCTGGTCCTCGTCCAGGTCGCCGTCGATGTCCAGGGTGCGCTGGACGCGGCCGCGCTCCTCGCCGCGCTCGAACTGCAGCTCCACGCGCAGGCCGCGCAGCGGCCAGTTCTTGCGTTCGGCGTACATCTTCAGGGTGATGGCGGTGCAGGCGCCGAGGCTGGAGAGCAGGAGGTCGTAGGGCGCCGGGCCGGCGTCCTGGCCGCCCAGCTTCGGCGGCTCGTCGGCGGTCAGGGCATGACGTCCGGTGACGATGGACGTCGCATAGCGCGTCTCTCCGATCACGACTGTGGCGTGGGCCATGGCGGGTCTCCCTCAGTTCGACCGGCTCGCGGTCAGTGGACGAGAATGCAGCGTCGCGGCCGTGGCCGCGTCGTGATCCATCCGCCTCAGCCTGTCCAGGCCCGCTCCGTGGCCGCCAGGGCGGTCATGTTGACGATGCCCCGGGCGGTGATCGTCGGCGGCATGACGTGCAGCGGCTTGGACAGGCCCAGAAGGATCGGTCCCACCTGCAGGGCGTCGGTCGCCCCGTTCAGCAGGGTCAGGGCGATGTTGGCCGCGTCCAGGCTCGGCATGATCAGCAGGTTGGCCGTCCCGGTCAGCGGACTGTCGCCCACGTAGCGGGCCCGCACCGTGCGGCTGAGGGCCGCGTCGGCGTGCATCTCCCCATCGACCACCAGGCCCGGTTCGCGGGCGCGGATCAGCGCCAGGGCCTGGCGCATCTTGCGGGCCGAAGGCGAGTTGGAGGAGCCGAAGCTGGAGTGCGAGAGCAGCGCGGCCTGCGGGACCATGCCGAAGTTGCGCACGGTCTCGGCGGCCAGGATCGTCGCCTCGGTGATCTGTTCCGGCGTCGGGTCGACGTTGACGTGCGTGTCGCAGATGAACACCGTCCCGCGCGGCAGGATCAGCACCGACAGGCCGTAGACGCGGTCGGCGTCCGGACGGCGGGGAATGATCGGCAGGGCGTAGGTGAAGTGCTTCCACCAGTCGCCGCCGCCGCCCACCAGGGCGCCGTCCACCTGGCCCTCGGCCAGCAGCATGGCGGCGGCCACCGTCGGCCGGTTCGAGACGCGGCGCACGGCGGCCGCGTGCGGCACCCCGCGTCGCTCGACCAGGCGGGCGTAGGCCTGGGCCAGGGGCTCGGCCAGCTCATGGTCGGTCTCCGCGTCGAACACCTCCACGTCGCGGCCGACGGCCAGGCGCAGGCCAAGGGCGGCGATCGCCTCCTCGATCCGGCCGCGCCGGCCCACCAGCACCGGCCGGGCGAGCCGCTCGTCCACCACGGTCTGGACCGCGCGCAGCACCCGCGGGTCCTCGCCCTCGGCGTAGGCGATCCGCCGGGTCTGGCGGCGGGCCTGGTTGAAGAGCGGCCGCATGAGCTGGCCGGAGCGGTAGACGTAGCGCTCCAGCTCTCGGCGGTAGGCCTCGAAGTCCTCGATCGGCTTGGTGGCGACGCCGGAATCCATGGCCGCCTTGGCCACGGCCGGGGCGATCTCCAGGATCAGGCGCGGGTCGAACGGCTTGGGGATGATGTAGGTGCGCCCGAAGCTGGCGGCGGCGTCGGAATAGGCCGCGGCGACCTCCTCGCTCACCTCGACCCGGGCGAGGTCGGCGATGGCCTCTGCGGCGGCGATCTTCATCGCCTCGTTGATCTCCCGGGCGCCGACGTCCAGGGCGCCGCGGAACACGAAGGGGAAGCACAGGACGTTGTTGACCTGGTTCGGATAGTCCGAGCGGCCGGTGGCGACGATGGCGTCCGGGCGCACGGCCGCCACCTGCTCGGGCATGATCTCCGGCTCGGGGTTGGCCAGGGCCAGGATCAGGGGGCGCTCAGCCATCGACGGCAGCCATTCGGCCTTGAGCACCCGCGGCCCGGACAGGCCCAGGAACACGTCGGCCCCCGGCAGCACGTCGGCCAGGGTGCGGGCGTTGGTCTCGCGGGCGTAGGGGCGCATGTGTTCGGGCAGGTTCGGCCGCCCGGCGTGGACCACGCCCTCGATGTCGGTGAGGGTGACGTTCTCGGCCTTGACCCCCATGCGCACCAGAAGGTCGACGCAGGCCATGGCCGCCGCCCCCGCCCCGGAGGTGACGAGCTTGACGCTCTCCAGGCTCTTGCCCTGCAGCACCAGCCCGTTGCGCACCGCCGCGGCGCAGACGATGGCGGTGCCGTGCTGGTCGTCGTGGAACACCGGCACGTTCATCCGCGCGCGCAGGCGACGCTCGATCTCGAAGCACTCCGGCGCCTTGATGTCTTCCAGGTTGATGCCGCCGAAGGTGGGCTCGAGCGCGGCGACGATCTCGACGAACCTGTCGGGGTCGCGCTCGTCGATCTCCAGGTCGAAGACGTCGATGCCGGCGAACTTCTTGAAGAGCACCGCCTTGCCCTCCATCACCGGTTTGGCGGCGAGCGGGCCGATGGCGCCCAGGCCCAGGACGGCCGTGCCGTTGGTGATGACGGCCACCAGATTGCCGCGGGCGGTATAGTCGCGGGCGCTCGCCGGGTCCTCGACGATCGCCTCGCAGGCGGCGGCGACGCCGGGGGAATAGGCCAGCGCCAGGTCGCGCTGGGTGGCCATGGCCTTGGTGGGTTCGACCGACAGTTTGCCCGGCTGGGGAAGCTGGTGATAGGCCAGCGCGGCGCGGCGGAAGTCGTCGTCCAAGGTGGGGTCTCCATGCGAGGCGGTCGTTCAGTCCCCCCTCATAGGCCCTGGACGGCGGATGCGCCCAGGGCCTTTCTCGAGAAGGCGCCTCAGTCGCTCGCCCCCGTGGTCGGCTTGCGGTAGTCGAGGGCCGGCGGGCGGTCGCCGAGCATGGCCTTGTAGGCGAAGTCCGGTCCGCGGCGCTGGACGAGCTCGGCCTTGGCCTTGGCGATCACCTCGGGGGCGACGAACAGATCCGCGCCGGTCAGGGCCAGGGTCTTGGCCGCGTTGACCGCGCCCTTGACGCCGATGGTCGTGCCCGCGGCGGCCACGTTCTGCCAGCTATGGCCGGCCGAGCCGGGCACGAAGGTGGCGGTGGACAGGCCCACGGTGGGCGTCACCCAGCTGATGTCGGACACGTCGGTGGAGCCGCCGCCGCCTTCCAGCTCGAGCTTGTAGGGCTGGACCTCGCCCGCGCTCTTCAGGGCCGGCGGCTTGCCGGGGAAGGACTCCTGAATCTTGGCGGCGAAGGCGGTCTCCTCCGGCGTCCAGGACACCCCGCCGACCCGGCGCAGGTTGGCGTCCATCACCCGCCCGAGGGTGTCGTTGGGCAGCATGGCGTAGACGCCGCCGGTGATCTCCTTGTCCACCTTGGTCTCGGTGGCGATCGCCGCGCCCTCGGCGGCCTTCTCGACCCGGGCCCAGACGGCGCGCACCACCTCCGGATCGGGATGTCGCACATAGTAGTAGACCTCGGCGTAGTCGGGCACGACGTTGGGGGCCGCCCCGCCGTTGGTGATGACGTAGTGGATGCGGGTCTTGTCCGGGGTGTGCTCGCGCAGATAGTTCACCGCGGTGTCCATCACCTCGACCCCGTCCAGGGCCGAGCGGCCGCGCTCGGGGGCGCCGGCGGCGTGGGCCGAGACGCCGCGGAAGCGGAACTTGCCGGAGATGTTGGCCAGGGACACGCCCTGCACGGCGCTGTTCTCGTCCCCCGGGTGCCAATGGATGGTGGCGTCCACGTCGTCGAAGAAGCCGTCGCGCACGAAGTAGACCTTGCCCGAACCGCCTTCCTCGGCCGGGGTGCCGTAGACCCGGAGCTCGCCCTTGATGTTGTTGGCGGTCATCCACTGCTTCAGGGCCACGGCCGCGCCGACCGAGGCCGCGCCGAACAGGTTGTGGCCGCAGCCGTGGCCGGCGGCCTGGCCGGCGATGGGGGTCTTGGTCGGGGCGGCGGCCTGGGCCAGGCCCGGCAGGGCGTCGAACTCGGCCAGGATGGCGATCACCGGGCCTTCGCCGTTGCGGTAGCTGGCGATGAAGCCGGTGGGCATGCCGGCCACGCCCGCTTTCACCTCGAAGCCGGCGGCCTTGAGCTGGTCCTGCAGGAGGGCCGAGCTGCGCGTCTCCTGATAGCCCACCTCGGCGTAGCTCCAGATCTTCATGGCCGCGTCGGCGATCTGGTCGGCGTCGGCGTCGACCGCCTTGAGGATCTGGCCCCGCTCGGCGCCGCTGAGCGGCCGGGCGTCGGCCTGGACGGCGAAGGCGAGCACGGCCGCCGAGGCGGCGCAGGCGAAGGCGTTGAGGACGGAGCGCTTCATGGTCGGATAGGTCCCCCCAGGAAAGGATCACAGGCGCCGCAAACGGCGGCCCACCTTCCTGGCCCAAGGCGCCGCCAAACGCCAGCGCCGACGGCTACGCTTGGCCGAACGGCGCGCCATGTGCGCTGACGGCGTCGGTAGGATCTGCGGAGGAGAGAAGAATTTTTCTTGCATAAGCAGTTAGTTGAACTTGGAACCTCGCGTCCGGTGGCAGGCCAGGGGGCGCGGGGTTCGGCGAACGCAAGTCTGCGGCGGAGCGCGTCCATCCGGCGGCGCGGGTCACGGATAGCGGCGCGGTCGCCATGCGCGAGGCCCCGGCTCCAGGCGCTTCTCCACCGAAGGACCTGAACGACGAGCGGGAGGAGGTTCTCGTGCCGCTGCTGGCCGAAGTGCGGGCCGCCGACAGCGTCGAGCGCATCCACGAACTGCTCGGTCTGGACAGCTTCATGGCCTGCTGAAGCGCACCGGCGGGGCGCCCGCTCGCGCCGCATTCAGGTCGTCAGCGCGCAGCCAGGCTCTGTAGGGCGGCCCAGCGAAGGACGCGGGTGTTCCGGTCGTGGACGCTTGGCCGGCAATGGGGCGGCTTCGCGTGCGCCCACGGTGTAGTGAGACACCGAAGCGCGGCGTAAAGGAGCGTGCGATAGACTAGAGACGCTCGGACGAGACGCTGCGTGCGAGCGGTTTTTCAAGGACGATGCGTGAGCCTGCAACCACATAGACTGTCCGTGGCCCCGATGATGGACTGGACGGACCGGCATTGCCGGAGCCTGCATCGGGCGCTGTCGCGGCGGGCGCTGCTCTATACGGAGATGGTGACGACGGGGGCGGTGCTGCACGGCGACCGTGAGCGCCTGCTGGGCTACGATCCCGGCGAGCATCCGGTGGCGCTGCAGCTGGGCGGGTCGGAGCCGGTCGAGCTCGCCGCCGCCGCGCGGATCGGCGAGGACCTGGGCTACGACGAGATCAACCTGAACGTCGGCTGTCCGTCCGATCGGGTGCAGAGTGGCCGGTTCGGCGCCTGTCTGATGCGCGAGCCCGAGCTCGTGGCCGAGTGCATGGCCGCGATAAGCGCCGCCGTGCGCGTTCCGGCGACGGTGAAGTGCCGGATCGGCGTGGACGACCAGGACCCGGAGGAGAGCCTCTTCCGCCTCGTGGACCTCTGCGCCCAGGCGGGCGTGGAGACCTTCATCGTCCATGCGCGCAAGGCCTGGCTCAAGGGCCTGTCGCCGAAGGAGAACCGCGACGTGCCGCCGCTGGACTACCCGCTGGTCTGGCGGCTCAAGCGCGAGCGGCCGCGGCTGAGCATCTCGATCAACGGCGGAATCGGCTCGCTGGACGAGGCGCTGGAGCACCTGCAGCACGTGGACGGGGTGATGCTGGGCCGCGCCGCCTACCACACGCCTGCAATTCTGGGGGAGGCCGACCGGCGCATCTTCGGGGCGGCCGGGCCCGACGTCGGCCCGTTCGAGGCGGTGGAGCGCTATCGCCCCTACATGGCCGACCAGCTTGGACGGGGCGTCCACCTGGCCGCCATGACCCGGCACATGCTGGGCCTGTTCCACGGCCGGCCCGGCGCGCGGGCCTGGCGGCGCATCCTGACCGTGGAGGGCGTCAAGCCGGGAGCGGGGCTCGAGGTCCTGGACCGTGCGCTGGAGGCGGTGCGCCCGGTCGCGGCGCCGGAACTGGAGCAGATGGCGGACGCCGGCGCCTGAGGTCCGGCCTCGGAGCGGTCGACGCAGCCTGACTGTCATGGTTCTCCGCTAGAGGCCGCGGCGGAGGCGGGCGCATGTCTGAGCACATCGTGGAGTTCGGCGAGACCTTCGAGGTCATCTCGCACGGCCAGAGGTGGAGCGTGTCGTGGCATGGGCCGGACAAGGCGCCTGACGGCAGGCCCCACGGCTCGGAGGGCCTTTGCCTGGCGCCCTGCGGTCGGCTGGTCATCGTCAGCCACAACGGCGAGGACTGGGGCTTTCCCGGCGGCCGGCCGGAAGGCGAGGAGACCTGGCGCGAGACCCTCGACCGGGAAGTGATGGAGGAGGCCTGCGCTGTCGTGGCCGACGCGCGCCTGCTGGGCTTCGCCAGGAGCGCCTGCGTCAGCGGCGAGGAAGCCGGACTGGTCCTGGTCAGATCCCTCTGGCGCGCGGAGGTCTCGCTGCAGGCGTGGGCGCCGCGGTTCGAAATGCGGTTCCGACGCCTCGCCGAGCCGGAGGAGGCGGCGCGCCAGACCTACGTCGCCGAGCGCCTGCCGCTCTACAGACGGGTGTTCCGCGACGGCCTGGGCGGATGACGGCGCCGGCGGAGCGGCCCCCGCCGGGGCGGCGAGGCGCTCAGGGCCGCAGGATCAGGGTGGTGGGCGTGGCCTCGAAGCGCGAGAGGCGGCCGAGGTAGGTCATGCCCAGCAGGGAGGTTTGCAGGCCGTCCTCGATGACCAGGGCGTCGACGTTGGTGACCCGCGCCCCGGCGATGGAGATGGAGGCCAGGCGCACGGCCGCGGCGCGGGTCTGGCCGCTGGCGGTGGTGACGCGATAGGCGTAGTCGAGGGCCTGGGTGTCGATCCCCAGCCGTTCGGCGTCG
The DNA here is from genome assembly GCF_046291545.1 of Phenylobacterium sp. Classification (GTDB taxonomy): domain Bacteria; phylum Pseudomonadota; class Alphaproteobacteria; order Caulobacterales; family Caulobacteraceae; genus Phenylobacterium. The sequence continues at coordinate 259,432 of NZ_JBKBSM010000002.1, forward strand.
TGCGGCGTCAGGGCGACGGCGCTGGCGCCGGTGTCCACGAGAAAGCGCACGGCCTTGCCGTCGACGTCGGCCTCAGCCCAATAGTGGCCGTCGCCGGCCTTGGCCACCGAGGCGGCCGTCGGTTCGATCTGGGCCACCGCCGCGCGCATCTGCGGCTGCGAAGCCTTGTCGTCCAGCGTGACCACCGCCTTGGCGGCGGCGTACGCCGACACGGCGGCCGTGACCGCCAGCGCCGTAAACCTGAGCATGTTCGACACCCCGCCCCACCTGAGGCTCGGACCCTGTTCCGGTCCGTTTGCGCGAGCTTAGGCGGCTTGGGTTTGCAAGCCGTGAATCGGCCCGAAAAAAGCCGTCCGCCCACCCGCGCGGCGTCAGAACATGGCCAGCTTCTCGGGACGGATCCGGCTGCGGCGGGAGGGCAGTTCGGCGAGGATCGCCTCGCGCTCGGCGTCGGTCAGGCGGCTCCAGCCGGCGACCTCGGGCAGGGCGCGGTAGCAGCCCATGCAAAGGCCGCTCTCGCCGTCGACCACGCAGACCTTGATGCAGGGCGTCTTGATGGGAGCGGGCGGGCGATCGGTCATGACGAGGGCAGAGCGTAGGTGACGGTGGCCTGCGCCGCCAGCCTTTCGACGCTCTCGGTCCAGAGCCGCACGTCGCACACGGCCATGCGCCGGCCCAGGCGCAGCATCACCGCCTCGGCGTGGATGTCGCCCGGCGCGGCGCCGCGCAGGAAGTTCATCAGCAGCGAACTGGTCACGGCCATCAGCTCCTCGCCGCGGTGCGCCAGCACCAGGGCGTAGGCGGCGGTGTCGGCCAGCGACATCAAGGTGGGGCCGGAGACGACGCCGCCGGGGCGCAGCAGCCCAGGACCGTAGGGGCGCACCAGCCGCGCCCGCCCGGGCGCCACCTCCAGCACGCGGGGAAAGGCCTGCGCCGAGGCGTCGGGGAAGGCGCGGCGGAGGAGCTGGTCGACTGCAGGGGCGTCGAGCTTGAGCGTGAGTTCGGCCATGCCCCCTCATGACGCGGGCCGCGTCACATTACAAGATGGTCATGTTACTTAAAGTACACTTCGGGGACATGGATGAATATTAATCCGCCAAGCCTTTTATTGCTGGGATTTCATTTGAACAACTGGCGGCCGGCGCGCAACTTGAGGTCATCGAACTTCGAGGGAGCAACGCCAATGCGCACCGCCGTCATCGCTTTCGCCGCCGCCGGCCTTTTCGCCTCCGGCTCGGCCATGGCCGCCGACACCGGCACGGACATGGATTTCCTGAAGGCCAGCCGCTGCCGGGGCCTGGCGCAGGCCGGCACCCTGACGCCGGTGGACGCCAAGGCCCTCGACTCCTACGTCAAGGCCGCCGAGCGCGTGCGCGCCGGCTACATCCTGGAGCGCGCCCGCAACGAGGAAGCCCGCGCCAAGCGCGAGGCCCGCGACAAGAACCACAGCGCCCGCCTTAGCGCCGAGCTGAACGGCGCCTGCATGGCCTACATGGGCGGCGCCGCGCCCACGGCCACCGCCAGCGCCCAGAGCGGCGCTCCGGTCCAGAACTAGGCCTCCCAACGCCTGAATTGGCCGGTGGTCAGGCCGGCCGATGCCCCGTCCGGCGCCTTCCCCCCTTTGGCGCCGGACCTCTGTCGCTAAAACTTCACGGCGCGGCCGTTCAACGGCCGCGCCCTTTTTTTGGCCGGCTCGACCTATAGTCGCAGGCCATGAGCATCCTGATTCCGGGACAGACCTGCTGGCGCACGGCCCAGGCCCCGCGCGCGGCTTTCCTGGTGGACGCCGAGGCCTATTTCACCGCGGTGTACGAGGCCCTGCGCGCGGCGCGCCGCTCGGTGATCCTGCTCGGCTGGGGGTTTGACCCGCGCACGCGGCTGTTCCCGGACGGCCAGGACGGGCTGCGCGACCCCGACGAGATCGGCCGCATCCTGCTGGAGCTGGCCGAGGCGCGGCCGGAACTCGACATCCGCGTGCTGATCTGGCGCTCGGCCCTGCCGATCAGCGCCTCGCAGGACTTCTTTCCCCACCGCGCCCACAGCTGGTTCCGCGGCACGGGGGTGCGGTTTCTGCTGGACGCGTCGGTGCCGTTCGGCGCCTGCCATCACCAGAAGGTGCTGGTGGTCGACGACGCGCTGGCCTTCTGCGGCGGCGCGGACCTCGGCGTCGACCGCTGGGATTCCCCGGCCCACCTGGAGGACGACCCGCGCCGGATCATGCCGGCCCAGGTCCAGCATCCGCCGCGTCACGACGTGATGATGATGGTGGACGGCGAGGCCGCCCGCGCCTTCGGCGACCTGGCGCGGGCCCGCTGGCGGCGGGCCACCGGCGAGACGGTGCCAAGGCCCGACGAGGGCGGCGATCCCTGGCCCGCCCAGATTCCGGCGCAGCTCCATGACGCGGAGGTGGCGATCTCGCGCACCATGCCCGCCTGGCGCGACGAGGCGGGCCTGGAGGAGATCAAGCGCCTGAACCTGGCGGCGATCGCGACGGCGCGCTGGCTGATCTATCTGGAGAACCAGTACTTCACCTCGCCGCTGGTGACGCAGGCCCTGGCGGCGCGGCTGTCGGAAGCCGATGGCCCCGAGGTGGTGCTGGTCTCGACCGGCCAGAGCCCGAGCTGGTTCGACCGGGCGACCATGGACCGGGCGCGGTCCATGCAGATCGACCACCTGCGCCGGGCCGACCGGTTCGGCCGCTTCCGGGCCTATTTCCCCTCGACAACCGGGGGCTCCAAGATCGTGGTGCACTCCAAGCTCGCGGTGGTGGACGACCGGATCGCCTGGATCGGCTCGGCCAACCTCAACAACCGCTCCGCCGGCTTCGACACCGAATGCCAGGCGACCGTGGAGGCGGGGAGCGAGGACCAGCGGCTGGCGCTGTCGGCGCTGCGCGACCGGCTGGTCGGCCACTTCCTGGGCTGCACGGGCGACGCGGTGGCCAAGGCGCGGCTGGAGGGCGGTGGATTGATCGCGGCCATCGAGACGCTGAACCAGGACGGCCGGCTCGCTACGCTGGAGCCGTGGCCGCTGACGGCCCTCGGCGCCTTCGTCGCCACGTCCCACCTGGGCGATCCCCTCGGGGTGGAGGACAGCTGGCGGCTCGGCCGGCGCCGCCGACGCCTTCACGCGGAACTGCGGGCCCTGACGACGGCGCGCTAGGCCTCGCCGCCGAGGCTGAAGTCCATCACCAGGGGCAGGTGGTCGGAGGCCACCCGCGTCAGCGGGTCGAACGGGGCGAACACCTCGTGCACGACGATGTCCTCGCTGACGAACAGGTGGTCGATCCGCAGCACCGGGAACGGCGAGGGAAAGGTGGCGCTGGGCGTCGGCCGCTCGGCCAGGGCGCGGGACTGGCGCAGCCGGGCGGTGAGGGCGCGGTGCACCACCGAGGAGGTGGTGGCGTTGAAGTCGCCCAGCAGAATGGTGGGGCCGGCGCAGTCGGGATCGCCGAGCCATTGCGGGCCGGCGAGGTGGGCCGCCTGCAGGTGCTGTTCGCGCGGCACCAGGCCCAGGTGGGTGTTGATCACCTGCAGCCGCCGGCCCTCGATCTCCACTTCGATCCAAAGGGCGCCGCGGGGCTCCAGGCCGGGCATGCGCGGATGGCCGGGAAGGGGGCCGGCCTTGATCTTGCGCTCGGGCAGGGAGGTCAGGATGGCGTCGCCATAGAGCTCCTCCTCCACCCGCAGGGCCGGGTGGAAGTGGAAAGCCATGTCCAGCCGCTGGGCGATCTCGTGGGCCTGGTCCACCCCGTTGGTGCGCAGCCGGCCGACGTCGAGCTCCTGCAGGGCGACGATGTCCGGCTCCAGTCGAGCGATGACCGCGGCGACGCGGCCCACGTCCAGTCGCCGGTCGACGCCGACGCAGCGGTGGACGTTGTAGGTCAGAATCCGCGGCATGGGGGGCCAGTGGTGCGCGCGGGCGGCCGCGGATGCAAGTCGCCCCTGCATCACCAAGGGTTCAATGGCCAAAGGCAGGAAAAGCTTGACGTTGACGTTAGCGTCATCTTCCCAAGCGGGCGCCTTGCGCCTATGGTCCGCGCCGCCGACAGAAGCGCTTCTTGGGAGCCCTACATGAACCTCGACTTTTCCCCCGAAGACATGGCCTTCCGCGAGGAAGCCCGCCAATTCATCGCGGAGAACTATCCCAAGGCCCTGCGCGAAAAGCAGGATCGCGGCGAGACGCTGGGCAAGGAGGACTACCTGTCCTGGCACCGCATCCTGGCAAAGAAGGGCTGGTCGACGCCGTCCTGGCCGAAGGAGTGGGGCGGCCTGGATTGGACGCCCACCCAGAAGTACATCTGGTCCGAGGAACAGGCCCGCGCCGACACCATCGGCATCCTGCCGTTCGGCGTCGCCATGCTGGCGCCCGTGATCTACACGTTCGGCACCCAGGAGCAGAAAGAGAAGTACCTGCCGGGCATCCGCGACGGCCAGGTGTGGTGGTGCCAGGGCTATTCCGAGCCGGGCGCCGGCTCCGACCTCGCCTCGCTGAAAACCAAGGCCGAACGCGTCACCGGCGACGACGGCAAGGAATACTACATCGTCAACGGCCAGAAGACCTGGACGACCCTGGGCCAGCACGCCGACTGGGGCTTCTTCCTGGTCCGCACCGACCCGAACGCCAAGCCGCAGGCCGGCATCAGCTTCCTGCTGATCGACATGAAGAGCCCGGGCATCGAGGTGCGCCGCATCACGACGCTCGAGGGCGGGCATGAGGTCAACGACGTCTTCCTCGACAATGTGAAGGTGCCGGTCGAGAACCGCATCTTCCACGAGAACCAGGGCTGGACCTGCGCCAAGGCGCTGCTGGCGCACGAGCGCTCGGGCATCGCCGGCGTCGCCCGCTCCAAGCGCGGCCTGGAACGCCTGCGCCAGATGGCCTCGACCGAACGCTCGGACGCCGGCGCCTCGCTGCTGTCGGACGCCTTCTTCAAGCGCAAGGTCGCCGAACTCGAGATCGACCTGACCGCCCTGGAGTTCACCGAACTGCGCACCCTGGCCGGGGAATCCAGCGGCAAGGGCCCGGGCACCGAAAGCTCGATCCTGAAGATCAAGGGCACCGAGATCCAGCAGCGGCTGCAGGAACTGGCCCTTGAGGCCGCCGGCCACTACGGCGCCCCCTTCGGCCACGGCGTCGGCCACAACGAAGGGATCGGCCCCGACTACGCCGTCGACGCCGCCGGCGCCTACTTCAACGGGCGCAAGACCTCGATCTACGGCGGCTCCAACGAGATCCAGCGCAACATCATCGCCAAGATGGTGCTGGGGCTCTGAGCCCGACGGGGAGGGCCGCGGCTCTCCCCGCGATTTTCCGCCCCATTGGGCTTGACCGACGCCGGGTCGGCGCTGTCGAGCTAGGCTCGCGGCGCCCGCCGAAGACGACGCCCCAGCCCGCCGCCAGGCCGGGCTCCAGGAGGAGACGAAGAACGTGGATTTCAGCTTCACCGAAGAACAGTCGATGCTGCGCGACACCGTCGCGAGCTATCTGGCCGACAACTACAGCTTCGACACCCGTCGCGCCGCGGTGGCCTCCGAGGCCGGCTGGCGTCCGGCCGTGTGGAAGGCCTTCGCCGACGAGCTCGGCATCCTGGGCGCGGCCTTCTCCGAGGAGCTGGGCGGCCTGGGCGGCGGCGCGACCGAGAACATGGTGGTGATGGAAGAGTTCGGCAAAGCCCTAGTGGTCGAGCCGTACCTTGGCACCGTGGTGATCGGCGGCGGCTTCATGAAGCACTCCGGCTACGCCGGCGCGGCGGACGTGATCGGCAAGATCATCGCCGGCGAGACCATCATCGCCTTCGCCTACGCCGAACCGCAGGCCCGCTACACCTGGCAGGACCTGAAGACCACCGCCAAGAAGGACGGCGCGGGCTACGTGCTGAATGGCCACAAGGCGGTCGTGATCGGCGCGCCCTGGGCCACCCACCTGGTGGTGACCGCCCGCACCGGCGGCGGCCAGCGCGACGCGCAGGGGGTGTCGGTCTTCCTGGTGGACAAGAACGCCAAGGGCGTCACCACCCGCGACTATCCGACCGTCGACGGCTTCCGCGCCTCGGAAGTGACCTTCGAGAACGTCGCCCTGGGCGCCGACGCCCTGATCGGCGCAGAAGGCCAGGCCCTGCCGCTGGTGGAGAAGGTGATCGACGAGGCCCTGGCGGCGACCTGCGCCGAAGCCTGCGGGGTGCTGCGCAAGCTGCATGAAGGCACGCTCGAGTACACCAAGCAGCGCAAGCAGTTTGGCGTTCCGATCTCGTCCTTCCAGGTGCTGCAGCACCGGATGGTCGACATGTTCATCCAGCTCGAGCAGTCGATCTCCATGACCTACATGGCGACCATCAAGCTGGCCGACAGCGACGAGGAGCGCGCCAAGGCCGCCGCCGCCGCCAAGGTGCAGATCGGCAAGGCCTGCAAATTCGTCGGCCAGAACGCCATCCAGCTCCACGGCGGCATGGGCATGACCGACGAAATGGCCATCGGCCACTACTTCAAGCGCGCCACCATGATCGAGAGCGCCTTCGGCTCCACCGATCACTACCTGGCCCGCTACGAAGGCCTGTCGCTGGGCAAGGCCGCCTAAGTCCCGCGAGCGGCCGGAGCCCAGGTTCCGGCCGCCGCATCCCCGCCGCCTAGGCTTCCGGAACCGGGCGGCCGGTGAGCCACGCCTCGAGCATGGCGTTCACGGTCTCCGGCGCCTCCTGCTGGACCCAGTGCGAGACCCCCGGCAGATAGCGGACCGTCAGGTCCGGCACGAACCGCTCGGTGCCTGGCACCAGCGAGGCCTCCAGCGCCGAATCCTCCTTGCCCCAGATGATCAGGGTCGGAACCTCCACCGTGTTCTGCGCCGGCGTCATGCGATCGCGGCCGCGCCAGGCCGCCCGGTAGTAGTTGATCATCGCGGTCAGGGCGCCGGGCTGGCGCGCATTGGCGCGGTAGTGCTCCAGCACCTCCTCGGGAAAGCGGCTCTTGTCCACGGCCATGCCGACGAAGGCCTGGCCGACGGGCCTTGCGCCGTTCCGCGACAGGGCGAATTCGGGCAGCCACGGAAGCTGGAAGAAAGCCACGTACCAGCTCTTGCGCCGCTGCTTGGGGTTGACGGCGATGTCCTCGGCGAAGCGGGCGGGGTGCGGCACGTTCATGATCACCAGTCGGGTCAGGGTGCGGATCCGCCGCATCGCACAGTACCAGGCGATGATCGCGCCCCAATCGTGGGCGACCAGCAGGGTCTCGCGGGCGCCGGAGGCGGCGATCAGCCCCTCGACGTCGGCCACGAGCCGGTCGATGTCGTAGGCCGCGACGCCTTTCGGCCGCGATGAGCCGCCATAGCCGCGCAGGTTCGGCGCCCAGGCCAGGTAGCCCAGCTTCGCCAGCAGCGGGAGCTGGAAGCGCCAGGAGAACTTCGATTCCGGAAAGCCGTGCAGGCACAGGGCCAGGCGCCCGTCCGAGCCGCCTGGGGGCGCCGCTTCGTCGACCTCGAAGGTCAGTCCGTTGGCCGCGATGCGGCGCGTTACGACGCCTTGGCTGTCCATGCTTTCCCCCGCCAGCTCCCGGTCAGGCCCGCATCCTAGGCGCGGCGGCGGCGGACGGAAGCGTGACGCAAGGGAAGCGCCCTGGTCAGGCCTGGGCGTCCTCTCCGAGGAGCTCGATGAGCCGCGCCCGCTCTGCCGCCATCTCGCCGATGAACTGGGGCGTCGACCACAGGCGGTATTCGCCCATGGCGTAGGCCTGGGCGTTGCGCAGGTAGAGAAAGGCGTTCAGGCGGTTGGCCAGGGTGTTGTCGCGGTAGCGCGTAACCTGGCCGGGCGTTCCCATGACCACCGAGCGGGGCGGAATGACCGTGCCTTCCTTGAGCATGGTGTGGGGGGCGATGATCGACCCCGCGCCGACCACGCAGCCGTCCATCACCGTGGATCCGATCCCGACCAGCACGTCGTCGCCGATGGTGCAGCCGTGCAGGGTGCAGTGGTGGGTGATCGAACAGTCCGCGCCGACGAACGTGCCGGTGCGCGCGCCGACGTGGATCATGACGAAGTCCTGCACGTTCGAGCGCTCGCCGATGATCACCGACTGGCTTTCGGCGCGGATGACGACATTGGGCCAGAGGCTCGCGCCCCGGCCGATCTCCACCGCGCCGAACGCCCGCACTGTCGGGTCGATCCACGCCGCGCCGCGGTCGATCACATCCGGTCCCAGGAACGGGCTCTGCGTCATGCCATGAGGCTCCCTGCGCTCGACTTGCGCATGTTCACGGAAGAATCGGCGGCCCGCCAGCCCGGCGGGCGCGCCAAGAAACCCCGCGCCCCGTCTTGCGAAGCCGCGCCGAAGCGGGCTTAAGGCCGGCATGGCCCTGCGCGACTTCGCCCTGCTCATGCTCGTGTGCCTCGTCTGGGCCTCGAACAACATCGTCAGCAAGTTCGTGGTCAGCCAGATGGAGGTGCCGCCGCTGTTCTATGCGGCCGTGCGCTTCGTCGTCGTGGCGGCGGTGGTCTTTCCCTGGCTTCGCCCGATGCCGCGGCCGCGCTGGCGGCTGGTGATCGTCTCGCTGCTGATGGGCGGGGGCAGCTTCGCGTTCACCTTCATGGGCCTGAAGCTCTCCACCCCCTCGGCCGCTGCGGTGGTGATGCAGCTTGGCGTGCCGATGACCACGGTGCTCTCGGTGCTGATGCTGGGCGAGCGCATCCGCTGGCGCCGGGGCCTGGGCATCGTGCTGACCCTGGCCGGCGCCCTGGCGGTGATGTGGGACCCGCACGGGTTCCGCCTGTCGCCGGGGCTCCTGTTCATCGTGCTCTCCAGCTTCCTGGGGTCCCTGGGGGCGGTGATGATGAAGCAGATGGAGGGGGTGAAGCCCCTGCAGTTCCAGGCCTGGGTCGGATTCACCTCCTTCGCCCCGCTGCTGGCGGCCAGCGCCCTGTTCGAGAGCGGCCAGGTGGCGGCGGCCCTCAGCGCCGGCTGGGCCTTCGCCGCGGCGGTGCTGTTCTCGGCGCTGGTGGTCTCGGTGCTGGCGCACACGGCCTACTACGCCCTCATCCAGCGCTACGAGGCCAACCTGATCTCGCCGCTGACCCTGATGACCCCGCTGGCCACCATCGGCCTTGGAGTGGCGATCACCCACGACCCCTTCGGCTGGCGAATGGCGATCGGCTCGGCGGTGGCGCTTCTTGGCGTGCTGATCATCGCGCTTCGGCCCAACCAGGTGATGCCGCTGTTGCTCGCGGTGCGGAACCGCGTGCAATAACGGCCATGGACTTCATCGACGCGCCGTCGCCCAATTTCGAGCCCCGCAAGGGCCCGCCGGACATGATCGTGCTGCACTACACCGGGATGCGCACCGGCGAGGAGGCGCTGGCGCGCCTGCGCGATCCCGAGGCCAAGGTCTCCAGCCACTACATGGTCGAGGAGGACGGCCGCATCTTCCGCCTGGTGCCGGAAGAGCGTCGGGCCTGGCACGCCGGCCGCTCGTCCTGGAAGGGCGAGACCGACATCAACGGCCTGTCCATCGGGGTGGAGATCGTCAATCCCGGGCACGAGTTCGGCTACCGCCCCTTTCCCGAGGCGCAGATCGCCGCGGTGATCGCCCTGGTGGGCGACATCCGCAGCCGCTGGACGGTCGACGACGGCCGGATCGTCGGCCACGCCGACGTCGCCCCCGACCGCAAGGAGGACCCGGGCGAGCTCTTCCCTTGGAAGCGGCTGGCCGAGGCCGGACATGGGCTGTGGGCCGAGCCGCCGCCCGCGCCCGGCGCGCCCCTGGGCGAAGGGGAGGAGGGCGCCGGCGTGTTCGCCCTGCAGGCCGGCTTCACGCGGCTGGGCTACGACTGCGCCCCGTCCGGGACGTATGACCCCCACACCGCCGCCGTGGTTCGCGCCTTCCAGCGCCACTGGCGCCCGGAGCGGGTGGACGGGATCGCCGACGGGGAGACCCGCGCCCGGCTGATCGCCCTCCTGCGGGCGGGCGGCTGATGCATCCGGCGCCGGCTTTCCGGGTGGAGGACGCCGAGATCCTCCTGGACTGGCTGGCGGACCATCCGTTCGTCACCATCGCCGCCGCGCCCGAGGGACGGCCGCTGGTGGCGCATGCGCCGGTGGTGATCCGCCGCCTGGAGGCGGGCCTGGTCCTGGATTTCCACCTGTCCCGCGGCAACGCCCTGGCCGGGCATGTCGCGCGGGGCTTCGCCGCCGTGGCCTGCAGCCTGGGTCCGGACGCCTATGTCAGCCCCGACTGGTACGCCGCCGCCGACCAGGTCCCGACCTGGAACTATGTGGCCGTGGAGGCCGAGGGCGCGGTGCGCGCCCTGGACGAGGCCGAGACCGCGGGGCTGCTGGACGACCTGTCCGCCCAGGAGGAGGCGCGCCTTTCGCCAAAGCCGCCCTGGACCCGCGGCAAGATGAGCCCTGGCCGCTTCGAGACGATGCTCCGCGGGATCGTTGGCGCGCGCCTGGCCGTGTCGCGGCTGGAGGGAACCTGGAAGCTCTCGCAGAACAAGCCTCCGGAGGACCGGGTGGGGGTGGAGCGGGCGCTCGGCGGGCATCCCCTCGCAGGGCTGATGGGCAAGGCGCCGTGAGCCTCGACCTGGCGGCCGAGCCCCTGGTCTGGCGCACGGACCGCTTCGTCCTGCGCCCTCTGGAGGCGGGGGACGCGCCGGAACTCCTGGAGCTGTTCGGCGACCCGGCCGTCGTCGAGTTCATGGACATCGAGCCGCTGGAGGACCTGGAGGAGGCGAAGGGAGTCATCGACTGGGCCTGCGAGCGCCGCGCCGCCGGGCAGGGCGTGCGCTGGACGATCCGTCCGCTGGAGGGCGGGCGCCTGGTCGGCACCTGCGGCTTCAACACCCTTGAGCTGGATCGTGGGCGCCGCGGGGAGGTGGCCTACGACCTCGCCCGCGACCAATGGGGCAAGGGCGTGATGAACGAGATCCTGCCGCGGCTGATCGCCTTCGGCTTCGAAGGGCTGGCGCTGCGCCGGCTGGAGGCCTTCGTCACCCCGGGCAACGTGGCTTCCTGCAGGCTCCTGGAGCGGCATGGCTTTGCGCTCGAGGGGACGCTGCGCGACTACGGGTTCTGGAAGGGGCGCTTCTGGGACCAGCTGGTCTTCGCCCGGGCCGATGGGCCCGTCCCGCGGCTGGCGCGTCTGGCCGATTGACCTTCCGGCGCGCAGCCCCCACTTTGCCGGCGGATCAGACGGCCGGGCGGTCGCTCCCGCCTAACGGCGGGGGAGGAAAGTCCGGGCTCCACCACGACATGGCGGCGGGTAACGCCCGCCGGGGGCGACCCCAGGGATAGCGCCACAGAGAGCAAACCGCCCGCGCCACGTGCGCGGGCAAGGGTGAAAGGGTGCGGTAAGAGCGCACCGCGGCTCCAGCAATGGAGACGGCACGGCAAGCCCCGCCAGGAGCAAGACCGAATAGGGGCGTCGCGCCGGCTTCGGCCGGCAGGGCTGTCGTAGGCCCGAGGCGCCCGGGTAGGTCGCGAGAACCGTCCAGCGATGGGCGGTCCAGAGGAATGATCGCCGCGCCGGCGGGAGGGTTCGCCCTTCTGGCCGGCGGCACAGAACCCGGCTTACAGGCCGTCTGATCCCTTCCACATCCCTCCGCTGACGGATCGTTTGGCTATACTTAACGTGTTCTGTGTATGTTCTGTGAGTTGTTTACGGCTGTTAACCATAACTCTCTGCGACATATGAGTATTGGTCCCAAAAGGGCATCAAGAGTCATTGTCTCCCAATTCGTCCCATGTTAACCCAATCATCATTCGCTAACCAAACCGACCCGTCGCCCGTGGGGGCGTCAGCGACGGGGGCGGAGCGAGGGGACAGGCGGCCGTTCCGGGGTCGCGAACTGGGGCATGGGCGGGATGTTTCTCTCGACCTTCGAGAAGCAGCTGGACGCCAAGCGACGCCTTGTGGTGCCGCAGGACTTCCGCGCCGCCGTGTCCGGACCGTTCGACGGCGTGTTCTGCTTCCCCTCCATCGAAGCCGACTGCATCGAGGGCGGCGGCAAGGCCCTGTTCGACCGCTACTGCGGCGTCATCGAGGAGCTCGATTTCGGCGATCCCCTGCGCACGGCGCTGGAGACCTCGGCCCTGGGCGGCATGGCGCGGCTGTCGTTCGACACTGCCGGCCGGATCACCCTGCCCGAGAACCTCTGTGAGATGTTCGGCCTGAGCGACTGGGTGGTGATCGTCGGGCTTGGCGAGCGGTTCCAGATCTGGGAGCGCGAAGCCTTCCAGGCCCACCGCGCGGCCCAGCGCGAACTGGCCCGCGAGGGGCTGGCCCAACTGCGCGCCCAACAGCGCGCCGCCCGCGCGGCGGGAGGGGCGGCATGAGCGCGCCGCACGTCTCGGTGCTTCTGAACGAGGTGGTCGAGGCCCTGGAGCCTGCGCCCGGCAAGCTGATCGTCGACGGCACCTTCGGCGCGGGCGGCTACAGCCGCGCCTTCCTGGCGGCCGGCGCGGACGTCGCCGCCTTCGACCGCGACCCGAGCGCGCGCCGCTTCGCCGCGGACCTGGACGCCGCCCGTTTCCGCCTGATCGAGGCCCGCTTCTCGCAGATGGACGAGGTTCTGGGGGAGGGCGTGGCCGACGGTGTCGCGCTGGACCTCGGCGTGTCCTCCATGCAGCTCGACGAGGCGGAGCGGGGGTTCTCGTTTCTGCGCGACGGGCCCCTGGACATGCGGATGGGCAAGGACGGTCCGACCGCCGCCGACATCGTCAACACCGCCGAGCCGGCCGAGCTGGCGCGGATCTTCTTCGTCTACGGCGAGGAGCGGCAGTCGCGCCGGGTCGCCGCCGCCATCGCCCGCCGGCGCGCCGAGTCTCCCTTCGAGCGCACCGTGGACCTGGCCGAGGTGATCGAGCGCGCCCTGGGCGGGCGGCGCGGCGCCAAGGTGCATCCGGCCACGCGCTGCTTCCAGGGCCTGCGGATCGCGGTCAACGAAGAGCTTTCGGAGCTGGAGGCCGGACTGGCCGCCGCCGAGCGCGTGCTCAAGGCGGACGGCCGGCTGGCGGTGGTGACGTTCCACTCGCTGGAAGACCGGATCGTGAAGGGCTTCCTGGCCGAGCGGGCCGGGCGCACGCCGGCCGGATCGCGCCACGCGCCGCCGGTCGAGGCGGGCGCTGCGCCCAGTTTCCGGCTTCTGTTCAACGGCGCGCGCGCCCCCGACGAGGTGGAAGTGGCGGCCAATCCGCGCGCGCGTTCGGCCAAGCTTCGCGCCGCCGTGCGCACGGCGGCGCCGGTCTGGAGGGCGGCGGCATGAGCGTCTTGAATGCGAAGGTGCGGGGCTTCCGCCTGATCGACGTGATCGCCTCGGGGCTCCTGATCGCCCTGGTGCTGGGCGTCTACCTGGCCAAGACGATCGCCGGCAAGGAGCGGGCCGAGATCGCCCAGGTCGAACGCCAGATCGAGATCGAGAAGACGCGCATCCGCCTGCTGCAGGCTGAGGTCGCCCACCTGGAGCAGCCCTCGCGCATCGAGGCCCTGGCCTCGACCTATCTCGGCATGACGCCGATCGACGCCAAGCGCGAGGTCACGCCGGAGACCCTCGACAAGACCGTTCAGCCGGGGGTCGCGCCATGAGCCTGGACCATGCGGGCCTGGGACGCATCTCGCCGCCCGGCTGGCGCTGGGTGTCCTCGCACCTGTGGCGCATCGAGCACGCCTTCGAGCGCGCCAAGGCCGCCGGCAAGGCCGAGGACGACACCCGCATCCGCATCTTCTTCGTGCTGGCCCTGTTCGCGGCCAGTTTCCTGACCCTGGCGATCGGCGCGACCAATGCGGCGTTGTTCTCCGGCGCTGGCCGCAGCGGCGGCGCCTGGGCCGGCGGCGGAACCGCGCGGGCCGACATCGTCGACCGAAACGGCATGCTGCTGGCCGCCGATCTGCCGCACTACGGGCTCTACATCGACTCCACCGAGGTCTGGGAAGTCGACGAGACCCGCCGCGCCATCCGCCTGACGCTGCCCGAGGTCTCCACCGAGCGGCTGGAGAAGGCCCTGCACGCGGGCCGCCGCATATTCGTGGCCGGCGGCCTGACCCCTGCCCAGAAAGCCAAGGTGCACGAGCTCGGCCTGCCGGGCGTGATCTTCGAGCCCGAGCAGCGGCGGGTCTATCCGCTGGGGCGCACCGCCTCGCACCTGATCGGCTTCGCCGACACCGGCGGCCAGGGCCTGGCCGGCGCCGAACTGGCGCTGAACGAGGCCATCCGCGGCGGCGCGGCGGGCCACAAGTCCGTCCCCCTTTCGATCGACCTGCGGGTCCAGGCGGCGCTCGAGGACGAGCTGCGCAAGGCGGCCCAGCAGTTCGGCCCCAAGGGCGCCGTAGGCATCGTCACCAACGTGCGCACCGGCGAGATCCTGGGCATGGCGAGCTGGCCCGACTTCGACCCGAACAATCCCGGCGGGGCCAGCGACGCCGAGCGCCTGAACCGGGCCGCCGCCTCGGTGTTCGAAATGGGCTCGACCTTCAAGGCCTTCACGGTCGCCATCGGTCTGGACGCGGGGGTGGCGACGCCCGACTCCACCTTCGACGCCCGCGAGCCCTACAAGCTGGGCTACCGCACGATCCACGACTACCACGCCTCGCGGAAGATCCTGACGCTGGTCGAGGTGTTCCAGCATTCCTCCAACATCGGCACGGCCAAGCTCGCCGAGTCCATCGGGGCCCAGCGGCTGAGCGCCTATTTCGACGCTCTGGGGCTGACCAAGCCGGCCAAGGTGGAGCTGGAGGAGTCGGCCTATCCCCTGACGCCGAAGAAGTGGGACGAGGACGCGGTGGCCTCCACCTCGTTCGGCCACGGCATGAACGTCAGTCCGCTCGCGCTCACCCGGGCCATGGGCGCCCTGCTGAACGGCGGCACCTTGCAGCCCCTGACGATCCGCAAGATGGCCCCCGGCGACCGGGTGGAAGGCCCCCGGGTTATGTCCGAGGAGACCTCGGCCCAGATGCTGCAGATCATGCGCGCCAACGTCACCGGCGGCAGCGGCGGCAAGGCCGACGCGCCGGGGCTGCGGGTCGGCGGCAAGACCGGCACCGGCGAGAAGTTCGATCCAGCCATCCGCGGCTACAACCACCAGCGCCAGGTGTCGTCCTTCGCCGCGGTGTTCCCCACCGACGGGCCTGTGACCGCCGACCGCTATTTCGTGCTGATCCTGCTGGACGAGCCGCACGGCGATTCCACGACCTACGGTTTCTCCACCGGCGGCTGGGTGGCCGCGCCTGCGGCCGGCCGCGTGATCGACCGCATCGCCCCGTTCCTGGGCGTGGAGCGCAAGTTCGAGCCCAAGCTCACGCCCGTGGCCGCCGCCGATCCGGGGGAAGGGCTGTGAGCGCGCCGCTCTCCCAGCTCGTCCGGCGCGAACTCGCCGTTGATCCGGTGATCTCGATGGTCACCGCCGACAGCCGCAAGGCCGGGCCGGGCGTGCTGTTCGCCGCCCTGCCGGGGACCAAGGCGGACGGCCGCGACTTCATCCCCGCGGCCCTGGCCGCCGGGGCGGCGGCGGTGCTCGCCGCCGAGGACACGCCGGACATTGCCGCGCCGCTGGTGCGCGTGCACGACCCGCGGCGAGCCTACGCCCTGGCCGCCGCCGCCCTGCACGGGCGCCAGCCGCAGACCTGCGTCGCCGTCACCGGCACGAACGGCAAGACCTCGGTGGCCGCCTTCTGCCGGCAGATCTTCAACCGCGCCGGCCGCCGCGCCGCCAGCATGGGCACCCTGGGCGTGCGCGCCACCGGGCCCGACGGCTTCGACGAGCAGCTCACCCCGCCGGGCCTGACCACGCCCGACGCCGGCGACGTCGCCGCCCTGCTGGCCGCCCTGGTCGACCGGGACGTTGACTGTCTGGCGCTGGAAGCCTCCTCCCACGGGATCGACCAGCGCCGGCTGGACGGGGTGCGGCTCGCCGCGGCCGGGTTCCTGAACCTGACGCAGGACCACCTGGACTATCATGGCGACATGGACAGCTATCGAGCGGCCAAGCTGCGGCTGTTCGAGACCCTGCTGCCGCGGGGCGGGGCGGCGGTGCTGAACGCCGATTCCGACGCCTATCCGGCCTTCGCCGCCGCCGCCGTCCAGGCGGGGCACACGGTCTTCTCCGTGGGCGAGGCGGGGCAGGGCCTCAGGCTGGCCAGCCGCGCCCTCGCGCCCGACGGTCAGCGCCTGACGATCGTCCACGAGGGCCGCAGCTACGACCTGCGCCTGCCGCTGGCGGGCGCCTTCCAGGCGGGCAACGCCCTGGTCGCCGCGGGGCTGTGCCTGGCCGGCGGGGTCGAGGCGGAAGCGGTGATGGCGGCGCTGGAGACGCTGGAGGGCGCGCCGGGACGCCTGCAGCGGGTGGGCAAGGCGCCCCGCGGCGGCGAAGCCTATGTCGATTACGCCCACACGCCCGACGGGCTAGAGACCGTGCTGAAGGCCCTGCGCCCCCACGTGGCGGGCAAGCTGATCGTGGTGTTCGGCGCCGGCGGCGACCGCGACCGGGCCAAGCGCCCGCTGATGGGCCGCGCCGCCGCGACCCTGGCCGACATCGCCATCGTGACCGACGACAACCCGCGCAGCGAGGACCCGGCGGCGATCCGCGCCGACGTGCTGGCCGGCGCCCCCGGCGCGCGGGAGGTCGGCGACCGCCGCCAGGCGATCCGGGCCGGCGCGGCGGAGCTGGCGGAGGGCGACGTGCTGGTCGTGGCCGGCAAGGGTCACGAACAGGGCATGACCATCGCCGGCGTGACGCATCCGTTCGACGACGTCGCCGAGACGCTGGCGGCGCTGGAGGCGCTCCATGGCTGAGCCGCTCTGGACCGCCGAGGAGATCCTCGCCGCCACGGGCGGGCGGCTGGATCGCGGCCCGTTCGCCGTGACCGGCGTGTCGATCGACACCCGCACGCTGGAGCCCGGGGACCTGTTCGTCGCCCTGGCCGGGGCGCGCGATGGTCACGAGTTCGCGCCGCAGGCCCTGGCCAAGGGTGCGGCGGGCGTGCTCGCCGCGCGGCCGGTGGATGGGCCGGCCGTCATCGTCGAGGACACGCTGAAGGCCCTGGAGGCGCTGGGGATCGCCGCCCGCCAGCGGGCGCCGGGCGCCCGGCGGGGGGCGGTCACCGGTTCGGTCGGCAAGACCAGCGTCACCCAGGCGGTGCGGGCGGGCCTGATGCTGGCCGGCCGGGCGCACAGCTCGGTGAAGTCCTACAACAACCACATCGGGGTGCCGCTCACCCTGGCGCGTATGCCGCGGGACACCGAGCGCGCGGTCTTCGAGATCGGCATGAACCACGCCGACGAGATCACGCCGCTGTCGAAGATGGTCGCCCCGCATGCGGCGCTCGTCACCACGGTGGGACCGGTCCACGTGGAGAACTTTCCCGACGGGGAGCGCGGCGTGGCGATGGCCAAGGCCGAGGTTTTCGCCGGTCTGGAGCCCGGCGGCCTGGCGATCCTGAACGCCGACAACGCCTGGTTCGACCTGCTCAGGGCCGAGGCCGTCAAGGCCGGCGCAACGGTGGCCAGCTTCGGCTCGGGCGAGGCGTGCGACGCCCGACTGACCGACTTCCACGTCGCCGACGGCCATGCGGTGGTAACCGCGCGCCTGCACGGCCAGGCGCTGGAATTCCCGATCCTGCAGACCGGCTTCCACTGGGGCCCGAACAGCATGGCCGTCCTGCTGATGCTGGAAGCCCTCGGCGTCAGCCAGTCCGACGCCCTGGCGGCGCTGGGTTCGTTCGAGCCGCTTGCGGGGCGGGGCGCGGAGAAGACGGTGCGGCTGGCGGGCGGCGCCTTCACCCTCATCGACGAGAGCTACAACGCCAATCCGGTGTCCATGGCCGCCGCCTTCGCCTCCCTCGGCGCGCGCCGAACGCAGGGGCGGCGGATCGTCGCGCTCACCGACATGCTGGAACTCGGCGACGGCGCCGCCGGCTTCCATGCGGCCTTGGCCGAGCCGCTCGCCGAGGCCGGCGTGGACCTGGTGTTCTGCGCCGGGCCGATGATGAAATCCCTCTGGGACGCCCTTCCTTCGACTCGACGCGGCGGCTACGCCGAGACCGCTGAGGCGCTCGCGCCGCAGGTCGTCCAGGCCGCAGAGCCCGGCGACGTGGTGATGGTGAAGGGGTCCAACGGGTCGAAGGCGGGAGCCGTGGCGGCGGCTCTGGCTGCGCTCGACGCCGTCTCGGGGGAGAACGGCTGATGTTCTACTGGCTGTACGAACAGCTTGCGGCCGGCGGACATGTGCCGATCCTCAACGTCCTGAAATACATCACGTTCCGCACGGGCCTGGCGATCTTCACCGCCCAGCTCGTGGTGGTGCTGATGGGCTCGCGCTTCATCCGCTGGATGCAGGCCAAGCAGGGCAAGGGCCAGCCGATCCGCGCCGAGGGCATCGAGCGCCACGTCGTCGAAAAGGCCGGCACGCCGACCATGGGCGGGGTGATGATCCTGGCCGGCCTCGGGGTGGGCACGCTCCTGTGGGCGGACCTGTCCAACGTCTACATCTGGGCCGTCCTGCTGGTGACCATGGGCTATGGCCTGCTGGGCTTCCTGGACGACTACGCCAAGGTGACCAAGCAGACGACGGCGGGGATCTCCGGCCGCGTGCGCCTGGCCCTGGAGGCCCTGATCGCGGTCGCCGCGGTGACCATGCTGATCCTGTGGGGCGGCCGCTCGCCCGAGGCGCCGGCCCTGTCGACCTCGGTCGCCTTCCCGGTGTTCAAGGCGCTGCTGGTGGACCTGGGCTGGTTCTACCTGGCCTTCGCCGCCTTCATCATCGTGGGCGGGGCCAATGCGGTGAACTTCACCGACGGTCTGGACGGGCTGGCCACCGTGCCGGTGATGATCGCCGCGGCCGCCTTCGGCCTGATCGCCTACCTCGTCGGCAACTACGTGTTCGCCCAGTACCTGCAACTGCACTTCGTGCCCGGGGTGGGCGAGGTGGCGGTGTTCTGCGGGGCGATGATCGGCGCCGGGCTCGGCTTCCTCTGGTACAACGCCCCGCCGGCCAAGATCTTCATGGGCGACACCGGGGCCCTGGCCCTGGGCGGCGCCCTGGGCGCGGTGGCGGTGGCCACCAAGCACGAGATCGTGCTGGGGGTGATCGGCGGGCTCTTCGTGCTGGAGACCCTGTCGGTGATGATCCAGGTGGCCTCGTTCAAGCTGACCGGCAAGCGGGTCTTCCGCATGGCGCCGATCCACCACCATTTCGAGAAGCTGGGCTGGTCGGAGTCCACCGTGGTGATCCGCTTCTGGATCATCGCGGTGATGCTGGCGATGCTCGGCCTCGCCACCCTGAAGCTGCGATAGGGAGGGGCGGCGGCGCGCATGATCCCGGTTCGCGGTTTCGAAGGCAAGACGGTGGCGGTGTTCGGCCTGGCCCGCACGGGCCTGACGGCCGCGCACGCCCTGGTGGCCGGCGGCGCGAGCGTCGCGGTCTGGGACGAGAGGCCGGCCGCCCGCGCCCAGGCCCAGGCCGAGGGGCTGAACGTCGTCGACCTGTCGGCGGCCGACTGGTCCGGCTTCGCCGCCCTGATGCTGTCGCCCGGCGTGCCGCTCACCCATCCCAAGCCGCACTGGACGGTTGAGCGCGCCCGCGAGGCGGGTGTCGAGATCCTGGGCGACATCGAGCTCTTCGCCCGCACGGTGAACGCGGCCCCCGAGCACAAGCGGCCGAAGGTGATCGCCGTCACCGGCACCAACGGCAAGTCGACCACCACCGCCCTGATCGGCCACA
Organism: Phenylobacterium sp.; assembly: GCF_046291545.1. Classification (GTDB taxonomy): domain Bacteria; phylum Pseudomonadota; class Alphaproteobacteria; order Caulobacterales; family Caulobacteraceae; genus Phenylobacterium. Next base: position 279,126 of record NZ_JBKBSM010000002.1, read on the forward strand.
TCTGCGCGGCCGCCGGCCGCGACACCCGCGTGGGCGGCAACATCGGCTTCGGCGTCCTGGGCCTGGAGGACATGCACGGCGGCGCCGTCTACGTCCTGGAGATGTCGTCCTACCAGCTCGACCTGACCTCGAGCCTGAAACCGGACGTAGCCATCCTCCTGAACCTGTCGCCCGACCACCTGGACCGCCACGGCGGCATGGAGGGCTATGTGACCGCCAAGCGGCGGATACTCCTGAACCAGGGCAAGGGCGACACCGCCGTGATCGGCGTGGACGATCCCTGGGGCCAGCGGATCTGCACCGAGATCACCGCCGCCAACCGCCGCACCATCGTGCCGATCTCCGCCAGCAAGGCCATGGGCCGCGGCGTCTACGCCCTGCAGGGCCTGCTCTACGACGCCACCGGCGAACGCGCGGTCGAGGTCGCCGACCTGTTGCAGGCGCGCTCCCTGCCGGGCCGCCACAACTGGCAGAACGCAGCCGCCGCCTACGCTGCGGCCCGCGGGATCGGCCTGTCCGCCGAGGAGGCTGGCGAGGGCCTGATGAGCTTCCCGGGCCTGGCCCACCGGATGGAGACCGTGGGCCAGATCGGCCGGGTGCGCTTCGTCAACGATTCCAAGGCCACCAACGCCGACGCCGCCCGCCAGGCCCTGTCGAGCTATCCCAAGGTCTTCTGGATCGCCGGCGGCCAGCCCAAGAGCGGCGGCATCGACGACCTCGTCGACCTGTTTCCGCGGGTGGAGAAGGCCTACCTGATCGGCGAGGCGGCGCAGGCCTTCGCCCGGACCCTCGAGGGCCACGCGCCGACGGTCCAATGCGGCACGATCGAGGTCGCCGCCGAGCGGGCCCTGGCCGACGCCGCCGCCACCGGCGAGGACGCCGTGGTGCTGCTCTCGCCGGCCTGCGCCTCGTTCGACCAGTTCGCCGACTTCGAGGCGCGGGGGGAGGCCTTCCGCGCGGCGGTGGCGGCCCTGGCCCAGCCCAAGGTGAAGGGAGCCCGCGCTTGAGCCCGTCCCAGGCCCATGCCTTTTCGCGCGCCGACCGCTCGACCCTAGGGGTCTGGTGGTGGACCACCGACCGCTGGCTGCTGGGCGCGGTGGCGGTCCTGATCACCCTGGGCGTGCTGATGTCCTTCGCCGCCAGCCCGGCGGCGGCGGCCCGGATGAACGTGGGCGATCCCTTCCATTTCGCCGTTCGCCAATGCGTCTTCGCCGTGGCGGCCGCCTTCGTGGTGGTGTCGGTCTCGATGCTGAGCACGCGCGGCGTGCGCCGGGCGGCCTTCTTCATCTATGTGGCGGCGATCGCCGTGATGATCGCCCTGCCGTTCATCGGCCACAACGCCAAGGGGGCGACGCGCTGGCTGGAGTTCGGGGGCTTCACCCTGCAGCCCTCAGAGTTCATGAAGCCGGCGCTGATCATCCTGGTCGCCTGGATGTTCGCCGAGGGGCAGAAGGGCGAGGGCGTGCCGGGGGTGACGATCGCCTTCGGCCTCTATTTCCTCTCCGTCGCCCTGCTGCTGATCCAGCCAGACGTGGGCCAGACGGTGCTGATCACGGTCGCCTTCGGGGCCGCCTTCTGGATGGCGGGGGTGCCGCTCTCCTGGGTGATGGTGCTGGGCGGCGTGGCCGTGGTCGGGCTGTCGAGCACCTACTTCCTGTTCCCCCACGTGGCCAGCCGGGTCGACCGCTTCCTGAGCCCCGACAAAGCCGACACCCACCAGGTGGACCGGGCGGCCGAGGCGATCGCCGCCGGCGGCTTCTTCGGACGTGGACCGGGGGAGGGGGTGATGAAGCGCCACGTGCCCGACCTGCACACCGACTTCATCTATTCGGTGGCCGCCGAGGAGTACGGCCTGGTCTTCTCCCTGCTGCTGATCGCGCTGTTCGGCTTCATCGTCGTGCGCGGCCTCTACAAGGCCATGAAGCTGACCGATCCCTTCGAGCAGGTGGCCGCGGCCGGTCTGTTCGTCCTGGTCGGCCAGCAGGCCTTCATCAATATCGCGGTGAACCTGAACATGATCCCGACCAAGGGCATGACATTGCCGTTCATCTCCTACGGCGGGTCGTCCATGCTCGCCATGGGCCTCACTCTTGGCATGGCGCTGGCCCTGACCCGGCGGCGGCCGGGCGCCTATTCCCAGGCCGACGGGCTCGCCAAAGCCGGCGCCTTCGCTTAAGGCGAGGCCATGGCCAAGACAGCCGTCGTCGCCGCCGGGGGAACCGGCGGCCATCTGTTTCCCGCCCAGGCCCTGGCCGAGGCGCTGATCGCCCGCGGCTGGCGCATCGTGCTGGCTTCGGACGAGCGGGTGGCCGGCTTCGCCGAGAGTTTCCCGGCCGAGCGGCGCATCGGCCTGTCGGCGCGCACGTTCAGGCGCGGCGACCCGCTCGGCATGGCCCTGGCGGGCCTTGCGATCGGGCGCGGCGTGCTGCAGGCCCAGCGCGCGTTCCGCGAGATCGACCCGGCGGTGGTGGTGGGGTTCGGCGGCTATCCCTCGGCCCCGGCCCTGGTGGCGGCGATCCTGTCCGGCCGGCCGACGGTGATCCACGAGCAGAACGCGGTGATGGGCCGGGCCAACCGGCGCCTGGCGCCCCATGTGCGGACGGTGGCCTGCGCCTTCCCGACGCTGCAGAAGGCCACGCCCAAGGTGGCCGCGAGAGCGGTGGTGGTGGGCAACCCGGTGCGCCCGCCGATCCGGGCCCTGTACGATGTTCCCTATGAGCCGCCGACCGAGGGCGGGCCGATCCGCCTGCTGATCACCGGCGGCAGCCAGGGCGCGCGCCTGCTCTCCGAACTCGTGCCCGAGGCGATCCGCGCCCTGCCGGACGACCTGCGCGTGCGCCTGAAAGTGCAGCAGCAGACCCGTCCGGAATCCATGGACAACGCGCGCCGCATCTACGCCGACGCCTTGGTGGAAGCCGAGGTCGCCCCCTTCTTCCGCGACATGGCCAGCCGCCTGCGCGACGCGCACCTGGTGATCGGCCGCTCGGGCGCAGGCTCGGTCTGCGAGTTCGCCGTCGCCGGCAAGCCGGCCATCCTGGTGCCCCTGGCCCTGGCCCTGGACGACGACCAGGGGCAGAACGCGCGTCTGCTGGCCGAGGCGGGCGGGGCCGAGGTGGCCCGCGAGCACCAGCTCACGGTCGAGAGCCTCAGCCGAGCCCTTGAGACCCTGCTCTCCAATCCCGCCCGGCTGGCGCGGATGGCCGCGGCCTCGCGCTCTGTCGCCACGCCCGACGCCGCCGAACGCCTGGCCGACGTGGTCGAGGCCACCGCGCGCAACCCCAAAGCCCTGTCGAAAGCCTGAGTCATGAACCGCCGTCGCCCCGTACCCTTCGACATCGGCCCCGTGCACTTCATCGGCATCGGCGGCATCGGCATGAGCGGCATCGCCGAGATCATGCTGCGCATCGGCTATTCGGTGCAGGGCTCGGACGCCAAGGCCAGCGCCAACACCGAGCGGCTGGAGAAGCTCGGCGCGAAGATCTCCATCGGCCATGAGGCCAGCCACGTGGAGGGCGCCTACGCGGTCGTGTATTCCACCGCGGTCAAGCCGGACAATCCGGAGATGGTCGCCGCCCGCGAGAAGCGCCTGCCGCTGGTGCGCCGGGCCGAAATGCTGGCCGAGCTGATGCGCCTGCAGTTCTCGGTCGCGGTGGGCGGCACTCACGGCAAGACCACCACCACCTCGATGATCGCCGCCCTGCTGGACGCCGGGGGCTTGGATCCCACGGTGGTCAACGGCGGGATCATCAACGCCTACGGGACCAACGCCAAGGTGGGCGAAGGCGACTGGATCGTCGTCGAGGCCGACGAGAGCGACGGCACCTTCCTGAAGTTGAAGTCCACCGTCGCAGTGGTCACCAACATTGACCCCGAGCACCTGGACCACTACGGCGACTTCGACGCCGTGAAGAAGGCCTTCCAGGACTTCGTCGAGAACATCCCCTTCTATGGCTTCGCGGCCGTCTGCACCGACCATCCGGAGGTGCAGGCGATGGCCGCGCGGGTGGAGAACCGCCGCCTCGTCACCTACGGGGTCAACCCCCAGGCGGAGGTCCGCGCCGAGAAGATCGCCATGGGCCCGGACGGAGCCCACTACGACGTGGTGATCCGGCCCCTCGACGGAGCCGAGATCCGCCTGGACGACCTGCACCTGCCGATGGCCGGGCACCACAACGTGCTCAATTCGCTGGCCGCCATCGCCGTCGCCCGCGAACTGGGCGTGTCGGCCGAGGACATCCGCAAGGGCCTCGCCGGCTTCGGCGGGGTGAAGCGCCGCTTCACGACCACCGGCGTGGCGCGGGGGGTGCGGGTGATCGACGACTACGGCCACCATCCGGTGGAGATCGCCTCGGTGCTGAAAGCCGCTCGGGCGGTGACCAACGGGCGGGTGATCGCCGTGGTCCAGCCCCACCGCTATTCGCGCCTGCACGACCTGTTCGACGACTTCTGCAAGTGCTTCAACGACGCAGACGCCGTGATCGTGGCCGACGTCTACGCCGCCGGCGAGGCGCCCCTGCCGGGCGTCAGCCGCGACGCCCTCGTGGAGGGCTTGCGCCGCTACGGTCACCGCCGGGCGATGCCGCTCGAGGGGCCGGAAAAGCTGGCGGCGGTGATCGGCGAAGAAGCCAAGGAGGGCGACCTTGTGGTCTGCCTGGGCGCCGGAGACATCACCTCGTGGGCCTACGCCCTGCCGGGCCAGCTCGAAGCGCTGGTGGGCTGAGTGGCGGGGGACTGGCGCGAGCGCCTGCCGGCCGTCCGCGGCAAGCTCCTGCGGGACGAGCCGCTGGGGCCGTTCACCTGGTTCCGGGTGGGCGGGCCGGCGGAACTCGTCTTCCTGCCGGAGGACGAGGACGACCTCGCCGTCTTCCTGGCGGGGCTCGACCCCGCCGTTCCGGTGACGCCGCTCGGCGTCGGCTCCAACACCCTGGTGCGCGACGGCGGCGTCGAAGGCGTGGTGATCCGCCTGGGCAAGGCCTTCGCCCGGGTGGAGCCCCGGCCGGGGGCGCGGCTGTTCGCCGGGGCGGCGGCGCTGGACGCCACCGTGGCGCGGGAGGCGGCCAAGGCCGGAATCGGCGGCCTGGAGTTCCTGCGGGGGGTGCCCGGCTCGGTGGGCGGCGCCTGCGTGATGAACGCCGGCTGCTACGGCGCCGAGACCAAGGACGTCCTAGTGGAGGCCTACGCCGTCGCCCGCAGCGGCGAGCGCCTGACCCTTTCCAATGCGGAAATGGGCTTCAGCTATCGCAAGTCCGCCAGGGCGGCGCAGGGCGGGCTGATCTTCACCGGCGCCCTGTTCGAGGGCCGGCCGGACGACCCGGCCGCCGTCACGGCCCGGATGGAGGAGATCACCGCTCGTCGCGAGGCCTCCCAGCCGATCCGCGAAAAGACCAGCGGCTCGACCTTCAAGAACCCGCCGGGCCACTCGTCGTGGAAGCTTGTGGACGAGGCGGGCTGGCGCGGCAGGCCCTACGGCGGGGCCATGTTCTCGCCCCTGCACGCCAACTTCCTGATCAACACCGGCGAGGCGACCGCCGCCGACCTGGAGGGGCTGGGCGAGGTGGTGCGCGCCGACGTGAAGGCCAAGACGGGGATCGAGCTGGAATGGGAAATCAAGCGCATCGGGCGGCCCGCCGGCTGATCCGCAGGCCGCGCTCCGGCGACGCAGGGCGGCTTGACTTGAATCCGCCGCGGGCGCACCGGCGGGGCATGCGCCTGATCACACTCCTGGCCGCCTCGGCCGCCCTGCTTTCGGTCGCGCCGGCCAAGGCCGCCGACCTTTCCGCCACCGCCGCCGCCCTGCGCGACAAGGCCCTGATCGACTCCACGGCCTGGAGCGTCGCCGAGTCCCTCACCACCGAGATCGGCGCGCGGCCCACCGGATCGCCCGCCATGGAACGGGCCCGGGACTGGGCGGCGGCCAAGTTCGCCGAACTCGGCTTCACCAACATCAAGGTCGAGAGCTACGAGGCGCCGTCCTGGCTGCGCGGCGCCGAGAGCGCCGAGGTCGTCGCTCCGTTCCCGCAGAAGCTGCACATCCTGGGGCTGGGGCTGTCGGCGCCCACGCCCAAGGGCGGGCTGGAGGCCGAGATTGCGCTCTTCCGCACATTGGAGGAACTCAAGGCCCAGCCGCCCGGCGCCCTGAAGGGCAAGATCGCCGTGGTGACGGAGAAGATGATCCGCGCCCAGGACGGCTCCGGCTACGGCGCGATCAACGCGGCGCGAACCGCCGGGGCGGCGGAGGCCTCGCGCCGCGGGGCGGTGGCCTATCTGGTCCGCTCGCTGTCGACCGACGACACCCGCCTGCCGCACACCGGCGGCATGCGCCCGTGGGGCGACGTCACGCCGATCCCGGCAGCGGCGCTCTCGACGCCGGACGCCGAGCTGCTGGAGCACATGGCCGAGCGCGGCCGGCCGGTGCGCGTGCGCCTGTCGATGGCCTCGAGCTTCACGCCCAAGGCGCCGGCCTGGAACATCTCCGGAGAGATCCGGGGCTCCGAGGCGCCCGACGAGGTGATCGTCGTCGGCGGCCACCTGGATTCCTGGGATCCCGGCACGGGCGCCGTGGACGACGCGGCCGGGATCGCCATCACCACCGCCGCGGCCAAGCTGATCGGCGAGCTGCCGCACCATCCGCGGCGCACCATCCGGGTGGTCATGTTCGGCGCCGAGGAGCAGGGCGGCGCGGGGGCGGCCTACGCCGCCGCGCACAAGGACGAACTGGGCAGGATCGTCATGGTCGGCGAGAGCGACGAGGGGGCGGGCGCGGTCTGGAAGGTCAGCCTGCCGAAGGGTTCGGCCGGCCACCCGGCGATGCGGGCCTTCGCCTCGACCCTGCCGGCGGTCAAGGCCTATGTGGAAGATGCGCCCGCCCGCTTCGGGGGGGCGGACGTCTTCCCGATGGTCGCCGCCGGCGCGCCGGTGGCCGACCTGCACCAGGACGCCAGCCGCTACTTCGACCTGCACCATTCGGCCGACGACACCCTGGACAAGATCGACCCGGCCGAGCTCGCGCAGAACGTCGCCGTGTGGGCCGCGCTGCTCTACACGGTCGCCGACAGCGACATCGATTTCCGCGCCCTCGCCGCCGGGGGCGGCCAATGAGCGCCCTCGCCGGACGCCACGTCGCCCTGCTGATGGGCGGACTGTCCTCGGAGCGGGAGGTGAGCCTGGTGTCCGGCCGCGAGTGCGGCGCGGCGCTGGAGCGGCTTGGGGCCAAGGTCTCCTATGTCGACGCCGGCCGCGACATCGCCCAGGTGCTGACCCGCCTGAGGCCCGACGTCTGCTTCAACGCCCTGCACGGGGAATGGGGCGAGGACGGCTGCGTCCAGGGGGTGCTGGAGACGCTGGGCCTGCCCTACACCCACTCGGGCGTGCTGGCCTCGGCCCTGGCCATGGACAAGGCCAAGGCCAAGGCCGTGCTCGCGGCGGCCGGGGTCGCCGTGCCCGGCGGTGGGCTGTTCAACCGTTTCGAGGTCGCGGCCGACCACGTCATCGCCCCGCCCTATGTGGTGAAGCCCAACGCCGAGGGCTCCTCGGTGGGCGTGTTCATCGTGCAGGAGGGCGCCAACCGGCCGCCGCAGGAGATCGTCGCCCCGTCTTGGACCTTCGGCGAGGAGGTGATGGTCGAGCCCTATATCGCCGGCCGCGAGCTCGCCGTCGGGGTCATGGACGGCCGGGCGATGACGGTGACGGACATTGTGCCGCGGTCCGGCTTCTACGACTACGAAGCCAAGTACGGGGAGGGCGGCTCCGAACACATCCTGCCGGCCCAGCTTCCTCATCATGTATTTGAGAAGGCGTTGAAACTCGCCGAGCTGGCGCACGCGGCCCTTGGTTGTCGCGGCGTTACCCGGTCCGACCTCCGTTATGATGACGTTAAGGACATTCTGGTCCTTCTAGAGGTGAATACGCAGCCTGGAATGACGCCCACTTCGCTCGTCCCCGAGCAGGCGGCTCTGAAGGGTGTGGATTTCGACCGTCTAGTGCTTTGGATTACGGAGGACGCTTATGCCCGCGGCTCTGCGGGGGGGATCGCGCGCTCAAGCGAAACCTCGGACCAAAGCGTCCGCTAGTCCGGCCAGATCGCGTAACCCGTCCAAATCCCGGGCCGGCTACGCGCCGGCCAAGCTGGGGGCTGCGCGTGGCGTAGGCCTGTCGCCGCCGCATGCCCTGGCGGCCGCCGGCGCGCTGCTGGTCGCCGCCCTCGGCGTGGCTCTGGGCACCGGCGACCGCGCCGAGCGCCTGGGCGAGGCGACCACCGGCGCCATCGGCCAGCGGCTGGCGGGAATCGGCTTCCGCCTGCGCGCCGTCCATGTCCAGGGGGCCTCGGAGCTGGCCCGCGACGACATCCTGAAGGCCGCCAACGTCGAAGCCGGCCAGCCGACCATCGGCCTGGACCTCGATGCGCTGCGCCAGCGCATCGAGCAGGTCGGCTGGGTGAAGGAGGCGCGGGTGCTTCGCCTGCTGCCGGACACCCTGGTGATCGCCGTCACCGAGCGCAGGCAGCTGGCCGTCTGGCAGAACGGCGGCCGGGCGGTGGTGATCGACGAGCAGGGCCGCGTGATCCCCGAGGCGGCGCCGCGGCAGTTCCCGCACCTGCCGCTGATCGTGGGGGAGGGCGCCAACGAACACGCCGCCGAGATCCTGCCCGAAGTGGCCGCGCGGCCGCGCCTGATGGCCCGGCTCGAGGCCCTGGTGCGGGTGGACAACCGCCGCTGGGACCTGCGGCTGAAGGACGGCTCGCTGGTGCAACTGCCGGCGGTCGATGAGGAAGCCGCGCTGATCCAGCTCGAACAGCTCGATCGGCGCGCCCGGATCCTGGAGCTGGGATTCGAGCGGATCGACCTGCGCGATCCGAACATGGTGGCCGTGCGGCCCAGGGACGGCGCCTCGCCAGGGCAGCCCGTCGCGGGCGGCGCGTAGAAGAATTCGGAAGGGAGAATCCCGTTGGCGACCCGCGTTGAGGACCGCAAGGAAAACCGTGAGAGCCTGAAGGCGGCGCTGGGCCGCCAGCCTGTCGTCGCGGCTGTGGACCTGGGCGCCTCCAAGGTGGCCTGCTTCATCATGAAGTCGGACGGAGTGCGCCGCGTCGACCGCACCCTGACGACCGCCGGGGTCGGCTATGTGCAGTCCCGCGGGGTGAAGGGCGGCTCGATCGTCAATCTGGACGAGGCTTCCGACGCCATCGCGCAGGCGGTGGAGCGGGCCGAGAACGTCGCCAACGTGAGCGTCCAGGGCGTCACCGTCGCCACTTCCGGCGGCCAGCTCGCCAGCCATCGGGTGTTCGGCAAGGTGTCGCTTGGCGCGCGGCCGATCGCCGACAACGACCTGGTGCGCGCCATCCAGGCTGCGCTGGCGCAGGTCAAGCTGCCCGGCCGCCGCGCGGCCCACATCCTGCCGATCGCCTGGCAGGTTGACGCCCATGGCGGCGTGCGCGACCCCCGCTCCATGTTCGGACGCAGCCTGGGGGTGGAGCTGCTGGTCGTCTCCGTCAGCGAGGCTGTGTTCCAGACCCTGGGCGCCTGCGTCGAACGGGCCCACCTGCAGTTCGAGGGCGTCGTCGCCGCCCCCTTCGCCTCGGGCCTTGCGGCCCTGGAAGAGGACGAGATGGACCTGGGCTCGGTCTGCATCGACATGGGCGGCGGCTCGACCTCGGCCGCCCTGTTCGCCGCCGGCAGCCTGGTGCACGTGGAGACCGTGCCGGTGGGCGGTCAGCATGTCACCGCCGACATCGCCCGCGGCCTGTCGACCTCCATCGCCGGCGCTGAGCGCATCAAGACCCTGCACGGCTCGGCCATCGCCTCGGCCAACGAGGACCGCGAGATGATCGAAGCGCCGCCCCGCGGCGATGATCCGGGGGCGGGGCCGGTGATCGCTCCGCGCTCGCTCCTGAAGGGCATCATCGCCCCGCGGGTGGAGGAGACGCTGGAACTGCTGCGCGACCGGCTCAAGGCCTCCGGCGCGCCGGTGGAGCCGGGCGCCGGCATCGTCCTGACCGGCGGCGCCAGCCAGCTCGCCGGCGTGCGCGAGGTCTGCGTTCGGGTCTTCGACAGGCCCGTGCGCCTGGGCCGGCCGCGGCGCGTGCCGCACCTGGCCGACGCGGCCTCGGGCCCGGCGTTCTGCGCGGCGGCCGGCGTGCTGCAGCGCGCGGCCTTCGGCCCGCGCGAGGCGGTGTCGCTGAAGGCCCTGGCCAACGCCAAGGTGCGCCGCGAACCGCTGGACCCGCGCGCCAATCCGGTCGCCAAGGCCGCAGCGTGGCTGCGCGAGAACCTCTGAGCGCCGACGCCAGAATCAAGCTACCGGCTGCCTCCGAATGGTTAATCGGCGCCGTGGAGATGCAAGCTAAACGAGCGTCGCCGTAGATCGGCACGCGTCGAATGCGCCACAAAATCGCCTGAGCCAGCTTGTCGCATCGGGACCGCGCGATTCGCGCCGACGCCTTATTTCACAAGAAAATTGGCGTCGCCCCCCGTCGACGAATCTCCGACTCAGGTTATGCGGGTTAACTCTCAATTAAGGATGGTGGTCGCTTAGTTAACCGCATCCGCGAGAGGGTGGCCGCCATGCGGGGAAGGCGGGCGCTCAGACGGGGATTTTGGCGGAGGACGCAGGCTCGTTATGGCAATCGCACTTTCAGCGCCGCAGGCGACAGAGCTGAAGCCGCGCATCGTGGTGTTCGGCGTGGGCGGCGCCGGCGGCAACGCCGTGAACAACATGATCGAGGCCCATCTCGAGGGCGTCGAGTTCGTAGTCGCCAACACCGACGCCCAGCAGCTGGCGTTCTCCAAGACCGACCGCCGCATCCAACTCGGGGTCCAGGTGACCCAGGGCCTGGGCGCCGGCGCCCATCCCGAGGTGGGGATGAGCGCGGCGGAGGAATCGATCCCCGAGATCGGCGAGCACCTCGACGGCGCGCACATGGTGTTCATCACCGCGGGCATGGGCGGCGGCACCGGGACGGGCGCCGCGCCGATCATCGCCAAGTGCGCCCGCGAGCGCGGCATCCTGACCGTCGGCGTGGTCACCAAGCCCTTCCACTTCGAGGGCCGCCACCGCATGCGCCTGGCCGACGCCGGCATCGGCGAGCTGCAGCGCTACGTCGACACCCTGATCGTCATCCCCAACCAGAACCTGTTCCGCGTCGCCAACGAACGCACGACCTTCGCCGAAGCCTTCGGCATGGCCGACCAGGTGCTGCACTCGGGCGTGCGCTCGATCACCGACCTGATGGTGCTGCCGGGCCTGATCAACCTCGACTTCGCCGACGTCCGCACGGTCATGACCGAAATGGGCAAGGCGATGATGGGCACCGGCGAAGCCTCCGGCGACGACCGCGCCCTGATGGCCGCCCAGAACGCCATCGCCAACCCGCTGCTGGACGAAGTCTCGCTGAAGGGGGCCAAGGCCGTGCTGGTCAACGTCACCGGCGGCCTGGACATGACGCTGCTGGAAGTCGACGAGGCGGCCAACGCCATCTCCGAACAGGTCGATCCGGAAGCCAACATCATCTTCGGCGCGGCCTTCGATCCGTCGCTGGAAGGAGTGATCCGCGTGTCGGTGGTCGCCACCGGCATGGACGGCGCCTCGATTGCGGCCATCGAGCCGAAGGTGGAGCGCGTCGTGGCGGCCCGCCCCGAGCCCGCCCGTCCGGCGGCGCCCGAGCCGATGCGCCCGGCGGCCACCTACCAGCCGCGGCCGGCCCCGGCCCAACCGTCCTACCAATCGACCTATCAGCCGCAGCCCCAGGCGCCGATCGCGCCGGCCGCGCCGCAGTCCTATGCGGCGGCCCCGGCCTATGCGCCGGCCCCGGCCTACGCGCCCGAGCCGGTCCGCGAGACCGCGCCGGAGGCGGCGGTTGCGCCGGAAGAGCAGGGTGACCTCTATGCGGTCTCGCCGGCCGCCGCGCCGGCGCCGGCCGCGCCCGAGCCGCAGATCGTTCGGCCCACCACCCGGATCGTCGATCCGGCCGTGGCCGACGAGGACGACGAGCCGCTGTTCGGCGACGCCGGCTTCGAGGAACGCAAGCCCCAGAAGGGCGGCTTCCTCAGCCTGTTCGGCAGCCGCCCGCGCTACGAGGCTCCGGCCGCTCCGCCGCGTCACGCCGCCCGCGGCGGCGCCCTGCCGGTCGAGGCGCCGAACGAGGCCGAACAGTCCGACGCGGGCGAGGATCTGGAGATCCCGTCGTTCCTGCGGCGGCTCGCCAACTGACGTACGAGGGGGTGCTTCCTGCGTCGTCTCGGAAGCCGGGCGTAAAGTATTGAGACGACAGCGTTAAGGGAGCCCCGGCGAAAGCCGGGGTTCTCTGATTCCGGGGCGCCGGGCGCGGCGTTTCGGCGGTCGCGCGGGCGGCGATTCACCACGAAACATTCCGAAACAGGAGTTGTTTTGCGGCGCCGCAGCATGAGTTTTATCTGGCGGCTGGGGCGATACGCGGCCAGCGAGGCCGCCCGTCGATTGGGAAGGTCCGACCTTGGCCGCAGCCGCGTTTCAACACACCCTTCAGGGCCCCGCGATCTTTGCGGGCGTCGGCGTGCACACGGGCGCCTACACGCGCGTTTCGGTGCGCCCTGCGCCGGCCGACTCCGGCGTCGTGTTCGTCCGAACCGACGTCGCCGACAGGGACAACCGGATCGCCGCGTCGGCCGAAGCCGTCTGCAAGACCCAGCTCGGGACCGTCATCGGCAATGCGGCGGGGGTCACCGTCTCCACCATCGAGCACCTGATGGCCGCCCTGGCGATGCTGGGGGTCGACAACGCCGTCGTGGAGCTGGACGGGCCGGAAATGCCGATCATGGACGGCTCGTCCCTGCCGTTCGTGCAGATCCTGGACCGCGCCGGACGCCGTCCGCTGGACGCCCCGCGCCGCTACATCGAGATTCTCGAGCCGATCGAGGTGGTGGAGGGCGACAAGCGCGCCACGCTCACCCCGGCGGACCGCTTCGAGGTGGCCTTCGAGATCGCCTTCCCCTCGGCCGCCATCGGCCGCCAGCGCGTCGACCTGCCGATGGACGAGCAGGCGTTCCGCCGCGAACTGGCGGACTGCCGCACCTTCGGCTTCCTGCACGAAGTCGAGGCCCTGCGCGCCATGGGCCTGGCCCGCGGCGGCTCGATGGAGAACGTGGTGGTGATCGAGGGCGACCGCGTCCTCAACCCCGAGGGCCTGCGCCGGCCGGACGAGTTCGTGCGCCACAAGGCGCTGGACGCGATCGGCGACCTCTATGTGCTGGGCGCGCCGATCATTGGCCGCTTCGAAGGGATCCTGGCCGGCCATGGCCTGAACAATGCGCTGGTGCGCGCCCTGGTCGCCAGGCCCCAGGCCTGGCGCATGCGCTCCCTGGTCGAGCGGCTGGCCGAAGCCGTCTGAGGCGACCGCCACGCGGCACGGTTAATCCGGGTCCGCCTTCCGTTTGCGCGACGCGCCCCCTGGTGTAGAAGCGACGGACGCGGCGCGGGGGCGCGCGTTGGTCTTGAGGTGAAGGTGTCCTTGCTTCGCAATTCCCTGGGTCGTTCGGCGCTGGTCGCCGCCATGGCGGCGCTCGCCCTCGCCGGGTGCGCCGGCCGGAAGGAAAAGCCCCGACTCGCCTATGAAGAGCGCCCCGTGGAGCTGCTCTACGCCACCGGCGCCGACCGACTCGACCGCGGCCTGTGGAGCCAGGCGGTGGGCTATTTCGAGGAAGTCGAGCGCCAGCACCCCTATTCGGAGTGGTCGCGGCGGGCGATCCTGATGACCGCCTTCGCCCACTACCAGAGCAACAACTACGCCGAGGCGATCGGCGACGCCGACAGGTTCCTGTCGCTCTATCCGGGCAACCCGGCGGCGGTGTACGCCTATTACCTGAAGGCCATCTGCTACTTCGAGCAGATCGTCGACGTGGGCCGCGACCAGGCCGCCACGGGTCAGGCGCTCAACGCCCTGGAAGAGGTCGTCCGCCGCTATCCGAACAGCGAATACGCTCAGGACGCGCGCCTGAAGATCGACATGGTCAACGACCAGTTGGCCGGCAAGGAAATGAACATCGGCCGCTGGTACCTGCGCCAGGGCGACACCCTGGCCGCCATTGGCCGGTTCAAGACCGTGGTCGAGCGCTACCAGACCACCAGCCACACCCCCGAGGCCCTCTACCGCCTGGTGGAGGCCTATCTCACCCTGGGCCTGTTCGAGGAAGCCAAGCGCAACGGCGCGGTGCTGGGCTACAACTACCCAGGCGACGTCTGGTACTCGGACGCCTATAAGCTCTTGACCAGCAAGGGCCTGCAGCCGGCGACCGCGCCTTCGGCCCGCGCCGAGCGCCGGGGAATGCTCTCACGCCTGCCCTTCGTGAAGGACAAGGACGCCACGTTGAAGCCGCCCGCCGACGCGGAACCAAAGTCGAACTAGCCGCTTCCAGACCAGCCGATTCCGGGTGATCTTCCCCGCATGCTGATCGGGCTCTGGATCCGCGACGTGGTGCTGATCGAGGCGCTGGACCTGTCCATCGGGCCCGGCCTCACCGCGCTGACCGGGGAGACCGGCGCAGGCAAGTCGATCATCCTCGACGCCCTGGGACTGGCTGTGGGCGCCCGCGCCGACTCAGGCCTGGTGCGCCGCGGGGCGAGCCAGGCCGCGGTGAGCGCGGTGTTCGCCCCGGCGCCCGACCATCCGGTGTGGGCGGTGCTGGAGGAGAAGGGGCTCGACTACCGCACCGACGAGGACCTGATCCTGCGCCGCACGCTCAGCGCCGACGGCCGCAGCCGCGCTTTCGTCAACGACCAGGCCACGAGCGCCGGCGTCCTGCGCGAAATCGGCGAGCGCCTGCTGGAGGTGCACGGCCAGCACGAGACCGTCGGCCTTCTGGACGCGCGCACCCATCGCCCGCTGCTCGACGCCTTCGCGGGCCTCGGTCCTCACGCCGCCGCCGTGGCCGCCCGCTGGAAGCACTGGCGGGCCGCTCAGGTCCGGCGCGACGAGCTGGCCGCCCAGGTGGCCCAGGCCGCCTCCGAGGCCGAGGAGCTGTCCCTGCGCCTGGCCGAGCTCGACCGGCTGGATCCGCGGGAAGGGGAGGAGACCGAGCTCGCCGAGGCCCGCGCCGTCCTCGGCGCCGCGGAAAAGGCGTTGGGCGACATCGCCGGCGCGCGCGAGGCGTTCGACGGGCTGTCCAACCGCCTGGCCCAGGCGATCCGGGGGCTGGAGCGGGCGCGGGAGCGGGCCGTGCAGGCCGGGGCCGGCGAGGACGGCGCTGCGGTGTCGCGTCTGATCGCCGCCAGCGCCGCGGTGGATCGCGTCCTGATCGAAGCCCAGGAGGCGGAAGCCGCGATCGACGCGGCGGCAGGCGCCTTCGAGTTCCGTCCCGACGACCTGGAGAAGACCGAGGAGCGGCTGTTCGACCTGCGGGGCCTGGCGCGCAAGCTCTCGGTCAGCGTCGAGGAACTGCCGCCGCTGCGGGTGCGCTTCGCCGAGCGGCTGCGCGCCATGGAATCCAGCGAGGACGAACTCAAGGCCGCCGAGGCCGCCGTGGCCGAAGCCCGCGCCGCCTATCGGCGCGAGGCCGAGGCGCTCTCGCAGGCGCGCAGGGCGGCGGGGGAGACCCTGGCCGCGGCGGTGATGGGCGAGCTTGCGCCGCTCAAGCTGGACAAGGCGCGCTTCCGCGTCGCGGTCGAGCCGTTGGACGAGGAGCGGGCAGGGCCGACGGGCCTCGACCGCGTGGCCTTCGAGATCGCCACCAACCCCGGGGCGCCGTTCGGCGACCTGGGCGCCATCGCCTCGGGGGGCGAGCTGGCCCGCTTCGCCTTGGCGCTGAAAGCCTCCCTGGCCGGGCGCGGGGAGGGCCCCCAGCCGCTGATGATCTTCGACGAGGTGGACCAGGGGGTCGGCGGCGCGGTGGCCGACGCTGTCGGCCTGCGCCTCAAACGCCTGGCCTCCACGGCCCAGGTCCTGGTCGTGACCCACAGCCCCCAGGTGGCCGCCCGCGCCGAAGCCCACTGGCGCATCGCCAAGAGCGGCGACGCCGAGCGGGTGCGCACGGCCGTGGAGGTGCTGTCCGCCGCCGACCGCGAAGAGGAGATCGCCCGCATGTTGGCCGGCGCGGAGATCACCGACGCTGCCCGCGCCGCAGCCCGGGCCCTGATGCATGCCTAAGCCGACCACCGCCGCAAAGCCCGTCGAGGCCCTGAGCGAGAGCGAGGCCGCCGACGAGCTGACCGAACTCGCCGACGCCATCGCCGCGCACGACATCCGATACTACCAGGAGGAGGCGCCGAGCGTCTCCGACGCCGAGTACGATGCGCTCAAGCAGCGCAACGCCGCCATCGAGGCGCGCTTTCCGCACCTGATCCGTGAGAATTCGCCCTCCCTGCGGGTGGGGGCGACGCGCGCCGAGGCCTTTGCGCCCGTGGAGCACGGCGTGCCGATGCTCTCGCTGGACAACGCCTTCTCCGACGAGGAGGCCGTCGAGTTCGAGGCGCGGGTGAAGCGGTTTCTTCGGGTGGAGGAGCCGGTGGCCTTCACCGCCGAGCCCAAGATCGACGGGCTGTCCGCTTCGCTGCGCTACGAGGACGGCGTCCTGGTGCGCGGCGCTACGCGGGGCGACGGCCGGGTTGGCGAGGACGTTACGGCCAACCTGAAGACCCTCGCAGAGATTCCGAAGCGGCTGAAAGGCGAGGGCTGGCCGCAGGTCATCGAGATCCGCGGCGAAGTCTATCTGGGCCACGCCGAGTTCGCCGCCCTGAACGCCGCCGCCGAAGCCGCCGGCCAGAAGACCTACGCCAACCCGCGCAACGCCGCCTCCGGCTCCCTGCGGCAGATCGATCCGAAGATCACGGCCCAGCGGCCGCTGCGCTTCTTCGCCTACGCCTGGGGAGAGGTCTCGTCCCCGTTCGCCGGGACCCAGTGGGAAGCGCTTGCGGCGCTGCGGGCCTGGGGGTTCTGCGTGACGCCGCAGGCGGAGCGGGTGGAGGGCGCCGAGGGGCTGCTGGCGGCCTACCGGGAGATGGAGGCGCTGCGCCCGCGCCTGGGCTTCGACATCGACGGGGTGGTCTACAAGGTCGACCGGCTGGACTGGCAGCAACGGCTGGGATTCATCACCCGCACCCCGCGGTGGGCGATCGCCCGCAAGTTCCCGGCCCAGCAGGCGCGCACCATTCTTGAGGCGATCGACGTCCAGGTGGGGCGCACCGGCGCGGTGACGCCGGTGGCGCGGCTGAAGCCGGTGACCGTCGGCGGGGTCGTGGTCGAGAACGCCACCTTGCACAACGCCGACGAGATCGAGCGTAAGGACGTACGCCCCGGCGACACGGTGATCGTGCAGCGGGCCGGCGACGTGATCCCGCAGATCGTGGGCGTGGTGCTGGAGGAGCGGCCGCCGGGGACGCAGCCCTTCGAGTTCCCGACCGTCTGCCCCTGCGAGCTGAAGACCCCGCTGGTGCGCGAGACCACCGCCTCGGGCGCGGAGACGGTGGTGCGCCGCTGCTCGGGCGAGTTCGCATGCCCGTTCCAGCGCATCGAGCACCTGCGCCATTTCGTGTCGCGCCGGGCCTACGACATCGAGGGACTGGGCGAGAAGCAGCTCCAGGCCTTCTTCGACCGCGGCTGGATCCGCGAGCCGGCCGACATCTTCCGCCTGGCGAGGGACGAGGCGAAGCTGGCCGAGCTGCGCCAGACCGAGGGCTATGGCGAGACCAGCGTGGCCAACCTCGTCGCCGGCATCGAGGCGCGCCGCGCCATCCCCCTGGACCGCTTCATCTTCGGGCTTGGCGTGCGCCACATCGGCGAGACCACGGCCATGGTCCTGGCCCGCGGCTACGGCTCGGCCGACGCCTTCCTGGAGGCCATGGACAAGGTCGCCGACCGCGACCCGGCCGCCATCGAGGACCTGGACGCCCTGGATCAGATCGGCTCGGCGGTGATCGAGGCGGCGGCGGCCTATTTCGCCGAAGACCACAACCGGCGCATCGTGCAGAACCTTCGCGAACAGCTCCAGATCCTGGACGCCGAGCGCCCGAAGACCGACACCGCCGTCGCTGGCAAGACCATCGTCTTCACCGGCTCGCTGGAGCGGCTGACCCGCGACGAAGCCAAGGCCCAGGCCGAGCGGCTGGGCGCCAAGGTCTCCGGATCGGTGTCGAAGAAGACCGACCTCGTCGTCGCCGGCCCGGGCGCGGGCTCCAAGCTGAAGACCGCGACCGAGCTCGGCATCCAGGTCCTGACGGAAGAGGAATGGCTGGCCCTGGTCGCCGGCTAGCCGGCGACCTTCAGCCCGGCAGGCGCTCGAAGGCAGGCATTCCCTCGGGGATCACGTGGAACGGCTGCCGGTCGCAGGTGTAGATCGCCATCTGCGGCCCGCCGTACTGCGACGGGTCGTCGAGCGTGCCGACCTTAAGCACCAGGGCCGGATAGCCGGGCGGACGGGTGACGATGTGCGTGCCGCAATCGGGGCAGAACTCGCGGGTGACCGGCGCGTCCAGGTCCTTGCGGGTGAAGCTCTTCGGCTGGCCCTTCACATAGGAGAAGCCGGCCGCCGGCATCATCATGAAGAAGTTCGGACCGCCGCCGGCGATGTACTGGCACTCGCGGCAGCAGCACTCGGCCTTCAGCACCGGGTCGCCCTCGCACACGTAGCGGACCTCGCCGCAATAGCAGCCGCCTTCCAGTCTCATGACCCTGTCCTCCCTGGTCTTTGCAGCGGGATCACACAGGGGCGTGCGGCTGTCCAGCGCCGGGGGCCTCACCCCCGCGGCGTCTGCGGCGACTGACCGCGCGCCAGCCACAGGCCAAGCCCCACCTCCACCAGCCCGAGGGCCGCCGTCAGCGCCGGCCGCTCCTCGAAGTAGCGCAGGGCCCGCGACCAGGACGGCGGGCCGGTCCGCCAAAGGGCGACGTGCCGCCGCGGCTCGATCATGGCCAGCACCCCGTCGCCGATCATCATCATGCCGAGGGTCTCGAACGTGCGTCGGGTGGGAAGCGACAGCATGGGGCTCTCCGTTGCGCCTGACCGAAGCAACGGCGCGGCGGCCGGATCGTTGCCAAAGGGGCGCCGGCGAGGCCGGTCTGGGACCTGAGCCCGCCGGTGCGCGGCGGCGGGGCCGCTCGTTGCAGCCTGAGGGGGTCGCCGATATGCATCCAGGCGTTGGAGCGGGAGCGGGGGACGCGCCGATGGGCGGCTTCGCCGAAAGCTATCTGGGCCGCCTTCGCGAGGTCGTCGGCGACCGGCTGTTGCTGATGCCGGGCGCGCGGGTCGTGGTGGAGGATGTGGCTGGCCGCGTGCTTCTGCAGCACAGGTCTGACTTTGGGCTCTGGGGCGTGCCAGGCGGCGCGCCCGAGGTGGGCGAGGACCTCACCGCCGGGCTTCTGCGCGAACTCCTCGAGGAGACGGGGCTGACGGCGGACGTCGCCTCGCCCTTCGGTTTCGCGTCGGATCCAGCCTACGAGACGATCACCTACCCCAATGGCGATCGCTGCCAGTATTTTGTGATGCTCTATGCGGTGCGGGCCTATTCCGGATGCGCGGTGGTGAATGACGATGAAAGCCAAGCGCTGGAGTGGTTCGCGACGGACCGCCTGCCGCAGATGCTGCCGAACATGCGCCGCACCGTGGAGGCCTGGGTGCGCCACAAGGCGACCGGAGCCTTTCAGATGATCTAGGCGCCGATCGGGCGGCGGAGCCGCGCGGGCCCCGCCGCCCTCGCCCCGTCAGAGCGCGAACGAGAAGCCGCCGTTCACAGGATAGACCTGGCCGGTGATCCAGCTGGAGGCGTCGGAGGCCAGGAACTGCACCATGTTGGCGATGTCGTCCGGGCGGCCGGGCCGGCGGATGATGTACTTCTCCAGGGTGCGCTTCAGCCGCTCGGGGTCGCCCTTGAGCGTGCGCTCCACCGCCGGCGTGGCGGTGAGGGCGATGGCGACCGAATTGGCGGTGATGCCGTAACGGCCGAGGGAACGGGCCACCGAGCGCATGAAGCCCGCGGCGCCGGCCTTGGCCCCGGCGTAGATCTCCAGGCCCGCATCGCCCCAGCGGCTGGCGTCGGAGATCACGGTGATGATCCGGCCGGGCGCCTGGCGCTGGATCATGCCGGGGATGACCGCGGCGGTGCAGTTCATCACCCCGTAGAGATTGACGCCGATGAAGCTGTTCCACACCTCCGGGCTGGTTTCCCAAAACGGCTTTCCGAGCTCCGGCGAGGGGTTGGCGCCCGCATTGCCGGCGTTGTTGACCAGGACGCCCACGGCGCCCAGCTCGGCCGCGGCGCGGGCCACCATGTCCTTGACGGCGGCGTGGTCGGAGACGTCGCACTGGGCGGCCAGCGCCTTGCCGCCGGCGGCGCGGATTTCCTCTGCGACCGCTTCGGCGCGGTCCAGCACATAGTCGTTCACGACGACGCCGCCGCTGTTCTGCGCCGCGGCGAGCTGCAGGGCGACCTGGCGCCCCACGCCTTGGCCCGCGCCGGTGACCAGCGCCACGCGCCCGCCCAGGTCCAGGATGTCCGTCATCAGTTCCCTCCCATCTTATGGCTGCGCCTTAGGGGCGCTGAGGGAAGGCTAGCGGGGCTGACGTGGGGGAGGGCGAGGGGGTTTGGAGGCGGAGGATCGCCCGCTCCGCAGTGTGAGCCGTGACGCCGGTTCGCGCGTTGTTCGAGCGCGCCGCGCGCCGGCGATCCGCGCAAGCTCCTGGAGCCGATCCATGGCAGAGTCTGCAGCTCCTTCGCCGACGGTGCCGCCGCCCCAGCCGGAGGGACTGAACTCGGCCCTGGCGAGAAACATCAGGGCCCTGCATGCGCGCCACCTGCGCGAGGAGCGGCGCGCGCGGCCGGGCGACCGGATGGCGGCCGCGATCACCGCGTTCACCGGGAGCATGACCTTCGTCTATGTGCACCTGGCGATCCTCGCCGGCTGGATTGCGGCGAACGCCGGGATCTTCCCGCAGGCTCCCCGCTTCGACCCCACCTTCGTGATCCTCGCGACGGCCGCCTCGGTCGAGGCCATCTTTCTGTCGACCTTCGTGCTGATCAGCCAGAACCGGGCCGCCAAAGCGGCCGACCGACGGGCGGACCTGGACCTGCAGATCAACCTTCTGACTGAACACGAGGTGACGCGACTGATCGGCCTCGTCACCGAGATCGCCGACCGGCTGGGCGTGGCGGAAGGTCGCGACCCTGCGCTGCGTGAGCTGGAACGGGATGTGGCGCCCGAGGCGGTGCTCGACACGCTCGCGGCGACGGAAGAGGGAACGCCGTAAGCTCGGCGGAACCTCGGCCAGACGCGGGTGTTGCGCCTGCAGCAACGCAGGAGGTCGTGATGGGCGAGCAGAACCGCAGGATCGTCGATGGGCAAGGCGCGCCGGCCGATCGGGCCAGGGCCCGCCAAGCGGCTCACGGCGAGGCTACGCCGACCCCGCCGGACCCGGCGCCGGAGCGGGCCCTCGGCGTCGCCGCCGACGAGCGCCAGACCGAACGCCAGGCGCCGGCCGGCGCCGCCCCTGGCGAGGGGAGCCAGGGCGACTCGATCGGCTGACGTCATGGCGTCCGCCGCGGGTGACTGGAGCGGGCGCGGGTGGGAGCCGAGGCGCCCGCCTCGCCCTGCGAGCGCACGCCGGGGCGGCCGGGCATCTTCGCCCGCCTTTTCGGCAGGGGGTAGCGGGGCCGGCGGCGGCGCCTCGGCGACAGACGCCGCTGGACGCGGGCCTAGATCGGCGCGCAGGCCTCCTCAAGCCAGGCGGCGACGTCGGCGGGCGCCTTGGGGCCGATCACGGCCAGCACCCGGGCGTGATAGGCGTCGAGCTGCGCCCGCTCCTCGGCGGTAAGGAGGTCGGCGACGATCAGGCGCCGGTCGATGGGCGCCAGGGTCAGGGTCTCGAAGCCCAGCATCGGCCGCTCGCCGCCGGCGATCGGCGCCGCCTCGGTGACCACCTGCAGGTTCTCGATACGGATTCCGTAGGCGCCTTCCTTGTAGTAGCCGGGCTCGTTGGAAACGATCATCCCCGGCTTCAGGGCGACCGTGTTGGGGACCTTTGAGATCCGCTGCGGCCCCTCGTGGACGCCAAGGTAGACGCCCACCCCGTGGCCGGTGCCGTGGTCGTAGTCCAGGCCGTGGGCCCAAAGCGGGGCGCGGGCCAGGGCGTCCAGCGCCGATCCGGTGGTGCCCGCGGGGAAGCGCACGCGCGCCAGGGCCAGATTGCCCTTCAGCACCAGGGTGAAGCGCTCGGCCATCTCGGCGCTGGGCTCGCCGATGGCGACGGTGCGGGTGACGTCGGTGGTGCCGTCCAGGTACTGGGCGCCGCTGTCGACCAGCAGCAGGGAGCCGGCTTCAGTGCGCTTGTTCAGGCGCGCCGTCGGCCGGTAGTGGACGATGGCGCCGTTGGCGGCGGCGCCGGCGATGGTGTCGAAGCTGAGGTCCTTCAGCGCCCCAGTCTCCTCGCGGAACGCCTCCAGCCGGCTCACCACCTCGACCTCGTCGGGCAGGCTCTGCTGGGCGTCGGTCGCCAGCCAGTGCAGGAACCGGGTGAGGGCGACCCCGTCGCGGGCGTGGGCCCGGCGGGTCCCTTCGATCTCGGTCGCATTCTTGCAGGCCCGCGGCAGGGCGCAGGGGTCCTCGCCGCGCACCACCTCGGCTCCGGCGGCGCGCAGGGCCTCGAAGTACCAGGCCGAGGACTGGGCGGGATCCACCAGCACCCGCTTGCCCTTCAGTTCGGCGAGGGCCGCGGGCAGGTCGTCGGGCGTCTCCAGGCGCACCTCGTTGCCGAGCCAGGCGCGCAGCTCGCCCGAGACCTTGGCCGGATCGAGGAACAGGCGGGCGGAGCCGTCGGCGTTGAGAATGGCCTGGCCGAGGGGCAGGGGCGAGCGGATGACGTCGCCGCCGCGGACGTTGAACAGCCAGGCGATCGAGGAGGGGGCCGTCACGACCGCCGCCTCGGCGGTTTTCCGGGCGAGGTCGGCGCCGACCCGGCTGCGCTTGGCCGCGCTTTCCTCGCCGGCGTACTCCAGCGGATGGGGAACCACCGGCGCCTGCGGCTGGGCCGGGCGGGCCGCGCCCCAGGCGAGGTCGAGGGGGTTGGCCTCGACCGGCTTCAAAGCGGCGCCGGCCTTCTCGGCGGCGGACTTCAGCTTGTCGAGGGCGTCGGGGCTGTGCAGGCGCGGATCGTAGCCGATGGCCTGGCCCTTGGCCGCGGCGGCCTCGAGGTAGGCCGGCACGCCGCCATCCACCAGGTCGCGGATTTCGAACAGGGCCTGATCGACCTGGTCGCGCACCTGCAGGGTGTAGCGCCCGTCGACGAAGATCGCCGCTTTGTCCTTGAAGATGACCGCTGCGCCGGCCGAGCCGGTGAACCCGGTGGCCCAGGCCAGCCGGTCGTTGGCCTCGGGCAGGTACTCGTTCTGGTGCTCGTCCTCGTGCGGCACGAGGAAGCCGTCCAGGCCCTGCTCGGCCATGGCCTGGCGGATCAGGGGGACGTGCCGTGGGCCGAAGGAGGGGTCGGTGGATTCATCGAAGGTCTGGCGCATGCGAAGGATGTAGGCCGTCCCGAGCGCCGGGCAAAGGCCGTATCTTGCGCCGCCGCAGCTTGACCGGTAACACCATGCCCATGGTCCACGCCTCTGGCCTCGGTTGCTCGAACTCGAACGCGCCTTGCGGGGCCGTTCGTCGTCGCGCGCCTTGACCTGAGCCGCGACGACCGGACCCCGCCGCATCGGCCGGGGTCCATGAAGGCGAGCCCGTCCGATCCTTCCTCGGAGAGCTCGACATGATCCTACCTGCCGAACCCTGGTTCCCCCTTCGCACAGAGCGGCTTCTGCTGCGCGAGTTCCGCATGGGGGACTTCGACGACGTCCACGCCTATGCGACCGACCCCGAGGTCGTCCGCTACATGGAGTGGGGGCCCAACACGCCGGAGGTCACGCGCGAGGTGCTCGCCCGCTGGGAGGCCGACGCCGCCGTCTGGCCGCGACCGGGCGTGACCCTGGCCGCCGAGCTGCTCGACACCGGCCGGGTGATCGGCTCGATCCGGCTGGAGGTCACCTCGCCGAACGACCGCACCGCCGACTTCGGCTACAGCTTCCACCGCCCCTGGTGGCGCCAGGGCTACGCGACCGAGGCCGCCCGCGCGGTGGTCGCCGTCGGCTTCGACAAGCTCGGCCTGCACCGTGTCTGGGCGACCTGCGACGTGCGCAACGTCGGCTCCTGGGGCGTCATGGAAAAGCTCGGCATGCGCCGGGAGGGCCTTCTCAGGCGCAACCGCCTGGTCCGCGACGGTTGGCGCGACAGCTTCATCTACGCCGTGCTCGCCGAGGAGTGGGCGTCTGCGACGCACGGCCGCACGTCCCAGTAGAGGTTTGGCAAGGGCGGCGCCGCAGGAATTTGCGCAAGGATTTCATAGGGAGAAGCCCATGACCTGTTGCGCCGTCCACGCCGCCTGGCCGTCGATGTCGCGTCGCGCCGTGCTGGGGGCCGCCGCCCTTGGCGCGGGCGTTTCGCTGCTGACCGGCCTGACCCCGGGGGTCGCCCGGGCCGCCGGCCAGACCGAAGCCCTGCTGCTCACCTGCATGGACTACCGGCTGGCGAACGAGATCGAGGCCTACATGACCGCCCGCGGCCTCAGGGACAAATACGACCATGTGATTCTGGCCGGCGCCTCCCTGGGCGCGGTGAGCGACAAGTATCCCGCGTGGGCCGAGACCTTCTGGGCGCACCTGGACCTGGCGATTCAGCTTCATCACGTGCATCGGGTGATCGTGCTCGATCACCGCGACTGCGGCGCCTACAAGCTCGTGCTGGGGGAAGGGGCGGTGAAGGACCCGCAGACCGAGCTCGCCAGCCACGTGAAGCAGCTCTACGCCCTGCGCCAGGCGATCGTCACGCGCCACCGCCACATGGAGGTGGAGATCGGGCTGATGAACCTCGACGGAACCGTCACCCAGCTCGTCTGAGCACCAGGGTGGCCCAGGCGTCGCGGTGCAGCCGGCGGACCAGCACGAAGCCCTTTGAGCGGTAGGCGGCGAGCACGCGCCGCTCCTGGGAGCGCAGGAGCCCAGACAGGATCGCCAGGCCGCCGGGCTTCAGGGCCGCCCTGATCGGCTGGGACAGGAAGACCAGGGGCGCGGCCAGGATGTTGGCGAACACCAGGTCGTAGGGGCCGGCGCCGCGGACGCTGCGGTGGTCGAGGCCGAAGGCGTGGACGAAGCGCGCCCGCGCCGTGTTGAGGCGGGCGTTCTCGCGGGCGATGCGCACGGAGACGGGATCGATGTCCGTGCCGACCACGACGGGCGAGCCGGTGCGCGCGGCGGCGATGCCGAGCACGCCGGTGCCGCAGCCCACGTCCAGCACCCGGCCGAAGCGGCGGGCCTTGAGCAGCTCGTCGTAGGCAAGGAGGCAGCCGACGGTGGTGCCGTGGTGCCCGGTGCCGAAGGCCGCGCCGGCTTCGATGCGCAGGTTCACGGTGCTGGCCGGCGCGCGGCCGCGGTCGTGGGCGCCGTAGATGAAGAACCGGCCGGCGCGCACCGGCGGCAGGCCCGACAGGGCCATGGCCAGCCAGTCGGCGTCGGCGAGCTTCTCGCGGGTGACCTTCAGGGCCGGGAACCCGGCCAGGGTCTCGGCGAGGGCGTCGGCTTCCTCGTCGCTGGTGGGGAAGGCGTCGATGCGCCAGACGTCGTGGTCCTCGTCCTCCTCCAGGATGGAGTAGGTCGCCCCCTCGAGCAGGGGGGCGGAGTCGATCGCCGCGGCGGCGGCCTCGGCTTCGGCGCGGGGGCCGCGGGCGATGATCTGGAAGGCGTCGTCGGTCATGGGCCTCCCTCTAGAGAGGCCGAGGGCGAAAGGCGAGGGGTTCAGAACAGGGGCGCGGCCGGCGCGGGGGCTTCCGCGGTCAGGGCGGGCGCTGCCGGGGCCGTGCGCAGCGGTTCGGCCGTCTTACCGGCGGCGAGCAAGGGGGCCGACCTGGGCTTGGGAGCCGCGGCCGTCACCACTGTCATCGGATCGACCTCGGTCTCCTCGGCCTGCAGCGAGGCCTCGTCGAAGGACGGGGGCAGCCAGTCGGTGCCGACCACATAGTCGGGGGCGTCGGCGGCGAAGGGGTCGACCTCCGGCTCCGCCTCGGTGGTCTCGGCGCGGCGGCCGGCGGCGGCGGTCTCCAGGCGCGGGGCATGGATCTGGCCGACCAGGCTGCCCATCTCGGGCTTGATGAGACCGCCCGCGACGGTCCCGGCGAACGCGGCGGCGACGCCGCCGGCGAGCGCGATGATCCGGCGCATCTCGGCCTCGCGTTTGGCTGGGAACGGCCTAACTTGATGAAAGTCGCCCTTCCAGGCAATGACGCATAGGTCGCACCCGGAGCCCTTGATGAGCAAATACCAGCCGCTGACCGATCACCTCGCCCACCTGGCCGCCGACGAATGGCGCGCGAGCTTCGCCGAGGTCGAGGCGGTGCTGGGTTTCCCCCTGCCGAAGAGCGCCTCCACCTACAGCTCGTGGTGGTCGAACGAGGCCGACAAGCCGCACAAGAAGGGCTGGCTGGACGCGGGCTGGCGCGTGGCCGAGGTGGACCGGCGCGACGGCAAGGTCGCGTTCGAGCGCGCCGAGGCGCGCCTGGCCACCCCGGCGCTGGCCGAGGCGCCGCCGCTGGCGCCCACCTCGCCGGTGGCGGTGATCGCCGCCTCGCCGGAGGCGAAAGCCAAGGCGCCGAAGGTGAAGCTGGCCGCCATCGTGGCCGGCACGGCGGCCCTGGCGCTGGGGCTTGGCGTCACGGCCGCGCGGCTGATGCGCCGGCGCTAGGCTCGTTCCACGAAGCTGTCGATCACGCGCTTCTCGCCGGCCTTTTCGAACTCGACGGTCAGCTTGTTGCCCTCCACGCCGCGGACCTGGCCGTAGCCGAACTTGACGTGGAACACCCGGTCGCCGCGCTTCCAGTCGCTGGCGGCGGACGGTTCGGAGACGGCGATCAGCCGGCCTTCGCCCTCGATCACCTGCTGGCGGCCGGGCTGGCTGCCGCGGTAGCTGCGCTCCTGGGCCCGCTTCCAGCCGGGGGAGGAGTAGCCGGCGCCGAATGCGGGGCTTTCGTCCCAGCGGCTGCCGTGCTGCTGCATCCCGGGCCCGCCGCCGTAGTAGCCGGTCTCGGAGGCGGCCTCGACATTGGCCAGCGGCAACTCGTCCACGAAGCGGGAAGGGAGCTGGGTGGTCCAGCGACCGTAGACCTGGCGGTTCGCGGCGAAGGAGATGCGCGCCTCCTCGCGCGCGCGGGTGATGCCGACGTAGGCCAGCCGCCGCTCCTCCTCCAGGCCCTTTTCGCCCTTTTCGTCCATGCTGCGCTGGGAGGGGAAGACGCCTTCCTCCCAGCCCGGCAGGAAGACGAGGGGGAACTCCAGCCCCTTGGCCGAGTGCAGGGTCATGATCTGGACCGCGTCGGCCGCAGGGCCGCGGTCCAGATCCATCACCAGGGAGACGTGCTCCAGATAGGCCTGCAGGCTGTCGAACGCGCCCATCGACTGGACGAGTTCCTTGAGGTTCTCCAGGCGGGTCTGGGCGGTGGGCGTCTTGTCCAGGCGAAGGGCGTCGGTGTAGCCGCTTTCCTCCAGCACCTGCTCCATCAGCCGTTGGTGGGGCATGACCTCGGCCTGGGCGCGCCAGCGGTCCAGGTCGCGCAGGAAGTTGGCGAGGGACGTGCGGGTGCGCGCAGGCAACTCGTCGGTGAGCGCCAGCTGGCGGGCGGCCACGGTGGCCGGCACGCCGTTCAGGCGGGCGACCTGCAGCAGCTTCTGCACCGAGGTGTCGCCGATTCCGCGCTTGGGCACGTTGACGATGCGCTCGAAGGCCAGGTCGTCGGCGTCGGACTGGATCAGCCGCAGATAGGCGTGGGCGTCGCGGATCTCCGCCCGCTCGAAGAAGCGCGGCCCGCCCACCACCGTGTAGGGGATCTGCAGCAGCACGAAGCGCTCTTCGAAGGCGCGCATCTGGAACGAGGCGCGCACGAGAATGGCGATGTCGCGATAGGCGCGCGGCGCCCGCTCGGTTCCGCCGCGGTGGGCGCGCTCGATCTCGTCGGCGATCAGGCGGGACTCCGCCTCGCCGTCCCAGACCCCGCGGACGATGACCTTTTCGCCGCCCTCGGCCTCGGTCCAAAGGGTCTTGCCGAGGCGCGACTTGTTGGCGGCGATCAGACCGGAGGCGGCGGCCAGGATATGGCTGGTCGAGCGGTAGTTGCGCTCCAGCCGGATGACCTTGGCGCCGGGGAAGTCGCGCTCGAAGCGCAGGATGTTGTCGACCTCGGCCCCGCGCCATCCATAGATCGACTGGTCGTCGTCGCCCACACAGCAGAGGTTCTGGCGGCCCTGGGCCAGCAGCCGCAGCCACAGGTACTGGGCGACGTTGGTGTCCTGGTACTCGTCGACCAGGATGTAGCGGAAGCGCCCGTGGAAGTCGGCGAGCACGTCCGGATTGGCGGTGAAGATCGTCAGGTTGTGCAGGAGCAGGTCGCCGAAGTCGCAGGCGTTCAGGACCCGCAGCCGCTCCTGATAGAGGCGGTAGAGGGCCTGGCCCTTGCCGTTGGCGAAGTGGGCGGCCTCGGCCGGCGGCAACCGGTCCGGCGTCCAGCCGCGGTTCTTCCAGTGGTCGATGAGGCCCGCCAGGGCCTTGGGCGTCCAGCGCTTGGCGTCGATGTTCTCGGCCTCGAGCACCTGCTTGAGCAGGCGCTCCTGATCGTCGACGTCGAGGATGGTGTAGTTGGACTTCAGCCCCACGAGCTCGGCATGGCGGCGCAGGATCTGCGCGGCGATGGCGTGGAAGGTGCCGAGCCAGCGCAGGCCTTCGGCCTGGGGGCCGATGATGGCGGTGATGCGCTCGCGCATCTCGCGGGCGGCCTTGTTGGTGAAGGTGACCGCCAGCAGTTCCCAGGGGCGCGCCTTGCCGGTGGCGAGGATGTGCGCCAGGCGGGTGGTGAGGACGCGGGTCTTGCCCGTGCCCGCCCCGGCCAGCACCAGCACGGGCCCCTCGGTGGATTCGACCGCCTCGCGCTGCTCCGGGTTCAGCCCTTCAAGATAGTCGGGGCCGCGCACGCGAGCGAGGTCGCTGACGCGGGGCGAGGGCAGGGCGGGATCGAACGATTCAGGCGCGGACATCGGAACATATGTAGCACGCGAGCGCGCCGGGTTAACTACGGGCGGAGCTCATCGCGTGGGAGAGCGCGGCCACCCGGCAGGCCGAGGCCAGGGGTGCGCCGGCGCGGCCGGCGTCGATCTCGGCCACCAGGGCGGGGAGGCTGACGCCGCGGGCCTGGGCCATCGTCTCCAGGGCGGCCCAGAACTCCGGCTCCAGGGCGAGGGAGGTGGCGTGACCTGCCAGAAGGATGGAGCGCTTGCGCAGGCGGGGCATGAAGCGTTCTTGCAGGCCAAAGCGGGGGCTGCGCAAGGCGCCGCCTCGACCGGCGGAAAAATTGCGTGCGAGCTGCGCGAAGGCGCTGGCCGGCGCCTGGGCGTCACGCCGCCGACGATCATGACCGGGGTCCGCGCGCCGCCTGCGACGGGCTAGTCGTCCCGCCGGG
Source organism: Phenylobacterium sp. (assembly GCF_046291545.1). Classification (GTDB taxonomy): domain Bacteria; phylum Pseudomonadota; class Alphaproteobacteria; order Caulobacterales; family Caulobacteraceae; genus Phenylobacterium. The sequence goes on from NZ_JBKBSM010000002.1 coordinate 308,609, forward strand.
CGCCGTCGAGCTTGCGGGAAAGCATCACGACCTCGGCCTTGCCGCGCACCTTTTCCGCCCGCGTGCGGCCGAAGGCGAAGCGGTTCTCGGCGGCCTGGGCCTTGGCCTCGGCGCGCGCCCGGGCCTTGCGGGCCTTGTTCAGATTGACGATCTCGCTCATCGGCGACCTCGCGACAGAGTGCTGCAATCTGCCCTGAAACGCGCCGATGCGAAACGGGATCATCCGCGGCGGCAGACAGAGGTTTCGCGCCTCGTCCGTCGGGCGCCCATGAAGCCATTGAAGTTCGCGAAGAATATGGACGCGGCGCGGCAAATCAGTCACGCCTGGAACACGCAAAGCCGGGAGCGGTCGTGGCGACGGGCTCGGGAGCTGGGACATTCCGCTGGTCAAGGGCGAGGGGGCTGCCGGTGCTCGTCCTCGTCGGGGGCCTGCTCGCCACCGGCGGCGGCGCAGCGCTCATCCAGTCCCTCAACGCAAGCCGGGAACACGAACGCTTCGAGCGCCTGGCGGACGAAGCCAACGACGCCATCGTCGACAGGCTGGGGACCTATGTCGCGGTGCTGCGCGCCGGCGCCGGGCTCTTCGCCGCCAGCCGCACCGTCAACGCCGGGGAGTTCCGGGCCTTCGCCGAGCGGGTGGAACTGACCACACGCTACCCAGGCGTGGAGGGGATCGGCTATGCGGCCGGGGGCCGGGCGGCCGACGGGACGGCCGTGATGAGGATCGCCTATTTCGAACCGCCCCACGGCGACAGGGCCGCGGTGATCGGGCGCGACCTGCTCGCCGATCCGGTGCGGCGCGAGGCCGTGGAGCGGGCGCGGGACAGCGGCCTGCTGACGATGACCGGGAAGGTGACCCTCTATTCCTCCCGCGACCCGAGCGACGGGTCAGGCTTCCTGATCCTTGAGCCGATCTACCGCGGCGGGACCGTGCCGCGCAGCGTGGGCCTGAGGCGCGATCTGCTGGAAGGGGTGATCTATGCGCCCTTTCGGGCCGAAACCCTGCTGCAGGAGGTGTTCAGGGGGCTGCGGGGACCGGAGCTGCAGTACGCCGTCTACGATGGGGACCGTCCCGGCCAGGAGGTGCTTCTCCATGCCGAAACCCCGGCCGGCGCCCGCGAGGCGAAGGCGTATCGCGCCATCCGGCGCCTGGAGGTGGGCGGGCGGACCTGGACGGTGGTCTACAGCGCCGGGCCGGCCTTCGCCGCCGGCGACGCCTCGCAGGAGCTGGCCCTGTTCATTCTTGTCGGCCTCATGACCACGGGCGCGCTCGCCTGGGCCATGTTCGTCCAGGTCGACGCCCGCCTGATCGCCGAGCGGGAAGTGGCCGCGCGCCAGCGCGGGGAGGAACGGCGCAAGCTGTTGCTCGACGAACTGAACCACCGGGTGAAGAACACCCTGGCCACGGTGCAGTCGATCGCCGCCCAGTCGCTGCGAAGCGCCCCGGACCTCGAGAGCGCCCGCCGGACCTTCGAAGCCCGCCTGATCGCCCTCAGCGAGGCGCACAACCTGCTGACCCGGGACAATTGGCGCGGCGCCGGCCTGGAGGATCTGGCCGCGACCGAGCTTGAGCCCTACCGCGGCGGGCGGCGCGAGCGGGTGAGCATCCTCGGCGAGCCCGTCTGGCTGTCGCCCGATACGGCGGTGGCCCTGGGCATGGCGTTCCACGAACTGGCCACCAATGCGGCGAAGCACGGCGCGCTTTCGGCGGAGAACGGCCGGGTGCGGGTGGAATGGACCGTGGCGCGACGTCAGGGCGCCCCGGACCAGGTTTCGATCGTCTGGCGTGAGGCCGGCGGCCCCCCGGTCGGCAAGCCGACACGGCAGGGATTCGGCTCGCGGCTGATCGTGGCGGGCCTGGCTCACCAGCTCAACGGAGAGGTGAGCCTCGCCTTCGATCCCGAGGGCGTGAGCTGCTCGATCGTGTTCAACCTGACGCCGGAGCGAAGGGCCGCGCCGCCTGCGGGCGCCGAGGAGGCCGCGTGAAGGCCGAGGCTGAAACCAGGCCCGGTTTCAGCAGTTCTCCTCGCACCCGAAACGAAGGAGACGAAGGATGATTCAGGCTTCGCAGATCCGTGAACACATGGATGTGGTGGGCTCGGACGGCGGCCACGTCGGCCGCGTCGATCACGTCGTCGGCGGCGACATCGAACTGGCCAAGTTCGACATGGGCTCTGGCCTCAAGCACCACCTGATCCCGATGAGCTGGGTCGACCACCTGGAGGAAGGCAAGGTGTGCCTGAACCTCACCAAGGACGCCGCTAAGGCCGCCTGGCGCGAGAAGCACTGAGGGCTGACGCCCGCCCCCGCCCGAAGCCCGGGACGGGGGCGGAGCCGCTTACTTCACCGAGGCGCAGAAGCGCTGGATGCGGGTGCAGGCCTCCTCCAGCACCGTGTTCGAGGTCGCGTAGCTGATGCGGAAGAAGGGCGACAGGCCGAAGGCCTCGCCGAACACCACCGCCACGCCCTCGGCCTCGAGGAGCTCGTTGGCGAAGTCCTTGTCGGACCCGATCGTGCGTCCGCTCGGGGCGGTCTTGCCGATCAGCCCTTCGCAGGACGGATAGACGTAGAAGGCCCCCTCGGGCGTGGGGCACCTCAGGCCGCTAGCCTGATTCAGCATCGACACCACCAGATCGCGCCGCTCCTGGAAGAGCTTGGCGTTCGGCTTGATGAAGTCCTGCGGGCCGTTCAGCGCCTCTACGGCGGCGTACTGGCTGACCGAGCACGGGTTGGAGGTGGACTGGCTCATCACCTTGGCCATCAGCTTGATGAGCGGCTCGGGGCCGGCCGCATAGCCGATCCGCCAGCCGGTCATGGCGTAGGCCTTGGACACGCCGTTCATGGTCAGGGTGCGCTCGTAGAGCGCCGGCTCGACCTGGGCGATGGTCCAGAACTGGAAGTCGTCGAACACCAGGTGCTCGTACATGTCGTCGGTGAGGATCCACACCTGCGGGTGGCGCAGGAGGACCTCGGCGAGGGCCTTCAGCTCGTCCTTGGTGTAGGCCGCGCCCGACGGGTTGGATGGCGAGTTCAGGATCAGCCAGCGGGTCCTGGGCGTGATCGCCGCTTCCAGGTCGGCGGGCTTCAGCTTGAAGCCGGTCTCGGCGGTGGTCGGGGCGAACACCGGCGTGCCGCCAGCCAGCAGCACCATGTCCGGATAGCTCACCCAGTAAGGGGTGGGCACCACGACCTCGTCGCCGGGGTTCAGGGTGGCCATCATGGCGTTGAAGATCACCGGCTTGCCGCCGGGCGAGACGTTCACCTGGGACGGCTTGTAGGCGAGGCCGTTCTCGCGGGCGAACTTGGCGCAGATCGCCTCCTTCAGCTCCGGGATGCCGTCGACCGTCGTGTACTTCGTCTTGCCGTCGCGGATCGCCTTGATGGCGGCTTCCTTGATGTTGTCGGGCGTGTCGAAGTCCGGCTCGCCGGCGCCCAGGCTGATGACGTCTTTGCCCTGCGCCTTGAGCTCACGAGCCTTCTGATCGGTCGCCATGGTGGCGGAGGGCTTTACGCGGGCGAGCGTGGCGGATTCGAGCGACATGGCGCTGGGGCTTTCCGTCTGAGGTGGAAGAAACGCCCGGGGGTGTAGACCATGGCGGGACGTGCGCAACCCCGAATGGTCCGTGGAACGGCGGATGGCGCCCGTCGTTTGCCGAAAGGTCACAGGAGGAGCGTCATGCCCCGATCCAAAGCGCTGCTGATCGCGCTGGCGCCCGCGGCCCTCGCGGCCTGCGAGCGGACCGTCCCCACGTCAGATGCGCCCGCCGCCGCCGCGCCGCCGGCCGCGGTGCGTCCGCCCGCCCCGGCCACGGCCCTCGCGCCGGCGCCCGTCGGCAAGGACCTGCCGCCGATCAACGGGCCCGATCCGCGCTACGTCGGCCGCTGGGCCGCCGCGGCCACCGCCTGCGGCCACGAGGCCTGGCGCTTCTCGGCGCAGGAGCTGGAAACCCCGGGGGAGGTGGCCTGCACCTTTGGTAAGGTGACGCCCACGCCCGGCGGCTACGACATCGACATGACCTGCGTGGCGGAGGCCCCGCCCGCGCCCTCGACGCTCCATCTGCGCTTCGCCGAATCGGCCAAGGCCATGCTGGTGAGCGGCGGGCCGTTCAGCGGCGAGGTCGGACTGGTCTATTGCGGCCCGCCGGAGGCGACGCTAAACCGCTGAACGTCCGCGTGACTGGCGAGATCGGAGGGATTCAACCCTCGGGGAGCGCGGACGTCATCGGCCGCTCGCCTGGGCGATCGGGATCCTTCCCGGTCAGACCTCCTCGCCAGGAGCCGCCCATGGACGCCGACCGCCAAGCCCTTCGCACCTACGACCCCGACATCTTCGCCGAGATCGCCGGCGAGGAGACCCGCCAGGTCGACGGGGTCGAGATGATCCCCTCGGAGAACTACACCTATCCCGAAGTGCTCGCCGCGCTGGGATCGGTGCTGACCAACAAGTATTCCGAAGGCTACCCCGGCCGGCGCTACTACGGCGGCCAGGAGCACACCGACGCGGTGGAACGGCTGGCCAGGGAGCGCGCCTGCCGCCTGTTCGGGGCCGAGCACGCCAACGTGCAGCCGCTTTCGGGCTCGCCGATGAACCAGGCGGCCTATTTCGCGGTGATGCAGCCCGGCGACACGGTGCTGGCGATGGACCTGTCCCACGGCGGGCACCTGACCCACGGGGCGCCCGTCTCGCACATGGGAAAGGTGTTCAACTTCGTCCGCTACAAGACCGCGCAGGGCGGGGCGATCGACTTCGACCACGTGATGAAGCTGGCCAAGCAGGTCCGGCCCAAGGTGGTTCTGGCCGGCTATTCCTCCTACCCGCGGGACTACGACTACACGGGGTTCCGCAAGGTGGCCGACGAGGTGGGGGCGCTGGCGATGGCCGACATCGCCCACATAGGCGGGCTGGTCGCGGCCGGGGTGATGCGAAATCCCTTTGACGCCGGCTTCGACATCGTGACGACCACCACGCACAAGACCCTGCGGGGGCCGCGCGGGGGACTGATCCTGTGCCGCAAGGACCTGGCCAAGGCGATCGACGCCTCGGTGTTCCCCGGCCTGCAGGGCGGACCGCACATGAACAACGTGGCCGGGGCGGCGATCACCTTCAGGAAGGCGGCCGAGCCCGAGTTCCGCGCCTATGCCGAACAGGTGCTGGCCAACGCCAAGGCGCTCGCGGCGACCCTGCTGGACGAGGGGGTCAGCCTGGTCACCGGCGGGACCGACAACCACATGATGGTGATCGACGCCGTGGCGAGCTTCGGGATCGACGGCCGAGCGGCGGAGGAGGCGCTGGACCGCATCGGGATCGCCACCAACAAGCAGGTGATCCCGGACGACCCTCGACCGCCCCTGCGGCCCAGCGGGGTTCGGCTGGGCACGCCGGCCTGCACCACCCGCGGGATGGGCGAGGGGGAGATGCGCCGGCTCGGCGGCTGGATGGCGCAGGCCCTGCGCGCGCCGCAGGACACGGCGCTGGCCGAACGGCTGCGGGGCGAGGTGCGTGCGCTGTGCCGGGGCTTCCCCGTGCCGGGCGTCGCCCACGCTTGACCGGGGCGGGCGAACGGGCGAGGGAGCGGCATGGGCAGCATCCTGCGCTTCCTGACCAACATGGACGCCCGCGCCTGGCGCACCCTGGCCGTCTCCTTCGTGCTGTTCGGCGGGGTGGGCGTGGTGTTCCTGTTCGGCGCCCAGGTGCTGGGCTTTTCCGGCGAGGCCACCGTCGAGCGCTGGCTCGGCCTGGCGGCCGACGGCCCCTGGGCCCTGCCGGCGGCGGTGGCGGCCTTCGCCGTCCTGGCCTTCCTGGGCGTGCCGCAGTTCGTGCTGATCGCCGCGGCGGTGGTGGCCTTCGGGCCGTGGACGGGCTTCGCCTACAGCTGGATCGGCACCATGGTCTCGGCCCTGGTCGGCTTCTACCTGGGGCGGCTGGCCGGCGGGCGGACCATGACCCTGCTGTCGGGCGATGGCGTGAGGAAGTTCATGGACCTGGTCGGGCGCAACGCGTTCCTGGCGAGCCTGATCGTGCGGCTGGTGCCCTCCGCGCCGTTCATCGTCGTCAACATGGCCGCCGGGGTGACGCCGATGCCGGTGTGGCTGTTCGCGGCGGGCACGGCCCTGGGCATCGTGCCGAAGATCGCGCTCACGGCCTTTGCGGGGAACTCCATCGTCCAGGCGCTGAAGGGCGAGGGGCTCGAGCACGTCGGCTGGCTGGTCGGGATCGCCGCGGCCTGGCTGGCGATCGGCTGGTATGCGCGCCGCTGGCTGAAGCGGCGGGAAGGGGAGAAGGTCTGACCATGATGAAGCTGTTCTACAGCGTCGGCTCCTGTTCGCTGGCCTCGCACATCGCCCTGGAGGAAGCCGGCGCCGACTACGAGGCGGTGCGGCTGAACCTGGCCGCGGGCGAGCAGCGCACGCCCGAGTACCTGGCGATCAATCCGAAGGGGCGGGTGCCGGCGCTGGTCACCGAGCGGGGCGTGCTGACGGAGACCCCGGCGATCCTGGCCTTCATCGCCCAGGCCCATCCGGCCGCGGGCCTTGCGCCGCTGGACGATCCCTTCGCCTTCGCCGAGCTGCAGAGCTTCAACGCCTACATCTGCTCGACGGTGCATCCGGCCTACGCTCACTGGCGGCGCGGAACGCGCTGGGCCGACGAGGACAGCTCGATCGAGGACATGAAGCGCCGGGCGCCGAAGAACATGGCCGACGAGTTCGCGGCGATCGAAGCCTCGATGTTCCGCGGACCCTGGATGATGGGCGCCGACTACAGCGTCGCCGACCCCTATCTGTTCACCCTGGCCTCCTGGCTCGGCAACCTGGGGGTGAACCTGGGCGACTTCCCGAAGGTGGCCGAGCACCAGGCGCGGATGAGGGCGCGCCCGGCGGTGAGCAAGGTTCTTGCCGTACATGCGGCCTAGCGGCGCGCCGGCGGCAATCGCCTTGCGCCAGAGCGGCGTTTTGGGGTAGAGAGCGGCCCATGGACATGCGCCGCCACAGCCAGCTTATGCTCGGCCTGCGTCTCGACCTGGGGCTTAGCCGCCCCTGGGCGCCTTACTAGGCTGCGCGTCTTCGCGGCCGGGCGTTCAGGGGATGACCCTTCCGCCCAAGCCCTGTAAAACCGCCTTCCGCGAAGAGACCTGCCCCATGACCTCCGTAACCGATCCGGCGCGCGAGCGCGTCATCGTCTTCGACACCACCATGCGCGACGGCGAGCAGTCGCCCGGCGCCTCCATGTCGCTCGAGGAGAAGCTCGAGCTGGCTAAGATCCTGGAGGAGATGCGCGTCGACGTGATCGAGGCCGGCTTCCCGATCGCCTCCAACGGCGACTTCGAGGCCGTGCGCGAGATCTCCAAGATCGTCACCGAGAGCACGATCTGCGGCTTGGCCCGGGCCGGGGTGGCCGACATCGAGCGCTGCGCCGAGGCGATCCGCCCGGCCAAGCGCGGCCGCATCCACACCTTCATCTCCACCAGCCCGGTCCACATGAAGTGGAAGCTGCAGATGGAGCCGGAGGCGGTGCTGGAGATGGTGACCAAGTCGGTCGCCCACGCCCGCAACCTGTGCGGCGACGTGGAGTGGTCGGCCGAGGACGCCACGCGCACCGAGCGCGACTTCCTGCGCCGCTGCGTGGAGGCCGCGATCAAGGCCGGGGCCTCGACGATCAACATCCCCGACACGGTGGGATACACCTATCCGTCGGAATACGCCGACATCTTCCGCGACCTGATCGAGAATGTGCCGGGGGCGGACGGGGTGATCTTCTCGACGCACTGCCACAACGACCTGGGCCTGGCCGTGGCCAACAGCCTGTCGGGCGTGCAAGGCGGGGCGCGCCAGGTCGAGGTGGCGGTCAACGGCATCGGCGAGCGCGCCGGTAACGCCGCGCTCGAGGAAGTGGTGATGGCGCTGAAGGTGCGGGGCGACGCGCTGCCGTACTACACGGGCGTGGACCCGCAGCACATCACGCGGGCCAGCCGCTACGTCTCGGCGATCACCGGCTTCCCGGTGCAGTTCAACAAGGCGATCGTCGGCAAGAACGCCTTCGCCCACGAGAGCGGCATCCACCAGGACGGGATGCTGAAGAACGCCGAGACCTATGAGATCATGAGGCCCGAGGACGTGGGGCAGGGCGCCACCAACCTCGTCATGGGCAAGCATTCGGGCCGGCACGCCTTCCGCGAAAAGCTCAAGGCGCTGGGCTACGAGCTGGGCCAGAACGCGCTGAACGAGGCGTTCCAGCGGTTCAAGGACCTGGCCGACAAGAAGAAGCACGTCTTCGACGACGATCTGGTGGCCCTGGTGGACGACGCCCTGGCCTCCGGCGCGGACCGCATCCAGGTCTCGCACCTGCGGGTGGTGGCCGGCACCGAGGGGCCGCAGCAGGCCGAACTGACTGTCACCGTCGACGGCGAGGAACGCACCGCCACGGCGACCGGGGACGGCCCGGTGGACGCGGTGTTCAACGCCATCCATGAGGTGATCCCCCACACCGCCATCCTGCGCCTGTTCCAGGTGCACGCGGTGACCGAGGGCACCGACGCCCAGGCCCAGGTCTCGGTGCGGCTCGAGGAAGACGGCCGCATCGCCACCGGCCAGGCGGCCGACACCGACACCCTGACCGCTTCGGCCAAGGCCTATGTGAACGCGCTCAACAACCTCTTTGCGAGGAAGGAAAAGAGCGCGCCCGAAGCGAAGGTCGCTTCCGGCTTCTAGGCGCCCGGCCGCAAGGCGGGGTTGTCGGCGACCACGCCGCCTGAGGGGCGGCGGGCCTGCACGCGTGCGGGCTGAGCGGGTGTGTCTGTCATGTTGTGGATCGTACTGACGGCGGCGGCCGCGCCGCTGCAGGTGGCGCGCAACGCGCTGCAAAGAGGGCTGGTGGGCGACGCCGGCCCCTGGGGGGCGACGCTGGTTCGCTTCCTGTTCGGCCTGCCGTTCTCGCTGGCGATCTTCGCCGTGGCGGCGGCCCTGACCCCGTACGCCGCGCCTAGGCTGAGCGGCGAGTTCCTGGCGGCGGTTTCCATCGGCGCCCTGGGGCAGGTGAGCGCCACCGCGGCCCTGCTGACCGCCATGCGCCGGGCCGGCTTCGCGGTGGCCACCTTCATGCAGCAGGCCTCGCTGCCGTTCGGAGCGCTGCTGGGCTTTGCGGCGCTGGGCGACCGGCTGAGCGCGCAGGGCTGGATCGGGGTGGCGACCACGACCGCGGGGCTGATGGCCCTGTCCTGGCCGAGTAAGGGCGAGGGCCGGCGCGACCTCGCCGGGGCGGCGGCGGGACTGGCCTCGGCGGCGTTCTTCGCCGTGACGCTCAACGCCTACCGCCGCGCGGGCCTGGCGCTGGAGCCGGACTATCCGATCTATTCCGGGGTGGCGTCGGTGTGCGTGGCCCAGACGCTGCAGACCCTGGGCCTGGGCGCCGCCCTGGCGCTTGCGCGGCCGCAGGCGCTGCGTGCGGTGGCCGCCTCGTGGCGGGCCTCCCTCGGCGCCGGGTTCTTCGGGGCGGCGGCGTCGGCCTGCTGGTTTTCGGCCCTGGCGCTGGCGCCGGCCGGCCCCGTGCGGGCGGTGGGGGTGATCGAGGCGCCGATCGCCGCAGCGGCGGGGCGGCGGCTGTTCCAGGAACGGCTGTCGCTGGTCCAGGCGGCGGCGGGGGCCGTCACGGCCCTCGGCGTGGTGCTGGCGGCCCTGGGCTAGGGCGCGCAGGGAACCGCTTGCCATGGCGTTATGAAGTGTGGCTACATAACGCCATGGACGACGCCACGCCCCTGCACGCCTCCCTGGTCCTGCGCCGCGGCCTCGGCGGCCGCGTGGGCGCCGAGCGCGTGGCGCTTCTGGACGCGATCGACGAGACCGGCTCCCTGAGCGCCGCAGCCAAGCGGCTGGGGCTGTCCTACAAGGGGGCGTGGGACGCCGCCCAGGCGCTCAACAACCTGTTCGACGGCCCGCTGATCGAGACGCGGGCCGGCGGCGGCGGCGGGGGCTCGGCGAGCTTGACTGCGCGGGGCCGCGCGGTCGCCACAGGCCTTCGCACCCTGCAGAGGGAACTGGCGACCACGCTCGCCCGCCTCGAGACCGTGGTCGGCGAGGGCGGCGAAACCCAGGACCTGATCTGGAGCCTCGGCATGCGGACCAGCGCGCGCAACGCCTTGAAGGGCGTGGTCGTGGAGGTGACGGACGGGGCGGTGAACGCCGAGGTGGCGCTGGAGGTCGCGCCGGGGGTGCGGATCGTGGCCGTGGCGACCCGGCAAAGCGTCGCCGAACTCGACCTTCGGCCCGGCGTGGCGGCCGTGGCCCTGATCAAGTCGAGCTTCATCACCCTGGCGGTGGGGGAAGGGCTGCGCACTTCCGCGCGGAACCAACTGGCGGGCGTGGTGAGCCGCCGGGAGGACGGGGCGGTGAACAGCGAGGTCACCCTGGAGCTCGCCCACGGCAAGACGCTGACGGCGACGATCACCCGCCAGAGCGCCGAGGCGCTGGACCTGAGGCCGGGCGCCGCGGCCATCGCGCTGATCAAGGCCCCGCACGTCATCCTGGCGGTGGAGTAGGGCGTGGCGGCAGTCCTGCGCTGGTTCGCGGCCCTGGTCCTGGCCTGGGCGCTGAGCGCCCCGCCGGCGTCGGCGCAGACGGTGACGGTGTTCGCGGCCGCCTCCCTGAAAGACGCTCTGGACGACATTGGAAAGGCCTATGAGGTCAGGACCGGCGTGAAGGTGAGGGTGTCCTATGCGGCAACCTCGGCCATCGCCCGGCAGATCGAGCAGGGGGCGCCGGCCGACATCTTCGTCTCGGCCGACTCCGAATGGATGGATTATCTGGCCGACCGCGGGCTGATCGCCCCGGCCAGCCGGCGGGACCTGCTGCGCAATCGCCTTGTACTGATCGCGCCGGCGAATTCGCGCACCCGCTTGCGGATCGCGCCGGGAGCGCCGATCGGACCGGCCCTCGGGCGCGAGCGACTGGCGCTGGCTGCCGCGCAGGTGCCGGCGGGCAAGTACGCGAGGGCCGCCCTGGCCCGCCTGGGCCTGTGGAGGGACGTCCAGGGATGCGTGGTCGACGCCGAGAACGTGCGCACCGCGCTGCAATACGTCGCTCGCGGCGAGGCGCCATTGGGGGTGGTCTACGCCACGGACGCGAAGATCGAGCCGAGAGTGCGCGTCGTCGGCGTCTTTCCGGAAGCGACGCATCCGCCGATCGTCTATCCCGCCGCCCTCACCACCGCCTCCCGCAGCCGCGAGGCAAACCGGTTCCTGGCCTTCATGGCCAGCGCCCAGGCGGCGCGGACGTTCCAGGGCTACGGCTTCACCATCCCGCGCCGTTGAACCGCGAGCCGCACCCCCGGGGAAACAAGCGGCGCCGTTCCGGAACCAACGCGCCCGCCGCCCCTTAGTGCCCTATCGCCGCAGCACGTGCGGCGACGTCGCTCGGGGGACAAGCGATGCGCCAGACTAGAATGACGCGTGGCCGAGCTCCCCCCGGGAACCCGGCGCCGGCGCTTCCCAGGTGGGAGCCGCTGCTCGAGCACCTGCCGGCGGGGGTCCACCTCTACGACCTCGACGGGCGGCTGGTGCGGGCGAACCGCCGCGCCGCGGAGATCGCCGCCGAGGGCCTGGGCGAGGGCGTCCTCGCGGCCGCGCTGAGCGGCGGGGCGGACCTGGGCGGAGAGGAACGCGAGCCGCCGGTGCGGGAGGTTCTGCGCCGCGGAGAGGCCGTGCGTGACCGCGAGGTCTCAGTGACGGGCCGGGACGGGACCCGGGTCCACCTTCTGACCAACGCCGACCTGGTGCTGAACGCCAAGGGGACGGCTGCGGGAGCGGTGGTGTGCTTCCAGAGCATCAACGGCATCCGCCAGGCCCGCACCGATCTGCGCAAGGAGCGGGTTTGGGCGCGCAGGATGTTCGAGACCTCGCCGGTCGCGGTGTACTGGACGGATCCTGAGGGACGCATCCGCTCGTTCAATCCGGCGGCGGAGGTGCTCTGGGGCCGCCGGCCCGCAGCGGACGAGCGGTGGTGCGCCTTCCAGGCGCGCTTCCATCCCGACGGGCGGGCGATGGGACGCGAGGAGTCTCCGCTGGCGGCGGCCGTGCTGCGGGGGCAGGCGGCCGGGGGGCGGGAACTCGCCTATGAGCGGCCGGACGGCCTGAAGGGATCGGTGATCTCCTATCCCACGCCGCTTTATGACGAGGGCGGACGGCTGGTCGGGGCGATCAACATGCTGGTCGACATCACCGAACGCAGGCTGGCCGAAGAGCGCCAGAAGGTGCTGCTGGACGAACTGAACCACCGGGTGAAGAACACCCTGGCGACGGTGCAGTCCCTGGCCGGGCAGAGCTTTCGCGGCGACAGCGATCCGGCCGCCATGGCCGCCGCCTTCGAGGCGCGGTTGCTGGCGCTGAGCAAGGCCCACGACCAGCTGGCGCAACGCCACTGGAACGATGCGGACCTGAAGTCCCTGGCCATGGCCGTCCTGTCGCCCGTCGATGGGGCGCGCCTGACCGTAGACGGCGAGCCGACGCGGATCAGCCCGCGGGCGGCGGTGACCATCGCCATGGGCCTGCACGAACTGGCCGCCAACGCCGAGCGCTTCGGCGCCCTGTCGACGCCGACGGGAAAGCTTCGCGTGGGCTGGGCGACGGACGCGGCCGGGGCGCTGGTGCTGACCTGGCGCGAGAGCGCCGGGCCGGCGGTCTCGCCGCCGCAGCGGCGGGGATTCGGCCGCCGCTTCCTGGAGGCGGCGCTCAGCCGCGAGCTCGGCGGGCGGGCGGACCTGGACTTCGCGCCGGACGGGCTGAGCTGCACGCTGCGCCTTCCGGCGTGGCGGCAGGGCGCGCCCGCGGACGCCTGAGCCCGGCCGGGGTGCGACACCCGCCACCCTGAGGCGCCGGCGGCGAATCGCTGCACGCTGCGGGCGACGTCCGTCGAAGTGCGAGGTCCTTGACCATGCCCGCCTCAATAAGCCTTGAATTCGACCAGATGGCAGGGCACACGGACGGGAGTCTGACAGCGGAGGCTGGGCGGTCAGGCGCTCCAGCAATCGGGGCGCGGGAACCTGCGGCCCGGGCTTCGCGGACCCGCCGTTCCAGCTCGCTTTCCTTCCAGGGCACTAAATGATCTCGTCCCTCTTCGGCGCTATCTCGAACGATATCGCCATCGACCTCGGCACCGCCAACACCCTCATCTACATGAAGGGCAAGGGCATAGTGCTGAACGAGCCGTCGGTGGTGGCGCTGCGCAACGTGGGCGGCCGCAAGGTGGTGCACGCGGTGGGCATCGAGGCCAAGCAGATGCTGGGACGCACCCCGGGGCACATGGAAGCCATCCGCCCGATGCGCGACGGGGTGATCGCCGACTTCGAAGTCGCCGAGGAGATGATCAAGTACTTCATCCGCAAGGTTCACAACCGCAAGGGCTTCGTGAACCCGAAGGTGATTGTCTGCGTGCCGTCGGGCGCGACTGCGGTGGAACGCCGCGCCATCAACGATTCCTGCCTGAACGCCGGCGGACGCCGCGTGGGCCTGATCGACGAGCCGATGGCCGCGGCGATCGGCGCCGGCCTGCCGATCCATGAGCCGACCGGCTCGATGGTTGTGGACATCGGCGGCGGCACCACCGAGGTGGCCGTGCTGTCGCTGTCGGGCATCGTCTATTCGCGTTCGGTCCGCGTCGGCGGCGACAAGATGGACGAGGCGATCATCAGCTACATGCGCCGCAACCATAACCTCCTGATCGGCGAGACCACGGCCGAGCGGATCAAGAAGGAGATCGGCACCGCCCGCGCGCCGGCCGACGGCGAGGGCCTGTCGATCGAGGTCAAGGGCCGCGACCTGATGCAGGGCGTGCCGCGCGAGGTGCGCATCAGCGAGAAGCAGGCCTCCGACGCGCTGTCAGAGCCGGTGGGCCAGATCGTCGACGCGGTGAAGATGGCCCTGGAAGCCACCCCGCCGGAACTGGCGTCGGACATCGCCGACAAGGGCATCATGCTGACGGGCGGCGGCGCGCTGCTGCGCGGGCTGGACGCCGAGATCCGCGACCACACCGGCCTGCCGGTGACGGTGGCGGACGATCCGCTGTCCTGCGTGGCGCTCGGGTGCGGCAAGGTGCTCGAACATCCGAAGTGGATGAAGGGCGTGCTGGAGTCCACTCTAGCCTGAGGCGAGCGAATCGCGCCGGCCCTCGCAGGGCGGCGGCTTCGACAGCCCCTGGAGACGACCCTTAAGTGCCCCTGCGGGACAACCAGTTCGGTGATCTGAAGGTCCCTCTGACCTGGACGGCCGGCATCGCCCTGGTGGTGGCGGCCGTGGCGGCTGCGGCCTTCCTGCTGAGCGACCGCCGCGAGCGCTTCCAGTCGGAGGCCTACGGCGTGACACGCCGCGTGACCGACGCGGTGGCGACGCCTGTCGGCGGGGTGCTCTCGGCGCCCGGGCGCTGGGTGGGCGTGGGGGCAAAGACGGTGGGGGGGTATTTCTTCGCCGTCTCGGAGAACCGCCGCCTGAAGGCGGAGCTGGCCGAGATGCGCCAGTGGAAGGACGTGGCGATCGCGCTGCGCGACACCAACGAACGCTACAAGACCATACTGGGCCTGAAGACCGATCCGCCGGTGCCGATGGCCACGGCCCGGGTGGTCACCGACGCGCGCGGGCCCTTCGCCAACACGCGGCTGGCCAACGCCGGGTCCGAACGGGGCGTGCGCGAAGGCAATCCGGTGATGAGCGAGAACGGCATCGTCGGCCGGGTGATCGGGGTGACCAAGGGCGCGAGCCGGATCCTGCTGCTGACCGACATCGCCTCGCGGGTCCCGGTGATGGTCGACCGCACCAACGCCCGGGCGATCCTGACCGGGGACGGCGGACCCAACCCCAAGCTCGAATACCTGCGCGGCAAGGACCCGGTGCGCGAGGGCGACCGCATCCTCACCTCCGGCGACGGCGGCCTGATGCCGCGAGGCCTGCCGGTGGGCGTGGCAGTGAAGGGCCTGGACGGGGAGTGGCGCGTGGTGCTGGCCTCCGACGCCGCCCCCATCGACTTCGTGCGGATCCTGCTGTTCGAAGACTTCGCCCAACTGGTCGACGCCCAGGAACTGGACCGGATGACCCCGCCGCCGGCGGCGACCCCGCCCGAGGCGAGCATGCAGGTTCCCGCCCCGTCGGCGACGAGGCCCGCCGCGACGCCGCAGCCGGCCGCGCCGGCCTCCGCGCAGTCCGCGCCCAGGACGCCGGCGACGGCCCAGACCACACCCCCGGCCCAACGCAGTACGGCGCCGCCGTCGGCGTCGCGGCCGACCAGTGCGGCCCCCCCCGCGACCCCGCCGCCCAACCGGACCGTCCCCGCGCCGGCGGCGAGGCCGAGTGAGACGCCGCCGGCCGCCGCAGGGCCGCCCACGCCATGAGCTATTCGGCCGCCCAACCGCTGACGCCCTGGCGCTGGCTCGGCGTGCCGCTGCTGCAATGTCTGGCGGTGACGGTGTTGCTGGCCGTCCCGATGCGGCTGTTCGGCCTGCGCCTGCCCGAGCCGGTGCTGCCGATGATCCTGGCCTTCGCCTGGGCCGTCATCCGGCCCTCGATCATCGCGCCTGCGGCGATCCTGTTCATGGGCCTGTTCCTGGACGTCTTCTGGGGCGGCTCGCTGGGCCTGTGGGCGCTGGCGTTGCTGGTGGCCTACGGCGTGGTGCTGGCGAGCCGCAACATGATGGCCGGGCAGAGCCGGCCGATGATGTGGGCCTGGTATGCGGCGACGTGCACCATCGCCATGGGCGCGGCCTATCTGCTCAGCATGGTGGACGCCAGGCAGGCGCCGAACCTGGTGAGCGTGGGCTGGCAACTGCTCGCCACAATTCTACTTTATCCGTTCGCGGACCGGCTCATCGACCGCTTCGAGGACGCCGACGTGAGATTCCGCTAGGGGGCTGCGGGGATGGCCGAGCCGTCCATCTTCTTTTCCGAAGTCAACGAGCGGCAGGGCGTCTTCCACCGCCGCTCGGTGCTGATGGGCGGGCTGGCCGGCGCCGGCATCGCCGCCCTTGGCGGCCGGCTGGCGCACCTGCAGCTGGTGGAAGCCCAGCGGTACCAGAAGCTGTCGGCCTCCAACCAGTTCAACTACAAGCTGGTTCCGCCGCCCCGCGGGCTGATCACCGACCGCAACGGAGCCGTCCTGGCCTCGAACCGGCCGAACTTCCGGCTGCTGGTCACTCGGGACAAGACGACCGACGCTCCGGCGATGCTGAAGACGCTGGCGAACTACGTGCCGCTGGACGACGAGCGGCAGAAGCGGCTGCTGCGCGAGATCGAGCGCACGCCGCGCCGGGTGCCCGTCTCGGTGATGGAGGACATGAGCTGGGAGCAGTTCAGCGCCGTCAACGTGCGCACGCCCGAACTGCCTGGCGTGACGGCCGACATGGGGGAGGTGCGCGTCTATCCGCATGGCGGGGCGTTCGCCCACGTGATCGGCTACGTGGCCAAGGTCAATCGGGAGGACCTGACCGAAACCGGCCCCAACTCGGACCCGATCCTACTGCACCCCGGCTTCCGGATCGGCCGCCAGGGGGTGGAGAAGGCCTTCGACCTGTCGCTGCGGGGCAAGCCCGGGGCGAAGAAGGTGGAGGTGGACGCCAACGGGCGCGAGGTGCGCCAGGACCCGGAAGGGGACATTCCGGCGACGGCGGGCAAGGAAATCCAGCTCACCCTGGACGTCGACATCCAGAACCGCGCCCTGGAGGTGTTCGGCGAGGAGAGCGGCGCGGCGGTGATGATCGACTGCCGCACCGGCGATCTTCTGTGCATGACCTCGGCGCCGAGCTTCGACGCCAACCGCTTCGTGCGGGGGCTGACCGGGGCGGAGTACCGCGCCCTCGCCAACTATGAGCGCAAGCCCCTGCTGGACAAGGCCATGTCGGGCCTCTACCCGCCGGGCTCGACCTTCAAGACCATGACCGCCCTGGCCGCCCTGGAGGCGGGGATCAATCCGGAGGAGACCGTCTTCTGCGGCGGCGGCATGTACTTCGGCGGCCGCTACTTCCACTGCCACAAGCGCGGCGGACATGGCGTGCAGAACCTGCACGAGGCGATCAAGAATTCCTGCGACGTCTGGTTCTATTCGATGTCGAACCGCATCGGGCCGGACCGCATCGCCAAGGTGGCCAAGGCGTTCGGCCTGGGCCAGACCTTCGACATCGGCATCTCGGGCCAGAAGGCCGGGATCGTGCCGTCGACCGACTGGAAGAAGCGCTACTACAAGAGCAATCCCGCCCAGCAGAAGTGGTTTCCCGGCGAGAGCCTCAGCTACGCCATCGGCCAGGGCTATCTGACGGTCAACGCCCTGCAGCTGGCGGTGATGACGGCCCGCCTGGCCAACGGGCGCAAGGCGCTCAATCCGCGTCTGATCAAGGCGATCGGCGGCAAGGAGATGCCGGCCGGCTCGGCGGTCCCCGACCTGCCGTTTCCGCCGGAGAACATCGAGCGGGTCCGAGCCGGCATGGCCGCGGTGACGGAAGCCGGCGGCACGGCCTATCGCGCCAGCCAGCTCGGCCTGGGCGACGTGCTGATGGCCGGCAAGACCGGCACGGCCCAGGTGCGCTCCTATTCCAGCGGCAGTCCCCGCGGCAAGGGCGGGCCCTGGCGCTATCGCGACCACGGCCTGTTCGTGGCCTTCGCCCCGGTCGACGACCCGCGCTACGCCATTTCGGTGATCGTCCAGCACGGCATGGGCGGATCGACCGCTGCTGCGCCCCGGGCGCGCGAGATCATGCGGGTGGCCCTGCTCAAGGACCCTGAAATCCGGGTTCGGGTGGAAAAGCCGCTGCCGATGCCGGAGGTCGCCCCCGAGGAGGACCTGATCGGCGCCGCGCCCGAGGACCCCACCGTCGCGCCGCCGGCCGCCGAGCCTTCGCCCACCGGAACCGAAACATGACCGTCAGCGCCCTTACGCGACCCGGCGAGCGCGACCGGCTGATCGTCAAGATCAGCGAGTTCGACTGGACCTTCGGGCTGTTGCTGGCCCTGATCGCCGGCGCCGGAGCGCTGATGATGTTCTCGGTCGCCGGCAGCTCCTGGGAGCCGTGGGCGGCCAAGCACCTGATCCGCTTCGGCCTGTGCTTTGTGCTGATGGTCGCGCTGGCGATGATCGACCTGCGGGTCTGGTTCGCCCTGGCCTATCCGATCTACGGCGTGGGCCTCCTGCTTCTGGTGGCGGTGGAGGCGGTGGGCGACGTGCGCATGGGCGCGCAGCGCTGGCTGGACCTGGGGGTGATCAGCTTCCAGCCGTCCGAGATCATGAAGATCGGCATCGTCCTGGCCCTGGCGCGCTTCTACCACGGCATGTCGGCCGATAGCGCACGGATGAGCTGGTGGCTGCTGGTTCCCGCCGCGATGATCGGGGCGCCGGTGCTCCTGGTGGCTCACCAGCCCGACCTCGGCACGGCGATGCTGATCGCCCTGACCGGCGGGGCGATCATGGTGCTGGCGGGCCTGTCCTGGCGGATCATCGGCGCGATCATCGGCTCGGTGCTGGTGGCCATCCCGCCGATGGTGATGTTCGTGATGCACGACTACCAGCGCAAGCGGGTCATGACCTTCCTGGATCCGGAGAGCGATCCGTCAGGCTCGGGCTACCACATCCTTCAGTCGAAGATCGCCCTCGGCTCGGGCGGGCTCCTGGGCAAGGGCTACGGCCTGGGGTCGCAGAGCCAGCTCAATTTCCTGCCCGAGAAGCACACCGACTTCATCTTCGCCACCCTGGCCGAGGAGTTCGGCTTCGTAGGCTGCGTATCGGTGCTGATCCTCTATGCGGCGGTGATCTTCATGGCGCTGCGCACGGCCTACATCTCCCACAGCCATTTCGGGCGGCTGGCGGCGGCGGGCTCTACGGCGACCTTCGCCTTCTACGTGCTGATCAACGGGGCCATGGTGATGGGCCTGGCCCCGGTGGTGGGGGTGCCGATGCCGCTGCTCTCCTACGGCGGCACCGTCATGCTGACGGTCATGATCGGCTTCGGCATGGTGCAGTCGGTGCGCGTGCACCGCTATTCGGAAGTGAGCAGCGGCAAGGGCAGCCTGCTGTAGGCGCCCCGCGCCGCCCGCCGGTCAGCGCTTCAGCGCCTGGTCCGTCGACCGCACCAGGGCGTCGACGATGCCCGGCTCGGTGGAGGCGTGGCCGGCGTCCCAGATCACCTCGAACCGGGCCTCCGGCCAGGCGGTCTTCAGATTCCAGGCCGCCTCCATCGGCGTGACCACGTCGAACCGGCCCTGGACGATCCAGCCCGGGATGTCGCGGATCCTGTGGACGTTCTTCAGGATCCAGCCTTCTTCCGGGAAGAAGCCGTGGTTGACGAAGAAGTGGCATTCGATCCGCGCGAAGGCGATGGCGAAATCCACCTCGTTGAACTTGGAGGGGCGGGCTTCGGGGCCGCGGATCGAGATGGTGTCCCCTTCCCACTGGCTCCAGGCCGCCGCGGCCTCCGCCTGGATGCGGCGGTCCGAATGGGTGAGGCGCTTGTGATAGGCGCCGATCATGTCGCCGCGCTCGGCGGGCGGGATCGGGGCGGCGAACTTCTGCCAGGCGTCGGGAAACAGGAACGACGCGCCGTCCTGGTAGAACCACCTGAGCTCCCGCTCGGTGAGCAGGAAGACCCCCCGCAGGACGAGGCCCTCGACCCGCTCGGGGTGGGTGATGGCGTAGGCCAGCGCCAGGGTCGATCCCCAGGAGCCGCCGAACACGGTCCACTTCTCGATTCCGAGGTGCTCGCGCAGGCGCTCGATGTCCTCGATCAGGGTCCAGGTGGTGTTGTGCTCGAGGGAGGCGTTGGGGCGCGAACGCCCGCACCCGCGCTGGTCGAAAAGGGCCATGCGCCACTTCGCCGGATCGAAGAAGCGCCGCATGGTCGGGTTGATCGCCCCGCCCGGGCCTCCGTGCAGGATCACGCAGGGCTTGCCGTCGGGCCGCCCGCATTCCTCGTAGAAGACCTCGTGGCCGTCGCGGGGCGGCAGCCAGCCATAGGCGAAGGGCTCGTTCTCGGCGAAGAGCCCGCGCCGGTTGGACGTCGAGGCGAAGGCTGGGGGCGGCGTGGCGCGTTCCATGCGGCTGTTCTACTTCGGAAACCTGCGGCCCATCCAGTCGAGGATGAGGCGATTGACCTCTTCGGGCTTCTCCTGCTGCGTCCAGTGGCCCGAGCCCTTCACCAGCGCCTTCTCCAGGTCGCCGATCACGTCCTCCATCCCCTCGGCCATGGCCGGGCTCAGCACGGCGTCGTTCTCGGCCATGATCATCAGGCAGGGCAGGCCGTCGATCCGCGTGGGCAGGTCGGCGGAGCGTTCCCAGTTGCGGGTGAAGTTCCGGTACCAGTTGATCCCGCCGGTGAAGCCTGTGCGCTCGAAGGTGTCGACGAAGACCTTCAGCTCCTCGGGCGACAGAAGCTGGTGGGCGGCGTCGGACTTGTCCCAGGCCTTCAGCGCCGGCCCGAAGGCGAAGGTGGGGCGCTCCTGCCCGGGCGGCGGGGCGGCGACGGTCGCGCCGGGGCGGCGCATGAAGAAGCGCATCGTCTTATCGACGTCCTCAGCGAGAGCGGCGTCGGCCTCGCCCGGCTTCTGGAACCAGACGATGTACATCTCCTCGCCAAAGGCGGCGCGCATGCCGGCGATCGGATCGATGGGCGCACGGCGCAGGAAGGGCGTGTTGAGGCCGATAACGCCGGCGCAGCGGTCCGGATGCATCAGGGGCATCTGCCAGACGATCAGCCCGCCCCAGTCGTGGCCGCAGAAGATGGCCTTCTCCACGCCCAGGTGGTCGAGCAGCCCGACGAGGTCGCCGGTCAGGTGCTCCATGTCGTAGTCGGCGACCGCCTGCGGACGCGAAGTTCCGCCGTAGCCCCGCTGGTCGGGGGCGATCGCCCAGCGGCCGGCGGCCTCGAAGGCGGCGAGCTGGTGGCGCCAGGAATAGGCGATCTCCGGAAAGCCGTGACAGAACACGACCGGCACGCCCTCCCGCGGTCCGACCTCGTAGTAGGCCATCTCGATTCCGTTGACCTTGGCGGACCGGACCGGCGGCATCTGAGGGGACGGATTGGACATGCAGGCGTTTCCTGACTTCTGACGAGCGTTGCGCGCACGGTGGCGAGGGCGAAGCCCCGGCGCAAGGGTTTCAAGCTTCGCCTTTGCGTGAGCGCGGCTAGAAGGGAACGATGACGATCGATCAAGGCGAGTCGCGGGCGCAGGCCACCCCCTGGGGCTTGGTGATCCTGTTGGGGGCGTTGACGGCGTTCGCGCCGATGTCGATCGACATGTACCTGCCGAGCCTGCCGACGATCGGCGAGGCCCTTTCGGCGAGCTCCGGACAGACCCAGGCGACGGTGTCGGCCTTCCTCGCCGGCATGGCGATCGGCCAGCTCATCTACGGCCCCGCCTCCGACCGCTTCGGGCGCCGCGGCCCGATCCTGGTCGGCGTGGTCGTCTATGTGGCGGCCTCGGCGGCCTGCGCCCTGGCGACGTCGCCGGAGATGCTGATCGGGGCGCGTTTCGTCCAGGCCCTGGGCGGATGCGCCGGGGCGGTCGTCGCCCGCGCAGTCGTCCGCGACCGCTTCGACCATGTGGAGACGGCGCGGATGCTGTCGCTGCTGATGCTGGTGATGGGGCTGGCCCCGGTGCTGGCGCCGCTGGCCGGCGGGGCTGTGCTGGCGCTGGCGGGCTGGCGGGCGATCTTCTGGATCCTGGCGGTGTTCGGCGTATGCGTCGGCGTCGCCTCGGCCCTGCGTCTCACCGAATCCCGATCGGAGGAGACGGCGCGCCAGGCGCGTTCGGAGACCCCCCTGCGGTCCTATCTGGCGCTTCTGCAGCGCCGGCGGCTGGTGGGGTACGCCTTGGCGGGGGCGTTCAACGGGGCGACGCTCTTCACCTATATCTCGGCCTCGCCGGAGCTGCTGATCGGCGCCTACGGGATTTCGCCAGGCCAGTTCGGCTGGGTGTTCGGGCTGAACGCGGCCGGGCTGATCGCGGCGGGCCAGGTCAACCGCATGATCCTGCGCTGGACGACGCCGGACCGGGTCCTCTCGCGGGCCAGCGTGATCGCCGTGGGCCTGGGCGGAGTGCTGGCCCTGGCCGCCGTCTCCGGCCTTGGCGGTCCGGGGACGATCCTGCCGCTGCTGTTCGCGCTCCTGGCGACCTACGGCTTCATGCAAGGCAACGCCACCGCGGGCGCGCTCAGCGTCGATCCGTTGCGCGCGGGCTCGACCTCGGCGCTGATGGGGGCGGTCTCCTTCGCCATGGGGGCGGCGGCCTCCAGCCTGTCTGGCCTGCTGCACGACGGCACCGCCCGGCCGATGGCGCTGATCATGTTCGCGGCGATGGCGGGGTCGGCGCTGGCGCTGAGGTTCCTGGCGCTGGCGCCCGAGCCGCCTGCCGCTCAGCCCTGATCGAGCTGGAAGGCGGCCCAGGCCAGCACCACCCAGCCGGCCAGGAAGAGCAGGCCGCCGATCGGCGTGATCGCGCCGAACCAGCGGGGCGCGCCGAGCGCCATGGCGTAGAGGCTGCCGGCGAAGACCAGCACCCCCGGAAGGAACAGGGCCGGCGCCAGGCGGGCCCGCTCGGCGCCGGCGGCGACGAGGGCCAGGCTCGCGAAGCACGCCAGCACGTGGACCATGGCGTAGAGCGCGCCGGTGCGCAGCCACTCCTTGGCCTGCGGGTCCTGCACCCCGTGCGCCCCGAAGGCGCCGCCGGCCACGCCGAGAAAGCCGCCGAGGGCGGCCAGGATCATCCAGATGCGCATGGGCTTGGTTCGACCTAGTTCCAGAGCGCCGGGCGGCGGTCCTTCCAGGGGGCTTCCTTCTCGAGCTGGGCGGCGAGGCGGAAGAGGGTGGCTTCGTCGGCGTAGCGGCCGGTGAACATCATGCCGATCGGCAGGCCTGCGCTGTCCTGCTCCAGAGGCAGCGACAGGGACGGCTGGCCGGAGAAGTTGAACGGCGGGGTGAAGGGGAAGACCTCGGCCTGCCGGCGGTTGACCTCCCGGGGCTCCAGGGCGACCGGATCGATGTAGCCGACCTTGGGCGTCGGCGCGCCGGTGACGGGGCAGAGATAGACCTCGATGTCCTCGAAGGCGGCGAGGGTGCGGCGGTTGAGCATGCGCAGCTCCTGCAGGCTGCGCAGGGCCTCGGCCCCGGTGACGCGGCGGCCGCCCTTGAGCGAGGCCCAGGTCAGGGGCTCCAGCTCGTCCTCCTCCGGCTCGCGGCCGATGACCTCGATCAGGCGGGCCATGCCGGCGGCGAAATTGGCGCCGCTGAGCGCGGCGCGGGCGGTGTAGAGGGCGCGATAGTCGATGCCGAGCCCGCGCTCGATCACCTCGTGCCCGAGGCCCTTCAAGAGGGCGGCGGTGCGTTCAAGCGCCGCCTGAACCTCGGGGTGGATCGGCTTGCCGCTAGGCGTCTCGGCGGACCAGGCGATGCGCAGGCGGCCGGGGGAGGCCTCGATCTCCTGCGCGTAGGGCCGCGCCTTGGGCGGCGCGGGGTAGGGGGCGCCCGGCTCCGGATAGCCGCTGGCGTCCAGCATGGCGGCGCTGTCGCGCACAGTGCGGCTGACCACGTGGTCGACGACGAAGCCGGCGGCGTAGTCGAAGCCGTCGGGCAGGTTCGGGTTGCGGTCGCGGGTGACCTTCATGCCGACGAGGCCGCAGAGCGCTGCGGGAATGCGGATCGAGCCCAGGCCGTCGCTGGCGTGGGCCAGGGGGACCATGCCGGCGGCGACCGCCGAAGCCGAGCCGCCCGAGGAGCCGCCGGAGATGTGCTCGGGATTCCAGGGATTGCGGCATGGCCCCAGGAGGGCGCTCTCGGTCGTGCCGGTGATGCCGTACTCGGGTGTGTTGGTCTTGCCGAGGGGGATCACGCCGGCGGCGCGGTAGCGGGCGGTGAGGCCGCCGTCGTCTTGGTCGATGATGCCGCGGGCGAACCGGCTGCCGGAGGTGCGGGGCCAGCCGGCGACCGGCATCCCCAGATCCTTGATGAGGAAGGGCACGCCGGTGAACGGCCCCTCGGGCAGGGCGCCGCGGGCGGCGGCGCGGGCCTCGTCGTAGGCCTTGTAGACCACCGCGTTGAGCGCGCCGTTGTGGCGTTCGATGCGCTCGATGGCCGCTTCGACCAGTTCCGCCGGCGACACCTGGCCGGACTTCACAAGGGCGGCCAGGCCCAGGCCGTCGTAGTCGGCGAATTCGGGAAAGCTCATGAACTCCTCACCTGGAAGCGGCGGCTGTCAGGAACGCCATCTTGTCGACGGCGCCGAGGCCGGGGGCCTCGCGGCGAAGGTCGGCGAAGGCGGCCTCGGCCGCATCGAGCAGGCCGTCGATGTCGGCCTCGGTCATCGCCGCGCAGAGGAACATGTTGTGCCAGGGGTGCACGTAGACGCCGCGGGCGAGCATCTGGCTGGACCAGAAGAAGCCCTTGCGTAGGTCGGGGTCGTCGTCGAACAGGAAGAGCGGTATTTGCACCGGACCGCTCTGGCGAAAGCCGAAGCCGGCGGCGGCGGCCCGTTCGGCCAGGCCCGCGCGCAGGCGCTCGCCGAGGGCGGCCAGACGCTCCAGATAGTCGGTCTCCCGGACGAGCCGCAGGGTCTCCAGCGCCGCGGCCATGGGGGCCGCCTGATACCAGAACGAGCCGGTGACGTAGATCGAGGCCGCGCCCTTGCGGGCGCTGTCGGAGCCGAGAAGCGCCGAGATCGCGTGGCCGTTGGCCAGGCACTTGCCCCAGGTCGACAGGTCCGGCCGCACCCCCACCAGCGACCAGCTGCAGTCGCGCG
This sequence comes from Phenylobacterium sp., assembly GCF_046291545.1. Lineage (GTDB taxonomy): Bacteria > Pseudomonadota > Alphaproteobacteria > Caulobacterales > Caulobacteraceae > Phenylobacterium. The sequence continues at coordinate 333,349 of NZ_JBKBSM010000002.1, forward strand.
ACAGGCGCAGGCCCGCACGCACCTCGTCGACCACCAGCATGGCGCCGCGCGCGTCGCAGAGTTCGCGGGCGCGGCGGGCGTAGGCCGGATCGGGCGCGGCCTGATCGACGAAGGCGTCGTGCTTGAACGGCGCGGCGAAGACGGCGGCGAGGTCGTCGCCGGCCTGGGCGACCGCAGCCTCGAGGCTCGCGACGTCGTTATAGTCGCAGAAGATCTGATGGGCGCGGTCGGTGTCCAGCACCCCGGCGCCCCGCGGCGTGCACCAGGGGGCCGCGCCGTGGTAGGCGCCCTTGGCGCGCACGATGGTCTTGCGCCGGGTCTGCGCCCGGGCGGCGACCAGGGCCATGGAGGTGGCGTCCGTGCCGTTCTTGCAGAACATCGCCCAGTCGGCGTGGGAGACCTGGGCGACCAGGGCCTCGGCCAGGGCGACCATCAGTTCGGTGGGGCCGGTGAGGGTGTCGCCGAGGCCGAGCTGGCGGACGTAGGCCGCGTCGATCTCCGGATGGGCGTAGCCGAAGAGATTGGGCCCATAGGCGCACATCATGTCCAGGTAGCTGCGGCCGTCCACGTCCCACAGGCGCGCGCCCTCGCCCCGGGCGAAGAACTGGGGATAGTCGTCGGGCAGAAGGCCCGTGGCCTGGTGGCCGTACATGCCGCCGGGGATGACGGCCTCGGCGCGGGCGCGAAGCGCGCGGTCTCGGCTGTCGGCGATGGGCATGGCGACCTCCCTGGCGGACCTGAGGCGACCTTAACCCGCCGGGGCCGGCCCGCAACCGCAAGCCGCCCGAGACGATCAGAAGATCATGCGCAGGGTTTCGACCAGGGCCCCGAAGAAGGCGAGGATCGCCACCACGATCGCCCGCGACAGAACGGCGAGCACCAGCACGCTGAGGATCGCCGCGACCCAGCCGACGAGCGCAGCCACGCCGTCGCGCTCGGCGGCGCCGATGGCGAAGGCGGCGATGGCGAAGGACGGCAGCATGTTGCCGAAGGGGATCGGCAGGAACACCACGAGCGACAGGACGAAGCAGACCGCCCCCAGGAGCCGGTCGCCCACACGGTTGTACATGAAGGTCAGGCGCGGCCTCAGGCGCCGCTCAAGCCGCTTCAGGTAGGGCGTCATCTTGGCGGTCACGGCGCGGAAGTCGCTCATGCTCATGGTCCGCTCGAGCAGGACCTTGGGCAGCCACAGGGTGCGCCGGCCCAGCATCCATTGGGCGGTGACGAACATCAGGGGCGCCCCGAGGATCGCGGAGACCCCGGGCGGCATCGGCAGCACCAGGGGGCCGGCGAAGACGAAGATCAGCGCTCCGAAGGCGCGGTCGCCGAAGGCGTCCAGGATGTCGCCGATCGAGACCTTGCGCGCCTTCCGCTCGGCGACGAGTTCAAGGATGTCGGAAACGCTGGCGGCCTGGGACTGGTGAGACATGGCCCCAGGCGCTAGCACGAGGGCGGCGAGGGGCGAAGGGGCGGGACGGAAGAAACGCCGCGCCTGGAGCCAGTTGTCCGGCGCCTGCGGCGCGCGCAGGCTGGAACGCACGATTCGCTCCTTCGCGGACCCAAATGCCCCAGCCGCTCCGCCTCGGCCTGATGTACGCCGCAATGTTCATCGGCACGGGCGCGAGTTCCCCCTACATGCCGGTATGGTTCGCCGACCAGGGCCTGAGCGGGGCGCAGATCGGCCTGATCCTGGCGGCGCCGATGCTGGCGCGGGCGGTGACCGCGCCGGCCCTGGCCATGTGGGCCGACAGCTTCAATCTGCGACGGACCCCCCTGATGCTGCTGGGCGTGGCCTCGACCCTGGCGGTCGCGCTGCTGGCCGCGCCGTTCGGGTTCCTCTGGTGGTTCGGCGTCTGGTTCTTCGCCTCCTCGCTGCTGTCGACCATGTCGCCGCTGGTGGACGTGATCGTGCTGCGGCGGGCGCGGCTGGACGGCTTCAACTACGGCTGGCCGCGGGGGATCGGCTCCGCCGCCTTCATCGTCGCCAACGTCGGATGCGGGGCGCTGATCGTGCGGTTCTCGCCGGACCTTGTGCTGGTCTGGACGGTGCTCGCAGCCGGACTGGCGGCCGTGGCGGCGCGGTTCCTTCTGCCGCCGGATCCGGTGCACGAGACCAGCGGCCCGGGGCGGCTTTCCGAACGCATGGCTGGGCTGGGCGGGTTGCTGACGGACCGGGGCTTCCTGCTGGCGGTGGGATCGGTGGGGCTGATCCAGTCGGCCCACGTCTTCTACTACGGCTTTTCCGCGCTGGTCTGGAAACAGCAGGGCGTCTCGGAGACCCTGACAGGCGTGCTCTGGGGCGTAGGCGTCGCCGTGGAGATCGGCTTCATGTGGTTCATGGAGCCGTGGCGGCGCGCCGTGGGGCCCAGGCGCCTGCTGGTGCTGGGCGGGGCCGCGGCGGTGGTGCGCTGGACCGCCCTGGCGTTCTCCCCGCCGCTCTGGGCGCTGTTTCCGCTGCAGGCGCTGCACACCCTGTCGTTCGCCGCGACCTTCCTGGCGTCGCTGCAACTGGTGGAGCGGCTATCCACGCCGGCGAACGCCTCGGCGGCGCAGTCGATCAACTCGGCGCTGTCGGGCGGCCTGCTCAGCGGACTGGCGATCATCGCCTCGGGCTGGATCTACGACCGTGGCGGCGCGCAGGGCTATCTGCTGATGTCGCTGATCGCCGCGATCGGCCTGATCGGCGCACTCAGGCTGTACGGCGTCCAGCGGCTGGACCCGTGAGCGGCGCAGCCAGGTCGTCGGCGAAGGCGGCGACACAGGCGCGCACGGCCCGGTCGATGTCGGCGAGGGTGAAGGCCGCCTCCGCAGCGCACTCCCGAGCCTGGGGCACGTGCAGGAACCCGGCGGCCGGGATGGACGCCTCGGCCAGAAGCCTGAAGAGGGTGAAGTTGCACAGGTAGTCGCCGGCGTCGTCGGAGGCGACGACGGGCAGGCCGGTCTCGGCGACGGCGGCGAGCATGGACCGCCAGGGCGCCGTGGCCGGCAGGGCCGCTGGCCCGCCGGGGGCGATCAGCGCGGCTGGCCAGAGATCGCCCGCATGGTCGGGGCGGGTCGGATCGGCGTGGTTGCGGCCCAGGGTCTCCACGCGGAAGGCCTCGGCCTCGACCGCAACGCCGACCACGAGGACGCCTTCAAAGCGTTCCCTGGCGGCCCGGACGAGGATCGCCTCGACGGATCCGCGCCAGGCGACCGGAAGGGTCAGATAGGCGACGTCGGCGCCCGCCGGCGACCAGGCGTCCCGGCCGAGCGCCTCGACCACAGCGGCGGACGGATTGCGCGGCGCTTCGGGAAATGAATCGAAGCCGCAGACGAGGAGGCGCGGGACGGACATGCGCCGACTATAGGCCGGCAGGGGCGGAAATCGACAGGACCTTCCCCGGCGACAGGCTTGCGACGGCGGCCCCCGCCGCGACTATGGGACCAAACATTGAGGAGGATCGCCATGCGCGCGCTGCAAGTCGCCGAGCCCTGGGGCGTCGACAGGCTGGAAGTGGTGGAGGTGGAGGCGCCGACGCCGGGACATGGCGAGGTGCTGGTGCGGATGCGCGCGCTGTCGCTGAACTACCGCGACCTGCTGATGGTGGGCGGGATGTACAGCCGCGGATCCGCCACGGCCGGGACGGTGACGCCGTTCTCCGACGGCTGCGGGATCGTCGAGGCGGTGGGGCCCGGGGTGACGCGGGTGAAGCCGGGGGATCGGGTCTCGACCCTGTTCTTCCAGAACTGGAACGCCGGACCTGCGCGTCTGGAGAACCTGATGTCGTCGCTGGGTCACCCGATTCCCGGCGCGGGGCGGGAGCTGGCGACCTTCAGCCAGGAGGGGGTCTCGAAGGTTCCCGACTTTCTGACCGACCACGAGGTGGCGACCCTGCCGTGCGCGGCGCTGACGGCCTGGCGCGGGCTTTTCGAAGACGCCCGGCTGGAGCCCGGCGACACGGTGGTGCTGCAGGGCACGGGCGGGGTGTCGATCTTCGGCCTGCAGTTCGCCAAGGCGGCGGGCTATCGGACGGTGATCACCTCGTCGTCCGACGAGAAGCTCAGGCGCGCCAAAGCCTTGGGGGCGGATCATGTCGTGAACTACAAGACGACGCCCGACTGGGCCAAGGCCGTGCGGGAAGCGACCGGCGGGGTCGGCGCGGACTTCGTCATGGAGGTCGGCGGCGCCGGCACCATCCAGCAGAGCTTGAGAGCTGTGCGCATCGGCGGGCATATCGCGATCATCGGCGTAGTGGCGGGCGCCGCCGAGGGCTTCAACCCGGCGGTGCTGATCGGCAACAACGCGCGGCTGCAGGGGCTGTCGGTCGGCTCGCGGGCGATGTTCGAGGCCATGTGCAAGGCGATGGAGCTGCACCAGATCCGGCCGGTGGTCGACAAGGTGTTCCCCTGGACCGAGGCGCGGGCGGCCTTCCAGGCGATGCAGGGCGGCGAACATTTCGGCAAGATCGTGCTGGCGTTCTGAGGCGACCCGTCCGCCCACACGCGTCGGCGATCCGGGGGAGATCCGAGTTCGCTTTTTGTTCTTTACAATCCAGGGTTGGCGTGAGAGACTGCTCTTCGAGTTGTCGGGGCGTCGGCGAATTCGAGGTTGCGCATGCAGGAGCCAGGTTGCGCCTCGCGCGGCGGGAGTTCGCTTGCGGCCGACTAGATCTGGAGATGAGAGCGAAATGGCGAGAATGCCGACGGGGCAGCCGCGGAGCGTGCCGGATGTCGAAGGGGAGCTCTACGACCAGCGGATGAGCGAGCTTCGAGCGAAGCGGGAAGCCGAAGACGGATTCGGCCCGCAGCTGGAGCTTGCCCGGGACGCATGGCGCAACTTTCAGGATGGGCCGGATATCCCGCGTCCGACGACGGCGCAGTCCTTCATCCCCGTCATCGGTCCGGCTTGGGAAGCGGCTGCGGACCTTCAGGATGGCGACTACGCCGGTGCGGCGTTCAACGGCGCTATGGCCGTGGCCGACGCACTGCCGATCGGCGTGGCGGCGAAGGGCGTGAAGGCCGCGTCCAAGGGCATCGGCATTCTCAAGACGGGCTCCGTGACGGCCAATGCGGCCTCCAAGACGCTGCGCCGGCGCGGATTGGCCGGCAAGGGGCAGGAGATCCATCACACCATTCCGCTGAAGGGGACCGGGCGCACCGTTCAGGATCCGCGAAACCACTACGCCCTGCTCAAGGTCATGCCCAAGGAGCAGCATCGCCGGCTGACCGGCAGTTGGGCCGGAAAGCCAAGGTATGATCCGGTTCGGCGTGTCTGGTACGGCACCACTGATTGGATGAAGGCAGTCCCGGCCGGACTGGCGGGCTACGGCGCAGACAGCGTGCAGAATGTCTCAGCCAGACCCACGCCGCCGGGCGCGCGGCGTTGACTTCGCCCGGTGCGGGCGCGTGTGAGGAAGGGGAGCTCTCATGAAGACGTCAGAGGTGGACTTTCGCTTTCCGGTGATCGGCTTCACGACGGATGAGGACATCTGGGGGTGGCCGGACCTGGACACGCTGACAAAGTGCGGCTCGATGACCCTTAAGGACCGCATGCAGGATGGCATGGAGCTCATTGACGCCGACGGCCGGCGTTGGAGGGTGCTTTCGGTGACGCGGACCGGTCGGGCCGGCCCTCTGCTATCGCTGGCGAGGCTTCTCGGGGCGCCGCCTCAGTCCCGGATCGAGCATGAGCTGGAGGCGCTTGAACCCGTCTCCCTGAAGGAGGTCCAGGCGCGTGCCCGCGCGTCGATCAAGGCGCATCCGGAGTTCTGGAGCGAAGGCGAAGAGGGCCGCGATGCCGAGCTTCGCAACCGGCTCGCCGATGTCGATGGCGTGACGACGATTGGAAGCCTGCTTGAGACCCTGGGACTGGACACCTTCGAGAGCTACTGACGCCGCCTGGCCTCAGATCGTGTATTCGAGCTCGCCTTCCAGCCAGGCGACGATCCGCTCGGCCGCCTCGGCGGGCGACAGGGCCGTCGTGTCGATCCGGATTTCCGGGAACTCCGGGGCCTCGTAGGGGCTGTCGATGCCGGTGAAGTTCTTCAACTGGCCGGCGCGGGCCTTCTTGTAGAGCCCCTTGACGTCTCGCGCCTCGGCGACCTCCAGCGGCGTGTCGACGAAGACCTCGACGAAGTCGCCCTCGGCCATCAGGTCGCGAGCCATGCGGCGCTCGGCCCGGAACGGGGAGATGAAGGAGACGAGCACGATCAGGCCCGCATCCACCATCAGCTTGGCGACCTCGGCCACGCGACGGATGTTCTCGACCCGGTCCTCATCGGTGAAGCCGAGATCCTTGTTGAGCCCGTGGCGGACGTTGTCGCCGTCGAGCAGGTAGGTGTGCCGCCCGTTCGCGTGCAGGCGCTTTTCCACCAGGTTGGCGATGGTCGACTTGCCCGAGCCGGACAGGCCGGTCAGCCACACCACGCGGCCGCGCTGGGCCTTGAGGGCGGCGCGGGAGGTCTTGTCGACGTCCAGCGCCTGCCAGTGGATGTTCTGCGACCGCCGCAGGGCGAAGTGCAGCATCCCCGCGCCGACCGTGCGGTTGGACATCCGGTCGATCAGGATGAAGCCGCCGAGGTCCTTGTTCTCGGCGTAGGGGTCGAAGGCGATCGGCGCGTCGAGCGAGAGGTTGCAGACGCCGATCTCGTTGAGCTCGAGGCGCTTGGCCGCGAGACGTTCGAGGGTGTTCACGTTCACCTTGCACTTGGGCTCGGTGATGCTGGCGCCGACGGTGCGGGCGCCGATCTTGATGAGGTAGGGCCGGCCCGGAAGCATGGCCTCCTCGTCCATCCACACCAGGGTGGCCTCGAACTGGTCGGCGACCTCGGGCGGCGCCTTGGCCGAGGCGATCACATCGCCCCGGGAGATGTCGATCTCGTCGGCCAGGGTGATCGTCACCGACTGTCCGGCGACGGCGATGGGCAGGTCCCCTGTCATGGTGACGATCCGCGTCACCGTGCTTTCGCGGCCCGAGGGCAGGGCCTTGATCCGGTCGCCGGGGCGGACCGTTCCCGAGGCGATCAGGCCGGAAAAGCCGCGGAAGTCGAGGTTGGGGCGGTTGACCCACTGGACCGGCATGCGCAGCGGCTTGCCCTGCAGGTCGTCCTCGACCTCGACCGCCTCCAGATGCGGCAGCAGCGCGGGGCCTGCGTACCAGGGCGCGGCGTCGCTGCGGGTGGTGATGTTGTCGCCCTTGAGGGCCGACATCGGAATGGCGGTGAAGTCGTTGAGGCCGATCTGGGCGGCGAAGTCGCGGTATTCCTGGAGGATCGCGTCGAAGACGTCCTTCGACCAGCCGACGAGATCCATCTTGTTGATCGCCAGCACCACGTGGCGGATGCCGAGCAGGCTGACCAGATAGGAGTGCCGCCGCGTCTGGGTGAGCACGCCCTTGCGCGCGTCGATCAGGATGACCGCGGCGTCGGCGGTCGAGGCGCCGGTGACCATGTTGCGCGTGTACTGCTCGTGGCCGGGCGTGTCGGCGACGATGAATTTGCGCCTGTCGGTGGAGAAGAAGCGGTAGGCGACGTCGATGGTGATGCCCTGCTCGCGCTCGGCGGCGAGTCCGTCGACGAGGAGGGCGAAGTCGATCTCGCCGCCCTGGGTGCCGACCTTGCGGGAATCCGCCTCGAGGGCCGCGAGCTGGTCCTCGAAGATCATCTTGGAATCGTAGAGGAGGCGGCCGATCAGGGTCGACTTGCCGTCGTCCACCGAGCCGCAGGTCAGGAAGCGCAGCAGCGACTTGTGCTGGTGGGCCTCGAGGTAGGCGTCGATGTCCTCGGCGATGAGCGCTGACTGGTGGGCCATCAGAAGTAGCCCTCCTGCTTCTTCTTCTCCATGGACGCGGCCTGGTCGTGGTCGATGACCCGGCCCTGGCGCTCGGACGTGGTGGTGAGCAGCATCTCCTGGATGATCTGCGGCAGAGTGGCGGCCGTCGATTCCACGGCGCCGGTCAGCGGGTAGCAGCCGAGCGTGCGGAAGCGCACCGAGCGCATCTGCGGGGTCTCGCCGGGCTTCAGCGGGAAGCGGTCGTCGTCGACCATGATCAGCGCGCCGTCGCGCTCGACCACCGGCCGCTCGGCGGAGAAGTAGAGCGGCACGATGGGGATGTTCTCCAGGTGGACGTATTGCCAGATGTCCAGCTCGGTCCAGTTGGAGATCGGGAACACGCGAATGCTCTCGCCCTTGTTCTTGCGGGCGTTGTAGAGCCGCCAGAGCTCCGGGCGCTGGTTCTTGGGGTCCCAGCGGTGCTGGGCCGAGCGGAACGAGAAGATGCGCTCCTTGGCGCGTGACTTCTCCTCGTCGCGGCGGGCGCCGCCGAAGGCCGCGTCGAAGCCGTACTTGTCGAGCGCCTGCTTCAGGCCCTCGGTCTTCCACATGTCGGTGTGCAGGGCGCTGCCGTGGTCGAACGGATTGACGCCGCGGGCCAGGGCCTCGGGGTTCTGGTGGACGATGAGCTCGAAGCCGAGCGCCTTGGCCATGCGCTCGCGCATCTCGTACATCGCCCGGAACTTCCAGGTGGTGTCGACGTGCAGCAGCGGAAACGGCGGCCGCGACGGATAGAAGGCCTTGGCCGCCAGGTGCAGCATGACCGCCGAGTCCTTGCCGATGGAATAGAGCATCACGGGACGCTCGGCCTCGGCGACGACCTCCCGCATGATGTGGATGCTCTCGGCCTCCAGGCGCTGCAGGTGCGTCAGCGTCTGCGGGGTGATCAAGGGCGTGGCGGCCATGGGCCTCAGATCAGGCGCGGCGACGGCGCTCATGCGGGCAACCTTGCACATAGTGTTCAGGCCGCCGCCACAGGTTCGCAGCGTGCGGCAGGGCCCCTTCGCCGTCGATCTAGGTGACGGGACCAAGTCCAGCAATAGGACGGTTTCTTGTGGCCGGCGTTAGAAATTCTGCCGCACCTGCCCGGAACCGTACGTGCAGAACGCGGCCGAATTCCGCCGGACGGCCGACGAGAATGTCCGAAAACCGCGAGACAGGTGGCGGCGGAGGGACGATCCTGGCGCGCATGGATATGGACCACGAGGCCTGCTACCGCGCGGTCGTCACCCGCGATCCGCGGTTCGACGGCAAGATCTTCGGCGGGGTGAAGACCACCGGGATCTATTGCCGGCCGATCTGCCCGGCGCGAACGCCCAAGCGCGAGAACATGACCTTCTATCCTTCGGCCGCCGCCGCGCAGGAGGCGGGCTTTCGCCCATGCCTGCGCTGCCGTCCGGAGACCTCGCCGGACCTCGGCTCGTGGCGCGGCACGTCGAACACGGTGTCCCGGGCGCTGGGCCTGATCGAGGCGGGCGCGCTGGATGCGGGGGACGTCGAGGCGCTGGCGGAACGGCTGGGCGTGGGCGAACGCCAGTTGCGCCGCCTGTTCAAGCAGCACCTGGGCGCCTCGCCGGTGGCGGTGGCGCAGACGCGGCGGGTGCTCTTGGCCAAGCAACTGATCCACGAGACCCGACTGCCGATGAGCGAGGTGGCCCTGGCCGCCGGCTTCGGCAGCGTTCGGCGGTTCAATGAGACCTTCCAGCAGTTGTTCGATCGCCCGCCGGCGGCGCTGCGCCGGTCCGGATCGCGGGAGGGCGCGGCGGGCGAAGGCGGCGCCGTGACGCTGAAGCTCGGCTACCGGGCGCCCTACGACTGGGAGAGCATGACCCGCTTCCTGGCCCTGCGCGCCATCCCCGGCGTCGAGACGGTGTCGGCCCGGCGTTATGCGCGCACCCTGAAGGTTGGCGGCGAGCAGGGGGTGGTGATCGTCGAGCCTGGCGACGGCGACTTCCTGAAGGCGACCATCCGGTTCGCCCGGCTGTCGGCCCTGCCGACGGTGATCGCCCGGGTGCGGCGGGTGTTCGACCTGACCGCCGATCCCGAGGCGATCGCCGCGCACCTGATGGAGGATCCGGCGCTGGCGCCGCTGGTCGCGGCGCGTCCGGGACTGCGGGCGGCCGGCGCGTGGGACGGGTTCGAACTGGCGGTGCGGGCGGTGCTGGGCCAGCAGATCACAGTGGTCGCCGCCCGGGGGCTGGCGGGGCGGATGACGGCGGCGTATGGCGAGCCGCTGGGGGCGGGCGTCGCCGCTGTGGAAGGCCTGACGCACCTGTTCCCGACTCCAGAGCGGCTGGCGAGCGCCGACATCGCCGCCCTCGGCATGCCGCGCTCGCGGGCGCGGACCTTGACGGCCCTCGCCGAGGCGGCGGTGCGTGATCCGGCGCTGTTCGCGCCCCGGCGCAGCCTGGAGGAGGCGGTGGCGCGCCTGCGGGACCTGCCGGGGATCGGCGAGTGGACGGCGCAGTACATCGCCATGCGCGAGCTGCGCGAGCCCGACGCCTTTCCGCACGGGGACATCGGGCTGATGCGCGCCATGGCCGACCCGCAGGGACGAAGGCCCACCCCAGGCGAGCTGCTGGCGCGGGCCGAGCGGTGGCGTCCGTGGCGCGCCTATGCGGCCCTGCATCTGTGGGCCGCGGATACGGCCGGCGCCGCCAAGCCAAGCCGGGAGAAGGGCCATGCCGCCGAGGCCGCCTGAGAATCTGCGCCTCGAGGCGCTGGCCACGCCGATCGGCCGGGCGCTGGTCGTCACCGATGCCGACGGGGTGCTCTGCGCCGTCGACTGGGAGGACTATGAGGCGCGGATGCGCCTGCTCATGGCCCGCCATCACCCCGGCGCCGAGATCTCGCCGGGCCGCGCGCCTGCGGCGGTGCGCGAGGCGTTCGAGGCCTATTTCGCCGGCGCGACCGGGGCGCTGGCGCCGCTGGTCTGGCGGACCAACGGAACGCCCTTCCAGAAGGCGGTGTGGGCGGCCCTGTGCGACATCCCGGCCGGCGTCACGCTCAGCTACGCCGGTCTGGCCGCGCGCATCGGCAAGCCCGCCGCCGTGCGGGCGGTGGGACTGGCGAACGGGGCGAACCCGGTGGGCGTGGTGGTGCCCTGTCACCGGGTGGTGGGGGCGAACGGGACATTGACGGGCTACGGCGGGGGGCTGCACCGCAAGCGCTGGCTCCTTGCGCACGAGGGTGCAGGGCGGTTCGAGCGCTAGGCCGCGCTCGCCTTCCTAGGCCGGCGCGGGTGGGCTAAGCTTGGCCGGATCTGGAGGACCTTCGATGCGCAGACTTGCCCTTGCCGCCGTCGCCGTGGGCGCGGTCGGATGCTTGGCTCTCTCGGCCGCTGCGCAGCCCTATGGGGGCGGGCGCCGGCCCATGGCGACGCTCTACGAGGGCTACAACTTCGAAGGCCGCAGCGTCGACGTCTACGCCAGCGAAGAGAACCTCTCGGGCCTGCGGTTCAACGACAAGGCGCGCAGCGCCCGCTTCCAGGGCGAATGGCGCGTATGTGAAGACGCCGGCTTCGGCGGTCGCTGCCAGACGGTGCGCGGCGATGTCCCCGACCTGAACCGCATCGGCATGGCGGAGCGAATCTCCTCGCTGCAGACCAGTTCGGGCGGCTATGGCGGCGGCTATGGCGGCGGGGGCCGGCCGGGCTGGAGCGGCGGCCAGGGCCGCTCGGCCGAAGGCGCCCGATCGGTGTTCTTCCCCTATCCGAGCTTCGACGGACGCGACATCGCCGCCGGCGGCATGTCGGCCAACGCCTTCTGCCGTTCGCAGGGGCTGGGTCCGGCGCTCTACTACGACTCCAACGACCGAGCTCCGAGCGCGGTGGACGGAGAGGGGCGCTACGTCGCCAACACGACCATCATTCGTGACCTGCTGTGCCGTCGATACTGACCAGCGTCACTGCATGACCAAAAATTCACGTTGCGTCACATTGCCCTAGGGGGCGGCTGGGCGGATAACACCGCTCGCCGGAATCGTATCGGGATCGGGGAGAGATCCGATGCAAACCTTGACCGAGATCGTTGCGGCGGTGGTCGTCCACTCGTCGGCCGCCGCCTTTTCGCATCTTGGCGTGCCCGTGGAGGCGCATCAGGCCCCAAGGCCGGCGCCGGCGGAGCGCACGATCGCGCGCACCTCTCCCAAGCCGACGGCGGTGGCCGATTGCCCGCAGTCGCGGGCCAAGGCCGTTAAGACTTAGCGGCCAAAAGCCGGAGTTTCCGCTACAAATCGAGCCTTTGAAGCGCATGATCGTCGGATCGTGCTTTGCCTTGGGCGACTTCGTCGGTAATCCTTCGCTTGAGGCGCGAGTGCGGGGCGGCGCGTGGGGTCGCGCTCGTCATCCACCGCAGTTGTCAGCCCGCGCCGGACGGATCGCGTATGAAGATCAGGAAGCGGCGGCAAACGCTGGATTTCGGAGCGCTCGCCCAAGGGGTCGCGGCGGAGTTCGACGACGCCGAGGCGCTCGACATGGAGTTGGAGGTCGCTCCGGATTTCGACCTGTCGCCCGCCGAGCCGCCGCCGCTGTCGCCGGATGAGGCCCTGTTTGCGCCGAAGGAGCCGCCCAAGGCCGCCCCTGCGCCGGCCCTGACGGCCGCACCCGAGACCGCCGCGGATGAGGCCCCGGCGGCCGAAGCGCCTTCGGCTGAGCCGCAGAAGCCGGCCGCCGAGCCCGCCCCCGCCCCGAAGCCGCCGGCGCCGGAAGCGCCGACCCCGAAGGCCGCCGCGCCGGTCGAGCCGGCGCCTCCGGAAGCGACCCGGAGCGAGCCGGCGCGGCCCGCCGCCTTCCGGGGCGAGCCTGCCGCGCCGAAGCCGCAGGGGGAGCCTCCGTCGGCCGCCGTGCAGGCCGAGCCTCAGAAGAAGCCGGAGGCGCCGCAGCAGAAGGCTTGGGAAATCAAGCCTGCAGCCGAGCGTTCCCAACCGACCGCCGCTCCGGCTCCGCTGGCGCGTAGCGGCGGGGCCGCGCCGTTGCGGCGCGAGCCGCAGGGACGGCCGCCGGGCGCTGCGGCCAGTCAGCCGTCGCGGCCGGCGGCGGCCTCGCCGATCCCCGGCGCCGCGACCAGCGGCCGGAGCGCGGCGCGCAGCGCACGCCCGACCAGCGAACGCAGCGCGGCCCGCCGCCCTGTCGAGCCCACGTCCTCCGGCTGGCCCATCTATATCGGCGCGGCCGGGGCGACCCTGGCCTGGATCGGCGCACTGGCGGTGCTGACCTGGACTTCGCTCGGCCTGTCGTCGGGCCGGACGCTCGACCCGATGCTGCTGGCCGGCCTCGCCGCTCTGGCGATCGGACCGGTGGCGCTGATCTGGGTGTCGGCCTACCTGGCTCGCCAGGGCATGCGGCTGGCCACGGAGGCCGCCCGCGCCAAGGCCCTTGCAGACGACATGGTATCGCCCGCGGTGATCGCCGCCGGCCGGGCCGGCGACCTGGTGCAGGCCGTGCGCGAGGAGATCGTGACCGCAGGGCGCACCGCCAAGGAGGCGCGCGAATCGCTGCTGGCGTTGCGCCAGGCCCTGGCGGCGGAGACCGAACGGCTGGCCGAGACCACGGCGGCCTCGACCAAGGCCGCCGAGACGCTCGCTCAGACCCTGGGGCGCGAGCGCACGGACATGGCGGGCCTGGCCCAAGCGCTGGAAGCCCAGGCCGCCTCGGCCGTGGAGGCGATCGGGCGGCAGTCGCGGATCGTGGCGGACGCTTCGGACCTGGCGGAGACGCAACTGCGCGAGGCTGAAGCCTCGCTGACCGCACGGGCGGCGGACCTGACGGCGGCGGCCGGATCGGCGGCCGACGTGGCGCGCACCGCCGGCGAGGACCTCACGCGGCACATCGCCCGGCTGGAGAGCGCGGGCGGCGGCGTGGCCGAACAGATCAACGCCGTGGAAGCCGGGCTGGTCGAGCAGCGGGCGGCCCTGGTCGCCGCCAGCCAGACCCTGCGGGCCGACCAGGAGGTGTTCGCCGCCGAGGCCGAGAGCCAGACGGCCAAACTGTCGGAGTTCATCGCCCAGGCCCGGCTGTCGGCTTCCGAAATGGGCGACCGGGCGATCAAGGGCGCAGACGCCCTGCGCGGCCTGATCGCCGAGGCGGCCGACCAGTTCCGCGAATTCTCCGACCAGGCCAAGGTCGAGCGCGAGGCGTTCGGCGCCTCGACCAAGCAATCGCTGGAGGCGGTCGCCGCCGCTGCGGCCGAGGAGCGCGCCAAGCTGGAAGCCCAGACCCGTGCGTCGATCGAGGCCCTGGGCAAGGCGGCCGAGGAGACGCGCCAGGCCGCCGAGCGGCACGCCGAAGCCGCCCGCGCCCAGGTGGACCAGCTCGCGGAGGCGGCCTTCACCGCCGGCCAACGCGCCAATCAGGTGTTCGAGGCCCGCCTCGCCGAGGCGCGAGACCTCATCGAGCGATCGGCCCAGATGGTGGAACAGGCCGGGGCGGCGACGGCCAAGAAGCTGGACGAGGGCGCCAATGCGGCCCGGGGCACCCTGCAGGAACTGGAGAAGATGCTGCAGGAGATCGAGTCGCGGGCGTCGCAACTGCCTGCGGCGGCGCGTCAGCAGGCCGAGGAGGTCCGCAACGCCGTGATCCAGGGTATGGATCAGTTGATGGAGCATGCCCGGCGCACGGCCGAGGAGACCGAGGCGATCGACCTGGCCTTCCAGGAGCGGGTGCGCCGCAACTACGAGATGCTGAGCGAGGCCGTGCGGCTGATGGGGGCGGTGGCGACCAACGCCGGTCCGGCGCCCGCCCCGCGGTCCGTGCCAGGCGGCCGGCCGGGCAAGGGCGGCGCCTCGCTTGCGGAGCCGGCGCCCGCCGCGACGCCGGCGGCGGAAATGGGCCTGCGCCAGCGGCTGCGCCTGACGCCCACGGCGAGCGACCAGGAATTCTCGGAAGTATTCGACGCGGCCGGAGGGCGCACGCCGGAGCCGGCTGAGGCGGGCGACGGCTGGACCTGGAAGGAGCTGCTCTCCTCGATCGACGAGACCGACGAGGCGGCGCCGGAAACCCAGGGCGAGGTCAGCCTGATCGCGGAAATCACCAGCATGGGCATCGATCCGGCCGCCCTGCTGCCGCGGGCGCGGATGGAGGAGATCGCCGATCTGCTGCAGAACGGCGAGGCCGACGCCTGCCGCACGCTGGTGCGGCGCCTTGCGCCGGCGGCCACGCGGCGCCTGGCGCGGCGGCTGTTCACCGACGCGCCGCTGAAGCAGCAGGTGCGCCGTTACGTGGCCCGCCACCAGCGCCTGCTGGCGGACGCCGCCAAGCGGGACAAGGACGGCCTGGAGCTGGGCGCCCTGCTGGCGTCGGACGCCGGGCGCGCCTTCCTGCTGCTAGACGCCGCGGCCGGAGACGGAGCCTAGGGCCGCGCGCCTGCGCCGCAGGCGCCGGCAAGGCTTCATTAACGGACCCGACTCCTAATCGATCGGGGGCGTTGCATGCCTCTCGACCGGGCGGGGGCCCGTGCTCGCAAGGCGGCGTCGCCGGGAGGGTGGCCGTGGGTGTGCGGACAGCGTTGCGCTGATGGGGCTGGATGCGAACTCCCGCGCGCGCTTCAATTTCGAGCGGGCCTCGGTGCTGCTGCTCGACGGCACGCCTCTGGGCCTGGAGATCCTGGTGCAGGTGCTGACCGGCTTCGGCGCCAAGACCCTGCACAGAGCCGCCAACGCCGACGAGGCCAAGGACATCATCCAGCGCTTCGCCATCGACCTGGCCGTGGTCGACGCCTCGCCGACAGGCGAGGGCTATGAGTTCGTCGCCTGGCTGAGGCGCAGCAAGATCGAGCCCAACTGCTATGCGCCGGTGCTGCTGACGGCGGGACACACGCCGACCCATGCGATCGAACAGGCGCGCAACTGCGGCGCCGACTTCATCATGAAGAAGCCGCTGACCCCGAAGGCGGTGCTGGAGCGGGTGGTCTGGATCGCCCGCGAGGGACGCAAGTTCGTCGACTGCGACACCTATGTGGGTCCGGATCGGCGGATCAAGAACGAGGGCGTGCCCGGCGGCGGTCCCGGCCGGCGGCGGGACGACCTGCCGCCCGACGTGGGCGAAGCGGTGACGCCCAACATGGACCAGGACATGATCGACGGCCTGGTGCCCACCCAGAAGGTCAAGCTGTGAGCGTCAGCTTCTTCATGCCCAAGCGCCAGCTCGGCGCCCTGCTGCGCGCGCCGGGCGGCCTGCCGCTCGCCGAGGCGATCACCCGCGCCACCGCCAACCTGGGGACGGTGGCCGGCCAATGCGTCGCCGAACTGGGCAAGATGATCGGCGAGGCGGAGGCGCTCATGCGACAGTGTCCCGCGGCGTACGACAAGGCGTTCCTGGCCGAGCTCTACGGCCTGGTGAGCCCGCCGATCGGCCTGGCTTCGGTGTGCGGCCTGAACGCCATCGACGTGGCGCTGCACAGCCTGTGCGACCTGGTGGATCACCTGGGCGCGACCGGGCGGTGGGACGTGGAGGCCATGCAGGTTCACGTGCAGGCGCTGAAGCTGCTGCTGCACACCGAGAGCGCGCAGGACGCCAAGCAGACCGAGGCGGTGTTGAGCGGTCTGCGCCGGGTGAGCCAGCGCTATGCGGCGCCCAAGGCCGACACCCCGGCCGCGTCTTGAACCGGCGGCGGGGGCTCGCTAGGGCAGGCGGACGGCCGACCCGCGGCCGACCCCATTGACCGGAGCCCAGCCCTGCGCACGCTGACCGTCCAAGATGAGCGCTGGCCCATCGCCGGCGCCTTCAAAATCGCCCGCGGCGCCAAGACCGAGGCGCATGTGGTGGTCGCCGAAATATCCGAGAAGGGCGCGAGAGGGCGCGGGGAGGCCGTGCCCTACGCCCGCTATGGCGAAACGGTGGACGGGGTGCTCCGGCAGATCGAGGGCGTCCGGACGGCGATGGAGGCCGGCGTTTCGCGCGAGCAACTGCAGGGGCTGCTGCCGGCCGGCGCAGCGCGCAACGCCCTGGACTGCGCCCTTTGGGACCTGGAGGCCAAGCTCGCCGGCGAGCCGGCGTGGCGGCTCGCCGGGCGGCCACGGCTGGACCCTGTGAAGACCTGCTATACGATCAGCCTGGGCGCGCCGGAGGAGATGGCGGAGGCCGCCAGGGCCGCAGCGCGGCGCCCGATGCTGAAGCTGAAGATCGGCGGACCCGGAGACCTCGACCGGGTGGCGGCGGTGCGCGGCGCAGCTCCGAAGACGCGGCTGGTGGTCGACGCGAACGAGGCGCTCAGCTTTTCGGACCTGGAGCGGCTGGCCCCGGAATTCGCGCGCCTGGACGTGAAGCTGATCGAACAGCCGCTCAAGGCCGGGGAGGACGAGGCGCTCGAAGGCTTCGAGAGTCCGGTGATGCTGTGCGCCGACGAGAGCCTGCACACCCGAGCCGAACTGGACGCCTGCGCGCGGCGCTACGGCTGCGTGAACATCAAGCTCGACAAGGCCGGCGGGCTCACCGAAGCGCTGGCGCTGGCGGACGCAGCGAGGGCGCGGGGGCTGGAGATCATGGCCGGCTGCATGGTGGCGACCTCGCTGGCGATGGCGCCGGCGATGATCATGGCCCAGGGCGCGGCGTTCGTGGATCTGGACGGTCCGCTGTTGCTGGCCCGTGACCGAACTCCAGGACTGACCTTCATCGGCTCGCTGATCGAGCCGCCGACGCCGGCGCTGTGGGGCTGAGGCGGTCGCCCCCGCGGCCCGCCGGAAAGTTGACAATTGTCATGGCGCCCGCATCAGCTCGGGCGGCAGGACGCATGGACGCCCGCCCGCCGCCGGGGCGGCGGACGGGCGGACCTGGCGCAGGCCGGAGTACAGGATGACCATGGCGCACCGGCCGAGAATGGCCGACAACTACACGCCCAAGCTCTTCACGGTGCTGAGCGAGCGCTACGGGCTGCGCGACCTGCGGGCCGACGCGCTGGCCGGACTGACGGTCGCCATCGTCGCCCTGCCGCTTTCCATGGCCATCGCCATCGCCTCGGGCGTGGGCCCCGAACGGGGGCTCTTCACGGCGATCGTCGGCGGATTCCTGGTCTCGGCCCTTGGGGGCAGCCGCTATCAGATCGGCGGGCCGGCCGGCGCGTTCATCGTGCTGGTGGCCGCCACCGTGCACCAGCATGGGGTGGACGGGCTGGTCCTGGCCACCTTGCTGTCGGGCCTGATGTTGGCGGCGGTGGGGGCGCTGCGGCTGGGGTCGTTCATCCGCTACATCCCCTATCCGGTGACGGTGGGCTTCACCGCCGGCATCGCGGCGATCATCCTGGCGAGCCAGATCAGGGACCTGCTGGGCCTCACCCTTTCGGGCCCGGAGCCGGGCGAGCTGGCGCCGAAGCTCGCGGCCCTGGCCCAGGCGCTGCCCACGGCGAGCTGGCCGGCGGTGGCGGTGGGCGCCCTGTCGATCGGCGTCATCCTCGGCCTCAAGCGCTGGCGTCCGCACTGGCCGGGCATGCTGGTGGCGGTGGTCGTCGCCTCGGTCGCCGCCATCGCCCTTGGCCTGCCCGTGGAGACGATCGGCAGCAAGTTCGGCGGCATTCCGCGAGGGTTGCCGGCGCCGCACCTGCCGCCGGTGGACCTGGCGAAGATCCAGGCGGTGCTGCCGGCGGCGCTGTCCTTCACCCTTCTGGGATCGATCGAGAGCCTGCTGTCGGCGGTGGTGGCCGACAGCATGAGCGGTCGCCGCCACCGATCGAACATGGAGCTGATGGCCCAGGGCGCGGCGAACGTGGGCTCGGCGTTCTTCGGCGGGATTCCGGTGACCGGCACCATCGCCCGGACGGCGACGAACGTGCGCGCCGGCGCGCGCGGGCCGGTGGCGGGGATGCTGCATTCAGCCTTCCTGCTGACCTTCATGCTCGTGGCGGCGCCGCTGGCGGGGTACATCCCGCTCGCCGCCCTGGCCGGCGTGCTGGCGCTGGTGGCCTGGAACATGGCCGAGAAGCACGAGTTCGCCACGCTGATCCGGGCCTCAAAGGGCGACGCGGCGGTGCTGCTGACCACCTTCGGCCTGACCATCTTCAAGGATCTGTCGACGGGCATCGTCGCCGGCTTCTCCCTCGGGGCGCTCCTGTTCATCCACCGCATGTCGACGACGGTGGGGGTGCAAGCCGGCGCCGGCGAAGAGGACGACCGCGGCTATGCCGAAGGGCTGGTAGGGGACCGGGACGTCGCGGTCTTCCGTATCTCCGGCGCGTTCTTCTTCGGCGCGGCCTCGGCCGTGAGCACGGCGCTGGACCGGATCGGCGAGCACCCCAAGGCCTATGTGCTGGACGTCTCGGACGTGCCGCTGCTGGATTCCACCGCGGCCGCCTCGCTGGCGAGCTTCGTGCGCAACGCCGGCCGTCACGGGGCGAGGGTCTATGTGGCCGGGGCCGGGCGGGAGGTGCGCCGGGCGCTGCTGCGGCATGGGGTGCGCCCCCCGCTGGCGCGGTTCCGCAGCAACGTGGAGCACGCGGTCGCCTCGGCGCGTGCTAGGATCGCCGGAGAAGCCGACAGCGACTGAGGCGGCGATGTTCCGGCATGTGAAGTTCGCCAGCGCGCCCGTGCGCGACCAGGACCGGGCCGTCGGATTCTATCGGGACGTCCTGGGGCTGACCCTCGTCAACGACACCCCTTACGGCGACGACTGGCGCTGGATCGAGTTCGAGATTCCCGGTGCGGCGACGCGGATCCTGTTCGCGCGGGCGGGGGCCGAGGCGCCCGGACCGGAGCCGGCGCTGATCCTGGTGTGCGAGGACGTGGACGCCGCCCACTCGGAACTCGCCGCGCGGGGCGTCAGGTTCACGCAGGAGCCGACCGCCGCACCCTGGAGCCCGCAGGAGCGCTTCGCCCTGTTCGCCGACAGCGAGGGCAACGTGGTGATGCTGGGCTCGGGAGCCTGAGGACCGGGCGCCCGCCGGGTTCTAGCGGGCCGGTTCGACCTGGGCGTAGCCGAGCTGCTCGTTCAGGCGCTCGATCACCTCGATGGCCGCCTCGGGCACAGGCGAACCCGGCGTGAAGATCGCCGCCACGCCCATCTCGCGCAGCGCGTCGAAATCCTCAGGCGGAATGACGCCGCCGACAACCACCATGATGTCGGCGCGGCCCAGGCGGGCGAGTTCGGCCTTCAGCTCCGGCACCAGGGTCAGGTGGCCGGCGGCGAGGGAACTGGCCCCCACCACGTGGACTCCGGCCTCGACGGCTTCGGCCGCAGCTTCGGCGGGGGTCTGGAAGAGATCGCCGATGTCGACGTCGAAGCCGAGGTCGGCGAAGCCGGAGGCGATCACCTTCTGCCCGCGGTCGTGCCCGTCCTGGCCCATCTTGGCGACCAGGATGCGAGGCTTGCGGCCGTCGGCCTGGCGGAAAGCCTCGGCGAGGGCCCGGGCACGGTCGGCGGCCGGGGTGTCGCCGGACTCGCGCAGGTAGACGCCCTTGACCGCGTCGGCGCGGGCCTTGTGGCGGCCGAAGACCGCCTCCAGGGCGTCGCTGATCTCGCCGACCGTAGCCTTGGCGCGTGCCGCCTCGACGGAAAGCTCGAGCAGGTTGCCGCCGCCGCGGGCCCCGTTGGTCAGGGCCTCGAGGGCGCGGGCGACCGCGGCGGGATCACGCTCGGCCTTGAGGCGCTTCAGCTTTTCGAGCTGGCGCTCGCGCACGGCGGTGTTGTCGACCTTGAGCACCGGAATCTCGTCGGCGCTTTCGGGCTTGTAGCGGTTGACCCCGACGACGCTCTGGCGGCCGGAGTCGATGCGGGCCTGGGCGCGGGCGGCGGCCTCTTCGATCCGGCGCTTGGGCAGGCCGTCCTCGATGGCGCGGGCCATGCCGCCAAGGGCCTCGACCTCGGCGATATGCTCCAGGGCGCGGGCGGCGAGGTCGGCCGTCAGACGCTCGACGTAGTAGGAGCCGCCCCAAGGGTCGATCACCCGGGTCTGGCCGCTCTCCATCTGGATGAAGAGCTGGGTGTTGCGGGCGATCCGCGCAGAGAAGTCCGTCGGCAGGGCCAGGGCTTCGTCCAGCGAATTGGTGTGCAGGCTCTGGGTCTGGCCGCTGGCGGCGGCGATGGCCTCCACGCAGGTGCGCGGGACGTTGTTGAAGACGTCGTGAGCCGCAAGGCTCCAGCCGCTGGTCTGGGTGTGGGCGCGCAGGGCGAGCGAACGGGAGTCCTTGGGGTCGAAGTTCTCCTTCATGAGCCTGGCCCACAGCAGGCGTCCGGCGCGCTGCTTGGCGATCTCCATGAAGGCGTTCATGCCGGCGTTCCAGAAGAACGACAGGCGCGGGGCGAACTGGTCGACCGTCATGCCGGCGGCGACGCCGGCGCGGACGTACTCGACGCCGTCGGCCAGGGTGTAGGCCAATTCCAGGTCCAGCGTCGCGCCGGCCTCCTGGATGTGATAGCCGCTGATCGAAATCGAGTTGAACTTCGGCATTTCGCGCGAAGTATATGAAAAGATGTCGGAAATGATCCGCATCGATGGTCCGGGCGGATAGATGTAGGTGTTCCGGACCAAGAACTCCTTGAGGATGTCGTTCTGGATGGTGCCCGACAGCTTGGCGTGCGGGACGCCCTGTTCCTCGCCGGCGACGATGTAGAGCGCCAGGATCGGCAGGACCGCGCCGTTCATGGTCATCGACACGCTCATCTGGTCGAGCGGGATGCCGTCGAACAGGGTGCGCATGTCGAGGATGGAATCGATCGCCACGCCCGCCATGCCGACGTCGCCCTTCACCCGCGGGTGGTCGGAATCGTAGCCGCGGTGGGTGGCCAGGTCGAAGGCGACCGACAGGCCCTTCTGACCGGCGGCGAGGTTGCGCCGGTAGAAGGCGTTGGAGTCCTCAGCCGTGGAGAAGCCCGCATACTGGCGGATGGTCCACGGGTTGGTCAGGTACATGGTCGGGTAGGGGCCGCGCTGGAACGGGGCCAGGCCAGGATAGCCGTGGCGGGCGTCCAGGTCGGCGACGTCGGCGGCGGTGTAGACGGACTTGACCGCAATGCCCTCGGGCGTCTGCCAGGGCGCCTCGGCGGCCGGCGGCGCGGCGGCCGAGCCGGCGTCGAAGGGCAGGGTGGAGAAGTCGGGGAAGCGGCTCATCGCGCGGCCTCCTCAAAAGGAGCGGACAGGCGGATCGGCGTCAGCGGCGGACAGGCGCCGTCGGGGCCGGGCAGGCGGGGCGAAGGGGCCTCGACGGGCGTGCGCGCGGGGCGCTCCACCTCGACCGGAGCTTCCTGAGCGGGCGGGAAGGCGGTGACGCCGACGATCTTCGGCGCGCCGGCCGCGGCGCGGGCTTCCAGGGCTCGGGCGACGTCGGCGGCGACCGCCCCGTCCGTCAGGGCGGCGACGAGGCCGCCCTTCGCCTCGATGGCCTGGAAGGCGGCCCAGGCGGCGCGGGCGAGGCCGTCGGTCAGCGCCTCGACATAGCCGGCGCCGGCGGCCGGGTCGGCGACGCGGCCGAGGTGAGCCTCCTCCATCAGAACGAGCTGGGTGTTGCGGCTCTGGCGCCGGGCGAAGGCCGTGGGCGCGCCGATCGCGTCGGTGAAGGTCCCGAGCTGGATGGCGTCGGCGCCGCCGACCGCCGCGCCGAAGCCGGCGGAGGTGAGGCGCAGCATGTTGGTCCAGACGTCCTGTCCGGCCAGCATGCGGCGCGAGGAGCGCGCCTCGATGCGAGCCGGTCCGGGCGCGCCGCAGGCTTCGGCGATCCGCGCCCAGACGGCGCGGGCCGCACGCAGCTTGGCGATGGTCACGAAGTAGTCCGCGTCCGCCGCCAGGCTGAGGGTGATGCGCGAGAGCGCCGATGCGATCGGCAGCCCCGCACGGACCAGGGCCTTGGCGTAGGCGACCGCGGCGGCGGCGGCGAACGCCAGCTCGCCCACCTCGCCCCCGCCGGCCTCATGAACGACCCGGCCGGAGGCCAGGAAGAGCTGGGACTGGGGATAGGTCTCGGCCATGCGCACCGCGACGGTGGCGGCGGAGACCAGATGGCTTTCGATCGGGCCGGGCGATTCGCCCGCCTGGGCGAAGGCGCTCAGGGGATCGAGGTTGAAGTGCAGGCGGGCGGCGGGCGAGGCCTTGGCCACGGCGCTCAGCCAGTCGGCGGCCCTCGGCCCGAGGAAACCGGCGTCCAGGCCCACCGGGGCGAGCTCGAGCAGCACGCCCTCGAGGGCGCGGGCGAGGTCATCGGCCGAGCCGACCGCGACGCCGTCCTCGGCGGCCGGGTCGAGCCGCAGAATCGTGGACGCCGCGCCGCCCTCCAGGTCCCGCAGGATCTCGCGGTTCGCGGCGGCCGGGTCGGGATGGGCGACGGCCACGCGCAGGTCCCAGGGCCGATCGGCGTCGAAGGGCCGCATCGCCATCGGCGGCGGGGCGGGCGCGTCGTCGGCGGTGTAGAGCGGCGCGATCGGCACGCCGTCGACGGTGGCGCCGAAAAGGCTCTCGAACGGCTTGTCGCCCAAGGTCTTTTCGACGAGGGCGCGCCAGTCCGCCGCACTGGCTGCGGGGAAGGCGGAGGCGAGATGGGAGGTGTCGGCCATGGCGGGCCAGATGGGCCGCGTGCGCCTTTCGCGTCAAGTCGCCGTAGGGGAACCGCGGCCTGCGCGCCGCCCGCGGCGCAACGCCGCTTGCACGCCGCCGCGTGATGTGCGTACGCTGTAAATATTAGAACGCACCTGATATTAGAGAGGACCTCGTCCATGGCCCTGCCGCCCGTCCTGCGCGATCGCCTTCGCCTGCCGGTGATCGCCTCACCGCTGTTCATCATCTCGAATCCGGACCTGGTGATCGCCCAGTGCAAGGCGGGCATCGTCGGCTCGTTTCCTTCGCTGAACGCGCGGCCGATCAGCCAACTGGACGAGTGGCTGGCGCGGATCACCGAAGAGCTGGCGGCCTACGACAAGGCCAACCCCGACGCGCCGTCCGCGCCGTTCGCGGTGAACCAGATCGTGCACAAGACCAACGACCGGCTGGAGCAGGACGTGGAGCTGTGCGTCAAGTACAAGGCGCCGATCGTCATCACCTCTCTGGGCGCGCGCACCGACGTGAACGACGCGATCCACTCCTACGGCGGCGTGACCCTGCATGACGTCATCAATTCCAGCTTCGCCCGCAAGGCGATCGAGAAAGGCGCCGACGGCCTGATCCCGGTGGCGGCGGGGGCCGGCGGACACGCCGGCAAGCTGTCGCCCTTCGCCCTGATCCAGGAACTGCGCGAGTGGTTCGACGGGCCGATCGCCCTGTCCGGCTCGATCGCCAACGGCGCGGCGATTCTGGGCGCCCAGGCGATGGGCGCGGACCTGGCCTACATCGGCTCGGCCTTCATCGCGACCAAGGAAGCCAACGCGGTGCAGGACTACAAGGAGATGATCGTGGCCTCGAGCGGCGACGACATCGTCTATACGAACCTGTTCACGGGGGTGCATGGCAACTACCTGCGGCCCTCGATCGAAGCCGCGGGGCTGGACCCGGACAACCTGCCGCAATCGGACCCGTCGAAGATGAACTTCGGCTCGGGGGGCAACACCAAGGCCAAGGCCTGGAAGGACATCTGGGGCTGCGGCCAGGGCATCGGGGCGGTCAAGGACATCCCGTCCGCGGCCGAGCTGATCGAGCGGCTCACCCGCGAATACGACGCCGCGGTCGAGGCCCTGGAGGCCAAGGTGGCCCTGACCCGCAAGCGGGCCGCGGCGCTGGCGGCGGAATAGGCCCTAGAAGGGAACGCTAGGCGGCCAGGTCGGAAGCCGGCGTTCCTCCCGTGGCTCGGGGGCCCAGGCCCGTTCGTCCTGGGGGCGGCGGGCGCGGCCATAACCCGGGCTGAAGGCCGGGCCTTCCGCCGCCTCGGCGGGGGCTTGGTCGTTCCACGGCGCTTCGTCGGGACCGTAGCCGTAGGCGTAGTCGCGGTCGGCGGCCATGTCGTCGTACGGGTCTTCGTAGTAGGGCTCGTAGTACCAGTCCGGCGGCGTCGGCGGCTCCAGCGGGGCGGCCCAGTCGAAGTCCCGCACCGGCAGGCCCTGATGGGCGTCGGCCATGAAGGTGCGCCAGATCACGGCCGGCGTAAGCCCGCCGGTGACGCCGCGCATCGGACGGTTGTCGTCGTGGCCCACCCAGACGCCGCAGACCCAGTCGGGGGTGAAGCCGACGAACCAGGCGTCGCGATAGTTCTGGCTGGTGCCGGTCTTCCCGGCCGCGGGACGGCCGAGGGCGGCGCGCGCGCCAGTGCCGGAGGAGATCACCCCCTCCATCATCCGCACCATCTGGCCCGCCTGGTACTGCGGATAGACCGGGACAGGCGCGCCGGGGGTGTTCTGGTAGAGCACGTCGCCGCGGGCGTTGGTGATCTGCGAGACAAGATACGGCCGCACGCGCGAGCCGCCGGCCTGAAGCACCTGGTAGGCCGAGGTGAGGTCCAGGAGACTGACTTCGTAGGCGCCCAGGGCGAGCGAGGGGCCCGGGTGCTCGGGCACGCTGGACAGTCCGAAGCGGCGGGCGAGCTCGGCCACCCGATCGACGCCGACTTCCCGCGCCAGGCGGACCGCGACGGTGTTGAGGGACAGGCGAAGGGCGCGTTCGACGGTGACGGCGCCGCTGTAGCCGCCGCCGTAGTTCTGAGGCGACCAGCCGTCGATGTCGATCGCCCGGTCCGCCCGCACGTCGTAGGGATTGACCCCCCGTTCGAGGGCGGCGGCCCAGACGATCGGCTTGAAGGCCGAGCCCGGCTGGCGGCGCGCCTGCAGGGCACGGTTGAAGGGGCTCCTGGCGTGATCGACGCCCCCGACCATGACCCGGACCGCGCCGTCCGGGGCCAGGGCCACGAGCGCGCCCTGGCGGCCGCGGCCGAGGTTGCGGCGGAGCGCCTGGGCGGCCTTGGCCTGGAGCGCCGGATCGACGGTGATGCGGACGACGAGGTCGGGCGCGGCTTGGCCGACCAGGGTCTCGGCCTCGCGGGCGGCCGCGTCCAGCGCCCAGGCCATGTCGCCCTCGGGCCGCGCCCCGGGGGGGCGCACCTTGGGCGGCCCGGCGGAGGCGGCGGCGATCTCGGCGGGCGTGGCCCAGGCGGTGTCCTGCATCGCCGCCAGGATCAGGCGGGCGCGGCTCCAGGCCGCCGGCAGGTCGTTGGTGAGGGCCAGGCGGCTGGGGGCCTTGGGCAGGGCGGCGAGGAGTGCGGCTTCGGCGAGCGTCAGGTCAGACGCGTCCTTGCCGAAGTAGCGGTCGGCGGCGGCCGCGAGGCCATAGGCGCCGTCACCGAAGTAGATCCGGTTCAGGTAGAGCTCGAGAATCTCGTCCTTGGTCAGGGAGCGCTCCAGGCGCGCCGCCAGGGCGGCCTCCTGGATCTTACGCTTCAGGGTCTTGTCCGGCTTGAGGAACAGGGTGCGGGCGAGCTGCTGGGACAGGGTGGAGCCGCCCTCCACGGCATGGCCGGCGCGCAGGTTGGCGAGCGCCGCACGGGCGAGGCCGCGGACGTCGACGGGGCCGTGCTGGTAGAAGCGGCGATCCTCGGCGGCGAGGAAGGCGAGGGGCACGTGCGCCGGGAGCTCGGCCAGATCGACCCGGCGGCCGTGCCGCGGGCCGCGATAAGCGACGACCTTGCCGTCGGGGCCCAGGAAGGTGACCCCCCGCGGGCGGCCGGCCGACCAAAGCGCGGCGCGGTCGGGGATCGCCGGCAGGTCGGCGAGATAGAACCGCTGAACCGCCAGGCCCGTGCCTGCGGCGCCGACCACGACAACGGCGAGAACCGCGCCGAGGAGCGCGCCCCAACGCAGACCCGGGCGCCGCGGAGGCGGCGGTCTGGGCGTCGATGGCGGCTTGGCGAACGTCCTGGGGGGCAAGGGAAAATCCGGAAGGTGCCTTTAGGGGGCCGATTGGACAGGTGGCCGGCGGGTCCTGCAAGGGACGAGCCGGCGGACGGGAGCGGACAGACTGACGCAAGGCCAAGGCCAGGATGTGTCGGCGGCGTCAGGCGTGGGGATTGTCGAAGACCTGCTCCACTGCAAGACCGAACAGCGCCGCGATCCGGTAGGCCAGATCGAGGGAGGGATCGTGCTTCTCGGTCTCCAGGGCGTTCACCGCCTGCCGCGACACGCCAAGCCGGCGGCCGAGCTCCTCCTGTGTCCAGCCGCGCTCGGTGCGTAGTACCCTCAGGCGGTTGCGCATCAGCGGGAGGTCCGCACCAGGGGCGTCACCGCCCCGAAGGCGGCCCAGAACAGCGG
The DNA here is from genome assembly GCF_046291545.1 of Phenylobacterium sp. GTDB lineage: Bacteria > Pseudomonadota > Alphaproteobacteria > Caulobacterales > Caulobacteraceae > Phenylobacterium. The sequence goes on from NZ_JBKBSM010000002.1 coordinate 360,293, forward strand.
ATAGATCAGCCACCCCGGGGCGTGCGGCGCCTGGGCGTAGCTTTCAAGAAAGCCCCAGGCGCTGAACAGGGCCATCGCCACGCCCGAGGCGATGATGAAGCGCTTGGCGAGAACCGCACGCACGAACTCGTCGCATTGGCGCATAAGTTCGAGCGTCGCCCAGATCTGTGCAGCGACGGGGGCGGCGATCGCCAGCCCCAGGACCCATGCGCCGGGCCGCCGCAGATCGTCGAACGCGCCGGCGACGGCGGCGGCGTTAACCGCGACATAGGCGCCCATGAAGGCGAAGGTGCGTCGAGCGTAGCGGCGTCGGGGAAGGTCGGCGGACATGACTGCTCCTGCGATGGAAGGCAAACCTTACATGCGCCCGATGTCAGGTCAACCTGACATCGGTAGGATCAGGCGGCGTCGGAGGCGGCGGCCGTCAGCAGGGCCTGGTCGATAGCCTCGTAGAGCCGGGCGGCCTCGATGGGCTTGGAGACGTGACCCGTCATGCCGGCGGCGCGGTACTCGGCCACCTGGTGGGCCATGGCGTTGGCGGTGAGCGCGATGATGGGCGTGGGCGCAGCGCCGCGGGCGGCCTCCTCGGCGCGTATGGCGCGCGCGGCGGTGGGGCCGTCCATCACCGGCATCTGCACGTCCATCAGGATCAGGTCCCAGCGCTCGCGGCGCCAGGCCTCCACCGCCTCGGCGCCGTTCTCGACCACCACGGGATCGATGCCGGCCTGGTGCAGCAGCGTCTTCAGGACGAGCTGGTTCATGGGGTTGTCCTCGGCGGCGAGGATGCGAATTTCGCCGTGGTCCGCGCCGGGCTCGCCGGCGGGGGCGGGCGCCTGGCCGGCATGGGAGCCGCGGCGGTCCCCGACCCGCGGCAGGGGCAGGACGACCTTGAAGGTCGAGCCGACGCCCGGCGTGCTTTCCGCCCGGACCTCGCCGCCCATGAGGGTGGCCAGATCGCGACAGATCGCCAGCCCCAGTCCAGCGCCGCCGAAGCGGCGGGTGGTGGAGACGTCGGCCTGGACGAACTTGTCGAACAGGCGGTCCATCCGGTCCGGCGGGACGCCTTCGCCGGTGTCGGTGACGGCGATCACGATCTCGCCCGAGCCGGGGACGATGTTGACCTGCAGGCGCACCTCGCCGCGGGCGGTGAACTTCAGGGCGTTGGAGATGAAGTTGTAGACGATCTGTCGCACGCGGGTCGGATCGCCGCGGTAGACGCCCTCGGCCTCGGGGGCGACGTGCAGGGTGAGGGCCAGGTCCTTGGTCTCGGCGTCGCCGGAGAAGGCCAGACGGGCGGTGCGCACGAGGTCGCCAAGATCGAACTCGATCTCCTCGAGGTCGAGCCTGCCGGCTTCGATCTTGGAGATGTCGAGCACGTCGTTGAGGATGGCGAGCAGGGCCTCGCCCGACTGGCGGATGACCGACAGCCGTTCCCGCTGGACGGCGCTGAGGTCGCCGGCGGCCATGGCCTGGGCCATGCCGAGCACGCCGTTCAGGGGCGTGCGGATTTCGTGGCTCATGGTGGCGAGAAAGGCGGACTTGGCGTGGCTGGCGGCCTCGGCGGCGACACCGCGCTCCATCGCCTCGGCGCGGGCCGACCGAAGGGCCGTGCGCGACGCCGACAACATCTGGCGCGCCGCGGCGAAGTAATAGACGAGCACCGCGCCGCTGACGACCGCGGGCAGGATGCGCAGGGGGCGCCCCTCGGCCACGACGCCGGCGATCAGGTCGGCCACGCCGGCGCAGGCCGCAAGCAGGAGCGGTGTGGTCGCCCAAAGGAACATGCGTGGGCGCGCGTAGAACTGCATCAGCAGGTAGAGCGTGGTGACGGTGAAGATCGAGACCGCCAGCAGCCGGGCGACGAGGTCGCCGGACAGCCAGAGCAGGGCGGCGATGACGGCGTAGTTGCATCCGGCCAGGATGATGACGCCCATGATCGTGAGCAGGAGGCGGTCGGTCGGGGGCGACTCGGCGCGCCGCTCGAAGGACGAGGCCAAGGAGCGCTCAAGCAGGGCCGCTGAGATCACGCAGGCGAGCCAGACGAGCGGTTGCCACCAGGGCAGCAGGGGCAGGGCGCCGAGGGTGACGGCCGCCGCAAGCCCCATGCGCTGAGGGATGGTGCGGTTGGATGCGATGAACAGCTTGAGGGCCGCCATGCGCTCCGCATCGTCCATTCGAGCCAAGCGTCGATCCTCCCCCCAAGCGCACTTCTTTTGCGAGGATGATCAAGCGGCAGGGTGATCAAGGCGTTAAGGGTGGGCCTGCCGCGACGCCTGGACGCGGCGGGTCAGCGTTTTACGCGCCCGTTGAGCTCGTCGCCGGCGTCCCTGGGCAAGGGCAGGAAGAAGGCGAGGGAGACGAAGGTGATCAGGCCCACCACCATGAAAGCCGGGGAGATCGCCGCCGCCGTCAGGTGCGTTTGCCCCTGGGCCGTCATGAACAGGTGCATGAGCATGGCCGCCAGGCCGACCCCGATCGACTGGACGAGCTGCTGGGCCATGCTGGACATGGTCGAGGCGCGGCTCATCCGCGACTGGTCGATGTCGGCGTAGGCCAGGCCGTTGAGGCTGGTGAACTGCAGCGAGCGGAAGAAGCCGCCGACCAGCAGCACGAGCATGATCAGCCAGTGCGGCGTTTCCGGCTGGAAGAGACCGTAGGCCATGAACAGGACGCCGGTGATGACGGCGTTGACGACCAGTACGGTGCGGAACCCGAAGCGGCGCAGGATCGGCGGGGCGGCCGTCTTCATGACCAGGGCGCCGGCGGCGCTGACGAAGGTGAGCAGCCCGGCCTGGAACGGAGACATGCCGAAGCCGAGCTGCAGGAGCAGGGCCAGCATGAAGGGCGTTGCGCCCATGGCCAGGCGCATGAAGGCGCCGCCGACCACCGAGGCGTTGAAGGTCTGCACCCGGAAGAGGGTGAGGTCGAGGATCGCATGCGGGTCGCCGCGCGCCTGGCGCGCATAGACCCAAAGGCTGAAGGCGCCGCCCAGGAAGAGCGCGAGGACCGCCGGCGCCGGCAGGATGTCGCGGCCGAGATTCTCGAAGCCGAAGATCAAGGCGGCCATGCCGAAGCCGGTGAGGAACAGGCCGCGCCAGTCGATGGGTGAGACCGCCTGTTCCTGCACATTGGGCACGAAGCGGGCGACGAGGGTGACGCCGATCGCGGCGATCGGCAGGTTGACGAAGAAGATCCAGCGCCAGTCCCAGAAGGTGACGACGAAGCCGCCGATGGGCGGACCGATCACCGGGCCCAGCAGGGCCGGCATGGTGAGGACCGACATGGCCCCGACCAATTCGGACTTGGGCGTGGTGCGCAGGAGAACCAGGCGGCCGACGGGCACCATCATGGCCCCGGCGGCGCCCTGGAAGACCCTGGCGAGGACCAGGTCGAGCAGGGAGTTGGCCAGGCCGCAGGCCGCCGAGCTGAAGGCGTAGAGCACCATGGCCGCCAGGAAGATGCGCTTGGCGCCGAAACGGTCGGCCGCCCAGCCGCTGATCGGCAGGAAGACCGCAGTGGCCAGCATGTACATGGTGATGGCCAGGTTCAGGCGCAGCGGGTCCTCATGGAGCGCCCGGGCCATGGTGGGCAGGGCGTTGGAGAGGACCGTGGCGTTCAGCGTCTGCATCAGCAGGGCCGAGCCGATGATCGCCGGGATCATCCAGCCGACGGTGGCGGTGGGCTCGGCCGGCGCGGCGGGCGCGGCGCGCGCCGAGGGATCGGGCAGATCCTCGAGCTGGCTCACGGCTGCCCCGCGGAGAGCTGGAGAAGGGGCTCGGCGGCGGCGGCCAGGGCCAGGCGCGCCTCGGCGGGGAGCTGGGCGAGGTGGGCGGCCAGCCAGTCGTTGCGCTGGCGGCGGATGGCGGCCAGGGCCTCGCGGCCGGCCTCAGTGATGGTGAGGCCGGAGCGGCGGCCGTCCTCGGCGTCGCCCGTGCGGCTGACCCATCCGGCGGATTCGAGCCGCTTGACGTGGCCGCTCATGGTGGGCCGGGAGATCTGCTCCTCGTCGGCGAGGTCGCAGACGCCGACGCCGGGGTTGCGCAGGATCTGGCCGAGGAGCAGGGCGTCCAGAGCCGAGACTCCGACCTTCTTGGCTTCCTGCCGCAGGCGCCGCGAGACGCGCAGGATCGCCGGCCGCAGGGCTTCGGCGAGGGCTTCGGGGTCGGCGGGATTGGCGGAGAGGGCGTCGAGAGGCACGGATCTGCGGCCATATAGTTAGGTCGGCGAACTATCTATATGGCCGCGGCGGGTCGATCAAGCGCGACCTCCGGGGGGCGCGTCAGCGGATGCGCTCGACCTTGAGGGTCCCGGCGGGGAGGGGGGCGATGGGCGGAGCGTCGGACGCCGACGGGTCGAGCCAGGCGGCCCACTGGCTGGGGGGCGGCAGCACCACCTGACGGTCGTGATAAGGGGCGATGTCAGGGCCCGGAGCTGTGGTGAGCAAGGTGAAGCGATCCTCGCGGATCAGACCGGCGATGCAGAAGAGGTCGCCCTGGGTCGAGGTCACCAGCCACTTGGCCTTGGGCGACTTCTCGCCGGTGTACTCGTAGAAGCCGTCGACGAGGACGAGGCAGCGGCCGGTGGGGAAGCGGCGGCCCTCGGAACGGAAATTGATCACCGGACCGCCCTTTGGCCGCGGAAATCCCCATCGGAGCTGGAGGAGTTCCGCGCCGCCGTCGCGGCCCACGAGGATCGCGGCCGGATCGGTGGGGCGAATGGAGTCCCGCGGCTCGAGGTTGGGGGCGCCCCCCGTCCAGGCTACCGGGATCTGCAGGGCCTTGAAGTCCTCGACGATCTGATCGAGCGACTGGCGGAAGCGGATCTCGTTGCACATAGCCGCCATCAGGCTCCGGCTCGACCGGATTGGGAAGACCCTATCCGCCGCCGGCCTGAGCGGCGGCGCGGCGGACGATCCGGCGGGCGCGCCGGGCGGCGCGGCAGGCGGCGAGGGTTCGGGCGGCCATCTCCTCGGCGGCGGCCATGCAGCCTTCGGTCGGCTCCCGCGGATTCCGCGCCAGGGCGGCGCGGGCCGCTTCGCCTGCCGCGTGGGCCGCCGCCGCGGCGCGCTGGCTCTCGGCGATGGCGGCGAGGAGGCGGCCGGCGTCGGAAGCGCGCCAGGCGTCGAGGCGGGCGAGCTTTTCGCGGGCCTCGGCGTCGAGAGCCTGAGGCGGCCGTACGAGGGCGGGAGGAGGGGCGAAGCCCGACCAGGCGACCCCGCGGTGACGGGCCGCTTCGCGGTCGCGCGCCGAAATGTGGGCGCGGTCGATCGCCTGCTCCAGGGCGATCAGGCGGCTCAGGTCATCGTGGGCGGCGGCCATGACGAAATGTACAAAATATACACAATCGGGTCAAGTGTATATTAGCTGCGCCGGCCGAGCGCTCAGGCGGCGCTGGAGCGGATAATCTTGCGGGCCTGGAACGGCGGGATGATCGCCGTGATGTGAGCGGCCCAGCGGATGCGGGCGTCCTGGCGGGTCGGGCCGGCGACGCTCTCGAGGTCGTAGAGACCGGCCCCGGACCCGCGCAGCAGCCGCTTGACCAGCACCTCGTCGGTGTCGGTCTCGACGACCACCACATGGCCCAGCATGTCGGGGGTGGGCGGGGTGCGCTGATCTTCGAAGTAGATCAGGGCGCCGTCGTCGGCGACGCCGCGCATGGAGTGGCCGACCACCCGAAGCGCAACGGCGCTGTCGGTTCCCCCAGGCGGAATCGGCGCCAGGTCGCCAGCTTCCTGGCCGTTGGCGAAGAGGACGACGCCATCGGGATTGGCGCCCACGCGGCCAATAACCGGCACCAAGCCGCTTTCGGCGGCCGGGCGCATCGGGCCGGAGGCGTCATAGAGCCACTCGGGGCGAACGCCGAAAGCCGCCGCGTACTCCTTGGCCTTGCGATAGGAGAACGGGGCGTTGCCGTTCTCATTGGAGGCGTAGGTGTTGCGGTTCCAGTCGAACGCGTCCGCCGCCGCGGCGGCGGTCTCGAAGCCCTTTTCCAGGCGGGCCTGTCGCAGGCGATGGGAGCGGTCGTCGATCATGGCGTCTGTGGATGGACTGTATTTTGCATACAGATTCCGATTGCGCAACATGTGTACGTTTTATACAGTTCGCCCATGCCTCGACACCCGCCCCCCATTCCCGCCAGACCCGCCGATCCGGCCGCTTACGCCGTGCTCCGGCGCGGAGGCGCCAGCCCCGCATCGACCCGCGCCCAACTCTCCCTGGGGGCCCGGGAGGCCGCGGCGCTGGAGGCGCGGTTCAGCGCACGCGCCCTCGGCGGCGGCGAACAGCAGCCCCGGTTCGCTCGGCATGCGCTCCACGTGGCGGCGGTGATGGCGCAGGGCGGGTTTCCCGCCTTCGCCGAAGCCAAGGGGCCGGACGGCCGTCCGGTGCTGACCTGCCGGCTGGCGTGGCCCGCCCGCAACGACGGGCGCTCGCGCCATGAGTGAGGATCGTGACGTGGCCGCGCTGGTCGCGGCGCAGCTCCGGGCGCGGGCGGCCGACGAGCGCGGTCTGTTCCTGCGCGAACTCCTGGCCCACACCGCCGCCGGCCTCGTGGTTCTGGAAGGCGAGGCGCGCGCGAGCGAGGCGGTCTACCGCCTGGCCGACGCCGTGGTCGCCCGAGGCCGCGCCTGAGCCCAACCTCCCGAACAGAGAGACCATCCATGTCCCGCATCTTCGATCCTGCGCGCCGGGAGCGCGAGCGCCTGCTGGTCCTGGCCGACGCCCAGGGCCAGGTGCGGGAGATCGAGAAGATCTACGACCTGGGCGCGGGCAAGTACGACCTGACGGTGCGGGCGGGGCCGAGCTTCACCAGCCGGCGGGAGGAAGCGGCCAGCCAGATGATCGAGCTGATCCGGGCCTTCCCGCAGGCCGCGCCGGTGATCGGCGACCTTCTGGCGCGCAACCTGGATTGGCCCGGCGCCGAGGAGATCGCCGGACGGCTGAGCGCGCTGTTGCCGCCGCAACTACGGGACGGGGCGCCGTCGCCGCAGATCGAGCAGGCGAAGGCGCAGATGGTCCAGCTGGTTCAGGCCCTGGCCGCCGCCAAAGCGAAGATCGACACACTTGAGAATGATCGGGCGCTGGAGGCCCGCAAGCTGGAAATCGACGCGTTCGAGGCACAGACGCAGCGGATGAAGGTGGCCGGCGTGATTCAACCGCAGCAGCGCTAGCGGCCCAGGTGAAGTCCTAGAACCAGCGGTCCGCGAAGCGCGTTCGCCAGATGGGGAGCGCGCCCTGAACGGCGAACGCTGCGCCAAGCGGCAGGGATGGCGGGCGGAGCAGTAGGGCCGGCCGGCAGGACTGCATGCCCGACAGGATCAGAAGGCGCGCCTTCTTCGCAGGCCATGGCGAGGAGAATGGCGAACGCGCCGATCGCCTTGGCCGCCGCGAACTGGATGAACGAGCCGGCCCGTAGCGTCACTGTGCGCACGATCGCGGAAGCGTCGCCCGACACCCTGGGGGAGCCCAGGACCGCGACAGGGCGCGGAGCCAAGCATTTGTCACGTCAGCGCGTGCGCAGGTCGGTGCGCCAGACCGACCGGGCCGCCTTGATCAAGAGCGTCGCGCCCAGCCCAAGGAACGGCGCGCCAAACGCCAAACTAGCAAAAATGAGGCCGTAGACCGCGGCTGTCTCCGCGCCGAAGCGAGCAGCACCAGGCGCAGGTCGAGCGGGTGCTCGCCGAACGCCTGGCTGAGACCGGCCGGGTGTTGTCGAAGGAAATCGAGGGCTGGTCGCCGGAGGTGGCGATGAAGCTGGTGGAATACGCCCAGGCCTTCGGTGTGACGCTGGACGAGATGCGGCAGGTGGCCGACCCGCGCCTGTGGATCATCCTGCATCGCGCCCACCAGGGCGAAGAGGCGGCCAGGCGGCAGGAGACGGCCCGCGCCGTCGAACAGGCCCAGGCCGTACGGCCGGCGCTTCAGGTCAGCGGCGTGTTGGCCGGCGGCGGCGGGGAGGGCGATACCGTCTCCGGGAAGGGGAACAAGAGCGTCTACAAGGACGCCGAAGGCGAAGTCTACTTCTGGGAAGACACGGATGGCGGCAGCGCCTTCAACTACGGCGTCGACGTGAGTTCGTTTTCGACGACGCCGGACAAGTTGACGCCCATAGAGGATCCGAGGCGAAAAGCCCAGGTCCTGGAAAACCTGCTGGACTTCTACAAGTGGGCAGGAACTCCGGTAGACGTACTCCTTCCGTACGACGGCAAGAAATACTGGGTGCGCGTGGTGTCCGGCGGCCAATGGGTCGGACCGCCAGACGCAATCTTCCGAGCGACGGGATATGAAGCTCCCGGCGCATAGAAGGCGCGTGAGCGGACGGATAGCGGCCGACGGCCGCGTGGAAATGGGACGAAGCCTGGGCTCCCAGAGATGGCCCCCCTCTCGCCGCGATCAGCGACCGCGCCACACCCCTGTCTAAAGATGGTCGAGGCGATGGGCGCGACTCCGCGCCACCGCATGTTTCATGTGGCGCAAGGTCATGAGGATCCCGGTCAAGGCGGCCTGGGCCCACGAGCAAAGGCCCGGCAAGGCGTTTCTCTTCGCTAGTCCACCATCTGCAGATGCGGCTCGCCCGACCTCGTCGGATGCGGCCACAGCCACGAACAGCGACCAATCCCCAGGCGGAAGTCGCCCTAAGCGCAGCGCACTGCCTGCGCTTCCAATCTCGCGCGTGCGAGCTGGACGGGACGGCGGACGGTTCGGGCAACCTGACCGTCGCAATCAGCCCCGCGATCGTGACGGCGGGCGCGACGCAGAACGTCTCCGGCTCGCCGGCGGACAATGCAGCGATCACCGTGGCCGGTACGGCCTCGACCCCGCACGGGATCTCGATGGCCTATCACAAAGGGGCCTTCGCCTTCGCCTCGGCTGACATGGTGATGCCGCGCGGCGTCGACTTCGCGGCGCGCGAGGTGTTCGACGGCGTGTCGATGCGGATCGTGCGCCAGTACGACATCAACAACGACAAGTTCCCGTGCCGGCTGGACGTGCTCTACGGCTACCAAACGCTGCGACCGCAACTGGCCTGCCGGCTGGCCAACAACTAGCGCCGCGGCGCTGGCGGGGAGGGGCGGGGCCGAACCCGCCCCTCGACCTTCTCCATTCATCGGCGGGGCCATGACGCTTTCCACCTACACCGACCTGAAGTCGGCGGTCGCCGACTGGCTGGACCGCGCCGACCTGAATGCGCGAATCCCCGATTTCGTCGCCCTGGCCGAGGCGCAGATGAACCGCACGCTGCGGGTGCGCCGGATGATCGCCCGGGCGAGCGCAAGCCTTGAAGCGGAGTTCACGAGCCTGCCTGGCGATTTCCTGGAGGTGGTGGCGCTGACGGGGGACGACGGACAGACGCTAAGGCCAGCGCCGCCGCAGACGATGGCGGCGCTCAAGGCGGCCTCCCCCGGTCCTGGACGACCGCAGCGCTATGCGCTGGCCGGAGAGGCGCTCCAGGTCCACCCGGCGCCGGAGCGACCGGTCGGCGTGGCCCTGACCTACTACGCGAAGATTCCGGCGCTCTCGGCTTCGGTGGCCGCCAACTGGCTGCTGGCCGAGGCCCCCGACGCCTACCTCTATGGCGCGCTGCTGCAGGCTGCCCCCTATCTGCGCGATCCCGAAGCCCTGCCGATCTGGAACGCGGGCTACGAGGCGGCGCTGGCGGGCGTGCGCGCCGGCCAGGCGACGCAGGCCGGTCCGCTGCAGGCCGAGCCGGGGCTTCAGACGATGCGCGCCCTATCATCCACGGCAAGGGAGTTCTGACGTGACCAAGGCGAACTACGCCGAGACCGCGGTGGTCGACTGGCTTCTGGGCGGCGCCACGCCGAGCCGTCCCGGCGCCCGCTATCTGGCGCTGCATACCGGCGACCCGGGCGAAACGGGCGCGGCCAACGAGCTGTCCGGCAGCGGCTACGCCCGCCAGGCGGCGAGCTTCGGCGCGGCGTCCTCGGGCTCGGCTTCGAACACCTCGACCCACACCTTCACCGCCGCGGGCGGGAACTGGGGAACGGTGACGCACTTCTCGATCTGGGATGCGGCCAGCAGCGGCAACTGCCTCTATGTGGGCGCGCTGACCACGCCCCGGACGATCAACGACGGCGAGAGCGGCACGGTGGCGGCGGGCGCCGTCGTCTGCTCCGAAGACTAGGGGCCAGGCGCAGATGGCGCTGTGGACGCCGGCGGACCTCGCGGCCGAACCGCGGATCTGGCTCGACGGCGACGAAGCCGTCTTCAACGGGGCAAACCAGCTCACGGCGTGGACGGCCAAGGGATCGGACGGGGGGCGCCGCAACGGTGGGTTCGGGCCCTCCGACCCGGGCGTCGCCCCTCAACGGCGCAAGCGGCGTCACCTTCGACGCCAACAACGAGTACGTCAGCCGCGCCTTGCCGGCATGGGGGACGAGCGGGGAGGCGTTCTGCTTCGCGGTCTTTCGCAAGCGCGTCAGCCAGTCGTCGAACTATGCGTTCTTCATCGGGCACGGGGCGTTCCCCAACGCGGGGCAGACGGGCTACCTGGTCGACGACGACTCCACCGGGGGCCCGGCCTGGTATGCCTCCGGCTATCCGTCCGCCGTCTACTGGGAGAAGCTGGACCCCCCGGGATACTGGGGCGTAGCGCCGGCTCTTGCGGCGGCGCAACTGGGCGCAACGCACCTGCTGCGCAGGAACGGAACTGCGACGACGTTCTCGGCCAGCGGCGCGGGCGCTGTGCCGAACTACAGCGCCCGCACCTGGTACTTCGGCGCGGGCGGGGCGGCCGACACCACCTTCATGGATGGTGACCTGTTCCAGCTGGTGCTGCTGGACTACGCCCCCACGATGGACGAGGTCGAACGCCTCGAGGGCTGGGCGGCCTGGAAGTATGGCCTGCAGGCGAACCTGCCGTCCGGCCATTCCTACAAGACCGCGGCGCCGACCATCGGCGGCGCAGGTCATGTCCTGAGCGGGGCCGCGGCAGGCGCAGGCGCGGCGGCCGTGGCCGCGGCGGCGGCCAGACCCCTTGCCGCCGTGGCGGCGGGATCGGCCGTCGCCGCGTTCGCCATCGATGCGCGACGTCCCGTGGGCGGATCGGCCGTGGGCTCCGGCAAGGCCGACGGCGATCTGGCGGCGGGACCCGGCGCGGTCGGGGGCCTCGCGATCGGCGGCGCGGTCGCGGTCGGCGAGATGCTCAAGCGGGGGACGCTCCTGGGCGCCGCCGGAGGGCAGGGCCTGAGCCGGCTGACGATGGGCGGGGGGAGCCTCTGGCTGCCCGCAGCCGACTCCGGGGCCAACTGGACCGTGCTGGGCGCCGCGCCGGCAGCCTGGGCGTCCCACGATGCGGCGCTTGGCGCCTGGAGCTAGGCGATGAGGTTCACAGCCACCACCCTCGAGGCCCTGAAGCTGGAACTCGAGCGCGAACTCGATCGGCCGCGTGCGCCCCGCGGGCCGACGCCGGTGTTCGCCTGCGCCACGGCCGAGATGCCGCCGGCCGCCGACCACCCGAACTGCGTCCTGCGCAATTCGACCCTCAACATCCTGGCGGTCTCGGATGGGACGCGCTGGGTCCGACAGGACACGGGAGCCGTGATCTAGATGCCTTCGAGCGCAACGCCCTCGCTTCGCCTGGAAAAGCAGTTCACGGGCGAGAACATCAACGTCTGGGGCGAGCACCTCAACACCAACTTCGAGCTCATCGACCAGGCGATCAGCGGCCTTCGGACCATCGCGCTCACCGGCGACCATACGCTGACGGCCGCGAACTGGACGGAGGACCAGGCTCGCTATGCGATGCTGAAATTCACCGGATCTGCGGCGCCAACCGTGACCATCCCGTCGGTGGCAAAAGCCTATCGCATCTGGAACGCCTGCAGCGGCGCCCTGATCCTCACGACGGGCGCCGGAACGGCGGTCAGCGTGGACCCCGGCGACATCGTGGACGTGTTGTGCGACGGGACCAACGTGCGGGCTCCCGGTTTCGGCGACCTCAGCCTGAAGGACTACATCGCCAGCGTGGTGGTGGGCGGCGGCGCGACTTTGCCCAGTCTGTTCGGCGCCGCCGGCAAGTGGCTCACCAACAATGGCGCCGCGGCCATCTGGGGACAGCCCGCCGTCGCCGACATCTCCGACTATGCGACGGACCAGGCGGCGAAGCGCGCCGAGATCCTGGCGAAGGCGCTCGCGACCACGGTCGCACTGGCCATCTCATTCTAGATCGAGGGGGACTCCATGCCCGTCACGCCCAACAGCATCATCACGCCGCAGGCGCTGAAGGCGAACACCGTCGTCTGCACCGCGGCCAACGCCGACTATGACGACGAGCCGGCCAATGTCGGCGCGGCCCTGATCACCGCCGGCCCGAATGGCGCGCGCGTGACGAAGGTCACCGCCATTCCGCGGGGCACGGTGAGCGCCACCCAGCTGCAGCTCTACCGCGACATGACCGGCGACGGCTCGGCCAAACGCCTTTTCGATTCCGCCCTGATGAGCGCCTACACCATGGCGCAGACCACCGTGATCTCGGCCGAGACCGATTTCGGCTACTCGGACGCCAACCCGCTGATCCTGGCGCCCGGCGAGAAGGTCTATCCGGCGATCGGCGTGGGCCTGGCGGCGGGCGTGGTCTTCACCGCCGAGTGGGCGGACTACTGATGAAGGGGCTGCAGGGGTCGATAGCGCCATTCCAGGACTTCGGCATGGGTGGCCTGAAACGGGTCGTGCAGCGGATGGAAAAGCGACCCACCCACCCCTTCTTCGTAGGCGCAAAGTGGGTGCCCAATAGTGGAACTGAGCCCTATCAAACGGTCATCAGTCTTCCGGAAGCCTCGAGTGCGGGGGACATTTGCTATATTGCAAGTGCATACAATCAAACGGAAATGCCTGCCGGATTCATTGCTTTTGAAAACTGGGTAATGAAGCACCGGGTAGATCAGTGGATAAAGCACGGATACAAGATACTAAATAAAGAAGATATATCTGCTGGGCACATTTCCTTTAATTCTGTTCCCTCCACGAGTGGGTACGCTGCGGCAATTTGTGTATTGCGGGGGGCTTCGGCGGCGATCGATCGCGGGTGCGTTGAATCTGATCCAGCGATGTTCCAGGCGTCTTTCTCAGCCTCACCGACAGATAAATCTCTTGGATGGCTGAGTGTCGCCTGCGACTTCGATCTCAGGTTTGCGGACTGGAAGCCATCTCTTCCGCTCGTTCTCAAGTCAATTACGGCATCCCCTTCGGGAAGATATGATTTAGCTTTCGCGTTTTGGGAGGGGCGTCGGGCTTATGCTGGCCAGAAGCTGCTTTGGGAGTGGTTTGGAAACGACCATGGCACCGGATCAAACCTAGTCGGGCTCATTGAGCTCCGACCCTGATCAGCCGAAAGCGAGCAACAGTTCCTTTCAGCGGCCACCCACAGGAAATCAAAATCCATGCGACTACCCCTCGACATTCCCGCAGGGCTCTTTGCGGACGACACCACGTTCGCGGCGGCGGGCCGGTGGGTCGACATGGACAATATGCGATTCCGGCTCGGTCGGCCTCAGGTGCGCGGCGGATGGGAGAGCGTCGTTGGGCGCAGGCTGAGCGGCGTCTGCCGGGCCGCGCTGGCATGGACCGACAACGCCGCGACGTTGAACCTCGCGTTCGGGACGCATGAAGGCCTGGAGCTCTATCAGGGCGGCGGTCTGTATGACCTGACGCCGGTCCTCGGCCGGCCTGCGCGGACGCTGACGGATGGGCTGACGGTGACGGACGGCTCGACGACGATCCTGGTCGCTCATCCTCGCCACGGGCTGGCGAACGGGGACGAGGTGGTCGTGTCGAACGCCGAGCCGGTGGGACGGATCACGCCCGACGGCGCGTTCACGATCACGGTGGTGGACGATGACAGCTATTCGTTCGAGGCGGCCTCGCCGGCGGACCTCGCCAAGACGCTCGGATCCAACCCGCTCTCGGTGTCGAGCGGCTCCACGACCGTTAAGGTCGCCGAGGCCGGGCATCGGATCGCCGAAGGGACGAGCGTCACCATCAGCGGCGCAGCGGCGGTGGGGGGCGTCACTCCGAACGGAACCTTCCCCATCAAGGTCGTGGACGCCGACACCTACAGCTACGAATTCACCGCACCGGCGACCTCCAGCGCAACCGGGGGCGGCGCGTCGGTCGTGGCGAGGGTGGCCGCGAGGGGCGGCGGGCTGGTGGTGGTAGCGCCCCAGGCCGGCTTCGAGGGAGGGCAGGTCGACGGCACCGGAAGCTCCGGCTTCGGCACCGGCGGATACGGCGTGGGCGGCTTCGGCCAGCCCTCCACCGCCGACTACTTCCCCCGCACCTGGAGCCTGTCGGCCTGGGGGCAGAACCTGGTCGCCAACCCGCGCGGCGGGGCGATCTACGAGTGGGCGGCGACCGACAAGGCGACGCCCGCGGCGCCGCTCAAGGACGCGCCCGCCAACACGACCTATGCGCTGGTGACGCCGACCCGCCAGGTGATGGCTCTCGGCGCCAACGAGGAACTGTCCAACGTCTTCAATCCCGTCTGCATTCGCGTGAGCCACGTGGGCGACAACGCGGACTGGACGACCCGGGCGGACAACCTGGCGGAGGAGATCATCCTGTCGGGCGGGGGGCGGCTGGTGGCCGGGCGGGTGGTGGGGCCCTACGTGCTGGCCTGGACCAACCATGGACTGTTTCTGGGCTCGTTCGTCGGTTCGACGGCGCAGGGCTGGCGCTTCGACCAGATCGGGCGCAACTGCGGCCTGATCGGGCCCAACGCCGCTGTGGTGTTCGGCCAGACGGCGTTCTGGATCAGCCCTGACCGCCAGTTCTGGAGCTGCACCCTTGGCGGTGCGCCGACGCCGATCGACTGTCCGGTCCGCGATGACTTCGCCGACAACCTGGCCGCCTCGCAGGCCGACAAGATCATGGCCTCGTCCATCAGCGAGTTCGGCGAGGTGAGGTGGGACTATCCGGACGCCCGTGAGGGCTTCGAGAACTCCCGCTACCTGGTTCTGCAGGTGGCCGGGCCGGACGCCGGCGCCTGGTCGAAGGGCGTGATGGCTCGCTCGGCGATGATCGACGCCGGGCCATCGCTCTATCCGCTGGGGGCGACCCCGGAGGGCGACATCTACTGGCACGAGCGCGGGCAATCGGCCGACGGCGCGCCGATGAGCGCCTTCGTCGCGACGGGCGACCTTTATCTCGCCGACGAGTACGTCACGACGCTGGCCCAGGTCTGGCCCGACCTTGCAGGGCAGATCGGCGGCGTGAAGATCACCGACGCCTATCGGTTCGAGCCGCAGGGAGACTCGGTCTCCGAAGCCACCGGGGTCATGGCGCCCGGTGAGCGGAAGGCGGACCTGCGCGCCACCGGGCGGCTGCACCGCCTGAGATTCGAGGTCGAGTCCTCCCCGGCGTTCTTCCGGCTGGGGCGGGTGGTGCTCGACGTGAGGCCGGCCGGAGGCCGGTGACCTTTCAAAGATGAACGACGGCGCTGCGCGGCTCGCCTCGTGGCGGCGCCGCGCCATGCCCGCGGCGGACGGGCGAGAGCCCACGGCGAGCGGCGGGCCGCGTCCTCGGTACGAGAAGGAGTTGTGATGGCATTCGGTTTCAGTGGAAGCATCGGGGGCGAGAAGTCGAAGACCTCGTCGACGACCACGAGCACGCCGAACGTTCCAGATTGGATCAGGACCGGGGTCCAGGACCTGTCGTCGAGCGCCCTGGGCCTCGCCGGGACGGATCCACGGTCGTTCACGGCGGACTGGAATCCATACCAGCAGACGGCGGCGGATGGGGCGTCGCGGCTCGGCGGGTCCAACCGCTACCTCGACCAGGCGTTCTCGATCGTCAATCTGGTGGGGAATTACAAGGCGCCGCGGGTGCAGGCCCAGAGCCTCCTGGACAACCTGTCCTCCTATCAAAGCCCGTACACCAAGAACGTCGTGGACGCCGCGCTGGCGGATTACGACTTCGGCGCGGGCCAGAGCCGGGCCGCTCAATCGGCGGAGCTGGCCAGGTCCAGCGCCTTCGGCGGTTCGCGTGCCGGCATCGCCCTGGCCCAGACGGAGGGCGCCCTGGCCCGAGGACGCGCGTCGACGGCCGCCAATCTCTATGACCAGGCCTTCAACGCCGCAGCCAACCTGTCCGGCCAGGACGCCGCGCGACGGCAGGAGGCTTCGGCGGCCAACGCCCAACTTGCATTGGCCAAGCAGAACCAGGGCGTGCAGCTGGCGCAGCTGCTTGCCGAAATGGGCTTCCAGCAGAACGCCAGCAACCGCGCCGACATCGCCAGCCAGCTGGCCGTCGGGGACGCGCTCTACGGGGTGCAGAACACCCAGGCCCAGGCCCCCATCTCGACCCTGGCGGCGGCCTCGCAGATCTACAGCGGCCTGCCGCTCCAGCTCTTCGTCGGCAACACGACCAACCAGACCGGAAAGAGCTCAAGCTTCAACTGGGGCCTTTCCGGACAATGGAAGCCCGGATAGGCGTCATGCAGGACCATGAAACCCGCGCTGAGCCACGGAGGTCCGGCGCACCCTCGTGGATCGACCTGAAGATCCCGCTCTGGGGCCTCGTCACGCTGGCGTTCGGGCTCCTCGTGCAGACGGCCAGCCTCGTCGTGTGGGGCGCCAAGATGGACCAGCGGGTGCAGATGCTCGAGCAGCGGACCAACGAGATGGCCGCCGTCTCGGAAACGGTGGCGCGCATGGACGAGCGGACCCTGTCGCTGGTCACCACCGTCAACCGCATAGAGAGCCGCCTGTCCGAGCAGGAGCGTCGGCGGTGAGCCGGCTTTCGCCGCACTTTTCGCTGGAGGAGCTGACGGCGTCCCAGACGGCGGCGCGCAAGGGCATCGACAACACCCCGCCGCCGGCCGTCATCGAAGCGCTGCGCAAGACCGCGGCGCAGCTCGAAGCCGTGCGTGAACTCCTCGGCGGACGGGTGATCACGGTCTCCTCCGGCTACCGCTCGCCGCGCCTCAACCGCGCCGTCGGCGGGACGCGGGCCAGCGCGCACCTCAAGGGGCGGGCCGTGGATTTCAACTGCTACGGATTTGGGTCGCCCCTGGCGGTGTGCCGGGCCATCGCCTCCTCCGAGATCCCTTTCGACCAACTGATCGAGGAGGGGACGTGGGTGCACCTGTCGTTCGACGAACGCCTGCGCCGGCAGGTCCGGACCAAGGCGCCGGGCGGCGGCTATCGCCCCGGCCTGCGCAGCGACTGATCTCTCAAACTCAAGGACATCATCATGGAAACCAAGCCCGCCTTGACCTCCAAGGGCGTGTGGGGCGGTCTGCTCGCCCTCGTCATCTCGGCCGCCCCGACCTACGGCCCGCCGATCCTCGGCCTGTTCGGCGTGAAGGATCCCGAGGCGCAGGCCGCCATCGTGCAGGCGGTGGTCGGGATCGGCGGCTCGATCGCCGGCCTCCTCGCCATCTGGGGCCGGGGAACGGCCAAGACGGCGCTGCGCTGACGTGTTCCGGGCCCTCGCCGCTGGCGCGGTGCTGTTTGTCGGGCTGAGCCTCGGCTGGCAGCTTCGCGGCGCCTGGGCGCTGTGGGGCCAAGTGCGCGCCGAGGCCGCGGTCGCGCGGATCGCGAGCCGCCGGGCGGAGATCTCCGCCGGAACGGACCGGGCCCACGAGGCCGACGCCCGGCGCGCGCGCACCATCTATCGAACCCTGGTTCGGGAGATCCCCAGACATGTTCCGGCTGACGCCGCTGCTCGCTGCGACGTGCCTGTCGGCTTTGTGCGCCTGCACGACGCCGCGGCCCAAGGCGTGCCCACCGTTCCCGATGCCGCCGGCCGCCCTGATGGTGCCGCCTCCGGCGTTGACCTCCCTGCCGTCGCCGAAACCCTCATTGACAACTATGAAACCTGCAACGCGGTGAGGGATCAGCTCGCGGCGTTGCAGGGATGGGTGAGAGCGCAGTCCGCCGTCCAGTGACGCCGGTCGTGTCGAGGTCAGCCCGCTTCGGCCGCGACCGCGGCGTGCATGTGGCGAGCGATCTGCAGGCGTCCAGACAGGTAGTCCGCAATGTCCGCTGGCCAGGTCGCGACCTGGTCGAGCGCGCGATCGAAGTCCGCCGCGAAGAGGGCGCGCGACGCGTCCTCGAATCCGGGGCGATCGCCGGCCAAGGCGGACATCAGGCGGTAGGCGGCGTCGCGGGCCTGGCGGGCTTCATCGGCGCCGGCGTTGGCCTTGCGAGCCTGATCCACGAGCCTGCGCAGGGCCGCCGACGCCCCGCCGGGCTGCTGGGCCAGCCATTCCCAGTGCCGGGGCAGCAGGGTGACCTCGCGGGGAACGACCCCAAGCTTCGGCCGCCCCCGTCCAGCCGGCGCTGGCGCCACGCGCGCCGCGACATCGGCGGCGCTCCCGCTCAGGTCGAAATCGAGCTGGCGGCCGGAGGCGTCCTCGAAGGCCAGAACGTGGGAAGCCCCGGCGTCGACCGCAGCCTTCACCGCGAGCGCGACCTGGCGTCGGTCGCCGGCGGCGATGCGCCGATCGCCGGCGAACGCGGTGAAGGCGAGGGCGTCTGGGTGATCGTCCATGGGCGTCTCCTGGCCGCGTCCATAGCAGGCGCGGCTGCGCGGTCAATATCATCCGGGTGAATTTGCGGCTGGCCAGCTCCGCCCGGCGGCGGCGGCGGAGGCGCCTGCGCGCTCTTGACGGTTGGCGCCCCAAGCGACGCGCACTAGACAGAGCCGCCTGATCCCCATCCCTGCGGCACGTTCCATGCACGACATCAAGGCCATTCGCGACAATCCCGACGCCTACGATCGCGCGTGGGCGTCGAAGGGCCTGGCGCCGCAGACGCCGGCGATCCTGGAGCTGGACGCAAGGCTGCGCGCCGCCCAGACCGCGCTGCAGAACGCCCAGAGCCGCCGCAACGAGGCGTCCAAGCTGATCGGCCAGGCCAAGGCCCGAAAGGACGAGGCCGAGGCGCAGCGGCTGATGGCGGAAGTCGAGGCGCTGAAGGCGACCCTCGCCGAGCAGGGCGACATCGAGCGCGAGACCTCCGAGGCGCTGCGCAACATCCTGGCGACTTTGCCCAACCTTCCGGCCGCCGACGTGCCGCTCGGCGAGGACGAACACGGCAATGTCGAGGTGCGTCGCTGGGGCGAGCCCTTCGCCATCACGTCGCCGAAGGACCACGTGGACCTCGGCGAGGGGCTGGGGCTCGTCGACTTCGAGGCGGCCGCCCGGATGAGCGGGGCGCGTTTCGTCGTCCTGAAGGGTCAGATCGCACGCCTGGAGCGGGCGCTCGGCCAGTTCATGCTCGACCTGCAGACGCGCGAGCACGGCTATACCGAAGTCTCGCCGCCCCTGCTGGTGAATGATGCGGCCGCGTATGGCACCGACAAGCTGCCAAAGTTCGCGGACGATCTGTTCCAGACGACGGACGGGCGTTGGCTGATCCCCACGGCCGAGGTGCCGCTGACCAGCATGGTCATGGGCCAGATCACGCCGGAAGAAGAACTCCCCCTGCGCATGACGGCTCTGACGCCCTGTTTCCGATCTGAAGCCGGCGCCTCGGGGCGGGACACCCGCGGGATGATCCGCCAGCACCAATTCTACAAGGTCGAACTGGTCTCCATCACGGCCCCGGACAAGTCAGAAGAGGAGCATGAGCGGATGGTCTCCTGCGCCGAGGCTGTGCTGAAAGCCCTGGAACTGCCGTTCCGCACGATGCTGCTCTGCACCGGCGACATGGGCTTCGGCGCGCGCAAGACCTATGACCTGGAGGTGTGGCTGCCCTCCCAGGGGACCTATCGGGAGATCAGTTCCTGCTCCAACTGCGGGGACTTCCAGGCCCGACGGATGGACGCGCGGACCAAGGCCGCCGGCGAGAAGGGCACCCGCTTCGTGCACTCGCTCAACGGATCTGGCCTGGCCGTGGGCCGCACCCTGGTGGCGGTGATGGAGAACTATCAGGACGAGAACGGCCGCATCGCCATTCCTCAGGCGCTTCATCCCTATCTGCCGGGCATGACGCATATCGAGGCGAACGCTTGAGAGTTCTCCTGACCAACGACGACGGCATCCACGCCGAAGGCCTGGCGGCGCTGGAAAAGATCGCGCGCGAACTCTCCGACGACGTCTGGATCGTCGCGCCCGAGTACGAGCAGTCGGGCGCGTCGCGCGCCCTGACGCTGGCCGAGCCGGTGCGCGTGCGAAAGGTGGAGGACAGGCGCTTCGCCGTGACCGGCACCCCTACCGATTGCGTGATGCTGGCGATCCGCGAACTCATCGAGGGGCGAGGGCCCGACCTCGTGCTCTCCGGCGTCAACCGCGGGGCCAACCTGGCCGAGGACGTCACCATGTCCGGCACCGTCGCCGGCGCCATCGAGGGCATGGCGATGGGCGTGCCCTCGATCGCCCTGTCCCAGGCCGGCGGCGTCGAGCCGGCGGACCCGTTCTTCGCGCCGGCGGAGGCGTTCGGCGCAGGCATCGTCAAGCGGCTGGTGGAGGTGGGCTGGCCCGCCGACGTCGTGATCAACGTGAACTTTCCGGCGCTCGATCCAGAGCAGATCAGCCAGGTCGAGGTGACCCGGCAAGGTTTCCGGGACGTGCAGGTGCGCCATGCCGAAAAGCGGACGGACCTGCGGGGGCGCGACTACTATTGGATGGGATTTCGGCAGGAGCGCTCAAAGCCCGCGGAGGGGACTGACCTGCGCGCCGCCTATGAGGGGCGAATCTCCGTGACCCCGTTGCACATCGATCTGACTCACCACGAATCGATCTTTCAGTTGAAGCAGATATTGGGCGGCGTGCCGCCCAAGGCGTGAGATGGCCCAGGACATGGCCGAAGAAGAGGACACTCCCGAGGAGCGGCTCGCCCGGCTGGTGCTCTCGCTGCGCTCCCAGGGCGTGAGCGACCCGGCCGTCTTGAAGGCGATCGAGGCCACTCCGCGCGATCTGTTCACGCCAGACCTGTTCAAGGAGCGGGCCTGGGAGGATTCGGCCCTGCCGATCGCCTGCGGACAGACGATCAGCCAGCCGTTCATCGTCGGCCTGATGAGCCAGGCGCTAAAGATCGAGCCGCGCTCGCGCGTTCTGGAGATCGGCACAGGGTCCGGCTACCAGACAACTATCCTCTCTCGCCTCGCGCGACTGGTCTATACGGTCGAGCGCTATCGAACCCTGCTCAGCGAAGCGGAGCTGCGCTTCAAGACTCTCGGCCTGACCAACGTGGTCACACGGTTCGGCGACGGCGGGGAGGGGTGGCCCGAGCAGGCGCCTTTCGACCGCATTATGGTCACAGCAGCGGCGCCGGAAGAGCCCAAGACCTTGCTCGCGCAACTGAAGCCGCACGGAATTCTGGTTGCGCCGATCGGCCGGGGGCCCGTCCAGTCGCTGCGCCGCTATGTCGGCGACGGGCAGGGCGGATTCGTGGTGGAAACCCTCACGGACGTTCGCTTTGTCCCTCTCCTGGAGGGGGTCGCGCGCGAACCCTAACGCCGATCTCCACGATTGCACCTTTGTGGGTTGGCGCGGGCGTTGGGCGTCACCCATGATCCCCTCCCCACGCCTCGACTGATTCCGACGTAACACGGAGCGGCGATGACGCCTTTCTTCAGCCGAACGGCTCTTGTCCTTCTCGCCGGCGCAGCGCTCTCGGCCTGCACCACCTATGATCCGCTGGGCGGGGAGTTGGCGCAGCCGCTGAAGCCGAACTATCCCACGCGCCTCGAAGAGGCCGCCCAGGCGCCGACGCCCGCCGAAGCGCAGGCCGCGCCTTCCAGCGTGCGCGCGCAGGAGCTGCCGGTGCCGGCGCCGCAGCGGGATACGCCGCCATCCGCGCCCTCGGTTCCCGAACCCAACTACTCGCCGCCGCCGAACTATGGATCGCGGGCGCCGAGCACGGCCCCTGCGGCCGCTTCCGCCCCTCCCGCCATGCAGACGATCACCCGCGCCAGCGTCACCGGCCGGGTGGTGGACGCCGAGGGACCGCCCAGGATCTACACTGTTGAAAAGGGCGACACCCTCTACGGCATCGGCCGCAAGCTGGGCGTTCCGCCGTCCGAGCTGGCCAAGGCCAATGGATTGAAGGAGCCCTACCGCCTGCAGCCGGGGCAGAAGCTGTCGGGGCCGCGCGGCAAGGCCAAGGCCTATGTGATCGGCGACGGCGACACGCTGTACGCCATCGCCCGGCGCTTCAACGTCCCGGCCTCGGCCATCGCCGAGGCGAACGGCATCACCCTGGAGACGCCGATCCGCGCCGGTGCAAGACTGGTCTTGCCTGAGGGCTTCCGCGACTCCGGGCCGATCCAGACGCAGGTCCGCGTCCCGGTGGAAGCGCCGCCCGCGCCGCCGCCTCAGCCGGCCCCCCGTCCCGTGGTGCAGACGCCGCCACAGACCCCTGCGCCGCCTGTGCGCACCGGTCCGGCGACGCCGCCCGCGCCCAGCGCCCCGCCGCCGACCACGTCCTCCTCGAGCGTTCCGGCGCCGAGCAATCCGGCGCCCAGCGCACCGAAGCCAGCAACGTCGCCCGCCGCACCCCCGCAGACCGCCCGCCCGGCGGCGCCGGTCATCGTGCCGTCCACCCCGTCGCCGGCCGACCAGCAGATTTCGCAGCTCGGCCGCGGCCGGTTCGTCTGGCCGCTGAGGGGCGATATCCTGTCCACCTTCGGTCCCAAGGGCACCGGGCAGCGCAACGACGGAGTCAACATCCGGACCGGGGCCGGAACCGTGGTGCGCGCGGCCGCCGCCGGCACGGTGGTCTACGCAGGCGACCAGGTGCCGGGCTTCGGCAATCTGGTCCTCGTCAAGCACGCGGACGGCTGGGTCACCGCCTATGGCCACCTCGCCCGCGTGGACGTGAAGATGCAGCAGGAGATCGCGCAGGGGCAGCAGATCGGCCAGGCCGGCGCCACCGGCGGGGTTTCGGAGCCGCAACTGCACTTCGAGGTGCGCTATGCGCCGACGCCGGCCGACCGGGCGCGGCCGATCGATCCATTGCTGGTCCTGCCGAAGTAGACCCTTGCGAGCCCCTGCTAGAGCGGCAGGGGCTTGCCCAGTTCGCCGGCCAGGTCCCGGATGAACTGCCAGGCGACCCGGCCCGAGCGACCGCCGCGAAGCTGCGCCCACTGCAGGGCGCGGCGGTCGAGGTCGCCTGCAGCGAGGCCGTAGCGCTCGGCGTAGCCCGCCACCGCGGCGAGGTAGGTCGCCTGGTCCATGGCCGGAAAGCCGATCCACAGGCCGAAGCGGTCGGAGACGCTGACCTCTTCTTCGGCGTCCTCAGCGCTGGCGATCAAGCCACGGTCCTCCGCGTGACCGCGGGGCATCAGGTGGCGCCGGTTCGAGGTGGCGACGAACAGGACATTGGCCGGAGGGCCGGAGACGCCGCCCTCAAGCGCAGACTTCAGCGCCTTGGCCGCGGCGGCGCCTTCCTCGAAGGAAAGATCGTCGCACAGGACGACGAACCGCTCGGGGCGCGCCCGCAGAACGTCGAACAGCTGGGGCAAGGCGGTGACCTGATCGCGGTCCACCTCGACAAGCTTGAGATCGCGATGGGCCTCGGAGGCCGACATGAACGCGGCCTTGGCGATCGAACTCTTGCCCGCGCCCCGCACTCCCCAAAGAAGGGCGTGGTTGTAGGGCAGGCCGCGCGCGAAGCGGTCGAGATTTTCCAGGAAACGCGTCTTCTGCCGCTCGACCCCCAGGAGCGTGTCGAGCGGAAGAGGGTAGTCGGGCGCAGGATGGAAGGCGCCGCTGTCCGGATCATGGCGAAAGAGGCGGGCTACGCCGAAATCGGGCGCCTGGGGTGCGGGCGGGGCCAGCCGGTCGAGGGCGTCTGCGATGCGGAGCAATGCGGCTTTCGTGTCCGTGTCCATGGCGCGGTGCTTAGCCGTTGGGGGCTCGCATTGCAAAAGGTGGGGCCAGCGCATAGTTTCCGCCGACCTGCAAATCGGGCGCGGCGAAGGCTGCTGCGCCGACGCTTCCCGGAGAGGCCATGTTCGCCACCCCCGCCTTCGCTCAAACCGCCGCCGGCGCCGCCAGCGCGGGCCCGCAGGACATGCTGATTCAGTTCCTGCCGCTGATCGCGCTCGTCGTGCTGTTCTATTTCCTGATGATCCGCCCGCAGCAGAAGCGGATGAAGCAGCACCAGCAGATGCTGGGCAGCCTGAAGCGCGGCGACACGGTGGTGCTGAACTCCGGCGTGATCGGCAAGGTGGTGCGGGTCGAGGACAAGGAAGTCGGCCTGGAGATCGCCACCAACGTCACCGTGAAGGTGGTGAAGGGCATGATCGCCGAGGTCCGCGGGCGCACCGAGCCCGCCGCCGCCAACGACGCCAAGGTCTGATCGGGACCGAAGCGGCGTCATGCTCAACCTCTCCCGCTGGAAGGTCATCGCCGTCGTCCTGTCGGTGATCTTCGGCGTGGTCTTCACGCTGCCGAACGTTCTGCCGCAGAAGACCCTCGACAGCCTTCCAGGCTTCGTTCCCAAACAGCGGCTGAACCTGGGCCTGGACCTGCAGGGCGGCTCCTACCTGCTGCTCGAGGTCGACACCCAAGCCCTGCGCGCCGAGCGTCTCACCAATCTGGTGGAGGACGTGCGCACGCTGCTGCGCGAACAGGACATCGCCTTCACCGAGCTGCGGCAGGCGAACGGGGAGGTGGGTGTACGCATCACCGATCCGGCCCAGGTGAGCGTCGCGGCGCGTGCGCTGCGCAACTCGGTCGGGGCGCCGCTGGCGGGCGCGCCGGGCGGGCGCGACATCACCATCTCGACCGGTGACGACCAGCGGATTCGCCTGGCCTTCGTACAGGAGGCGATCAACGCCGAAGCCTCGCGGGCGGTGGAGCAATCCATCGAGATCATCCGCCGGCGCATCGACGAACTCGGCACCCGCGAACCGACGATCCTGCGTCAGGGCGTCAACCGCGTGGTCGTCCAGGCCCCGGGCGAGAGCGATCCGGAGCGCCTGAAGAACGTCATCGGCCAGACGGCCAAGCTCACCTTCCAGATGGTTGACGAGAGCGTCCCGCTGCAGGAGGCGCTCGCCGGCCGCGTGCCGCCGGGATCGGAGCTCCTGCCGAGCGAGGACGGCGCCTCGCCGGCGCTGCTCGTGCGCCGCCGCTCGCTGGTGACCGGCGAGATGCTGACCGACGCCCAGCAGAGCTTCGACCAGCAGACCGGCCAGGCGGTGGTCACCTTCCGCTTCAACAGCCAGGGCGCGCGGCGGTTCGGCGACGCGACGGCGCAGAACATCGGCAAGCGGTTCGCCATCGTCCTGGACGGCAAGGTGATCTCCGCGCCGGTGATCCAGACCGCCATCACCGGCGGCTCCGGCCAGATCACCGGCAACTTCACCCCGGAATCGGCCAACGACCTGGCGGTGCTGCTCAGGGCCGGGGCGCTTCCGGCGCCGCTCACCGTCGAGGAGCAGAAGACCGTCGGCGCCGAACTGGGCGCGGACGCGGTCAAGGCCGGGCAGGTGTCCACGGGCGTCGGCTTCGCCGCGATCCTGGTCTTCATGCTGCTGGCCTACGGCGGTCTGTTTGGCGGCATTTCGGTGATTGCGCTGCTCGTCAACGGGCTCCTCATCGTGGCGGTGATGTCGGTCACCCAGGCGACGCTCACCTTGCCGGGGATCGCGGGGCTGATCCTGACCCTCGCGGTGGCCGTCGACGCCAATGTGCTTATCTATGAGCGCATGCGCGACGAAATCCGGGCGGGCCGCAGCGTCATCGCCTCGATGGAGGCTGGCTTCTCCCGCGCCATGAGCACGATCATCGACGCCAACGTCACCACCATCCTGGCGGCCCTGATCATGTTCCAGTTCGGCTCCGGGCCGGTGCGGGGCTTCGCCTGGACACTGTCGATCGGGGTGGTCACCTCGGTGTTCGCCGCCGTCCTCGTCACCCAGGTTCTGCTGGCGTGGTGGTATCGCGCCGCGCGGCCCAAGACCCTGCCGATCGTCTAGGGGAACAGCGCCATGTGGCCACTCATCAAGATCCTCCCCGTCCAGACGAACTTTCGCTTCGTCGCGTTCGCCCGGCTCGCCGCCGTGATTTCGGTGATCGGCGTGATCGCCTCGCTGGCGCTCACGCTAATCCCGTTCAAGCCCCCGTGCGGCGGCCTGAATTGCGGCATCGACTTCAAGGGCGGCACGGTGCTCGAGCTGTCCACCCCCGGTCCGGTGGATCTGGCGAAGGCGCGGGCGACCCTCGAAGCCATGGACATGGGCGACGTGCAGGTCCAGGCCTTCGGCGCGCCCAACTCGGCGATGGTGCGCTTCCAGACGCCGGACGGCGCCAACTCCGCCGACACCGTCGAGCGGGTCAAGTCCAATCTCAGCCAGGCCCTGGGTGAGGTGCGCTTCGCCCGCACCGACGTGGTGGGGCCGAAGGTGTCCGGCGAACTGCTGCGGAACGGGGTGCTGGCGCTCGGTCTCGCGATCGCGCTGATGCTGCTCTACATCTGGTTTCGCTTCGAGCTGCAGTTCGGCCTCGGGGCGGTGATGGCGCTGTTCCACGACGTCATCCTGACCTTCGGCATGATCGCCCTCGCCAAGCTGGAGTTCTCGCTGACGACGGTCGCGGCGATCCTGACGATCATCGGCTATTCGATGAACGACACCGTCGTCGTCTTCGACCGCCTGCGGGAGAACCTGCGCAAGTACAAGCGGATGCCGCTGCGGGAGGTGATCGACCTGTCGATCAACGAGACGCTCTCGCGCACCGTGATCACTGGCCTGACCGCGATCCTGGCCCTGGGCGGCCTTGCGCTGTTCGGCGGTCCGACGCTGTTCGGGTTTTCGATCATCATGATGTTCGGCATTGCGCTCGGCACCTATTCGTCGATCTACGTGGCCGCTCCGGTGATCCTGCTTTGGGGCGTCAAGCGCGGCGAGGAAGCCGAACCCATCAAGCCGGTCGGCGCGCGGCCCTGAGGCATGGCGCGCGACGCCCCCAGCGTGGACGCCTACGGCGAGGGCGGCTTTCGCCTGTCCGGCGCCTGGTGGTCCGGCTCGGTCCTGATCCTGCGGGACGAGGCCAGGGCCTGGACCGTGTCGACCCTGGCCGAGGCGACGCCCGACAGCCTGGCCGACGTGATCGCCGCCGGGCCCCGCGAGGTCGAGTTCGTGCTGATGGGCGTGGGCGCGGCCAACGCCCTGCCGCCGCGGGCGACGCGGGAGGCGCTGCAGAGGGCCGGGATCGGCCTGGAGTTCATGGATACGCCGGCGGCGGCGCGGATGTACAACGTCCTGACGGCCGAGGGGCGACGGCTGGCCTGCGCCCTCATCGCCGTCTGAAGCCCCCTCACACGGTTGAGCTCGGCTTTACCTTGAGCCGAAAGGCCCTATACCTGACTCCCAGGGCAGGAAATGTGAGGGCTTTCCCATGGCAGGACTTCTCTCGAACCTTCGCAACACGATCATCGTCAGCCTGGTGCTGTCGGTCATCGTCATCGCGGGTTACGGGATCCACAACGGCGCCGCGGACGCGCTCTTCTGGCAGGCGCTGTTCCGCTGGTTGCACGTCTTCTTCGGCATCCTGTGGATCGGGCTGCTGTACTATTTCAACTTCGTCCAGATCCGGAAGATGCCGGACATTCCCGCCGAGCTGAAGCCGGCGGTCTCCAAGTACATCGCCCCCGAGGCGCTGTTCTGGTTCCGCTGGGCGGCGCTCTTCACCTGGATCATGGGCGTGATCCTGGCGTGGAACCGCGGCTACCTTGTCCAGGCGTTCACCCTGGGCGCGATGGACGGCTTCTCGGTGCCGCAGCACACCTTCATCGGGCTCGGCATGTGGCTGGCCACGATCATGTTCATCAACGTGTGGGCCTTCATCTGGCCGGCGCAGAAGATCGCCCTCGGCATCGTCGAGGCGGACGCCGACGCCAAGGCCAAGGCCGGGCGCACGGCCATGCTGTTCTCGCGCACCAACACGCTGCTGTCGCTGCCGATGCTGGTGACGATGACCATGAACCAGACGCTCTTCGGCTGATCGTCGAGGCGCCTTATGACTGAGGGGCCCGCCGCGAGGCGGGCCCTTTTCGTTAGTGCAGGGCCCATGGCCGATTCCCCAGAAGATCTCGACGCTCAGGTCCGCCGGACCGATCCGGACCGCTGGCTTTCGAGCCGCTTTGTCGCCGAGCCGGCCGCTCGGGCGCATGTGATCGCGATCTACGCCTACGACTACGAGCTCGCCAGGGCGCCTCGGGTGGCGTCCAACTCGCTCCTCGGTGAAATCCGCCTGACCTGGTGGCGCGAGGTGCTGGACGAGATCTTCGAAGGCCGCGCCGTTCGCATGCATCCCACCGCCCAGGCTCTGGCCGCCGCGGTGCGCGCGCATGACCTGGCGCGAGCGCGGCTGGAGACGATGATCGACGCGCGCTACCGCGAACTCGATCCCGCCGCGATGAACGCCGAGGAGGCGCTGTCATGGGCGCGCGACTCCGCGGGCGCCGCCGCGCGCCTCGCGGCCGGGCTCCTGGACCCGAACGGCGATACGGCGGCGGCGGGCGATGCGGGGGCGGCCTGGGCGCTGGCCAGGCGCGCCGGAGCCGGCGGCGCTGATGCGCACGCCTTCGCCGAGGCCCTGGCCGGCCTGTGGCCCCAGGCGCGGCGGGGGGCGCGCTCGATGCCAGTGGCGGCGTTCCCTGCGATCGCCCATGCGGCCCTGGTGGATCGACTGGCCGCCGGCGGCCGCCCTGCGGATTGGGCGGTCCGCCTGCGCCTGGTCTGGGCGGTGGCGAGGGGCCGGCTCTGACCTATTCGGCGGCGGCCAGGTTCAGCGCCCCGGCGAGCCAGGCGTCCAGCTCGGCCAGCGCTCGCTCGCCCATCAGCCGCTTCTTGGCCCGGCCGCGTTCCTTGGGCGCAAGCCGCTTGCCCTCGGCGTCCCGGCGCGGGGGCTCCAGCGGGGGAAGCAGGCCGTAGTTTATGTTCATCGGCTGGAACGAGCCGGCGCCGGCGTCCAGATGCCCGCCGGTGATATGGCCGATCAGGGCCCCGAGGGCCGTCGTGGGCGGAGGCGGGGCGAGGCTGCGGCCCTGCGCCTGGGCGGCGGCGAAGCGCCCGGCCAGGAGCCCGACGGCCGCGCTCTCCACATAGCCTTCCACGCCGGTGACCTGACCGGCGAAACGCAGCCGCGGCTCGGCCTTGAGCTGCAGGCTGCGGTTCAGGAGGCGCGGGCTGTTGATGAAGGTGTTGCGGTGCAGGCCGCCCAGTCGCGCGAAGACCGCTTTCTCCAGGCCCGGGATGGTCCGGAAGATCTCGGTCTGCGCGCCGTGCTTCAGCTTCGTCTGGAAGCCGACCATGTTCCAAAGCGTGCCGAGCGCGTTGTCCTGGCGCAGTTGCACGACGGCGTAGGGCTTTTCCTCGGGCCGGTGGGCGTTGGTCAGGCCGACCGGTTTCATGGGGCCGTGCCGCAAGGTTTCGCGCCCGCGTTCGGCCATCACCTCGATCGGCAGGCAGCCGTCGAAGTAGGGGACGTGCTCCCACTCCTTGAACTCCGACTTCGGGCCGCTCAGCAGGGCGTCGATGAAGGCCTCGTACTGCGCCTTGTCCATCGGGCAGTTGATGTAGGCGGCTGCGTCGCCGCCGGGCCCGGCCTTGTCGTACCGCGACTGGCGCCAGGCCACGTCCATGTCGATCGACTCCAGGGTGACGATCGGGGCGATGGCGTCGAAGAACGAAAGCTGGCCTTCCCCGGTGAGTTCCAGGACGGCTTGGGAGAGGGCGGGCGAGGTCAGCGGGCCGGTGGCGACGATGACGTTGTCCCATTCCGCCGGCGGCAGTCCGGCGATCTCGCCGCGCTCGATGCGAACGTTGGGATGCGCCTCGAGCCGCTCGGTGACCGCCTGGGAAAAGCCCTCGCGGTCCACGGCCAGCGCGCCGCCGGCCGGCACCTGGTGGGCGTCGCCCGCGGCCATGATGATCGAGCCGCATCGGCGCATTTCGGCATGCAGCAGCCCGACGGCGTTTCCGGCCCAGTCGTCGGCGCGGAAGGAGTTGGAGCAGACCAGTTCGGCCAGGCGGTCGGTCTGGTGCGCATCGGTGCCGCGCACCGGGCGCATCTCGTGCAGGACGACGCTCGCCCCGGCTTCGGCGGCCTGCCAGGCTGCCTCGGAGCCGGCGAGGCCGCCGCCGATGATGTGGATGGTGGAGGTGGACATTCGCCCTAACTAGCAACGAACGCGGTCCTCCGCGAGCGGGGCCTTGTCGGGCGCCGCGAAGGCCCTACGTTGCAGCCAATGGGCCGCCGACTCGTTGATGCGGGAACGGTGAGGGCCTGGGGGATGCTATGACCACGTTTTCGCCAAGCGACGCGGCTCTGGAGGGTTTCCGGCTCACGCGCGAGCAGCCGCGCGTCCTGCTCCTGTGGGCGTTGTTGCAGTTCGCTGTCAGCATGGGAACGGCGGCGGTCATGATCGGCCTCGGCGGTCAGCACCTGATGGCCCTGGAGGCCGCGGGCGCGGATCCCTCGCCCGACCCGGCCCTGATGATGGAGGAGATCCGCAATCTGGCGCCTCTCTACGGCGTCCTGCTGCTGGCGGGGCTGCTGATGATGGCGGTCATGTCGGCGGCGGTCTACCGGGCGATCCTGGAGCCGGGCGAGTCCAAGTGGGGCTACCTGCGGCTTGGCGCCGACGAACTGCGGCTGGCGGCCCTGAAGGTCATCTACTTCTTCATCTGGGGCGCGATCATCTTCGTCGTGGTGTTGATCGCAGCCATCGCCGGACCGATTGGCGCAGGTCTCGGCGGCGCCTTCGGCCAGCTCCTGCGGCTGTTCGTGGGCCTGTTCTCGCTCGGCTTGCTGCTGTTCATCGCCGTGCGCCTGTCGCTCGCGCCGGCGATCAGTTTCGCCGAGCACCGCATCAGCGTCTTCGACTCCTGGGGCCTGACCCGGGGCTACTTCTGGCGGCTGCTGGGCGCCTACACCCTGGCGCTGGCGGCGATCGTCGTCGTGGCGCTGTTGGGCATGGTGATCTTCGCCGCGATCAGCGGCGTGGCCGTCGTGATGCGCGGCGGGGATCTGGCCGAGGCCGGGGCGGCCTTCAGCCCCGACCCCACCTCCCTCGGCAGCTATTTCACGATCCTGACGGTGGCCTACCTGGCGTTCGCCGCGGTGCTGACGGCGCTCTACTACGCCGTCGTCACGGCGCCGGCGGCGATGGCCTACCTGGCGATCAGGCCCCGCGCCGGCTAGGCGGCGGCGCTCGGCCGCGCCGAGACGCGGTCGTGCCAGTCCTTGAGCGCGCCGAACTCCTCGCCGAGCTCCAGGCCGATCCAGGTGGCGAAGTCCACCGTCGACAGGGCGCAGATGTCGGCCATGGTGAAGGCGTCGCCGGCGATGAATTCGCGGTCCTCCAGCTCGCGGTTCAGCCACCGCTGGGCGCCCGCGTAGGCCTCGCGGTTGGATTCGCCGAAGTCCTTGTACTGGGTCAGCAGGGCCGCCGTGCGCGGGTGGGCGTGGCGCCAGAAATTGCCGACCGGCGTCATCAGCACGAACTCGATACGGCGCACCCACATGTCCACCAGGGCTTTTTCGACGGCCGTGGTCCCGAACAGCGGCGGCTCGGGGTTGGTCTCCTCGAAGAAGCGGCAGATGGCGACGGTCTCGGAGATGACGGTCCCGTCGTCGAGCTCCAGGGCGGGGATCTGGCCCAGCGAGTTCTTGGCCCGGAACTCCGGCGACTTGTGCTCGCGCTTCATCATGTCGACGCGCGTCTCAGGCAGGTCGACGCCCTTCTCGGCCAGGAACATGCGCACGCGGCGAGGGTTCGGCGCCGGCATGGGCGCGCCATAGAGAATCATCGTCGTCTCCCCAATGAACAAAGCTATGGGGCGACGCTATTTCGAACGCGCGTTTGAGAGCAAGCCAGCTTTCCTGACAGCGGCGGGCGCGCAGAGCGGCCTTTGTCCGCCGCGCGGCAGGGTTTAGTCTGCGCCCAAGGCTAGTGGATGGAAGCAATGAGCGACGCCGTCGGCCCTGGCGATCTGGTGCTTTGCGTCAACGCCGCCCCAAACCACGTTACGGGAAGGCCGGTGCCCCTGCAGGCCGGCGAGACCTACCGCGTGATGGGGGTCATGGAGTTCGCCTGCCCGTGCGGGCGGTCCGACGCCCTGCTCGACGTGGGCGTCGACTTCGCCTGGTGCCAGAGCCGCTTTCGCCGGCTGCCCAAGCCCAAGGCCCAGGCCAGGACGCGCAAGGCTTCGGCGCCCAGGGAGAAGGAAACGATCCGCTGAGGGGCGGGGCGCGGCTTCGGCCGTCCGCCGACGTTCCGAAGTTCGGCTATTGGGGGGAAGCCGTCATTTCAGCTGTGTCAAAGCCCCTGCTGACATGGCCTCATAACCTTCTCGAACTGAAACGCATCCCCATCGCCCGGTAGATCGTCCTGCTCTCCCGGTTGGTTGGGGTCAGGGTGGTGTTCGTTGAAGAACTCGATGATCTTGAAGCCGCACTTGTTGACGTAGAAATGGATGTTGCGTCTCTCGAAGTAGGGTGTGTGCGTCTGCCAAGTTATCGTCTCGGGAAATCGCTGCTCGATGGCGAACCAGGCCTTGAGCCCGAGACCACGCCCATGCTCTCCGACCCTGATGAAAAACAGATCGAGCGAGTTGTGGTGAGTCTCGGCGTTGATCGTGACGATCGCACCGCCGACCTTGCGGCCATCGCACAGGATCCGGAGCGCCAAAGCGCCAGGCGCGTTGATGGCTTCATCCAAGGTCTGGTCTGACGGAATCGGCCCGTCCGGCAGGCCTCCAAATTCATCGACCACCGCCAATGCAAAGGCGTCCTGTAGCTCCGTCTTGAAGGACGTGAGGTCGTCCGGATGAGCATTCGCGAGCGTTACAACTTCGTCTGTCATGCGGCGTTTCCATTGCGTACCGGAATATCCCGCTGCCGATCCGAAGCCCGTCAGCGGCGCGTCCAAACGGCTATTACCCCAAAGCCCTCCAGATCTGGTGTCTTCGGGAAAGCGCGTCGCTTACGAATTCCAAGCGGAGCCAATAGCCCGCGCCGCCAGCGGGAGAGACCGCTCAACCCAAGTCTCATCGTTCAGAACCGTATTGATGTCGGTCATTTCTCTCCCTGCATGCAATCCAGCGGGTGCGCCCTCGCTGTCGATGGGGCGTTGGAGGGAATGGAGGAATGCTGCAAAGCGGCCTTTCCCAAGGTCGCCTGAGGGTCGGAAGCCGGCGTCTTTCGCCGCGGAGCCATCAGGCGCGCCGGCGAAATCGAGATCGGCTCGCGCATGACGCCAGTACGTCGGGCGATATCGTTCCTTGAGGCAGGACAACGCATCCTTCTGACCGCCGCCCTGGCGGCGCGCGTCCCAGCCGCTGCGAGTGTCCGCCGGGAGTCGATAGACGCCTCGCGTTGAGCACCCGAACGGTCCGATGGACGCCGCAGGTGCCGGCACGCCTGCGCCAGCGCCTCTGGCCGGCCGCCTCTACGCCGTGAGCAGCGTTCGCCGCTCGCCCCGGCGGGCCTCGTGGCGGTCGAGGAGGTCCTTCAGGTAGCGGCCGGTCCAGCTCCTGGTGTTGGCGGCCACCTGCTCCGGGCTGCCCACGGCGACGATTTCGCCGCCGCCGTCGCCGCCCTCGGGGCCGAAGTCGACCAGCCAGTCGGCGGTCTTCACCACGTCGAGGTTGTGCTCGATCACCACCACGGTGTTGCCCTGGTCGACCAGCTCGTGCAGCACCTCCAGCAGCTTCTTGACGTCCTCGAAGTGCAGGCCCGTGGTCGGCTCGTCGAGGATGTATAGGGTGCGGCCGGTGGCGCGGCGCGACAGCTCCTTGGACAGCTTCACCCGCTGGGCCTCGCCGCCGGAGAGCGTCGTCGCCTGCTGGCCGACCTTGATGTAGCTCAGGCCCACGCGCTTGAGCGTCTCCATCTTCTCGCGCACTGGCGGGACGGCCTTGAAGAAGTCGGCGGCCTCCTCGACGGTCATGTCCAGCACGTCGGCGATCGACTTGCCCTTGAACAGGATCTCAAGGGTCTCGCGGTTGTAGCGCTTGCCCTTGCACACGTCGCACGTGACGTAGACGTCAGGCAGGAAGTGCATCTCGATCTTGATGACGCCGTCGCCCTGGCACGCCTCGCAGCGCCCGCCCTTCACGTTGAACGAGAACCGGCCCGGCCCGTAGCCCCGGGCCTTGGCTTCCGGCAGGCCGGCGAACCAGTCGCGGATCGGCTGGAACGCGCCGGTGTAGGTGGCCGGGTTGGAGCGCGGCGTGCGCCCGATCGGCGACTGGTCGATGTCGATGACCTTGTCGAAGTGCTCCAGGCCCTCGATCCGCTCGTGCGGGGCGGGCGCGTCCGAAGCGTTGTGCAGCCTGCGGGCGGCGGCCTTGTAGAGGGTCTCGATGGTGAAGGTCGACTTGCCGCCGCCGGAGACGCCGGTGATGCAGGTGAAGGTCCCGACCGGAATGTCGGCGGTCACGCTCTTCAGGTTGTTGCCGGCGGCGCCGACGACCCGCAGCACCTTCTTCTTGGAGATCGGCCGACGGTCCAGGGGCACGGCGATCTCGCGCGCGCCGGAGAGGTATTGGCCGGTGACGCTCCGGGGATTGGCCATGATGTCGGCCGGCTTGCCCTCGGCCACCACCTCGCCGCCGTGAACCCCCGCCGCCGGGCCCATGTCGATGACGTAGTCGGCGGTGAGGATCGCCTCCTCGTCATGCTCGACCACCAGCACCGAATTGCCGAGGTCGCGCAGGCCGCGCAGGCTGTTGAGCAGGCGGGTGTTGTCGCGCTGGTGCAGGCCGATGGACGGCTCGTCCAGCACATAGAGCACGCCGGTCAGGCCCGAGCCGATCTGACTGGCCAGCCGGATGCGTTGGCTCTCGCCCCCCGACAGGCTGCCCGAGCCGCGGGACAGGTTCAGGTAGTCCAGTCCCACGTCCACCAGGAAGCGCAGGCGGTCGTTGATCTCCTTCAGGATGCGCCGGGCGATCTCCATCTGCTTGGCGCTGAGCTTGGGCTCCAGGCCGACGAACCAGTCGCGGGCGTTCTTGATGGAGAGCTGCGAGACCTCGCCGATGTGCCGCCCGTCGATCTTCACCGCCAGGGCCTCGGGTTTCAGGCGATAGCCCTCGCAGGCGAGGCAGGGGGTCTCGGACTGGTAGCGGCCGAGCTCCTCGCGCACCCAGGCGGAGTCGGTCTCGCGCCAGCGCCGCTCGAGGTTCGGCAGCACGCCCTCGAAGGTCTTGCTGACCTCGTATTTGCGGGCGTTGTCGTCGTAGACGAACTTGATCTTCTCGGCGCCTGAGCCGTACAGCACCACGGTCTTGGCCGGCTCCGGCAGCTTCCACCACGGCTCGTCCATCGAGAAGCCGTAGTGGCGCGACAGCGCCTGCAGGGTCTGGGTGTAGAGCGGCGAGGGGCCCTTGGCCCACGGCGCCACCGCGCCCTTGTGCAGGGTCTTGTCCTTGTCCGGAACCACGAGGTCGGCGTCGAAGGCGAGCTTGGCGCCCAGGCCGTCGCACACCGGGCACGCCCCGTAGGGATTGTTGAACGAAAACAGCCGGGGTTCGATCTCGCTGATGGTGAAGCCGGAGACCGGGCAGGCGAACTTCTCCGAGAAGATCAGCCGCCGGGGCTCGCTCTCGCCATCGGCCACGTCGGCCCATTCGGCCACGGCGATGCCGTCGGCCAGGCGCAGCGCGGTCTCCAGGCTGTCGGCGTAGCGGCTCTCCAGCCCGCCCTTCGTCACCAGCCGGTCCACGACGATGTCGATGTCGTGCTTGAACTTCTTGTCCAGCGTCGGGGCGTCCTCGATGGGATAGAACTCGCCGTCGATCTTCAGCCGCTGGAAGCCGGCCTTCTGCCACTCGGCGATCTCCTTGCGGTACTCGCCCTTGCGGCCGCGCACGACGGGGGCCAGCAGGTAGAGCCGCGTCCCGTCTTCCAGGGCGGTCAGCTTGTCCACCATCTGGCTGACGGTCTGGCTCTCGATCGGCAGGCCGGTGGCCGGCGAATAGGGCACGCCGACCCGCGCCCAGAGCAGGCGCATGTAGTCGTGGATCTCGGTGACCGTGCCGACCGTCGATCTCGGGTTGCGGCTGGTGGTCTTCTGCTCGATCGAGATGGCCGGCGACAGGCCCTCGATCAGGTCCACGTCCGGCTTGCTCATCAGCTCCAGGAACTGGCGCGCATAGGCCGACAGGCTCTCCACGTACCGCCGCTGGCCCTCGGCGTAGATGGTGTCGAAGGCCAGCGAGCTCTTGCCCGACCCCGACAGTCCGGTCAGCACGACCAGTTCGCCGCGCGGGATGTCGACGCTCACGTCCTTCAGATTGTGTTCGCGCGCGCCGCGCACGCGGATGAAGTTCAGCTGTTCGGCCATCTTTTCCGGAAACTCCCCGTCCGCCGCCGCACGGCGGACACCGCCTAATGTAGTTCCGCGACTCTCCGATAGCACGGGAACAATAGGCGAACAAATCTCTCCGTTCCGGCTCCCGCCACCATGCCGCCATCCTCCCTTGACGCTTCAGCCGAAGCCGCCGATGCGTGGACGTCCACAGGAGCGAAGCGCATGAGCGTGATGGCCGCCTACGCCTACAAGAACGGCGCGCGCGCCCGCGCGGTTTCGCTCGACGGCCCGGACGGCCTCAAGCTCGAGCCGGACGAGTTCGTCTGGATCGGCATCGTCGAGCCCGACCCCGACGAACTCGCCAAGCTGCAGGCCCGCTTCGGCCTGCACCCGCTGGCCGTGGAGGACGCGCTCAAGGCGCACCAGTCGCCCAAGCTGGAGATCTATGGCGACCAGCTCTTCGTCGTGGCCAAGACCGCCCATCTGGGAGAGGTGCGGATCGAGTACGGCGAGACCGACATCTTCGTCGGCGAGAACCACATCATCACCGTGCGGCACGGATCGGCGCGCGCCCATACCCAGCTGCGCTCCCAGCTCGAAGCCTCGCCAGGCCTCCTGAAGAAGGGCGTCGACTACGTCCTGCACGCCATCCTCGATTTCGTGGTCGACGGCTACCTGCCGATCGTGGAGTCCATGGAGGAGGAGGTGCTGGCCATGGAGCGCCGGGCCCTGGACACCTTCATGAGCCGCGGCGAGGTCAATCGCCTGTTCCACCTCAAGCGCGACCTGATGCGCTTCAAGCGGGTGCTGGCTCCCATGGGCGAGGTCTGCAGCCGCCTGGAGCATTTGGATACGCCCTGCCTGGACGCCGACGTGCGGCCCTATTTCCGCGACGTCTACGACCATGTGCGCCGTGTCGAGGGCATGACCGACGCCCTGCGCGACGTGATCACCTCGGTGTTCGACGTCTCCAACCTGTTCGAACAGCAGCGCCAGAGCGCGATCACCCGCAAGCTCGCGGCCTGGGCGGCGATCCTGGCGGTGCCCACGGCCGTCGCCGGGATCTACGGCATGAACTTTCAGCACATGCCCGAGCTGCACTGGCGCTTCGGCTACCCTCTGGTGCTGGCCGCCATCGCCGCCGTCTGCGCGGTGCTGTACGTGCGCTTCAAGCGTAGCAACTGGCTCTAGGCGATCGCGCGCCCGCGCCGGCTACCTGGCCGCGCCGTCCTCCGCCGCCTTCAGGACGCGAAGCGCGTTGCCGCCCCAGATCTTGGCCACGTCCGCCTTGGAATAGCCGGCGGCGATCAGCCGCTCGGTGATCTTGGGGTAGTCGGCCACGTCCTCCAGGCCCTCGATGCCGCCGCCGCCGTCGAAGTCGCCCGACACCCCGACGTGGTCGATCCCCGCCACCTCGATCGCGTGCAGCATGTGCTTCATGAAGTCGTCCAGGTTCGCCCGGGGCACGGGCCACTTGGCGTCGATCGCGTTGCGCCCCTCCAGGTAGGCCTTGCGCTGCGCCGGCGTCATGTCGCGGCCTCCCGCGCCGATCGACTTCGCCAGATCGGCCAGGGCGGCCTCCCGCTCCGGGATCTTGGGCGTCGGCACCATGTAGTTCGAAAAGGCGTTGATCTGGATGACGCCGCCCTTGGCGGCCAGCTTGCGCAGCAGGTCGTCCGGGATGTTGCGCGGATGCTCGAACACCGCGTCCAGCCCCGAATGCGACAGGATGATAGGCGTGGCCGACAGCTCGATCATCTGCTCGGTGGCCGCGTCGGAGGCGTGGGAGGCGTCGATCACCATCCCCAGCCGGTTGGCCTCGGCGACGAACCGGCGGCCCAGCGGCGAAAGCCCGTTCCACTCCGGGCCCTTGGGGTCCGTGGAGCTGTCGGCCAGATCGTTGTTCAGGAAGTGGACCGGCCCGATCATCCGCACCCCGAGGGCGTAGAACGTCTGCATCAGCGACAGGTCCTGGCCGAGCGGATAGCTGTTCTCCACGCTCATGAAGACGAAGCGCTTGCCCGCGGCGTTGATCGCCGCCGCGTCGGCGGCCCGGGTCGCCAGGGCGAACGCCTCGCCGTGCTTGGCCACCATCTCGTGGATCTCCACGGCTCGGACAATGGCCGCGTCGCGGGCCTTGGCGTCGGCCTGCGGCGAGCGCTCGCCCTGCGGGGTGAAGATCACGAAGAAGCCGCCATCGACGCCGCCCTCCACCATGCGCGGATGGTCCACCTGGCTGCCGTCGGCCTCGTAGTCGTGCCGGTCCATCATGTCCCAGCCGGGCAGGTGGAAGTTGGCCGGCGTATCGAAGTGGGTGTCCAGCACCAGGGCCTCGGCGTGGGCGGCCTGGGCCGGCGTCTGGGCGTGCGCCGCGCCCACGCTCAGCGCCAGGCCGAGCGAACACATCAGGACAGCTTTGAACTTCACTTGGACTCTCCCCGAACAGGGCCGTAGCTGAGCCTGTCGCCGCCGCCCGGGCAAGGCCCTGGCCGCCGTTCGGAGGTCTAGCTGCGGTCGATGCGCGCGGCGTAGCAGCCGCGGCCCGCGTTATGGGCGTGCAGATAGGCCGTGTCCGGCCGCGCCAGCAGCTTCAGGATCGACGGCTCCAGGTCCGCGCCGGGGGCGATCGCCGCATCGAGCATCATGCCCGCCGCGTCGAAGGCCCGAAGCGATATCCAGGGGCGCGCCGACAGCACCGGCGGAATCTCCCCTGCGAAGCGGCGTGTGCTCCGGGCCGCCTCGTTGACGAAGATCGCGTGGCGCGAACGATAGGGGGTGTCGACCGCAAGGTGCTCGTAATTGAGCAGCAGCAGGGTCTCGCCGGGCTGGGCGTCCTCGAGCTGCACGCGACAGGGAAAGCCGATCGGGGCGTCGGCCGTCACGCGCAGCACGCCGCGGGCGGCGAGGTCCGCCTCGCTCAGGCCGAACAGGGGCGCGAAGGCGTCCAGCGGCAGGCCGCTGATCACATAGCTCATGGGGATCTCCAAGGTGTCAGGCGGCGTCGTGGAAGATGACGCCGAGGGTATGGCGGCGGCCGGAGCGAACGCGGCTGACGCCGTGGCGCATGGCCACGCGGTAGGTTCCGCGCGACCCTCGCACAGGCCTGTGGGCCACGGCGAACACCAGCGCGTCGCCCTGGGCGAGAGGGGCCACCTCGGCGCGCGACTGCATGCGCGGCCGCTGCTCGGTCAGCACGAACTCGCCGCCGGTGAAGTCGCGGCCGGGCTGCGAGAGGAGCACCGCCGCCTGCAGCGGGAACACCTCGGCGCCGTAGAGGTCCTGGTGCAGGCAGTTGTAGTCGTCCGGTCCGTACTGCAGCAGCAGCGGCGTCGGCCGGGTCTGACCCGCCGCATGGCAGCGGGCCAGGTACTCGGCATGGCTCGCCGGGAAGACCTGCTCCAGGCCCATGGCCGCGTTCCAGCGGTTCGCGATCCGGGCGAGGGGCGGGAACAGCTCGGTCCTCAGCGTCTGCACCGGCTCGGGCAGGGGATAGGCGAAGTAGCGGTACTCGCCCCGTCCGAAGCCGTGGCGGCTCATCACCACCCGGCTGCGGAACCCCTCCTCGGCGGCGTAGAGGCCGGCCACGGCGGCGCAGGCGGCGGGATCGAGCAGGCCCGGGATCACCGCCGAGCCCTGCGCGTCGAGATCGCGTCCGACGGCCTCCCAGTCGATGGCGGCGAGCCGCCGTTGCAGCAGGCCGCTCACGCCGCAGCCTCGCGATCCAGCAGGGTCTGCTTGCGCTCCACGCCCCAGCGGTAGCCCGAGAGCTCCCCGTCCTGCCGCACCACACGATGGCAGGGAATCGCCACCGCCAGCGCATTGGCCGCGCAGGCGCCGGCCACGGCCCGCACCGCCTTGGGCGCGCCGATCCGGCGGGCCACGTCGGCATAGCTTTCCCGCCCGCCCGGCGGGATCTCCCGCAGCGCCTGCCAGACGCGATGTTGGAAGGCGGTCCCGCGCACGTCGAGCGGCAGGTCGAGCCCCCGGCGGGGATCCTCCACCAGGCCCACCACCTGGGCCACCACCGCTTCGAAGGCTTCGTCGCCGCCGACCAGTTCGGCCCGGTCGAAGCGGTCCTGCAGGTCGCGCACCAGCGCCTCGGGATCGTCGCCGAGCAGGATCGCGCACACGCCCCGGTCGCTGGCGGCCACCAGCACCGCGCCCAGCGAACACTCGCCCACGGCGAAGCGGATCACCGCGTCGCGCCCGCCGGCCCGATAGGCGCCGGGCGTCATGCCCAGGACCTCGCCCGCGGTCTCGTAGAATCGGCCGCCCGAATTGAAGCCGGCCTCGTAGATCGCCTCCGTCACCGTCTCGGCCCGCTTCAGGCCCGCCCGCACGCGTTCGGTGCGGCGCGCCGCGGCGTAGGCGCGGGGCGTGACCCCCACCACCTCCTTGAAGACGCGATGGAAGTGGTGCGGGCTCATGCCCGCGGCGCGCGCCAGCGTCTCGAGTTCGGGCGGGGTCTCGGCCTCCTCGATCATGCGGCAGGCGAGGGCGGCCGCCGCGGCCCGGCGCTCGTCCAGCGAAGGCTCCTCCGGCCGGCACCGCTTGCACGGCCGGAACCCGGCCGCCCGGGCCTCCTCGGCGGTGGCGTGGAACGCCACGTTCTCCCGCAAAGCGGGGCGCGCGGCGCAGGACGGACGGCAGAACACGCCGGTGGTCCTCACCGAATAGAGGAACGCGCCGTCGGCGGCGCGGTCCTTGGCGACCACGGCGGCCCAGCGGGCCTCGTCGGTCACGGAAAGGGTCTGCATCTTCGACTCCATCGAACAACTCCTGTCCGCTGGTCTAGGCCCCGGCGGCGCGCCGCGAACTCCGCCGCTTGCGCTCAAATTCGCCGCCGGGCCGGCGGCCGCAAGGGGACGCCGAACGCCGCGTCCGATTTGCGCCAGGACGGCTCAGCGCCTATATCGGCCGTCTCACTTAATGGAGGCCCCGGCCATGGAACGCGTTCTGGACACCCGCTTCGTCCTCGCCGTCCACCGCGCCCAGGTCTCCCATGCCCGCCTTCATCACCCTCGACAGCCTCGCCTTCAGAACGCCTGAGGGCCGCACCCTCTTCGACGACCTGACCCTGGCGTTCGGCGCCGAGCGCACCGGCCTTGTCGGCCGCAACGGCGCCGGCAAGACCACCCTGCTGCGCCTGATCCTCGGCGAACTGGAGCCGGCGGGCGGGAGCCTCGCCGTCAACGGCCGTCTGGGCGTGCTGCGCCAGGCGCACGAGCCGCCACCCGGCGCCAGCCTCGCCGACCTCATGGGCGCGGCCGCGCCGCTCGCGCGCCTGCAGCGCATCGCAGAGGGGCGGCCCGAAGCCGACGATCTCGACCTGGCCGACTGGACCCTTGAGGAGCGGCTCGCCGCCGCCCTGGCCGAGGTCGGTCTGGAGGGGCTCGACCTGTGGCGGCCGGCCGCCTCGCTCAGCGGCGGCCAGGCGACGCGGGCCGCCCTGGCCGGGCTGCTCGCCGCCGAGCCGGACGTGCTGATCCTCGACGAGCCCACGAACAATCTCGACGCCGAGGCCCGCGACCTGGTGGCCCGGGTCCTCGCCCGCTGGAAGGGCGGGGCGATCGTGGTCAGCCACGATCGCGGCCTGCTTCGCCAGATGGACCAGATCGTCGAGCTCTCCTCGCTGGGCGCGAAGGTCTATGGCGGCGACTACGACCTCTACGCCGAGCGCAAGGCGCAGGAGGCCGCCGCCGCCGCCCGCGAGCTCGAGGCGGCCGAGCGCAACGTCCAGCGCGTCGCCCGCGAGGTCCAGGCCGCCGCCGAGCGCAAGGCCCGCCGCGACGCCGCCGGCCGCAGGTTCGCGGCCAAGAAGAGCGAGCCCAAGATCCTGCTCGGCGCCATGGCCGAGCGGGCCGAGAACTCGGGCGGTCGCGCTGACCGCCTGGCCGAGCGCCAGCGGTCCGAAGCGGCCGCCGGGCTCGAACAGGCGCGCAGCCGCGTCGAGCGCCTGCGCCACCTGGACTTCGAGCTGCCGGCCTCCGGCCTGGCCGCCGGCAAGACGGTGCTCTCGCTGGAGGGGGTGGGCTTCGCCCATCCTGGCCAGGCGCCGATCCTGACGGGCGTCGACCTGCGCATCTCCGGGCCCGAGCGCGTCGCCGTCGTCGGACCGAACGGGGCGGGCAAGACCACGCTCATCCGCCTGGCCGTCGGCGAACTCCAGCCCACGCGCGGGCGCGTCACCTGCGGCGCGCCCGCCGCCTTCCTCGACCAGAACACGGGACTCCTGCGCCGGGACGAGACCCTGCTCCAGGCCTTCCGCCGGCTCAATCCGGCGTCCGACGACAACGCCGCCCATGCGGCGCTCGCGCGGTTCCTGTTCCGCAACACCGCCGCCCACAGAACGGTCGCCAGCCTCAGCGGCGGCGAGCGCCTGCGCGCGGCCCTGGCCTGCGTGCTGATGTCCGCGCGCCCGCCCCAGCTCCTGGTGCTGGACGAGCCCACGAACCACCTGGACCTCGATTCCATCGCCGCCGTCGAAGCGGCGCTCCGCGGCTACGACGGGGCCCTGCTCGTGGTCAGCCACGACCCGGACTTCCTCCAGGCGGCGGGGGTGGACCGCGAGGTGCGGCTCGGCTGACCGCGCCTCGCGTCCCGGTCTGCGTCAGTCCACGCCTTGCGCCAGCAGGACCACGCCGTCGCTGGCGGCCAGGCGGTCGACGGCGATCGCCTGGTAGTCCGGCGAGCGGGACCAGGCCAGGGCGGCCTCCTGGTCGGGGAACGCCAGCACGATCAGCTTTTGGCGGTCCCAGTCGCCTTCCATCACCTGCGCCGCCTCGTCGGCGACGAGGAGTCGGCCGCTATGGCGCTGCAGCACGGGCATGAAGCCCGCGACGTAGCGGTCATAGCGGGCGCGGTCGCGGATCGTGATCTGGGCCACGACATAGGCGGTCATGCGGCGGCCTCCCTGGGCTCGGCCTTGCGCACCACGCGGAACACGGCGTTGGCCTTGGCGCAGGGCTGGCCGTCGGCGGTCACGAAGGCCTGGGTGAAGCACAGCGTTCCGCCTGGCTTGACGAACACCGTGTCGAACTCCAGCCACTGGCCCATCCGGGCCGAAGCCAGGAAGTCCAGCGAAAGGTTCACCGTCACCAGGCTCTGCAGGTCGCCCAGCCGCCGCGCGCAGGACAGGCCCATGGCGTTGTCCGCCAGGGCGCTGATCAGGCCGCCGTGGACGAACCCGCGGCTGTTGGTGTGCGCCGTGTCGGCCAGGAAGCCCAGGATCACCGCCCCCTCGGCCTTGCGGCTGTAGAGCGGCTCCCAGGGGTCGGTCACCGGGCTTTGGCGGTCGTGACGCTCGAAGCCCGGCGGGGGCGAGAAGGTCGGGTCCATGGTCGCCGCCTCACGCCGCCGCCAGCCGCGCCAGGCTCTCCAGGGTCTGGGCGCAGGCGCGGGCCGCCTCGGCGCCCTTGACCAGGAAGTGCTCGCGGAAGAACTCGGCGTGCACCTCGTGTTCGTGGAAGTGGTGCGGGGTCAGGACGACCGAAAACACCGGCGTTTCGGTGGCGAGCTGCACCTGCATCAGGGCGTCCACCACGGTGGCGGCGACGAAGTCGTGGCGGTAGATGCCGCCGTTGACCACGAATGCGGCCCCGACGATGGCCGTGTAGCGGCCGCCCTTGGCCAGGGCCTGGGCGTGCAGCGGGATCTCGAAGGCGCCCGGCACCTCGAACACGTCGATGGCGTTTTCGGGAAAACCCAGCTTGACCATCTCAGCGACGAAGCCCGCCCGCGCCTGGTCCACGATCTCGGCGTGCCAGCCGGCCTGGATGAAGGCGATGCGCGTGGCGCGGAAGGCGCCGTTGGCGGTGGGGAATTCGAGGGGTTGGGTGACAGTTTGGGTCATGGTCGACTCCCAGAGGGGTTGAAACCACGACTCAGGGAGCGCCGCAGGCGCACGCCCGCGCAGGCGCGGACGGACGCGATCGGCGGTTCTCATAACCGGACTCTAACCGTCGGCCCCGGGATCTCACCGGTGTCTGCTAGTCCCCGGCGGCGATGTGGCCGCCGGGCGCCCGCGGGCTCGTGCGATGCGGCCTTCGCCGCAGAGCGCCATTACCGCCGGTGGGGACTTTCACCCCGCCCTGAGAACGCGGCCGCCGGAACAGCCCGGCGACGTCGCCAGAGTAGGCGCCGATCCAGCCGTCAAACAAGTGTTTAAGCGTGACTGCGCCGCAAAATCTGCGGCGCGCGGATCAGGCGCGCTGGTTCAGGGTGATCGCCGTCGCCGCGCCCGTCGCCGGGGTCGCCGCCGCCCGCGGGCCATAGCCGCCGGCGTGGCTGCGCTGGCTCGCCACTTCCTCGGCGATCGCCCGCACGATGCCTTCGGTCACGGTCTTGGCCGCCTCCAGGGCCCGGCCCTGGCGGGCCAGCACCGCATCGAACGCCTCGGTCGCCCGCACCAGCCGGGTGCGCTGGGTGAGGGGCGCGTCGGACACGAGCTTGGGATTGGCGCGGATGCGCATCGACTCGTGGCGATAG
This sequence comes from Phenylobacterium sp., assembly GCF_046291545.1. GTDB lineage: Bacteria > Pseudomonadota > Alphaproteobacteria > Caulobacterales > Caulobacteraceae > Phenylobacterium. Next base: position 405,009 of record NZ_JBKBSM010000002.1, read on the forward strand.
ATGTTGGCCAGCTTGGTCGTCTCGGCTTGGTGCGCCAGCGCGTCCTGCGGCCTGCGCGCCTCGAACGCCTGGGCCTCCAGCGCGATCAACTCGGTCAGCCGTTCGGTCAGGATGATCATCTGTTCGACGCGGTCGCTGGCGTCGGCGGCATGGATCGCCATCGCGCTCTCCCTTACTCGAGACCCTGAAGCTTCAACATTTCGCGGCCGACCGTGTCGGCCAGGCCGATCCCGCCGCTCTTGGCCATCTGCTTGGCGAAGGCGTCGGTCATGAACGACTTGAACATTTCCTCGCCGTCGCCGCCGCCGAACGGCTTGGAGGTCTGCACGTCCTTGAACATCTGCTGCAGCATGATCGACAGGAACGAGGCCTCGAACTCCTCGGCCGACTTGCGGATGTTCGAGCGCGTGGCCAGCTCGGCCGTCGAGGCCGGCGCGGCCTGGGCCTGGATCAGGTTGGTCGGGGCGACGATCGGGCTGAAGTCGGCCATCACATCACCTCGATGTCCGCCTGCAGGGCGCCGGCCGCCTTGATGGTCTGCAGGATCGAGATCATGTCCCGCGGCGTCACGCCAAGGGCGTTGAGGCCCGAGACCAGGGTGGCGAGCGAGGCGCCGTTCCGCACGGTGAGGAACTGCTTGCCTTTCTCTTCCTCGACGCTGACGCCCGACTGCGGCACCACCGCCGTCTCGCCGCGGCTGAACGGGGCCGGCTGGCTCACCGCCGGGCTCTCGGTCACCGTGATCGTCAGGTTGCCCTGGGCGATCGCCACGGTCGACACCCGCACGTTCTCGCCCATGACGATCACGCCGGCGACTTCGTCGATCACCACCTTGGCGGCGTTGTCCGGCTCCACGTTCAGGTTCTCCACCTGGGCCACGAAGCTCGTCATGTCCTGGCCGGCCGGCGGGCGGATCGACACGATCGTCGGGTTCTCCGCGGCGGCGGCGCCGGGGAAACGCCGGTTCACCGCATCGGCGATCCGCCGGGCGGTGGTGAAGTCCGGGTTGCGCAGGGTCATGCGCATCTGGCCCATGTTCGCGAGCTGGAAGCCGAGCTCGCGCTCGACGATCGCGCCGGCGGCGATCCGGCCCGCGGTCGGCACCCCCTTGGAGATGCTGGAGCCGGACGCCCCGCTGGCCGAGATCGCGCCCGTCTGCACGGTGCCCTGGGCCACGGCGTAGGCCTCGCCGTCGGCCCCCATCAGCGGCGTCACCAGCAGGGTGCCGCCCTGCAGGCTCTTGGCGTCGCCCATCGCCGAGACGGTCGCGTCGATCTGCGAGCCGGAGGCGGCGAAGGCGGGCAGCTTGGCCGTCACCATCACGGCGGCGACATTCTTGGTGTTGAGGTTGGCGTCGCGGGTATTGACGCCCAGGCGCTCCAGCATCGCCTCCAGGCTCTGCTTGGTGAACGGGGCGTTGCGCAGCGAGTCGCCGGTGCCGTTCAGGCCCACGACGATGCCGTACCCCACCAGCATGTTGTCGCGGACGCCCTCGAACTCGACGATGTCCTTGATGCGCGAGGAGGCGAACGCCGGCCCGGCGATCAGGCTGGCGGCGAAGGCGAGGGCGCTAAAGAGACTCAGCGAACGGTGCATGGCGACCTTGCGGCGGACTGTGTTCCCACCGCCCATGCGACCGCCGTGCCAACTCTGCCGGGTCGAAAAGCTGTGTAAAAACAACGATTAGGTGATTCGGGGCGACTCCATCGATCCTGCCTGACGGCAGAAATTGCCCGGCATTAACCATACCCTAAGCATGGCCGCGGCAGGGTGCAGGGGTGAGAGTCTCAGCTTGAACGAAGTGCGCGCATGAAGGTCAGCGGAACAGGCGGCGTCGGCGGTCCGGCGAGCGGCGGTCGGACGCGGGCGGCTGGCGGGGGAGAGGGCTTTCGCCTGAACGGCCCGTCCGCCTCGGCCCCGGCGGCCCAGGCCGCCCCAGCCGCGGGCGTCTCCGGCGTCGTGAGCGTCGATGCGCTGCTGGCGCTGCAGAACGTGGGCGGGCCGCTCGAGCGCCGCCGCCGCGCGGTCGGCCGGGCCGGCCGCATCCTCGACGTGCTGGAGGAGGTCAAGCTCGCCATGCTCGCCGGCGGCGTCAGCGCGGCCGATCTGGAGCGCCTGGGCCGGGCCGTCCGCGACCAGCGGGAGGCCACCGACGAGCCCGGGCTGGAGGGGGTGCTCGACGAAATCGAAACGCGCGCAGCGGTGGAGCTTGCAAAGCTTGAACTAGCCAAGCGTGCGTTCTAATAGCACGCGTCACGCGACGTGCGTTGAAAGCGTCGCCGGGTTTGCTATAAGCCCCGAACTCGTTCTTGGGGTGTTGTCCAGGGGGCGTGAGGTGTCGATGACCGCAGCCGCTGTTCTGGCTGAAGAAGCTTATCGTCCTTCCGAGGACGAGGAGTTCATGAACGAGCGTCAGCTTGAGTATTTCAAGCAGAAGCTCTTGAACTGGAAAGAGGACATCCTTCGCGAATCTCGCGAGACGCTGTCCCATCTCCAGAGCGAAACCGAGAACCATCCCGATCTTGCGGATCGCGCCTCCTCGGAGACCGATCGAGCGCTTGAGCTGCGCACGCGCGATCGCCAGCGCAAGCTGATTTCCAAGATCGACGAGGCCCTGCGCCGGATTGAGGACGGCTCCTACGGCTGGTGCGAGGTGACGGGTGAGCCGATCGGCCTGGCCCGCCTCGAGGCGCGGCCGATCGCGACCCTGAGCCTTGAGGCCCAGGAGCGGCACGAGCGCCGCGAGCGCGTCCACCGCGACGACTGACCCCTTGCGCGCCGCAACGCCCGATAAGCCGGCGTTCGGCGCCTAGCGTTTGTTCAGACTTCACCAAGCTGACACGCCGCCGTAGCCGTAGGGTCACGGGTCAGGACTAGCGACCGCCCCCGAACAACAAATCGGGGATCTCCATGAAGCTTCTGTCCACCACCGCCTGGGCCGTGCTCGCGTTCGCCCTGGCCCAGCCGGCGCACGCCGAAACGGCCGCCGATGCGGCCAGCGTCGACGAACTGATCGTCACCGGCACGCGCCGGGCGGACCGCACCGCCTTCGATTCCGCCGCGCCGGTCGACGTGGTCTCGGCCTCGGCCCTGGAGTCGATCGTCTCGGACCAGATCATGGACAAGCTGGCGGCCACCACGCCCTCGTTCAACGTCCAGCGCCTGCCCACGGCCGACGGTCAGCAGTTCGTCCGTCCCGCCACCCTGCGCGGGCTTTCCCCCGACCAGACCCTCGTGCTCGTCAACGGCAAGCGCCGTCACCGCTCGGCCTTCCTGGGCTCGCGCGGGGCGCAGGGCGTGGACCTCGGCCAGCTCTCGGCGATCTCCATGGAGCGGATCGAGGTGCTGCGCGACGGCGCCTCGGCCCAGTACGGCTCGGACGCCATCGCCGGGGTCATCAACATCATCCTCAGCGACGAGCCGGGCTTCTCTGGCTTCGCCCAGGCGGGCCAGTACTACGAAGGCGACGGCGAGAAGGTCGAACTCGGCGCCCGCTACGGCTGGCGGCTGGGCGAGCGCGGCTTCGTGGTCGCCAGCCTCGACTACACCGACGCGGGCCTGACCTCGCGCACCCGCCAGCGGGCCGACGCCATCGCCTTCCAGGCGGCCAATCCGACGCTCGACGTGCCCAACCCCGTGCAGCGCTGGGGCCAGCCTGACCGGCAGATGTGGCGCGGCGCGCTGAACGCCTCCTACCAGGCGGCCGACGGCGTGGAGCTCTACGCCTTCGCCACCTACACCGACTCCACCGGCGTCAACGACTTCAACTGGCGCAATCCCTCGACCGACAGCTCCTTCCGCACCGCCGCGGTGTTCCCGGGGTGGAACCTGCGCTCGATCTATCCGACCGGTTTTTCGCCGCAGTTCGGCCAGGACGAGACCGACTATGCGGTCAACGCCGGCGTCCGCGGCGCCTTCGCCGGATTCGACTGGGACCTGAGCGCCTCCGTCGGGCGCGACGAGATCGACTACTTCATCGAGAACACCATCAACGCCTCCCTGGGCCCCAACTCGCCCACCTCCTTCCGCCCGGGCGTGCTGATTCAGGACGAGAAGAACGTGAACCTCGACGCCGTGCGCCCGCTGGCGTTAGGCTTCCTGGCTCAGCCGGCCAACCTCGCCCTCGGCCTGGAGCGGCGCGAGGAGACCTACGAGATCGAGGCTGGCGATCCCGCCTCTTGGCAGGTGGGCCCCGGCGCGGCCAACGGCCTTCCGTCCGGCTCCAACGGCTTCCCCGGCTACAGCCCCTCCCAGGCCGGTTCCTGGGACCAGACCAGCTATGCGGCCTATGTCGACCTGGACCTGCCCTGGACCGACGCCTTCTCCACGGATCTCGCGATCCGCTACGAGGATTTTTCGGAGTTCGGCTCCACCACCGACGGCAAGATCGCGCTCCGCTACGAGATCTCGCCGCAGCTCGCCCTGCGTGCGGCCTTCTCCACCGGATTCCGCGCGCCCACGCCGGGCCAGCTCAACAGCACCCGGACGTCCCAGGGCCTGGACACCACCACCCTGCAGCTCTTCACGGCCGGGCGGCTTTCGCCCCTGGATCCGGTGGCCGTCTTCTTCGGCGCCAAGCCGCTGAAGCCTGAGACCTCGCAGAACCTCTCCGCCGGGCTGGTCTATCGCAACGACGCGGGGTTCACCGCCTCGCTCGACGCCTACCAGATCGAGGTCGAGGATCGCTTCGCGGTCTCGCGCAGCTACACCGTGACGCCGGCGATCCGCGCCACCCTGCTGGCCCAGGGGGTGCCGGGGGCCGACTCGCTGACGTCCCTCAACTACTTCACCAACGCTTTCGACACCCGCACCCGCGGCGTCGATCTCGTGGCCTCCTGGCGAACGGACCTGGCCGGCGGGGTGCTGACGCTCACCGGCGCCTACAACTGGAACGACACCAAGGTGACCCGCTACTCGACCGCCGAGCTCTCCGAACTCGCCGTCATCAATGTCGAGGACGGGCTGCCGCAGCAGGCGGGCAACCTCACGGTGACCTACGCCCGCGGCCGCTTCGAGGGCATGGTGCGCGCCCGCCACTACGGCGACTGGACCGACGCCCAGTTCCAGTCCTCTGCGAATCTGATCCAGGAGTTCGGCGCCAAGACCTTCGTGGACGTCTCGGTCAGCATCGACGTGACCGAAGCCATCAAGGTCACCGCCGGCGCGGAGAATCTCTTCGACACCTATCCCGACGAGGCCACGTTCCAGGCCTCGCGCGGCCTGATCTACTCGCGCAACGCCGTCTATGACACCGACGGCGGCCTCTACTACGTGCGGGTCAGCGCCAGCTTCTGACGCCCTCGGCCGGCCTCCGCGGCGCTCGCCGCCGCGGAGCGCCATGCGGAGTGGCCTGCGCGCGCGGCGCGGGATAAGAACCGGCCATGACCGATCGTCTCGTCATCGCCGCTGTCCAGGCGAATCCCATCGTCGGCGCCGTGGAGCGCAACGAAGCTCTCGCCCGCGATCTGCTCGCCCAGGCCTGCGCCGCGGGCGCCGACCTCGCGCTGTTCTCCGAGCTCTTCCTGACCGGCTATCCCCCGGAGGACCTGGCGTTGAAGCCGGCGCTCTGGATGGCGAGCCGCGCGGCGGTGGAGCGCCTGGCCGGCGCCACGGCGAACGGCTGCGCGGCCCTGGTGGGCGCGATCTGGCCGCCGGAGATCCCCGGCGGGCGGCCGCGCAACGCGCTGGCCTACCTGGCCGACGGCGTGGTCAAGGGCGTGGCCTTCAAGTGCGACCTGCCCAACTACGGCGTGTTCGATGAGAAGCGCATCTTCGATGCCGGCATGGGGCCGGAAGTGTTCGAGCTGAAGGGCGTCAAGATCGGCGTCCCGATCTGCGAGGACATCTGGGACAAGGCCGTCTGCGCCGAAGTGAAGGCCAAGGGCGCGGAGCTGATCCTGGTCCCCAACGGCTCGCCCTTCCGCGTCACCGCCGACGACGAGCGCATGGACGTGGCCCGCGCCCGGGTCGCCGAGACAGGCCTGCCGCTGATCTATGTGAACCAGGTGGGCGGCCAGGACGAACTGGTGTTCGACGGCGGCTCGTTCGCCCTGCAGGCCGACGGCGCCCTGGCCATGCGACTGGCCATGTTCGAGGACCGCCTGGCCCTCACCACCTGGGAGCGGGGCGAGCGGGGCTGGTCCTGCGTCGAGGCGCCTATGGAGGACTGGTGCGCCGGCGCCGAGGAGATCTACCGCGCCATGGTCCTGGGCTTGCGCGACTATGTGAGGAAGTCGGGCTTTCCCGGCGTTCTTCTTGGACTTTCCGGCGGCGTCGATTCGGCGATCACGGCGGTGGCGGCGGCTGACGCCCTGGGCCCGGACGCCGTACGCTGCTTCATGCTGCCCTCCCGCTACACCAGCCGCGAGAGCCTCGAGGACGCCGCCGACTGCGCCGCTCGCCTGGGGGTGCGCCTGGACGAAATCCGGATCGAGCCGGCGGTCGGCGCCTTCGCCGAGATGCTGACGCCGCTCTACGAGGGCAGGGCGCCCGACATCACCGAAGAGAACATCCAGGCCCGCATCCGCGGCCTGTCGCTGATGGCCCTGTCCAACAAGCTCGGTCACATGCTGCTCACCACCGGCAACAAGTCGGAGATGGCGGTGGGCTACGCCACGCTCTACGGCGACATGTGCGGCGGCTACAATGTGCTGAAGGATCTCTACAAGACCGACGTCTACGCCGTCTGCGTCTGGCGCAACGCCAACAATCCCTTCGGCGTGGCCGACAATCCGATCCCCGAGCGCATCCTGACCAAGCCGCCCTCGGCCGAGCTGCGCCCGGACCAGAAGGACCAGGACAGCCTGCCCGAATACGCCGAGCTCGACGCCATCCTGCACGGGCTGGTGGAGGAGGAGGCGACCCTGGACGAGATCGTGGCGCGCGGCCACCACCCCGACACGGTCGAGCGCGTCCAGCGCCTGCTCTATTCCTCGGAGTACAAGCGGCGCCAGGCGCCCCCCGGCGTGAAGATCGGCCGCCGCGCCTTCGGACGCGACCGGCGCTACCCGATCGTCAACGGCTTCCGGGACAAGGCGTCTAGGTGATCTGCGCCGCCGCGGCGGCCGCGTCGGGACCGCGCCGCTTGGCGCCGCGAAGGGCCGGGATGATGTCCTCCACCGCGTCCACTTCCACCCAGGCGTCCAGGAAGCTGGGCGGCGTCAGGCTGCGTTCGACCGTGTGCTGAAAGAGGTCGAACAGGGGCCGCCAGAAGTCGCCGGGGCTGTGGAACACGATCGGCTTGGCGTGCAGGTCCAGCCGCCGCCAGGACAGCAGCTCCACCACCTCTTCCAGCGTGCCGATGCCCCCGGGCAGGACGACGAAGCCGTCGGCCTCCTCGAACATCATCATCTTGCGCTCGTGCATCGAGCCGACGACCACGGTCTGCACCGACTCCAGCGCCCGCTCGCGGCTTGTCAGGAAGCCGGGGATCACGCCCAGCACCTGGCCGCCGGCCTCGTGCGCCGCGCGTGCGCAGGCGCCCATCAGGCCCACCCCGCCGCCGCCATAGACCAGGCGCAGGCCCTCGCCGGCCAGGGCCGCGCCCAGGGCGGCGGCGTCGGCCAGGAAGGCCGGGTCGGCGGCGTCGGACGATCCGCAGAACACGCAAACGGACCGCAGCCTGGGCGCTTGCCCCATGATGGAGGACTCCAGATGAACTCGACGCGCGCTTGCGGCGGCGTCGCAAAAGGCCAAATAGCTATGGCCGGTGCCGGGAGATTCAAGCAAGCCGTGAACAAAGCGTCGATTCTGATCCTGGCGGGCGCCGCCGCTTGCCTCTGCGCCTGCTCCAGGGACGTCGGCGCGGCCAAGGCGCCGGCGGCGGGCGAGGCGGCGGCTGGCGCCGGCTACGTCACGCCGCCCAGCCTCCTGTCCGGCGCGGCGACGGCCGAGGGCGTGGCGCTGTCCGGACGCGCCCAGCCGGGCGCGCGGGTGCGCCTCGCCAGTCCCGACGGGCGGGCGCAGGTCGCCGACGCCGACGCCGAAGGCCGCTGGCGCATGGTGCTGCCCCGGCTCGACCCGCCGCGGCTCTACGGCCTGTCGATGGCCGCCGACGGTCGCCAGGTCCAGGCCCAGGGCTACGTCCTGGTCGCTCCGGGCGGGGAGGTGGCGCTCATGCGGGCCGGGTCGGGCGCCCAGGTCCTGTGGGGCGACGGCGGCGCGACCCGCATCACCGCCCTGGATTTCGACGCCGAGGGCGGCGCCGTGGCCTCCGGGTTCGCGCCGCCGGAAGCCACCGTCACCATCCGCGCCGACTCCGTGCAGGTCGCCGAGGGGCGCAGCGATGCGGCCGGGCGCTTCAGCATCGCCTTCAACCAGCCGCTCGCCGCCGGCCGCCGGCTGATTCAGGCCTCGGGCGAGGAGTGGGAGACGCAGGCGGCGTTCGACGTGGCGCCCGCCGAGCCGGTGGCCGGCGCCCCCTACCGCGCCCGCGACCTGGGCGATGTCATCCGGGTGGACTGGAGCACGCCGGGCGGCGGGCTGCAGTCGACCCTGATCCGCAAGCGGAGCTGACCCTTGGCCTTTTCCCACGCCGGCCACGGCCACGGCCGCGGCCTTGCGACGCCCGGCGCCGTCGCGCCGGCTTCGGTCAAGTTCGACTTCTGGACCTCGATGGCCGACCTGTGGCGGCTGGTGATCCGCTCGGGCGCGCCGCAGTTGCGCCTGCGCCTGGGCCTCGCGGTCGGACTGGTGCTCGTGGGCAAGCTCGCGGGGGTGGCCGCCCCGGTGATGCTGGGCGACGCCATCAACACCCTGACGCCGGCGGGCGGCGCGGTCGTCCTTGGCGCCGGCTTCGTCGCCCTGGCCCTGGCCTTCGCGGGTCTTCGGCTGCTGGCCGCCTGCGCCCCCTACGCCCGGGACGCGGTGTTCACCCCGGTCTCGCAGGCCACCCTGGCGCGGGCGGCGGTGGAGACCTTCGGCCATGCCCTGGCGCTTTCCCTCGACTATCACCAGACCAAGCAGACCGGCGCGCTCGCCCGCATCATCGACCGCGGCGCCCGCTCCACCGACTTCCTGATCCGCAGCGTCGCCTTCAACCTGGGGCCGACGGCGGTGGAGCTGGTGCTCGCCATGGCCGTCATGGTTCTGCGCCTCGACTGGCGTTTTGCGCTCACCGCCTTCGTCACCATCGTCGTCTATGCGGTGCTGACCTTCCGCATCACCGACTGGCGCCTCTCGCATCGCCGCGAGCTCAACGAGGCCGACTCCCGGGCCGCTGGCCTCTCGGTCGACGCCCTGATGAACTACGAGGCGGTCAAGACCTTCGGCTCCGAGGCGCGGACGGTCGACGCCTATCGCGCGAGCCTCGCCGATTACGTGCGCGCGGCGGTCAAGGCCAACACCTCCCTGTCCCTGCTCAACTCCGTCCAGGCGGTGGTGCTCAACGGCGGTCTCGCCCTGATGGCGATCATGGCCGGCATGGAGGTGCTGGAGGGCCGCATGCGCGTGGGCGACGTCACCACGGCCATCCTGCTGCTGATCGGCATCTACGGCCCGCTGAACATGCTGGGCTTCAACTACCGCGAGATCCGCCAGGCCTTCATCGATATGGAGCAGATGGTGGCGCTGACCTCGGTCGCCCCGGACATCGTCGACGCCCCCGACGCCCGCGACCTGCCGCCGGCGACGGGGCAGGGGGCCGAGGTGGTCTTCGAGGGCGTGGATTTCCGCCACGACGCCCGCTCCATCGGCCTGATCGACGTCAGCTTCCGCGCCGCCCCCGGCGCCACCGTCGCCCTCGTCGGCCCCTCGGGCGCGGGCAAGACCACCGCGGTGCGCCTCGCCCTGCGGCTGGTCGATCCCCAGGCGGGCCGGGTGCTGATCGACGGGGTCGATCTGCGCCACGCGACCCAGGCGTCCCTGCGGCGCGCGGTGGCCCTGGTGCCGCAGGACGTGGCCCTGTTCAACGACACCCTCTACGCCAACATCGCCTTCGCCCGCCCCGACGCGCCGCCCGCCGCGGTGCGGGCCGCGGCGGATGCGGCGGAACTGGGGCCCTTCATCGACGGCCTGCCGGAAGGGCTCTCCACCCGCGTCGGCGAGCGTGGGCTGAAGCTTTCGGGCGGGGAACGCCAGCGCGTCGGCATCGCCCGGGCCCTTTTGGCGAATCCGCGCCTGCTCATCCTGGACGAAGCCACCAGCGCCCTGGACGGGCGCACCGAGGAGGCGATCCAGGCGACCCTGCGCAAGGTGCGGGCCGGCCGCACCACCCTTGTGGTGGCCCACCGCCTCTCGACCATCGTCGACGCCGACGAGATCATCGTCCTTCGCCGGGGCCGGGTCGCCGAGCGGGGAACCCACGCCGAACTCCTCGCCAGGGGCGGGGAATACGCGGCCCTGTGGCGGCGCCAGACCCGGGAGAGCTGAGCCCTATTCCGCGGCCTTGCTGAGGCCGCCCTGGACGACCGGTCCAGGCGCAGCGCCCCGGCCCTTGCGGAAGCGGCCGAACATCCGGCCGAACCGCTCGGCGTAGACCTTGGGCGCGGCCAGCAGCACCGGCGTCAGCACCAGGGTCAGCAGGGTGGCGAACGACAGGCCCCAGACCACGGCCGAGGAAAGCTGCACCCACCACTCCGAGCCCGGCGCGCGGTATTCGATGTGCGCGGCCCGGAAGTTGGGGTGGATCTGGAACATCAGCGGCAACAGGCCCACCACCGTCACCAGGGTGGTCAGCATCACCGGCCGGAACCGCTGCACGGCCGAGCGCAGGGCCGCGTCGTCGGCGGCATAGCCTGAGCGCCGCAGCTGGTAGAAGGTGTCCACCAGCACGATGTTGTGGCCCACCACCACCCCCGCCAGGGCGACGATGCCGGTGCCCAGCATCAGCACCGAGACGTAGTCGAAGGTGTGGGCGACGTTGAGTTGGATGCCCAGCAGGACGCCCATGGTCGAGAGCACCACCGCCGACAGCGTCACCAGCACGCCGTAGAAGCTGTTGAACTGCCACAACAGGATGATCATCATCATGAACAGCGTGGCCGCCATGGCGGTCGCGAAGAACTTCGCCGCCTCCTGGCCTTCCTCGTCGGCGCCGGTGAACTTCCAGCGCACGGAGGGGGCGATGTCGGCCTTTTCCAGCCAGGGCCTCAGCTCCGCGATCTTCTGGTTCGCCGCCACGCCCTCCACCGTATTGGCCTGCAGCAGCACCAGCCGCTGGGCGTCCCGCCGCTGGATCGTCGTCACCTGCTGCGCAGGGACGCGGTCGATGAAGTAGCTCGCCGGCACCGGCCCCAGGGCCGTCGACACCTTCAGGGTGTCGAACGCCGCCAGGTTGCGCGCTTCGGGCGGGAAGCGCATGCGGATGTCCAGTTCGTCGTCGGCGTCGTCGGGACGGAAGCGGCCCACCAGCACCCCTTCGGTGACGAACTGGATCGCCTGGCCCACCGACAGCACGTCCACGCCGTAGCGCCCCGCCGCCTCGCGGTCGACGGTCAGGTTCCACTCGATGCCGGGCGAGGTGCGGTTGTCCTCCAGCTCGATCAACTGGCGGTCGGAGGCGAGCTTGGCCTTCACCATGTCGGCCGCCCGATTCAGCATCAACGGATCGGTGCCCAAAAGCTCGACCTGCACGTCCTTGCCGACGGGCGGCCCCCCCTGCGGCTCGCGCACCTCGATCTGCACCCCCGGGACGTTGGCGACCCGCTTGCGGATCACGGCGGCGATGTCGCTGCCGCGCAGGCCCATGGCCACCCGGTCCTCGTATTCCTTGAAGTTGATCCAGATCCGACCCACCGTGTCGTTCGGCGCCGCGTTCGGTCCGCCGCCGGGGCTCGTGGCCCCCGAGCGCACGTACATGGACTCCACGCCCTTGACGCCCTGCAGCCGGTTCTCGACCTGGCGCACCAGCACGTCGTGCGCCTCGGGCGAGAGGTTGCCGCGGGCCTTCACGTAGACGGTCACGAACTCGGGGTCCTGGCGCAGGAAGAACTCGGTCGGGTGATCGGTGATGGCGAACCAGACGAAGATCCCGACCACGATCGTCAGCGAGCCCGCAATGGTGCGCGACGGGTGGCGGCCCAGGTACTCCAGCACCCGGGCGTAGCGGCCCATGAAGCCGCTCATTTCACGCGGGTCGCCGTGCTCGGACTTCTCGATCTCCGCCAGGGCCTCTTCGTCCACCGCCGCCTTGCGCCCGAAGATCGAGCCCAGCGCCGGGGTGAAGATCAGGGCCACGAAGATCGAGGCGCCCAGCACGAAGAACAGCGTCAGCGGCAGGAAGCTCATGAACTTCCCGGCGATCGAATTCCAGAACATGAACGGCAGGAAGGCGCAGAGCGTGGTCAGCGTCCCGTTCACCACCGGCCAGAACATGCGCTTGCCGGCCGCCGCGAAGGCCTCCTCCTTGGTCAGGCCCTCGGCCATCTTGCGGTCGGCGTACTCGACCACGACGATGCCGCCGTCCACCAGGATGCCCACCGCCAGCACCAGGCCGAACATCACCATCTGGTTCAGGGTGATGCCCATGGCGTTCAGCATCAGGAAGGCCAGCATGAAGCAGGCCGGGATCGCCGCGCCCACCATCAGCCCCTGGCGGATCCCCAGGCTGGCGATGATGATCACCATCACCAGGATGGTCGCGATCAGAAGGCCGGATTCCAGCACCACCAGGGTGCGGGCGATGAAGTCGCTCTCGTCGTAGGTGTAGGCGACCTTCACCGTGCTGGGCCAGCGCGCCTGCTCCTCCTTCACCACGTCGCGGACGCGTTGCACGGTCTCCAGGATGTTGGCGCCGCTGCGCTTGGCCACGTCCAGGGCGAACGCGGGCTCGCCGTTGAAGCGGGTGATCAGCGTCGGTTCCTTGAAGGTGCGCCGCACGTCGCCGATGTCGCCGACCGTGATCACCCGGTCGCCGCTCTTCTTGATCGGCAGGGCCAGGATGTCCTGCGGCTCCTCGACGACGCCGGGCACCTTCACCGCGAACTGCCCCTGGCCCGAGCGCAGGTTGCCCGCCGGCACAAGCTGGTTGTTGCGGCTGATCACCTGGGCGAGCTCGCCGGTGGTGATGTTGTAGGACTCCATCCGCACCGGATCGACGGTGACTTCCAGAAGCTCGTCGCGGGCGCCGTTGAGATAGACCTCCAGCACGCCCGGCGTGGCTTCCAGCCGCTCCTTCAGGTTTCGGGTGATGCGGAACAGCTCCCGCTCGGGAGCGGCCCCCGACAGTACGATGCCCACCACCGGGTCGCCGGCGAAGTTGGCCTCCTCGATGATCGGCTCCTCGGCGTCGGGCGGGAACTTGCCGCGCGCCAGGTCGACCTTGGCGCGGACGTCGGCCAGGGCCTTTTCCTTGTTGAAGTCCGCCTCGAACTCCATGTTGACGACCGCCATGCCCTGGCGGGCCACCGCGTTCATCTCCTTGATGCCTTCGATGGTCTGCAGCTCCACCTCGAGCGGCTTGACCAGCAGGCGCTCGGCGTCTTCGGGGCTGACGCCGGGGTAGGGGACCACCACCGTGATGAACGGGATGTCGATGTTCGGCTCCGACTCCCGCGGCATGCCGAGGTAAGCCAGAATCCCGAACAGGCTGGCGATCAGCGTGACGCCGAGTACGACCTTGCGTCGCTTGATGGCGCCGTCGATCAGGGAACCGATCATCTACAGCCTCCAGGGCGAGCGTCGCGTCAGCGCGCGGACGCCACCCGAACCTTTTGTCCTTCACCCACGTAGGACTGCCCCACGGTGATGATCTTCACGGCGCCGCGCAGACCGCGCACCCAAACGCCTTCGCTCGTCTCTTCCATCACGCTCACCGGCGAGAAGCCCACCGTGCCGTCGGCCTTCACGAAGCGCACCCCCTGCCGGCCCGCGGCGTCCAGCACCAGGGAGGAGACGGGCACCAGGTGGGCCGGCCCCACGCCCGCGCCGATCCGCACTTCCGCCGACAGGCCCGAGCGCGCCGCCAGCCGGGGGTTCGAGGCGAGCACCTCCACACGGTAGGTCCGCGTCTGGGCGTCGGCGTCGCGCGCGACGTAGCGGACCTTGCCGCTGACCTTCTCGCCGGAGACCAGGGTCGCCGTGGCCGGCGCGCCGATGGCGAACCGGCCCGCTTCGGTTTCCGGCAGGTCGCCGACCACCAGGATCGGGTCGAGTTCGATGACCGTGCCGCAGGCCTGGCCGGGGGACAGATAGGTCCCGATCTCCGCCTCGCGCCGATCGAACACCCCGTCGAAGGGCGCGCGCAGGTTCACCTGCTCCAGCGCGATCTCGGCCTGGCGCACGGCCGCCGCCGCCGCGTCGAGGTTGGCCTGGTCCTGCAGCACCTGGGTCTGCGAGCGATAGCCCTTCTTGGCGAGCTCCATGGTCGCCTGGCGGGTCAGCTCCCGCGAGCGCAGCGCGGCGCGCGCCTGGTCCAGCGTCGCCTGGCGCGCATCCACCGCCAGGCGGCAGAGCACCGCGCCCTTGCGGACGACGCTGCCTTCCACCGCCGGAGTCTGGGCGACCACGCCGGAGGTTTCCGAGCGCACCACCACCGAGCGGGCCGCCTCGGTGCGGCCGCGGATCACGACCGTGTATTCGCGCGAGACCTCGGGCGAGACCTTGGCCTGGACGGTGGCCGTGTCGTCGGCCGCCTTGGCCGTGGCGGGCGCGTGGTCGCCGCCCCCTGTCAGCGCGCCGACGATGAAATAGAGCCCGACCAGCCCGACGATCACCAGGGCGAATAGGTGTGACGACTTCAAACGCATAAGTGCTTCCCCGAGCGCAGGGCGCCGTCCTCCCGGTCCCGACGCGCCAGCCCCTCGTAAATCCGAACATCGGTTTCTCAGGGCGCCCGTGACCAAGAGCAAATGAAATCGCCGACAGAATGATGATGGCGCAGAGGTTGTGCCCGGCGCGCCGCACTCGCCGGCAGGGGCTTGCGTTGCTCCGCCGACAGGCCCAACTGCGGCTCTTCATGAAGGGCGCCCTCGATGAAATACCTGCACACCATGGTCCGCGTCTCCGACCTCGACGCCTCCCTCGACTTCTATTGCGACAAGCTCGGCCTGCGCGAAGTCTCGCGCATCGAGAATGAAGCCGGCCGCTTCACCCTGGTGTTCCTCTGCGCGCCGCAGGACGTCGAGCGCGCGGCGCAGGATCGCGCGCCTCTCGTCGAGCTCACCTACAACTGGGACCCGGAGAACTACGGCGGCGGCCGCAACTTCGGCCACCTGGCCTACGCTGTGGACGACATCTACGAGACCTGCGAGCGCCTGAGGGCCGGCGGGGTGACGATCAACCGGCCGCCCCGCGACGGCCGCATGGCCTTCATCCGCTCGCCGGACGGCATCTCCGTGGAGCTGCTGCAGGCCGGTCCCGCCAAGGCGCCGGCCGAGCCCTGGGCCTCGATGCCCAACGTCGGGACCTGGTAGCCGGCCCCTCAGAGGGTTGTGGCCGCGCCCCTGAGGCGCCACTGTTCATTCATGACCTCGCACGGGACGATCTCTCGTCGAGGCGCAGTCGGGCGCGGCCTGGTCCACCTTTGCCTCCTGGTTCTCGCGCTCGGCCTCGCCGCGGCTTCGCCGCCGCCGGCCGCCGACGGCGGACGCCGGGCCGTCCTGCTGCAGGTCGACGGCGTGATCGGCCCGGCGAGCGCCGACTACGTGCGCCGCGGTCTCGCCGAGGCCGCCGCCTCGGGGGCGGCGATCGTCGTGCTCCAGATGGACACGCCCGGCGGTCTCGACGCCTCCATGCGCGACATCATCCGCGCGATCATCGCCTCGCCGACGCCGGTGGCCAGCTATGTCGCGCCGGGCGGGGCGCGGGCGGCCAGCGCCGGAACCTACATCCTCTACGCCAGCCACGTGGCCGCCATGGCGCCCGGCACCAACCTGGGCGCCGCCACGCCCGTCCAGATCGGCGGCCCTCCCGGTCTGGCGCCGCAGGAGCCGCCCGACAAGGCCGCGCCCGCGGGCAAGGACGAGGCGGGCGCCGCCCCCGCGCCGCAGCGGGGCGGCGCAATGGAGGCCAAGGCGACCAACGACGCGGTCGCCTACATCCGCGCCCTGGCCCGGCTGCGCGGGCGCAACGCCGACTGGGGCGAAGAGGCCGTGCGCGAGGCCGCCAGCCTCGACGCCCGCGCGGCCCTCGAGGCGAACGTCATCGACCTGGTGGCCGTAGACGCCGACGACCTGCTGGCGCAGGTGGACGGCCGTACAGTGGACGTCGCCGGCGAGCCGAGAACCCTGCGCACCCGGGGCCTGGCCGTCGAGGTCGCGCCGCCGGACTGGCGGCACGGTCTGCTCGCCGCCATCACCAATCCGAACGTCGCCCTGATCCTGATGATGATCGGCGTCTATGGGCTGATCTTCGAGTTCATGAACCCCGGAACGCTCTATCCCGGGGTGATCGGGGCGATCTGCCTGCTGGTCGGCTTCTACGCCCTGGCGGTGCTGCCGGTGAACTACGCCGGCCTGGCGCTGATCCTCCTTGGCGTCGCCCTGATGGCGGCCGAGGCCTTCGCGCCCTCGTTCGGCGCGCTCGGGCTTGGCGGGGCGGCGGCCTTCGTCCTGGGCGGACTGATCCTGATCGACACCGACACCGCCGAGTTCGAGGTCTCTCTCGCGCTGCTCGCCGGCATGGCGGTGGTCAGCCTGGCCTTCATCCTGCTCGCCGCCCGCCTGGCCCTGGGCGCCCATCGGCGGCGGGTGGCCACCGGCCGCGAGGAGATGATCGGCGAGTCCGGAAAGGTGCAGGACTGGAACGGGGCCGGCGGCCATGTGTTCGCCCATGGGGAGCGCTGGCGCGCGGTCTCGTCCGGCCCTCTGGCGCCGGGGGATCGCGTGCGGGTCCAGGCGGTGGAGGGGCTGACCCTCGTCGTCGCGCCCGAGCCGCCCGACGATTCCCGGTGAGGTCAGGAGGACCCCATGCTCACCAGTCTCGCGTTCTACACCCCCATACTGATCCTGCTGCTGGCGCTGCTCGCCTCGGCGATCAAGATCCTGCGCGAGTACGAGCGCGGGGTGGTCTTCACGCTCGGACGCTTCACCGGCGTGAAGGGGCCCGGGCTGATCCTGCTGGTGCCGTTCGTCCAGCAGATGGTCAAGGTGGACCTGCGCACCATCGTCCTCGACGTGCCCAGCCAGGACGTCATCAGCCGCGACAACGTCTCTGTCCAGGTCAACGCCGTGCTCTACTTCCGCGTGGTCGAGCCGGAGCGGGCGACGATCCAGGTGGAGAACTACCTGCAGGCCACCAGCCAGCTCGCCCAGACCACCCTGCGCTCGGTGCTCGGCAAGCACGACCTCGACGAGATGCTGGCCGAACGCGACAAGCTGAACGCCGACATCCAGGAGATCCTGGACTCCCAGACCGACGTCTGGGGGATCAAGGTCGCCAACGTCGAGATCAAGCACGTCGACATCGACGAGAGCATGGTCCGCATGATCGCCCGCCAGGCCGAGGCCGAACGCGAGCGGCGGGCCAAGATCATCACGGCCGAGGGCGAGGAGCAGGCGGCGCAAAAGCTGCACGAGGCCGCCGTCATCCTCAGCCGGCAGCCCGAGGCGATGCAGCTTCGCTATCTCGGAGCCTTGCAGGTGATCGCCAACGACCGGTCCAACACCATCGTCTTCCCGTTCCCGGCCGAGGCCGGCGCCATGCTGGCGGGCCTGGGGAGGGGCGGGGGGGGCGCCCCCCGCCTGAGCCCCGTCAGGGCAGCGAGTGGGCGCCGCCGGTCTTGCCCGGCTGGATCGCATCGGTGTCGACCCCCGTGGCCAGGCTCCGGTCGGGGTCCTGCCGGCGGCCGCGGCCCGGCTGTTCGTCGTCGTGGCGGGGCTTGGTCCCGGTCTGGCTGCGCTCGGCCGCCTTGTCGGTCTTCCGCGGGTCGGTGGTTTGTCCCATGACAGCTCTCCTCTTCGGCTGCAGGGCAAACGAGGGGCGCAGCCGGGCGTTCCTTCGGCCAAGCCTTTGACGATCCACGCCTTGCGCGTCCCGCGGCCGGACGCGGGCGCTAGATCTGGCGCAGCCAGACCTCGCCGATGGAGTGGTCCGCCCGCTTGCGCAGCACCACGTCCGCGCGCTCACGGGTCGGCAGGATGTTCTGCAACAGGTTCGGCCGGTTGATGTCCCGCCAGATCCGCCGCCCGGCGGCCGGCGCCTCCTCGGGGTCCAGGTTGCGCATGTGGTGGAAGTAGGATTCCCCCTGGCGGAACACCGTGCGCTGCAACAGCACGAAGCGCTCGACGTACCAGCGCTCGATGTCGGCCTCCTCGGCGTCCAGGTAGAGCGAGAAGTCGAAGAAGTCCGAGACGATGGCCGAAGGCGCCCGACCGGCGGCCGACCCCGTCTGCAGCACGTTCAAGCCTTCGAAGATCAGCACGTCCGGCCGCTCCACCACCTGGGTCTCGTCGGCGACGATGTCGTAGGTGACGTGCGAATAGACCGGCGCCTCGACCCGGTCTTCGCCGGCCTTGACGTCGGACAGGAAGTCGACCATCCGGCGCAGGTCGTAGCTTTCCGGGAAGCCCTTGCGCTGCATCAGCCCGCGGGCCTCCAGCTCGGCGTTGGGGAACAGGAAGCCGTCGGTGGTCACCAGCTCCACCCGCGGGTGTTCAGGCCACCGCGACATGAGCGCCTGGATGATGCGGGCCAGGGTGCTCTTGCCGACGGCCACGCTGCCGGCGATGGCGATGATGTAGGGTCCGCCCGCCGCGGGCCGGCCCAGGAAGGCGTCCTTCACCCCCGTCAGGCTGCGCGCCGCCTTCACGTGCAGGTTCAGGAGCCGCGAGAGCGGCAGGTGCACGTTTTCCACGTCGTCCAGGGAGACCTTGTCGTTGACCCCGCGCAGGCTGGCGAGGTCCGCCTCGGACAGGGTGAGGGGCGTGGCCGCCCGAAGGCGCGCCCAGGTCTCGCGGTCGAAGGTGAGATAGGCGTTGTCATGCATGGCGACCCCCGACGTCGCGGCGGCGCCCGGCGACCGCCGCTCGCGTGCTGCCACAAGCCCGGCTCGGACGCCAGATTGCGCTGCGTCAAGGCCTGGCGCGGCGGGAGGCGCTAGCGTTTGATGGTGACGGGCGCACCCGCCCGTCAGATGCGGAGAGTTCGACCATGGACCAGCGGACTTCGCCCCGCAGGCGCGCCCCGGCGCAGGCCGCGGCCGGCGCCGCGCTGGCGGTCCTGGGCTCGCTGACCCTCAGCCTTCTGGTCTGGATGTCCAACAGCGCCTCGCCGGCGGCGCACAAGCTGATGTTCGCCCTCGGGCTCGGCCTGACCAGCCTGGTCTCGGCGGCGGCGCAGGCGCTGGTCTTCTACGGCCTGTGGACGATGTGGCGTGCGTTCAGGCGCGAGCGCTGAGCCAGGGGCGGCGGCTGCGGCGACGACGGCGACGATGTGCGGAAGAAGCCGCCGATGGCTCCCCGGGCAGGAACCTAACTGCCGTCTCTGGCCGGAAATAGCTGGATCGGACCCCCTTGCGCCACAAGGGTTTGCAAGGCCAAGGTGTCGCCACGCGGTGCTGCGCAGCGCCACGAAACACCGTCAACTTTTAGGGTTGGATTTAGGGTGGCGCGCCGGCCTCTGAACCGTCTGACCGCCGTGGAGGTGCGCACGATCCGCGCGCCGGGCCTGCACGCCGACGGCGGCGGGCTCTACATGGAGGTGGACCGCGACGGGGCTGACGGCGCGCCCGGAGCCCGGCGCTGGGTGTTCATCTATCAATGGCGCGGCAAGCGCCGGCAGATGGGCCTGGGGCCGGTGGAGCTGGCCAAGGGCTCCGACACCCTGCGCCGGGCCCGCGACGCCCGCGACCAGGCGCGCCGCTGGCTGGCCGACGGCCTCAACCCCATCGACGAGCGGCGCGCGGCCGCCGCGGCGCCGGCGGAAGTCCCGGCCTTCGGGGTGTTCGCCAAGGCGGTGGTGGCGGGCCTGGCGCTCGCCAGCGACAAGCATCGCGCCCAATGGGAACGCACCCTGACGGACTACGCCCCGACCCTGCAGGCCCGGCCGGTGGACGAGGTGACCACCCAGGACGTCCTCGAGGCGCTCAAGCCGCACTGGCGGCGGGTGGACGAGGCCACGGCGGACGCCCTGGCGCAGATCCTCTCGGACACCTCGCCCCAGCGCTTCCGCTACGTGAAGGACCGCCTCACCGCGGCGCAGAGGCGCCAGGCGCTGCTCGACGCGCTGCGCGACAGCCTGTCGCGGGGAAGCCAGGCGGCCGCCGGCGGGGCGGCGGCGGGACAGCAGCAGACGGGGCCGTGAGTATGGAGCGCACCTTCTACCATCCGAGCCTCGGTCGCTGGCTGGCCGCCGCTCTGTCAGCCTGGGATGATCGCCGTGACCAGGTCGATCGCCAGCACCAGGCCGACCAGCAGCGCCAGCGTCGCGAAGGCGGCGACGGGAATCCCCACGATCACCAGCAGCGGATACCAGCGCCGAATGAAGGCGCGACGGCGCCACCAGCTCGGGTGGCGCATGAAGAGCGGGTCGCCGGAGGCGTTATACTGGCCGGTGAAGTACCAGCCCTTTTCGCGCCGATGCTCGTCGCCGACGCGGTAGGGGCCGCCCACCACCTCAAACTCGGCGTCAACGATTTCCCGAACGTCTCCCACGGCCGCGAACATGACGCGCGGCGCGGGCCTGGGCAAGAGCCCCCGCGCGGGCCCAACGTCGGGCTGATCTGGTCGACCCTTCTGTGTGTGGCCGTGTACGCCGTGGCGTTGCGGGCCTGCGTCTCCTGAGAGTCTGATGCCCGTCACCAACCGTCCCAAGCTGATCCCTGTGGCCGACGTGAGCTCTGGCCCGATCGCCGACGCGATCCTGACCCACGCCGAGGCGATGAATCGGGTGGCCGCCTCGATCGAGGCCGTCGGCGCAGCGATCGAGGCCGCGACCGACCAGCGCAAGCCCGTCGACGAGTTCTACGAGGGCGCGACGCGGCGGCTGGAGATGCTCTGCCGCTGGCTGCGCCGCAAGGGCCCCTGGATCCTGGCTACAATCCCCGGGGTGCTGGTCGCAATTCAGGCGATCTCGCCGCAGGCCGCCAAGGGCCTGGCCGTCCTCCTGCAGGGCCTGGGCGGCTGATCTGGGGTTCTGACCGGGGGAGCGGGCATGGGCTACAAGCTGGGCAGGCGCTCGCTGGCCAACCTCGAGGGCGTGCATCCCGACCTGGTGGCGGTGGTGCGCCACGCCATCAACTTCTCCGAACAGGACTTCACCGTCATCGAAGGCGTGCGCACGCGCGAGCGCCAGCTGGAGCTCTACGCCCAAGGGCGGACCAAGCCGGGCAAGATCGTCACCTGGACCCGCAACAGCCGCCACTTCCCCGGCCCCGACGGCCTGGGCCGCGCAGTGGACATCGCGCCCTATCCCATCGACTGGGCCTCGACCCCTGAGAACCTGGCGCGCTTCGACGCGGTGGCGAAGGCCATGTTCAGAGCGGCCATGGATCTGGGCCTGCGGATCCGCTGGGGCGCGGACTGGGACCGGGACGGCAAGCCGCGCGAGAAGGGCGAGCACGATTCCCCGCATTTCGAGCTGGCGGACTGAGCCGTGGACCTGGCCGCGCTTTTCCGGTCCAACAGCTTCACGCGGGCGCTGACGACGCTGGGCCTCGTCGGCACGGTCCTGTGGTCGTTCGTCCATATGGTGATGTACGGCGTGCCGGCCGGCGCCGAGGCGCCGCTGCTGCTGACCGTCCTGGGCTGGATCGTCAGCGAGGCCTCGGCGGCCCTGAAGTACCTAAACGGAACGACGGAAGGCAGCGGCGCGAAAACCGCCGCCATGGTGGCCATGGCTGAGCGCGCGCCGCCGCCGCCGCCGCTTTCGCCGCCCCGCCCTGATCTCGACATCCCGCCGGCGCCGCCGGCCACATAAGGAAGCGGTTATGTCTTCATACCTCTCGCGCCTGAAGTCGGGCGAGTTCACCGCGCTGGAGTTCCTCAAGCGCTCGGCCGGCTGGCTGGCGCGCCAGGCCGGCGCCACCGACGAGACCATCGACGAGCTGGTGTTCAAGGCCGACCGGGCCACGGACGAGGCGGTGATCGTCGTCGAAGGCGCGATCCTGGCGGTGCTCGCCAAGGGCTTCCCGGCTCTGCCGGCCGCCGCCGCCGCGGTGGTGGCGCATCGCGTGGCGGTGATCGCCATGGAGCAGGTGGACACGGCGATCTCGGCCGCCGGCGCCGTCATCAAGGACGCCAACTAGTGCCGGCGCTGCTGGCCAGGCTCGTCGCGTGGCTGGTGGCGCGGCTGACCCAGTCCAAGGCCCCGCCGCCCGCCGAACGGGCGGCGGCGGCCGAAACCCGCAACCAGACCCACGAGGCCAACCAGGATGCGCTACGCCGCGCCCTTGATGCTCGCCGCGGCGCTGACGCTCAGCGCGTGCGCGACCCCGACTCCCTTCGCGCGCCCGACCCCTACAGCCGCGACTGAACCTGTCGTCGACGGCTCGGTGGTGGCCTGCAGCGCGTTCGGGCCGATCGGGTTCTCCCGGCTTTCCGACACGCTGGAGACGATCGCGGCCGTGAAGGCCCACAACGCCGCGTGGGAGGCGCTCTGCAAGCGCTGAGCACCCGTTGGGCGGCCTCGGCCGCGAGCGCCAGCAAGGAGACTGCTATGACTGTATCGGTGCGCGTCAGCGTGAATGGACCCTACAAGCTGCCGGTCAGCTACCGTCAGGGCGACCGCGAGGAGAGCTTCGTGCTGTCCGGTCTGGGCAAGGCGGGGCCCGACGAGCGGCACATCGCCTTTACGCATGGGCCCGACGCCATGACGCTGCAGATCGGCCCGGAAGAATATGACCATGGCGAAGCCGACGCGGCCTAGCGGCTCCAGGTCGGTTCTCGGCCCGGCCCTTCCTGCGAGGGGCCGGGCTTTTCTATTTGGCCCTGGCGGCCGCCGCGGCGGTCCTGGCCAGCCACTTCATGAAGCGTTCCGCCGTCTCCCGCGTCGGGCGGTCCATGGCCGTCGTGCCGGGCCGTCGGATGTAGGTGTAGCCGAAGCGCAGGCCGTTGGCGTCCTCGAGCCACAGGGCGTCGTCGGTGCTGCGGATCTTGAAGGGCGGGGAGAGGCGTTCGGCCATGCGCGACCTCGTCCAAGGGCGATCAGCTTTTAGGGTCGGATTTAGGGTCGGCCGGATGGGCCTAGACGCGAGCCCTTGCGCGGTAAGGCTTTGGGCCCTCCGCGATGGCTCCCCGGGCAGGACTCGAACCTGCGACCCGGCGGTTAACAGCCGCCTGCTCTACCAACTGAGCTACCGAGGATCATCGTCGGAGGCCGGGCGTATACTGCGCGCCGCGCGGCCGCGCAACCCGCCGTGCACGGCCTTTTGTCACGCCGGGCCCGGCGGCGGCGCTGTGCGGAGCTAGAACCCCGCCGCCTTGCCGTTGGGAACCCCGTCCACGATCTGGTCCAGGTATTCGCTGAGCCCATAGCCGACAAGGTCGCCGCAGCGGTACTCGGTCATGCCCTCGGTGATTCGGGTCTGCAGTTCCCGTCCGTCGGGGGTCGTTCGCCGGTTGCGCAGGGGAATCAGCGACAGGACCTTGCCCGTGACCTCGTAGGCGTGGCCCGCCTCGGTGGTCACCTTGGCCCGCAGCGCGGTCTGGTAGCCGTGCTCGTCCCAGTCGCTCTCGATCCGGCACTGCTTGATCAGGTCGTAGACCCCGTCGCGGAACACCATGCCGCCTTCGCGGGCGCCGCCTTTGCCGTCGCCGATCACCGACAGCATCATCCCGAAGTCGCGGCCGAAGTTCATCGGGCACCAGCGGTACCATTCGATCGCCTGCCAGTGGCGCGGTCCCCACGACTTGTCGCGCAGGCCGAAGCCGCTGATCTCGAACCGTTCGTCGCCGACGGTGATCACGCCCCTGGCCGCACAGTGCTGCTCGTAGTGCGCCTTCGCGAAGGACTTCTCGGGGTCGATCTCGATCGGGCCGCCGTCCGCCTTGACCGTCTCCCCGCCGTACATCGGCGAAACCCCCTCGTAGTCGAGGTCCACCGTGCAGGGGACCGAGGGGTTGTCCCGATAGGCCTTCTTCGGATCGGCCATCTCGTGCGGCCGCTCCAGCACCAGCGCCTTGCCCGAATAGCTCACCCTGAGTCGCTTGAACGGCTCGAGGACCTCCACCTTCAGGCCGCCGGCGTTCATCTCGCGATTATGCTCGATCGCGGGCCGGCCGAACATGAACGCCACCCGTCCGTCCGGCAGGTAGAGGCACACGCTGGTCTCGGCGTAGTTCTCGTTCGGCCGATTGCCGATCCGGAACCAGCCCCCCGTCTTCTTCACCGGATCGAAGACGTTGAAGTACATGCTTTCGTTGTAGTTTTTTGCATCGCCGGGATCGTGCGGAAACTCGTCGTGCGGCTCCAGGCGGGTCTTGAACCCTTCGGCGGCCTTGGCCATCGCATCACCTCCCGTCGTCTGTCTTTGCGCCCAGACTAGGTCGCTTGACGCCGGGGCCGCCAAGAGCTTGCGGCGGCAAAAAAAGAGCCCGGCCGAAGCCGGGCTGATCCAAGTCGGTGATGGTGGGGTGTCTTCGGAAGAAGACGAGGCGAGAGTCCGCTCGCATGGTTAACGCCTGATTAATCGGCTGGGGTTGCGGCGTCCCGGGCGGCGACATCGGCCAGGGCGCGGTCGCGCACCGACGTCAGGATCTCCCTGGCCAGCAGGCTTTCGGCGGGGAGGGCGCGGGCCAGGATCATCGCGCCCGCCATCCGGCAGAAGAGGTCGATCGCCTGGGCCCGGCGGTCCTCGCCCGCCGCCAGGCGCTCCTCGAGCGAGTCGAAGATTCGCTGCAGCCCGCTCTCGAACACGGCCTTCACCGCCGGCGGCTGCCGCGCCGCATCGCTCCCCAGGGCCGCGGCCGGGCAGGTGCGCCCCGGCGCCTTGCGGGCGGCCTCCGACAGATAGCCGTGGACCAACTCCTCCAGCGAGCCGGCCTTGGCGCGCTCGGCGTCCATCTGGCGAAAGGCGGCGTCGATCGCCTCGGCCGCCAGGGCGTCCTTGGAGGCGAAGTGGTTGTAGAAGCCGCCGTGGGTGAAGCCGCAGGCCTTCATCAACTCGCCCACGCCCACGCCGTCGACGCCGCGCTCGCGGAACAGCCGCGCGGCCGCCTCCACCACCTTGTCGCGGTTTTCTTGCGCCTGGACCCGGCTGATGCGCATGTCCGCCTCCTTTGCTGACGTTCATCATCAATAAGCCGTGATCGGCGCTTCGGCAACCGGTCGGCGCGTTGACCTCGGTCACATAATGATGATGCTCATCATCGAAGCGGCCGGGCGGTCCGGCCGTCAATTCGGGAGAGCCTCATGCCGCTCTGGAAAATCTACCACCCGCCCGGCGCCTTCAGCCGCGAGGACAAGGCCGGACTGAGCGCCGCGATCACGCGGCTCTATTCGCGCCTGCCGAAATTCTACGTGGGGGTGGTGTTCCACGCCGTGGAGCCCGACGACTTCTGGGTCGGCGCCGAACCGCGGGACAACTTCGTGCGCATCTGGGTGGACCACATCGCCCGGACGCTGCCGACCCCCGAGGCGCGGGCAAGGGCGGTGGCCGCCTTCGACGCGGCGCTTGCGCCCTACATCCGCGACAAGGACCTGGACTGGGAGTTCCACATCGACGAGACGCCCTTCGACCTGTGGTCCATCCAGGGCCTTCGTCCGCCGCCGCCCGACTCCGAGGCGGAGAAGCGCTGGATCGCGGACAACCGACCCAGCGCCTACGAGCCGGCCTGAGGCTCCGGTCGGGGGCGGCCGCCGCCGCCCCCGACGCCGTCAGCCGTGCCGCGCCGGGATCGGCTGGGTGTACTCGCCGCCCGCGGCGTCCGCGTCGGCGTAGGCCTTCTTGCGCGGGCCCATGTAGCCGAACAGGAACGCGGCCACCTTGCGCATCTGGATCTCCTCGGAGCCCTCGGTGATCCGGTAGCGGCGGTGGTGGCGATAGATGTGCTCGAACGGCTTGTGGCGCGAATAGCCGATGCCCCCGTGCACCTGCATCGCCCGGTCTGCGGCTTCGCAGACCAGCCGGTTCGCCCAGTAGTTGCACATCGAAACCTTGTCGGAGAGCTCCTTCTCGATCTGCTTGTGCTCCATGCGGTCCATTTCCCAAGCCGTCTTGCGGATCAGCTGGCGCAGCATCTCGCACTGGGTGTGCAGTTCCACGAGCGGCCACTGGATCGCCTGGTTGTCGGCCAGCGGCTTGCCGAAGGGCTTGCGCTGGCGGGCGTACTTCACGCTCTCCTCGACGCAGTAGACCGCCGCCCCCAGCGAGGACGCCGCCTGCCGGATCCGGTTCTGGTGAACGAAGCTCTGGCCGATGCCCAGGCCGCGGTCGACCTGGCCCCAGTAGCTGTCCTCCGGCACCCACACGTTGGTGAAGCTCACCCGCGGGTGGTCGGTGGGCATGTTGAAGGTCCAGAGCCACTCCTCGACCTTCACCCCCGGCGCGTCGGCGGGAACGATGAAGCAGGTGATGCCCAGGGCGTCCCCGTCCTCGCCGCTGGTGCGGGCGAAGACCATGCAGTGGGTCGCCACGTGCATGCCCGTCGACCACATCTTCTCGCCGTTGATCAGCCAGCCAGGCTTGCCGTCCTTGTCCTGCCGGACCGCCCTGGTCTCCATGTGCGTGGCGTCCGAACCGTGGTTCGGTTCGGTCAGCCCGAAGATCGTGCGCATCTTGCCCGACAGCAGCGCCTCGGAGTCGCGCTCGTACTGCGAGTTGGTCGCGAACTCCTTGAACATCAGGATGAACGGGTTGTTGCCGACGATCGAGTGCTCGTTCTGCAGGTCGTTGTGCAGCCCCAGCCCCTTGGCCGCCAGATGTTCACGGATCACCGCCATGGCCAGGTTCGAGCCGCCCTTGCCGCCCATCTCCTTGGGCCAGGCGAAGCGGTAGTGGCCGGCCGCGTCCGCCCGGCGGCGGGCCTCTGCCAGCAGCGCCTCCCACTCGTGCCGGGGCAGGCCGCCGCGATCCCAGTCGGTCCGGGCCCATTCGCGGCGGTGGTCGAAGAAGCGCTCGTTGTCGTCCTGCGCCTGCAGCGGCTTGATCTCAGCCTCGATGAAGGCGTCGAGCTCGGCCAAGTAGGCTTCCAGCTCCGGCGGCAGATTGAAATCCATGGCGCTTCCTCGGTCAGTCTGATTTTGATGTGTTTATGTAGTTCGCCATTTACAGGAGCACGCAAGACCTTCCACAACAAAGTAACGTGCGCTCCGGTCGCTGACGCAGGGTGAACCAAAGCAAGAAACGGGAGGATGACGCCGCGTAATGAGCAATCTGGTTGCAGAGGGACTGGCCGGGCTGGGGCCGCGCCTTGCCGGCGACGGCGCGCAGCTCGAGGGACCGACCCGCCTCTCCGGCGGCGCCAGCATGGAGACCTGGGCCTTCGCCTATGTCACACCGCAGGGCCGGCGCGAGCTGATCCTGCGCCGTCGCCCGGGGGGCGCCCCGCCGCCGGACGCGGACGGCCGCGCCAACGGCCTGGCGGTCGAGGCCGCCCTGATCCGCGCCGCCGCCGCGGCCGGGGTGCCTGCGCCGCCGGTGGTCCACGTCTGCGAGCCCGGGGACGGCCTGGGGGAGGCCTACGTCATGGGCCGGGTCGAGGGAGAGACCCTGGGCCGCAAGATCGTCGGCGACGCCCGCTTCGATGCGGTGCGTCCGAAGCTCGCCCGCCAGTGCGGCCAGATCCTGGCCCGCATCCACGCGACCCCGCCGCCGGCCGGGCTAGACCTGCGGGTGGCCGACGCCGCCGACGAGCTCGACAAGTACGAGGAGATCTACCGGTCCAGCGGTGCGCAGCGGCCGATCCTGGAGCTGGCCTTCCGACACCTGCGCGGCCGCCTCCCGCCGCCGTTGGCGCCGCGTCTGGTGCATGGGGATTTTCGCAACGGCAACCTGATGTTCGACCCTGACGCGGGGGTCGTGGCGGTGCTCGACTGGGAGCTCACCCATGTGGGCGACCCGGCCGAGGACCTGGGCTGGCTCTGCGTCAATTCCTGGCGCTTCGGCCGCGCCGATCGTCCGGTGGGCGGCTTCGGAGACTACGCCGAGCTGCTGACCGGCTACGCCGAGGCGGGCGGGCAGGGGATCGACCTGGACCGCGTGCTCTTCTGGCAGGCGCTGGGCTCCCTGAAGTGGGGCGTCATGTGCCTGATCATGTACATGAGCTTCCGCACCAACACCGAGGCGGGCGTCGAACGCGCGGTGATCGGCCGGCGCGTCAGCGAGACCGAGATCGACATCGTCAGAATCCTGGAGCGCGGCCTGTGATCACCCATCCCACCGCCGTCGAACTCGTCGACGTCGTCGCCCGCTGGATCGACTCGGTGCGTCCCAGCCTTACCGGACGCGACGCCTTCATGGCGCGGGTGGCCGCCAACGCCCTCGGCATCGTCAGCCGCGAGCTGACCTCCGGCCAGGCGCTGGAGGCGGCCGCCGTCGAACGGTTCTCCGCGCTGTTGGGCCAGGAGGGCGACTTCCAGACCCTGAACGCCGAACTGTGCCGGCGCCTGCGCGAGGGGGAGATGGACCGCGACACCCCGGGGCTTCTCGCCGCCCTGGAGGCCTGCGCCGTCGAGCAGATCGCCATCGACCAGCCGAGCTACAGGGCCGACAAAGCCTGACGCCGGCGTCACCAAGGCTTGTGCGACGCCGGGTAACGCTGTTTTCTTCGCCGCACGGCGCCGGCGGAGCTCGGCGGGACGGGCGGCGCATCCGCCCGTGACGACCGGATGCGGAGGAGATTTCATGGTTGCGACCAAGGCCCACGACAGCGCTTCGATGAACGCCATCCTGGCGCGGCAGAAAGCGGCCTTCCTGCGGGACGGCGCGCCCAGCGCCGAGGTCCGGATCGAGCGCCTGAACCGCTGCATCTCCCTGCTGGTCGACAACCGCCGCGGCATCGAGGAGGCGCTCAACGCCGACTTCGGATCCCGCTCGCGGGAGGCCACGGCCTTCACCGACATCGCCGGCTCCATCGGGCCGCTCAAGCACGCCCGCGACCACCTGCGCAAATGGATGCGGCCCGAGCGGCGCAGGACCACGCCGGCGATCCTGGGCCTCTTCGGCGCCAAGGCCGAAGTGCGTTTCCAGCCCAAGGGCGTGGTGGGGGTGATCAGCCCCTGGAACTTCCCGGTCAACCTCACCTTCGCGCCGCTCGCCGGCATCC
Organism: Phenylobacterium sp.; assembly: GCF_046291545.1. Lineage (GTDB taxonomy): Bacteria > Pseudomonadota > Alphaproteobacteria > Caulobacterales > Caulobacteraceae > Phenylobacterium. The sequence goes on from NZ_JBKBSM010000002.1 coordinate 434,087, forward strand.
TCGCCGCCGGCAACCGGGCGATGATCAAGCCCTCCGAGTACACCCCGGCCACCTCGGAGCTGATGGCCAGGATGTTCGCCGACGCCTTCGCCGAGGAGGAGATCGCGGTGATCACCGGGGGGCCTGAAGTCGGGCAGGCCTTCTCGGGACTGGCCTTTGACCACCTGATCTTCACCGGCGCCACGGGCGTCGCCCGCCATGTCATGCGCGCGGCCGCCGACAACCTCGTTCCGCTCACACTGGAGCTCGGCGGCAAGAGCCCGGTGGTGATCGGAAAGTCGGCCGACCTCGCCGTCGCCGCCGCGCGGATCATGAACGGCAAGACGCTCAACGCCGGCCAGATCTGCCTGGCGCCCGACTACGTGCTGGCGCCGCGCGAAAGCATCGACGGCTTCGTGGGCGAGGCGCAGAAGGCGGTCGCGCGCATGTTCCCGACCATCAAGGACAACCCCGACTACACCGCCATCGTCGCCCAGCGCCACTACGACCGGATCATGGGCTACGTCGAGGAGGCCCGCGCCAAGGGCGCCCGCGTGATCGAGATGAAGCCCGAGGGCGAGGACCTGTCCCAACAGGAGCACCGCAAGATCGCGCCCACCCTGATCCTCGATCCCACCGACGACATGAAGGTGATGCAGGAGGAGATCTTCGGCCCCGTCCTGCCGGTCAAGACCTACGGCGCCGTCGACGAAGCCATCGACTACATCAACGCCCACGACCGGCCGCTGGGCCTCTACTACTTCGGCGCGGACGCCGCCGAGCAGGAGCGGGTGCTCTCGCGCACCACCTCCGGCGGCGTCACCGTCAACGACGTGATCTTCCACGTCGCCCAGGAGGAGCTGCCCTTCGGCGGCGTGGGCCCCGCCGGGATGGGCAGCTATCACGGCCACGACGGCTTCCTGGAGTTCAGCCACAGGAAGGCGATCTTCAGCCAGATCAAGAAGGATATCGGGCCGCTGCAGCAGATGCGTCCGCCCTACGGCCCCGGCATCCGCAAGTACCTGGACGCCCAGATGAAGGGCTAGGCGCTCCGGCCCTTGCGCTGCGGGCTGTCCGGCGCGGCGATCGGCGTCCGCGGCTGGTCCAGGCCGAAGTCCCGGGGATGGACGAACTCCTGGCGGTACCACGGGGCGGTGGCCGGGTCGAAGATGCTCTTCAGCCACTCCACCACCGTGCGGATCCGCGCCGACTGGCCCACGTCGCGGTGATGGACCAGCCACAGCTTGGCGGCCGGCAACGGCGGGATGTCCAGCATCACCAGCGACGGCTCGACCGTCAGGATCGCCGTCGGCAGGGCGCCCACGCCGACCCCCTGCTTGACCGCCTGCACGACTACCGCGCTCGAATTGGTCTCCACCCGCTTCTTCGTCAGGGTCTGGAAGGCGATGGCCCGCTCGCCCCAGATCTCCTACTGATGGGTCTGGGCGACGTGGTGGATGTAGGGATGGCTCAGCACGTCCGTCGCGGTGACCGGGGAGCCGTAGAGGTCCAGATAGGCCTGCGAGGCGAACAGGGCGTAGTGCACATAGGCCAGGGTGATGCCGACCGCGTCGGCGTAGGCCGGCTCGCTGAAGGTCAGGGTCAGGTCCGCTTCGCCCTCCAGCGGCCGGTCAGGCCAAAGGCCGCAGTCGATCACCAGGTCGATAGCCGGGTTGGCCCGCAGGAAGGCGGGCATGTGCGGACTGACGAAGAAGCCAGCCAGGCCGTCGGGCGCCGCCAGCTTGACCCGGCCCTCGGGCATGCGCTCGGCGTTGGCGACCTCCAGCTCCAGCGCCTCGGCCGTCTGCTCCATGGTGCGCACGCGCTGATAGGCCATCAGCCCTGACTGGGTGAGCGTCACCCCGCGCGGCCCGCGGGTGAACAGGCTCACGTTCAGCTGGCGCTCCAGCTCGTCGATCGTGCGCGTCACCGTCGATGGATTGAGCCGCAGGGCGCGCGCCGCCGCATTGAATCCGCCTGTCTCGGCGACCGCGAAGAACACCCGCAAGTGCGACCAGTCGGCTCGGCGCCGAGGGACGTCCATCATTCAAAGCCCCAGCAAATACGCCGTCACCCTATTGCAAAGTTTGCGGGCGCCCAAGCGCGTCAAGCGATCCTAGCCCTGCCGGCATCCGGGTTCCTTCAGGAGACTTGCGATGCCAGCCATGGAACTGAAGCCGGCCTTCGGGCCGGTCGTCGGCGTCATCCGACGCGAACTTGCCGCTTTCGACCTCGATCCCGCGCGGGACCGGGACATCGCCGAAGCCCGGGCCTTCGCCGCCGGCCTGATCGGCCCCCAGATCGTCTCGGCCGAAGCCCTGCAGCGGGTGCACGAGCAGAGCGGCGCGGGCCTGTTCCTGGCGCGGGAGGAGGGGGTGCTCACCGGGGTCCTGGCCTTCGTGCTCCTGAACCGCGCCGGCCTCGCGGCCGTCTGGGCCGAGAGCTTCGAGGCCACCGATCCATCGCCCTCCCATGTCAGCCTGGCGCACGAGGACCCCGTGGCCCTCTACGGCTGGGGCGTGGCCGCCACCACCAGGGCCTCCGCCGATCGGGTGATCGAGGGGGCGCGGGCGATGTGGGCCAGCGCCGTGGCCGGACTGCCCTACTTCGCCCGGCCGACCACCCCCAAGGGCGAGCGGCTGATGCGCGAGCGGCTCAATTTCGAAGACTGCCCGGGCTCGAAGACCGGCCTCGTGTGGCTGCCGCCGGACCGGGCCCAGAGGATCGCGGCATGAACCCCGGAGATCCCATGCGTCCCAACACGCCGCCCTATTCGGTCCGCGTCGCCCGCTCCCTGGAGGATCTCATGCAGGTCCAGGCCGTGCGCACCCTGGTCTACATGGGCGACCAGGCCTGCCCCTACGAGGAGGAGTTCGACGGCAACGACTTCGCCGGCGCGACCCACCTGCTGCTCACCTGCGGCCGCGAGCCCGTCGGCGTCGTTCGCCTGCGCTGGTTCGGCGAGTTCGCCAAGATGGAGCGCCTGGCGGTGCGCAGGGAGCATCGCGGCGGCCCCGGCCTCCTGATGCTCAGCCGCGCGGCCTTCGACCTCGCCGCGCGCAAGGGCTACCGCAGGCTGATGGGCCACGCCCAGGTCCGCGGCGAGGCCTTCTGGAAGCGCTACTTCAACGGTCGGCCCCGGGCGGGCCGGCCCCGGTTCAACTTCTCCCAGTACGACTACGTGGAGATGGAGTTCGACCTCGCGCCGCGGGCCGACGCCATCGGCCTGGACACCGATCCGTTCGTGCTCCTGCGCCCGGAGGGCGACTGGGATCGGCCCGGCGTCCTCGACTATGCGGCCGGCGAGCCGCGCCAGCGGGACCTGGCGGCATGAGCGGGCGCCCTGTCTCCCTCCTCGGCGCGCGGCCGCGGCTCCTGCTGTGCCTCGATCTGCTGACGCCGCCGTCGGCCTCGGACGTCGAGGCCGTCAGCCCCGTCTTCGTCGCCAACTGCCGTCGCGTGCTGGACCATGCCCGCGGCGCCGGCTGGCCGGTGGTCCACGTCCATGCGGCGGCCAGCTTTGGCGCCGGTGCGCGCGCCATCGACGGGCTGGAGCTGCTGCCCAGCGAGCCGCTGTATCACCGGCTCGGCGTCTCGGCCTTCTCGTCGCCTGAGTTTCGCGGCCTGGTGCGGGCCAATCCCCAGGCCGAGCTGATCATCGTGGGCGCGTCCCTCGATTCCACCTGCCTGGCCACCGCGCTGGCCGCCTTCGACCGCGGGATGGCCGCGGCCCTGGTCAGCGATGCGGTCTCCGTCAGCCCCAAGGAACGGGAAGGGCTGGATGGGCTGGAGCAGATCGTGCGTGCGCTCGCCGCGCCCTTCGTGAGGTTCGTCAGCACCGACGTCCTGGTCGGGCGTGCTCGTAAATTCGCCGTGATCGACGGGGGAGGGGCGCCGAAAGCGCGCGTAGCGCCCTAGTTTGCGCAACAGCCCCCTCGCGCTTCCGTAATGCCCAAAGCTTGGCTAGGGTCGCGCTCGCGGGGCGAGCCCAGTTCGAATGCGAGATGTGACACCATGGCCGACAACGATCGCAGCGATCCCATCGATGTGGCTGTCGGCTCGAGGATTCGCGTCCGCCGCCAGGCGCTGAAGATCAGCCAGTCCGCCCTGGCGGAAGCCCTGGGTCTCAGCTTCCAGCAGATTCAGAAGTACGAACGCGGCGCCAACCGCGTGTCGGCCTCGATGCTGGTCAAGATCGCCCGCAAGCTCGAATGCTCGGCCGCCGCTCTGCTCGGCGAGACCGAGGGCCACGCCGGCGACGAGGAATTCCTGCAACTGCTGTCGACGCCCGGCGCCGTCGACCTGCTCGCCGCCTTCAGCCGGATCTCCGACGCGGCCACCCGGTCGGCGGTCATCAGCGTGGCCCGCGGCCTTGCGACCAACGGGACCCGCTGCACCGCCTGAGCGGGTCTAGGCCGACTTGGCGCGCCCCGCACGGCGCGGCGCGGCCTCCGTGCTCTTGCGGCCGAGGCCCAGGGACTTGGCCATCGCCGACCTGGCTTCGCTGTAGCTGGACGCGACCATCGGATAGTCCCGCGGCAGGCCCCACTTCTGGCGATATTCTTCCGGCGTAAGGCCGCGGGTCGACAGGTGCCGCTTCAGGGTGCGGTAGGGCTTGCCGTCTTCAAAGCTGATCAGTGCATCCGGCGTGATCGACTTGCGGATCTGCGCAGAGGTCAGTTTCGGCGCCGCCTGCTCTTCTTGAACCTCGGCCTGCGGCGCAGTCTCGACCGCGCTGACGTTCATCAGGCTGGACGCGATCTGCTGGATCACGTGCGGAATCTCGGCCGCGGCCACGTGGGTGTTCGAGAAGTACGCCGCTGCGACGTCGGCGACGAGTTCGCGCAGGCGATCGTTGTCTTCAGACATAATCATACCTCTGAAATTCCGATGACTTAGCGCCTGCGATAGGCGCAGAACTCCACGGCCGCAAGGACAAGGCGCGGGAACGATAAAAGAAAGCATCTTGAGGTTGTTCGTTCCGAAGATGTGCGCGCTGTGGTGCGTCGAAAGTTATTGGCCTTCACGCCCTTCTGGTGGCGATTCACACAAATTTTGCCTTGCCGAGCTCGGGAGGGCCGACTCGATTGCCGGTTCAGGCCGGCGCGACTAGCGTCGCAGCCTTTGGCGGCCTGCGCCGACATGGAGAGTCTGAATGCACCGGATCGTCGCCGTCGTCTTGGCCCTCGCCGCCCTGGTCGCCGGGCCCGCCAGGGGCGCGGAGGCCGGCGAGGCCCAGCGCTGGGCCCGCCGCGCCGAGGCGGTGACGATCACCCGCGACGACTGGGGGATCGCCCACGTGCGCGGCGCGACTGACGCGGACGCGGTCTTCGGCGCCATCTACGCCCAGGCCGAGGACGACTTCGCCCGCATCGAAGCCAACTATCTCTTCGCCCTGGGCCGCCAGGCGGAAGCCGAGGGGGAAAAGGCGATCTGGGCCGACCTTCGCATGAAGCTGTTCGTCGACCCCGCCGATCTGAAGGCGCGATATGCGGCGAGTCCGGACTGGCTGAAGGCGCTGATGGACGCCTGGGCCGACGGCCTGAACCACTTCCTGGCCACCCATCCGCAGGTGAAGCCCCGCGTCATCACGCGCTTCGAGCCCTGGATGGCCCTCAGCTTCACCGAAGGCAGCATCGGCGGCGATATCGAGCGGGTGTCCGTGTCTGAGCTCGAGGCGTTCTACGGCGGGCGGACGGTGGCGCTCACCGAGGACGAGACCGGCGCGCGCTTCCGCGAGCCCACAGGGTCGAACGGGATCGCCATTGCGCCGTCCAACACCCGCGACGGCCACGCCCTGCTCCTGATCAATCCCCACACCTCGTTCTTCTTCCGCTCCGAGCTGCAGATGACGAGCGGGGAGGGGCTGAACGCCTATGGCGCCTCCACCTGGGGCCAGTTCTTCATCTACCAGGGCTTCAACGACTCCGCGGGGTGGATGCACACGTCCAGCGGCGTCGACGTCATCGACGAGTTCGCCGAGACCATCGTCGAAAAGGACGGCGGGCTCTTCTACCGCTACGGCCAGGAACTGCGGCCGGTGCAGGTGCGCACCGTCGTCGTGCCCTACAGGACCGCCGATGGGGCCATGGCCGAGCGGCGCTTCACCGTCTACCGCACCCATCACGGCCCGATCGTGCGGGAAGCCGACGGCAAGTGGATCAGCGTGGCCCTGATGTTCAAGCCGGTGGAGGCGCTCAGCCAGTCCTTCCTGCGCACCAAGGCCAAGGACCTCGCCGGCTTCCTCGAGGTCGCCGCCCTGAGGGCCAACTCGTCGAACAACACCCTGTTCGCCGACGCCAAGGGCGAGATCGCCTATCTGCATCCCCAGTTCATTCCCCGCCGGGACGACCGGTTCGACTACACGCGCCCGGTGGACGGGGCCGATCCGGCCACCGACTGGCAGGGCCTGCACGAGCTGGACGAGGCGCCGCGGGCCGTCTCGCCGCCGAACGGCTGGGTGGTGAACACCAACGACTGGCCATATTCCGCCGCCGGGCCTTACAGCCCCAAGAGGGCCGACTTCCCCCGCTACATGGACACGGCCGGGGAGAATCCCCGCGGCGTCCACGCCGAGATGCTCCTGCGCGAGCGCAGGGACTTCACCCTCGATGGCCTGCTGGCCGCCGCCTACGATCCGTTCCTGCCCGCCTTCGACCGCCTGCTTCCGACCCTTTCGGCGGCCTATCGGGCCTTGCCCGCCGATGACCCGCAGAAGGACCGGCTCGCCGCCCCCGTGGCCCTGCTCGAGGGCTGGGACCGGCGCTGGGCCCTCGATTCGGCGCCGACCTCCCTCGCCGTCTTCTGGGGCGAGGCGCTCTGGGCCAAGGCCGGCCCCGCCGCGAAGCGGGCCGGGATCTCGGCCTGGGACTACATGGCCGAACGGTCGACGCCGCAAGACCGGCTCGCCGCTCTGGACGCCGCGGTCGCCCGGCTGCAGCAGGACTTCGGCGACTGGCGCGTGCCCTGGGGCGAGATCAACCGTTTCCAGCGCAACGACGGGGCGATCGTCCAGACCTTCGACGACGCCAGGCCCAGCATCCCCGTGCCGTTCACCTCCGCTCAGTGGGGTTCGCTCGCCTCCTTCGGGGCCCGCCGCTACGAGGGCGCCAAGCGCTACTACGGGACCTCCGGCAACAGCTTCGTCGCCGTGGTGGAGTTCGGCCCCAGGGTGCGCGCCCGCGCGGTCAGCGCCGGCGGCGAGAGCGGCGATCCGGCGTCGCCGCACTTCAACGACCAGGCCCAGCGCTACGCCGACGGCGACCTGCGGCCGGTCTACTTCCATCCGGACGACCTGAAAGGCCATGTCGAACGGGTCTACAGGCCCGGCGCCTGACCGGTCCGGCGCGGCTTTGACGCCGCCGGTCCCGCCGCGTAGAGGTTGCGCCCAGGCGCCGGGCCGCCCGCGGGTTGGTGGACCCGGCCCTGCGCCCTCGCGTCGCGTTCAGTCTTCGGAGTTCGCACCGGTGCAGGCCGAAAGTCCGTCCGTTCCTTCGGGCCGCGCCGAGGGCGCCGCGTCCGCGGCGGGCGAGCCCCTGGTCGTCGACATGGACGGCACGCTGACCCGCGTCGATACGCTCTACGAGCTTTTCGCCGCCGCCCTGTTCAAGCGGCCCCTGGCGGCCATCGCCAGCCTGCGGGTTCTGTTCACCGGCGGAATCGCGCCGTTCAAGCGGGCGGTCGGCGAACTCGGCGAGATCGATGTCGAGACTCTGCCTCTGCGCGAGGACCTCGTCGCCCACCTCGTCGCCGAAAAGGCCAACGGCCGCAGCCTGCACCTGGCCACCGCGGCCGACCGCGCCATCGCCGAGGGCGTGGCCGCCCGCGTCGGCGTGTTCGATTCGGTTCAGGCCAGCGACGGCGCGCGAAACCTGAAGGGGCCCAGAAAGGCTGAGCGCCTGGCCGAACTGTTCCCGGACGGCTTCGCCTACGCCGGCGATCACACCGCCGACCTGCCGGTGTGGCGCGCGGCCAAGGCGGCCATCGTCGTGGCGTCCAACGGGCTCGAGCGCCAGGTGGCTCAGACCACGCCGGTCGAGCGCATCTTCCCCGGGCGCGGCGGCGACTGGCGCGCCTGGGCCAAGGCCGCCCGCCCGCACCAGTGGGCCAAGAACCTCCTGGTCTGGGCGCCGATCGCCCTGGGCTGGCCCCAGCTCACCGGCGCCGGCCTGGCGCAGGCGCTCGCCGCAACCGCGCTCCTGTGCCTGCTCGCGTCCTTGACCTATGTGATCAACGACGTGGCCGACGTCGGCGCCGATCGGCGCCATCCGACCAAGCGCGCCCGCCCCTTCGCCTCGGGGGCCCTGCCGGTGCGGGACGGCCTCGTCGTCGGCGGCCTGGGCATACCGCTGGCCCTGGCGGCCGGCTGGGCGATCTCTCCCGCCGTCGCCGCCTGCCTGGCCGCCTACACGATCACCACGCTCGCCTATTCAATCGGCCTCAAGCGCGCGCCGCTGCTCGACGTCTTCCTGATCGGCGTCCTGTTCAGCCTGCGCGTGGCCCTGGGCGTCGCCGCCGCCGGCCTGGAGTGGTCGGCCTGGCTGATGACCTTCTCGATCTTCTTCTTCTTCTCCCTGGCGCTGGCCAAGCGGCACACCGAACTCGTCCGCGCCGTCGCGGCGGGGATGAGCGAGATCCCCGGCCGCGGCTACCGTCCCCACGACAAGGACATCACCCTGGTGTTCGGCGTCTCCTCGATGATGGCGGCCGTGGTGCTGGTGGTGCTCTATCTGGTCGAGGAGGTGTTCCCCCTCGGCGCCTACGCCGAGCCGCGCTGGCTGTGGGGCGCGCCGGCCGTGATGTTCCTCTGGGCCTCGCGCATCTGGCTGCTCGCCAACCGCGGCGAAATGAACGACGATCCGGTGGTTTTCGCCCTGAAGGACCGGGTCAGCCTGTCTCTGGGCGGCCTGTTGCTCGCAACCTTCCTGCTGGCCCTGGTCTGAGCGTGTTTCAGTCGCAGAGCGCAACGCCGTCATGGGGCCGGGTGGTCCGCGCGCCGAGCGAGGTCGCGCGCCCGCGCTGGGCTGACGAGCTCGCCGCCGCCATTGCCCTTGCGCCCTTGGCGCCGAACGGCGGCCTGGCCGCCGGGCTCGGCCGCTCCTACGGCGACAGCGGCCTCAATCCGGGCGGCCGCGTGATCGCCATGGCGGGGCTCGACCGCATCCACGCCTTTGATCCGCAGGCCGGTCTCCTGCGCGCCGACGCGGGCTTCAGCCTGGACGCCGCGATCCGCCTGGCCCTGCCGCACGGTCTGTTCCCGCCGGTCGTGCCGGGCACCAAGTTCGTCACCCTCGGGGGCGCGGTGGCCAACGACGTCCACGGCAAGAACCATCACCTGGCCGGCGCCTTCGGCCGCCACGTGACCCGCCTTCGTCTGCGGCGCACCGACGGCGCGGTCCATGACCTCGGCCCCGGCGATCCCCTGTTCGCGGCCACCGTCGGCGGCCTGGGCCTGACCGGCGTCATCGAGTGGGTGGAACTGCGGCTGTCGCGGGTCGCCGGCGGCCTCCTCGACAACGAGGACATCCCGTTCGGGTCTCTCGGCGACTTCTTCGCCCTGGCCGCCGAGAGCGAGGCGACCCACGCGCACACCGTGGCCTGGGTCGACTGCACGGGCCGGGGCAGGGGGCTGGGCCGCGGAATCTTCTCGCGCGCCGGCTGGTCGGACGATCCGGACCGCACGCTCCATGCGGCGCCTCGCCTGTCGCTGCCGCTCGACGCGCCGTCGTTCGCCCTCAATCCCCTGACCCTGAAGGCGTTCAACACGGCTTTCTACGCCACCGGGCGCATGCGCGCCGGCCGTCGGCGCGCGCACTACGAGCAGGTCTTCTTTCCCCTGGACGCCATTGGCGGCTGGAACCGCCTGTACGGCCCCCGCGGCTTCTATCAGCACCAGTGCGTCATCCCCGAGCCGACCGGGCGGGACGCCGTCGCCGCCCTGCTGGAGGCCATTTCCCGCAGCGGCCAGGGCTCCTTCCTCGCGGTGCTGAAGACCATGGGCGATCAGCCGTCGCCCGGCCTGATGTCCTTCCCGATGAAGGGCGTCACCCTGGCGCTCGACTTCCCCAATCGCGGCGGCGACACCCTGCGGCTCCTCGAGCGGCTTGACGCCATCGTCGTCGAGGCCGGCGGGCGGCTCTATCCGGCCAAGGACGGCCGCATGAGCCCCGCCGTCTTCGCCGCCGGCTATCCCGCTCTCGACACCTTCCTTCCCCATCTCGACCCGGGCCTGTCGTCCGGCTTCTGGAGGCGCGTGCGCCCATGACATCGGCTTCGACGCGCGGCGTCGTCATCCTGGGGGCCGCCTCGGCCATGGCCGAGGCCACGGCCCGGCTCTATGCGGCGCAGGGCGCGCGCCTGATGCTCGTCGGCCGCAACGCCGAGCGGCTGGGCGTGCTCGCCGCCGACCTGTCCGCCCGGGGCGCCAGCGCCGTCGAGGTCGAGGCTCTCGATCTCGCCCATCCGGCGGACGCCCGCGCCCAGCTCGCCGACATGGCCCGGCGGATCGGCGGCGCCGACGACGTCCTGGTCTTCTACGGCGTCCTGGCCGACCAGGCGCGGGCCGAGACCGACCTCGCCTACGCCCGCCAGACGCTGCAGGCGAACTTCGCCAGCGCCGCCGAATGGTGCCTGGCCGCCGCCGACCTCCTGCAGGCCCAGGGCCGCGGCGCCCTGGTGGTGGTCGGCTCGGTGGCGGGGGACCGCGGACGCCAGTCCAACTATGTCTACGGCGCAGCCAAGGCCGGGCTCGGCGTCCTCGTCCAGGGGATCGCCCATCGCCTGGCGCTGCGCGGCGGCGGCGCGCGGGCCGTGCTGGTCAAGCCCGGCTTCGTCGACACGCCGATGACGGCCCACCTGCCCAAGGGCGGCCCCCTTTGGGCCAAGCCGGAGGCGATCGCCAAGGTCGTCCGCCGCGCCGCCGACCGGGGCGGGGCGGTGGTCTACGCCCCCTGGTTCTGGCGCTTCATCCTGCTGATCATCCGGCTCGTCCCCGAGCCGGTCTTCCACAAGAGCAAGCTGTGAAGACCATCGTCGTCACCGGCGCCGCCGGCCTCGTCGGCCAGAACCTGATCCCGCGGCTGAAGGCGCGCGGTCATCGTGTCGTGGCCATCGACAAGCATCCGACCAACACCGCGCGCCTCGCCGAACTGCATCCCGACATCACCGTCGTCGAGGCCGACCTCGCCGAGCCGGGGCCGTGGATGGACCGCTTCGCGGGCGCCGACGCCGTGGTGATCAACCACGCCCAGATCGGCGGCCTCGTCCAGGCCGAGTTCGAGCGCAACAACGTCACCGCCACCTCGCGCATCCTCGAGGCGCTGGAGGCGCACGCCGTTCCCTACGCCGTCCACATCTCCTCGTCGGTGGTGAACTCGGAGGCCGAGGACTTCTACGTCGACACCAAGACCCGCCAGGAGCGCATGGTCGACGGGCTCTCCACGCCGCACGTGGTCCTGCGTCCGACGCTGATGTTCGGCTGGTTCGACCGCAAGCACCTGGGCTGGCTGCGCCGGTTCATGGACCGCTCGCCCGTCTTCCCGATCCCCGGCGACGGCCGCTACGCCCGACAGCCGCTCTACGCCGGCGACTTTGCGGCCATCGTCGCCTCGGCCCTGGAAAGCGGGATCACCGGGACCTACGACATCTCCGGCCGCACGGTGGTCGACTACGTGGACATCATCCGCGCCATCAAGCGGATCACCGGGGCCAGGGCGCGGATCGTCCACATCCCGTTCGGGCTCTTCTGGGGGCTGCTGTGGCTCTACGCCCGGTTCGACCGCAACCCGCCCTTCACCGTGCACCAGCTCGAGGCGCTGGTGATCCCCGAGACGTTCCCGATCATCGATTGGCCGCAGATCTTCGGCGTTGCGGAGACGCCGCTGCTTCAAGCCCTGGAAGAAACGTTCCAGGATGCCCGCTACAGTCACATCGTCCTGGATTTCTAGTCAGCATGGTGAAAACCGTCATCGTCGGCGCCGGCGCCATGGGGCTGGCCGCGGCCCACTACGCTCTCAAGCTCGGCCACGAGGTCGATGTGGTGGAGGCCGACGCCGTGGCCGGCGGCATGGCCGCGCACTTCGACTTCGAAGGCCTGTCGATCGAGCGCTTCTACCATTTCATCTGCAAGCCGGACGCGCCCACCTTCGCCCTGCTGGAGGACCTGGGGATCGCCGACCGCCTGCGCTGGCGGCCGACGTCCATGGCCTATTTCGCCAAGGGCCGGCTGCATCCCTGGGGCGACCCGGTCTCGCTCCTGACCACTTCGCTCCTCGGGCCGGTGGAGAAGTTCCGCTACGGCCTGCAGATGTTCCTCACGTCGCGCCGCGACGCCTTCGACGACCTGGAGGGCGTCTCCGCTCGGGCCTGGATCGAGAAGGGGGCCGGCCGGTCGGTCTACGAGAAGCTCTGGCGCCAGCTCATGGACCTGAAGTTCTACCAGTACGCCGACGACATCTCCGCCGCCTGGATCGCCACGCGCGTGCGTCGCGTCGGCCGCTCCCGCCGCTCGCTGTTCCAGGAGGAGCTCGGCTATCTGGAGGGGGGCTCCCAGACGCTGGTCGACGCCCTCGTGGCCTCCATCGAGCGCCAGGGCGGCCGCGTCCATCTGGCCCATCCGGTGCAGGAGATCGAGGCCTATGACGGCCGCGTGACGGGCGTGCGCACCGCCAAGGGCCGCTTCGACGCCGAGGCGGTGATCTGCACCGTGCCGACCCCCTTCGTGCCCGGCCTCGTGCCGGCCCTGCCGCAGGCCTCCAAGGACAGCTACGCCGCCATCCGCAACATCGGCGTCATCTGCGTGGTGCATAAGCTCAGGACGCCCGTCACGCCTCACTTCTGGGTCAACATCATCGACCCGGACATCGAGATTCCGGGCGTCATCGAATTTTCGAACCTGCGGCCGACGGACGAGGCGGTGGTCTACGTGCCCTACTACATGCCGCCGGACGCGCCGAAGTGGACGGCGCCCGACGAGGCGCTCATCGCCGAGAGCTTCTCCTATCTGCAGCGGATCAATCCCCAGCTCCGCCCCGAGGACCGCATCGCCTCCCGCGTCGGGCGGCTGAAGCACGCCCAGCCGGTGTGCGAGCCGGGCTTCGCGGCCAAGATACCGCCCATCCAGACCCCGATCGCGGGGCTGCAGGTGGCGGACACCTGCTTCTACTATCCCGAGGACCGCGGCGTCTCCGAAGGCGCGCGCCTGGCGCGGGAAATGGCGCAGGTGATCGGCTCCTCCCGCGAGCCGCGCCGCCAGCCGGTGTTCGCATGACGGGCAGGGGGCGCGACTGGGGCGTTCTGGCCCCGGCCATCCTGCCGGTCCTGCTGGCCGCGACGACCCTGGCCGCCGTGCTGGCCGCCTGGCAGGCCACGCCCTACCAGGACCAGTGGGGGATGGTCGCCTCCTACCGCGACCTGCTCAGGCACGGACCCAGCCTCGAGTGGTTCTGGCGCCAGCACAACGAGCACCGCATCGTCTTCCCGCGCCTGGTGTTCCTGGCCGACATGGCCTGGACGCGCGGCTCCAACCTGGTGAACCTGACCACCATCCTGGCGATCCAGGCGCTCGGCGCCTGGCTATTCGTGCGCCTGGCGCTGCGCGGCGGCCTGCGGCCGCTGACGGCTGCGGCCGCGGCGCTCGCCGCCGCCTGCCTGTTTAGCCTAGCCCAGTGGGAGAACCTCGTCTGGGGGTTCCAGGTCCAGTTCGTGGGCGTCTACTGCGCCGGCGGCTGGGGCCTGTTCCTGTTCAGCCGGGCCATGCGCGAGCCGGCCGCGGTCGACTGGCGCGCCTGGGCCGGCGCCATGGCGCTGCTGGGCGTCTGCACCTTCTCCATGGCCAACGGCGTGCTGGTCGGCGGGGCGATGCTGCTGGTGGCCCTGGCGGTGCGCGGGTCCTGGCGGCTCCTGGGGGCGACCCTGGTCGTCGTGGCGGCCCTGGCGGCGCTCTACTTTTCCGGCTTCCGCCCGGTGGAGGGGCACTCCTCGCCGCTGGCCTCGATCCGCCGGCCCCTGGAGCTGGCGCAGTATGTGGCGGCCTACCTTGGAGCCCTGTTCGGCATGGGCCGGCCGATCTTGGCCCTCGGCTGCGGCCTGGTCGGGATCGGCCTCACGGCGGCCATGGCCCTTCAGGTGGTTCTTCGGCGCGAGCGCGACCCGGCCCAGCTTGCGGCCTTCGGAATCGTCCTTTTCGTCGGCCTCAGCGCGGGGGTCACGGCCCTCGGCCGCCTCGACTTCGGCTACGCGCAGGCGATCTCCAGCCGCTACGTCACGCCCTCGGCCTGGTTCTGGGCGGCCCAGTTCGTCTTCTGGGGCCGTTTCGCGGCGGCGGGCGAACGCCGCCTTGTGGGCGCCTGCGCCGGGCTGGCCTACGGCGTGGCCGCCTTCGTCCTGGTGCTCTCGCAGGGCCTCCTGTTCGCGGCGGTCAAGGCCTGGGACGCCAGGGTGAGCGCGGCCTCCGAGGCGCTCGTCATCGGCCTGGACGATCCCGCCGCCCTGGCCGTGCTCTATCCCAACCTGCCTGAGCTGCAGGACTGGAGCGGCTTCCTCAGGGCCCAACGCCTTTCGGTCTTCGCCGAACCTGAAGCCGGCTGGATCGGCGGCTCGGCCGAGGCGGTGCTGAAGCCCGCGCCGGCCTCGGCCTGCCTGGGGGCCTTCGACGTCCTCGACGCGCCTGCGCCCGGCGCCGCCTGGCGGGCCCGCGGCTGGGCCTGGGACCGGGAGGCCCGGCGCACGCCGCGCACCGTCGTCCTGGCGGCGGCGGACGGAACCCTGGTCGGCCTCGGCCGCTTCGGCGAGGCGCGGCCCGACGTGCAGCAGGCCGTTCCCCAGGTCTGGATCCTCGGCTCCGGCTGGAACGCGCTCGCGCGGCCGGACGCCACGGGACCGCTGCGCGCCTACGCGGTCCTGCGCGACGGACGGGCCTGCCCGATCGGCGAGAAGCCTGCGCCATGAGGGTCCTGGTCGGCCGGATCGCGGCGCTCTACTTCACCCCCGAATTCGTGCGCTTCCTGTTCGCCGGGGGCCTGGCGGCGGCGGCCAACTTCCTCTCGCGCTTCGCCCTGCAGCCGGGGCTCGGTTTCCTGGGGGCGGTGTTCGCGGCCTATCTGGTCGGCTTCGCCGTCGCCTTCGTGCTGAACCGGGCCTTCGTCTTCCCCAATTCGAATCGCAGCCTGCGCAGCCAGATCGCCTGGTTCCTGGTGTTCAATCTCGCCGCCCTGCCTGTGGTGGTGGGCGCCTCGATCCTGCTGCACCGCTACGTCTTCGGCCCGCTGATGCCCGAGGCGCTCGCCGAGGCCCTGGCCCACGGCGTCTCGATCCTGTTGCCCGTGCTCGTCAATTTCGTCGCGCACAAGCTCGTCACCTTCGCCCGCCACGAAGCCTGAGCGATTCGATCTTCCGGTGGGGCGGTGCAGGAAGGTTGGAGGCCTGGCCCGGAATCGAACCGGGGTGCACGGATTTGCAGTCCGCTGCGTAACCACTCCGCCACCAGGCCGTCCGGTATGCCGGCGCGAAGGCGCGCCGAGGCGGGAGGCGGATCGCTAACAGAACGCGCAGCCTCGGGCAATGTCTCTGACAGGCTCCGATTGCGCTGGAGTTAAGGGCGGACCTATAAGCCCCTCACCGATGCAGACCGCGAGGACTCGATGGCCGCCGATTTCGCCGCCGCCCGCTTGAACATGGTCGAAAGCCAGGTGCGCACCCAGGACGTGACGGACGTGCGCCTGCACGACGCCATGCGCGAAATCCCTCGCGAGACCCTGCTGCCGGCGGACAAGGCCTTCATGGCGTACGCCGACATCGACGCCGAATACGCGCCCGGCCGCTACCTTATGCGCCCGCGCAACGTCGCCAAGCTGCTCCAGGCGCTCAAGCTGGAGCCGGGCGAACGGGCCCTGGCCATCGCCGCGCCCTACGCCGCCGCCGTGCTGGAGCACCTGGGCCTTAGCGTCGAGCGCCTCGACGGCGAGGACCTGCGCGCGGTTCCGCCCGGCAAGTTCGACGTGGTCATCTGCGAGGGCGCAGTGGACAAGGCGCCGGACGCCTGGCTGAACGCCCTGGCCCCGACCGGCCGCCTGGCCGTGGTTGAGCGCACCGGGCCCGTCGGCAAGGCCGCGATCTATTGTCGCGCCGAGGAAGGCTTCGGCCGCCGCGACCTGTTCGACGCCACCCCGCCGGTCCTTGCCGGCTTCCAGCCGCAGCCGGGTTTCGCGTTCTGAAGCGTATTGGAAACACCTTCGAAACGTCAGGGTGAAAAAAGCTTAAGGACGCGCCCTCTGGTCCAAGTCCTAGGGCGCGGTCTAATAGGGGCGTTCTCTCGCTGCTTTCGGGGATATTCAATGTTCACCAGCCGTCGCACAGGCCTGATGGCCGCTGCATGCGTCGCGAGTCTGATCGGGGCCCTGGCGGCCACGCCGGTCAGCGCAGAAACCCTGGCCGACGCCATCGCGCTGGCCTACGAGAGCAACCCCACCCTGCAGGCCCAGCGCGCCACCCAGCGCGCCCTCGATGAAAGCGTCGTCCAGGCCCGCGCCGGCTGGCGGCCGACGCTGAGCGTATCCGGGCAGACGCTTTGGTCGCAGAGCCGCTCGCCCGGCGTCAGCAGCGCAGGCGTCGACACCAACGGCGACGGGATTCCGGACTCGGGCGTTGTGAACGCCACAACCGAAGGCTCCACCAACACCGCCACCCTCACGCTCGCGCAGCCGATCTGGACCGGCGGGCGCGTGGGCGCAGCCGTCTCGGCCGCCGAAGCCGACATCCTGGCGGGCCGCGAGAGCCTGCGTCGGGTCGAGGCCCAGGTGCTGGCCAGCGTGATTCAGGCCTATGTCGACGTGCGCCGCGACCAGCAGGCCCTGGCGATCCGCCAGGAGAACGTCAAGGTCCTCCAGCGCCAGCTCGAGGAATCCAACGCCCGCTTCGAAGTGGGCGAGATCACCCGCACCGACGTGGCCCAGTCCGAAGCGCGCCTCGCCGCCGCCCAGGCTCAGCTTCGCTCGGCCCAGGCCCAGCTCGCCGTCAGCCGCGCCAGCTACGCCGCCGTCGTCGGCCAGAACCCCGGCGAACTGGCGCCCGAGCCGTCCCTGGCCGGCCTGCTGCCGGCCGACGTCGATGTCGCCTTCGACGTCGCCGAACAGAACAACCCGCAGATCCGCGCCGCCGAATACGCCGCCCAGGCCAGCCGCGCCCGCGTCACCGCCGCTAAGGCCGAGCGCATGCCCAGCGTTTCAATCGGGGGCACCCTGGGTTGGACGGGCCTGGCCGAGCCGTTCGAACCCTCGGACTATCAGCGCAACCTCACCGGCCGCGCCACGCTGACCGTGCCGCTGTTCACCGGCGGCCTCACCAACAGCCGCGTGCGCGCCCAGATCGAGCGCAACAACGCCGACCGCATCGGCATCGAGTCCGCTCGCCGCAGCGTCCTGCAGTCGGTCACCCAGTCCTGGAACGAGCTGCTGGCCGCCCGCGCCAACATCGGCTCCTCGCAGGAGCAGGTGAGGGCGGCCACCATCGCCGCCGAGGGCACCCGCCAGGAGCAGCAGGTGGGCCTTCGCACCACCATCGACGTGCTCAACGCCGAGCAGGAGCTGCGCAGCGCCCAGCTCTCGCAGGTCAACGCGGTCCGCGACGAGTACGTGGCCGCCGCCTCCGTGCTCTTCTCCATGGGCCGGCTCGAGGCGCAGAACCTGACGCCGACCCTGGCCGTCTATGATCCGAAGACGAACTTCAAGAAGCTGCGGATCACCTGGGGCTGGGTGCCGTGGGAAGAGCCGATCGGCGTCGTCGATTCGGTCTTCGTGCCGAAGACGGACGAAAAGCCCCGCGAGCCGACCGTCACGATCGACGCGCCGCCGCCCGCGCCCGCCGCCACGCCCGAGCAATAGGCCCTAAACCCCTGCCGTCTCTCGCGTCCCAGGCGAATAGTCGCTTGCGGACTCGGGTGGAAATTGCAGGATCGGCCTGTCGCGCCTAGGCTAGGCGCACGGGATTCTCCGACGCTACCCCAACGGCTTAACCATGTCCGATCAGACCGCCCAAGAACCGACGATGGAGGAGATCCTGGCCTCCATCCGGCGCATCATCTCCGAAGATGACGCTCCGGAGTCTGAGGACAGCAAGCCGGGCGATCCGCCGGAAGCCGAGGTCGCCGAGGCGCCGGCCCTTGAGCTGCCGCCCGAGCCGGAGCCGGAGCCGGAACCCGAACTCACCGCCGCCGCCGACGAGGACGACGACGTCCTGGAGCTGACCGAGCGGGTCGAGACCGTCGGCGACCTCGACGTCTATTCGCCGACCACCGCCCCGGCCGCCGAGCCGGAGGCGTCCTCCCTCGACCTGGAGGAGGGGCTGGTCGGCCCCGCCGCGGCGAGCGCCGCCGCCTCGGCCTTCGGCCAGCTGTCGGCCTCGATCCTGATGGGCAACGCCGACCTGACCCTGGAGCAGCTCGTGCGCGAGATGCTGCGGCCGATGCTCAAGGACTGGCTCGACGCCAACCTGCCGCGGATTGTCCAGGCGACCGTCGACGCCGAGGTCGAGCGCATCGCCCGCGGCGGCCGCGTACGCTGAGGACCGCAGATAGCCGTCCGCTCGTCCCCGCCCACGCGGGGAGAGGCGTCTTGTCCAAGGATCCGGGCTGAACCGAAAAAGCCTGGCTCCCCGCTTTCGCGGGGGCGAGCGGGAATGTATTCACCGCCGACAACGCCATGCTTGAAAAAACCTTCGATCCGAAATCCGTCGAGCCGCGCCTCTACGGCGCCTGGGAGCAGTCGGGCGCCTTCGCGCCGACGGCCGATCCGTCC
Source organism: Phenylobacterium sp. (assembly GCF_046291545.1). Taxonomy (GTDB): domain Bacteria; phylum Pseudomonadota; class Alphaproteobacteria; order Caulobacterales; family Caulobacteraceae; genus Phenylobacterium. The sequence goes on from NZ_JBKBSM010000002.1 coordinate 452,854, forward strand.
GCCGAGCCGTTCAGCATCGTCATCCCGCCGCCGAACGTCACCGGCTCGCTGCACATCGGCCATGCGCTGAACAACACCCTGCAGGACGTGCTGATCCGCTTCGAGCGGATGCGCGGCAAGGCGGCGCTGTGGCTTCCGGGCACCGACCACGCCGGCATCGCCACCCAGATGGTGGTCGAACGCCAGCTCGCCGCCGCCGGCAACATGACCCGCCGCGACATGGGCCGTGACGAGTTCGTGGCCAAGGTCTGGGAGTGGAAGGCCGAGTCCGGCGGCACGATCGTCAACCAGCTGCGCCGGCTGGGCGCCTCCTGCGACTGGAGCCGTGAGCGCTTCACCCTGGACGAGGGCCTCTCGGCCGCCGTGCGCAAGGTGTTCGTCACCCTCTACAAGCAGGGGCTGATGTACCGCGACAAGCGGCTGGTGAACTGGGATCCCTTCTTCCAGACCGCCATCTCCGACCTGGAGGTCGAGCAGAAGGAGGTCGAAGGAGCCTACTACCACTTCGCCTATCCGCTGGAGGACGGCTCCGGCGAGATCGTCGTGGCCACCACCCGCCCGGAGACCATGCTCGGCGACACCGCCGTGGCGGTCCATCCCGACGACGAGCGCTATAAGCATCTGGTCGGCAAGTGCGTGCGCCTGCCGATCGTCGGCCGGCCGATCCCGATCGTCGCCGACGACTACGCCGACCCGGAGAAGGGCTCCGGCGCGGTGAAGATCACCCCGGCGCACGACTTCAACGACTTCCAGGTCGGCAAGCGCCACAACCTGCCGTCCATCAACGTGATGGATGACTTCGCCCGGATCAACGACGCCGCGCCGGCCGAATTCCGCGGGCTGGACCGGTTCGTCGCGCGCCGGAAGGTCGTCGAGCAGATGGAAGCCCTAGGCCTGCTGCGCGGGATCGAGAAGACCCGCCACATGGTCCCCCACGGCGACCGCTCGGGCGTGCCGGTCGAGCCCTATCTGACCGACCAGTGGTACGTGAACGCCGAGGTCCTGGCCCGCCCCGCGATCAAGGCGGTGGAGGAGGGGGCCACCGTCTTCGAGCCCCGCCACTGGGAGAAGACCTATTTTGAATGGATGCGGAACATCCAGCCCTGGTGCGTCTCGCGCCAGCTCTGGTGGGGCCACCGCATCCCGGCCTGGTACGGCCCGGACGGCCGCGTCTTCGTCGAGGAGACCGAAGAGGCCGCCCGCGCCGCCGCGCGCGAGCACTACGGCCGCGACGAGCCGCTGCGCCAGGACGAGGACGTGCTGGACACCTGGTTCTCCTCGGGGCTGTGGCCGTTCTCCACGCTCGGCTGGCCGGAGAAGACCGCCGACCTGGAACGGTTCTATCCGACCCACACCCTGGTCACCGGCTTCGACATCATCTTCTTCTGGGTCGCCCGGATGATGATGATGGGCCTGCACTTCACCGGCGAGGTTCCCTTCAAGCGCGTCTTCATCAACGCCCTGGTCCGCGACGCCGAGGGCAAGAAGATGTCCAAGTCCAAGGGCAACGTGATGGACCCCCTGGAGCTGGTGGACGAATTCGGGGCCGACGCTCTGCGCTTCACCTTGACCGCCATGTCCGGCCAGGCGCGCGACATCAAGCTCTCTCGCCAGCGCATTGAAGGCTATCGCAATTTCGGCACCAAGCTGTGGAACGCCACGCGCTTCTGCCAGATGAACGGCTGCGCCCGGGCGGCGGGCTTCGACCCGGCCGCCGTGAAGGTGACCCTCAACCGCTGGATCGTCGGCCAGACCGCCCGCACCGCCCGCGCCGTGACCGAAGCCCTCGCCGGCTGCGGCTATGACGAGGCCGCCGGCGCGCTCTACCGCTTCATCTGGAACGTCTTCTGCGACTGGTACGTCGAACTCGCCAAGCCGATCCTAAACGGCGCCGACGAGGCCGCCCGCGACGAGACCCGGGCCACCGCCGCCTGGGCGCTGGATGTCATCCTGAAGCTGCTGCACCCGGTGATGCCTTTCATCACCGAAGAACTGTGGGCGCAGACGGCGCAGGAGGGGGCCGCCCGCGTTCATGACGGCTTCCTGATGACCGCGCCCTGGCCGGACCTTCCGGAGAGCCTTATCGATCCGGCCGCCGACGCCGAGATCGGCCTGGTGATCGCCGCCGTCAGCGAGGGCCGCTCGGTCCGCGCCGAGCTGAACGTCCCGCCGTCCGCCCGCCCGGCGCTGCTGGTGATCGAGGCCGATCCGCGCCAGCGCGAGGTGCTCCTCGCCAACGCCTCGGTGATCGGTCAGACGCTGCGGGTCAGCGAGGTCCGAGTCGAGGCGACCGCCCCGGAAGGGGCGATCCCCTACGTCGTGGAAGGCGCCACTCTGGCCCTGCCGGTCGCCGAGTTCATCGACCTGGCCGCCGAGCGCGCGCGCCTGGCCAAGGAGATCGGCGCCCTCGGCGCGGACGTGGAGCGCACCGCCAGGAAGCTCTCCAATCCGGACTTCGTCGCCCGTGCGCCCGAAGAGGTGGTCGAGGAGAACCGCGAGCGCCTGGCCGAGGCCGAGGCGGCCAAGGCCAAGCTCGAAGGCGCCCTGGCGCGGCTGGCCGGCGTGGGCTGAGTTTCGCTTCCATAACAGCGTTTTTCGTCGCACCCTTTCGACCGGGGGCAGGACAGGGACCGGGGCGCGGGCGGGCCGCGTCCCTGCCTGGTCGGGGGCGAGGCGATGCGTGGGGAAGAGTTCCTATTCAGTCTCATTCTGCTGGCGCTGATCGCCGGCGCGGTCTTCGTGGTCCTGCGGCTTCGGCGCGGGGTCGAGGCCGTCGCGCCGCTCTATGCGCCGGCTGACGTCACGCGCCTGGCGCTCGGCTCGCTCCTGCTCCAGGGCCCGCTGCTGCGCGGCCTGATCATCCGGCGCACGGCCAACCCCTTCCGCGCCCGCTCCCCCGAGCCGGGGCTGGACATCGAGCTGGTGGCGGCCGCGGCGCGGCGGTTCGACGACGAGGACCAGGGCTACTGGTGGACGATCGCCGGCCTGGCGCTCGCGCCATTTCTCCTCAACCGGCCGTCCATCCTGGTGCTGGTCTGGCTGGCCGCCATCGTCGGCGTCAGCCTTCGCCGGCGCTGGCGCATCCGCTTCCGGCTGGCGCCGCGGTTCGCGGAGGCCGCCTATGACCCCGCCGCGCTTCGGCGCGAGCTTGGCCTCGGCGAGGCCGCGCGCCCCGAGGGCGTGGAGGTGGTCTGCCACGGCGGCGGCGATCCGTTCGCCGGGCTGGGGGTCAATCTGGGCGGCTGGAACCTGGCCTTCGATCTCAACCGGCCCGCGCCCGGGGCCGACACGGTGTCCGGCCAGGTCACGGCCAGGGCCATGGAGGCGGCCATCGAGCAGGCCGTCCGCGGCCTGTCCCTGGACGGCCTGAAGCTGGGGGAGGTGATGTTCGTCGGCGGCGGGCAGGGCAAGGCTGCGGGAATCCAGCCCGATCCCTTCGTGCGCCCGGCGGACCGGGTGTCCGACGAGGTCGCCCGCGGCTTCCGCTTCGGCGGCCATCCGGGCGTGCGCGTCTATCAGCGGGCGTCGGTCACCGACTGGGCGGGCGAGCTGGTCTTCAGCTACCTGTTCCGCTGTCAGGTCCGCGGCTCGATGCTCACGATCGAGGCCGCCCAGGTCGCCCTGACCCCGGCCGCGGAGACCTACCGCGAGATCGACCGCCTTCGCGGCCACGGGTTCTGGGAAGCGGTGCGCTGGTGGGCGGGGGCCGTCGCCGCCGTGCCGCTGGACGTGCTGACCGCCTTCCTCACCATCAGCCGCCGGGTCGCCGAGGTCGCCGACGAGGCCCTGTTCGGCGGCGTGGCCGGACGCGAGCGGCGGGAAATCCAGGCCAATCCCGCCTACAACTACGGCGCCATGTGGTCGCTGCGAACCCACATGGCCGCAGGCGCCTTTGCGAGCTACTTCCAGAAGGTCGACGCCGCCCAGTACTTCCACGCGGTCAACGCCCAGGTCCTCAACGCCGTCGGCGACCTCCTGCGCGCCCACGGCGTGGATGCGGGCGACCTGGAGGCGCAGTCGACCCTGATCCAGAACAACACCGTGCAGATCACGGCCGAGCGCGACGTGTCGCTATCGGGGGTCGCCATCGGTCCGAACGCCAAGGCGCAGGGCGCGCTCAGCAGCATCGCCCGCGCCGTAACGCCAGGGAGCAAGTCATGAGCCGCGACAACAGCATCAACATCAACGCCGGCCGCGACGTGCGGATCGACGCCCTGGCGGTGGGTGACGGCGCCCAGGCCGCCGCCGGGTCTTCGCCCACGGCCGCCCTGCTGGTGGAGCGCTTCGACGAGATTCGCGCCGTCTTCGAGCGGCTGGAGGCGAGCGGCGAATTGACCGCGCCCCAGGCCGAGCTTCTGCGCGCCGACGTGGCCGCCGCCGAGGAGGCCGCGGTCGAGGCGGTGAAGGACGAGAAGCGCAAGGATTCCCTCACCGAGCGGCTGCGGCGCGTCTCCGTCGGCGTCCAGAGCTTCTGCCGCGATCAGGACGACGTCTGGCGGGCGCTGGAGTCGGTGGCTTCGGTCTGCGCCATCCCTCTGGCCCTGCTGGGCTTGCCGCGCCCTTGAGGGCTCCGAGCCCAACGCGCGTTTGCCTCGAACGCTAGGTTATGCTTGTTCACCTGAGACGACGTGCGGCGCGTTAGGCCGCGCGCGCAGCATTAGGAGAACGCCCATGACCGAGGCCGCTCTGCCCGCCGGCTGGCCCGCCATGTCCATCAAGGATGCCCACGCGCTGCTCACCGCGCCGGGTTCGCCGCTGGAAATGGAGGAGGTCACCCTGCCGTGGGGGGTGAAGGTCCGGTCCTGGAAGAACCAGCCGCCGACCCTGCGCAGCATCGTCGAGGCCTCCCGCGCCCACGCCGACCGCGTGTTCCTGGTCTATGAGGACGAGCGCGTCACCTTCGAGGCCTTCTATCGCGCCGTCTCCGCGCTCGCCCGCGAACTCCAGGCCCAGGGCGTCCAGAAGGGCGACCGGGTCGCGGTCATCATGCGCAACCTGCCCGAATGGGTGGTCGCCTTCTACGCCGCCGCCTCGATCGGCGCGATTGTCACCCCGCTGAACGCCTGGTGGACCGGGCCCGAGCTGCAGTACGGCCTGACCGATTCCGGCTCCAAGGTCGCCATCGTCGACGCCGAGCGCTACGAGCGCTTGGCCGAGCACCTGCATGACTGCCCCGACCTCAAGCGCGTCTACGTCTCGCGCGAGGCCGACGAGATCGCCCACCCGATGGTCGCCAAGCTCGAGGACGTGATCGGCGGCGCCGGCGACTGGGCCGGCCTGCCCGACCAGACCCTGCCGCCCTGCGAGATCGTCCCGGACGACGAGGCGACGATCTTCTACACCTCCGGCACCACCGGGAAGCCGAAGGGCGCCCTGGGCACCCATCGCGGCATCAATTCCAACATCATGAGCGCCGGCGCGGCCGGGGCCCGCCACTTCCTGCGCAAGGGCGAAGCGCCCCCGGCGCCGGACCCGAACGCGCCCCAGCGCTCGACCCTGCTGTCCGTGCCGTTTTTCCACGCCACCGGCTGCTTCGCCGTCCTGAACCCGATGCTGTTCTTCGGCGGCAAGCTGGTCATGCAGTACAAGTGGGACGTGATCCGAGCCTTCGAGCTGATCCAGCGCGAGAAGATCCAGTCCGCCGGCGGGGTGCCCACCATCGCCTGGCAGCTGATCGAGCATCCCGCCCGCGCCAACTACGACCTGTCCTCCCTTGAGTCCGTCTCCTACGGCGGCGCCCCGTCCGCGCCCGAGCTGGTGCGCCGCATCCGCGAGGCCTTCCCCAAGTCGCAGCCGGGCCAGGGCTGGGGCATGACCGAGACCTGCGCCACCGTCACCAGCAACGGCGCCGAGGACTACGTCAACCGGCCCGACAGTTGCGGTCCCGCCGCCGCGGTGGCCGAGCTCAAGATCGTTGATCCCGCCGACGGCGTGACCGAGCTGCCGGTCGGCCAGCTTGGCGAGCTGTGGGCCAAGGGGCCGATGATCGTGAAGGGCTACTGGAACAAGCCCGAGGCGACGGCCCAGACCTTCGTCGACGGCTGGGTGCGCACCGGCGACCTCGCCCGCCTGGACGAGGAGGGCTTCTGCTTCATCGTCGATCGGGCCAAGGACATGCTGATCCGCGGCGGCGAGAACATCTACTGCGTCGAAGTCGAGAACGTCCTTTACGACCACCCGGCGATCATGGACGCCGCCATCGTCGGCATCCCGCACAAGACCCTGGGCGAGGAGCCGGCCGCGGTGGTCACCCTGAAGCCGGGCGCCCAGGCCACCGAGCAGGAGCTGCGCGCCCACGTCGCCGAGCGCCTGGCGGCCTTCAAGGTGCCGGTGAAGGTGAAGTTCTGGCCCGAGACCCTGCCGCGCAACGCCAACGGCAAGATCCTGAAGAACGACCTCAAGAAGGTGTTCGCCGAGGAGCAGGCCGAGGCCTGATCGCCGGCTGACCCGCAAGCGCGCCGACATCCTGCTGGTCGAGCGCGGCCTGTTCGACAGCCGCGCCAAGGCCCGGGCGGCCATCGAGGCCGGCCGGGTGACGGCGGCGGGGCGCCGGCTCGCGCGGGCGTCGGACCTCGTCGACGACGACGCCGCGATCGAGGCGCAGCCCGCTCATCCCTTCGTCGGCCGCGGCGCGCTCAAGCTGGTCCGCGCACTGGAGCTGTGGCCGATCAGGGTGGAGGGCCGCGTCGTGCTCGATGTGGGCGCCTCCACCGGCGGGTTCACTGAGGTCTGCCTCGGGGCGGGCGCGCGGCGGGTCTACGCCGTCGACGTCGGCCGCGGCCAGCTCCATCCCAAGGTGGCCGCCGATCCGCGCGTCGTCTCCCTGGAAGGCGTGGACGCCCGGGTCCTGGACGCCGCGCGCGTGCCCGAGCCGCCGGAGCTGGTGGTCTGCGACGTCAGCTTCATCGGCCTCGCCAAGGCGCTGCCCGCCGCCCTGGCGCTCGCCGCCCCGGGCGCGGATCTGGTGGTCCTGGTCAAGCCGCAGTTCGAGGTGGGCCGCGAGTTCGTCGGCAAGGGCGGCGTCGTCAGGGACGCCGCGGCCCAGCATCGCGCGGTGGACGCGGCCCAGATGTTCCTGGCCGCTGAAGGCTGGACGGCGCGTGCCGCCGCCGACAGCCCCGTCGCCGGGGGCGACGGCAACCGCGAGTTCCTGGTCTGGGCGACGAAGGGGCCTGGCTGAGCGGATTCAAGAAAGGCCGCCAGCGGGGGCGCGGCGGCCTTTCCGACGCCCTGGACCGCGCCGTCCGGCCCGGGTCGGGCGGACGGTTCGATCCAAGCTCGTGTGGAGGCGCTGGGCGGACGCCCGTCGGCGGTCAGTCGACGACCTGATAGCGGCCGCCGCCGTCCTGGCAGACGCGCACGAAGCGCTTCTGCACGCGGCCGTCCGGCAGGTAGATCGGGCTTTCGGCCAGGGTGCAGCCATCAGCGCCGGGCCGTTCGGTCACCGCATAGCTGTCGTAGCTGTCATAGCTGTCGTAGTAGCGGTCGTTCGCGCTGTAGCGGTTGTCGTAGTAGCGGCCGTCGTTGTAGGGCCGGTTGTAGTTGTAGCTCGTGCGCGGCGGCGACGCGTAGCTCGGCGCGCAGGCGGCCGAACGGTTGCCGACGGCCGCGCCGGTCGCCGCGCCCAGGGCCCCGCCCAGCAGGGCGCCTTCGGTGCGGGCGTTGCGCGCCGCGGCGTTGGAGCCGATCACCGCGCCGATCGCGCCGCCGATCAGGGCGCCGGCGGTGCCGCGGTTGGTCTGGTCGCGGCGGCAGGGATCATAGTTGTAGCCGCCGTAGTAGCCGGCCGATTGGGCCGCGGCGAAGCTCGGGACCGACAGGGCGCCGGTGAGGGCCATGACGCCCGCGACCGCGGTCAGGGCGCCCTTGGCGAGACGGGAACGGTTGAACATCTTCTGCTCCTTGGAATTCGGGGTCGCGCCGGGTCAGGCCCGGCCGCTGGGCCGCCAGACGCCGTCGCGTCCGCGGCAGACTTCGAAGCTGTGGGTGCGGCCGTCATAGTATTCTTGCACCCAGCGGCAGTTGGACCGGGCCGACAGGCGGCGGGGATAGTCGACGCACTTCACGCGGCTCTTGGCGATCTGGTGGCCGGCCACGGCGCCGACGGCGCCGCCCAGAACCGCGCCCTCGGTCTTGACGCCCTTGGCGGCGACCGCCGAGCCCAGGAGCGCGCCGGCCACGGCGCCGACGGCGGTGCCGGTGTTGGCCTGGCGCCGCTGCTCGGCCCGGCAGACGTCGCCGTCGCCGTAGCTGCGGGCCGACTGGGCGGCGGCGAACTGCGGGGCGACGAGCGCCGGCGCGGCGACCGCGGCGGCGACGGCCAGGGCGATTATCCGGTTCATGGACCTCTCCTTGACGTATAAGCGGCGCCCCTCGCCGCGTTTCGACCGTGACAATGGCGGGGCCAAGCTGAACGAGGCTTGAGCGGTTCGTTCATCTTCGTTCATCTGGCCGCCGCCGAAATGCGGGCGGCGGGCGGGGCGGACCGCTTCCGCAAGGGAAAACAGACGTGAGAATGCGACGTTCCAGACCTTCGCCGCGACCCGCCCCCGCCGGTCCCGAGCCGATCGCCGAACTGGCGATCGAAGCCATGGGCGGGGAGGGGGACGGGCTTGCGCCTGGCCCGGTGTTCGTGCCCTTCACCTTGCCGGGGGAACGGGTGCGGGCGGCCGGCCGGGGCGAGCGGCGCGAGCTTGTGGAGGTGCTGGAGCCCAGTCCAGAGCGCGTCGCCCCGCCGTGCCCGCACTTCGGCGCCTGCGGCGGCTGCGCCCTGCAGCACTGGGAGCACGGCGCCTATCTGGCCTGGAAGGTCGAGCGCCTGCGCGCCACCCTGGCGCGCCAGCACATCGAGACCGAGCTGCTGGCGCCCTTCGCGGCCGCTCCGGCCACTCGCCGTCGGCTGGCCCTGCACGCCCGGGCGGGACGCAGGGACGCCGCGCGCCTGGGCTACAAGGCCCGCAAGTCCTGGAGCCTGGTGGAGGTCGACACCTGCGTGATCGCCGACCCGCGCCTGGTCGCCGCCCTTCCGGCCCTGGCGCGGCTGGCTGCGCCGCTGTTCGAGCATCCCAAGTCCGCTCCGACCCTGCATGTCACCCTCACCGGCGCCGGCCTCGACATCGACATTTCCGGGGTGGAGCGCAAAAGCGGCGGTTTGTCGGCGGACTCGCGGCTACGTGTGGCCGAGGTTGCGGCGCAGTCGGATTTCGCCCGCGTCACTCTTGATGGCGAGGTCGCCTATCTGGCCCGCCAGCCGACGGTCGCCTTCGGCCCGGCGGTGGTGGCGCTGCCGGCCGGCGCCTTCCTGCAGGCGACGCCCCAGGCGGAGGCGGCCATGGTCGCCTTCGTCACCGCCCAGGCCGCCGGCGCGCACCGCATCGCCGACCTCTACTGCGGGGCGGGGACCTTCACCTTTCCCTTGGCCGCCCTGGCGCCGGTGTACGCCGCCGACGGCGCCGCGCCCGCCGTCGCCGCGCTCAAGGCGGCGATCGCCACCGCCCCCGGGCTGAAGGCGATCACCCCCGAGGCCCGCGATCTCGTGCGCCGGCCGATGCTGGCCGAGGAAATGAAGAAGACCGACCTCGTGGTCTTCGACCCGCCCCGCGCCGGGGCGGCGGAGCAGGCCGCCGAGATCGCACGCTCCGGGGTGGCGCGGGTGATCGGCGTGTCCTGCAATCCCGCCACCTTCGCCCGCGACGCGCGCACCCTGATCGACGCCGGCTTCCGGCTGGAGCGGATCCTGCCCGTGGACCAGTTCCTATGGTCCGCCCACATGGAGCTCATCGGCGTCTTCGCTCGCTGATCAGCCGGCGGCGAACAGGTCCATCTGGTCGCCGGCCCTGGGCGGACGGCGAAACCGCGACAGGTCCAGCGGCGCGAGCTCCCGGTCCAGGCCGTGCCGCCGCTTGGCCGCGCGGAAGCGCTGGCTCAGGAGGTCGGCGATCGGGCCTTCGCCCTTCATCCGCTTGCCGAACTCGGTCTGATAGGCCGCCCCGCCGCGCATCTGGCGCACCAGCGACATCACCCGCTGGGCCCGGTCCGGATGGTCGCTGGCCAGCCATTCCTGGAACAGGTCCTTGATCTCCAGCGGCAGGCGCAGGGCCACATAGGCCGCGGCCGATGCGCCGGCTGCGGCGCTGGCCTCCAGCACGGCCTCCAGCTCGTGGTCGTTGAGGCCGGGGATGACCGGGGCGAACATCACCACCACGGGCACGCCGGCCTCGCTGAGCCGGCGCACCGCCTCCAGGCGCCGCTGCGGCGTGGCCGCTCTCGGCTCCATGCTGCGGGCCAGCGCCCGGTCCAGGGTGGTGATCGAGATCGCCGCGCGGACCAGATTCTGCGCCGCCATGGGACGCATCAGGTCCAGGTCGCGCTGGATCAGCGCCGACTTGCTGATGATCGAGAACGGGTGGTTGAAGCGCTGCAGCACCTCGATCACCGCCCGGGTGGTGCGCAGGCGCCGCTCCTGCGGCTGATAGGGGTCGGTGTTGCCGCCGATGTGGATGACGTCGGGCTTGTAGCGGGGCGAGGACAGCTCCCGTTCCAGGAGCTTGCCCGCGTCCGGCTTGAAGAACAGCCTGGACTCGAAGTCCAGGCCCGGCGAGAGCCCCACATAGGCGTGGGCGGGCCGGGCGTAGCAGTAGATGCAGCCGTGCTCGCAGCCCCGGTAGGGATTGATCGAGCTGTCGAACCCCACGTCCGGACTGTCGTTGTGGGTGATGATCGTGCGCGCCGCCTCCGGCGTGACCGTCGTCTTCAGCGGGGCGAGCGCGGCGTCGGCCTCGGTCCAGCCGTCGTCGAACGCCTCGCGCAGTCGGCTTTCATAGCGCCCGGTGGCGTTGGACCGCGCGCCGCGGCCGCGGAGGTGGGGTTGCGGGTTCGACACCCGGCTACCCAATCACGGCGGCGCGAACAAAGAAAGAACAAAAGCCGGCTTCAGCCGCCGTAGAAGCGCTGCATCACCGCATGGACCACCACCGCGAAGCTGGCGACGGGGAAGGCGAGGACCAGGCCGGCGAGCGCGGCCTTGACCGCGTCCGTGGCCGGATGCGCCCGCGCCGCCCGCGCGCCTTCGACGAGCAGGGTGGCGAAGACGGCCAGGGGCAGCAGGTAGCGGCCCTGCACCCCGTTCACCTTGTCCAGGCCCACATCGGTCCACAGCAGGTACATGCCCAGGAAGACGCCGCCGCCGGCCAGCGCCACGATCACGGGCGCGGCGGCCTTGGTCGCCGTCCAGGCCCGCCCGGTCCGTCCGCCCAGGGCCACCAGCACGGCCAGGACGACCGCCGCGACGGCCGCCGGATAGATCGCCTTGGGCAGCGGCGTGTCCAGCCAGCCGAGGATGCCGATGGCCGAGCGCAGCAGGAAATCCCACTCCAGCGTCAGGGTGTTCACCGCGATCGGCCAGACGTTCAGCGGGTGCGCCATGAGCAGGGCCGCTTGCGCCTCGGCGTCGACCGCGGTGCCCGGCAGGCGGATCGGCGTGCGCACCGCCGCGTCCATCCACAGCGACCAGGCGACGGGAAGTCCGAAGGAGATCGCCGCCGCCAGCGCCCGCAGCCGGAGCGTCAGGCCGGGCGCGGTCAGCAGGATCAGGCCGAAGACGGCGTAGGGCGGCTTGGTCGCCGCCACCAGGCCAAAGCAGAGCGCGGCCGCCAGCGCCGCCTTCGGCGTCATCGCCCGTTGCTCGTAGATGGCGCGGGAGGCCAGCGCCACCCCCAGCGCCGTCGTCACCAGCAGCAGGCCGTCGCAGCTCACCGCCGCATAGAGCGAGCAGGACATCGGCAGGGCGAGGATCGCGAACATCGGCCACCGCGCCCGTCCCGCGATCCTCAGCGCCAGGAAGCCGAGGAGGACGCAGCACACCGCCCCCGCCGCCCGGGCGAGGTAGAGGGTGTCGACCACGCGCCAGTCGAACGCCTTGCCCACCGCCATGGCCGCCGAGGCGGGCAGGTAGAACACCGGAGGATAGACCGCCGCGCCAGGAAAGGCGGTCTGCATGATGCGCCCGTCGAACCGGTACTGCGCCGCCGCCTCGAAGTCGGCGGGCGTGGCCTTCACTTCCGGATGGAAGCGCATGTCGCCGAACGGCTCGGCCGCCTCGGCGATCGGGATGTCCACCATGCCTCCGGCCACGCGGGCCTGCGGCGTGCCGGTCCGCTCGCCGATGAGCCGGCCGAAGGTGGTCAGGTTCGCCCGCTGCGCATGCGCCACCTCGTCGGCGTTCATGAACGGCGGGATCTTCAGCGCCAGGAACAGGCTCGTCGCCAGCGCCAGCACGACGAACACATAAGGACACGCCCGGTGGAGCTGGTGGATACGCGAAGACAAGAACGGGCTCCCCGGCGCGACGCTCGACGCGCGGTGTAACGGACCTGAAGCGATCCTTTCAAGTTGTACACGCAAGCTCGGCCGCCGCCACCTGCGGCTTGACGCCTTGAACCTGGGACCGCTTCTAGGCGCCATGATTTCGGCGATCGTCCCCACCCTGAATGCGGCCCGCGACCTGCACCTGTTGCTCAGCGCCCTGGTTCCCGCCGCGGCCGACGGGCTGGTGCGCCAGGTCCTGGTGGTGGACGGCGGCTCCAGCGACGGCACTCTGGAGCTCTGCGAGGACGCGGGCGCCGACGTGCTCACGACCACCCTGGCCGACGCCGTGGCCGGCGCGCGGGGCGAGTGGGTGCTGGTGCTGCCGGTGAACCTGCGTCTGCGGCGCGGCTGGGGCGAGGCGGTGGCCGCGCATCTGGAGCGGGGCGGGCAGGCGGCCCTGCTGACCGAGGGCGTCGATCAGGGCGGCTGGCTCGCCCGCCTGCGCACGCCCGCCAGGGCCGGCGTGCTTCTTCGCCGGTCCGCTGCGGCGGCCCTGGGGTCGACGGCCGATCTGGACGCCCTGCGCCGCCTGGCGGGCCGCGCGCCGCGTCTGTCCTGAGCTAGAAGTCCAGCCGCGCGTCGACCACCGGGGCGCCCGAGGCCAGGGCGTCCAGCGTCTTGGTCTCCTCGCCGAACATGCGCCGGTAGATCCAGTAGGCGGCGACCACCTGCTCGACGTAGTTGCGGGTCTCCTGGGCGGGCAGGCTCTCGATCACCAGCAGGCTGTCGGCGTCCTCGCCCAGCATCTGGGCCGTGCGCAGCAGCGTGCCCGGCCCGCCGTTGTAGGCGGCCACCGCGCGCAGCAGGTCGTAGCCGACGCCCCGTTCCATCAGCCAGGTCACATAGTCCTGGCCGACGCGCAGGTTGAAGGAGGGGTCGAACAGCGGGCTGGTGTCGGCCTTCAGCTTGTCGTCCCCGGCGGCGCGGGCGGCGGCGTCGGGCATCAGCTGCATCAGGCCCACCGCGCCGGCCCGGGACACGGCCAGCGGATTGAACCGGCTCTCCTGGCGCACGATGGCGTAGACCAGGGCCTTGTCGATGGTGAAGCCCGACTGCGGCTGCAGGATCGGCGTCGGATAGTCGCCGCGGAAGGTGGCGATCGCCGCGTCCCCGGCGGAGGTGAGGGGGGCGTTCAGCGACAGGATCAGGGCCGTCCAGAGGCTGCGTTCGGCCTCGGTGCGCGCCAGGGTCAGCCCCGCGCGCAGCTCCAGCCCGGCCTCGTTGATCAGGCCGATCTGGGCCAGCCCCGCCGCGCGGTGCGCCCGCGGATTGGTCTTGACGAACCGCGCCAGGTCCACGCCCGGCCCGTCGAACTCGGCGCGGATGAACATCGGCGATGCGCTGACCGGCGCCTCGGAGACCTCGACCGGGGACGCCTCTTCGGCGGTGATCAGGCGCACGCGCCGCGCGGCGATCTGGCCGTAGAAGGTCTCGCGCTCCTTGGCTGCGATCCGCAGAAAGGGTTGCACCGCCTCGCGCTCGCCGGCCTGCTCCGCCGCCCGCGCGGCCCAGAAGCCGCCGGCCGCCCGCAGCCAGGCGTCCTCGGACTTGCGCGCCACCTCGGCGAAATAGCCCTGGGCCTTGGGGTAGTCCTTCAGGCGATAGGCGGCCAGGCCGGCGATCCAGGTCTCGCCCGCGCCCGGCGCCAGCGCCAGGGCCAGGCGCACGTCGCCGGAATAGTACGCCTCGCGCGCCCGCCGCGCCTTGTCGCCCGGCAGCGGCCCGGCGAGGCGGCGGGCGGCCTGCTCCACGCGGCCCCAGCCCGAGGTCGAGATCACCGGCGCCCGCGGCGCCGGCGCCTCGGCGGGCTTGCGCTTCATCGCCAGGGCGAACACCCGGTCCGCGCCGGGCAGGTCGGCGTACCTGGAAAGCCAGTCGGCGAGTTCCTGGAAGGTCGCCTTGTGCGCGGTCGGGTGCATCAGCCGGCGGAAGCTGAGGTGGCCCTCCAGCGACTCGTCCTTGATCTCGGCGGCCTGCACCTGGGCGCCGATGAAGTCGCCTTGCTCCACGGCGGCGAAGGCGGCCGTGTAGCGGCGCACGTCCCACGGCGACAGCGCCTGCGGGGCGGCGGCGGCTTGGCCGGCGATGGCGGCGATGAGGATCGCGGCCCGGGCCGCGATCCGCATGCGCGTCATGAGCGTCATGCCGTCTTCCACGCGCAGCCGTTCACGGCGTGTCTGCGTGGCCCTTTTCCGATGCGTGCTTAGGCTTAATGAGGCCGGTCCGGCCGATCAAGCCTTTCCGTCAGCGTCATCAGATCGCTCCACGCCTTCTTCTTGGCCGCCGGTTGTCTGAGCAGAAACGCCGGGTGGAGCGTCGGCATCGCGGGCAGTTCGAGCGTTTCGTCGGCGCTGCGCCACTCGAACCACCGCCCGCGCAGGGACAGGATGCCCTCGTCGCGCTTGAGCATCGACTTGGCCGCCGCCGCCCCGAGCAGCAGGATCATGCGCGGCGCCACCAGCTCGATGGCCCGCTCGACGAAGGGGGCGCAGACCATCTGCTCGGCCGCGCTCGGGGTGCGGTTGCCCGGCGGGCGCCAGAACACCGTATTGGTGATGAACACCCGGTCCTTCAGGCCTGCGGCCGCCAGCATGCGGTCCAGGAGCTGGCCCGCGCGGCCGACGAAAGGCTCGCCGCGCTGGTCCTCCTCCGCGCCGGGGCCTTCGCCGATGACCATCAGCGGCGCGTCCGGGCGGCCGCGGGCGAACACCGCCTGGCGCGCGGCGCCCTCGAAGCGGATGGGACAGCCCTCGAAGGCGGCGATGGCGGCCTTCAGGGCCTCCAGGTCCTTCGCCTCGCCGGCCGCCCGCCGCGCCTCGGCGATGGCGGCGGAGACGTCGGGACCGCCGCGGGCGGCGGCGGCGGGCTTCTGCGGCGCCTCGCTCCGACGCTCGGGCGGCTTGGGCGGGATGATGCGCCCAGCGGCGATCCGGTCGAGCGGTTCGTCCAGCAGCATGGCGTCCACGCCGGCCTCGGCCCAGAAGGCCAGGAGGCTCTCGGCGGCGCGCTCGGGGGGTGTTCTGGACGTCTCAGTCATGGCGCCTTCGGCCCGTGCGGCCTTGTTTATCCTTGACCGCCAGCGTGCGACCTTCCGATAAGTCGCGCGACGGATCAACGCTGCGCGGGGTTTAGGGGAGGGGACCTCGCCCGCGCAACGCAAGAAGGAGCACTGGGGAAAATGAGCCAAGACGTCGAACGCGAGTCCATGGAGTACGACGTCGTCATCGTCGGCGCCGGCCCCTCGGGGCTGTCCGCCGCGATCCGGCTCAAGCAGCTGGCCGCCGCGGCCGGGACCGACATCTCCGTCGCCGTGCTGGAAAAGGGCTCGGAGGTCGGCGCCCACATCCTGTCCGGCGCGGTGATCGATCCGCGGGGCATCAACGAGCTGATCCCCGACTGGAAGGAACAGGGCGTGCCGCTGGAGACCGCGGTGACCCGGGACAAGTTCCTGGTGCTCGGGCCCCAGGGCGAGCTGGACATCAGCTGGCTGCCGTTCCCGAAGTTCATGCTGAACCACGGCAACTACATCGCCTCCCTGGGCAACGTCTGCCGCTGGCTGGGCCAGCACGCCGAGAGCCTGGGGGTGGAGATCTACCCCGGCATGGCCGCTTCGGACGTGGTCTACAACGCCGACGGCTCGGTGAAGGGCGTCGTGGCCGGCGTGTTCGGCGTCGACAAGGACGGCCAGCCCGGCCCCGACTACCAGCCCGGCGTCGAGCTGCACGCCAAGTACACCTTCATCGGCGAGGGCGTGCGCGGCTCCCTGGCCAAGCAGCTCCAGGCCAAGTTCGGCCTGACCGAGGGCCGCGACGCGCAGAAGTTCGGCATCGGCATCAAGGAGCTGTGGCAGGTTCCCGACGAGTGCTTCGAGCCGGGCCTCACCCAGCACACCTTCGGCTGGCCGCTGGACAACCAGACCGGCGGCGGCAGCTTCATGTACCACTTCGGGGACAACTACGTGGCCATCGGCTTCGTGGTCCACCTGAACTACAAGAACCCGTGGATCTCGCCCTTCGACGAGTTCCAGCGCTTCAAGACCCATCCGGCGATCCGGCCCTATCTGGAAGGCGGCAAGCGCATCGCCTACGGCGCGCGGGCGATCACCGAGGGCGGCCACCAGTCGCTGCCGCAGCTCTATTTCCCCGGCGGGGTGCTGCTGGGCTGCTCGGCCGGCATGGTCAACGTGCCGCGGATCAAGGGCAGCCACAACGCGGTCAAGAGCGGCATGCTGGCGGCCGAGGCCGCCTTCGCCGCCATCCAGGAAGGCCGCGCCGGCGACGAGCTCAAGGCCTATGAGGACAGCTACCACAAGTCCTGGGTGGCCAAGGAGCTCAAGAGCGTCCGCAACTTCAAGCCGCTGTGGTCGAAATTCGGCACCATCCCCGGCATCGGCCTTGGCGGGCTCGACGCCATCATGGCCAACATGCTGGGCGGCTGGTCCCCCTGGGGCACGCTCAAGCACGGCAAGACCGATGCGGCCTCGACGGGCCTGGCCAAGGACTACAAGCCGATCGTCTACCCCAAGCCCGACAACGAGGTCAGCTTCGACAAGCTCTCCTCGGTGTTCCTGTCGGCGACGAACCACGACGAGAACCAGCCGGCGCACCTGAAGCTGAAGGATCCGAGCGTTCCGATCAGCGTGAACCTGCCGCGGTTCGGCGAGCCGGCGCGGCTCTACTGCCCGGCCGGCGTCTACGAGGTGCTGTACGACGAGCAGGGCCAGAACCCGCGGTTCCAGATCAATTTCCAGAACTGCGTCCACTGCAAGACTTGCGACATCAAGGACCCCTCGCAGAACATCAACTGGACGACGCCCCAGGGCGGCGACGGGCCCAACTATCCGAACATGTGACGCCTCGCGCCCTTGCGGCGCGGCGGCAAAGAGCAGAGTTTTCGCAGATGCGTCATCCGCTCCTGATCGCCGTCGCCGCCCCGCTCGTCCTCTATCTGGCGGGATGCGCCGGCGGCCCGCTCGCCGCCGGCGGCGCCGAGCGTGACGTGGACTGGGCGACCGCGCCGTTGGGCGCTTCCGGCTACGGCCTGTTCCTGGCCGGGCAGGCGGCCCTCAACGACGGTCGCAGCGACGAGGCCGCCGCCTATTTCGAACAGGCCGCCGCCACCGGCGACCTCGACGCCGGCGTGGTCTCCGAGCGGGCGTTCATCGCTGCGGTCCTGGCCGGCGACATCTCCAAGGCCGCGGCCCTGGCGCCCGAGGGCGAGGAAGCGTCCGAAGGCGGCCGCCGGCTCGGCCAGCTCGCCGTCGCCGTCGAGGACATGGCCCACGGCAGGGGCAAGGAGGCCAGCCAGATCCTGGCCGGCGACGCCATCGGCTTTCCGCACCGTTCGGCCGCGGCCCTGCTGCAGCCCTGGGCCTCGGCCATGGCCGGCGACGTCGAGGGCTCCCTTGTCCGCCCCGAGGTCCGCGGCGACCGCCTCGTGGAATACATCGGCCAGCTCGGCCAGGCGCACCTGTTCGAGCGCGCCCGCCGCTACGACGAGGCCGAGACCGACTTCAAGGCCCTGGCCCAGACCGACCGCCCCAGCGAGATGGCGGTCCTCGCCTATGGCGGCTTCCTCGAGCGGCGGGGCCGCCGCGCCGACGCCATCGCCCTCTACGACGCCGCGCTCGCCCGGGAGCCGCACCGCGCCAGCTACACCGCCGCCCGCGCCCGCGCCGCCGCCGGCCGCTCCGCGCCTCAGGCGCCGAGCCTCAAGGAAGGGGCGGCCCAGGCCATGCTCGCCCCGGCCGCCGCCATGCTGTCGGCCAAGCAGAACCAGCTCGGGCTCGCCTATCTGCGTCTGGCCCTGCACCTGGACCCGCGCCGGGCCGAGGCCTGGGTGATGGTCGGCGACGTCATGGCCGCCGCCGGCGAGTTCGAACAGGCCCGCGCCGCCTACGAAAAGGTCAAGCCGGGCGCGGCCGAGTACGCCACGGCGCGGGCCAAGCTCGCCTGGGCCTACCAGGCCGCCGACGATCCCGAGACGGCCATCCGGATCGCCCGCGAGGCGGCCGCGAGCGGCGACACCGACGCGCGGCTCAACCTCGCCGACCTCCTGCGCGCCAACGAACGCTTCGCCGAGTCCGCGGAGATCCTGACCGACCTGATCGCCCAGCAGTCCGAGCCCGACTGGCGGCTGCTCTACGCCCGCGGCGTCGCCTTCGAACGGACCGGCCGCTGGGCCGAAGCGGAAAAGGACCTTCAGGCCGCCCTCGACCTGCGCCCCGACGAACCCGAGCTGCTGAACTATCTCGGCTATTCCTGGATCGACCGGGGCGAGCGGCTGAAGGAGGCTCTCGGGATGGTCGAGAAGGCCGTCGCCAGCAATCCGCGCAACGGCGCCATGATCGATTCCCTGGGCTGGGCCCACTATCGCCTGGGGGACTACGCCAAGGCCGTGGAGCTGCTGGAGGAAGCGGTCGAGCTGGAGGCCGGCGATCCGGAGATCAACAACCACCTGGGCGACGCCTACTGGCGGGTCGGCCGGCGCGACGAGGCCGAGTTCCAGTGGCGCCGGGTGCTGACCCTCGATCCGGACGCCCGCATCAAGGCCGACGCCGAGGCCAAGCTCGCCTCCGGCCTGGGGCTCAAGGGGCCGGCGGAGGCGCCCCGCGTCGCGGGCCCCTGACCGGCCATGGCTCTGCAGGCCCTGGCCCCGGCCAAGATCAACCTCTTCCTTCACGTCGGCGCGCCGGGCGTCGACGGCTATCATCCGCTGTGCAGCCTGATGGTCTTCGCCGACGTCGGCGATCGGGTGGGAGTCTACGCCTCCGACGGGCTCGAGCTGCAGGTCGGCGGCCCCTTCGGGCGAGCCCTGGCCGCCGAGGCTGACAACCTGGTGCTGCGGGCCGCCCGCGCGATCATCGCCAGGGGGCGCGGACCGATGCGGCCGGTGGGCCTGACGCTCGAGAAGAGACTGCCCGTGGCCGCGGGCCTCGGCGGCGGCTCCAGCGACGCCGGCGCGGCCCTGCGCCTGCTGCGGGAGGCCCTGGGGGTGCCCCTGGATGACGCCGGCCTCGAAGCCGTGGCCGCCGAGCTCGGCGCGGACGGTCCGGCCTGCCTGTGGGGGCGACCGGTCCTCGCCGAGGGCCGGGGCGAGCGTCTGACGGCGGCGCCGGTCCTGCCGGTGCTGGACGCGGTGCTGGTCAATCCGGGTGTTCCGGTCTCCACGCCGGCGGTGTTCAGGGCGCTGGACGCGTCCGGCGCCTTCTCGGACGTCACGCCGCCCCCCATGCCGGAAGCCTTCGAGCGGGTGGAGGAGGTCGCCGCCTGGCTGTCGGTTCTGCGCAACGACCTCCAGGCGCCGGCCGTGGCCCAGGCGCCCCAGATCGCCGACGTGCTCGCCTGCCTCGAGGACGAGCGCGAAACCCTGCTCGCCCGCATGAGCGGCTCGGGGGCGACCTGCTTTGCTCTTTGCGCCGGCGACTACGAGGCCGAGAGCCTGGCCGAGCGGATCGAGGCCCTGCGCCCGGAGTGGTGGGTCCGGCGCTGCCGCCTGGGCGGACCCTGGGACTGAGCGCCTCCGGCAGCGCCCGAAGGTCCCAAACGAAAACGGGGGTCCCGAAGGACCCCCGCTCGTTGGCCAGGAGAGGCGCCAGCTCTACTCGTGCAGAGCTTCCCCATGCAGCGCCAGGTCGAGGCCTTCGACCTCAGCTTCTTCACTCACCCGCAGTCCGGTGGTGAACTTGCAGACCATCAGGATCACGAAGGTGGCCACGCCGGACCAGACGATGGTCGCCCCCACGCCCAGCAGCTGCTTCATGACGCTGGCGCCTTCGCCCACGCTGTTGATCGCGGTGTCGGCGAACACGCCGGTCAGGATGGCGCCGGTGATGCCGGCGACGCCGTGCACGCCGAAGGCGTCGAGGCTGTCGTCGTACTTCAGGGCCCGCTTGATCCAGACCGCGCCGGCGTAGCCGGCCACGCCGCCGGCCAGGCCGATGATCAGCGCGCCTTGCGGGTTCACGAAGCCGGCGGCCGGGGTGATGGCCACCAGGCCGGCGACCGCGCCCGAGGCCAGGCCCAGCATGCCGGGCTTCTTGCGCTCGACCCATTCGACGGCCATCCAGGCCAGGGCCGCCGCGGCGGTCGCCACCTGGGTGTTCAGCATGGCCGCGGAGGCCAGGCCGTCGGCCGCCCATTCGGAGCCGGCGTTGAAGCCGAACCAGCCGACCCACAGCAGGCTGGCGCCGATCATGGTGAAGACCAGGTTGTTCGGCGCCATGTTGTCCGAGCCGTAGCCCTTGCGGCTGCCGAGGACGAGGGCGCAGACCAGGCCCGCCACACCGGCGTTGATGTGCACCACGGTGCCGCCGGCGAAGTCCAGGACGCCCAGGCCGCCGAGCCAGCCGCCGCCCCACACCCAGTGGCAGACCGGGGCGTAGACGAAGATCGACCACAGCACCATGAACAGCAGCATGGCCGAGAACTTCATGCGTTCGGCGAACGCGCCGGTGATCAGGGCCGGCGTGATGATGGCGAAGGTCATCTGGTAGACGACCCACAGGAACTCGGGGAGTTGCGGGGCCGAGGCGAAGGCCGTGTCGATCGTCACCCCGTTCAGGAACAACAGGTCGAAGCTGCCGACGTACTTGTTCAGCCCCTCGGACGGGTTCACGCCGAACGCCATGCCGTAAGTGATCGCCATCCAGACGATGGTCACCACGCAGGTGATGGCGAAGGACTGGGCCACGGTGGCGATGACGTTCTTCTTGCGCACCATGCCGCCGTAGAACAGCGCCAGGCCGGGGATGGTCATCAGCAGGACCAGGGCGGTCGAGGTGAGGATCCAGGCCGTGGCGCCGCCGTCGAGCTCCAGCTTCGCCTGGTGGGCCATCAGTTCCGGCTCGGGAGCGGCCGGCTCGGCGGCGGGCGCGGCTTCCGCAGGAGCGGCGGCCTCGGCGGGCGCCGCAGCCTCGGGCGCGGCGGGTTCCGTCGCCGCGGCTTCGGCCGGCGCCGGGGCGGCGTCCTGCGCCAGCGCCGGGCCGGCCAGCGGCGCCCCGACGATGGCGGCGGCGAGCATCAGCCCGGCCAGCCGTTGGATTGGGTTGAACTTCATCTTGTTAAATCCCCTTGTCCCGTTGAGTTCGCGCGTCACAGCGCGGACGAGCCGGTCTCGCCGGTCCGAATTCGCACCGCGTCCTCGACGTTGAGGACGAAGATCTTGCCGTCCCCGATCTTGCCGGTGGCGGCGGCCGCCTTGACGGCTTCCACGGCCTTGGACGCGGCCGCGTCATCGACCACGGCCTCCAGCTTGACCTTGGGTACGAAGTTCACCTGGTACTCCGCGCCCCGGTAGATCTCGGTCTGGCCCTTCTGCCGGCCGTACCCCTTGACTTCCGAGACCGTCAGACCTTCGACGCCGGCGGCGACGAGCGCTTCGCGCACATCGTCCAGCTTGAAGGGTTTGACGATCGCCATGATCAGTTTCATCCGCTCGCTCCCGCGCGGCCTCAAGCCAGACACGCGCCCCTCGTGGTTGTCCGAGCCGTCATGAACGTGCTGCTCGACGGCAAGGCGACGCTATCGGCAGGGACCCGGCGGCGGACGTGCGCGGTAACCTCTGATCAAGGAAAGGCAGGCTGCGCCCAAAAAACGGGCGGCGCAGCCCTCGCGGCGCCTAATTTAAGTGCGAAACCGAGCCCTGCTGGTCGCTCCGAAGGCGGAATTCCGGCGGTGAGGTGGCGCAGGTTCACGAACCCGTGAGGCGCGCAACCCTGTCGCCCAACAGGCGTAAAAGGCGCCGGTCAGCCTGGGCTGAGCCCTGCAGACAAATTGACGGAAGCGGGGTCCGAGTGCGGGCCCCACCAACGGCAAGAGGACCGTACATGTATTTTAATCGACTGCTGACCGCCGCGGCCGCCGCCACCCTGATGGCCGGCGCCGCCCAGGCCCAGACCGCCCCGGCGGCGCCCACGCCTTCCGAGACGGCGCCTGCCGCGCCAGCCGCCGAAGCGCCGGCCGCGACCACGCCGAAGGTCGTCGCCAGTGGCGACATCATCGAAACCGCGCGGGCGTCGGGCCAGTTCAAGACCTTCATCAAGGCCGCCGACGCCACCAACCTGACGGGCCTCTTGAAGCAGACCAAGAACCTGACCGTCTTCGCGCCGACGGACGCGGCCTTCGCCGCCTTGCCGCCGGGCGAGCTCGACCGGCTGATGCTGCCGGAGAACAAGGCCCAGCTGCAGAAGCTGCTCACCTACCACATCGTCAACGCGCGCCTCGACGCGGCCAAGTTCGCCGGCGCCAAGGGGCCGGTGCCGACCGTGGCCGGGACCAATGTCGAGATCGACGGCAGCGGCGACCATGTGATGGTCAACGACGCCGACGTGATCCAGAGCGACGTGATGGCCACCAACGGCATCGTGCACGTGATCGACAAGGTGCTGATGCCGGGCGCGCCGGCCGCGGCCGCCAGCGGGGCCCCGGCCTCGACCACGGCCAGCGACCAGCAGCAACCGGCTCAGCAAGAACAAGCGCCGGCCCAACCGCAGATGTGAGCTGACGCGGCGGCCGGCAGGGGAGGGGCGAGATGAGTTCCATACGAAGGAGCAAGACATGACCCTCAAGCACCTGTTGGCCGCCGCGTCCGCCGCGGCTCTCCTCGGCGGGGCGGCCTACGCCCAGGACGTGGGAAGCACGCCCGCGGCCGACATGACCGCGCCGAGCGGCGACCAGTCGACGACCATGCCTTCCGGCGTGGTGAACCCGATGCCCGATACGGCCGCCGATGCGGGCGCCGACGCCTCGGCCACCACCTCCGCGCCGGACGACGGCTCCATGGACTCCATGGAAGCGCCGAGCCAGGCCGACACCTCGGCCATGCCGCCGGCGGGCCAGACCGGCGACACGACGACGTCCCCGACGATCGATTCGACCCTTGGCGCATCCTCGACGATGGATTCGTCGGCCGGGACCGGCTTGACCGCCCCGTCCGCCGCCCAGGCCGGCGCCGAGGCCTCGGCCGTGGTCCAGCCGCGGGTCACCGCCAATGCGCCGATTCCGGACACGCCGGAGAACCGCGAGAAGTACGGCGAGCCGCTGTCGAACGCCGGCAAGCGGTCCGAGGCGAACGGGCGCTAAAAGCCTTCCGCCTGCGGCTTGAAGCGACGGTCGGCGGGCCCTATGGTCCGCCGACTTTTTTTGCGCCCGCGAAATCGCCATCTCAATGCCTTCCAAAAAGCCGCTTTCGTTTCAGGGGCTGATCCTGAAACTCCACGAGTATTGGAGCCGTCAGGGCTGCGTGATCCTGCAGCCGCACGACGTGGAGGTGGGCGCGGGCACCCTGCATCCGGCCACCGTGCTGCGCGCTCTGGGTCCGAAGCCTTGGCGGGCGGCCTATGTGCAGCCTTCGCGCCGTCCGGCCGACGGCCGCTACGGCGAAAACCCAAACCGGCTGCAGCACTATTATCAGTATCAGGTGATCCTGAAGCCGAACCCCGACGACCTGCAGGATCTCTACCTGGGCTCGCTCGAGGCGATCGGCCTGGACACGCGCCTGCACGACATCCGCTTCGTCGAGGACGACTGGGAGAACCCCACCGTCGGCGCATGGGGCCTGGGCTGGGAAGTCTGGTGCGATGGGATGGAGGTGACGCAGTACACCTACTTCCAACAGGTGGGCGGGCTAGACGTCTGGCCGGTGGCGGGCGAGCTGACCTACGGCCTTGAGCGGCTGGCCATGTACCTGCAGGGCGTGGACCACTTCACCGAACTCGCCTTCAACGACCCGGACGGCCCGGCGCCGCAGACCTATGGCGACGTCTTCCTGGAGAACGAGCGCCAGCAGTCGGCCGCCAATTTCGAGGGCTATGACGTCGAGGTGCTCAAGCGCCAGTTCGAGGACATGGAGCGCCAGGTCCCGCGCCTCCTGGCCATGAAGGGCCCGCAGGGGCAGGCCATCGTGCTGCCGGCCTACGACCACGTGCTCAAGGCCAGCCACCTGTTCAACCTGATGGACGCCCGGGGCGCGATCGCCGTGGCCGAGCGCCAGAGCTACATCGGCCGCATCCGCGACCTGACCAAGATGTGCGCCCAGGCCTGGGTGGCCAACGAAGGGGGCAACGGCTAGTCTCATGCCTCAGCTTCTTGTCGAGCTCTTCTCCGAAGAGATTCCCGCGCGCATGCAGGCCCAGGCCGCCCGCGACCTGGAACGGATGACCCGCGAACGGCTGGCCGAGCAGGGGCTGCTGCCGGAGGCGCTGAAGAGCTTCGCCGGGCCCCGGCGCCTGACCCTGGTGGCCGAGGGGCTTCCGGTGGCCCAGGGAGACCGTTCCGAGGAGCGCAAGGGACCGCGCGTGGGCGCGCCCGACAATGCGATCGAGGGCTTCCTGCGCTCCACCGGCCTGACGCGCGAGCAGCTCGTCGAACGCGACGGCGTCTATTTCGCGGTGATCGAGCGCAAGGGCCGGCCGACCCTCGAGATCATCGCCGAGACGGTGGACGCGGTGGTGCGCAATTTCCCCTGGCCCAAGTCGATGACCTGGGGGCGGGGAACCCTGCGCTGGGTGCGGCCGCTGAAGCGGATACTGTGCGTGTTCGACGGCGAGGTCGTCGACTTCAGCATCGATGGGATCCAGAGCGGCGACACGACGGAGGGCCACCGGTTCATGGGCGACGCCCAGCCGTTCAAGGCGCGCGACTTCGACGCCTATCGCGACGGGCTGGAGAAGCACTTCGTCGTGCTGGACGTGGAGGAGCGCAAGGACCGCATCCGGGCCGGCGCTCAGATGCTGTGCTTCGCCCGGAACCTGGAGCTGGTCGAGGACGAGGGCCTGTTGGACGAGGTGGCGGGGCTGGCCGAATGGCCGACGCCGGTGCTGGGCGACATGGAGCCGGGCTTCCTGGAGCTGCCGCCGGAGGTGATCCGCACCTCCATGCGCACCCACCAGAAGTATTTCGCGGTGAGCGACCCGGCCACGGGCAAGCTCGCGCCGCACTTCGTGACGGTCGCCAACATCGAGGCGCCGGACGGCGGTAAGGCGATCGCGCAGGGCAATGCGCGGGTGCTGTCGGCGCGGCTGAGCGACGCCCAGTTCTTCTGGACCGAGGACCGCAAGCTGCGCCTGCAGGACCGGCTGGAAAAGCTGAAGGGCGTGACTTTCCACGCCAAGCTCGGCGCGATGCAGGCGCGGGTGGAGCGGATCACCGCCCTGGCGCGCGACCTGGCGCCGGTCGTCGGCGCCGACGCGGGCCTTGCCGCGGAGGCCGCGGGCCTCTGCAAGGCCGACCTCGTCACCGGCATGGTGGGCGAGTTTCCCGAACTGCAGGGGATCATGGGCGGCTACTACGCCCGCGCCGAGGGTCTGCCTGACGCCGTCGCCGACGCCATCCGCGACCACTACAAGCCCCAGGGCCCCAGCGACGCGGTCCCGACCGCGCCCGTCTCGGCGGCCGTGGCCCTGGCCGAAAAGCTGGACACCCTGGCGGGCTTCTTCGCCATCGACGAGAAGCCGACCGGCTCGCGCGATCCCTTCGCCCTGCGCCGCGCCGCGCTGGGCGTGATCCGCATCGTGCTGGAGAGCGGGGTCCGCTTGCCGTTGCTTCAGACGGTCCGCTCCCACATCGGCCGCTTCGCCGGCGTGGCCGCGAGCGAAAAGACCGCCGAAGATCTGCTCGCCTTCTTCGCCGACCGCCTGAAGGTGTCCTTGCGCGACCAGGGCCAGCGGCACGACCTGGTGGACGCGGTGTTCGCCCTGGGCGACGACGACCTGGTGCGCATCGTCAAGCGCGTGGAGGCCCTGGCCGGGTTCCTCGACAGCGACGACGGCGCCAACCTTCTGGCCGGGTACAAGCGCGCCACCAACATCCTCAAGGCCGAGGAGAAGAAGGGGCCGCTGCCGCAGGGCGCGCCGGAGGCCATGGCCTCGGCGCCCGCAGAGGAGACGGCCCTGATCGACGCCCTGCAGGCGGTGCAGCCAAAGGTGGCGCAGGCTTTGCAGGACGAGGACTTCGCCGGCGCCATGCGCGCGCTTTCGGGCCTGCGCCAGCCGGTGGACGCGTTTTTCGACGCGGTGCTAGTGAACTCCGAAGTCGCGGCGGAAAGGGCCAACCGCCTGCGGCTTCTCGTCCAGGTTCGAGACGCCATGGGTCGCGTCGCGGACTTCTCGCAAGTGACGGGCTGAAGAGAGGCGTGAAGATGACGACGCAGACGCTGACCAAGACGCAATGGGTCTACGCCTTCGGCGGCGGCGGCGCGGACGGCGACGCCTCGATGAAGAACCTGCTGGGCGGCAAGGGCGCGAACCTGGCCGAGATGTCCTCGCTGGGCCTGCCGGTGCCGCCGGGCTTCACCATCACCACCGAGTGCTGCACGCACTACTATTCGAACGGGAACACCTATCCGGCCGACCTCGACGGACAGGTGGCCGCCGGCCTCGCCCGGGTCGAGGAACTGACCGGCAAGCGCTTCGGCGACGCCTCCAATCCCCTGCTGGTCTCGGTCCGCTCGGGCGCCCGCGCCTCGATGCCGGGCATGATGGACACCGTCCTGAACCTCGGCCTCAACGACCAGACCGTCGACGGCCTGGCCAAGCTTTCCGGCGACCGCCGCTTCGCCTTCGACAGCTACCGCCGCTTCATCCAGATGTATTCGAACGTGGTGCTGGGCCTGGACCACCACATGTTCGAGGAGATCCTGGACGAGCATAAGGAGCGGCTGGACGTCACCATCGACACCGCCCTGTCGGCCGAGGACTGGGAGCGGGTGGTCGCCGACTACAAGAAGGCGGTGGAGGCCGACCTCGGCAAGCCGTTCCCGCAGGACCCGCAGGCCCAGCTCTGGGGCGCGATCAGCGCGGTGTTCGCGAGCTGGATGAACGACCGGGCCAAGTTCTATCGCCGCATGCACGACATCCCCGAAAGCTGGGGCACGGCGGTGAACGTGCAGTCCATGGTGTTCGGCAACATGGGCGAGACCTCGGCCACCGGCGTGGCTTTCACCCGCAATCCGTCCACGGGCGAGAACCGTCTCTACGGCGAGTTCCTGATCAACGCCCAGGGCGAGGACGTGGTGGCCGGCATCCGCACGCCGCAGGCCCTGACCAAGGCCGCCCGCGAGGAGATGGGCGACAAGGCGCCGTCGATGGAAGAGGCGCTGCCGGCGGTGTTCACCCAGTTCAAGACCGTGGTCGAGACGCTGGAGAAGCACTACCGCGACATGCAGGACATCGAGTTCACGGTCGAACAGGGCCGGCTCTACATGCTGCAGACGCGCAACGGCAAGCGCACGGCCAAGGCCGCGCTGAAGATCGCCGTGGACCTGGCGAACGACGGCGTGATCAGCCAGGAAGAAGCGGTGATGCGGGTCGAGCCGGCTTCGCTCGACCAGCTCCTGCACCCCACCATCGACCCCTCCAGCGAGCGCGACGTCATCGCCAAGGGCCTGCCGGCTTCGCCCGGCGCGGCCACCGGCCAGGTGGTGTTCACCGCCGAGGAGGCCGAACGGCTCGGCTCGGCCGGCGAGGCGGTGATCCTGGTGCGCGACGAGACCAGCCCGGAGGACATCCGCGGCATGGACGCGGCCCGCGGCATCCTGACGGCGCGGGGCGGCATGACCAGCCACGCGGCGGTGGTCGCCCGCGGCATGGGCCGGCCCTGCGTGTCCGGCGCCGGCGAGATCCTGATCGACGAGAAGGCCCGCGAATTCCGCGTCCGCGGCCGCGCCTTCAAGGCCGGCGACATCATCACCATCGACGGCTCCAACGGCGAAGTGCTGAGCGGGGCGGTCAAGATGATCGAGCCGGAGCTGTCGGGCGACTTCGCCGCCCTGATGGCCTGGGCCGACAAGACCCGCCGGCTGAAGGTGCGGGCCAACGCCGAGACGCCGCTGGACGCGCGCACCGCCCGCCAGTTCGGCGCCGAGGGCATCGGCCTTTGCCGCACCGAGCACATGTTCTTCGACGAGGACCGGATCGCCGCCGTGCGCGAGATGATCCTGGCCGACGACGAGCGCGGCCGCCGCGCCGCCCTGGCCAAGATCCTGCCGATGCAGCGGGCCGACTTCGTGCAGCTCTTCACCATCATGGAAGGCCTGCCGGTCACGATCCGCCTGCTGGACCCGCCGCTGCACGAGTTCCTGCCGCACACCGAAGAGGACGTGAAGGCGGTGGCCGAGGCCACGGGCCTGGACGCCGCCAAGCTGTGGCGCCGGGCGCGCGAGCTGCACGAGACCAACCCCATGCTCGGCCACCGCGGCTGCCGCCTGGGCGTCTCCTATCCTGAGATCTACGAGATGCAGGTGCGGGCCATCTTCGAGGCGGCCTGCGAGATCGCCGCTTCGGGCAAGGCCGCGCCGATCCCGGAAATCATGCACCCGCTGGTGGCCAAGGGCGAGGAGATGCGGTTCCTGCGCCAGCTCACCGACCGCACCGCCAAGGAAGTGCTGGCCGAGAAGAACATGCAGATCGAATACATGGTCGGCACCATGGTCGAGCTGCCCCGCGCCGCGATCCGCGCCGGCGACCTGGCCGAGCACGCCGAGTTCTTCTCGTTCGGCACCAACGACCTGACCCAGACGACCTTCGGCATCAGCCGCGACGACTCCGGCCGGTTCCTGAACGCCTATATCGACAAGGGCATCTTCGAGAAGGACCCGTTCGTCAGCCTCGACCAGGACGGGGTGGGCGACCTGATCCGCATCGCCGCCGAGCGGGGCCGCGCCCAGCGCCCCGACGTGAAGCTCGGCAT
Organism: Phenylobacterium sp.; assembly: GCF_046291545.1. Taxonomy (GTDB): domain Bacteria; phylum Pseudomonadota; class Alphaproteobacteria; order Caulobacterales; family Caulobacteraceae; genus Phenylobacterium. Next base: position 481,905 of record NZ_JBKBSM010000002.1, read on the forward strand.
CTGCGGCGAGCACGGCGGCGACCCGGCCTCGATCGAGTTCTGCGAGCGCGTCGGCCTCGACTATGTGAGCTGCTCGCCCTACCGCGTGCCGATCGCTCGCCTCGCGGCCGCCCAGGCCGCCATCGGCGAACGGGAAAAGGACCGCTAGGACCCGGCCCGCGCGCCGGCGCCCCGCGCCCCGGCTGGGGGCGGGGGATGGCCGCTGGTCATAGGTGACGCCGGGGATTCGCGGGGGCCGACGTTCCCGTTCGGCCGGCTCAGGCGGAGCTGTGGAGGTCCGGCTGGCGTGGGGGCGGGCGCGCCCCCGCCGCCGCCTCGCGGTCCCCCAGAGGGGGAGGCTCCAGGTCCTCGTCGTCTTCGGCCTCGCGGCCGAGGCCGAGGTCTTCGCGGATGCGGTCGATGACGGCCGTAAGCGGGCCCTCGAGGAAGCGGTCCTGGGCGGCCTCGTCGGCGAGGAGCACGCCCATCAGCCTGTGCAGCTGGTAGGCCTCGGCGGGGTCGGCCTCGGTCCAGATGAGGCGGGTGAGGCGGGCGTCAGCCTGGTCGGTGCGCTGCTCGAGGCGGCGGGCGCGGGCCGCCTCGGCCCGATGCTCGGCCTCAAGAAGGTCGCGGCGGGCCTGGCGCTCGAGCTGGGCTTCCAGGGCCAGGGTCTGGCGCACGGATCGGGACAGGCGATGGAAGGCGGCGGCCAGGCGCTGGGCCTCCTCGGCGTCCTCACAGTCCATGGCCATGCGGTGCAGCTTGCGGGTCAGCTCCAGGCCCATGTCGCAGAGCTCGGACAGCACCCGGCCCTGCCGTTCGGTCATCTCGATGGGCGCCGCACACATGAACAAAACAAGAACATCAATCTTGCCCAGAGTCAAGGATTTTCGACTCAGAGCAGCCGGTCACGCCTTGCGCCGGTAGGTCATGGTCGAGCCGTCGGGCAGGCGGCCGCTGAGGGCGGCCCAGACACCGGACCCGTCGTACCAGTCGTCGATCTCGGCGTCGCCGCGCAGGGACCAGCGCACGGCCTCCACGGGCGGGCCGCCGGCCTGGGCGATGCGTTCGCCGCCGACCCGGCGCGACGTGAGGCGCAGGAGCTTGCCCTCCTGGGGATTGAACAGGGGGCCGCGCAGGACGGCGCTGTTCCAGTGGGTGAGCGGGGCGGCGTCGGCGGGGGCGGCGATGCGGGCGCGGTCGGCCTCGATGAGGACGCCGGCCTCGGTGCGGCGGGCCTCCACCGCGCGCCGGCGGCCGTTGGCGTCGGTTCGGGTCTCCAGGGCGGCGAAGCGGCCCTCGGACCAGCGCTCCTCGGCGGTGTGGCGGTAGCGAAAGACCGGAACCGGGCCGAGCCTGATGGCCATTTCGACCTCGGTGACGATGCGGGGGGCCGACGCGGACCCGGCGAAGGTCATATGATGCTCGCCCACCACCGCCCCGTTGCGCAGGACGACGAAGGCCAGCCGCCCCCCGGCGGGCGGCGCAGCCCAGGCGGCGGGGGCCGCCAGGCCGAGGCCGGCGGCGAGGAGGGCGCGGCGGGAAAGGTCCAAAGGCGGCACGGGGCGTCCCTGCGGTGGTGGTGCGACTTGCCCGGATTACGAGGCGGCGGAGCCCGCGGATGCGTCCCGCGCGCGCCGCGGCATTGCGGGCTTTTCACCTGACATCGCCAGCGAAGTCTGGCCTCCTGCGGCGCTGAACAGGGGGAGGGCGTATGGCTCAGTTCGATCCGGCCGCGGCGACGGCCGCCTATCTCGCGCAACTGCCGCCGCAGGTGCACGAAAAGGCCCAGGCCTACACCCAAGGCGGCCACTGGCTGTCCTTGTGGGGCGCGCTGGCGGCGGTGGCGATCGCCTGGCTGGTGCTGCGCTCGGGCGTGCTGGTCCGGCTGCGCGCCGGGATCGAGCGCAAGCGCCCGCATCCCTGGCTGGCGGTGTTCGCGGTGCTGTTCGTGGACGGGGTGATCGAGGCGGCGCTGGGCCTGCCCTGGACGGTCTACGCCGACTGGTGGCGCGAGCGCGCCTATGGAATGACCGACCGCGCCTTCGCCGGATGGTTCGTCGAGTGGGCCCTGGTGGCGGTGATCTCGCTGGTCGTCACGGTGCTGATGCTGGCGCTGATCTACGCGCTGATGCGGCGGGCGCCGCGGACCTGGTGGATCTGGAGCGGCGGGGTGACGGCCGGCTTCTTCGTGGCGGTGATGGTGCTGGCGCCGGTGCTGGTGCTGCCGCTGCTCAACGACTACAAGCCCGCGCCGCCGGGGCCGGTTCGCGACGCCATCGTGGCGATGGCGCAGGCCAACGGCGTGCCGTCCGACAAGATCATGATCTACGACGGCTCCAAGCAGTCGAACCGCTACACCGCCAATGTGGCGGGCCTGGGCGGAACCGCGCGGATCGCCATGAGCGACGTGATGTTCCAGAAAGGCGCGGACATGGCGGAGATCCGGGCCGTGGTCGGCCACGAGATGGGCCACTACGTGCATCGCCACGCCCTGTGGATGGCGGCGGCCTACGGCCTGCTCGGCCTGGCCGCCTTCTTTCTGGTGGACCGGCTGTTCCAGCCGGTGCTGCGGCTGACCGGCGCGCAGGGCGTGCAGGGGCTGACCGACCCGGCGGGCTTTCCGGTGATCTCGATCATCATCACCGTGCTGGCGCTGGTCAGCCAGCCGATCACCAACTCGATCGTGCGCATCGCCGAGGCGGACGCCGATCGGTTCTCGCTGGAGCGGGTGAACGAGCCGGACGGCCTGGCCCAGGCCCTGGTGAAGACGGTGGAATACCGGGCGGCCACCCCTTCGCGGCTGGAGGAGGTGCTGTTCTACGACCACCCGGCGGTCGGCCGGCGGGTGCGCCGGGCGATGGACTGGAAGGCGGCGCACCCCACGCCGGAGACGCCGTGAGCGCGGCGCTGCCCGGCCTGCCCAAGGGCGAGGTCTTCCTGACCCCGCCGCATCCGGACTGGCCGGCGCTGTTCGCGGCGGAGGCGGCGCGGATCCGCTCGGCCCTGGGGGCGCGGGTGCTGGGGCTGGAGCATTATGGCAGCACCTCCATCCCCGGCATCAAGGCCAAGCCGGTGATCGACCTGCTCGTCGGCGTGGCGCGGCTGGAGGAGGCGGACACCTTTTCGCCGACCATGGTCGCCCTGGGTTATGAGGACGCCGGCGACGGCGGCGTGCCTGGCCACCGCATATTCGGACTGGGGGCGGCGCGGACCCACATCTGCCATGTCGTGCCCCACGAGGGCCCGGAGTGGCGCACATGCCTCGCGTTCCGCGACGCCCTGCGGGCGGACCGGGCGCTGGCGCTGGCCTATGAGGCGCTGAAGGTCGAGCTGGCGGCCCGCCATACGAAGGACCGGGCCGCCTACACCGACGGCAAGACCGCGTTCGTGCAGGCGGTGACGGCGACGGCGCGCTCGCGGGGCTAGCGCTTCCTGACGAACACCGTGCCGGCCGAATAGCCCGCGCCGAACGAGCAGATCAGGCCGGTCTCGCCGGGAGCGAAGTCGGCGCTGGCCGTATGGAAGGCGATGATCGAGCCGGCCGAGGAGGTGTTGGCGTACTCGTCCAGGATGATCACGTTCTCCTCGGGCGAAGGGTCGCGGCCCAGGACGCGCTTGCCGATCAGGTCGTTCATGTTGATGTTCGCCTGGTGCAGCCACAGGCGCTTGAGCGCGGCCGGGTCGAGGCCGAGGTCGGCGGCGTGGGCCAGGATCATCTCCGAGACCATCGGCACCACCTCGCGGAACACCTTGCGGCCCTCCTGGACGAACAGCTTGTCGGGCTTTCCGACGCCGTCCGGGTCGGCGCGGTTGAGGAAGCCGAAGTTGTTGCGGATGTTGTTGGAGAAGACGGTCTTCAGGCGGGCGCCGAGGATCTCCCAGCCCTGGCCGGGGGCGGCGCGGTCGGCGGCCTCGACGATCACCGCGGTGGCCACGTCGCCGAAGATGAAGTGGCTGTCGCGGTCGCGGAAGTTCAGGTGGCCGGAGGTGATCTCCGGATTGACCATCAGCACCGCCCGGGCGCCGGCGGCGATGTAGTCGGCCGCGGTCTTGACGCCGAAGGTGGCCGAGGAGCAGGCCACGTTCATGTCGAAGGCGAAGCCGTCGATCCCCAGGGCCTGCTGCACCTCGATGGCCATGGCCGGATAGGCGCGCTGCATGTTGGAGGCCGCGCAGATCACCGCGTCGATCTCGCTGGCGGGCTTGCCCCAGGCCTCGATCGCCTGGCGCGCCGCGGCGACGGCGATCTCGGCCAGGATCGAGAGCTCCTCGTTGGGCCGCTCGGGAATGATCGGGCGCATGATTTCCGGGTCGATCAGGCCGGCCTTGTCGATCACGTGGCGCGACTTGATGCCCGAGGCCTTCTCGATGAACTCGACGGAGGAGGGGACCAGCGCCTCGACCTCGCCCGCTGCGATCGCCTCGGCGTTGCGGGCGTTGAAGCGCTCGACATAGGTGTTGAAGGTCTCGACCAGCTCGGCGTTCGAGAGGGTCAGCGGCGGGGTGTAGAGCCCGGTCGCGGCGATGACGGCGTTGGACAAGGACGAAATCCTCTAGCTGAAAACGTCCGGGCGCGGCGGGGCGCTCACCCAGCGCCGGGCGCAAACCGCCGCATCCCGAGCGGCGACTGATAGCACTTCCTGCGCCGCCGTCATCGCCGATGTGGCCGAAGTGTCACATCCGCCGATCGCCTGGGGATGGCCTGCGAACCGACTCCTTCCCGCCCCGTTTGGGGGGCACAGGTCTGTGGGCCAGGGGGACAAATGAGTCTGAGTAGGAGTACAGAAAAAATGAAAACTCTCATCGTCACCGCTGCCGCCGCCGCTGTAATGGCCGGCGCTCCGTTTGTTGCGAACGCGCAGGACATGTCGCCTAAAGGCTACGCTTCTCTCGGCTATTCGCAGGGGGACTATGACGGCGGGGCCGACCTGGGGACTGTGCAGGGCCGGATCGGCGCGCGATTTGGGCAATACTTGGGCGTTGAGGGCGAGCTCGGCCTTGGCGCCAAGAGCGACGACACCTGGGTCGGCGGCCTGAAGGCCGACAATTCGGTGAAGCACCAGGCCGGCGTCTACGGCGTGGGCTTCCTGCCGGTGGGCGAGAACGCCGACCTCTACGCCCGCGTCGGCTACGGCGACACCAAGGTGAAGACCAAGCTCGCCGGCGTGCCGGACAGCGATCGCAACCAGTCGTGGAACTACGGCGTCGGCGGTCAGTACTTCTTCGACGGCAAGAACGGCGTGCGCGCCGACTACACGCGCCATGAGTTCCTGCACAGCGACGACAAGGCCGACGTGGTTTCGCTGGGCTACGTGCACCAGTTCTAGCCCGGCGTCCGCCTAGCGCGCCGGCCGGCTCCCCGAAGCGGGCCGGCGCGTGAAAGCGCGGCGGGGATGCGTATCACGCCCCGTCGCGTGACGGCCGGGCCCATGGACGAGCCCTGGGTTCCGGCCCGGAAGCCCTCCCTGCGACAGGGAGGGCTTCTTCTTGACCCGAGCCCCCGTTGCGCTGACGCTGTGCGCGGGAGGATCGCCTTGAACACCGAATTCCTGATCCAGTTCGCCGCCTCGGCCGCCGCCGTCGGGGGGCTGGTGCTGCTGGTCGCCTGGGCGCGCATCGCCCGGCCGACGCCGCCGCTGGACGAGGCGCGGGCGCGCGCGCTGATCGCCGAGGAGTTCCCCGGCCGGGCGCTGGAGGGGGTGTGGGTGTCGTCCGACGGGGCCGGGGCGCTGGCGCGCTCGGGCGCGGCGGCCCTGATCATCTGCCGGGTGGGCGACGGCTACGCCGGGCGCAGCGTGCCCTGGGCCCTGGCGCTGGCCTCGAGCTTTCGCGACGGGCGGCTGAAGGTGGAGCTGGGCGAGGCGGCCGCGCCGCGCGCGGTGCTGGCGCTGGAGGCCTGGCCGCCCAAGGACCTGGGCGCGAGCGGCCTGGCGGCCAAGGACCGCGCCGCGTGAAGGCCGGGTTCGATCCCGTCGCCCTGGCGACGCCGTTCTTCATCCTGGCCATCATCCTGGAGGTGATGCTCGGGCGGCTTGGCAAGGCCAAGGTCGTCTACGAGCCGCGCGACACCCTGGTGTCGCTGACCATGGGCCTGGGCAGCACGGTGGCGGGCCTGGCGACCGCCGGGGCGGTGTTCGGCGCGAGCCTGTGGGCCTATCAGCACCGGCTGTTCGAAGTCCCGATGACCGCGGCCTGGGCCTGGGTGGCGGTGTTCCTGCTGGAGGACCTGACCTACTACTGGTTCCACCGGCTGAGCCACGAGCGGCGGTTCTGGTGGGCGGCCCACGTCAACCACCACTCCAGCCAGCACTACAACCTGTCGACGGCCCTGCGGCAGACCTGGACCGGCGGGGCCGCGGGGACCTGGCTGCTGTGGCTGCCGCTGAGCTTCCTGGGCTTTCCGCCGGCGATGGTGGCGATCCAGAAGGGGATCAGCCTGGTCTACCAGTTCTGGATCCACACCGAGGCGATCGGCCGGACGCCGGCCTGGTTCGAGGCGGTGTTCAACACGCCCTCGCACCATCGCGTGCACCATGCGCGCAACCCGCGCTACCTCGACAGCAACTACGCCGGAATCCTGATCGTCTGGGACAAGCTGTTCGGCACCTTCATCCCGGAGGACGGGGCGGAGCCGTGCCGCTACGGGATCGTCAAGAACCTGGCGACCTTCAACCCGATCCGGGTGGCGCTGCACGAATGGGCGGCGATCGGCCGCGACCTGATCGGATCGCGCTCGCCGCGGGAGGTGATCGGCTACCTATTCGGCCCGCCCGGCTGGAGCCCGGACGGCTCGCGGCAGACCTCGGCGATGCTGAAGGCCGAGTGGGCGGCGGCTAATCCCGAAGCAGCGGCAGGCTCAGCCCCGACACCGGACGAGCGCTCAGCATCTCGCGCCTGAAGCGGAAGAGTTCGGCCGGGCGGCCGCCGGTGTCGGCGTCCAGGCGCCCCAGGCCCTCGACCAGGGCGGTGCGTTCCAGGGCGCGGCGGAAGTTCTGCTTGTGCAGCGGCACGCCGGAGATCGCCTCCACCGCCCGCTGCAGGGCCGAGAGGGTGAAGGCCTCGGGCATCAGCTCGAACACCACCGGCCGGTACTTCAGCTTTCCGCGCAGCCGCTGCAGGGCGGTGGCCAGGATGCGGCGGTGGTCGGAGATCATCGGCTCGCCGACGGCGGCGGCCAGCTCCTCGGAGACCGCGCCGCAGCTCTCGCCGCGGTCGCGGGCGGCTTCGGGGGCGAGGCCGGCCTCGTAGAGCAGCTCGTAGCGCTCGAGCACGCGCTCCTCGTTCCAGGGGGCGTCGTCCAGGGCGAAGGCCAGGCGCGCGCGGGCCAGGCGGTTGGCCGCCTCGGCGCCGCGGCTGGCGCAGGCCCAGCGGCGCAGGGCGGTCTCCAGCACGGCCAGCACGCGGGGGCGTCCCCCCCGCCAGTCCTCGTAGGGAAAGAAGCGCGACCAGGAGGACCACTCGGTGTCCGGCGCGTGGGTCTCCACCGCCGCCGGGGTCAGGGCCAGGTAGCCGACGGAGACGACCCGGGCGGCGGCGGCGTCGGGCCCCATGTTGGCCACCGGCGCTTCGCGGCCGCGGTCGCCGAAGGTGTAGAGCTGCTCGACGTAGCCGAGCTCGAAGCGGGTCTGCTGGGTGACGAAGGCGCGCAGGGCCAGCTCGAAGGTGCGGTGGGCCTGCGGATCGAAGGGGCCGAAGGGCAGGCCGGCCAGCTCGGAGGCGCGCCCGGCGGCGTCGCGCGGACGCACGGTCAGGACCATGGCCTCGCCGTCGCGGATCGCGACGATCACCGCCGACAGGCCGATGACGATCGACTGGCTCATGGCGGCGCGGGGCGGGCGGACATCAGTAGCGGACCGCGAAGTCGAAGGGCGCGGCCACCAGGTAGTCGTAGTCGCCCATGGCCTCGACGGCGTCGACCATGCGGCCGCGGCGGCCGAGCATGTCGTCGGCCAGGGCAACGATGCGGCGGTTCGGATAGGCGTGGGGGGCGGCCTGGCGCATGGCCGCGGCGATGACGGCCTCGTCGGCCTCGGGATTGCGCTCGCAGGCCAGGACGAAGGCGCTGGCGGTGGAGCGGCTGATCCCCGCCCAGCAGTGGATCAGCATGGGGGCGGCCTCGTCCCAGCCGCGGCCGAACTCGAGGAGCTGGCGCACGACCTCCTCGCTGGGCAGGACCAGGCCCTCGGCCGGCTCGGCGATGTCGTTGACCGCGAGCTTGAGGTGGCGCTCGGCCTGCAGCCCGCCGGGGGTGGCGATCATGGTCGCCGGATCGAGCAGGGTGACCATGTGCGAAGGCCGGCGCGCCGCCAGGGTGGCCGCCACGTCGCCCAATCCGCAGACGATGATCGTCATGCCCTCACTCCGTATCGAACGCGGCCGGGACGGGGGCGAATCCCGCCGCCTCGGACAGCACATGATAGCGCTGAATGTAGCGCTCCTGGGCCTGGCCGGGGGAGAGCGGTTCGATGTGCAGCACGTAGCCGGCCGGCGGCGCCCCGAAGAACGACAGGGCCTCCTCGTGGGTGAAGCCGGCGAGCTGGGTGGCCTCGAAGAACGCGCAGGCGCGGTCGGCCTGCTTGATCAGCTTCTTGATCGCCGCGGGGGTCTTCGCCGGCAGGCCGAAGCGCACGTGGATGGCGGTCTCCAGCCGCTCCTCGAACGCCTTGTAGTCGTAGCCGAGGGCGGCCTTGAACGGCGAGATCATGTCGCCGATCACATATTCGGAGGCGTCGTGCAGCAGGGCGGCCAGGCGCCACCTGGGCTCGATGTCCGGCTGCACGTGGGCGACGATCTCCTCCACGACCACCGAGTGCTGGGCCACGGAGAAGGCGTGCTCGCCCACCGTCTGGCCGTTCCAGCGGGCCACGCGCGCCAGTCCGTGGGCGATGTCCTCCACCTCGATGTCCATGGGGGAGGGGTCCAAGAGGTCCAGCCGCCGTCCCGACAGCATGCGCTGCCAGGCGCGCGGTTCGCTTTTTCCTTTACGCAGCCCTTTTCTCACCGAAGCGTTCCTCTCACAGTCAAGGTCGCCAACCGCACCGGCTGTGAACTGACGGACGGCTTGAGAAAGATCAACGCAGTGCGTGCTCCTGAGACGCACTGTCCCCAACCAAGAGAGGGAGACAGATGAGCTGGGCTCGAATCATGGCGCCGCTTTCCGGCGGAGCGGGCGACGCGGCGGCGATTTCGGCGGCGGCCGCGCTGGCCGAACCCTTCGGCGCGGAGTTGGCGGGCGTCTACACCCCCGCCGACGTGGCCGACGTCATGCCCTGGATGGGCGAGGGCTTCCTCGGCGGGGTGCAGACCACGGCCCTGGAATCCCTGCGGGAGGCGGCCATGGCCGGGGAGGCCAGCGCCAAGGCGGCGATGGACGCCTGCCCCTATGCCAGGAAGAGCTTCATCTCGCTGCAGACTCCGGTGTGGGCGGGCCTGTCGGCGGAGAGCCGGCTGTCGGACGTGGTGGTGTTCGGCGACGACCCGGCGCGGGGGCGCGGCCCCCTGGCCGAGGCCTTCCAGCAGATGCTCGCCGACGAGCAGCGCCCGATCGTGGTGGGCCGCCGCGGCCTCAAGGTCGGCTCGGCGGTGGCGGTCGCCTGGGACGGGGGCAAGGAAGCCTCCCGCGCCGCGCGCCTGGCCGTGCCGCTGCTGGAGAAGGCCTCCAAGGTGGTGATCCTGTCGGCGCCGAAGGCCACTTCGCGCAGCTTCGACCCTGCCCGGCTGCAGGCCTACTACGCGGCCCGCGGCGTCAAGTCCGAGGTCGAGATCCTGCCGGACTCCGGCGACGCCGCGCCGATCCTGCTCTATGCGGCCCAGAAGGCCGGGGCCGACGTCCTGGTGGCCGGCGCGTTCGGCCACCCGCGGCTGCAGGAGTTCATCTTCGGCGGCACGACGCGCTCGCTGCTGAACGCGGACGAACCGTCGCTCTTCCTGTCCCACTGATCCCAGTCCAAGGCGCACGACATGCCTCTTTCGCGCATCGTGATGCGGCTCGCCCGCAATCCCGGAACCGAGTTCGCCGGCGGCGACGACCATCGCGGCTATTCCCTCATAGCGCCACTGACGCCCGACGGACACCTGGACGAGGCCGCCTACGCCAAGGCGCGGGGGGAATGCACGGTCCGGCGGTTCGCGCCGGACGAAGACCCGAGCGACGGGCGTCTGGCCCGCCGCGGCGCCCGCTGGTTCTTCGACTATGAGGCCGGCGACACCGAGGACGACGAGCCGGTCCACCGCCTGGGCGAGCACCGCTTCGCCGTCGGCGAGTACGTGACCGTGACCGACGAGGACGGCCGGCCGCTGACCTACAAGGTGGTCGAGGTGCGGCCGGTGGACTGAGCCCCGCTCAGACCCCGCCGTTGCGGCGGACCAGCTTCTTGACCGCGTCATAGACATGGTCGTGGTCGCCGCCGCTGTCCTGGCCCCGCACGATGGCGACGGCCAGCGGACCCGTCCGCGGGCCGCCGGCCTCGTATCCGGCGTAGCCGCCGCCCGGAAGCTGGTCGCCCGCGAGCAGGAAGGTGGCGCGCACGCCGCGCTTCTCGCGGGAGAGGGCCTCGCCCTTCAGGCGCACGTCGCGGCGCATCCGGATCTCGGCGCCTTCGCCGTCGGCGTCGATGTGCAGCGGGCCGATGCGCACCTGCGCGGAGTCATCGCTTTCGTCGGCGACGATGTGCACCCCCGGCAGGTCGACGCGGGTGCGGCCGTCGCCGCCCTCGTCCTCGACGGCCCAGTCGGCGGCTTCCGCCTCGGCCTCAGCCTGCGCCTCGGGAGAGAGGGGCTTGCGGGCGGCGGGCGCCGAATCGGCCTCGGCCTGGGCGACCGCCGCCGCGGCGGCGGAGGCGGCCTTGGGGCTGGGGGCGGTCTCGGCCTGCGCCACGTCCTTCACCGGCGGCGCGTGGGCGGCCACGTCGCGCCGGATCTCGTCCTCCAGGCCCTTCAGCGTGGCGTCGAGGCCGCCGCTGACGGGGATCAGCTTCAGGGTGATTTCGGCGCCGTCCTCGGCGACGTAGGCGCAGGACTTGCCGTCGGCGGCCTGGCTGACGCGCTTCAGACCGTCCTCGGCGTCCGGGCAGTCGAGCCGGCTGATCGGCCTGTGGCCGCCGGCGGTGCACCCGGCCGCAGCCAGGGCGAGCGCCGCCGCAGCGGTCGCCGTAAGCATCTTCATGGAGAGGTCTCCGGTCCCGTTCATGGCTGAACGGTGGCCGGAGGCCTCGCCTAGGTCGAGTGAATTCGCGTTAAGCCGGGGCTACTGGCCGGGACGCGAACCGGCGCCCTCGCGACGGGCCAGGAAGGCCAGGCGCTCGAACAGGTGCACGTCCTGCTCGTTCTTCAGCAGCGCGCCATGCAGGGGCGGGATCAGCTTGGTGGGATCCTTTTCCTTCAGGGCGTCGCCGTCGATGTCCTCGACCATCAGCAGCTTGAGCCAGTCCAGCAGCTCGGACGTGGAGGGCTTCTTCTTCAGGCCCGGCACCTTGCGCATGTCGTAGAAGATGCGCAGCGCCTCGGCGACGAGCTTCTGCTTGATGCCCGGATAGTGGACCTCGACGATCTCGTTCATCGTCTCGGCCTCGGGGAAGCGGATGTAGTGGAAGAAGCAGCGGCGCAGGAAGGCGTCCGGCAGCTCCTTTTCGTTGTTCGACGTGATGATCACCACCGGCCGGACCTTGGCCTTGATGGTCTCGTTGGTCTCGTAGACGTAGAATTCCATCCGATCGAGCTCCTGCAGGAGGTCGTTCGGGAACTCGATGTCGGCCTTGTCGATCTCGTCGATCAGCAGCACCGGGCGCTTCTCGGCGGTGAACGCCTCCCAGAGCTTGCCCTTCTTGATGTAGTTGCGGACGTCCTTGACCCGCTCGTCGCCGAGCTGGCTGTCGCGCAGGCGGGTGACGGCGTCGTACTCGTAGAGGCCCTGGTGCGCCTTGGTGGTGGACTTGATGTGCCAGGTAATGAGGTCGGCGCCCAGCGCCTTGGCCACTTCATAGGCCAGGACCGTCTTGCCGGTGCCGGGCTCGCCCTTGATGAGCAGGGGCCGTTCGAGGGCGATGGCGGCGTTCACCGCGACCTTGAGATCCTCGGTTGCGACGTAATCGTCGGTGCCTTCAAATCGCGTGCTCATCAGGGCTCCCTGTCGGCGGACGTATCGGTCCGCGCTCGAACAATTGTTTCAACTGCCGTCAAACTATAGGCCGCGGCGCCATATTCAAGCGGCTTGAACGCCGCGGCGCAGGGCGAGCCGCCGCGTCGACGCGGCCGCAGCGGGCCGCGGCGTCGATCGTCCGCAGGGGAGGCGCCGGATCAGCCGCGGCGGGAGCCGCCCGCGCCGTTCAGGTAGCCGAGGTTGCGCAGGTCGTCGTCGTCGAGGTCGCGGGACTGGAAGTTCGTGAAGTCGTCCTCGCCGCCGGTGGCGCCGTCGGCGTCGCGGACCTCCTCCAGACCGTCGATCTCGTCGGCGGCGAAGGCTTCGTCGCGGTCCTCGAGGTCCTCGTCCTCCTCCTCGTCGACGATGGCGGCGCGGAAGTGGGCCTCGTCGTCGTCCTCCTCGAGGTCGTCGTCGTCGAAGGAATCCTCGTCGAACTCGTCCTCGTCGTCGTCGCCCTCGGCCTGGGTGACGTCGAGCACGTCCTCGAACTCCTCGAGGGTCGTGAACTCGTCGTCCTCGCTGTAGTTGGTCTCGTCGTAGGTCTCGGCCTGGTCCTGCGACTCGAACTCGGCTTCCGGCCTCGGATCCGGCATGGATCGCTCCCTCGGTTCAGGCGCAAAGCCGCGCCCTGGCCGATTCAACCGGCGGCGGCGGCGCGCGTTCCCTGGCCGACGAAGTCCGAAAGCGCGCCGGCGATGCGGGCGATCACCGGATCCCAGTCGCCGAACGCCTCGGCCGAGAACATCCGCGCCTGGCTGTACCAGGGGTAGCGGTCGGTCCCGAGCTGGGTCCACGCGCCGGGGGTGGAGATCAGCCAGGTGGGCACGCCGCAGGCCGCGGCGAGGTTCGACGTGGCGTTGGCCGGGCCGATCACGAGATCCATGGCGCTGGCGAGGGCGGCCACGTCGTCCAGGTCCATCTTCAGGTCGATGTCCTGGGGCTGGAGGATCTCCACGCCGAACTCGCGCCGGACCATGTCGATGTCGGCGCTGCAGTCGCCGTACTGCAGATTGACGAAGGTCGCGCCCGGGGTGGCGAAGATCGGCCCCCAGCGGTCGATGGGCGAGAAGTACTTCCGGCGCGAGGAGTTGATCAGCATGCTCGTCCAGACGAGGCCGATCTTGCGGCCGGGGGCGGCGGCGAACTGGCCGCGCCAATGCTCGATGCGCTCCGGGTCCGCCCTGAAGAAGCCCTGGGGCCGCTCGGGGAACGCCTCGAGGGACAGGCGGAACTGGCGAAGGGGCTGGCCGAGGGGCGCCCACAGGTCGACGTCGGCCCAGTCGCCGATCCACGGCACCGAGCGGATGTTGCGCCCGTGGCGCTTGAAGGTGTGGTGGGCGCCCACCTGGATCTGTGGGAACGAGCGCTGGAAGAGCGGGACGAGCCGGCGCTCGACCGCAAGGCTCAGCCGGCCGCCGGGGCCGAGGGCCTGCAGCACGTCGTCCAGCATGTTGGCGAACAGCACCTCGTCGCCCAGGCCCTGTTCGCCGATCAGCAGCAGGTGGCGGCCCTGGATGTCGTCGAACGCCCGCCACTGGGGCCGGTTGACGAGGAAATGGATCGGGTCGTGGAAGTGGGGCGACAGCCGCGCTTCGTAGGCTTCCCACCCCTGCGGCAGATCGCCGCTGGCCAGAAGCATGGTGGAGAGCGCCAGGCCCATGGTGGCCCGCTCGTCCGGCGCCTCGGTGGCCTCCATGGCGCTGCGGCAGTCCTCCAGGGCGGTCTCGGTGTCGCCCAGGGCGAAGAGGATGTTGGAGCGGTTGTAGCGGGCCTTCAGGTGGCCCGGGTCCAGGCGCAGGGTCTCGGTGAAGAAGACCGCGGCCTGCTCGGTTTCGCCCATGTCGGACATGATGGTGCCCAGGGTGTTCCAGAGCAGGGGCCGGTCCGGCGCGGCCTGGATCGCCGGCTTGAGCACCTCGATCGCCTCGTCGTAGCGCATCTGTTCGCGCAGCACGCAGGCCAGGTTGTTGGAGCTCTCCGGCGCATGGGGGCGGGCGGCCAGGTGGTAGCGGAACAGAGCCTCGGCCTGGGGGAACATCTGCATGCGAAAAGCCAAGCGGCCCAAGTCGTTAGCGATCTCGGGGCTGTCCGGCTTGAGGGCCAGGGCCTTCTCGTAGGCGTCCAGCGAGGAGGCCCAGTCGCCGAGCTTCTCGAAGGCGATCCCGAGGACGTGATGGGCGAGGTCGTTGCGCGGATCGTGGCGCAGGGCCTGGCGGCAGGCCTTCACGGCGCGGTCGAACTGATGAGCCGAAACGGCGGCGAGGGCGGCGTTCAGGTGCGGGACCGCCGCCTTGGCGGCGCGGGCGTCGGCGAGCTCCTTGCGCAGCCGCCGGATCGCATCCGCCGAGGCGCTGTCGCCGGCCGGGACGATGGCCTTGGGATCGCGCGCACCGGGCCGCGCCAGGTCGTTTTCCGCGCCCACGCGCCACCTCGTCTTGCTGAGAGTCGGCGGAAGCTTGAAAAATCATGCTTAACGGTCTGCTAATGGCGAGTGGAGCCGCCCGGGCAACGAGCGGTTAACTCCCATCGACCTAGCGTAGCCTGGAGCACGGAGCGGACGCCGCGGCGTGCGACTGGGCGACACGCCTCAAGCCGGGGGGGCCGGCGTTTGGAGACTGAGGAATGCCGCTGAAGCTGTCCCTGAAGCCCGGTGAGAAGTTCGTTCTCAACGGAGCCGTGGTTCAGAACGGGGACCGTCGCACCACGCTGGTTCTGCAGAACAAGGCGTCCGTGTTGCGTGAAAAGGACATCATGCAGCCCGAGGAAGCCAATTCGCCGGCGCGGCGGATCTACTTCCCGATGATGATGATGTACCTGGATGAGGTGGGGGCCAACCGCTACTACGACGAGTTCGCGGAGCGGTTGACTGAGTTCATGGGGGCGATCCGCAACCCCGAGATCCTGGCGGACTGTGTCGCGATCTCGAAGCACACCATGGCGCGCGAGTATTACAAGGCGCTGATGCTGTGCCGGAAGCTGATCGAGTATGAAGACGTGAGGTTGGGGAATGTCGCTTCAAGCGTACCAGCAGGCGGCCGTCCGGGCTGAGGCGCCGCGAGACGCCGAGTACCGGCTGTTCGGCCAGGTGACGCGCGCGCTGATGGCGGCGTCCAAGGCCGACCGGTTCGATTTCGCCACGCGCATCGACGCGCTGGACTGGAACCGCCGCCTGTGGTCGGCCCTGGCGCAGGATTGCGCCAACCCGGGCAACCGCTTGCCGGTGCAGGTGCGGGCCAACATCATCAGCCTGAGCCTGTGGGTCGGACGCCACTCCAGCGCGGTGATGCGCGGCGAGGAATCGTTCGAGGATCTGATCGAGGTCAACAAGATGATCATGCAGGCCCTGGGCGGGCAGGGGGCCTCCTCCGCCGCCGCCTGAGGCGCCCGCGCCGCAACGCCGCAACGCCACAATGCCAGACGCCGGTCCGCAAGGGCCGGCGTTTTGCGTTGAGCCGGCGGCGGGCGGCGGGCGCGGCGGCAAGAACTGCCTAGCGATCGGCAGAAAATGCCGGCCAGGGCCGGGCTTGCCGGGTCGTTGGCGCCGGCCGGGCGTTGGCGCGCTGGAAAATACTGAACAAAAACAATGTGGATGTCTGGCGGGTGGGCGTGGCCCGGCGCTTGCTTGACCCGTTCCCGGGCAAAACGCCCCCGGCAGCCAAAACGGCGTCGGACCCTGAGAAAAGAAGGACTGACCGCTATGGGAATGAATAGCGTCAACACCAACGTCGGGGCG
Source organism: Phenylobacterium sp. (assembly GCF_046291545.1). Taxonomy (GTDB): domain Bacteria; phylum Pseudomonadota; class Alphaproteobacteria; order Caulobacterales; family Caulobacteraceae; genus Phenylobacterium. The sequence continues at coordinate 497,759 of NZ_JBKBSM010000002.1, forward strand.
ATGGTCGCCCTGCAGAACCTCAACTCCACCAACAAAGAGCTGAGCACGACTCAGAGCCGGATCAACACCGGCCTGAAGATCGCGACCGCCAAGGACAACGGCGCCATCTGGGCCATCGCCCAGAACCAGCGCGCCGAATCGAGCTCGCTGAACGCCGTCATGTCGTCGCTGCAACGCGGCCAGTCGACGGTGGACGTGGCGCTCTCCGCCGGGCAGGCCATCTCCGACATCCTGGTTCAGATGAAGGAAAAGGCCGTCGCCGCGTCGGAAACCGGCCTGACTTCCGCGTCCCTGAAGGCGCTGAGCGACGAATACGTCGCCCTGCGCAACCAGATCGACACGATCTCGGAGAACGCCTCGTTCGACGGCGTGAACCTGATCTCGGACACGGCGACGAGCTCGACCTCCGTGGCGGCCATCGCCAACGCGGACGCCTCGGCCACCATCGACATCGCCCACCAAGACCTGTCGACCAGCAACTCGGCCATCACGGCCACGCTGAGCGACCTGACGGGCGGCGCGACGTCCTCGGACATCGCGAACATCGAAGCGGCCATCCAGGACGTGTCGTCGAAGCTGTCGACCCTCGGCACCGGCTCGAAGGCGCTCGAAACCCACCTGAACTTCGTCGGCAAACTCCAGGACACCCTGGACGCCGGTGTGGGCAACCTGGTGGACGCCGACCTGGCCAAGGAAAGCGCGAAGCTGCAGGCGCTGCAAACCAAGCAACAGCTCGGCGTGCAGGCCCTGTCCATCGCGAACCAGTCCTCGGGCATCCTCCTGGGTCTGTTCCGATAAGCCTTTCGGGTGCGGTTCACCCGCGCCCGCAAGCGTCGGCGGCGGGGAGGCGAGCCTCCCCGCCGTTTTCGCTCAAATGGAGTCGCCGCCTTCGATCAAGAAGCGGCGAAGGGATAGATGGAGAACAAAGTCGCACTTCCTGCGCCTCTCCACGAGATCGAGCCGGTTCCCCCGGTCCGCCAGGCTGCCGTCGCCCCACAGGCGCCGGAACCCCGGCAAGACATGGCCGACCTGCGCCTCGTGATCGAGGAGAACGCCAACACCGGAACCTTCGTCTACAAGACCATCGACCGGCGCACCGGCGAGGTCGTCTCGCAGATTCCCCGCGAGGAAATGCTGAAGCTGCAGCAGGACGAGGGCTACGAGGCCGGCGCCGTCATCAAGACGCAGGCGTGAAGTCTTAACCCGGCCTGACGGCCGCAAATCCGGCCCCTGCAAGGGGTTCGCCGCGCTCGGGCCCGCCGATGCGCGGTATAGCGCGTTCCGTCGTTAACTTTCTGATCACCATGTTCCCCCTAGCGTTAACCATGCTTTGGGGGGTGCGAGTCGGGCGCCGTCCAAGCCTCTCTGAAGGAGACGGCCGCCATGGCGATATCGGTGAACACCAACAAGTCGGCGCTGATCGCGCTGCAGAACCTGAACACGACGAACGAAAAGCTGGCGGACGTCCAAAGCCGGATCAACACCGGGCTTCGGGTGTCGAACGCGAAGGACAACGCGGCCATCTATGCGATCGCGCAGAAGCAGCGCGCCGAGTTCAGCTCGCTGTCGGCGGTGAAGATGAGCCTGGACCGGGCGACATCCATCACCGACGTGGCCATGACCGCCGGCCAGGAGATCTCCGACATCCTCGTGCAGATGCGCGAGAAGGTGGTGGGCGCGGCCGACGGCTCGGCCTCCACCGCCTCCAAGAAGGCCTTCGACGACGAATACCAGACGCTGCTCCAGGCGATCGGCCAGTTCGCCAACTCCGCCGAGTTCGACGGGGTGTCGGTGCTGAACGGCACGATCACGGCCCCGATCTCGTTCCTGGCGAACGCGGAGGGCGACAGCTACATCACCCTGTCGCCGCAGGACTTCACGGTCTCCGGCTCGGTCATCAACCTGTCGGGCACGGTGCTGACCGGCTCGTCCTCCGCGACCCAGTCGGTGCTGGCCCAGCTGGACGCGGCGATCTCCTCGGTGACCGCCTCGCTGGCCGAGCTCGGCGCCCAGGCCAAGCAGATCGAAAAGCACGTGACCTTCGTCTCCAAGCTGCAGGACGTGCTGGAGACCGGCATCGGCAACCTGGTGGACGCCGACATCGCCAAGGAAAGCGCCCGACTCCAGGCCCTGCAGGTGCAGCAGCAGCTCGGCGCCCAGGCGCTGTCGATCGCCAACTCCGCGCCGCAGATCATCTTGCAGCTCTTCCAGGGCTGACGCCGTCTCCGTTGGGGAGCGTGCAAGCCCTGGGGCCGCGCGGGCGGTCCCGGGGCTTTTTCCTGGCCGCGGCGCGGGGTCTTAACGGCTCGTCAGGCCTTATGGCGCAGGTTTCGTCTGGGTGACTGCGTAACGGAAAGCCGACGTCTTGATCACGTTCGACAGCAACCTGCTGCTCAGCTACTACCAGGCGCGCTCCAGCGCCGGGGGGAGCAGCGTCGCGTCGGCCTCGAGCGGCCTGGCGACGAAGAAGGCCGTGCCCACGGCGCCGTGGAGTTCGCTGTCCAAGGCGCCGCAGGCCGACGAGCTGATGAAGTCGGTCCTGGTGGGCCGCAAGTTCGTCGACGAGAATGCGGCCAAGCTGGACGTCAAGGGCGCCAGCGACGACTACAAGAAGCTGTTCGCCATGCACCAGGCGCTGTCGACCCTGGAGGCGCTGGCCAAGCGCGCGGACGCGGACGACGTCTCCGCGGCCGAGCTGAAGCGGCTGCAGTCGGCGTTCACCCGCGGCATGGCCGAGGTGTCCGACTACATCGACACCACCAAGTTCGACACCCTGCGCCTGACGCACGGCGACGCCACCGAGCGCGCCAAGATGAGCGTCGGGGTGCCGAAGACCAAGGCCGCCTACATCACCGCCCCGTTGCACAGCGGCCTGTCCTCGGAGGAGGTCGAGGCCTTCCAGGGGCCGGTGGTGTTCAACCTGTCGGTCAAGAAGCTCAACAACACCACGACCGACGTGAGTTTCGACCTGTCGGAGATGGGCGCGACGCCCCGCACCATGGGCAACGTCGTCAAGTACATGAACGACAAGCTCGCCGCCGCGGGCGTCTTCACGCGCATGGCGGTCGAGCGGATCCCCGGCGAGGAGAAGACCACCACGGTCAACGGCAAGGAAGTGGTGCTGGCCAAGGCGGTCGACCAGTTCGCCTTGAAGATCCAAGGGGATACGACCGAAAAGCTCACCTTCTCGGCGACCACCTCCGCCCCGGCCGTCTATGTGACCCAGACAGTCGGAGACCCCGACCCCGACGGCAAGGCGACCACCGACGACGCGGTCCAGCACGAACAGCTCATCAAGCTTGAGACCGGCGCCGCCTCGGACGCCGTGCGCCGCCCGGGCGACGTGAACTGGGTCGAGGGCCGGGTGTTCGCCGTGGACCTGCCCGAGGAGGTCTCGGCCGTGCGCAAGACCGTCACCGGCGCGGACGGCTCGGTCTACATGCTGGCCGACGTCACCGGCACGGTCGACGGCCAGACCATCAAGGGCCAGGGCGACGTCGCCCTGATGAAGTTCGATTCGGCCGGCAAGCTTGTCTACACGCGCACGCTGGGGGCGGCGAACGAGGCGGACGGGTTCGGCCTGGCCGTAGCCGCCGACGGCAAGATCGCCATCAGCGGCTCGGTGACCGGCGCGCTGATCCGCGGCGACGACGGCGTGGACGCCGCCAAGTCCGACAGCTTCGTGACCGTGTTCGACGCCGCCGGCCAGGAGCTCTGGACCAAGCGGCAGGGCTCGCGCGACGAGGACGAGGCGACGAGCCTGGCCTGGGGGGCGGACGGCACGCTCTATGTGGCGGGCCGCACCAAGAGCGCCCTGAGCGGCCAATCCTCGTCCGGCGGCTGGGACGGCTATCTGCGCAGCTACAGCGAATCCGGCAACCTGATCACGACCAACCAGTTCGGGACCACGAGCGACGACAAGATGGTCGGCGTGGTGGTCGACGGGACCAATGTGGTGGTGGCCACCCAGGAGGGCGGTAACGCCAAGCTGCGCCGCTTCGACTTCACCACCCCCGGCGCGCCGACCCTGGCGGCCACGCGGGACCTGGGCTCCCTGGGCGGGGGCGCTCTGGCGGGCGTGGCCCTGGACGGCGGCGACATCGTTCTGGCCGGCTCCTCCGGCGGGGCGCTGAGCGTGGGGACGACCACGCGGGCGTCGTCGGGCGGGGTGGACGCCTTCGCCGCGAAGATCTCCTCCAGCCTGGCGCCGAGCGGATCGGACGCCATCGCCTACTACGGCGGAACCGGCGAGGACCGGGCCACGGCCATGACCATCTCCGGCGGCAAGGTCTGGATCGCCGGGACCTCCAAGGGCGACATCGGGGCCCAGACCAAGATCGGCGAGGTGGACGGCTTCGTCGCCGAGCTCGACGTGGCCGCCGGGACGGTCGGGTACAGCCAGCGCTTCTCGGGCGAGGAGGGCTTCGCCGCGCCGACCACGATCGCCGTGGGGCAGACGGGCTCCAGCGTCCTGGACCGCCTGGGGCTGCCGGAAGGGGCGATCGCCTATTCCGACTCCCAGCGGATCACCGCCGCCACGGCGGCGCGGGACGGCGACACCTTCCAGATCCGCACGCGCTCGGGCGGCCGGGCGGCGACGATCACCATCGAGGAGAAGGACACCCTCGACACCCTGGCCGCCAAGATCCGGCGCGCGACGGGCTATGCGATCCGCGTCGACGTGGTGTCCGACAGCGACACCCGCAAGCTGCAGATCAAGCCGATCAACGACCGCTACAGCCTGGAGATCCTGGGCGGGACGGGCGGCAGAGACGCGCTGGAGGCGCTGGGCCTGCAGGAGGGCTTCGTCCGCTCCACCAAGGTCGAGGACGACGTGATCGTGCCGGCGGACGGCGGGACGCCGATGTACGGCCTGAAGATGGACCGCGGGCTGAACCTGAACACCGAGACCGACGTCAAACACGCGCTGGACGAGCTGTCGCTGGCGATGTCGACGATCCGCAGCGCCTATCGGGCGATGCAGGCGGAGGCCACGCCAAAGGATCCGCTGGCCAACGTCAAAGGCACGGCGCCGGCCTACCTGACCGCGCAGATCGCCAATTACCAGGCCGGGCTCGACCGCCTGCTGGGCGGCGGCTGAGGGCTTGGGCCAGCGCGCGCTTGAAACCGCGCACGCCGCGGTCTAGCCAGGGGGCATGGAAGTGCTCAAGGATCGGCGCGTCGTGCTGGCGCTCGTCGGCGGCGCAGTGGCGCTGGCGGCGGGCGTGATGATCGCCCTGGCGCTGACCTCGGGCGGGCGCGGCTCCAAGGCCCCGCCGCCCGCCTCCCAGGGGGGGCTGATCGTCGAGACCCGCCAGCCGGACGACAAGCTGGACTCGGCCCGCCCGCTGCGCTGCTTCGTGGCCGGGCAGTTCGTCGGGGAGCTCACCCTGGCCGAGTGCGCCGAGCGCAACGGCGTGGCCACCGGCGCCCTGGACGTGGGGGTGGACGAGACCGGCGCCCTGGCCGCCGCCGACCAGGCCGGCACCAACCTGACCCCCCTGCCGCCCGCCGAGGCCGAACCCGCCGCGCCGGCGCCGGCCCAGCCGGAGACGGGCGGCTACGCCGAGGCGGGCCCCGCCGGCGGCTGCTGGCGCTACGCCGGGGACTGGCGGCGCCTTCCGGGGGACATGACGCTGAACGCCTGCGTCCAGGCGCTGTTCGCCGGCCGCTGCGAGCGCGCCGGACAGGCCACCTACGGCCGCTGGATGCAGCAGACCCTGCGCCTGGTGCCGGGGCGCGTGGAGGTGTCGGGCGACAACCGAAGCTTCCGCACTCTGGCCGAGCAGGGGCCCGGCTGCGCCATCGCCCCGATCGGCTGACGGCGCTCGCCTCGCGCCGGCCGGGCGTGTAGGCTCGCGCCATGCTTCGCACCGCCGCCGTCCTCGCCGTTTCCGCCCTTGCGTTGATCGCCTGCCAGAAGCGCGTCACGCCGCCGGGGGACATCGGCGTCTGCTATCACGCCATCCCGCAGAAGGACGGCACGATCCGCTACAACAAGGTGGGCGGCGAAACGCCGAACCTGGAGACCTGCGCGGCCCAGCTCGAGGCGATGCGCATCCGGTTCCTGAGGCTGGGCGGCAACCAGCAGGAGATCATGGGCGCCTATCAGGGCAACTTCCTGTTCCTGCAGAAGGAGGGGATCTTCACCTCGCCCTCGCTGCAGTCGGGCCGCTACCTGGCGCTGGTGCGCACCGGCGACGGGCGCCTGGCGATCCCCGGCGCCATGCCCCAGCAGCCCTGAGGGCGGCCGCGTCCGTCTGGGGACGGACGAGGAACATACATAGAACATCTGTTGATCGGGGGCGCGCGAGCGGCTAGCGTGCCTGCGGGCCAACGCCCGCACTTACGGAAGCTTCAAGGACATCGACATGGCGGGCAGCGTCAACAAGGTCATTCTGGTCGGAAATCTCGGCGCCGATCCGGAGATCCGCACCCTCAACTCCGGCGACCGGGTGGCGAACCTGCGCGTCGCCACCTCGGAAACCTGGCGCGACCGCAGCAGCGGCGAGCGCAAGGAGCGCACCGAGTGGCACCGGGTGGTGATCTTCAACGACAACCTGGTGAAGGTGGCCGAGAACTACCTGCGCAAGGGCTCGAAGGTCTATATCGAGGGCGCCCTGCAGACCCGCAAGTGGACCGACCAGTCGGGCCAGGAGAAGTTCTCCACCGAGGTGGTGCTGCAGAAGTTCCGCGGCGAGCTGACCATGCTGGACGGTCGCGGCGAGGGCGGCGCCGAGCGCGGCGGGGACGACTACGGCGGCGGCTATTCGGGCGGCTTCTCCAGCGGCGGCCCGCGCCAGCAGGGCTCGGGCCCGCGGGAAGACTTCTCGGCCGACCTGGACGACGAGATCCCGTTCTAGCCCGGAAAAGTGATCCGGACGTAACTAAGCGGCCAGTTCCTCACGGAGTTGGCCGCTTTTTTATTGCACCTATCCCGGCTGCGACATCGGCAGTTAGCTTGAAAAGGCTTACTCCGAGGGAGCGTCACGATGTTGCCGCTTGTGATCCGAATGCACATCCGTCCGTGCGGCGAACGGCTCCCGCTGCTTATGCATCGTTCAACAGGGCTCCCCCACCACACGACCGCGCTCTACGTGCTGACCCAATGCCGAGCCCGACGGCCCAACACCATCCACCAGCAGCTGGTTGGCGTGCAGGCGTTGCTGCTCTGGTGCGCGGAGGCCGGAATTTCGCTCGAGAGTCGCGTTGCCTCGGGGACACTCCTGTCCCCCGCTGAACTCGACGGACTGGTCGCTGCGGCTTCGTTTCGGCTACCGGAGCGCTTCAGCGGGAGGGACACCTCTGCTCGCGTGGTGCAGATCAAGAAGCGCTCAGCCGCCCTCTCGCGGCAAACGGCTGCGAACCGCGTACGGGCTATCCGACAATTCCTGGTTTGGCTGACACAGCAGCGGCTGCTCGAGCTATCCGACAGACCCTCAGCTCAAGCCGCGTATGCTGTGGCCCGCGACGCTTTCCTGGCTTCTGTTGCGACGCGAACTCCAGGCAGCAACTGGGCGGACGACGAGCCGCGGGAGGGGCTGGAAGAGGAAGAGAGGCTCGCTCTCACCGATCTGGTTGATCCGCAGAGCTCCAAAAACCCATGGAGCAGTCACTCCGTCAGATTTCGAAACCACCTGATTATTCAGTTGCTGCTGGACCTCGGACTGCGACGGGGCGAGTTGCTCGCCCTGCGCGTTGAAGATGTGGACCTGCGGCGCGAACGGCTGAACATTGTCGCTCGCCCCGACGATCCGCGTGATCCACGCGCGAGACAACCAGTTCTCAAAACTGAAGAGCGGGTTCTCGCTCTTCCAAAGAAGTCAGCCGAGCTTCTCGCGGCCTACGTGCTGGAAATGCGGCCGGTCTGCGGCGCTGCACGTAAGCACGGCTATCTCTTCGTGAGCACGGCGGCCGGGAGTCCGCTCTCGGTCTCCTCGGTCGAGAAGCTTTTTCGCGTCGTTCGGAAAGCAGCAGGGCTGCCCTCAGACTTCTCCTGTCACGTGCTTAGGCACGACTGGAACGAGCGGTTCTGGCCGACATCTACGACTGGGACGATGGCGAGTATGGCGTCCTAAAGGCGAACCTTCTTGCCCGCGTGCTCGACTTGCCGATGCTCCGGCAGGGACTGGGGGAGAAGCGCGCCCACGCGCTGACGAAGCTGGCATCAGAGGAGGATGTGCCGCTGCTGCCCGCGGACACGGTCTGGAAGGCCTGGGCGCCGGCCATCGCGCAGTATCTCCACCGTCAGAAGCGACCGGCGACGGCCTGGACGCAGTTCTATGCAGACCTGGCCAAGCTCCGCGACCCGCTGCCGCACCTGCGCGGCGAGGCCATCTTCGTTGCCCAGGGCGGCAAGCTGGTGCCCGCCAACAACCCACTGGCCGCCGGCGATGGACCAGAGTTCTTCATCCACCAGGAGGCGGAGCGCCCTAACCGTCGACGCAAGCGACTGTCGGACGCCGCCCTGTTCCCCCCGGACAGCCTGGCTCGGAACATGCTCTTCTCAGACCCGCTCATCGGCTGGTCGCCTCAGGTGGCGCAGGCTTTCATCGGCGCGGGCCTGGCGAGTGAGTACAGCCTTCCGGCCGTGGTCTCCAAGCTCGGGCGGCTGGTAGGCAAACGGCCGCCGCATCTGCGTGTCCTGGCGGCCGTGGGATGGGCCTTCGAAGCCTGGAAGACCCACCGCACGCCGGAGCTCGAAAGCGCGTTGCGGGCCTCGAACCTGCGACTGCCGGCCGGCGCAGGGGGAAACCAGCCCGCCGGGCGCCTCCGGTTCTCGGCGGGCTGGCGGGACAGCCAAGGCGACCTCATCGCGGAGTTGATCGACGCGGCGGCGGCGGTCTCGCGAGAGATCGCGGACATCGGCGCCAGCGTGCTGCCGACGTGGGATGCCTGGCCGTTGCGGGAGCGAGGCTCTGCGAGCGAGTGGACGCAGTTCCTCAAGCACTGCGGTGTGCGCGACGGCCTGCCGGTGCTTACCCACAAAGCCGTCTCCGTCGAGAAGTGGCAGTGGGCGGGGATCAAGAAGGGCGACGGGCCGGAACTGCCGATCGAACGCACGCTCGGGGCGATTTGGCGGGTGGACGTCAAGGAGCAGCCGACTTGGGGGTTCCGCTACAATAGCGGGGCGTACAGCACCGAGCAGACGCTCTACGTGCTCGCCGGCCAGTCCGCCTACGCCAGCTTCCCGGTTCAGGCCAAGCTGCCCTACGCGCGGCTGATCGCGCGCTTCCTGCTCGACGCCGATACCAAGTATTTCAACACCAAGCTGACGCGCACGGCCGGCAATCCGGACACAGATCTCTGGCCGAGCCCGCTCGCGGCCTTCCTGCGACAACAAGCTTGGATGCCGCGGGCTGGGGTAGACGACCTGGAATGGGCACGGCCGAAGGACTGCTGGTACGCGCCGAAAGGGGAGGCGGACGTGCTGCCTCGCTTCGTCCAGCGGCTCGAGCGCGGCATGCGCGAAGCGCTGGATGGATCGGCCGCGCTACGCACAATCATGGTGGACCGGCTTGGTCTTCGGCTCTGGTCCGCGGAGGTGACGGCCGGGGACAGGGTTGCGGCGCTGGGCGCGGCCCTCGCGCAGGGAATCTCCGAGGCGGAGCACGACACGTTCCGAAAGGCCTACCGCGAGGCCTGGGAGCATTGGAGCGCGCTGACTAACCCGCCGGCGCTCCCGTCCGCGCTGGTACTTGCGGTGGACCTGGGCGGTAGACTCATCGCGCTGCCGCCGCCGGTGCCCGATCAACATGCCCCGCCACTGTTGGTCGGCGAGACGTCCAACCCGACCCTAACCCAGCTGCTCACGGTGATCGACCGCCCCGTCTTCAGCGCGCCGGACGGCAAGTCCGCGGCGTGCGCGGCGGCCATCAAGCGCGCGCAGGGCAGGGACGCCGAGCTGCTCGAGGGCGTCGAGCTCGGCGTCGAGGTCGATGGCCAGTCATTTGCGCCCTCGGCGGATCCCCCCCTTCTGGTGTCGCTGGGCCGGGAATGGCTCGCAGAGATTTCCGTGCTTGTGCTCGAGTTCAATACCGGTCTCACCAACCGCAATACGGCTCGGAGCCGGCAGCTGCTGTACGACGACCTGCGCAAGGTGCGGGTGGTCTCCGCTCAGGATGTGGCGGTCACCATCGCGGGCGAGCGCGGCGGGCTTCCCGTCGGCCTGGAAGGCGTGCTGCCCATCTCGCACGCTGATTTTCCGACGCTAGTGGTGGCGGAGGCACCGCCCGAAATGGACTGGGCGACGCTGGCCCGCCTGGGGAGCGGTCTAGCGCTCGCCATTGGCCGCCCTGGTCTGAGCCTGCAGTTCCGGGTGGCGTTCCTGGCGCTGTCTAACGCGCTGGCGCCTCTGCATGCGCCGTTCGAGCGACCGGACGACGCTCTCGTTGCCAGGGCGCTCGCGCAGCCCGTGTCTCGCGTGCGTGAGCTTTATCGCTCCCTACGCTCGACGACGGGGCGCCTCCTGGACGGCCTGATCCCCGCGGTGCAACTCCGGTTCGGGACGGCGGCGGCCGAGGCGCTCCTGACGCGTCGCGCCGAGTTCACCGACGAGGCGGACATCGCGGCCGCCCTTGTCACGCGCGGGGTTGCGCCGCAGCAGGTCGCGGACCTCATCGATATCTGTCGCGACGCCGACGGGCTTGATGATGTTCGCCAGCGGCTCGGCGCGGATTTGGTATCCTTCAACGCCGCCCTATCTGCGCTTGGCGGTGAATGGTCGCCGCTGCGGTTCGATGAGCGCCTTCGACGGCAGTTTACGACCCGCCAAGAGGAACAGCGCGCGCTGCTCGCCCAGACGGTCCGCGACGCCTACGTCGACCTTTTCGACGCCGATGGCGACCTGACGGCCTATCGCCGCGACAGCAGGTTGGAATGGATCACCTTCGACGAGCGCTGGCTCGAGACTTACGACAACCTTCCTGACGAGCTAATCGACGCGCGCTTCGCGGACCTTGGACAGACCCAGTTGCCCGCCTCCAACGCATCGGCAGACGACGGCTTGGAGAACCTTCGGCAAGCCAATCGCGCGGCCCTCGTCGCCAACCTCCCGGAGCTTCGACGCGTCGCCCGCGCGTGGGTCGCAAAGGAGCCCATGCTGCGCGGCTTGCCGCCCTCCTGGGAGGCCACGAACGACATGTTCGTTCGCGATGTTGTCAGCTCCGGCGTCCTCGATTTTCGACGCATTGCGACGGATGCTTGGCCCGCCGTCTTGGCCCGAGCGAGCGCTTGGCCGACGGCTATGCCCACCAGCCTGGACCTGGAGATGCTCGGCCTGATCGCCAGCGACCTTGAGCTTGAGGAGCAGCAGGAGACTAAGCGGCGCGACGCGGAGCTCAAGGCTCGGCGCACGATCGTTTTCGGCGAGATCGAAGTGGATGGCGGCCAGTCAGACCGCTTCGACCAAGTCGCCGCGGCGTTGCGCGACGCGCTGGCCTCTTCGAGTTTTCGCGAACGGTCGGGAAAGGCCGACCTCCAAGCGTTCGGTCCGAAGGGGCGCCGACGCCCGGGGCGTCGCGGCGGCGGCAAGGGCAAGGACCCTGAATACCTTAGCGAAGAACAGCGCACGCTGCTCGGGTTCGCGGGCGAGCTTGCCGCCTACCACTACCTCAAGCAGTCGGTTCGCGGGTTTCACGACGCGTGCTGGCTGTCCTCGATGGGCCGACGCTACCTCGGTCTTCCGGCCACCAACGACTCCGACGGGTACGACTTTAAGGTGCCGCGTACGCGCGGAGATCTCTACTTCGAGGTCAAGGCGCACGTTGGCGATCCCGGTTATGTCGACCTCGAGCGCTCTCAGGTCGCCGCCGCTGCTTCGATGGCCTCTGAGAAGCGTGGAAAGTGGCGGGTTCTGTACGTGTCCAATGTGCAGACACCCGAACTCATCGCTGTCTCGGAGCTCCCCAATCCATTCTCGGAGGCCGGGAAGGTCTATTTTCGCGAAGGGCAACATCAGGCAGTGAGGCTGAAACTGCGCCGCGCCAACTAACTTTACGCCTGGGGCACCGGCTCAAGTGGGAAGCAGCCTTCCCGGGCTGTGGATAACCTCTCGCTCTCTCCCCCCGCCCCCCTCTCTCACTCTCCGGGAGTCACTGTTTACACGCGGCGTGCGCGCGCCTATTGGCGCACGCCGCGTCGTCGTAGTTGTTGACGCACGGCAACCCTGCAAAGAACTGAGTGCAAGAAAAACAGCGGCTTACGCCGCTGTTTACGTGCTGAGGTCCGCATAACCGTTCTAGGGCCGGCTCGTCCGAACGCACGACGGCGGCGGCCGGTGGCCGCCGCCGCATGGAAATGGGCGCCCCGCAGGCTGACCTGCGGGGCGTCTTCGTCCTAGAACTCCAGGCGCAGGCCCACGCGCCAGACGCGGCCCAGCACGTCGTAGAGCGTGCGGTTGGTCTGCAGGTAGGCCGGGGTGTTCTCCGCCCCCAGGGAGGCGGGGTTGGCCGTCAGCACCGGGTCGGTGTTGAACAGGTTCTTGATCGAGATGTAGGCCTCGGCGTCGGCCTGACCCACCGTGAAGCTGCGGGTGACCGACAGGTCGTAGTAGACCGCCCCTTCGATGTCGTTCTCGTCGATCGTGTAGTAGGGCGCGGTCAGCGTCGGGCAGTTGCTGGAGCACTCGGTGTAGGCGTTGCTGATCACCCCGTCGCTGACGCCGCGGGCCGCCACGTTGATCGTCCAGGGATCGAGCTTGTAGGTGGCGGTCAGGCGGTAGACCCAGTCGGGCGTGCTGCCGACGTTGGAGCCGGCCTGGTCGATGGCGGTGACGCCGTCGTCGGTGATGTTCTCGATGTAGTGGGTGAACATCCCGCGCAGGGTGACGTCGCCGGCGCCGCGGCCGAAGGTGTCCTCGACGTTGAACCGGTAGGAGGTCTCGATGTCTAGGCCCTTGGCCGACATGCTGTTGAGGTTGTCGTAATAGAGGTCGATCGTGCTGAGCACGCCGTTCACGTAGTTGAGCTGGTCGCAGTAGCTCTGGACGTTGTTGACGTTGCAGTAGTCGGCCACGTTCTGGGCGGTGACGAAGCTGATCACCCCCTCGACCTGGATGTCGTAGTAGTCGACCGAGGCGGCGAAGCCCGGCAGGAAGCTGGGCTGGAAGACCACGCCCAGGCCGTAGCCGTCGGCGACCTCGGGCTCCAGGTCGGTGCTGCCCATCAGGTTCTGCACGAACGGGGTGGAGACGCCGCGGATGTTCACCGAGTTCGAGCGGGCCGTGCCGGTGTCGTAGAGCTCGCTCATGTTCGGCGCGCGGATGTCGCGGGACGCCGAGGCGCGCAGGGTGATGTCGGAGATGGGCGAGTAGGTGAGGCCCGCCTTCCAGGTCGTCACGCCGCCGGAGACGGAATAGTTCGTGTAGCGGACGGCGCCGTTGAACTCCATGCCCTTGAAGAGCGGCACCAGGGCCTCGACGTAGCCTTCGGCCACGTCGTACTCGCCTTCGGTGACCTTGTAGTTGCCGTACTTCCAGCCGCTGCCCTCGTACTCGGGCGGGACGTAGCCGCTCATCTGCTCCTTGCGCCATTCGGCCCCGAAGGCGATGCCGATCGGACCGGCCCAGCCCTGGATGTCGTTGGTGGTGAAGTTCACCGCCACCACGTCCTGCTTGAACTCCTGGGTGCGGGTGGGGGTGCCGAGGACGTAGTCGAGGGCCTCGGCGCTGGCGACGCCGACGCCGAAGCGGTTGAGCGGCACGCAGCCGTTGGTCGGGTCGGTGAGGGTGGAGCGGCAGACGATCTGGCCGCTGGCCGGGTCGACCACCGCGTCGGTCGCCAGGGCCAGGCGGGCGGTGTTCCAGGTGTCGGTCAGCTTCTCGAGGGTCTCGGTCTCGCCGTGCTGGTAGTAGGCGTCCCAGTCGAAGCCCAGGCCCATCAGGCTGAAATCGCCGTCGGCGCCGACCACGAAGCGCGTGGTCTCGCGCACGTTGTTGCTGCCCGAGGCGGGCATGTCGGCGTTGTTGGTGCCCATCACGAAGGAGGTGACCCCGGCCGCCGCCATCTGCGCCTTCACCGAGGCCGGCAGGTAGGCGTTGTCCGAGCGGATGGTGATGCCGGTCTGGGTCGGCTGGACGTAGTAGCTGAGGCCCTCGTAGCGGGCGTAGGAGGCCTGGCCGAAGACGTTGAGGTTGGAGGCGAGCTCGTAGCTGACCCGGCCGAAGTAGCTTTCGCGGTCCTCGTCCGGCGACAGGCTGTTGGAGCCGTTCATGACCGAGGAGGTGTATTCCCAGTCGCCGCCGACCATCCATTGGCCGGAGGTGGCGCCGTAGGCGAGCTGGCCGACCGCGCCGTTCACGCCGAAGTAGGTTCCCTTGAGCGGGCCCGAGGTGATCAGGCCGCCAGGGGTGTAGGCGGACAGGCCCACGTTGTCGGCGACGATGTAGTAGGGCTGGCCCGCCGCGGTGTTGGGATTGCGGATGGCGAAGTGGCCGGTCTTGTTCCAGTCGCGGCTGTAGTAGTGGATGCCGTCCTGCATCACCTTTTCGGCGCTGAACAGGGCGTGGCCCTTGCCGCCCGCGAACGGCCCGCCGGCGGTGAGGTTGAACTTCCAGTTCTGGTTGTCGTTGTAGGTGGTCTCGCCGTATTCCGAGGTGATCTTCACCCCGGTGTAGTCCTTGTCGAGGATGAAGTTGACGACCCCGCCGACCGCGTCGGAGCCGTAGGCGGAGGAGGCCCCGCCGGTCACCACTTCCACCCGCTCGATCAGCGACTGCGGGAAGGTGTTGGTGTCCACCTGGCCGGTGGAGGCGGAGACCACCGAGCGCTGCCCGTCGAGCAGGACCAGGGTGCGGCCGGTGCCCAGGGCGCGCAGGTTGAGCGCGCTGATGCCGGCGGCGCCGTTGCTGAGCGAGCCGGAGGAGTTGGCGGCGGTGGCGCTGCCCTTCACCGAGGGCAGGGTGTTGACGAAGTCGGCGATGTTGGCCGGCGCCTCGGCCTTGAGCTCCTCGGTGCCCAGGACGTTGACGGGCTGGGGCGCGTCATAGCCGTCGCGCACGATGCGCGAGCCGGTGACGACGATTTCGCTCACCTCCTCGGAGGTTTCGGCGGCCGGCGCGCCGGCCTCGTCGGCGGAGGCGGCCTGGGCGAGGGCGGCGCCCGCCGACATCAGGAGCGCAGCGGCGCTGACGGTGGCGAAGGCGTAGCGCCGCGCGCTGGGGACGGATCGGAATCTCGGGGAAACAGTCATCGCTTTCCTCGGCTGAATGGAGTGGCAAGACCTGCGCGCCGCGGACGCGATGCGAACCAGACGAACAGGCGAGCGACATGGCTTGCGCGCCGAGTAGGCTCGGCCCGCCATACGCGAACGGAATGGAGTTCGGCGGTCCTGGCCGGCTTGCGGCGCGCCGCGGCCGCTAGGCCGACCCTGGCGCCAAAGCTGAACCCGGACCGGAACGCCCCTCGGGCGTCACACTTTTGACCTGCGCGTCACCAATGCTGACGGTCGTCGCGGTGATTGACGTGCGTGATGAATTTCCTTGAGAACGTCAGAGTTCTCGAGCGCTTGCTATGTTGACCACACATGGAGACACCTTTGGCTTCTTACGTCCGATGCGTTGTCGTTTGACGATTGAGGTCGCTGACGCCCCTCCGCAACCGTCGATCATCAACCCATCACCGACACAATACTGTCGATTGCTTTGTGCGTGGCTCCTGGAATAGGATTTCGGAGCGGAAATCGTCTCTCTGCTGCCGATTTGCGCATTGACCTGGGGAAAGCATGTCGAAATTCGAACACGTAGGGTTGGACGCCATCGATTTTCAAATCCTCCGGGAGCTGTGCGCCGACGGACGCGCCTCCGACGTGTGGCTGGGCGAGCAGATCAACCTGTCCAGCACGGCGGTGGCGCGGCGGCGGAAGATCCTGGAGGAGCGCCAGGCGGTGCTCAGCTACTCGGCCAACCTGAACCTGCCGATGCTGGGATTCAGCGTGGTGGTGTTCGTGGCGATCGAGCTGAGTTCGCAGGCCGAGAAGGCGCTGAACGAATTCGAGCGCGAGGTCGTGAAGTGCCCCTCGGTGTCCTACTGCGGGTTCGTCTCGGGGGACACCGACTTCCTGATCATGCTGAACGTGGAGTCCTTCGAGGACTACGACCGGGTCTATCGGCGGGAGCTGTCGACGCTGCCGCACGTCTCGCGCATCCGCTCCAGCTTCGTAATCCGGGAGGTGGCGCGCCGCTCGACGCCGCCGATCGTCTTCCAGGACCGCACCTGAGCGGCCGGGACGCAAGAGGGGCCCAAAGGGCTGGGCCGGCCGCCGCAGCGGACGGCGAGACGCCCCGCGCCAAGGGGAAGCGCGGGGCGTGAGCTTGGGTTACTTCGTCGCCGAGGTGTTCGGGTAGGCGATCCCAAGCTGTTCGAGATAGCTCTTATATTTCTTGGGGTTGTAGTAGTAGGGCTCGAGCTTGGGCCGCATCTGGCTCATCAGGTCGGCGTTCAGGTGGATCGCCGGCTGGTCGTCCTTGCCGAGCACCGGATCGTAGGTGTCGTCCTTGAGCTGGACGTTCTGGAAATAGTCCTTGGCCTCGGCCAGCAGGCTGGGCGTGGTCATGATGTCCAGCACCGTCAGGGACACCGCCTTGGCGCCGGCGACCGCGCCCTTGTGGGCGATCGGCGTGGCCATGGCGATCGCGGCGGTGACGTTGTGGCCGATGGTGTTGGGGATGTTGGACGGGAAGCGAATGGTGATGGTGGGCACCGTCCACATGATGTCGCCGATGTCGTCCGAGCCGCCGCCCATGGACGGGCCGCGGGTGGCGGGCGTCGACAGGGGGGTGAGTTCGGTGCGCAGGGGCTCGATCTTCAGGCCGTTGGCTTCCTGCACCGCGCGGGCGAAGGCCTGGTCGTCGTCGCTCCACTTCGGCATGCCGACGAGCTCGATGTTCTTGTAGGCGGCTTCGGCCAGGGGCTTGTTGGAGTAGTTCGGGGCGGCGTAGCCGAGCACCCGCCGCTCGACGGTGGTGCCGGTGGCCATGGCCGCGGCCTCGGCGATGGTGTTGCCGGTCTCGTAGAGGCTGCGGATCGACTTGAAGTTCTGCTCGCGGAAGTAATACCAGACCGAAGCCACGTCGGGCACGACGTTGGGCTGGCCGCCGCCGTTGGAGATGACGTAGTGCGAGCGCTGGGTCAGCGGCAGGTGCTCGCGCCGGAAGTTCCAGGCCACGTCCATGATCTCGACCGCGTCGAGCGCGCTGCGGCCGGCCCAGGGCGCGCCGGCCCCGTGGGCGGTCTTGCCGTGGAAGGTGTACTCCACCGAGACCATGCCGTTGTTGCCGCCGGGGCCCCAGGCGGTGGAGAAATCGTTGCTGACGTGGGTGAAGATGGTGGCGTCCACGTCCTTGAACAGGCCGGCGCGCACGTAATAGGCCTTGGTGGCCAGGAGCTCCTCGGCGACGCCCGGCCAGAGCATCAGGGTGCCAGGGATCTTCTCCTTCTGCATCACGTCCTTGGTGGCCAGGGCCGCGGCCACGATCAGCGGCATGCCGGCGTTGTGGCCCTCGCCGTGGCCGGGCGCGCCGGGCACCATCGGCTTGACCTGCGGCGAGCCGGGGGTCTGCGACAGGCCGAGCAGGCCGTCGATGTCGCTGCCCAGGGCGATCTTCGGGCCGCCGGTCCCGTTGGTCCAGGTGGCGGTCCAGGCGGTGGGGATGCCGGCGACGCCGCGCTCGATCTTGAAGCCGTTCTTCTCGAGGATGCCGGTGAGGTACTCGGAGGTCTTGAACTCCTGGAAGCCCGGCTCGGCGAAGCTGAACACCGAGTCCACCATCTCCTGGACCAGCTTGGCCCGCGCATCGACGCCGGCGATCGCCGCCTGCTTCATCTCAGGCGAGGCTTCGGCGTGCGCCAGCGCCCCCGGAAGGCACAGGGCCGTGGCCATCAAAAGAACGGATAAGGGCCTCTTCCTGCGCGCGCCCATCGTGATCATCCCCATAGTCCCGCTTTCTGGTTCCCCGCGCCGGCGCGTTCGCCGATCGCCAAGTGGTGGTCGAAATAGGTCAGTCTTCAGACGTCAAAGTACGGCGTTTCAAGCTCATGACCAGCAGACCGATCAAGAATGCGGCGCCCATGAGAGATCATCGCGTCACAACCGGCTGCTGCAGTACTTTCCGACCCGCTGGAGGATCGCCCCGGCTCCGAGTGACGCAGGATTTCTGCGTGAAAACCTCTATTCCGGTTTGAAATCCATCAGATCAAGGCCAGCGCACCATAGATTTCGGCGCGTGTAAACGCCGCCGCAGGGAAACGGCGGGGAATCTGCGGGATCGGCGATTCCGCAGGCTTATTGGTCATCGGGCGGTCACGAAGAGGGCGCTTGCGCCCAGGGGCGACGCAAGGCGGCCTCGATCGGGGGGCGGGATCAGTCCGCCTTGGGCTCGGGCGGGCAGGTGTCGGCGATGCGGCGCGCCTCGGTGCTGGCGCGGCCGGAGATGGGAATGCCGGCGAAGTCGGTGGCCACCGTGGCTGTCAGCTTGAAGGTGGTGGCCGTGAAGGAGCCTTCGCCGGAGACCGCGACCTTGCGGCCCTTCTTGGAGACGCAGGTCCCGCGCAGGAGGATCTTGCCGTTGGCGAACGACTTGACCGGATAGGTGCAGGTGTAGTGCCGATTGCTCGGCCCCATCATGAACTTGGCCACTTCCTCGGGCGTGATGCAGCGCTTCTCCACCTCCTTGGTGCGGATCGGCGAGAGCAGGCGGTTGGTGCTTTCCCAATAGCCCGGCAGGATCGAGTCGGCCGCGGCGGCGGGGCCGGCGACGGCGCAGAAGGACAGCAGCAACAACAGCTTGGACTTCATCTTGCGTCCTTTTTCGGAGGCCTTGGTCCTCCGGGTGGATTCGTTTCAGCCTAGATGGAGGCGAAGGCGTCCGGCTCCAAGTGCGCGCATGCGCCACAAGCCGCCCTACGCCGCCGGCCCCGCCCCGGACAAGGCCTTCGCCCGGGCCCGGGAGGGGAGGCGGCGCGCGCGACGGGGCGCGGACCGGCGTCAGCCGCCGGAGATGGCCGCGCAGGCCACCCGCGCCCCGGCGCCGCCGATCGGCTGCGTCATGTAGTCGTCGGGCGAGGCGTGGATGATCACGGCCGAGCCGTCCGCGTCCAGGAGGGCCGGGCGCCCGCCGGCGCCGCCGACCGAGACGAACGGCGAGAAGATCTCGACCATGCCCTTGCCGTCGGCGCCGACGTAGAGGTTGGGCAGGTCCCCGGAATCGTTGGCGTCCGGATTGAGCAGGCCGTGGACGATGCTCGGCTGGGTGTGCACGTGGGTCCCGGCCGAGGTGAAGTCCGACTTCGAGCAGTCGCCCTTCTCGTGGAAGTGCAGGCCGTGCCAGCCGGGGGTCAGGCCCTGGACCTCCAGGTGCAGCATCACGCCCTTGGGCGCCTCGGTGACCTTGAGCGTCCCGATCTGCTCGCCGGCGTTGTTCTGGAGCTTGCCTTCCACGACCTTGGGCGCGTCGGCGGCGACCGCCATGGTCGCGACTGCGGCGGAGGCGAGCGCAAGGGCGAGGATCTTCATCGGGAGGGCTCCTTATTCATCGGGGAAAGTTGGCGTAGCCGCCTTGGCGATGTTAACAACGCACAGGACGTTTTTGTGTCCGATTCTGACGGCTAATTCCTTCCCTTGACCGACGAGAACACCACTCCTCCGGACGACGGCCGGCGCGGGGGCGTCGCCCCTGTCGCCATCGAGGACGAGCTGAGGCGCTCCTACCTCGACTACGCCATGAGCGTTATCGTGAGCCGGGCGCTGCCCGACGTGCGCGACGGCCTGAAGCCCGTGCACCGGCGCATCCTGTTTTCGATGAACGAGCAGGGCCACACTCCCGACCGCGGCTATGTGAAATCCGCCCGCGTCGTCGGCGACGTGATGGGTAAGTACCACCCGCACGGGGACCTGGCGATCTACGACACCCTGGTGCGCATGGCCCAGCCCTTCTCCATGGGGCTGTTGCTGATCGACGGCCAGGGCAACTTCGGCTCGGTGGACAACGATCCGCCGGCGGCCATGCGCTACACCGAGTGCCGGCTGTCGAAGGCCTCGATGTCGATCCTGGCCGACCTCGACAAGAACACGGTCGACTTCAAGGACAACTACGACGGCTCGGAAAGCGAGCCGGTGGTCCTGCCCTCGCGCATCCCCAACCTGCTGGTGAACGGCGCCGGCGGCATCGCCGTGGGCATGGCGACCAACATCCCGCCGCACAACCTGGGCGAGGTGGTCGACGCCTGCCTGGCGCTGATCGACAATCCCGAGATCGGCCTCGACGAGCTATTGGACATCGTGCCGGGCCCAGACTTCCCCACCGGCGGGGAGATCATCGGGCGCACCGGCGCGCGCCAGGCGCTGATGACCGGCCGCGGCTCGGTGGTGATGCGCGGCAAGGCGAGCATCGAGGAGGTGCGCAAGGACCGCGAGGCGATCGTGGTCACCGCCATCCCCTATCAGGTGAACAAGGCCGCCCTGGTCGAGCGGATCGCCGAACTGGTGCGCGAGAAGCGCATCGAGGGCGTGGCCGACCTGCGCGACGAGAGCGACCGGGACGGCATGCGCGTGGTGGTCGAGCTGAAGCGCGACGCCTCGCCCGACGTGGTGCTGAACCAGCTCTACCGCTTCACGCCGCTGCAGACCTCGTTCGGCGTGAACATGCTGGCGATCAACCGCGGCCGGCCCGTGCAGATGGGCCTGCGCGAGATGGTCGAGGCCTTCGTCGAGTTCCGCGAGGAAGTCGTCGTCCGGCGCACCAAGTTCGAGCTCTCCAAGGCGCGGGACCGCGGGCACGTGTTGGTGGGCCTGGCGATCGCCGTGGCCAACATCGACGAGGTGATCCACATCATCCGCTCGTCCAAGGACCCGGCCGAGGCGCGCGAGCGCCTGGTGGCCAAGCCCTGGCCGGCGGGCGACATGATGGCCCTGATCGACCTGATCGCCGATCCGCGCACCGTCCTGGTGGACGGCGACAAGGTGCGGCTGACCGAGGAGCAGGCGCGCGCCATCCTGGCCCTGACCCTGTCGCGGCTGACAGGCCTGGGCCGCGACGAGATCTTCGGCGAGGCGCGGGAGCTGGCGGCCACGATCCAGGGCCACCTGGACCTGCTGTCCAGCCGCGACCGCATCATGGCGGTGGTGCGCGAGGAGCTGGTGGAGGTGAGGGCGGCCTTCGCCGTGCCGCGCCGCACCGAGATCGTCGAGGGCGACGCCGACGTCGAGGACGAGGACCTGATCGCCCGCGAGGACATGGTCGTCACCGTCACCCACGGCGGCTATGTGAAGCGCACGCCCCTGGCCGCCTATCGCACCCAGCATCGGGGCGGCAAGGGCCGCTCGGGCATGGCCACCAAGGACGAGGACGCCGTCACCCGCGTGTTCTCGGCCAACACCCATGCGCCGGTGCTGTTCTTCTCCTCGGCGGGCAAGGTCTATCGCCTGAAGGTCTGGCGCCTGCCGGTGGGCACGCCGAGCTCGCGGGGCAAGGCCTTCGTCAACCTGCTGCCGATCGAACACGGGGACACCATCACCTCGATCCTGCCGCTGCCGGAGGACGAGGCGACCTGGGACCAGTTCGACGTGATGTTCGCGACCCGCTCGGGCAACGTGCGGCGCAACAAGCTGTCTGACTTCGCCCAGATCAACCGCAACGGCAAGATCGCCATGAAGCTGGACGAGGGCGACGCCATCGTCGGGGTGGCGGTCTGCAACGCGGCGGTCAACGACGTGCTGCTGACCACGGCTCTGGGCCGCTGCATCCGCTTCGCCGTGGACGAGGTCCGGGTGTTCGCGGGCCGTGAATCGACCGGCGTGCGCGGCATCCGCCTGGCGGACGGCGACCAGGTGATCTCCATGGCGATCCTGCGCTCGGTGGGCGCGACGCCGGCGGAGCGGGCGGCCTATCTGAAGCACGCCAACGCCATGCGCGCGGCCGCCAGCGGCGAGGCCGAGGCCGAGGAGCTGGCCGTCGCCGAGGAGGAGGACGCCGAGGCCGAGGCCGAGGGCGTGGCGCCTCTGAGCGTCGAGCGCATCGCCGAACTGGGCGCGGCCGAGGAGCTGATCCTGACCGTGTCCACCGAGGGCTTCGGCAAGCGCAGCTCGGCCTACGACTTCCGCCGGACCGGCCGGGGTGGCCAGGGCCTGATGGCCCAGGATCTGACCAAGCGCGGCGGGCGGCTGGCGGCCTCGTTCCCGGTGGAGGAGACCGACGAGATCCTGCTGGTGACCGACCAGGGCCAACTGATCCGCACCCCGGTCAGCCAGGTGCGGATCGCCGGGCGCAACACCCAGGGCGTGACCATCTTCCGCACCGCCGCGGACGAGCACGTGGTGTCGGTGGAGCGGCTGGCCGACGCCGGCGGCGAGGCGGAGGCGCCGGGCGAGGAGGCCTGAGGGGACCGGCGCCGCAGGGCGCGATCCCCTTGTTTCCCTGGGCCTGGCGCGGTCTTCACAATCGCGCGGTTCACGTTCGGTGAACCGGGTTTCGGGTGATTTAGGGCTTGCTTTCCAGGCCCGCTGCGGCGACACGCGAAAAAAGGACCTGTTGGGGGGTGTCGCCGCATGCAGCGTATCGGTCTCTATCCGGGCACGTTCGATCCGATCACCAACGGCCACACCGACATCATCGGCCGGGCCGTCAAGCTGGTGGACAAGCTGGTCATCGGCGTGGCGATCAACGCCGGCAAGGGACCGCTGTTCTCGCTGGAGGAACGGGTCGCCATCCTGAAGGCGGAGACCGAGCACCTGGACCGCGCCGAGATCGTGGTCCAGCCGTTCGAGGGCCTCTTGATGCACTTCGCGCGGGAGGTGGGGGCCAGCGTGATCGTGCGCGGCCTGCGCGCGGTGGCCGACTTCGAATACGAGTTCCAGATGACGGCGATGAACCAGCAGCTCGACCGCGAGATCGAGACGGTGTTCCTGATGGCCGACCCGCGCCACCAGGCGATCGCCTCGCGCCTGGTCAAGGAGATCGCGGTCCTGGGCGGCGACATCTCCAAGTTCGTCAGCCCGCGGGTCAAGGATCGGCTGCTCGAGAAGGTCGGCCGCGCTTGATCGACCCCACGGCGTTTGCGGCGGAGTGGATCGAGGCGTGGAACGCCCACGACCTGCCGCGGATCCTGTCGCACTACGCGCCCGAGATCGTCTTCACCAGCCCGGCGGCGGCGCGGATCACCGGCGACGCCTCCGGGCGCGTGCAGGGCAAGGCGGCGCTCGAGGCCTATTGGGCTCGGGCGCTGGAGCTGGCCCCCGATCTGGCCTTCACCCTGCGCTCGGTGCTGAGCGGGCCCGACGCGGTGGCGATCCGCTATTTCAGTTCGCGGACGGGGGCCGAGGTGGTCGAGGTGCTGCGCTTCAACGCGGAGGGACTGGCGATCGAGGCCGCCGCCTACTACGAGTGAGGCCATGATCCGCATTGTCCTGACCGCCGCCCTCGCGGCCGCCGCCCTGTCCGCGCCCGCCGCCGCCCAGGAGGAACTGCCCGCCCCCCGGGAAGCCGACTGGCGCACCCCCGATCCCGAGAACCTCCTGGTGATCGACACCAACAAGGGGCGCATCATCGTCGAGATCACCCCGGACACGGCGCCGGCCCACGCCCCGCGCATCCGCGAGCTGACGCG
Organism: Phenylobacterium sp.; assembly: GCF_046291545.1. GTDB lineage: Bacteria > Pseudomonadota > Alphaproteobacteria > Caulobacterales > Caulobacteraceae > Phenylobacterium. The sequence continues at coordinate 521,356 of NZ_JBKBSM010000002.1, forward strand.
GGCGGGGATCTATGACGGGCGCACCTTCTTCCGGGTGATCGAGGGCTTCATGGCCCAGACCGGCGATCCGCTGGACAACGGCACCGGCGACACCGACCGGCCCAACCTGCCGGCCGAGTTCACCTTCCGCCGGGGACCGGACACCATGGTGGTCGCCGAGGACCAGGGCGTGGCCGAGATCGGCTTCGTGGGGCCCGTGCCGGTGACGAGCCAGTCCTCGATGCTGATGCCCATGACCAACGACGGCAAGGTGACCGCCTCGGCCTTCTTCTGCCCCGGCGTCGCGGGCATGGCGCGGGGCGGCGAGCCCGATTCGGCCAACAGCCAGTTCTTCCTGATGCGCGACAACTATCCCAAGCTCGAGAAGCGCTACACCGTCTGGGGCCGGGTGATCTCGGGGCTGGAGGTGGTGCGGGCGCTGAAGACCGGCGAACCGGTGGAGCCGCCGCAAGACCGGATGGAGCGGGTGCGCCTCGCGGCCGACATGGCGCCGGCCGAACGCCCGCAGGTGCGGGTGATCGATCCGAAGAGCCAGTGGTTCAAGGACGAGATCGCCCGCAACAAGGCCCGCAACGACGGGGCGCTGTCGCCCTGCGGCGTGCGGATCCCGGTCGACGTCAAATAGGATGGGCGGCGGCGGGGATCGGACCCGCCGCCGCGCCCTTCGGCTTTTCGCCTACCAGTTCACGGCGATGCGGCCGTAGACGTAGCGGCCCGAGCGGCCGAACGGCGAGTAGTTGGAGAACGGCGTGTTGGACGTGGAGTTCAGCGCCGGCGGCGTCTGGGTCGGATACTCGTCGAACACGTTGTCCGCGCCCAGGGACACCCGAACGCGCTCGGTCACGTCCCAGCGGCCCTCCAGGTCGACCAGGGTGGCCGCCTTGAGCGTCAGGTCGGTGGCCGCGGTGGTGCCGGGGCTCAGGACCTCGCCGTAGCGGGTGGCCCGCACGGTGGCCCCGAAGGCGCCGAGCTTCCAGTCGACCGAACCGGTGACCTTGGAGTCGGGGGTGCCCTCCTCGAAGGTCAGGACGTTGACCCGGTCGAACAGCACCGGCGACGGCGACAGGGCCGCCAGCGGCGCGGTGACCGGCGTGCGCGTCACCTCGGTGGAGTTGAAGTTGGCCCCCAGGGTGAAGGCGAACCGGCCGGCCTGTTCGGTGTCGACCTTGAAGTTGGCGATCACGTCCACGCCCTGGGTCTCGGTGTCGACCCCGTTGATGAAGAAGCGGCCGCCGCCGATGCCGACGAAGCCCAGCGAGGTCAGGTAGTTGCGCACGTTCGCCTGGGTCAGGTTCTCCGACAGCACGATGCGGTCGGTGATCTCGATGCGATAGGCGTCGATGGTCAGGTTGACCCGGCCGACGCGGAAGACCGCGCCAAGGGAGTAGTTCACCGACTCCTCGGCGTCCAAGGGCTGAGCGCCCAGGGCCGCGGCCACCGGGTCGGTGGCGGGGAAGGTGGTGATGTCGAACGGCACCCCGTTGATGAAGTTGGTGGAGGTGGCCGTGAAGTACTGCTGCTGCAGCGAGGGGGCGCGGAAGCCGTTCTGGATCGAGCCGCGAAGGGCGAAGCTGTCGTTGATGTCGTAGCGCAGCGCCAGCTTGCCGGTGACCGTCTCGCCGAAGTCGGAATAGGATTCGGCGCGGACCGCGGCCGAGGCCAGCAGCTGTTCGGTCAGGTTGGCTTCCAGGTCGAGATAGACGCTGACCGAGGTGCGGTCCTCGTCGACTTCGTTCTCCGGACGGAAGCCGGGGAACACCTGGGCGCCGGACGGGGTGGGCTGGCCGTTCAGGAGGACGCCGCCGTTGCGGTAGGAGTCCGGCTCGCCGGCGTGGATCTGGTACTCCTCACGGCGCCATTCGACCCCGGCGGCCACGTTCAGCGGCGAAGCCAGGCCCACCTCGTAGGTGCGCACCCCCGACAGGTTGAAGACGAGCTGGTTGTACTCGAATCCGCCGGCGTCGAAGACCGTCTTGCTGGACGGGCCGATCGAGCGGTTGAGGGTGTCGCGGATGGTGAAGTCCATCTCGTTGGAGCCGTAGACCAGCGAGGTGTCCATGTCCCAGTCGCCGAGCTTCCAGGCGACGCCGCCGGCCACCGACAGGTCCTCGACCACCGGGTTGATCAGCGGCAGGAAGCCGTCGGGGTAGATGGCGGTGATGTTACGGTCGTCCAGCGCCCGGCGGTAGAAGCCGGCCGAGGTGGAGTCGCGGTTCTGGTAGCTGGCCCAGCCGTAGAGGTGGACGTTGTCGCTGAGGTCGTAGCCGGCGTTGGCGAACAGGGTCCACTGCTGGATGTCGGGCTCGCCGAACCAGGCGTTGTAACGGTCGAAGGTGGCCTCGCGCGGATCGAAGGCGCCGTTCACCAGCGGGTACTGCTGGCGCCAGTCGGGAGCGGTGCGCACGGTCTTGGCCTGGTCGAGGTATTCGGCGGCCAGGGTGAGGAAGCCGGCCTCGCCCAGGGGCAGGCCGATCCAGCCCGACAGGTTCGCCGTCTCGCCGTCGGTGCGGTCGTAGCTCGCCTTGTCGGCGACGGTCCAGTTCGCGCCGGCGGGGGGATTGCCGACCTGGGTGTCGACGGTGGTGACGCGGGCGCCGTAGGTGGCGGTGATCCCGCCGCCGGACGCCGCTTCGCGCAGGCGTACGTTCAGCACCCCGGCGATGGCGTCGGAGCCGTATTGGGCCGAGGCGCCGTCACGCAGGACTTCGATCGACTGCACGATCGCCGAGGGGATGGTGTTGAGGTCCACCGACGAGGAGCCGCGGCCGATGGTGCCGTTGATGTTGACCAGCGAGGTCATGTGCCGGCGCTTGGAGTTGACCAGCACCAGGGTCTGGTCGGGGGGCAGGCCCCGCAGGGTGGCCGGGCGGATGGTGTCGGTGCCGTCGGCCAGGCCCGGACGCGGGAAGTTGAACGAGGGCAGGGCGACGGAGAGCGCCTGGTTCACCTCGGTGACGCCGACCTGGTTGAGCTCGTTGGCGCTGATCACGTCCACCGGCACGGCGGTGTCGAGCACCGAGCGGTTGGCGGCGCGGGTGCCGGTGACGACGAATTCCTCCACCTCGGTGGGCGCGTCGCGGGTCTGGGCCAGGGCCTGGCTGGCGGGCGCCAGCAGGCCGGCGGCCGAGGCGGCCGCGAACAGAAGCATGCGATGAGACATCGATTTCCCCGTTATTCGCCCGGGTTCGAATGACCCGGATCCAGGGAATAGCTAGTTCTGTACGGCCGCGTCGAAAATGACATTATTGCAACGCTTTGTCATTAAAGCGAAACGAGAGGGTCCGGCCTCGCCGCATTCGTGAGCGCGGCCTCGCTTGTCAGGGCTGGCGGCGGCAAGTACACGGCCGCCACGAACGGCCCCCTGCGGCAGCGCCGCGGCCGACCCCAGGCACAGGAAAGCCAAGCCATGACCGACCCCGAGAACACCCTGATCATGACCCTCGAATCCGGGCCGGTGACCATCCGCCTGCGGCCGGACCTGGCGCCCGGCCATGTGGAGCGGATCAAGGAACTGGCGCGGGAAGGCTTCTACGACGGCGTGGTGTTCCACCGGGTGATCCCGGGCTTCATGGCCCAGGGCGGCGATCCCACCGGCACCGGCACCGGCGGCTCGGACAAGCCGAACCTGAAGGCCGAATTCTCCAACACCCCGCACGTGCGCGGCGTCTGCTCGATGGCCCGCACGCCCAACCCGAACTCGGCCAACAGCCAGTTCTTCATCTGCTTCGACGACGCCACCTTCCTGGACGGCCAGTACACGGTCTGGGGCGAGGTGACCGAGGGCATGGACCTGGTCGACGCCCTGCCCAAGGGCGAGCCGCCGCGCACGCCGGGCAAGATCGTCTCCATGCGGGTGGCCGCCGACGCCTGAGGCGCGCCTCAGGCCGCGGGCGCCAGGACCGCCACCACCGGGAAGTGGTCCGAGCCGAGCCTCGGGCCGCGCCGGACCTCGACCGTGCGCCAGGCCGAGCCGGCGTAGACCTGGTCTATCGGCAGGAATGGGAACGGCAGCTGCAGCCGCAGGGGGCTGAACCGCGCGGCCGGCCATGAGAACAGCGCCCGCGTGCGCCGCTCCAGCCCGAAGGCGCGGTCCTCGCGCCGGCGGCTGAACGACCAGGGCGTGGAGTTGAAGTCGCCCGACAGGATCAGGGTGTCCTTGGGAAAGCGGTCGAGGATGGCGGCCGCCTGGACGCCCTGGGCCTGCTGCACCCCGCCGTGGGTGGGCCAGGTGTAGTGGACGCCGACGACGGTGAAGGTCCGTCCGCCGGTGGTCCTGAAGCTGGCCACAGCGAGCGGCAGGGACTCGCCGGGCAGTCCGTGCTCGGGGATCTCGTAGCGGATCGGCTTCAGCCGCGTGAGAATGGCCGTATTGCAGACGCTGCGGTGGTCGCAGACGAGCTCGTAGCCCTTGGCCCGGGCGAGCAGGGCCTCGCGCATCGGCGCCTTAAGCTCCTGCATCACCACGATGTCCGGCTGCTGGCCGAGGATCCAGTCGGCGGTGGCGGCGACGTCGGGATTGCGCCCCCAGACGTTGAACTGGATCAGCTTGATGCGGCCCGGCGCGTCGGGCGGCGCGGGCGGGCTCATCGGGCGCAGATACTCTGGCGCGATCAGCATACTGGCGGCGAGCACGGCCAGCGCCCCCAGGCTGAGGCTCGCCTCGCGCAGGGGGCCGCGGGGCGAGAGGAGGGCGACCCCGGCCGCGAGCAGCCCGCCGGCGAGCCAGAACGGCGCGAAGTGGGTGAGGACGTCCAGGCGGTTGGAGATGCGCCCGCCCTGGGCGGCCAGGGCCGCCACGGCGCAGGCGAGCCCCAGGCCAAGGGTGAGCAGGCCGCGCAGGCCATGGACGACGGCGAGGAATGAGCCCATCCGGCGGCCTCTAGCACGCGCGCACGGTTCAGGGGCGCCCAGGTTTGAGCGCCGGGGCGAAGGTCACCACGATCGGATAGTGGTCCGAGCCGGTCGCGGGGCCGCGGCGCAGGCTGACGACGCGCCATCCGGAGCCGGCGTAGACGTGGTCGATCGGCATGAGCGCGAGCGGCCAGCCCAGCCCCCGCCAGCCCAGGCGGGGGGTGGGCCAGGTGAAGAGGGCGCGGGTGCGCCGCACCAGACCCCAGGCGGCGTCGTCCGCCCGACGGGCGTGGGACCAGGGTGTGGAGTTGAAGTCGCCGGCGACGATCAGGCGCTCGCGCGGGCCGGAGGCGGCGATCAGGGCCGCAAGCCGGGCGCGCTGGCTCTGCTGGCGCGACGGCTGCGTGGGCCAGTCGAGATGGACGCCGATGACGGTGACGGTCCCCCCGTCCGGGGCAGGGACGGTGGCGCGGGCGAGGGGCGTGAGCGCGCCCGGCAGGTCGGCGTCGTCGTAGCCGGCCCTCAGCGGCTGGCGAAGGGTCAGGACGGCGGTGGTGCACCACTGGGGGCGGCCGTCCTGGCAGGAGACGTGATAGCCGGCCTGGTCGCGCAGCACCTCGGCGAAGTCGCGCTGGGCCTCCTGCATGACGATGATGTCCGCCCGCTCGCGCAGCAGCCAGGCGATCGTCGCCGGGCGGTCCTTGTTGAGGTCCCAGGCGTTGAACTGGATGAGGCGAAGCTGCCGGGGCGCCTCGGGCGGGGCCGTGGGGCCGCGGGGCGCCAGGAGCTCGATCAGGACGAGCGGCGCCGCGGCGAGGACGGCGAGGACGCCCAGCGTGCGGGCCAGCCGCCGGGGAAAGCCGTGCGGGGCGGCGAGCGCGAGCAGCCAGGCGCCGATCCCCCCGGCCGCCCACACCGGCGCGCCGTGGGCGGCGATGTCGAGCCAGCCGCTGAAACGCCCTGCAAGGCCGGCCAGGCCGCCGAGGGCGCAGATCGCGCCGCAGGCGAGGGCCAGGGCGAGGGCGACTCGGCCGAGGAGTAACCGAAGGTTGAGCATCGGCCGTGCTCATACACGCGGCGGCGCTTGACGCACAGGCGCGCTCATGCGCTTGACCCGGGCCTCATGCAGCTTGCCGATTTCGACTTCGACCTGCCCGACGACCTGATCGCCCTGCGGCCCGCCCAGCCGCGGGACTCCGCGCGCCTTCTGGTGATCGCGCCGGACGCGCCCCTGGCCGACCGTCACGTGTCCGACCTGCCGGGCCTGCTGCGGGCCGGCGACGTGCTGGTGCTGAACGATACGCGGGTGATTCCGGCGCGGCTGAAGGGGCGGCGCTGGCGGCAGGAAGCCTCGGTCGCGGTCGAGGCCACCCTGCACCGGCGGCTTTCGCCGAGCCGCTGGACCGCCTTCATGCGGCCGGGCAAGCGCCTGGCGGCGGGGGATCGGGTGGCGTTCGGCGAGGGGCAGGACCGGGCGTGCCTGCTGTCGGCGCTGGACGCCACGGTCGCGGAGAAGGGCGAGGGCGGCGAGGTCGCCCTGGAGTTCGACCTGTCGGGGCCGGACCTTGACGCGGCGATCGCCGAGCGCGGGGCCATGCCGCTGCCGCCCTACATCGCCGCCAAGCGGCCGGAGGACGAGCAGGACCGATCCGACTACCAGACCGTCTACGCCGAGGAGGCCGGCTCGGTCGCCGCCCCCACCGCGGGCTTGCATTTCACGCCGCAGCTTCTCGACCGGCTGAAGGCCATGGGCGTGGGGCTGGAGTTCGTGACCCTGCACGTGGGGGCCGGCACCTTCCTGCCGGTAAAGACCGACGAGATCGCCGAACACCGGATGCACGCCGAGTTCGGCGTGGTGGAGGCGGCGGTCGCCGAGCGGCTGAACGCGGCCAGGGCGGCGGGCGGCCGGATCGTGTGCGTGGGGACCACCTCGCTGCGCCTTCTGGAAAGCGCGACCGGCGAGGACGGGGTGATCCATCCGTTCGCGGACGAGACGGCGATCTTCATCACCCCTGGCTACCGGTTCCGGGCGGCCGACGGGCTGATGACCAACTTCCACCTGCCGAAGTCGACCCTGTTCATGCTGGTCTCGGCCTTCGCCGGCCTGGCGCCGATGCGGGCGGCCTACGCCCACGCCATCGCCCAGGGCTACCGCTTCTATTCCTACGGCGACGCCAGCCTGATCTGGAGAGCGGACTGATGGGGGCCTTCGCGTTCACCATCGCCGCGACCGACGGGGCCGCGCGCACGGGGGTGCTGTCCACGCCGCGGGGGGATATCCGCACGCCCGCCTTCATGCCGGTGGGCACCGCCGGCACCGTGAAGGCGCTGACGGTGGAGCAGGTGGCGCAGACCGGCGCCGACATCATCCTGGGCAACACCTATCACCTGATGCTGCGGCCGACGGCCGAGCGGGTGGCCCGGCTGGGCGGGCTGCACCGGTTCATGCGCTGGGAGCGGCCGATCCTGACCGATTCCGGCGGCTTCCAGGTGATGAGCCTGTCGAAGATCTCCAGGGTCACGGAGGAGGCGGTGACCTTCCAGAGCCATCTGGACGGCTCGCGCCACGTGCTCTCGCCCGAGCGCTCGGTGCAGATCCAGGCCGACCTGCTGGGCTCGGACATCGTCATGCAGCTGGACGAGTTGGTCGCCTGGCCGGCGGAGGAGGGGCGGGCGGCCGAGGCCCTGCGCCGCTCGGCCCGCTGGGGCGCGCGCTGCAAGGCGGCCTTCGGCGAGCGCGAGGGCCAGGCGCTGTTCGGCATCCAGCAGGGCTCGACGCTGGAGCACCTGCGCCGCGAATCGGCCGAGCGGCTGCTGGAGATCGGCTTCGACGGCTACGCCCTGGGCGGGCTGGCGGTGGGCGAGGGCCACCAGGCCATGTGCGAGGTGCTGGACTATGCCCCGGCCATGCTGCCGGCCGACCGGCCGCGCTACCTGATGGGCGTGGGCAAGCCGATCGACCTTGTGGAGGCGGTGGCCCGGGGCGTGGACATGTTCGACTGCGTGCTGCCGACCCGCTCGGGCCGGCATGGCCAGGCCTGGACCTGGGACGGACCGCTCAACCTGAAGAACGCCCGATTCGCCGAGGACGACAGCCCGCTGGACGAGGCGAGCCAGTGCCCGGCTTCCTGCGCCTATTCAAAGGCCTATCTGCATCATCTCGTGAAGTCGCAGGAGATCCTGGGGCAGGTGCTGCTGTCCTGGCACAACGTGGCCTTCTTCCAGGCGCTGACGGCGGCCATGCGCGCGGCCATCGCCGAGGGCCGCTTCGAAGCCTTCCGCCGGGACTTCGCGGCCCGTCAGTCGGGCAGCCGCGAGGGATAGCGGGGCTTGATCTCCTGGCTGACAACCGGGGGCGGCTCGGCCTTGTGCATCGGCGTCGCCGGCGGCTTGCAGCCCTTGGATTCGCCCAGGCCCTTCAGATAGGCGCGGCGCACCATGCCGCCCATGATCGCCTGCTGCACCAGCTTGTCGTGACGCTCGGCGCCGGTGAGCCTGCGCACCCAGCTTCGGAACGGGATGAGGTCGCTGGCGGCGCCGGCGACGAAGCCGAGGGCGCCTTCCTTGCCCTGTTCGGAGAGGCTGTCGCCGGGCTCGGGCGGGTGGTCCAGGTCCTGGCCCAGGGCGTCGTCCAGCGGCGCGACCATGGCGGCCAGGTCGCGGCAGGTCAGGCGCCGCGGGCGCGCGTAGGGATCGGCCATGGCCTGCAGCAGCACCTCGGGGATCTTGGTGCGCAGGACGTTGACGTCACGCAGGGGCGAGGACATGGCGCCGGGAATGCTCTCGCGGGTGGCCTGGGAGGTGGTCTGGACCCGCGGCGAGCCGTCGCGCGGCGTGGTCATGCAGCCGCCGGCCGCCAGGGCGAGGGCGATGACTGCGATCCTCAAGGCCGTACGCATGTGGCCATCCTAATCTGCTTCGGCGCCGGAAAAACGATCGTCCGCAAGCCCTTGCTCCAGTGGCGCCTCGGCCCTAAGGTCCGCGCCGCTTCGCCCGGCGCCCGCAGCGCCGCGCCAAGGGCCGGTAGCTCAGCGGTAGAGCATTCGACTTTTAATCGAATGGTCCTGGGTTCGATCCCCAGCCGGCCTACCAAATTCTGCGTCCTCGTCATCGGCGCCTTGGCCGAGCTCAGGCGGCCTCGAGGCCGAGGCGGAAGAAGCGGGTGTCGACCGCCATCCGCGGGAAGGCGGCCGGCAGGGTCGAGGGCGCGACCTCGGAAAAGCCGTTCTTCTCGTAGAACCGGTGGGCGGCCGTGAACCGGTCGGTCGTACCGAGGTAGAGGACGCACAGGCCCATGGCGCGGGCGTGGGCCAGCAGCACGTCCAGGAGCCGCCCGCCGGCGCCGGCGGGCCCGCGGGCGCTGGGATCGACGAACATCTTGCGCAGGGCGCCCATGCGTCCGCCGATGTCCTTCAGGCCGACGACGCCGACGATCGCGCCGGCCCGCTCGGCCACCCAGAACCCGCCGGCGCCGGTCTGGTAGAATTCGGGAACCGCCATCAGGTCGGGCTGGTCCTGGGCGGTGATCTCAAGGCCGTATTCGTCGCGCTGGATGGAGAGGATCAGGCGCACCACGGCGGCCATGTCCTGCGGCTCGAAACTGCGGATGGTGATCGCCGCCGCCATGGCGCCTAGTCTCCGATCGCCCTACGGGCGAGCTTTGCCGCGCCCTTGTGGCGGGAAGACGGCAGGGGGGGCTGGGGCTCAGTCCGGGTGGTCGGCGGCGGAGGGCGGGGGCGTGTAGGGCGGGAAAGCGTCGGCCATCGGCTCGTAGAACGCCCGCGCCCGCTCCAGGCGCGCCTTCATCTCCGCGGCGACATCGGGATGCAGGCTGACGACGCTGTAGTTCTCGCCCGGGTCCTGGTCGAGGTCGAACAGCAGGGGGTAGCCGTGCCGGTCCAGGGGAATGTCCATGGTGCGGTAGTAGGACCGCACGATGTACTTCCAGCGGGGCGTGCGCACCGCGGCGACCTTGGAATTGTTGAACAGGACGATCTGTTCGTGCGGCGAGGGCTCGCCGCGCAGGATCACGCCGGACAGGTCGCGGCCGTCGAGCTCCAGGTCCGCAGGCGCGCTGCGGCCGGCCATCGCCAGGATGGTGGGCAACAGGTCGAGGTTGGAGGCCAGGGCGTTCGAAACCCCGCCCGCCGGCACCGTTCCGGGCTGGCGCACGATGAAGGGCACGCGATAGCCGCCGTCCCAGGCCGCCCCGCCCTTGCGGTCGCGGAACGGGCCCGAGGAACCCTCGAACCAGGGGCCGTTGTCGGAGGTGAAGGCGACCAGGGTGGATTCGTCGAGGCCCAGGGCCTTAAGCCGTTCCAGCAGGCGGCCGACGTTGCGGTCGATCTCCTCGACCACCTCGCCATAGGCGCCGGCGGGCGAGCCGGTGAGGTCGTCCGGATTGGGGCGCAGGGGCACGTGCGGGGCGGTGAGGGCCAGGAGCACGAAGAACGGGCGCTCGCGGTTGGCCTCGGCGAAGGCGAGGGTGCGCTCGAAGAAGTGCTGGGTGAGCTTGGGGAAATCGACCCGGCTTTCGCTGAGCGGCTGGTCGGGCCCGTCGGCCTGGTAGAGCGCCAGGGGCCGCATGTCGTGGCTGTAGGGCAAGCCGTAGAAGGCGTCGAAGCCGTAGATCATCGGCGGCCAGTGGGGCGCGACATGGCCCAGATGCCACTTGCCGACCAGGGCCGTGGCGTAGTCGGGCTTGAGCGCCTTGGGGATGGTGAAGGCGCCGGGCGGCAGGCCGATCGGGTCGGAGGGCTGGATCACCTCGTGCGCCAGGCCGTGGCGGATCGCAAACTGGCCGGTCAGCAGGCCCGCCCGCGAGGGGGAGCAGACGTTGGCCGAGGCGTAGAAGTCGGTCAGGCGCACGCCCTCGGCGGCCATGCGGTCGAGGTTGGGGGTGCGGATCACGCGGCCGCCGTCGCAGCCGAGGTCGCCGTAGCCGAGGTCGTCGGCCAGGATGATGATGCAGTTCGGCGGCCTCAAGGCGCTCTCCCCTGGTGTCGGCCCGTCCGCCGGGCTCTTGGCGCCACTGTTCCGCAAAGGACGCCTTCGCGCCACCCGCCAACTTTCGGGCCATGGCGGGTGGCGGCGCGGGGCGCATGGGGCTAGCCTTGGACCCTGTACGGAACAGAGGAGGCGCTCCGATGGAAGGCCGCCACCTGATCTACTTCGCCGATCCGATGTGCTCCTGGTGCTACGGCTTCTCGCCGGTGATCGGCGCGATCCGCGAAGCCTTCGGCGACCGACTGCCGATCCGCCTGATCATGGGCGGGCTGCGGCCGGGCACGGAGGAGCCGATGAACGAGGACACCCGGCGCTCGCTGCGCGAGCACTGGACCCACGTGACTGAGGCGGCCGGGGTGCCGTTCGACGGGGCGGTGCTGGATCGCGAGGGATTCATCTACGACACCGACCCGGCGGCGCGGGCGGTGGTGCTGCTGCGGCGCAACCATCCGAACCTGGCGCTGGACTACCTGGAGCGCCTGCAGCGGGCGTTCTACGCCGAGAACCAGGACGTGACCGCGCCCGATGTGCTGGCCGAGCTGGCCGCCGAACTGGGCGTGTCCCGCGAGGCCTTCCGCGCCCAGCTGGAGACGGCGGACGCCAAGCAGGAGACCTGGCGGGACTACGCCGTCTCGCAGCGGGCGGGCGTCACCGGCTTTCCGACCCTGGTGGCCGGGCCGAACGAGGAGGGCGTCTACGGCGTGGTGACCCGCGGGTTCGCGCCGGCCGATCAGGTGCTGCCGGTGCTGCAGACCTGGATGTCCCAGGCGGCCTAACCCTCGGCGAGGGTGACGTAGAGCTCCGATTCCAGGACCCACTGGCCGACCTGCTTGCGCCAGACGGCCAGATAGGTTCCGCGCATCAGGCTTTCGCCGCCGGCCGTGCGCCAGCGGGCGGTCCATTCGCCGCGCTCGGCGCAGCGCTGCTCGGCCTCATCCACCTGAACCTGCTCGGTCGTGCGCACATAGGTGACGAACGCCGGGTCGGCGAACTGGCCGGCGAAGGCCTCGACGACGGCGTCGGCCCCCAGGATCAGCGCGCCGTCGCCGGCGATCAGCTTGACGTCCGCCGCCAGGAAGGGGCGTAGTCGGGCCGCCTCGTGAGCGGCGATCAGCTTGTTGGTCAGCTTGCGGCGGGCGCGGACGGCGGTCTCGGCGGGGGACAGGGCGCGCTCCTTCGGCAGGTCTCAAGGGGCCTCTAGCCAGCCCGCACCGGCTTCGTCCAGCCGAGAAAATCCCGCTGGAAGAGCTCAACCGTAACGCGTGATTCACACCGTTGCGGCTATAAGACGCACATGGGGGCGTGGCTCGGGAAAATCGGCCGCTGGAGAAGCTCACCGCGGGTCGCCGTGGCGGTGGAGGCGGCCTGCCTCGCTCCGGCCCTGGCGCTTCTGGTGCTGGGCGCGAGCGCCTGGGGCGGCTACTTCATGCTGGCGCACGAGCTGCAGCTGGTGGCCGACGACGCCCTGGCCGCGGCCGTCGCCGAACTCGACGTCGAGAACCGCGAGCGCAGCGCCTGGGCCGAAGCCGAGCGGCACCTGACCCGCCACGGGGGCCTGGCGCCCGACGCCATGCGCCTTTCGGTGATGGCCCAGCCGCGCCAGCTGACGATCATGGTGGTGTACGACGCCTCGCGCTCGCCGGTGTTCGCCTTTGCCCGGCTGATGCCCATGCCCTCGCCGACGATCGTGCGCTCGGCCAGCGGGCGGCTGGACTCCTAGGCCGCTACTGCTGCTGCTGCTGTTGCTGCTGCTGGTCGTGGACCACCCCGCCGGGAGGGCCGCGGCGCCGGCCGTTGCGCGAGGCCGAGGCCGGCTGGGCGAGGCGGATGAACTCCGGCTCGGTCATGGCCGCCCGCGCCCGCCGCACCGAGACGCCGACCGCGAGCTGGCTGTCGGTGGCGCCCTTGTAGACCCCCCGCGAAGGCGGCACGTCGGCGTAGTCGCGACCCACGGCCGCGGCCACGTGGCGTTCGCCGGCGAGGACGTTGTTGGTGGGGTCCAGGCCGAACCAGCGGGTCGAGGGCAGGAACACCTCCACCCAGGCGTGGGTGGCGTCCGGGTCCGACCGGTCGCCGGCCTTGCGGTCGGTGAAGAGGTAGCCGGAGACGTAACGCGCCGGCACGCCCCAGGCGCGGCAGATGGCGATCATGATGTGGGTGAAGTCCTGGCAGACCCCGCGCCGGGCCTCCAGGGCGTGGTCGATCGGGCTGTCGGCGTCGGTGACCCCGGTCTCGTAGGCGAAGGACTCGTAGATGATCCGGTTCAGCTCCAGCACGGCGCGCAGGGGATCGATCACCTTCAGCTCGTCCAGGCGCTTCTCGGCCATGAAGGCGCGCAGGGCGGCGGTCTCGACGGCGAATCCGTGCGGGCGCAGGAAGTCGAAGTTCTCGCCGCGCACGAAGTCACTGCGCAGGCGGTCCCATTCCCCGTGGTCCAGGGCCTCGGGCAGGGGGGCGGCGGGCTGGGTGTCGACCGCCGAGCGGGCGACCATCGTCAGGCGGTCGTGCGGCTGGGGCACGTCGAAGTGGTAGACGGCGTTGCCGAAGGTGTCGGCGTAGGAGAAGAGCTGCGCCGGGGGATCCAGCTCCAGTTCGAAGCTGATCAGCCGCTGGCCGGCGCCCTTCTGCGGCTGCATCCACACCTCCATGACGCTTTCGCGCACCGGGGCGTCGTAGAGGTATTGGGTGACGTGGCGGATCTCGAGCAGCACGCGGGGGTCCTCAGGCGGGAAGCCGAAGTTCGAGGGGATAGGCCACGAAGGCCTCGTGCAGGGCGTCGTGGATCGCCGCGCACTCATCGCCGACGGTGGCCAGGAAGGCGCCGGCGCCCTGGGCCTCGATCTCCTGCATGTCGGCGTATTGCAGCCTGGCCTTGAGCCGGCCGGCCAGACGCTCGGGTCCGATCTGAGCGCTCGACGCCAGGTATTTGGTCAGGCTCGACAAATGCTCCTCGATCTGGGTCGTGGAGAAGCGCAGGGAGCGGGGGAAGTCCTCGTCCAGGAGCAGGAATCGCAGGATCAGCCTGGGCTGGATGTCGGCGGTGTAGGCGCGCAGGTACGGCTCCAGGGCGCAGCTCATCCGCAGGGCCGCGGTCAGGGCGAAGTGGTCGCGCAGGGCCGGCCGGCCGTCGTCGCCGAAGCAGACCTCGAGCAGGCGGGCGGTGAGCTGGGCCCGCTCCAGGTACATGCCGAGCAGCAGGAAGCGCCAGCCCTCGCCGTGACTCATGGTGGCGTCGGCCGCCCCCTTGAACAGGTGCAGGTCGGCGATGGTCTCGTGCAGGAAGACCGAGGAGCCGTCGGTGAAGGCCTTGTGCGCCTCCGGGGCGGTCATCCGCAGGAAGACGAGGTTCAGCCGCTCCCAGGTCTCGGTTGTAATCTGGTCGCGCACCTGGCGGGCGTTCTCCCGGGCGCGGGCCAGGGAGGACACGATGGAGCCGGCGTCCCCGCGGTCGAGCACCAGGGAGCGGGCCGCCTCATAGGGCGCGGCGGCGCGCTCCGGGTCGGGCGCGCCCACGGCGGCCAGGGCGATGCGCGCCACCTGGGTGGCCGCGTCGGTGCGGTCCAGCGTGGCGTTGAGCATGACGTCGGAGAGGCGGCACATGTGCTCGGCCCGCTCCACGTAGCGGCCGATCCAGTAGAGGCTGTCGGCGACCCGGGCGAGCATCATGGGCGGGGCTCCTGTCCGTCTGCCAGCACCCAGGTGTCCTTGGAGCCGCCGCCCTGGCTGGAATTGACCACCAGCGAGCCCTTTCGCAGGGCCACGCGGGTGAGGGCGCCGGGCGTCACCACGATCTTGTCGCCCGACAGGATGAAGGGGCGCAGGTCCACGTGCCGGGCGTCGATCTCGCCGTCTATCAGGCAGGGGGCGGTGGACAGGTTGATGGTCGGCTGGGCGATGTAGTTGTCGGGGTTGGCGCGGACCACCTCGGCGAAGGCCGCGCGTTCGGCGCGGGTGGAATGCGGCCCCACCAGCATGCCATAGCCCCCCGAGGCGCCGACCGCCTTGACGACCAGCTTGTCGAGGTTGGCCAGGACGTGGCTGAGCTGGGCCGGCTCGCGGCACAGGTAGGTGTCGATGTTGGGCAGGATCGCGTCCTCGCCCAGGTAGTAGCGGATGATCTCCGGAACGTAGGCGTAGACCGCCTTGTCGTCGGCGACGCCGGTGCCCGGCGCGTTGCAGATGACGACGTTGCCTGCGCGGTAGGCGTTGAACAGGCCGGCCACCCCCAGGCTGGAGTCCCGGCGGAAGGTGAGGGGGTCGATGAAGTCGTCGTCGACCCGCCGATAGATGATGTCCACGCGCCGCAGGCCGGTGGTGGTGCGCATGTAGATCATGTTCTCGTGGGCCACGAGGTCGCGGCCCTCGACCAGCGGCACGCCCATCTGACGGGCGAGGTAGGCGTGCTCGTAGTAGGCGGAGTTGTAGACCCCCGGGGTCAGCACCACGACCTGGGGATTGGGCCGCCAGTCGGCCGCCATGCTCTTGAGCGTGGCCAGGAGCAGATCCGGATAGCGTTCGATGGAGCGGACGCCGGCGCCCCGGAAGGTGCCGGGGAAGGTGCGTTTGGAGGCCTCGCGGTTCGCCAGCATGTAGGACACGCCGGACGGGACCCGCAGATTGTCCTCCAGCACGGCGAAGGCGCCGTCCGGCTGGCGGATCAGGTCCGAGCCGCAGACGTTGGCGTAGGCCTGGTGCGGCACGAAGATGTTCTGCATCTCGCGGCGATAGGACGGGGCGCACAGCACCAGCTCGCGGGGCACCACGCCGTCCATCAGGATCTGCTGCTCGCCGTAGATGTCGGCCAGGAACATGTTCAGGGCGCGCAGGCGCTGGGTCAGGCCCTGCTCGATCCTTGACCATTCGTGCGCCGGGATGATCCGCGGCAGAAGGTCGGTGGGAATGATGCGTTCGGTCGAACTTTCAGCCCCATAGACCGTGAAGGTGATCCCCTGCAGGAGGAAGAAGCGCTCAAGGGTCCGCTGCCGCTCTGCGAGTTCGGCGCCGCTGAGGGCCGCCAGTCGCTGGGCCAGGGCGGCGAAGTGGGGCCGCACCGCGCCGCAGGCGTCGCTCATTTCGTCATAAGGCGCAGGTGTTGGATCCGAGAGCGCCGCCTCGTCGTTGTGGGATCTCTGCGGCTCCGCCACGCTCAGCTCCACTCGAAGGCCACCTTTTTTGTCCGCATCCGCCGCCGAACCTAAGATCGCCCCCGCCGTTTGGAGCGCGTTTTCGGGCGCAACGGCTCCGCTGGCGGCGACTGCCTACAAATTGACCAGCTCAGGGCTGGCGGAAGGCGCCGGGTGGGGGGCGGCCCCGTGACAGGCGGCGAGACGATCGCTACACGAGGCCTTGGGGGCGCAGAGGTGTGTTGCTTGGGACGTCCGGTCTTCGCGCTCGCCGCGTTTGCGGCCTGTGGCCTCGCCGCCGCGCCCGCCTTGGCGGCGGACGTGGCCAAGGCGTCCGTGCAGGGGGACCTGCCGGACGACCTGCGCGAGGCGATCGCGCGCGCCATCGGCGAAACCGGCCGGCCCGTGCAGAACCGCTTCGAGGCCCGCCGCCGGGCGCGGGACGCCGGCGAGGACGCGATCGCCGTGCTCCGCTCGGAGGGCTACTACGCCTATGACGTCGAGGCGGACGTCGGCGACGGCGACGCGCCGACGCCGCTGGTGCGGATCGAGCCTGGGCCGCGCTTCACCTTCGCCAATCCGAAGATCGACTGGCTGAATCCCGCGCCGGACGAGGACACCCAGACCGCAGGGCTCAAGGCCATGGCGATCACCGTCGGGGCGCCCGGGCGCGCGGCCGACGTGCTCGCCGCCGAGGGCCTCATCCTGGCCACCGTCCAGCAGCGGGGCTATGCGGACGCCGAGGCCGAAGAGCGCAAGGTGATCGTCGACCATGCCGACGACAGCGTCAGGCCCACATTCCGCATCGCCGCGGGCGAGCTGGTGCGGCTGGACGGGCTGAAGCTGATCACCCGCGGCCGGACCAACCCGCGCTGGCTGGAGCAGCTTTCCACCTGGAAAAGCGGCGACGTCTACGATCCCGAGGACGTGGCCGAGCTGGAACGGCGGCTGCTGGACACCGGCGTCTACGAGGCGGTCACGGTGGCCCTGGCCCCCAAGTCTGACGCCACCGAAGCGGGGCTGCGGCCGATCGTGGTCAGCCTTTCGGACCGCGAGCGGCGGACGCTGGAAGCGGGGGCGAGCTATTCCACCAGCGAGGGCTTCGGCCTGGACACGAGCTGGACCCGCTACAACATCCTGGGCCGGGCCGACACGCTGAAGGCGGTGGCGCGGGTGTCGACGATCGACAGCCGGCTGGGGACGGACCTGTCCCTGCCGCACTGGCGGCGGCCCCAGCAGACGCTGAAGCTGAGCGCCTCGGCCTACGACCGGCGCACCGACGCCTATGACGAACGCGGGGTGGGCGTCAGCGCCGACATCCAGCGGCGGTTCGGCAAGACCTCGTACCTGACCTACGGCGGCGCGCTGGACTTCAGCCACACCGAGGAGAAGCAGACCACGACCCTCAACCCCCTCGGCCGCGACCTGGTGATCCTGTCCGGGCTCGGGGTGCTGTCGCTGGACCGCAGCAACGATCCCCTGAGCCCGACCCGGGGCTGGCGGCTGGACACGCGGCTGGAGCCGACGCTGATCGCCGGGGACGACACCCTGCCGTACCTGAAGGTGGAATCGCAGGCGACCGGCTACCTGCCCTTCGGCGAGGCGGCGCGGACGGTGTTCGCCGGGCGGCTGAAGCTGGGAACCATGGTGGGGGGCATGATCCCCGAGGTTCCGGCGTCCCGGCGGTTCTACGCCGGCGGCGGCGGCTCGGTGCGCGGCTACGCCTACCAGGCGGTCGGGCCGCGCCTGTCGGACAACACGCCCCAGGGCGGGGTGTCGGTGCTGGAGGCCTCGGTGGAGATCCGCCAGCGGATCAGGGGGCGCTGGTCGGCGGTGGCCTTCGTGGACGCCGGCGCCGTGGGCACCGACCAGTTCCCGACCGGCAAGGACCTGAGCACCGGCGCGGGGCTCGGCGTGCGCTACGACCTTGGATTCGGGCCGATCCGCGCCGACATCGCCGTGCCCCTTGACCAGCGGTCCGGGGATGCCGGCTTCCAAGTCTACATCAGCATCGGACAGAGCTTTTGAGCGAGGGGCCCGACACTCCCGGCGCGGCCGCGCCCAAGCGTGAGCGGAGCCCCCGCGTCGGGCGGATCGCGGCGCGGGCGGGGATGATCCTGGCCGTCGTGGCGCTGGTGATCGCCGCCCTGGGCGTGGCCGGGCGGTTCGTGGTGCTCGCCCCCGGGGCGCGCCAGTTCATCGAAACCCGCGTCGACGGGCTCAAGGCCGGCCGCTTCGGGCGGCTGCAGGTGGAGGGGCTGGACGGCGACCTGTGGCGCGACTTCACCGTGCGGCGGCTGGCGATCGCCGACGAGAAGGGCGTCTGGGTCGAGGCCGAGGGGCTGCACATGGCCTGGCGGCCGTCGGCCCTGCTGACGCGGACGGTGGCGATAGACCTCCTGACCGCCCGCCAGGTGCGGGTGCTGCGCCGCCCGGTGCTGGGCCAGAAGACGCCCTCGGGCGGGATGCCGGTCTCCATCCATATCGGCGACCTGCGGACCCGGCTGGAGATGCTGCCGGCCTTCAGCTACGAGCGCGGCGTCTACGACGTGGCCGCCGCCCTGACCCTGCGGCGCAACTCAGGGGGCCAGAGCGGGCGCGTGACGGCGCGCAGCCTGCTGCACGCCGGCGACCGGCTGGAGGCGCGCTTCGACATCGGCTCCAAGCGCCCGCTGCTGATCGACCTGGAGGCGAGCGAGGCCCGCGGCGGGGCCCTGGCCGGAGCGCTCGGCCTGCCGGCGGACCGCCGGTTCGCGATGAGCGTGCACGCCAACGGGCGGATGTCGTCGGGCAAGTTCACGGCGAGCGCCACCTCCGGGGAAGCCACCCCCCTGAAGGCCTCCGGCGCCTGGAGCGAGCAGGGCGGCCAGGCGGACGGGCGGCTGTCGCTCACCGCCTCGGAGCTCACCCGGCCGCTGGCCGACCGCCTGGGCGACGAGGTCAGCTTCATGATCTACGGCCGGCGAACCCCGGGCGAGCTCTTCGCCCTGGACGCGCGGGTCACCTCGGAGAACGTGACCGCCGTCGCCCGGGGGCAGGGGGACATCGGCGAGCGCCGTACGGGGCCGGCCGGCGTGGCGGTGAGGATCGACGTGGACGACCTGTCGCGCCTGACCGGGGTCAAGGGACTGGGCGCGGCGAACGTGGACGGGGTGCTGCGCGGGGAGACCGACGACCTCAGGTTCGAGGGCCAGGCGGACGTGGGCCAGGTGGCCGTCGGCGGCTATGAGCTGCGCCGGGTGTCCGGGCCGATCGCCATCGGCCGCGAGGGCAAGGAGCTGAGCGTCAAGGCGAGCCTGACCGGCGCCGGCGGCGAGGGCGCCGGCTATCTGGCGGCCCTGCTGGGCGCGGCGCCGAAGGCGACGCTGGAGGCGAGGCGGATGCCGAACGGGCGGCTGCTGCTGCGGGAGCTGACCGCCGTCGGCTCCGGGCTGCAGGTGCAGGCGAGCGGCGGGCGCACCCTGCTGGGCGCGCTCACCTTCCGCGGCTCGGCGCGGCTGTCGAACCTGGAGGCCGCCCGGCCCGGCGCCTCGGGCGGGCTTGAAGCCCGCTGGTCGGCGGACCAGTCGCGGGCCAACAGCCCCTGGGCCTTCACCCTCGACGCCGAGGGACAGTCGCTGGCGCTGGGGATCGCCGAACTGGACCGGCTGATCGGCCCGTCGCCGACCCTGACGGCGCGGGCGGGCCTGGACGGGCGGCGCCTGAGCGTGGAGCGCGCGCGGCTGGTGGGCGCCAACCTGGAGGCGCAGACGCAGGGGACCATGGCCGAGGACGGCGCCTTGGCCTTCACCCTGGACTGGAGCGCCCAGGGGCCGCTGCACGCCGGGCCGGTGGAGATCTCCGGCAAGGCGCGGGGGGACGGAACCCTGGGCGGACAGCTCTCGGCGCCCCGACTCGAACTGGTCTCCGACTTCGACCAGATCGATCTGCCGCGGCTGCCGCTGCAGGACGCGCACCTGGTGCTGGTGTTCGCCCGGGGCGAGGACGGCTCCAGCGGCTCCGCGGCGCTGGAGGCCGACAGCGTCTACGGCGCGGCGGTGGCCCGCACCGACTTCCGCTTTCCGCAAGGCGGCGTGGACCTGACGAACCTGAACGTGGACGCCGGCGGCGTGGAGGCCTCCGGCTCGGTGTCCCTGCGGCGCAGGACGCCCTCGGCGGCGGACCTGGACCTGGCGGTGGGCGAGGGGGCGTTCCTGGAAGGCGGGCGGATCGTTGGGGACGTGCGCATCGTCGACGCCCCGGCGGGGCCGCGGGCCGACCTTAAGCTGGTGGCGCAGAACGCGGTCCTGCCCGGCCGGCGCCTGGCGATCGGCGATGCGCGGCTCGACGCGGAGGGACCGCTGGCGCGGCTGCCCTATACGATCGCCGCCGCGGGCGCGGCCGCGCGCACCGGCGACTGGAGCCTGAGCGGGAGAGGCGTCTATTCCGACGGGGAGGGCGCGCGGGAGATCACCTTCGACGGGAGCGGCAAGCTGGGCCGCCGGGAGCTGCGCACGGCCGAGCCGGCCAGGGTGCGCTTCGGTCCGGAGGGCGAGCGCACCGCCCAGATCCAGCTCGTGGCCGCCCGCGGCGGGCGGCTGGACGCCGACCTTCGGCTGCTGGACGGCAGCGCCGACGTGAGCGTGACCGCCGCGGACCTCGACCTTGGCCTGCTGAACGAGGACCTGGGCGGGGCGCTGAACGCCAGCCTGGAGCTCGAGGGCCGGGGCGAGGCGCTGAGCGGCACGCTGCAGGCGCGGCTGAGCGGGGCGCGGGGGCGCGGCGCGGACGCCTCGACCGGGCTGGACGCGACCCTGCAGGCGCGGCTGAGCGGCGACACGCTGACGCTCGCCGCCACCGGATCGAACGCCCAGGGCCTGACCTCAAAGGCCGACTTCGTGCTGCCCGCCGAGGCCTCGGCCGCGCCGTTCCGCGTGGCCCTGGACCGCACCAAGCCGATCCGCGGCTCGTTCTCGGCCGACGGCGACGTGCGCCCGCTGTGGGACCTTCTGGTCGGCGGGGAGCGGACCCTGTCGGGCCATGTGCGGGCCAGCGGCACGGTCGGCGGGACCCTGGCCGACCCGCGGGCGGTGGGCCAGGCGATGGTCGACGGCGGACGCTTCACCGACGGGGCCACGGGGCTGGCCCTGCGGGACCTGACCCTGAGGGCGGACTTCGCGGACAACGCCGTCAACGTCACCGAGGCCAGCGCGGCCGACGGCCACGGCGGCGGGCTGACCGGCGGGGGGCGCATCAGCCTGCTGCGCGAGGGCGCCAGCAGCTTCCGCCTGAACCTGCGCGACTTCCGGGTGATCGACAACGACACGGCCACGGCTTCGGCCTCCGGGCCGGTGACCATCGAACGCGCCGCCGACGGCAAGATGAGGATCTCCGGCGAGCTGCAGATCAACGAGGCCGAGATCGCCGCCGAGCCGCCGACGCCCTCGGGAGTGGTGGTGATGGAGGTGGTCGAGCGCAACAAGCCGGTGGACCTTGAGACGAGCCTGGACCCGCCGGTGCGCTCAGGGCCGGGGATCGCCCTGGACGTGTCGCTGAAGGCGCCGCGGCGGGTGTTCCTGCGCGGCCGCGGACTGGACCTGGAGCTGTCCCTCGACGCCCACGTGCGGGGCACGACCTCCCGCCCGGTGCTGGTGGGCGAGGCGCGGGTGGTGCGGGGCGACTATGAGTTCGCCGGCAAGCGGTTCGAGTTCGACCCGCGCGGGGTGGTCTATCTGGCGACCTCGGCCAAGGACATCCGCCTGGACCTGACGGCCACGCGCTCGGACACCTCGCTGGTGGCGGTGGTGCGGGTGCAGGGCACGGCGGCCAAGCCGGAGATCACGCTGACCTCCACCCCGCAACTGCCCAACGACGAGGTGCTCTCGCAGGTGCTGTTCGGCGCCTCGGCCTCGCAGCTCTCGCCGCTGGAGGCCGCGCAACTGGCCTCGGCGCTGTCGGCCCTGGCGGGCGGCGGCGGGTTCGACGTGATCGGCGGCCTGCGCAACTTCGCCGGCCTCGACCGGCTGGCCCTCGGCGGCGGCGGCGAAAGCGCCGTTTCGGTCTCCGGCGGCAAGTACCTGACCGACGACGTCTATCTGGAGCTGACGGGGGGCGGGCGCGACGGCGCCTCGGCCCAGGTGGAGTGGCGGGTGCGCGACAACCTGTCGATCGTCTCGCGGCTGGGCGGACAGGGGGACGCCAAGCTCTCGATCCGCTGGCGCAAGGACTACTAGGCGCGGCTTGCGGCGTAGGCCTGGGTTCCGCGGCTGTAGACGCGGTCCTCGGGCAGGATCTCGGCGACGCCGAGGTCGGCGGCCCGGGCCAGGCGCGCGTAGATCGGGTCGAAGTCCTGAAGGGTCGCGTCGAGCAGCGCCTGCAGGGACGGCACGACGAAATAGGTCTGCTGGAAGTCGTCGATCCGGTAGGGCGTGCGCATCACCCGCTCCAGGTCGAAGCCGAGCCGGTTGGGGGAGGGATCGTCCAGGGCGAAGATCGATTCGGCCCGCGAGGAGACGATGCCCGCGCCGAAGATCCGCAAGCCCTGATCCGCCTCGATCAGGCCGAACTCGACCGTGTACCAGTAGAGCCGGGCGAGGTTGTGCAGCCGGCCAAGGCCCAGGGCGCGCAGGCCGCCGCGGCCGTAGGCCTGCATGTAGTCGGCGAACACCGGGTCGGTCAGCATCGGCACGTGGCCGAACACGTCGTGGAATACGTCCGGCTCCTGCAGGTAGTCGAGCTGGTCGGCGCGACGGATGAAGCGTCCGGCGGGGAAACGGCGGTTGGCCAGGTGCTCGAAGAAGACCGCGTCGGGGACGAGGCCGGGAACCGCCACCACCGTCCAGCCGGTCAGCCGCCGCAGCTCGCCATTGAGACGGGCGAAGTCGGGGATGCCGGCGTCGTGCAGGTCCAGGGCCTCGAGCCCCCGCAGGAAGGGGTCGCACGCACGGCCCGGCAGGAGCGCGGCCTGGCGCTCATAGAGGGTGACCCAGACCTGGTGCTCCTCGGCGCCGTAGCCGCTCCAGTCCTGGTCGATGGTCCAGTCCGCCCGCGCCCCGGGCGGCGGGATGTCGGGGTGTCCGTCTGCGCCCATGGGGGAACGATGGACCTTGAATGGCGGAAAGTCAGTTCGCAGTCGGCCGCGCAATCGCCGGGGCGCGGAATGGACGTGCGCGATTCGTCGCGGCGACGGCAGAACCGTGCGCGCCGCGCCTGCGCCCCTAGTGCGTGATCCGCGGGCGCAGGGTGTATTGGCCTTCCCGGAACGATTCGAAGATCAGCGACGCCTGCGGATGGCCCACCGGCTGGCCCGTGTCGTCGGGCAGCAGGTTCTGTTCGGAGACGTAGGCCACGTAGGCGTTTTCCTCGTTCTCCGCCAGCAGGTGGTAGAACGGCTGGTCCTTGCTCGGCCGGATGTGCTCGGGAATGGAAAGCCACCATTCCTCGGAGTTGTTGAAGGTGGGGTCGACGTCGAAGATCACGCCGCGGAACGGGAAGATCCGATGCTTCACCACCTGGCCAATTCGGAACTTGGCGAGTCGAGTATCCATGGTGAGGGAATCTAAACCCTGTCTCCTGACCGAGAGGTGAACGTATCAATCATGTGACGGGCGACAAGGGAGCGCCTTTCGGCAGGCGAGCGGTCTTGTTAAAGTCCCGCCTGAAGTGAGGCGCACCGGCTGGGCGCGCCTGCGAAGGACAGGTGCGGTCCATGTCAGAGGCGCCGAGCGCGCCCGGCGCCCAAGTGCGAAGCCGGGGGAAGTCTGCCAGCGAGCAGCCATGTTATGGCGCGCTCGACCTGGGCACCAACAATTGCCGCCTGCTGATCGCCTCGCCCGCAGGCTCGGGCTTTCGCGTCGTCGAGGCCTATTCGCGGATCGTCCGCCTGGGCGAGGGGCTGAGCCAGAGCGGGCGGCTGTCCGAGGCGGCCATGGACCGGGCGCTGGCGGCCCTGAAGGTCAGCGCCGAGAAGGTCCGCCGCCGGCGGGTGGTGCGCTTGAAGGCGATCGCCACCCAGGCCTGCCGCATGGCCGACAACGGCCAGGCCTTCGTCGACCGGGTGGCCGAGGAGACCGGGCTGAAGCTGCAGATCATCACCCCGAGGGAGGAAGCCCAGCTCTCCGTCGCCGGCTGCCTGAACCTCCTGGACCGCAGCGCCGCGGCGGCGCTGGTGGTGGACGTGGGCGGCGGTTCGACCGAACTCTCCTGGGTGGACCTGTCGGACGAGGGGTTCGACGGCGATCCGGGACGCCTGGCGCCGGGCCAGCTGCCGATCCGCGCCTGGCTGTCGGTGCCGATCGGGGTGGTGACGCTGGCCGAGCGGTTCCCCGAGGGCGAGGTCGCCACCGAGGGCTGGTTCCGCCAGATGGTGGAGACGGTGAAGGCTGAGATCGCCGCGTTCCGCCGCGCCGATCCCATGCGCGAGCTGTTCGAGGCCGACCGCGCGCACCTGATCGGCACTTCGGGCGCGATCACCAGCCTGGCGGGGATGCACCTGGGCCTGCGCCGCTACGACCGGGCGCGGGTGGACGGGATCTGGATGAGCCGCCAGGAGTGCGACGCGGCGGCCGGCCGGCTCCTGGCCCTGTCGGCCCGGGAGCGGGCGGAGCAGCCGTGCATCGGCCCCGACCGCGCCGACCTGGTGCTGGCCGGGGCGGCGATCCTGCAGGCGGTGCAGGAGCTGTGGCCCTGTTCGCGCGTGCGGGTGGCCGACCGCGGGCTGCGGGAGGGCATCCTGATGTCGATGATGTCCGAACGGGGCGGGCGGCGGCGTCGCCGGCGCCGGCGCGGGCCGCGGCGGGCGGCGGCGGCATGAGCGAGCCGCCGCGCAAGCGCATGGTGCGCCCGCCCACGGGCGGGGCCGAGGAGGGCCGCGGCAAGCCGGCGCGGCTGAAGACGGCCAAGCTGCGCACGCCGTCCTCCCAGGCCTGGCTGGAGCGGCAGATCAACGATCCCTTCGCCGCCCGGGCGCGGGCCCACGGCTACCGCTCGCGCGCCGCCTACAAGCTGGCGGAGATCGACGACAAGTTCAGGCTGTTGAGGCCCGGCGCCCGGGTCGTCGACCTGGGGCTGGCCCCCGGCGGCTGGACCCAGGTGGCCATCGAGCGGGGCGTGACGGCGATCGCCGGCGTGGACCTGCTGCCGGTGGAGCCGCTGCCGCCGGCGCAGATCCTGGAGATGGACTTCACCGATCCGGCGTGCGGGCCGCGGCTGATCGAGCTGCTCGGCGGGCCGCCGGACGTGGTGCTCTCGGACATGGCGCCCAACACCGTGGGCCACAAGCAGACCGACCACCTGAGGATCGTCGGCCTGATCGAGGCCGCGGCCGACTTCGCCGTCGAGGTGCTGAAGCCGGGCGGCGCGTTCGTGGCCAAGGCCTTCCAGGGCGGGGAGACCAGCGAGGTGATCGCACGGCTGAAGCAGCGCTTCGCCGACGTGCGCAACGTGAAGCCCAAGGCCAGCCGGGCGGACTCCTCGGAGGTCTACCTGGTGGCCACCGGCTTCAAGGGGCGCTGAGGCTCAGGCCTCCCACGCCAGCACGCCCAGCTTGCACATCCATATCAGGGTGAGCTGAAGGGGCCCGGGCGGCTCCTCGGGGAAGCGCGCGAGCACCTCGCCGACGGTGAGGGAGCCGGCGGCCTGGATCGCGCCGAAGGCATGGACCGCCCGCGGCAGGGGCGCGCGCCGGTGGGAGGCGACGCGGTCGAGCTCGACGTTGCCGGCGCGGACGAGGTCCTCGAGCCCGGCGCCGGGGCGCACCCGCAGGCGCGTCTGGCGGGTGAGGGTGGCGTTCGGGAAGCCGGCGAAGTCGCGGAAGGGATCGACCACGAAGGGATTGAGCGCCCGACGCCGCGGTTCCGGCGCAGCGGCCGCGCGCATGGCGGCCAGTTCGCCCAGGAGATCGCGCACCTGGCCGATCACCACCGGCCAGTCGAAGGTCGCCGCGGCGTGCGCCCGGGCGGCCGCGCCCATGCGGCGGCGAAGCTCGGGCGAGCGGATCAGCTCGGCCAGGGCCTGGGCCGCGCGACCGACGTCCACGGCGGTGTGTTGAGCGACGGTGCCGACATAGGACTGGTAGGTCTCCACCAGCATCTGGTGCGCCCAGGCTAGCGCCTGGCCGGAACCGTCGACGGGGCCGCCGAGGGTGGGGATCAGGAAACCGGTCTCGCCGTCGCGCACGGTGAAGCGATAGCCGTCCCAGTCGCTGACCACGACGGGCAGGCCGGCGGCCATGGCCTCGACCGGGGTCAGGCCGAAGGTCTCCTGGATGTTGTCGACCAGGGATACGAAGACGTCGGCGCCGGCCCACAGGTCGGCCACGCGGGCGCGGTCGTTGCCGTCCTGGAAGCTGACGGCGACGGAAGGGGCGTAGGCCTCGGCCGCCCCCCGATAGCGGCGCTCGTCCTGATCGCCGTTGGGGAACCAGCCGGCCATGGCGAAATGCACCCGCGCGCCGGTGGCCCGGGCGGCCTCCTCGATGGCGCGGAACATCGGCTGGGGATAGGCCTTCTCGAAGAACGACAGGCGCCCCACCCAGAGCACCAGGACGTCGTCCTCCCCCAGGCCCAGCTCGGCGCGCAGGGCGGCGCGGGCGGCGGGCCGGTCGGCGAGGCTGGCGAAATGCGGCTGGTCGACCCCGAGCGGAATGACCGGCAGCATCGGCCGTGGGCCCGGCTTCCCCTCGAAGCGGTCGGCCAGATAGGCGTCCCAGGCGTCGTACATGGCGCTCATGCCCGCCTGGACGGAAGGGGAGGTGCAGATCTGGGCGTCCCAGGGGCGGGTCGGGGCGATCGCCGCCGTGGCCATGCGCTGGCGGATGGCGGGGGGCGCCAGGGTGTGGATGAAGCCGACCAGGCTGTAGGCCTCGTCGCCCCGGGAGCGGCGGCGCTCAAAGGCCAGATCGTAGAGATCCGGATCCCCGCGCAGCAGGGCGCCGGCGGAGGCCGCGCGCACGGCGGCTTCGGAGCCGCGGCGGGCGACGCGGACCGAGGCGGGCAGGGCGCCCTCGAGCCGCAGGCCGGCCTGCAGGGCCGCCAGGTCGGCGGCCTCCTGCGTGACGAAGGTCAGCGGGTCGTAGCCGCCGTGGCGGACCAGGGCGCGGTAGAGCTCGCGGTTGGCGATGGTGCGGCCGAACGGGTTGCGTTCGACGGCGAAGGTTCCGGCGGGAAGGTAGACAGCGAGACTTGAGGCCACGTCGGCCGATCCTCCGGTCGGGTGCGTGCGCCGCTTCTATCAAAAACCGCCGCCGTGGCGAGGCGGCGCATGCGATCGTCGTCCGCAACGATTATCTCAGCGCCACGAATTGACTCCGGGGCGCTTTGCGAAGATACCCGCCCCGCAAAACGGAGAGTCTCATGGAGATTCGCGAAGGGCTCACCTTCGACGATGTTTTGCTCGAACCCGGCGCATCCGACGTGATGCCCACCCAGGTCGATACGACCACACGGTTCACGCGCGAAATCAGTCTGAACATACCGATCGTGTCCGCAGCCATGGACACGGTCACAGAAAGCCGGCTGGCGATCGCCATGGCCCAGGCCGGGGGCATGGGCATCCTGCACCGCAACCTCACCGTCGAGGAGCAGGCCGACCAGGTGCGCGAGGTCAAGCGCTACGAGAGCGGCATGGTCATCAATCCGATGACCATCCATCCGGACACGACCCTGCGCGAGGTCCGCGAGATCAAGGCCCGGCGCAAGATCTCCGGATTCCCGGTGGTCGAGCCGCAGACGGGGCGGCTGGTCGGCATCCTGACCAACCGCGACATGCGCTTCGAGAACGGCGACGACACCCCGGCCAAGGCGCTGATGACCAAGGACAACCTGGTCACCGTGCGCGAAGGCGTCAGCCAGGCCGAGGCGCGCCAGCTCCTGCGGCAGAAGAAGATCGAGCGGCTGATCGTGGTGGACGACGAGTACCGCGCCGTCGGCCTGATCACCGTGAAGGACATGGAGAAGGCCCAGGCCCACCCGCTGGCGGCCAAGGACGTCCAGGGCCGGCTGCTGGTCGGGGCGGCCTCGACGGTGGGGGACGCCGGCTTCGAGCGGTCGATGGCCCTGGTGGACGCCGGGGTGGACGTGGTGGTGATCGACACCGCCCACGGCCACAACGCCGACGTCGCCCGCGCCGTGGGCCGGCTGAAGCGCGAGACCAACCGGGTGCAGATCGTGGCGGGCAACGTCGCCACCTATGACGGCGCCCGGGCCCTGATCGACGCGGGGGCGGACGCGGTGAAGGTCGGCATCGGCCCCGGCTCCATCTGCACCACGCGGATCGTGGCCGGGGTGGGCGTGCCCCAGCTCACCGCCATCGCCGACGCGACGCGGGCCGCGGCGGGCACCGACGTGCCGGTGATCGCCGACGGCGGGATCAAGTACTCCGGGGACCTGGCCAAGGCCCTGGCGATGGGCGCCCAGGTGGCGATGATGGGCTCGGCCTTCGCAGGCACCGACGAGGCGCCGGGCGAGGTGTTCCTCTACCAGGGCCGCTCCTACAAGGCTTACCGCGGCATGGGCTCGCTGTCGGCGATGTCCCGCGGCTCGGCCGACCGCTACTTCCAGAAGGAGGTGTCGGACGCGCTGAAGCTGGTGCCCGAAGGGATCGAAGGGCAGGTCGCCTACAAGGGGCCGATCAGCGCCATCCTGCACCAGATGGTCGGGGGGCTGCGGGCGGCCATGGGCTACACCGGCTCGGCCACCCTGGAGGACCTGCGCCGCAACGCCCGGTTCATCCGCATCACCGGCGCGGGCCTGCGCGAAAGCCATGTCCACGACGTGATGATGGTGCGCGAGGCGCCCAACTACACGAGCCCGGTCTAGCCGATGAGGACCGCGCCCGAACTGCAGCTCCTGGCCGCCGCGGTGGTCATCGGCCTCGTCCAGTTGCTCTGGGCGACGGTGGCGGGCACCCGCCAGCGGGGCGACCTCTCCTGGGGCATGGGGCCCCGGGACGAGGCGCGGCCGCTGAGCGGCGTGCCGGCGCGGCTGGAGCGGGCGTTCGCCAACTTCATGGAGACCTTCCCGCTGTTCGCGGCGGCGGTGATCGTCGCCTATCTGGCCGCCAAGCTCGGGACCCTGACCCTGTGGGGGGCGGGGCTCTACGTGGCTGCCCGGGCGCTCTACGTGCCGCTCTATGCGGCCGGCGTCCCCGCCCTGCGCTCGCTCGTCTGGGGCGTGTCGCTGGTCGGCGTCCTGATGGTCATTGCGGCGATCTTCCTATGAGGTCGGCCCTTGCGTGACGGCGGACGCCTCGCGGCGGCCATCGAGGTTCTGTCCGACGTCGAACTGCGCCACCGGCCCGTGCGGCTGGCGCTGAAGGCCTGGGGAGAGGGGGCGCGCTACGCGGGCGCCAAGGACCGGGCCTGGGTTTCGGGCCTGGTGCTGGACGTGCTGCGCCGACGCCGGTCCCTGGGCTGGCGGATGGGTGATGAGAGCCCCCGCGCCGCGGCGCTCGCGGCGCTGCGCGTCCTGTGGGGCTGGCCGCTGGAGCGCATCGCCGATACCGCCGCCGAGGCGCCGCACGGACCGGGCGCGCTGACCGAGGCCGAGCGCGCGGCCCTGCAGGCGCCGCGGCCGCTGGACGAGGCGCCGGCGCCGGTGCGCGGCGACTATCCGGACTGGCTGGACGCCTCGCTGCAGCGGGTGTTCGGCGACGCCCGGGCCGAAGCCCTGGCGGCCCTGGCCGAACGGGCGCCGGTGGACCTGCGGGTCAACACGCTGAAGACCGACCCGGAGCGGGCGCTGAAGGCGCTGGCCCCGCTGCACGCGCGCCCGGCGGGCGTGCTGGCGACGGCGGTCCGCATGGACGCGCCCGACCCCACGGCCCGGGGCGGGGCGGTGGAGACCATCCCGGCCTTCTCCAAGGGCTGGTTCGAGGTGCAGGACCTGGGCAGCCAGATCGCGGCGGCGGCGGCCGGAGACGTCCGCGGCAAGCAGGTCCTGGACCTGTGCGCCGGCGGCGGCGGCAAGACCCTGGCGCTGGCGGCCGCGATGGCCAACACCGGCCAGATCTACGCCTATGATTCGGACGCCCGCCGCCTGGCCGACACCATCCGCCGCGGCGACCGCGCGGGGGTGCGCAACCTGCAGGTCCGTTCGCCGGTGAATCCCGATCCGCTCAAGGGGCTGGAGGCGCGCATGGACGTGGTGTTCATCGACGCGCCCTGCACCGGCTCAGGCTCGTGGCGGCGCCATCCGGACACCAAGTGGCGGCTGACGCCGGAGGCCCTGGCGCGGCGCACGGCCGACCAGGACGCGGTGCTGGACGCCGGCGCGGGCTTCGTCAAACCCGGCGGACGGATCATCTACGTCACCTGCTCGATCCTGCCCGAGGAGGACGAGGACCGGGTGGCCGCCTTCCTGGCGCGGCGGCCCGGGTTTGCGGTGCGGCCGGCGCCGGCGCCCGCCGAGCTGGCCGACCGCCTGACGCCCGAGGGCCTTCTGCGCCTGAGCCCCTTGTCCGCCGGCACGGACGGCTTCTTTGTCGCCGTGCTGGAGAAGACCTCATGACCCCCACTCGCACCCGGAACCGCCGCCCATGACCGAACCCGCCCACGAACGCGTGCTGATCGTCGACTTCGGCAGCCAGGTGACTCAACTGATCGCGCGCCGGCTGCGCGAGAGCGGCGTCTATTGCGAAATCCACCCCTACGACAAGGTCGAGGGCATGCTGGAGGCGTTCGCGCCCAAGGCGGTGATCCTGTCCGGCGGGCCGGCCAGCGTGCACGAGGACGAGAGCCCGGCGGTGACCCACAAGGTCTTCGAGCTGGGCGTGCCGGTGCTGGGCATCTGCTACGGCGAAATGACCATGTGCGCCGAACTGGGCGGCCGTGTGGAAGGCGGCCACCATCGCGAGTTCGGCCGGGCCGAGATCCTGATCGAGCGCGAGAGCCCGCTGCTGGCCGGCCTGGGCGAGGTGGGCGCGCGCGAGACCGTGTGGATGAGCCACGGCGACAAGATCACCGCCATCCCGCTGGGCTTCGAGGTGGTGGCCTCCAGCGAGGGCTCGCCCTTCGCGGTGATCGCCGACGAGGGCCGGCGCTTCTACGGCATCCAGTTCCACCCGGAGGTGGCGCACACCCCCCGCGGGGCGCTGATGCTGCGCAACTTCACCCACCGCATCGCCGGGCTGAAGGGCGACTGGACCATGGCCTCGTTCCGCCAGGAGATGGTGGCCAGGATCCGCGAGCAGGTGGGCCAGGAGAAGGTGATCTGCGGCCTTTCCGGCGGGGTGGACTCCTCGGTGGCGGCGGTCCTGATCCACGAGGCGATCGGCGACCAGCTCACCTGCGTGTTCGTCGACACCGGCCTTCTGCGCCTGAACGAGGCCGAGCAGGTCGTGACCATGTTCCGCGACCACTACAATATTCCGCTCGTACACGTTGACGCATCGAAGGAATTCCTGGGGGCGCTGGCGGGCGTCACCGATCCGGAGACCAAGCGCAAGACGATCGGCAAGCTGTTCATCGACGTCTTCGACCGGGAGAGCGCCAAGATCGAGGGCGCGACCTTCCTGGCCCAGGGCACGCTCTATCCCGACGTGATCGAGAGCGTGTCGGCGCGGGGCGGGCCCTCGGCGGTGATCAAGAGCCACCACAATGTGGGCGGGCTGCCGGACTACATGAAGCTGAAGCTGGTGGAGCCGCTGCGCGAGCTGTTCAAGGACGAGGTGCGGGCCCTGGGCGTCGAGCTCGGCCTGCCGCCGGCCTTCGTCGGCCGCCACCCGTTCCCCGGACCGGGCCTGGCGATCCGCATTCCCGGCGAGATCACCCCCGAGAAGGTCGCCGTGCTGCAGAAGGCCGACGCCATCTACCTGGAGGAGATCCGCAAGGCCGGGCTCTACGATTCGATCTGGCAGGCCTTTGCGGTGCTGCTGCCGGTGAAGACCGTGGGAGTGATGGGCGATGCACGCACCTACGAGGACGTGCTGGCCCTGCGCGCGGTGACCTCCACCGACGGCATGACCGCCGACTTCTTCGAGTTCCCCTGGGAGGTCCTGGGCCGCTGCGCCACCCGGATCATCAACGAGGTCAAGGGCGTGAACCGGGTGGTCTACGACGTCACCTCCAAGCCCCCCGGCACGATCGAGTGGGAGTAGAGGGCAAACGGCGGCGACAGCGTAGTTTTGAACTGTACGCGCCTGATCGATTGTCACCTCTGTCCGGTCTCAAATCCACCCGTCGATCTGAATCTTGGGCCGGCTCACCTGCTAAGTAAGCTCTTCGCTGCTTGGGGCTGTAGCGTGCCCAGCCGTAGAAGTCGGCGGGTGGTCGCCCGGCGTTTTCGTTCGATAAAGAGCATCTGCTAAGGGGCGGCCGTCTGCTGTCTGTCGGCTTTCGACCTGAGAGCTGGGTAAAGCTGACGCCCCGGTATGCGGCGCCCGCGATCATTTGCCAAAGGCCAATAGAGGCGGAGCGTGCTGTTGGCGGCGACTGGCGAGGCGGGGTCGTTGGCCGGTGGAAAATCAGGCCCGTGCTTCTTCCCAATGAGGATAGGTCACGTAGGCGGTCAACGCTCCGTCTTTCGATGCACGAATAATGACCCGTTCGCCTTCGGGCATGTAGACAATGTCTCCGGGCTCAGCAGTCACTGTTCCGACGTCGCTCGTGACGGAGACCTTCCCCTCGAGCACAATCATCGTGTCGTAAACGGCGATGACCTCTTCCAAGACCGCTCCCGGGCCATAGCGGCCGAATCCGACCGTAACTGGTCCGCCGTGACGCTGATCCACAAGGTTGGCGGTCTCGATCAGCGCGTCCTGCTCATCCAAGCGCTCGAAAGGGGCGTCGGCGACGGCAAACTTCTGCACGGGCATGGAGTTCCTCCATTTCTTGCTGGGACGCGAAAGCGCGCCGGGCCGGCGCGCATTGGCCTTTGCTCAGCGCTTGACGGCGGCGCCGAGATTGTCGAGCGCGCCAAGCTGCTTCAGCCAGACCGAAAGCTGGTTGTAGCAGTGAAAGGCCTCGACCTTGCCGCTCCTGAGCCGGAACACGTCGCAGCAAGGCACATCGAACGTGCGGCCGGTGGCGGGCAACACGCCTTCACCGGTGTGGAAGTCGCCCGAGTGCGTGCCTTGCAGTCTGAGCTCGACGATCACCGCCTCGCCCGTCGTATAGATCCACAGCAGCTCGCGGTGCATGTCGGGGAAGGCGCCCGAGACAGCCTCAATCAGCTGGCCGACGTCCCGACCGTGCAACCGAACGCCCGAGGACTCGTCCTGAAAGTAGCCGCCCTCGTGGAACAGGGAAGCGAACTTCTCGGCGTCGCGGCGATCGCCTTCGGCCAGCGCGTAGAGCTCTCTGATGATTTCTTCGTTCGTCGCCATGTCGAAATCCTGTTCAAGGTGAGTGTTAGCGAGCCCCCTTGGCGAGGGAGCGTCAGGCGCGATCCGCGGACTGGGCGATCTCCTGCCGCAACTGGTCGACCTTCGCGTTGGCCCACTGTCGGACGTCATCGCCGAACACGAACCGCGACGGCGTCTCGTCCTGTGAAGCAAGCGCTACGATCCGCGCGGCGAGCAGCGTCGGGTCGCCCGGCTGATTGCCGTTGGCCCCGTCCACGAAGGCGCGGAACTGCGCGACCGCCTCGGCATAGTCCGGAACGTCGATGCTGCCGAAGCTCGCCGACTTCCTGTCCATGAACTCGGTGCGCAGCATCCCCGACTCGACCAGGAGCGAGCGGATGCCGAACGGCGCCAGCTCCTGTGCGAAGCCCTCCATCCATCCCTCGACCGCGAATTTGGAGGCCGAGTAGACCGCCCCTCCCGCGTTGGAGACCAGCCCGCTCACCGAAGAGATGGTCACGATGAGGCCTGAGCGACGCAATCGCATGTGGGGGGCGACCGCGCGCGCGACGTTCATCGTGCCGAACAGGTTGACCGCGAACTGGCGCCGCACCTCGGCGTCGGTGAAGGTCTCGAAGAAGCCCAGTTCGGCATAGCCGGCATTGTTGACCAGCACGTCGATCCGACCGAACCGCGCAGCGACCTCCGCCGCGACCGATTTCGCCGCATCGCCATCGACGATATCGAGCGCGAGGGCGTGCAAGCGATCGTTGTCGCTTCCGAAGGCCTCGAGCACCGCGTCGCCGGATCGCGCCGTTGCGACCACGGTTTCGCCCGCGTCGAGCGCAGCGCGCGCGATCTCACGTCCAAGTCCGCGGCTTGCGCCCGTCACCAACCAGACCTTGCCCATCGTCTGCTCCTCTTTTCCTTCGAGAACGCGCTTACTGACCGTCGGGCGGCACGGGACCGGGCAGCACCCCCGCCGATCACGTAGTCGGAACCGGTGATGAAGGCCGACCCGTCGGAACTCAGGAACAGCACGAGCCGAGTGATCTCACCTGTCTCGGCCATGCGCCGCGCGGCGAAGGGCTCCGGGGAGAAGTGATCGCTCACCGGCGCCTCTCTGGCCGCAGCGGCTCCGTGATCAGCTTCGTGTTCAGCCCATCGCCAGTTCCTCGCGCGTTGCACTGTCACCGACTAGGTAGCAATGCTAATTGATCGAGATAATGGCCTAATCAGTAATGGGGCTCAGTAGCGAGATTCATCAATGCGTCCGGACCAGCTCGGCGACCTCGCCATCTTCGCCGCGATCGCCTCCGACCGCAGCTTCACGCGAGCCGCGAGGCGGCTTGGGGTCACGCAGTCGGCGTTGAGCCAGACCATGAAGCGGCTGGAAGGCCAGCTCGGTTTCCGCCTGCTCTCCCGCACGACACGGAGTGTCGCCCCGACGGCTGCCGGCGAACGCCTGCTCGCCGCGCTGTCGCCGGCGCTGTCCGCGCTGGACCAGGAGATCGAGGCGCTGTCCCAGACGAGCGGAGCAGCGATCGGGACCGTTCGGATCACGGCAGGCAAGCATGCCGCCGACACGGTGCTATGGCCGATGCTCCCGGACTTCATGCGCCTTCACCCCGGCGTTGAGGTGGAGGTGTGCGTGGAAGATGCGATGACCGATGTCGTGGCGGGCCGATATGACGCCGGCATCCGGCTCGGCGAGCGACTGGAGAAGGACATGATCGCCGTGCCAGTCGGCCCTTAGCTTCGCGTCGCAGTCGTGGCCGCTCCCAGCTATCTGAACGACCGTCCTGCGCCGGTTGAACCCGCTGACCTCGCTGGCCATCGCTGTATCGCCTATCGCGGCGCCAATGGCGACCTGTCTGCCTGGTCGTTCGAGCGCGACGGCCATGCGGTGACGGTCGCGCCGGGACGCGGACCAGTGTTCAATGACGGCGACCTGCTGGTGGCGGCCGCCGTCGAGGGGTTCGGCATCCTCTACATCCTGGAGGATCTGGTGGCGTCCCCGATTGCCGATGGCCGTCTTACCCGCTTGCTGGAGCCGTGGTGCGAGCCGTTCCCCGGCTATCACCTCTATTTCCCCGATCGGCATGGGACGAAGGCCTTTGAGCTATTCAAGGAAGCACTTCGAGCCGCCTAGGGCGAGCTGGGCCCGCTGCGAGTGGCGGCTGTCTGGCGCTTCCAGTCGCCGGGCGGGCACGCCCCCATCGTCGGCTGTTGAGGCTGTCGCTCCGAACAAGTGAGCGGATCGTGGCTCAACGATCCCATTCAACTAGATGTCCGCGCGGCGCGCGTTCCCCGGGCGGGTGTTGCGCTGATGAACGTCCGGCCCGCGCGCGATTTTCGCCCGGCCCTCGAGATGAGCCTGGCGGCGCTGTTCCAGCCCGCTTCCACCTCTTCCAGATCCCAGACCCGGTACACTTCGCGGCGTGCACGGCTCGGATCTGAAGCCGAAAATGGCACGCCGGGAGCCGTCTTAACGGTAGGCTGAACACTCGAGTGGGAGTGAGCCGCAGCGACCCGATCGTGCAGGCGGCCGGGCGTCGGAAGGAGTAGGGTGGAACCACGATGCGCCCGGCGGCCTTAGAGCCTGGACGCCGGTGCGCGCAGGCGGGCCTGCGCCGACGCCGGGCGCCAGTCACAGAAACGCCAGGCCAGAGCCCTGCGCTGGCCGCGCCCTCACCAGATCGGCGATCATGACCTCGCTTCCCGACATCAAAGACCTCGAGCAACGGGCGCTGGCCACCGAGCGGCTTCTGAACACGCTCATCGCGCTGCTGTCCGCCCGCGACCCCAACCTGCTGAGTGACCTGCAGGCCGTGTTCGACGAGCCGGGCTTCGCATCCGACGAGGCCGGCTCTGCGGCAGCGTCCACCTGGCGGCGGATCATGGGCGAGCTCAAGGCCACAGGACGGCTGGTCGAGAGTCTGGGCGACAATCAGGGACACTAGCCGGCCACGCCGGCGCGCGGCCAGGCCAGGCGACGCCGGTTGATCCGCATCGACCCGTCAAACGTTCAGCTCTCCAGGGACGGGCGGGCGCTAGGCTGGTCCGTCGCAAGCCCCCAATAGACGCGCGGCCGTGCGCCTCGGCGGGGCAGGAGGGCGCATGTACGAGCGGGTGCACGGATTCATCGAGCAGCTTGCGAAGCTACTGGAGTTCGCCGGAGTGGGGATCATCGTCGTCGGCGCGGTGGCGGCGAGCGTGTTCTTCCTGCGCCAGGCGCGGCGCAGCGGCGACTGGCGAGCCGCCTACGAGGCCTATCGGGCGAACCTGGGCCGCGGAATCCTGCTCGGGCTGGAGCTGCTGGTCGGGGCCGACATCATCGGCACCATCACCGCGCCCCTGACCTTCGAGAGCGTGGGCCTCTTGGCCCTGATCGTGGTCATCCGGACCTTTCTCAGCTTCTCCCTCGAGACGGAGATCGAGGGCCGCTGGCCCTGGCGGCGCGCCGAGGCCGGAGGGGCGCGGACGCGCTGACGCTGCGGCGGCCGGCCGGTCAGCGGCGCCGGTTCTGCGGGCGCGGGGGGCCGGAGGTGCGGGCGCCTTCGGAACGGTGGCGATAGGTGATGCGGCCGCGTTCCATGTCGTAGGGGGTCATCTCGACGGTGACCCGGTCGCCGACGATGGCGCGGATGCGGTGCTTCTTCATCTTGCCCGCCGTGTAGGCGAGAATCTCGTGCTCGTTCTCAAGGCGCACCCGAAAGCGGCCCTCAGGCAGGAGTTCGGTGATGGTCCCGTCGAGCTCGACGGGGTCTTCCTTGGCCATGTTGAGTCCTCATGGGCCGGCGCGGGCGACGGCTCTCGCCGCCGCCCGTCGCGACCGCGTTGCAGGTGGAATCAGTCGCCCTGGCTGGGCCCGGCGCGGCGCGTGTCGCGCGCCCGCGCTTCTTCGGCCTCGGCCATCTGGGTCCAGGTGGCGGCGGAGTGACGCTGCAGTTCGCGGACCCGGTCCAGGGTCGCGTCCTCGGCCAATGCGAGCGCATGCAGCGCCCGCACACGGTATTCGGCGGCCTTGAGTTCAGCTTTGATCATATGATGACTCCTGCCGGGGCCGCCGCGGCTATTCCTGGAAAGCGAGTTGCTGGCTGTGGCGGATCCGCTCGATCCTCAGGGCGAGGTGGTCGAGCGATTGGGACCGCAGCGCTGGATAGGCGCGCCTCAACTGGTGGAGGCTCGCAGACGGAAGACGCGTGACGAGCCGCTTCAGCGGTTCATCGGCGTCGGTCGGGTATCTGAAGTTCATGACTTAAGCGTGGGGCCGCGGCGCGCCCGGCAGTCGTCAGGCGGCCTGGAGTTGGCCGGCCGAGGTCTTGCCGCTGCGCTGGTCGCGCTCCAGCTCGAAGCCGAGCTTCTGGCCTTCGTGGAGCGAAGGCAGGCCGGCGCGCTCAACGGCCGAGATGTGCACGAAGACGTCGGCGCCGCCCTCATCGGGTTGGATGAAGCCAAAGCCCTTTTGGGCGTTGAACCACTTCACGGTTCCAATTTGCATGATGGTCCCTTTCCGGACACGAGTTCTCACGCCCAGAAGCAGGCGCTGAGATCAAATTTTCGGAGAGGGTCGGTAATCAGAGCGGGCCGAAAGTACGAATTTTCCGGCGGCGCCAAACGAGCCTAAGCGACATTTGATTGTCCTATATTGGCGTATATCCCGGGAATTGCAAGCCAACGACCCGGAAATACTCGCGCCCCCCCCGCCTGCGGCAGGCGCCAGAGGCCCTCCGCGCGTGACGTCGGGAGGCTCCGCGCGAGGGTGGCGCGGCGGCGGGCGGCCCGCTAGGGCGCCGGATTCTGCGCTTCGTCCTCGGCGATCAGCGCGTCGAATTCGAGGATCTCGCGCTTGAGATCGGCGACGGCCCCGGCCGACACGTCCACCCCGCCGGCCCGAAGCGTCAGCGAGCCGCTCTCGAACATCTCCAACTGCTCGATCAGCATCGTGCGAAGGTCGCGCCAGCGTTTGACGATGTCTGAATGGGTCGGCATTCGCGGACTATAGGCCGGCCGCGGGGCGGGAGCGAGCCGCAAGACCGGCGGCCCCGAAATTCGCGAGCTCAGCCTTCTGCGGCGCCGGGGGTGCGATCCGGGGCGCGGGGGCAACCGTAGTAGCCGCGATAGCCCACCGTGAGCCCCTCGCCGGCGCGCACG
This sequence comes from Phenylobacterium sp., assembly GCF_046291545.1. GTDB lineage: Bacteria > Pseudomonadota > Alphaproteobacteria > Caulobacterales > Caulobacteraceae > Phenylobacterium. The sequence goes on from NZ_JBKBSM010000002.1 coordinate 559,749, forward strand.
TCGAAGGTCATGTCGGCCGGGGTGCGACGCGCGTCGCCGACGCGGACGGGGCGGTCCGGGCGGATCCTCAGGGTCACGTCCCCGGCCTGCAGCACCGGCGGGCCGTCGCCGGCGGACGGGCTTGTCCGCAGCGCCACGAGCTTGCCGTTCAGCTTGACCACGCCTGCGCCCGCGGGGGCGAAGGCGAGCACCGGCTTGCCGCTGCTGGTGTAGCGGAACTCGCAGCGGGGGCCGGCGCCGATCACCCGGCGGAGCTCGGCGTCGTCCATGGTGTGGGGGTCAAGGGTCGGCACGTCGGCGCCCTGCAGGGCCGCCGGGGCGGGAACCAGCTCGGCGACCGGCGGCGCTGCGAGCCCGCGGGTCTTGTCGTCGGGGCGGCCGTCGCCGCATCCGGCGAGGGCGGCGCCGGAAAGGAGGAGGGCGAGGGCGGCCGGCCGCATCAGTCCCGCGCCTCCAGGTCGCGCACCAGGTACTTCATCTCGGCGATCTCCCGCTCCTGGGCCTCGATGATCTCGTCGGCGAGCTTGCGGACCCGCGGGTCGGAGATCTGGGCGCGGCTGCTGGTGAGGATGGCGATCGAGTGGTGCGGGATCATCGCCCTCATGTAGGAGGCGTCGTCGACCGTGGCCTGGCTGCGCACGAGCCAGAGGGATCCGGCGAACACGACGGCGGCGCCGGCGAAGATCGCGATGTTGAGCCGCCGGTTCCTGTACATGCCGAGCATGAAGGCGAGCATGACGACGGCCATGGTCGCGCCCATCAGGACGGCCATCCAGACCCGCGTCTGGCTGAAGAGCACGTGCTCGAGCAGGTAGGTGTTCAGGTACATCAGGCCGTACATGACCACGGTCGAGGTCGCGATCATCGCGGCGAAGCGCCAGTAGGACATCTGCATGCGTCTTGCTCCGACCTAGGGCTCGGCGTGGCCGTGGCGGGCGGCGGACCCGCCGGCCCGGGCGTAGCGCTCGGCCTCCATCCCCGGGAGCTGCTTGACGAAGGCCGCCAGGCCCCAGAGCTCGCGGTCGTCGTGTGTGGCGCCGAAGGCGGGCATGCCGGACATCTTCACGCCGTGCTTGGCGATCCAGTAGATCTCCTTGACCTCCCATTGGGCGGCGGCCTCGGCCAGGTGCGGAGGCCTGGGGCGCATGCCGGCCGCCCAGGGCTCACGCTCGGCGCCGGGACCGGCGTGACAGTGCTGGCACATCGCCTTGTAGGCGCCGGCCCCCGACTGGAGCATCTGCGGCGTGATCTGCGGCGGCTCCAGGCCGCGGGCGCGGTTGCGCACCGAGTTGTGGAAGGTGGTGTCCAGGGCCCAGCGGCCGATGGCGGAGTGCTCCTCGCTCGCCGCGACGTCGTAGCCGCCGCTGTAGACGACGATGAGGCCGACGACCGCCCCGGCCGCGAGGAGGCCGCCGGCGCCGGCGGCGACGCCAAGGCCGAAGCGGCCCTTCGGGGGAGAGGAGGACGCTTCCCGCTCGTGCGGTGGACCGGATGTCTGATCGGGCATCAGCGCCGCCTCCCTCGACCGCCGGGCCCGGCATCGGGCCGCTGAGGGGGAGGTAACGGCGCGGGCCGGCCGCGGTTGCGGCCGGGCGCAACCCGGGCCGACGCAACCGGCCGCGGGTCAGGCCCCCGGGGTCAGGCGCCCGGGTCAGGCGTTCGCCGAAGCCTTGGCGATCAGCTCGTCGTCGATCTGGCGGGCCCGCACGGCCGCGGGACGCCCGTCGATCCGCGCCAGATAGGCCTCGAACGCGGGACGCCTGGGCAGCGTGCCGAAGTTCACCCCCCAGCCCACCTGGCTGCCCACATAGACGTCGGCGGCGGTGAAGCGCTCGCCGGCGATGTAGGGATGGGCCGCGACGGCCTTCTCCAGGGTGTCGACGGTCAGGTCGTAATCGCCGTAGCCGACCATGGCGCGGCGCTCGGCCGGGGGCTCGAAGCCGAGGGAGCGGTTGACCACCGCCGATTCCACCGGGCCGGCGGAGAAGAACATCCAGCGATAGTAGTCGGCCCGCTCCTCCGGCTGCGGCGCCAGGCCGGCCTCGGGGAACGCGTCGGCCAGATAGGCGCAGATCGCCGCGGCCTCGCTCACCACGCGCCCCTGGTGGACGATGGTAGGCACCTTGCCCATGGGGTTCAGGCGCAGGAACGCCTCGCTCCTGGCGCCGAAGTCCACGATCACCGTGTCGTACGGGGCGCCGACCTCCTCGAGCATCCAGCGGACGATGCGGCCCCGAGACATGGGGTTGGTGTAGAAGACCAGATCGCTCATGCCGTTCTCCCGGGTTTGCGGCGGCCGGAGGCTAGCACCGCGCCGGGGCCGACGACAGACGAGACGGCGGCCAGCTCAGCCCCGCCGGGACTGATCCACGTCGCGGACCGCGCCGCGGGCGGCGCTGGTGGTGAAGGCGGCGTAGGCCTGCAGCGCCTTGGACACCTTGCGCTCGCGCTTGGCCGGCTTCCAGGCCGCCGCGCCCCTGGCCTCCATCGCCGCGCGGCGGGCGGCGACGACCTCGTCGGCGACGGCCAGGCGGATGGTGCGGCCGGGGATGTCGATCTCGATGACGTCGCCGTCCTCCACCAGGCCGATCAGCCCGCCCTCGGCCGCCTCGGGCGAGACGTGGCCGATCGACAGGCCCGAGGTGCCGCCGGAGAAGCGGCCGTCGGTGATCAGGGCGCAGGCCTTTCCAAGGCCCTTCGACTTCAGATAGCTCGTCGGATAGAGCATCTCCTGCATGCCGGGGCCGCCGCGCGGCCCCTCGTAGCGGATGACCACCACGTCGCCGGCCTTGACCGAGCCGTTGAGGATGCCGCTGACCGCCGCCTCCTGGCTTTCATAGACCTTGGCCGGGCCCGAGAACTTCAGGATGCTCTCGTCGACCCCGGCGGTCTTCACGATGCAGCCGTCGAGCGCGATGTTGCCCTTCAGCACGGCCAGGCCGCCGTCCTTGGAAAAGGCGTGATCGATGTCGCGGATCACGCCGGCCTCGCGGTCCAGGTCGAGGTCCTCCCAGCGCCGGCTCTGGCTGAACGCCGTCTGGGTGGGCACGCCGCCGGGGGCGGCGCGATAGAAGGTGTGGACCGTTTCACTGTTGGCGCGGCGCACGTCCCAGCGGGCGAGGGCGTCGCCCAGGGTGGCGCTGTGGACGGTGGGCACGTCGGTGTGGATCAGGCCGCCGCGCTCCAGCTCGCCGAGGATCGCCATGATGCCGCCGGCGCGGTGGACGTCCTCCATGTGCACGTCGGACTTGGCCGGGGCCACCTTGGACAGGCAGGGCACGCGCCGCGACAGCCGGTCGATGTCCTCCATGGTGAAGTCGATCTCGGCCTCCTGGGCCGCAGCCAGCAGGTGCAGGACGGTGTTGGTGGAGCCGCCCATGGCGATGTCCAGGCTCATGGCGTTCTCGAAGGCCCGGAAGCTGGCGACCGAGCGGGGCAGCACGCTTTCGTCGTCCTGTTCGTAGTAGCGGCGCACGATGTCGACGATCAGGTGGCCGGCCTCCAGGAACAGGCGCTCGCGATCGGCGTGCGTGGCGAGGGTCGAGCCGTTGCCGGGCAGGGACAGGCCCAGGGCCTCGGTCAGGCAGTTCATGGAATTGGCCGTGAACATGCCCGAGCAGGAGCCGCAGGTGGGGCAGGCCGAGCGCTCGATGGCGGCGACCTCCTCGTCGCTCACCTTGTCGTCGGCGGCCGCGACCATGGCGTCGATCAGGTCCAGGGCGACTTCCTTGCCCTTCAGCACGACCTTGCCGGCCTCCATCGGCCCGCCGGAGACGAACACGCTGGGAATGTTCAGGCGCAGGGAGGCCATCAGCATGCCGGGTGTGATCTTGTCGCAGTTGGAGATGCAGACCATGCCGTCCACGCAGTGGGCGTTGGCCATGTACTCCACGCTGTCGGCGATCAGCTCGCGCGAGGGCAGGCTGTAGAGCATGCCGTCGTGGCCCATGGCGATCCCGTCGTCCACGGCGATGGTGTTGAATTCCTTGGCCACGCCGCCGGCGCGCTCGATCTCGCGGGCGACGAGCTGGCCCAGGTCCTTCAGATGCACGTGGCCGGGCACGAACTGGGTGAAGGAGTTCACCACGGCGATGATCGGCTTGCCGAAATCCGAGTCCTTCATGCCTGTGGCGCGCCACAGGCCGCGGGCGCCGGCCATGTTGCGGCCGTGGGTGGAGGTGCGGGAACGGTAGACGGGCATGGGCGGTCCCTGATCGTCGGCTTACGCGGTGACATATGGGGGCGCGGCGCGAAAACGGCGCCCGCGGATGGCGGTAGCGCCTCAGGACGGCTATGTCACCCGCCGTCGTTCCGATTCCCGGCGAAGGAGCCCCGGTGTCCCAGACCGCCACCCTCTACGGCATCAAGGCGTGCGACACGATGAAGAAGGCCCGCGACTGGCTGGACGGCCACGGCGTGGCCTACGCCTTCCACGACTACAAGACCGCCGGGATCGACCGGGCGCGGCTCGAGGCCTGGGTGGACGAGCTGGGCTGGGAGACCGTGCTGAACCGGGCCGGGACCACCTTCCGCAAGCTGCCCGAGGCGGCGCGGCAGGACCTGGACGCCGGCAAGGCGGTCGAGCTGATGCTGGCCCAGCCCTCGATGATCAAGCGGCCGGTGCTGGACATGGGGGACCGGCAGCTGGCCGGCTTCAAGCCGGAACTCTACGCGGCCGCCTTCGGCAAATAGTTCCGGACCGCCGCATCCGTTCGGCGTCGCGGCGGCGACTTCAGTTTGACGGAAGCGGGCATGGGGCCCAGCCTTCCGTCCTGGAGCGCCGACATGGACGAATTCTGGCGGGACTTCTGGTGGCTGATCTTCCCGGTCGGCGCATTCCTCTATGGCGCATGGGACCGCTGGCTGGCCTATCGCCGCCGGCGCGACGCGCTGGACCTCATCAAGACGCTGTCCGCCCAGGGCAAGGACTTGCCCCCCGAACTGCTACGCGAGGTGCGCGAGGAGGCGTTTGACCCGGATCCCTTCGCCGGCGGCGCCTACGCCGGGGACCGCTACGCCCGCCGGGCGGCGCGACGCTACTACCGCTGGCGGCATGCGCCCTACCGGCGCTGGCACGCGGCGATCGTCACCGGCGCGGTGGCGGCGGGCTTCTGGGCGGCCTCGGAGTACTCGGGGGTCGTGGAGGCGGAGGGCGCGTTCCGGGTGGTTGCGATCGTGCTGACCTGCGTGGCCGGGGCCAACCTGCTGCTGGCCCTGCTTGCCGGGGGCCTGCGTGACCGATGAACCCCGAGGGCCTGGACGAGATCCTGGTCCGGGCCGCCCGCGACGGCTCGCCCGAGGCGTTCGGGCGGCTGGTGGAGCGCCACCAGCAGGCGGTGCGGGGCTTCCTGCGGCGGGCGTTCGGCGACTGGTCGCTGGCCGACGACCTGGCCCAGGAGACGTTCATCGCCGCCTGGGAGCGGCTGGGAGAGCTGCGGGAGGGAGCCAGCCTGCGCGCCTGGCTGTGCGGGATCGGCTATCGCAAGGGACTGAGCGCCCAGCGCTCGGCCGGGCGGGCGCGGCGACGCGAGGCGGACTATGCCGCGTCGCGCGAGACGGCGGCCGCGCCGCGCAGCGAGGAGCGGATCGCCCTGGAGGCGGCCATGGCCGGCCTGCCGGTGGAGCAGCGCGCTGCGGTGGCCCTGTGCCTGGCCGCGGACTTCTCGCACGCCGAGGCCGCCCAGGCGCTGGGCGCGCCGCTGGGCACGGTGAAGTCCCACGTGGCGCGCGGCCGCGCGCGGCTGGCCCAAGCCCTGGGAGTGGAAAATGGACGCGCTTGACGAGCGAATGAGGCGCCTGTTCGCCGAGGACGAGCCGCCGGCCCGCGATCCGGCCTTCGTCGCGCGGGTGGCCGAAGCGGCGGCCCGGCGCCGGCTGCGCGGCGAGCTGGCGATGCTGGCCCTGGCGAGCCTGGCGGCGGCGGGGGGGCTGTACGTCTTCTCGCCGGTGCTGACGCCGGCGGTGGAGGCGCTGGCGCGCCAGCTGGCGCCGGTGGCCGCCGGGCTCGTCCTGGCGGCGGCGGCGAGCGCGCTGGTCACCGGGCGCTTCAGCCTGGGCCTTGGTCTGCGATCATGACGAACATTTCATGGCCCGAGGCGCATCCGTAGGGCCTACTCGGCGCCTCTAAGGGGCACAGGACGGGCGCAACGAAGCCCGCGAGCTGAGAAAAGGAGATTTCGGGATGGAGATACTCGTTCCGCTGGGGTTCTTCGCGATGATCGCGGGGATCGTCATCTACCCGCGCTACCTGAAGAGCCAGGAGCGCCTGCGCCTGCAGGACACCCTGCGCACCGCCATCGAGAAGGGCCAGCCCCTGCCGCCGGAGGTGATCGAAGCGATCTCCTCCGACGCGCGGACCAAGCCGGCGCCCTCGCCGCAGCGCGACCTGCGCACCGGCATCGTGTGGCTGGGGGTGGCCGTGGGCCTGGCGGCCTTCGGCTGGATCATCGGCTTCGAGGAGCCGGACGCGACCTATCCGATGATGGGCGTCGCCGCATTCCCGGGATTCATCGGTCTGGCGTTCATCGTCATCGCCCTGCTGGGCCACCGCAAGTCGTAAGCCGGCCGCACGAAGGGGGGTGAGCCCATGGCGGGCGCCCACAGACAGACACTGACGAGCCTGCACGACGTGGAGCTGGCCGCCCAGGCGGCCACCGGCGAGCGGCGCGCCTTCGGCGAGCTGGTCCGGCGGCACGGCTCGGGCGTGCGCGGCCTGCTGCGGCGGATGGGCGTGAGCGCGGCGGAGGCCGACGACGTGGCCCAGGACGCCTTCCTGACCGCCTTCGAACGAATCGCCGAATTCCGCGGCGAGGGCACGTTCGCGGCCTGGGTGAAGCGAATCGCCGCGCGGGCCTACCTGCGCCGGCTGCAGAAGGAGCGCAGGGTGCAGAGCTTCGCCGAGGAGGCGCAGGATGCGCCCGACGCCGCCGCGGTCGATCCGGCCGGCCGCATCGACCTGGACGAGGCGCTGAAGAGCCTGGGCGCGGCCGAACGGCTGTGCGTGTCTCTATGTTACGGCGCGGGTCTGTCCCACGCCGAGGCGGCGGAGTCCTTGAACCTGCCGCTGGGAACGGTCAAATCCCATGTCAAACGTGGTCTGGATAAGCTCAGAGCGCGCCTGGCGCCTGCTGACGTCCTCGAAGAAGGGAGGCGCGAGAATGGCTGAAGTCGATTTCGAGCGCGCCCTGGAGCGGATGTACGCCGAGGCGCCGGCCTTCGCCGACGGGGAGTCCTTCGCCGCCGCGGTCGAGCGGCGGCTCAACCGCGGCTGGACGGTCCGGCGGCTGATGATCGGCGGGGCCGGGCTGGCCGGGGGCGTGATCGGCGCCTCCCAGTTGATCCTCTCGCGGGTGGTGGACCGGCTGGAGACCGCCTCGGAGGGTTCGGCGAAGATCATTTCGGCCGGCTGGCGCGAAGTCTCGCCGTCTGCGGACCTGATCGCCAGCATGCCCGCAAGCTCGCCGATGGTGTGGATGGCCCTGGCCATGGCGCTGCTGGCGCTGGGCTTCGTCGTCACGCGGCTGATCGACGAGTTCTGAGCTTGCGCCGCAGCCGGACGGTCGCGGCGTTGCGGCGCGCGGCCATGCGCTATAGGTTCGCCGCCCATTCCAACGCCCAAGCGCGGAGTCCCCGTTCGTGGTCGATCTGTTCGAAGAGGTCGAGGAGCAGCTCCGCTCCGACCGCTACAAGTCGCTTGCGCTGAAGGCGGTCCCCTGGATCGCCGGACTGCTGGCGCTGGCGCTGGTGGTCGCCCTCGGCGTCTGGGGCTGGCAGGCCTACAACCGCCGCGCCCACACCCAGGCCTCGGAGACCTACGCCCAGGCCATGGAGGCCTTCGGCCGCCAGGACCGCGAGGCGGCCATGCGCCTGTGGGGCGAAGTGGCCCAGTCGCCGTCCAAGGGCTACAAGACCCTGGCCCTGATGCAGCAGGGCGGGGTGAGCCAGAGCGAGGGCAAGACCGAGGCCGCGGTCAAGTTCTTCGACGAGGCCGCCAAGGCCGCGCCGAACCCGCTGCTGGCCGACGCCGCGCGCCTCAAATCCGCCTTGGCGCTGCTCGACACCGCTCCCTACAAGGAGATGGAGGCGCGTCTGACGCCGCTCACCGAAGAGGGCCGGCCCTATCGGGCGCAGGCGCGCGAAGCCCTGGCCTTCGCCAAGCTGATGGCGGGGAACGTCGCCGGCGCGCGCGAGGACTTCGTCATCATCCGCAACATGCTGGACGCCCAGGAGGGCGCGCGCCAGCGGGCCGCCGCGGCGATCGAGCTGATCGATTCGGGCGGCGCCAAGGGCGTGCCCGCGGCGGTGAAGGCCGCGGCGAGCCTGCCGCCCGCCTCCGCCCCGTCCGCCGGCGGCGCGTCCGCCCCGCAACAACAAGCCCCCGGTCCCCAATGAGCTCCAAGCGCCGTCTCGTCCTGACCGCCGCCCTGATCGCCGCCGCCGTCGGCGCGAGCGGCTGCTCGACGATCAACCGATTCAACCCCTTCGACCGGGACGACGAGGTGCAGGAGGTCGCCGGCGAGGGCGAGCGCATCTCGATCGTGGCGGCCGACGAGAAGGTCGAGCCGGCCGAGGGCCTGAAGGGCGCGGACTTCTTCCTGCCCGCGCCCGCGCCGCGGACGGACTGGCCGCTGCCCGGCGGCACGCCCGAGCAGTCAGTGGCCCATGTCGACGCCGCCCCCGAGCTCTCGGTCGCCTGGCGCCGAGGATTCGGCGAAGGCTCCAAGCGTGGGCGCCATGTGACCGCCCCGCCGGTGATGGCCGCGGGCAAGGTGTTCGTGATGGACGGCGAGGCCACGGTCTCGGCGATCGACGCGGCGAGCGGCGGCCAGGCCTGGCGGGTCGACCTGCGGCCGGACCTCAAGCGCGACCGCGAAGCCTTCGGCGGCGGCCTGGCCTACGCCGACGGCAAGCTCTACGTGAGCTCCGGCTACCGCTTCGTCGCCCGCCTCGACGCCCAGACCGGCCAGGTGGAATGGAAGAAGTCCACCGAACAGCCGCTGCACGCCGCCCCGACGGTGGCGCTGGGCCGGGTGATGGTGGTGGCCATCGACAACACCCTGGTCACGTTCGAGGCGGCTGACGGCGAGCCCGGCTGGACCTATCAGGCCCTGACCGAGCCGGCGCGGATCCTGAAGGCCTCGAGCCCCGCCGTGCAGGGCGACACGGTGGTCGCCTCCTTCGGCTCGGGCGAGCTGGTGGCGCTGCGCATCGCCAACGGCAACGAGCTGTGGAGCGAGACCCTGTCGCGGGCGAACCGCTCCAACGCCCTGTCGGAAATCCGCGACATTCCCGGGCGGCCGGTGATCTACGAGGGCGACGTCTACGCGGTCAGCCACTCGGGCGTGTTCGCCGCCACGGACCTGCGCACGGGGGTTCCGCGGTGGACCCTGCCGATCTCCGGGATCACCACCCCCTGGGTCGCCGGCGACGTCGTCTATGTGGTCTCGCGGAGCGGCCAGGTGATCTGCATCGCCCGCGAGTCGGGCCAGGTCTACTGGATCAGGGACCTCAACGAGGGCCAGGCCGCGACCAAGAAGGGCTTCCTGGGCTTCGGCGGCAAGAAGGACGCCCGGCCGGTGTGGTCGAGCCCGCTGCTGGCCTCCAACCGGCTCGTGCTCGGCTCCAGCACCGGGCGCGTGGTCGCCCTGAACGCCAAGACCGGGGAGATCGAGAAGTCGATCGACGTGGGCGCGCCGGTGCTGATCGCCCCGATCGCCGCGGACGGAAAGATCTTCATCGCGACCGACGAGGCCCAGCTCGTCGCCCTGCGCTAGGGCGGGGCCGGGACTCCCATGCCGCTCAAGCTGGCGATCGTCGGGCGTCCCAACGTCGGCAAGTCGACGCTGTTCAACCGCCTGGCGGGCCGGAAGCTCGCCATCGTCGACGACCGGCCGGGGGTGACCCGCGACCGGCGTTTCGGCACGGGACGCCTGGGCGACCTTGACCTGGAGCTGATCGACACCGCCGGCTTCGAGGACGTGTCCGACGAGAGCCTGGAGGCGCGGATGCGCGCCCAGACCGAGCGGGCGATCGACGAGGCGGACGTCTGCCTGTTCGTGATCGACGCGCGCGAGGGGGTCACGCCGCTCGACGAGGTGTTCGCCGAAATCCTGCGCAAGCGCGACAAGCCCGTGATCCTGGCGGCCAACAAGGCCGAGGGCAAACAGGGCGACGACGGCATACTGGAGGCGTTCGGCCTGGGCCTGGGCGAGCCGGTGGCCATCTCCGCCGAACACGGGGAGGGCATGGCCGACCTGTTCGGCGCCATCGCCGCGGTGGCCCCGGCCGAGGACGAGGAGGCCGAGGACGAGGCCGACAAGCCGGTGCGCATCGCCATCGTCGGGCGGCCCAACGCCGGCAAATCGACCCTGGTGAACCGGCTGATCGGCGAGGACCGCCTGCTGACCGGCCCGGAGGCCGGCATCACCCGCGACGCCATTCCGGTGGACTGGACCTGGGAGGGCCGGGCGGTGCGCCTGGTGGACACCGCCGGCCTGCGCCGCAAGGCGCGGGTGCAGGAGAAGCTGGAGAAGCTGTCCACAGCCGACACCATCCGGGCCATCACCTTCGCCGAGGTGGTGATCCTGGTCATGGACGCCACCCATCCCTTCGAGATCCAGGACCTGCAGATCGCCGACCTGGTGGAGCGCGAGGGCCGCGGCCTGGTGTTCTGCCTGACCAAGTGGGACCTGGTGGAGGAGCCGGGCCAGCGGCTAAAAGAGGTGATCGAGCAGGCCGAACGGATGCTGCCGCAGCTGCGCGGCGCGCCGGTGATCGCCCTGTCCGCCGAGACCGGCCGGCACCTGGACCGGCTGATGCCGGCGGTCTTCAAGGTCCACGCCGACTGGTCGACCAAGGTGAAGACGCGGGACCTGAACGACTGGCTGCAGATGGCCATCCAGCGGCACCCGCCGCCGGCGGTGAACGGACGGCGGGTGAAGCCCAAGTACATGGCCCAGACCAAGGCGCGGCCGCCGACCTTCGTGCTGTTCGCCTCGCGCGCCGACCAGCTTCCGGACCACTACCGGCGCTACCTGATCAATTCCCTGCGCGAGAGCTTCGATCTGCCGGGCGTGCCGATGCGCGTGACCGTCAAGTCGAGCAAGAACCCCTACGCCGAGGGCGAGGCCAAGAGCGGGCCGGCCCCGGTGTCGGCGCCGGCGTTCGCGCCGAAGATCGGTCCCAAGGCCAAGACCCCCAAGGGCGTGGCCGCCGCCCGAGCGCGGGCGGCCGGCGCCCCCGCGGCCAAGCCGCAGCCGGCTTCGGCCTCGGCCAAGCCGAAGGCCAAGGTCAAGAAGACCGCGGGCTCGCCGAAGGGCAGGGCGGCCAAGCTCGCCCGGCCGGGGGTCAAGCCGAAGCGAGCGTCCCGGCCGACTTCCAGGCCGCGAAGCTCACGTTGACCTTGGGCAGGCCGAGCTCGGCCTGCGCCAGCTCCACGATCAGCGGACCGATCTCGGAGGGATCGGGCAGGGTCATGGGATCCTCGCCCGGCATGGCCTCGGCGCGCATGCGGGTGCGCATCTGGCCCGGATCGACGATGGCCGCGCGGATCCTGGTGTTCTCCAGCTCGTCGGCCCAGGTGCGCACGATGTGCTCCATGCCGGCCTTGGACGCGCCATAGGGCCCCCAGAACGCCTTCGGACGCTCGACACGGCCCGAGGTGATGAAGATGGCGCGGCCGGCGTCGGAGGCGCGCAGCAGCCGTTCCATGGCCCGGATCAGGCGCCAGGTCCCGGTGAGGTTCACGGCCATCACCTTGTCCCAGGCCGAGGGGTCGATGTGGCTGACCGGCGTCAGGGGACCAAGCACCGCGGCGGCGTGGACCAGGATGTCCAGGCGGCCGAAGCGCTGATGGAGGGCCAGGCCCAGGTGGTCCAGCCCGTCCGGCTCGGCCAGGTCGAGAGGCACGAGGGTGGCGGACTGGCCGGTGGCGGCCTTGATCTCGTCGTCCAGCGCCTCCAGCGCCCCCTGGGTGCGGGCGACGGCGACGACGTGCGCGCCGGCGGCGGCCAGCGCCAGGGCGCAGGCGCGGCCGATGCCGCGGGAGGCGCCGGTGACCAGGGCGATCCTGCCCCGAAGCGGAAGGTGCGAAGTCATGGGCGGCCTTCTAGCTGCTCTTGGCGGCCGTGTCCGCCCGCTTTGCATAGGCCTGGGCGATGACGGCGCAGGCCATGAGCTGGATCTGGTGGAAGATCATGATCGGCAGCAGCACCAGCCCCAGGCTCGCGCCCGGGAAAAGCACCCCGGCCATGGGCACGCCGCTGGCGAGGCTCTTCTTGGAGCCGCAGAAGACGATGGTGATCTCGTCCTCCTTGGAGAAGCCGAAGGTGCGGGCGGCCCAGGTGGTCGCCGCCAGCACGATCGCCAGCAGCGCCGCGCAGAGGACGAGGAGGCGGGCGAGGTCGAGGGCGCCGACCTCGCGCCAGATGCCGCCGGCCACCGCCTCGCTGAACGCCGAATAGACCACCAGCAGGATCGAGCCGCGGTCGGCGTAGGACAGGAGCTTGGCCTTGTCGGCCACCCAGGCGCCGATCAGCGGCCGCAGGGCCTGGCCGGCGACGAACGGGACGAGGAGCTGGAGCACGATCGACTGGGCCGAGTGCAGCGACAGGCCGCCGCCCTGAGAGTGCAGCAGCAAGCCCGCCAGCACCGGCGTCAGGGCGATCCCCAGGAGGTTGGAGGCGGTGGCCGAGGCGACGGTGGCGGCGACGTTGCCGCGGGCGATGGCCGTGAAGCCGATCGAGGACTGGATGGTCGAGGGCAGGCAGCACAGGAAGATCAGGCCTGGCCCCAGGGCGGCGGGCGAGATCGCCGCCGGCAGCGCCGCCAGCGCCAGGCCCAGCAGCGGGAACAGGGCGAAGGTCGTCGCCAGCACCAGCAGGTGCAGCCGCCAGTGCGTGACCCCCTTGATCACCGCCTCGCGCGAGAGCCGCGCTCCGTGCAGGAAGAACACCAGGGCGATGGCGACCTTGGTCGCGGTCTTGAAGACCGGCGCGGCGGCGCCGGTGGCCGGCAGCACGCTGGCCAGACCCACCATCCCGACGATGAGGATGATGTACCAGTCGGGCCTGAGGCGTTGCAGCCAGCCCGCTCTCTTCCCGCTCACGCGTCGACGAGGAACGACAGCTGCCGGTCGGCGGAGTCGTTGCGGCCTTCAGCGATCTCGCGGTCGAGCAGCCGGGTGGGATAATCGCCCGTGAAGTAGTGGTCGGTGAACTGGGGGTCGACGGGATTGCGCGGCTCGGCGTCCATCGCCCAGTAGAGGCCGTCGACCGACAGATAGCCCATGGAGTCCACCTCCAGCAGGCGCGCAATCTCCTCGACCGAATGGTTGGCGGCCAGCAGCTTGTCGCGGTCGGGCATGTCGATGCCGTAGAAGTCGGGCCACTTGATCGGCGGCGAGGCCGAGCGCAGGTGGACCTCGGCGGCGCCGGCCTCGCGGACCATCCGCACCACCCGCACCGAATTGGTGCCGCGCACGATGGAATCGTCGATCAGCATCACCCGCTTGCCGGCCAGGACGGCGCGGTTGGGCGACAGCTTCATGCGCACGCCCAGCTCGCGGGCGCCCTGGGTGGGCTGGATGAAGGTGCGGCCGACATAGTGGTTGCGGATGATGCCCATCTCGAACGGCAGGCCGGTCTCCTGGGCGAAGCCGAGAGCGGCGGGCACGCCGGAATCGGGCACCGGAACCACCACGTCGGCGGAGACCGCGCTCTCCTGGGCCAGGCGCCGGCCCATGCGCTTGCGCACCTCGTAGACCGAGCGGCCGTTCACCACCGAATCCGGGCGGGCGAAATAGACGTACTCGAAGATGCAGGGGCGGGCCCGGGCGGCGGGGAAGGGGCGCAGGCTCTCGACGCCGTTGTGGTCGATCACCACCATCTCCCCGTGCTCGATGTCGCGCACGAAGCGGGCGCCGATCATGTCCAGGGCGCAGGTCTCGGAGGCGAGCACCGCCTTGCCGTCCAGTTCGCCGAGCACCAGCGGACGGATGCCGAGCGGGTCGCGCACGCCGATCAGCTTCTTGTTGGTGATGGCCACCAGGGCGTAGCCGCCCTCGATCTGGGTCAGGGCCTCGATGAAGCGGTCGACGAAGCGGGCTTTGCGCGAGCGGGCCAGGAGATGGAGGATGACCTCCGAGTCCGAGGTCGACTGGAAGATCGCGCCGTCGGCGACGAGCTGCTCGCGCAGGGTCAGGAAATTGGTCAGGTTGCCGTTGTGCGCCAGGGCCACGCCGCCAGCCTCGAGGTCGGCGAACATCGGCTGGACGTTGCGGATGAAGCTGCCGCCGGCGGTGGAGTAGCGGGTGTGGCCGATGGCGGTGCGGCCGGGCAGGCGGGCGACGAGGTCGGGCCCGCTGAAGGCGTCGCCCACGTGGCCCATGTGCCGCTCGGTGTGGAAGCGCTGGCCGTCGAAGCAGGCGATGCCGCAGGCCTCCTGGCCGCGGTGCTGCAGGGCGTGCAGGCCTAGGGCGGTGATCGCGGCGGCGTCGGCCACGTCGAAGGCGCCGAACACGCCGCATTCGAGCCGGGGCGTGTCGTCGTCCGGGTCCCGCTGGGGCGGCGACCACCGCTCGGCGGGGCCGGACCAGTGGCGGCCGAGGCGCGTGTCCAGGACGTCAGTCATCGGGATTTCTCCACCAGATCGTCGATGCCGCTCCGCTCGCGGGAGTCGTAGCCTTGCTGTGTCGAGGTTCCGTCGCCGCCGTTCATGGCGTCGGCGATGGCGGGCTTGAGCTTATCAGCCATGTCAAGTCCCTTGGGCGCGAAGGCTTTGAGCACCTGTGCGGCCGCCGTGGTCAAGGGATAAAGCGCCGCACCCGAGATCCAGCGAGGCACCCGCTCGGGCGGCGTGGCGGCGTTGAAGGCGAGGTTGAAGGCCCCCAGGACCACCAGGGCGCGCAACAGGCCGAAGCCGAGCCCGGCGGTGCGATCGAGGAATCCGAGGACCTCGGTCGCCTGGATCTTCTCGGCCAGGCCGCCGCCGACCAGGCGAAGGACGATGTAGACCACCACGAAGACGACCAGCACCGCGCTGACGGTCGCCGCCCAGTCCGGATCGATCGCCTGGCGCGCGAGCGGGCCGCTGAAGCGCAGGGCGTAGACCGAGGCGATCGCCGCGCCGATCAGGGCCAGCACCGTCACCATCTCCCGCGCGCCGCCGCGCACGAAACCGGCGATCCCCGAAACCGCCAGCAGCGACAGGGCGATGATGTCGAACAGGGTCACAGGGCCTAGTCCCAATCGCCGTCGCCGATGCGGCGGATGGCGTCGGCCAGGCGGGCGACGCCGCTGACGCGCATGCCGCCCGCCCCCTCCAGGTCGCGCGGGCCCAGCGCCCGGCCGAAGCCGAGCTTGGCGGCTTCCTTCATACGCGCGTCCATACGGCTCACAGGGCGGATGTCCCCTGACAGGCTCACTTCGCCAAACACAACGCAGTCCTGCGGCAGGGCCTGATCCAGGGCCGAGGAGGCGAGCGCCGCCGCCGCCGCCAGGTCCGCCGCCGGCTCGCTGATGCGAAGGCCGCCGGCGACGTTCAAATAAACGTCACGATCGCCAAATCCAAGGCCGCAACGGGCCTCCAATACGGCGAGCACCATGGCCAGGCGCCCGCCGTCCCATCCGACCACCGCCCGGCGCGGGGTGCCATAGGCGGACGGGGCGACCAGGGCCTGGAATTCCACCAGCACCGGGCGGGAGCCCTCGATGCCGGCGAACACGGCCGCGCCGGCGGCCCGCTCGCCCGAGGTGTCAAGGAACAGGGCCGAGGGGTTCTTCACCTCGGCCAGGCCGGCGTCGCCCATCTCGAACACGCCGATCTCGTCGGTGGCGCCGAAGCGGTTCTTGGCCCCGCGCAGCACGCGGAACGGATAGCCGCGCTCGCCCTCGAAGGAGAGCACCGCATCGACGATGTGCTCGATGACCCGGGGACCGGCGATGGCCCCCTCCTTGGTGACGTGGCCGACCAGGATCACCGCCACGCCGCGCTTCTTGGCGAGGCGCACCAGTTCGCCGGCGGCGGCGCGCACCTGGGTGACGGAGCCGGGACCGGCCTCGTGGGCGTCGCTCCACATGGTCTGGATGGAATCGATGACCACCAGGTCGAACGGCTCACGCTTCAGCCCGTCCACGATGTCGCGCAGGGAGGTCTCGGCGGCGAGCTTCACCGGGGCGTCGGCGAGGCCCATGCGCTGGGCGCGGGCGCGCACCTGCTCAATCGCCTCCTCGCCGGAGATGTAGGCGCAGCGGGCGCCGCGGCGGGCGGCCTCGCCGACGACCTGCAGGAGCAGGGTGGACTTGCCCACTCCCGGGTCGCCGCCCAGGAGGATGGCCGAGCCGGGCACCACGCCGCCGCCGCACACCCGGTCGAACTCGTCCACCCCGGTGCAGATCCGGGGCGGGGCGGGGGTGGCGTCGGCCAGGCCCTCGAACGCCAGCCCGCGGGCGCGGGCGCCCTTCGCCGGGGCCAGGGCGCCAGGAGGGCGGGCCTGGACCTCCTCGACCAGGGTGTTCCAGCCGCCGCAGCCGGCGCACTGGCCCGACCACTTGTTCTGCGCGGAGCCGCAGGACTGACAGACGTAGACGGCGCCGTCGCGGGCCATGCGTTCTCCTGATTCGGCGAGTTCGCCAGTCTAACCCCGGTGGCCGACACGTCCGACAGGCGAGCGGACGTTGCCGATCCGGGGTCTTGGGTTAGGTTAACGCCTGGGAACGTGGACGGCGGCAGGGCCGGGGAGCTGGTGATGAGCGTGGTCGAGCCGGGGCAGGGCCCTGCAACCTTAGTTGGCCGGGTGAGAAGCATCCTGCTGCAGCCGGGCCGCACGTGGGAGGAGATCGACCCCGAGCCGGCGACCATCGGCGGGCTCTATCGCAGCTACGTCCTGCCGTTGGCGCTGATCCCGGCGGTGTGCGGGCTGATCGGACCGCTGGTGTTCGGCTACCGCGGCCTGTTCGGCTTCCATTTCCGGCCCGCGTTCACCTGGGTGGTGGCCGCGCAGGTCTCCGGCCTGGTCGTGACCCTGATCGGCGTCTATGTGCTGGCGCTGATCATCGACCTGCTGGCGCCGAGCTTCCAGGGCCAGCGGAACCAGGTGCAGGCCTTCAAGGTGGCCGCCTATTCGGGGACGGCCGCCTGGGTGGCCGGGGTGTTCCAGATCCTGCCGGCCCTGGGCTTCTTGAGCATCCTTGGCCTCTACAGCTTCTACCTGCTCTACAAGGGCCTGCCGCGGCTGATGAAGACGCCGCAGGAGAAGGCGGTCCCCTACACGGCCGTGGTGGTGATCGCCGCCGCGGTGATCGGCGCCGTGGCCATGATGATCCTGGGCCCGCTGACGCGGATCGGCCAGGGGCCCGCGTCGATGCACGCCAACCGCGGAGAGGTGACCATGCCGGGCGGCGCGCGCGTGGACCTGGGCCAGCTCGAGGCCGCCTCCAAGCGGGCGCAGGCCGCCGCCGAGAGCATCCAGAGCGGCCAGGGGGGCGAGGCCACCGATCCCAGCCGCCTGAAGGCCTATCTGCCGGCGACGATCGCCGGCTACGGACGCACCGAGCTCACCGCCTCCAGCGGCGGGGTCGGCGGCGTCAACGGCTCGCAGGCCGTGGGCACCTACACCCGCGGCGACGGCCGCTTCACCCTCACGGTCACAGACCTTGGCGCAGCCGGCGCCCTGACCGCCATGGCCGGCGCCTTCAATCTGGAGTCCTCCAGCGAGAGCGAGGGGCGCTACGAAAAGGTCGGCGAGGTCGACGGTCGGATGACCACGGAGGAGTACGACACCGGCGCCCGCCGCGGCGAGTACAGCGTGCTGGTGGCCGACCGCTTCTTGGTGCAGGCCGAGGGCGAAGGCGTCAGCATCGAGGAACTGAAGGCCGCGGTGCGGTCGGTCGGATTCAGCCAGCTGGAGCAGCTGGCCCAGGGGGACTGAAGGCCGGCGGTCAGTCGGCGGAGCCGAGATAGACGCGCTCGCCGCGGCCGCCCAGGCGCACGAGGCACTCGTGGGCGACCGTGCCCGCGGCGTGGGCGAGGTCGTCGATGGCGACGTTGGGCCCCAGCAGCTCGACCATGTCGCCGATGCGTGCGGGCGCCTCGCCGATCTCCACGGCCGTCAGGTCCATGGTGACGAAGACGATGGGCCGGCGCTCGCCCGCCCACCAGGCGTAGCCGCCGCGGGCGGCGCGCAGGAGCCCGTCGGCGTAGCCCGCGCCCAGGATCGCCAGGCGCATCGGCCGCTCGGCCTGCAGGCTCGAGCCGTAGCCCAGGAACTCGCCGGGCGGCGCCACGCGGACGTCCAGGATCGGCGCCTCGAAGGTGGCGACGGCGCGCAGCCGCGGATCGGGCCGCTCCTCCGGTCCGCCGCCGTAGAGGGTGATGCCGCCGCGAACCTGCTCGAAGCGCCAGTCGGGGCCGAGGAAGGCGCCGGCCGAGGCGGCGAAGCTCGCCTGCGCCTCGGGGAACAGGGCGCGGACGGCGGCGAACCGCTCTAGCTGCAGGCGGTTGCGCGGGTCGGCGGGGTCGGTGGCCGAGCCGAGGTGGCTCATCAGGAGGCGCACGTCCAGCCCGCGCAGGCGGTCGCGGGCTGCCAGCAGGGCCTGGGCCTCGGCCGGGGTCAGCCCCTGGCGGTTCATGCCGCTGTCGACGTGCAGGGCGCAGGGCAGGGCGCGGCCGAGGGCGGCCGCAAGGCCTGCCGCCGCCTCCACCTGGACGGGGCTCGCCAGGACCGGACTGAGCCCCGCGGCGGCCAGACGCTCGCCGCCGCCCGGGGTCAGGCCGTCCAGGACGTGGATCACCGCCGGGCGCTCGGGCCCCAGGGCGCGGCGCAGGTCCTCGCCCTCGCCCAGGCGGGCGACGAAGAAGCTGCGCACGCCTTCGGCCCACAGGCGGGCGGCGACGGGGCCTGCGCCCAGGCCATAGCCGTCGGCCTTGACCACGGCGGCGACCTCCGCGCCGGGCGCGGCCGCGCGCAGGACGCCGAGGTTGGCGGCGAGGGCGTCGAGGTCGATCGTCAGGCGGGCGGCGCAGTCCATCCGCCCCCCTTAGCGGGCCGGGCGCCGATGTGCGAGAGGCGGGCCGCCGATCAGTGCGGATCGTAGCGGATGTGGTCGCGGGCGAGGTTGCCGAACTTGGTGAGGTCCTCGTTGAACGACAGTTTCACAGTGCCGATGGGGCCGTGACGCTGCTTGCCGATGATGACCTCGGCGATGCCGCGGACCTGGTCCATCTGCTCCTGCCACTTGAAGTGCTCCTCGGTGCCTTCGCGCGGCTCGGCGCGGCCGAGGTAGTAGCTCTCCCGATAGATGAACATGACCATGTCGGCGTCCTGCTCGATCGAGCCGGATTCACGCAGGTCCGAGAGCTGGGGCTTCTTGTCCTCGCGATTCTCCACCTGACGGGAGAGCTGGGACAGGGCGATGATCGGCACCGCCAACTCCTTGGCCAGGGCCTTGAGGCTCTGGGTGATCATGCTGACCTCCTGCACGCGGTTGTCGCTGTGCCGGTCGCCGCCGGTGATGAGCTGCAGGTAGTCGACGATGATCAGGTCCAGGCCCTGCATGCGCTTGAGCCGGCGTGCGCGGGCGGCCAGCTTGGCGATGGACAGGCCGCCGGTGGCGTCGATGAACAGCGGCGCTTCCTGGATCTCCAGGGCCGCGTCGCGGATGCGGCCGAACTCGACGGCGTCGATCTCGCCCTTGCGCAGGCGGTCGCCGGAGACGCCGGAAACCTCGGCCAGCAGGCGCATGGCGAGCTGTTCGGCGCTCATTTCCAGCGAGAAGAACGCCACGACCCCGCCGCTGACGGTCTTGCGTGAGCCGTCGGGCTGCGGCTCCCAGGCGTAGTGGCGGGCGACGTCGAAGGCGATGTTACAGGCCAGCGAGGTCTTCCCCATGGAGGGGCGGGCGGCCAGGATGATGAGGTCGGAGGGGTGCAGGCCGCCGATCTTCTGGTCGAGGTCGATGAGGCCCGTGGAGATGCCGGCCAGGGCGCCGTCGCGGCTGTGGGCCTCGGCGGCCATGGCCACCGCCCCATGCAGGGCCTCGGCGAAGGTCTGGAAGCCCTGGCTGACGCCGCCGGATTCGGCGAGGTTGAAGAGCTGTTGCTCGGCCTGCTCGATCTGGTCGCGGGCGGAGAGCTCGGCGTCGCCCTGCGTGGCGAGAGCGCCGATTTCGCCGCCGATGCGGATGAGCTCCCGGCGCAGGGCGAGATCGTAGACGGCGCGGGCGTAGTCCGGAGCGTTGGCGGCCGGCGGGGCGCGGTCGACGAGGTCGGCCAGATAGCGGACGCCGCCCAGCTCCTGGAACGCGGCGTCGCGGGCGAACTGCTCGGCGATCAGGATCGGCTCGGCCAACTGGCCCTTGCGCACGGCGTTCTCGATGGCGGCGAACAGGCGCGCGTGGAAGGGCTCGTAGAAGTGGCGGGCCTGCAGGTAGTCGCCGATCCGCTCGAAGGCGGCGTTGTCATAGAGGAGCGCGCCCAGGAGGGCCTGTTCGGCCTCGATGTTGGCCGGGGCGTGTGCGATCGCCTGATCGTTGTGGGCGGGTCGAAGGTCGAGTGCTGGAACGAGCGCCATGGGTTACCGATAGCTTAACGCCGGGGCGGGCGCCCTGCGTCCTTATGGCCTCATGCCCGGGATTCACAGGGGGCCGTGTGGATGTTCACTCCGGTCTTACGGAAAGGTGGAGCCAGGGCAGCCGCTCCTCGGTGAAGGCCTCGCCCGTGGGGGCGAAATCCTGCGGCCGCTCGAAGGCGCCCACGTGGAAATGGATCTCGGTCGGCCAGCGGTCGCCGACGTAGCTGAGCGTGGAGCCGCAGGCGCCGCAGAAGCCGCGCTCGACCCCCGGCGAGGAGGCGTAGACGGCCATCGGCTCGCCGAAGAAGCGGACCATCTCGGCCTCGAAGCCGGCGAAGGCCGACACCGGCGCGCCGCTGTGGCGGCGGC
This sequence comes from Phenylobacterium sp., assembly GCF_046291545.1. GTDB lineage: Bacteria > Pseudomonadota > Alphaproteobacteria > Caulobacterales > Caulobacteraceae > Phenylobacterium. Next base: position 580,684 of record NZ_JBKBSM010000002.1, read on the forward strand.
AGCTGTCGCAGTGGCAATAGCCGGTCCACTTGGGCGGACCGCTGGCCTGGAACCGGACGGCGCCGCAGAGGCACCGCCCTTCGTGGATGTGGGCGCCCATGATGCGATAGCCATGCAGCAAAAAGGGCGGCCCGGAAAGCCCGGACCGCCCCAATTTCGGTCGTCTTGAAGACGCCAGGCTCAGGCCTGGACGTAGTCGCCTTCGATCTGGCCGGCGCCGCCTTCGATCAGGTCGGCCTGGGCCTCTTCGGCGGCCAGGCGTTCCTCTTCGAACTGGGCGGCGATGACGTTTTCGCCGCGGGCCTGGCGTTCGGCCTCGTCCAGGCTGCGGGCGATGTTCAGGGTCACCGTCACCACGACTTCGGCGTGCAGGCGCACCTTCACCTCGTGCAGGCCCAGCGTCTTGATCGGCTTGTCCAGCACGACCATGGCGCGTTCGACCTTGCCGCCCTCGGCGTTGATCGCGTCGGCCACGTCGCGGCCGGAGACCGAGCCGTAGAGCTGGCCGCTCTCGCCGGCCTGACGGATCAGGACGTAGCTGGCGCCGTCCAGGCTTTCGCCGGACTTGGCCGCCGCGTCGCGGGCGCGGGCGTTGCGGGCCTCGATCTCGGCGCGCTGGGCGTCGAAGACCTTCAGGTTGGCCGCGGTGGCGCGCAGCGCCTTGGAGCGCGGCAGCAGGTAGTTGCGGGCGAAGCCGTCCTTGACGGTGACGACGTCGCCCAGGCCGCCCCAACCTTCGAGGCGTTCGAGCAGAATGACTTTCATCGGTCCTTCCCCCTTACTTCACGACGTAGGGGAGCAGCGCCAGGAAGCGGGCGCGCTTGATGGCCTTGGCCAGCTCACGCTGCTTCTTGGCGGAGACGGCGGTGATCCGCGAGGGGACGATCTTGCCGCGCTCGGAGACGTAGCGCTGCAGGAGCTTGACGTCCTTGTAGTCGATCTTCGGGGCGTTGGCGCCGGAGAACGGGCAGACCTTGCGGCGGCGGAAGAACGGGCGGCGGGGGGCTCCGGCGGTGGAGCCGACGGCCGGCGCGGCGGAGGTTTCGTCGGTCATGAGGTCCTCCCTTCCTTAGGATTGCTGGGCGTCGTCGCGGGGACGGTCGCGGTCGCGACGCGCCAGGACGGGGGAGAGCTCCAGGTCGAGCTCTTCGACGCGAACGGTCATGTAGCGCAGCACGTCTTCGTTGATCGACAGCTGGCGTTCCATCTCCTTGACCGCCGCCGCGGGGGCGTCGATGGCCAGGAGGGAGTAGTGACCCTTGCGGTTCTTCTTGATGCGGTAGGTGAGGTTGCGCAGGCCCCAGTACTCGATCTTGGCGACGGTGCCGCCTTGTTCTTCGAGCAGTTGCTTGAGCTGGTCGTTCAGGGCCTCGGCCTGTTGCGGCGAGATGTCCTGCCGCGTGATGACGACGTGTTCGTAGAGCGCCATGTTTTCCTTCTTCCGGGCTGGAGGGCGGCGCGTCCGGCGGCGGAAGCTCCGCCGGATACGATGGCTCTTGCGCGGCGGCCGGGAGGTTCCCGACCCATTGGAGCTCCGCGAAAGACCGCTCTCCGTGAAAGGGCGCGCTGATACGGGAAAAAGCCTTCCGGGGCAAGCGATTTGCGCGCTCGCCCCAGGCGGCGGTCCGGGTCAGCGCCGGGCCTTCGCCTTCCAGGCCTTCACCGCGCCGAGGGTGGCGCCCACGTGGCCGTCGGCGGCCATGTTGTCGTAGGCGTGGACCACGGTCCCGTCCGGGGCGATCACGTAGGAGGTGCGGCTGGACCAGCCCGGGCGCATGGCCAGCTGGGCGTCGTAGAGCTTGGCGATCTTGGCGTCCGGGTCGGCGGCGACGGGGAACTTGCCCGAGCACTTCTCGGTGTCGGCCGAGAACGAGGCGAGCTTGTCGAGATTGCCGGCGGTGACGCCGATTACGGTGGCGCCCTGGGCCTTGAAGTCGTCCATCGCCTCGGCGAACAGCCGGGCTTCCAGGTTGCAGCCCTTGGTCTCGGCCGCGGGGAAGAAATAGACCACCACCGGGCCCTTCTTGCGGGCGTCGGCCAGGGAGAACGTCAGCGGCTTGCCGGCCTGATAACCGCGCGCGGTGAAGTCGGGGGCCCGGGCGCCCTCCTTCAGGGCGGCGAGGGCGGGGGAGGCGGCGAGCGCCGACAGGCCGAGCGCAAGGACGATGCGTTTCATGGGAGTTCCTCCGGTTGCCGGGATGATACGGGCGGCGTGCGCGTCTGTCTTCGCTGGGGCGAAACTTTAGCGGGCCCGCCGCCTCTTTGCTCGCCCGGGGGCGCGGAATCACGCAGGGTCGCCGCCGCCATGAACGAACCCTTTTTCAAACGCCAGGGTGAGCATTTCCACCCGACCCCCGCCTCCCGAGGCCCCTGGAACCCCAACTCTTTGCACGGCCGGGTGATCGCCGGGCTCCTTGGCCACGTGCTGGAGGAGCGCCACGGCGACGCGGATTTCATTCCCGCGCGTCTGACCGTCGACATGTACCGCCTGCCCGACTTCTCGCCGGTGGAGGTGAGCACCCGCGTGGTGCGCGAGGGCGGCCGCATCCGGGTGGTCGACGCCGAGTGGATCTCCGGCGGCGTCAGCCAGGCGCGCGCCACCTGCCAGTTCCTGCGCAAGACGGCGAACCCGCCTGGCCGCACCTGGAGCCCCGCGCCCTGGGACGCCCCCGATCCGGACTCCATGCCGGCGCCCGAGGACCCGCGCATGGCCATGAACGGCATGTGGGCGATGCGCCAGGTGGGCGAGGGCATCCGCGGCCACGGCCCGCGCAAGGCCTGGATGAAGGAGGTGCGCGAGCTGGTGGAGGGCGTCCCCCACACTCCGTTCACCCGGGTGGCGGTGGCCTGCGACTTCGCCAGCCCCTTCGCCAACGCCTCGGACTCCGGGCTCGGCTACATCAACACCGACGTGACGCTCTATCTGCACCGGGCGCCGGTGGGCGAGTGGGTCGGCTTCGAATCGATGAACCACCACGCCACCGACGGCGTCGCCATCGGCGAGTGCTTCCTGCACGACACCCAGGGGCCGATCGGCTCGGCCGCCGTGGCCGCGCTCGCCCAGCGCCCGCCGAGCCGCGGGTAAGGCGGGCTCAGTCGGCGAAGGCGTCCTTGAAGAAGGCGACCGCCTCGGCCCTCGCGGCCGTCGCCGCCTGGCGGTGGAACTCCATCAGCACCGGCCCGCCCCGGCCGGCGTGGGCGAAGGGGTCGTTGATCGTCTGCGCCGGCAGGTCGCGGTCGAAGCCGTGGGTCGCGCCCGGATAGCTGACGCCCCGCACCGGCGCTTCGCCACGCGCCTGCAGGCGCGCCACCAGGGCCTTGTCGGCGCCGGGCGGGTCGTAGGCGTCGGCCTCGCCGGTCTGGATCAGGATCGGCGCGCCGGAGAGCCCCGTGAGCCCCAGCCCCGGCGCCGCGTCGTAGGCCCAGCACACCGGATAGAAGGCCGCATGGGCGGCGAAGCCGGGCTCGCCGCCCAGGTGCGGCTCGGCGTTGGCGCGCACCGCCGAGAGCAGGGTCACCACGCCGCCCCAGGAAAAGCCCATGATCCCGACGCGGGCGGGATCGACCTCGGGCTGGGCGCGCAGGAACCGCAGGGCGCCGAAGGCGTCGGCCAGCGTCTCCAGCGGCGAGCGCGGACGCCCGGCGGCGCCGCGACCGGTCCCGCGGGCGGCCCACATGTCGATCTCCAGCGTGACCAGGCCGGCCTCATGCAGCGCCTGGGCGTGGAAGGCGCCGCGGCCGTCCACCCCGTCGGAGCCGTGGCAGATCAGCACCGCCGGCGCGGGCGGTCCCTCGAGCGGGGTGGCCAGGGCCCCGGCCACGGTGAGGCCGCGGCCGGCGTCGAAGGCGACATAGGAGGTGCGCATGCGCATCGCGATCGGCCTCAGCGTGGGGCGGGGGCGACGCCCTCGATCGAAGGCGCGGGCACGTCGGTGGCCGCAGAGACGGCGGTCGTTTCCGGCGCGACCAGTCCCGAGCGACGCTCGGCCAGGGCGGCCTTGGTCGCCTCGTAGGACCTGCGGGTGATGGCGTAGCGGGAGTAGAAGAACACCGCGATGAAGCCGGGCACGCCAGCCAGGATCCCGTCCCACATGGCCAGGTTCCAGACCACCTCGGCCGGCACCTCGCCGACCTTGGCCTTGACCGGGAAGGCGATGATGGTGAGCACGAAGCCGGCGAGGGCCGCGCCGACCGCCTGGTCGACCTTGGCGAAGAGCGAGCGGGTGGAATAGAGCACCCCTTCCTGGCGAACGCCGAACGTCAGCTCGTTCTCGTCGGCGATGTCGGCCAGGGCGGACATCACGCTGATCGACAGCACGCTGGCCGCCCCGTAGCTGAGCACCGAGAAGAGGATCAGGATCTGCAGCAGTCCGGGCGTCTCCGGCGTCAGCATGCCGACGCCGCCGAGCACGATCGGGATCGCTGGCGCGACGGCGTAGACCACCGCCGAGACGATCATGGTGGCGCGCTTGTCGTAGCGGCCGTGCAGGCGGGCGGCGAACAGGAAGGCGCTGAAATAGCCGGCGAAGCTGCCGATCACGAACCAGCGGATCTCCTCGCTGGCCAGCTCCCAGTAGTAGGTGTTGGTGTAAAGGTGCAGGCCCGAGCGCAGGCCCACCATCATGCTCAGGAAGAAGAAGCCGATCAGCAACCACACGTAGTTGCGGTTTGAAAAGGCCTTGCCGAGGTCGCGCAGGAACTCGAACGGGCTGAACTTGGGCAGGTTTTCCGGCGGCTTGGGCAGGATCGGGATGCGGTCGCGGGTGAACCAGGCCGAGGCGAACAGCACGGACAGGGCGATGGCGGCCATGACCAGGGAGTAGGGGGCGTAGGGTTCGGGATTGAGCAGCCCCCGAGGATATTCGGGCGTGGCCTTGAAGAAGTAGCTGAGTGCGATCCAGCTGGTCGCCGCGGCCCCGGCCCAGGTGAAGAAGGCGTTGTAGCTCATCACCTTGGAGCGCTCGGTGTAGTCGCGCGAGAGCTCGCCGCCGAGGGCCAGGTGCGGCGTGTGGAAGAAGGTCATCGACTGGCGCAGCATCACCACGCCCACGGCGAACCAGGCGAACAGGGCGCCGGTCGACAGGCCGTCGGGCGGGTTGAACACGGCCAGCAGCGACAGGGCGATCGGGATGGGCGCGAGGAACATGTAGGGGTGGCGGCGGCCGAAGCGCGAGCGGGTGCGGTCGGAGATCGAACCGACCAGCGGGTCGGAGACGCCGTCGAGGAACAGGCTGACCGAGATCGCCAGGCCGGCCAGGTGCGCGGGCAGACCCAGCACCTGATTGTAGTAGAGCATGGCGTATGAGCCGACGCTGAAGAGGGCGATGGACTCCGCCCCGCTGCCTACGCCGAAGGCCAGCTTTGTCTTGAACGGAAGCGGCGCGCTGGCGCCCGACGTCGACTTATCCAATTCCTGCCTCCCGGGCCGACTGTTCTAGCTTTAAGTATGCCGTATCAGGCGGGCGAAGCGCCCGCGCGTCAATCGGCGTTGACGCTAGGGCGCCCCCGGGGCGGGAAGATTTCCACGATGACACGCGAGGCCCCTCGCCAGGGGCGCCGCGGCCCTAGCGGGACGGCTCCACCAGGATCTTCACATGGGCCTCGGGATCGCCCAGGGCGACGAAGGCGTCGGCCACCCCGTCCAGCCCGACCTTGCCGGTGACGAGGCCGGAGACGTCGATGCGGCCCTCGGCGAGGTCGTCGAGGGTGGCGGCGAATTCTTCGGGCGAGTAGCCGAAGATGAAGGTCAGCTCGATCTCCTTGGTGATCGCCACGGCCGGCTCGATCCGGTCGCTTTCCATGCAGACCCCGGCCACCACGATCTGGGCGCCGGCGGGGGCGGCCTCGATCAGGCCCTGCAGCACGCCTGGCGCGCCGACGCACTCGAACACCACGGGCCGGCCGAACTGGACGCCCATCATGCGGGCCATGCGCTGGGCCGCGCCGGCCATCGGCACGCCGAGCTGCTCCCAGCGACCGTGGGGCGATTCCCGGGCCGGGTCGATGATGACGTCGGCGCCGAGCTTCTCGGCCGCCGCGCGGCGGCGCGGGGAGTAGTCGGCGGCGATCACCGGGCCGAAGCCGCGGGCCTTGAGCATGGCGATCACGGCCAGGCCCACGGGGCCGCAGCCGATCACGACCGCCACCGAGTTCGGGTCCAGGCGGGCCTTGGCCACGGCGTGGGCGCCCACGGCGAAGGGCTCGGTGAGGGCGGCGGCCTCGGTGGGCAGTCCGTTGGGCACGGGCAGCACCATGGCTTCGGTCAGGAGCATGCGTTCGGCGAAGCCGCCCGGCAGACGGTTGGAATAGCCGAGCAGTTCGACGCCGTCGGCGGTCAGGGTCGCCGGCACGCTCACCACCCGGGTTCCCGCCTTGAGCGTCTTGGCGGCGCCGGGGCCGTGGTCGAGGATCTCGGCGCAGAACTCGTGGCCGAACACGGTGTCGGCGGACGGGTCGAAGTTGAGCGCCCCGCCGCCGGCGCGGCGGCTGGTCTCGATCATGTGCTCCATGTGGTGCAGGGCGTGCAGGTCCGAACCGCAGATCCCGCAGGCCAGGGTCCTGACCAGCACCTGGCCCTCGCCCGGGACCAGTTCGTCGATCTCGTCGCAGACGAGCTGCTTGTTGCGTCGGATCACGGCCCGCATCGTCTTCCTCCCAATCACGCCGCCTTGCCGGGGCTCTGCTTATCCCCTAACCCTCCCGCCTCGGAATCGATAGAACGCGCGCAAGCGCCCGCACCCGTTGAATGGGAGCCCCCGCCATGAGCCTCGCCTTCATCTTTCCCGGCCAGGGCAGCCAGGCCGTCGGCATGGGCGCCGAGCTGGCCGCCGCCTTCACCTCCGCGCGGGAGGTGTTCCAGGAGGTGGACGAGGCCCTGGGCCAGAAGCTGTCCAAGCTGATGGCCGAGGGGCCGGAAGCGGACCTGACCCTGACCGAGAACGCCCAGCCGGCGCTGATGGCGGTGAGCCTGGCGGTGACCCGCACCCTGGAGAAGGAGTTCGGCGTCGGGATCGACAGAGCCGCCTTCGTGGCCGGCCACAGCCTGGGGGAATACTCGGCCCTGGCGGCCGCCGGGGCGATCAGCCTCGCCGACGCCGCCCGTCTCCTGAAGCTGCGCGGCCAGGCGATGCAGCGAGCCGTGCCGGTCGGCGAAGGGGCCATGGCCTCGCTGATCGGGCCCAAGACCGACGTGGCCCTGGCCGAGGCGGCGGCGCAGGCCGGAGCCGAGCTCGGCGTCTGCGTCGTGGCCAACGACAACAACCAGGGCAACGTGGTGATCTCCGGCGCCAAGGCGGCGGTGGACCGGGCCATCGAGAAGGCCAAGGAGCTGGGGGCGCGGGCGATCCCGCTGAACGTCTCGGCGCCGTTCCACTGTCCGCTGATGCAGCCGGCCGCCGACGAGATGGCCAAGGCCCTGGCCGCGGCGGCGATCAGCGCCCCGCGCACGCCGCTGGTGGCCAATGTGACCGCCCGGCCGGTGCATGAGCCCGAGGAGATCCGCCGCCTGCTGGTCGATCAGGTCACCGGCCGCGTGCGCTGGCGCGAGAGCATGCTGTGGCTGGCGGGCGAAGGCGGGGTGACCCGCTTCGCCGAGGCCGGCGCGGGCAAGGTGCTGTCGGGCATGGTCAAGCGCATCGCCCCCGACGCCGAGGCCACGCCGCTGAACGCGCCGGCCGACCTTGAAGCCTTCGCCAAGAGCCTCTGAAGAGGCGCAGGAGACGAAACGATGTTCGAGCTGAGCGGCAAGACGGCCCTCGTCACCGGCGCGACCGGCGGGATCGGGGCCGAGATCGCCCGCGCCCTGCACGCCCAGGGCGCCCACGTGGTTCTGTCGGGCACGCGCGAGGCGGTGCTGGCGGAGCTGGCCGGGGAACTGGGCGAGCGCGCCAGCGTCGCGCCGGCCAACCTGTCCGACGCGGCGGCGGTCGACGCCCTGATCGGCCAGGCGGAGGCCGCCGCGGGCCAGGTCGACATCCTTGTGGCCAACGCGGGCGTCACCAAGGACAACCTGCTCCTGCGCATGAAGGACGAGGACTGGGAGACGGTCCTGCGGGTGAACCTGGAGAGCTACTTCCGCCTCAGCCGCGCGGCGGTGAAGGGCATGATGAAGCGCCGCTACGGACGAATCATCGGCATCACCTCGGTGGTCGGCGTCACCGGCAATCCGGGCCAGACCAACTACGCCGCCTCCAAGGCCGGGATGATCGGCTTCTCCAAGGCGCTGGCCCAGGAGGTCGCGACCCGCAACATCACCGTGAACTGCGTCGCGCCCGGCTTCATCGAGAGCCCGATGACCAACGCGCTGAACGAGCAGCAGAAGGCGCAGATCCTCTCCACGATCCCGGCCCAGCGCCTGGGCCAGGGGCGTGATGTGGCCGCCGCATGCGTTTATCTGGCCAGCGAAGCCGCCGGCTACGTGACGGGCCAGACGCTGCACGTGAACGGCGGCATGGCTATGATCTGAGGCCGCGGACGCGCGCTGGTCTCCTCCAAAGGAACATGCTAGGGCGCTTTCCGACGTCAGAATCCGGAGCCGAACGGCCCCAGACCCCAAGTCCCGCAACGGTTGACAAGAGATCGTCCGTCGCGGATGCAGCAAGTGAATAAAGAGGGACTAAACCGAATGTCCGACATCCTCGAGCGCGTGCGGAAGATCGTCATCGAGCACCTCGACGCCGATCCCGAAAAGGTCACCGAGAAGGCCAGCTTCATCGACGACCTGGGCGCTGACAGCCTGGACAACGTCGAGCTCGTCATGGCTTTCGAAGAAGAATTCGACATCGAGATTCCGGACGACGCCGCCGAGCACATCCAGACCGTGGGCGACGCGGTGAAGTTCATCGCCGAGCGCCTGGGCGCCTGAGCCCGTCCGCACCTGCCGGACCGACGACCGCCGCGTCGCTTAAAGGCCTTGCGCCGGTAAGCCGCGGCGGTTTTCGTATGGGCCGGTCAAAAGTGAGATTCTGAATGCGTCGTGTCGTCGTCACCGGCCTTGGCCTTCTGACCCCGCAGGGCCAGGGGGTCGAGCACGTCTGGAAGGCCATCCTCGCCGGCACGTCCGGCGCCGGGAAGATCACCACCTTCGACGCCAGCGACTACGCCTGCCAGGTGGCGTGCGAGGTGCCGCGGGTGGACGGGCGCGGCGGCGGCGGGCCGGACGTGCCTGGCAGCTTCGACCCCGACCAGACGATGTCGCCCAAGGACCAGCGCCGGGTCGACGACTTCATCCTCTACGCCATGGCCGCGGCCGAGGAGGCCGTGCGCGACGCAGGCTGGGCCCCCGAGGACGAGGAAAGCCGCGAGCGCACCGGCGTGATCATCGGCTCGGGCATCGGCGGCCTGGCGACCATCGAGAAGACCTCGGTGGAGCTGCACGAGCGCGGCCCGCGCAAGGTGAGCCCGTTCTTCATCCCCTCGGCCCTGATCAACCTGGCGTCCGGCCAGGTGTCGATCAAGTACGGCTTCAAGGGCCCGAACCATTCGGTGGTCACCGCCTGCGCCACCGGCGCCCACGCCATCGGCGACGCGGCGCGGCTGATCAAGTACGGCGACGCCGACGTGATGATCGCCGGCGGGGCCGAGGCGGCGGTCTGCCCGGTCGGCATCGCCGGCTTCATCGCCTGCCGCGCCATGGCCACCGCCTTCAACGACACGCCCGAAAAGGCGAGCCGGCCCTACGACAAGGACCGTGACGGCTTCGTCATGGGCGAGGGCGCGGGCGTCCTGGTGCTGGAGGAGTACGAGCACGCCAAGGCCCGCGGCGCCAAGATCTACGCCGAGGTGGCCGGCTATGGCCTCTCGGGCGACGCCTATCACATCACCGCCCCGGTCGAGGACGGCGACGGCGGCTTCCGCGCCATGAAGGCGGCGATCAAGGACGCCGGCGTCACCCCGGACCAGATCGCCTACGTCAACGCCCACGGCACCTCGACCATGGCCGACGGCATCGAGCTCGGCGCCGTCGAGCGCCTGCTGGGACCTGCGGCGTCCAAGGCGGCGATGTCCTCGACCAAGTCGATGACCGGGCACTTGCTGGGCGCCGCCGGCGCCATCGAATCGATCTTCACGATCCTGGCGATCCGCGACCAGATGGCGCCGCCGACCATCAACCTCGACAATCCCGACGTCGAGACCGTGCTGGACCTCGTGCCGCACAAGGCCAAGCCGATGGCGATCGAGGTGGCCATGTCCAACAGCTTCGGCTTCGGCGGCACCAACGCGGCCGTGGTGTTCAAGAAGGTCACGTGAGCCGCCGACCGCGATCGCGAACCTCGCGCAAGGGCGGCCTCGCACCCCTGAGGCGGCTTGCGATCATCGTCGGCAGCGCCGGCGCGACCCTGGCGCTGGTGCTGGCGGTCGCGCTGGGCTGGGCCCTGTGGACCTTCCAGGGCCCCGGGCCCAGGGCGGCCGAGGGCGAACAGACCACCGTCGTCCTGCGCCGCGGCGCCAGCCTGCCCGAGATCGCCTCGACGCTGGAGCGGGCCGGGGTGGTGCGCTCCTCGGCCGTATTCATGACCGCGGCCCAGCTGACCGGCGGCGCCCGCGACCTGAAGGCCGGCGAATATGCGATCGCCTCCCGGGCCTCCATGGCCCAGATCCTGAAGGCGGTCCGCGCCGGCGACGTGGTGCGCCACTTCATCACCATCCCGGAGGGCATGACCTCCCAGGCGGTGGCCGACGTGCTCGCGCGATCGGAGGTGCTCACCGGGGTGGCTCCCGTGCCGCCGGAGGGGGCGGTGCTGCCGGAGACCTACCAGGTGGAGCGCGGGGAGGACCGCGCCGCGGTGCTGAAGCGGATGATGGACGAGCGCGACGCCCTGGTCGCGCGCCTGTGGGCCGAGCGCCAGCCGGGCCTGCCCTTCGCGACTCCGGAGGAGGCGGTGATCCTGGCCTCCGTGGTGGAGAAGGAGACCGGCGTCGCCGCCGAGCGCCCGCGGGTGGCGGCGGTGTTCATCAACCGCCTGCGCAAGGGCATGCGCCTGGAGAGCGACCCCACCATCATCTACGGCCTGACCGGCGGCAAGCCGCTTGGCCGGGGGATCCGGCTTTCGGAACTGACCTCCAAGACCCCCTACAACACCTACATGATCGACGGACTGCCGCCGACGCCCATCGCCAATCCGGGGCGCGAGGCGCTGGCGGCGGTGATGGACCCGCCGAAGACCGAGGACCTGTTCTTCGTCGCCGACGGCTCGGGCGGGCACGCCTTCTCGCCGACCTACGACGAGCACCTGAAGAACGTCGAGCGCTGGCGGACCCTGGAAAAGCAGCAGGCGGCCAAGGGCGGCGAGGCCAAGGCCCCGGCGAAATAGCATCGGGCGGCCACGCGCCCGCACCCATGGAAGTGACGCCGGGGCCTCAAGGGGATCGGCGGGAAAGGATCGCGACGATGGCGTTGTCGGGAATGACCGGGTTCGGTCGCGCCGAAGGGGCGGAAGGCGACTGGAGCTGGTCGGTGGAGGCCCGCTCGGTGAACGGCCGGAACCTCGACCTGCGTTTTCGGGGCCCCCCGGGCTTCGAGGGGCTGGAGCGCGCCGCGCGGGAGGCGGCCCAGGCCCGCTTCCAGCGGGGCCAGTTGACCGTCGGAGTGCAGGCCAAGCGGGCCGAGAGCTCGGCCGCGGTGCGGATCAACCTGGAGGTTCTCGAGCGCTACCTGGCCGTGGGCGAGCCCTATATGGCGGCCGGCCGGGCGGGCCCGCCCGCGCTGGACGGGCTCCTGGCCCTGCGCGGGGTGGTGGAGGCCGACGCCGGGGTCGAGGATCCCGAGGCCCTGGCGCGGGTCGAAGCAGCCATGGCGGCCACCCTGGGCCAGGCGCTCGACGGCCTGCTGGAGATGCGCCGCCACGAAGGGGCGAGCCTGGCGCCGGTGCTGGGCGGGCTCATCGACCGCATCGCCGAGCTGACCGCGCGGGCGGAGGACCTGGCCGCGGGCCAGCCCTCGGCGATCAAGGAGCGGTTCGGTCGCCGGCTCGCCGAGCTGCTGGGCGAGGCCGCGCCGCAGGACCGCATCGTGCAGGAGGCCGCGGTGATGGCCGTGAAGGCCGACGTGCGCGAGGAGATCGACCGCCTGTCCGGCCATGTGGCCGCCGCCCGGACCCTGCTGGCCGCCGACGGCGCGGTCGGCCGCAAGCTGGATTTCCTGACACAGGAGTTCATGCGCGAGGCCAACACGCTGTGCTCCAAGTCGGCCCTGGGCGACTTGACCGCCGTGGGCCTGGACCTCAAAGCCGTGATCGAACAGTTCCGAGAACAGGTGCAGAATGTGGAATAGGCCGGCTGCGAGCGCGACCGCCAGCCAGGGGAGCCGAGGCCGATGAGCCACACGTCCGAACGCGGCCGGCGCGGCCTGATGCTGCTGATCTCCAGCCCCTCGGGGGCCGGGAAGACCTCGATGTCGCGGCGCCTGGTGGCCGACCACGCCGAGCTGGAGCTGTCGGTCTCCGCCACCACGCGCGCGCCGCGGCCGGGGGAGGAGAACGGGCGGGAGTATCACTTCGTCACCCGCGAGAGCTTCGACGAGATGATCGCCGCCGACGCCTTCCTGGAATGGGCCAATGTGCACGAGCACCGCTACGGCAGCCCCCGGGGGCCGGTGATGGCGGCGCTGGACGCCGGGCGCGACGTGCTGTTCGACATCGACTGGCAGGGCGCCGGCCAGATCAGCCAGCGCGCGCCCAGCGACGTGGTGCGGGTGTTCATCCTGCCGCCCTCGATGGCCGAGCTGTCGCGTCGGCTGCACGCCCGCGCCCAGGACGCCGAGGACGTGATCCAGCGCCGGCTGGGCCGGGCCTATGACGAGATCGCCCAGTGGGGGACCTACGACTACGTCATCGTCAACGAGGACTACGACCGCGCCTATGCCGACCTCGCCCACATCTACCACGCCGAACGGCTGAAGCGGGCGCGCAACGGCTGGCTCGCCCCCTTCGTGCAGGGGCTCCTGGACGAGCGGCTGTAGGGCGGACGCGCCGCCGGGGCGCAAAGCGCACGCGCCCCCTGGCCAAACGCCGCCTTTGGCCCCACATCGGAACAAAGGGCCAAGGGCGGACAAGCCCGCACGACGTCAGGGAGCCGATGAATGACCGACGAGACCTATACGCCGCCCAAGGTCTGGACCTGGAACAAGGAAAACGGCGGGCGCTTCGCCAACATCAACCGGCCGATCGCCGGCCCCACCCACGAGAAGGAGCTGCCGGTCGGGCGCCATCCTCTGCAGCTCTATTCCCTGGCCACGCCCAACGGGGTGAAGGCGACGGTGATGCTGGAGGAGCTTCTTGAGCTCGGCCACAAGGGCGCCGAGTACGACGCCTGGCTCATCAACATCAACCAGGGCGACCAGTTCGGCAGCGGCTTCGTCTCGGTCAACCCGAACTCGAAGATCCCGGCGCTGCTGGACCGCAGCGGACCCGAGCCGATCCGGGTGTTCGAATCCGGCGCCATCCTGGTGCACCTGGCCGAGAAGTTCGGCGCGCTCCTGCCGACGGATCCGGCGCGCCGCGCCGAGACCCTGTCCTGGCTGTTCTGGCAGATGGGCTCGGCGCCCTATCTCGGCGGCGGCTTCGGCCACTTCTACGCCTATGCGCCGACCAAGATCGAGTACGCCATCGACCGCTTCGCCATGGAGGTGAAGCGCCAGCTCGACGTGCTGGACCGCCGCCTCGCCGAGAGCGCCTTCCTGGCGGGCGACGACTACACGATCGCCGACATCGCCGTGTGGCCCTGGTACGGCAGCCTGGTGAAGGGCGTGATCTACGAGGCCGGCGAGTTCCTCTCGGTGCACGAGTACAAGAACGTGCTGCGCTGGACCGACGCCATCGCCCAGCGCCCGGCCGTGCAGCGCGGCCGCATGGTCAACCGCACCTGGGGCGAGCCCTCGAGCCAGCTGCCCGAGCGGCACGACGCCTTGGACTTCGCCACCAGGACGGCGGACAAGCTGACCCCGGCCCAATAGCGAGCGGCGGGCGCGAAGGCGTCCGCCTCCAGCCATCCTGCAGACCCGGATCGACCGCGCCATCTCCATGGCGCGGTTTCTGCAGCGCGCCACACCGGCGCGCCAACAGCGCCCCATAACCGCCGCTTTCGGAATCGATGCAGGGACGTGTCGAAAAGTTAATGATGGTTCACACGAACCGGAACGGAGAGAGAGCGATGATCCGGCGTGCGTCGAAAGTGCTGATCGCGGGGGCGGTCCTGGTGGGTGTGGCCGGGCTGGGCGGCTGCGCGACCAAGAAGTACGTGAACGAACAACTGAGCCCGGTGTCGAGCCGGGTGGCCGAGCAGGGCGCCCGCCTTGAGACGGTCGACCAGACCGCCCGCGAGGCGCTGCAACGGGCCGAGGCCGCCGGCAAGCTGGCCGAGGGCAAGTTCGTCTATTCGGTGGTGCTGTCCGACGACAGCATGAAGTTCCCGCCGGGCAAGGCGAGCCTGTCGCCCGAAGCCCAGGCGCGGCTGGACGCTTTCGTCGACAAGCTGAAGACGGACAACCGCAACGTCTATGTCGAGGTGCAGGGACACACCGACGCCACCGGTTCCAAGGAAGCCAACGAACGTCTGGGCGCCGAGCGCGCCGAGGCCGTGCGTCGCTACCTGAACATGCACGGCGTCGCCCTGAACCGCATCGGCACCATCTCCTATGGCGATGAGATGCCGGTGGCGCCGAACGACACCCGCGAAGGCCGCGAAGCCAACCGGCGCGTCGTGCTGGTGGTCCTGGCCTAGCCCGCGCAAAGGGGGGCCGCGTCGCGTCCTGGTCCAGAGTGAGCGTACAAAGACCAGCTGAGGCTGCGCTTCCGCGATCCGCGGGGGCGCAGCCGGCCGTTCCGGATGCGGCCCTGCGGTCCCGCCGGCGCGCGGTTCGGCGGCGCGGCGCCCTGGGCGTCAGCGTCAGCGTGGCGGCGCATGCGGCGGTGCTGGCCGCGATCCTGACGGCCCGGGCCCAGGCGCCGGAGGCGCCGGACCTGAGGCTGATGAACGTCACCCTCATCGAACTGCCGCCTCCGGCCGATGTGCCGGCCCCGCCGTCGCCCGCCGAAGAGACGCCGCAGGAGGAGCCGCCGCCGCGCAAGGCGAGCTTCCGTCCCACCCCCGCGCCGCCGCCGGAGGTGGAGCCGATGCCGGCGGGGCACGACGCGGTGACCATGGCCGGCGTGGAGATGAGCGATTCGGACCTGGCCGGCGCGACGAACGCGGGAACCGGCTACGGCGGCGGCGGCTGCAACATGCCCAAGCGGCTGCAGACGGCCCTGCGCAAGGATGGCCGCGTGCGCGCCGCCATGAGCGCCGCCCACCGCGGCAAGGCGATCCGTGTCTGGAGCGGCGACTGGGTGCGCCATCCCGGCCAGGAAGGCGCGGGTCTGGCGGCCGTGCGCGAGGCGATCATGTGGGAAGTGGGCTTTGCGCCCGAAGCCTGCCGCAAGGAGCCGGTGAGCGGGCTGGTGGTGATTTCGCTGGACGATTCGCCGGGCGCGGCGCGGATCGTGCTGGGCGCCGGGGCCTGGCGCTGGACGGACCTGCTCTATTCGCGCTCCACGCCCAAGGGCGAACTGCTGGCCATGCGCTAGCCGTTTCTTAAGGGACGCGCGCCAGACTCGCCTCGGGTCTCTTCGGGGGAGGACGCCCAGGGAATCTAGACTTTGGCGGGCTCCTACCAGGCTCTCGAAAAGGCGACCGTTCTGGTCGTCGACGACAACACCCAAGCGCTCGAAATCGTCGCCGGCGTCCTGATGAGCTTTGGCGTGCGCAATATCCTGCGCGCGAGCGACGGCCTGCAGGCCAAGGACATCGCCACCCGCCAGGTGTTCGACCTGGTCCTGACCGACGCCCAGATGCCGGGGATGGACGGCTACGACTTCGTGCGCTGGCTGCGCCGCGAGGGCCCCGATGCGCTGCGGGTCGTGCCCGCGATCGTGGTGACGGCCCACACCCGCCGCTCGGAGGTCATGCGGGCTCGGGACTGCGGCGCCAATTTCATCGTCGCCAAGCCGCTGACGCCGAAGGTGCTGCTGCAGCGGATCACCTGGGTCGCCCGGGGCGACCGCCAGTTCATCGAGTGCGACACCTATTTCGGGCCGGACCGCCGCTACAAGCACGAGGGGCCGCCGCCGGACTTCCCGAATGGGCGGCGGCGCGACGACGTGCCGATCGAGATCGGCGCCCCGGCCGAACCCAACCTTTCCCAGGATGTCCTGGACCCCCTCGTCAAGCCGCAGAAGGTCTCAGCATGAGCGTCGTGCGAAAGTTCCGGCCCAAGCTGGCCCTGACCGAAATGATGAAGACCGTCGGGGACATCTCCGCGCGCGAGGCGCTGCGCCGGGCCGGCACGGCCCTGCAGGCGATGGAGGAGGACTGCCTGAACGGCGTGGACGCGGCGCTGGAGTCGCTGGAGGCCCAGCTCAAGGCCGCCCAGCCGGACACCGAGCGGATGTACGGCCTGGCCTCGGACGTGGTGGGCCTGTGCGGCGGGCTGTCGGCGCATGGGCTCGACATGGCCGCCAAGTCGCTGTGCGACTACCTGGACCGGGTGGGCGAGGGCGAGGCGCTGGACCAGCGCATCGCCGCCGTGCACGTGGCCTCCATGCGCCTGCTGCATCGCTCGGCCGCGCCGCGCGAGGCGCGCGAGGAGATCCTTGACGGCCTGGCCAAGGTGGTGGCGCGCCACGCCCGCGCCTGAGCCGCCGCCCGGCGCTTTCGCCCGGCGGCGAGGCGCTCTAATCCGGACCGTCTGAACAACGACGGGGCGGGCCGTGATCAGCGATCCGATCTTCTACGCCTTCGCCGTCCCGGCGGTGGTGCTGCTGGGGCTGGCCAAGGGCGGCTTCGCCGGGCTCGGGGTGATCGCCGTGCCGCTGATGGCACTGGTGGCGCCGCCGGTGCAGGCCGCGGCCATCCTGCTGCCGATCCTGATCGTGCAGGACGTGGTGAGCGTGTGGGCCTACCGCCGCACCTGGGACCGCCGCATCCTGGCGCTGATGCTGCCTTCGGCCGGGCTCGGCATCCTGGCGGGGTTCGGCCTGGCGGCGTTCGTGCGGGCCGAGGCGGTGGAGCTGGCCGTCGGGGCGATCTCGGTGGCCTTCGGCCTGCAGCGGCTGTGGCTGGAGCGGCGGGGCGGCCCGGCGCACGCCCCTCGCGCCGAAGGACGCCTGCCCTGGCGCGGCGTCCTGGCCGGAGTGGCGGCCGGCTTCACGAGCCAGATCGCCCATGCCGGCGGGCCGCCCTTCCAGATGTACGTGCTGCCGCGCAGGCTGGCGCGGGACGCCTTCATCGGCACCAGCGCCATCTTCTTTGCGGTGGTCAACTGGATGAAGGTCCCGGCCTATGTGGCGCTCGGCCAGTTCACCCGCGACAGCCTGACGGCGGCGGCCGCGCTCCTGCCCGTGGCGATCGCCTCGACCTGGGCCGGGGTGTGGCTGGTCCGCCGCGTGCCGGCCGAGGGGTTCTATCGGGTCATCTACGCCCTGCTGGTGGCGGTGGGCGCCAAGCTCGCCTGGGACGGGGCGTCCGCCCTGATCGGCTAGATCGAGGCGGTGGGCATGCCCTGGGCCTCGGCGGCGGCGCGCTGGGCCCGGCGGGCGGCCTGATAGCCGGGCCGGGCGCTCAGCCGATCGAAATAGGCGCTGACGGCCGGGGAGAACTCGGGGTCCAGGCCCAAGGTCCGCGCCAGCAGCAGGGCGTAGCCGATCGAGACGTCGGCGCCGGTGAAGCGGCCGGCGGCGTAGTAGTCGCCGGTCTCCAGGGCCGCCTCCAGCCCCTTCAGCCGCGCCAGGAACCAGCGGGCGTAGGCCTCCGCCACCTGGGGCAGGCGCCGCTCCGGCGGCTCCAGGCGCGAGTAGCGCAGCACCAGGGTCTGGGGAAAGGTGAGGGTGGCCTCGCCGTAGACGAGGCCGTTGAGATAGGCGCCGAACCCCGGCTCCCCGGGCCCGACCGACAGCCGGCCGCCGCCGTGGCGTCGCGACAGGTACTCGATCATCGCCGCGGACTCGGTCATCCGCGTCTCGCCGTCCACCAGGAGCGGGATGGTCCCGAGGGGATTCTCCTCCAGGTACTCCCGCGCCAGCATCCGCGGCGGGAAGGGCAGCATCTTCAGCTCATAGGGCAGGCCAAGCTCCTCCAGGGCCCAGAGCGGGCGGAAGGAGCGGGCGTCGGCGCAGTGGAAGAGGGTCAGCATGGCTCAGTTTCCCCTCGCCCGCGGCCGGCCGCAACCGGGAGCGCGCCGTGACCGTTGATCCCTCAGACAAAATCAAAAGGAGACGAGACGTGAGCAAAGAGCAGCATCAGGAAGCCGATCCCAACACGCCGGCCCAGCGGCACGCGCGCAAGCTGAAGCCCGGCGAGAAGCCCGATCAGCTGGCCGAGCGGGCCAAGGACGCCGAAAGCCGCCAGGAGGCGCTGCTGGACGAGGCGGTGGAGGAGAGCTTCCCCGGCAGCGATCCGATCGCGCCGAAGCGGATCACCTGACCGGGCGCAGCGCCGCCGCCAGCGCCAGGAACTCGGCCACAGTCAGGGTCTCGGCCCGGCGCGAAGGGTCGATCCCCGCGGCGGCGCACAGCGCCTCGCCGCCCACGGGCTTCAGGCCCGAGCGCAGCATCTTCCGACGCTGGCCGAAGGCGGCCTGGGTGAGCGTCTGGAGCGCGTCCAGCAAGGGGCCGGGCGGGCGGTCCGGACGTGGCGTCAGGCGCACGACGGCCGAATCGACCTTCGGCGGCGGGGTGAAGGCCCGCGCCGGCGCCTCCATCACCAGGGCCGCCTCGCAGGTGGCCTGGGCCAGCACCGCCAGGCGTCCGTAGGCCGAGGCGCCCGGCCTGGCGACGATCCGCTGGGCGACCTCCTTCTGGAACATCAGGGTCAGGGTCGCGGGGGTGAAGGGGCCGGTCAGCCACTTGATCAGGAGGGGCGTGCCGACGTTGTAGGGCAGGTTGGAGACGACATGCGCAGGCCGGCCGGCGGCGAGCGCGGCCTCGTCCACCTCCAGGGCGTCGGCGAGCCGCACGGTCAGCCGGCCGCCGGCGGCGACCGCCAGCTCGTCAAGGAGCGGGGCGAAGCGTTCATCCTTTTCCACGGCGATCACCTCGGCGCCCGTTTCCAGGAGCGCGCGGGTCAGGCCGCCGGGGCCCGGCCCGACTTCGATGACGAGGTCGCCGGCGCCGACGCCGGCCAGGCGGGCGATCTTGCGGGTGATGTTGAGGTCGAGCAGGAAGTGCTGGCCGAAGCTCTTCTTCGCCAGCAGGCCGTGGGCCTCCAGGCTCTCACGCAGCGGCGGAAGCTGCGCCAGGCTCATGCCTCACGCCGGGCGGCGATCTCGTCGGCGAGGCGGACCGCCGCGATCAGGCTGTCGGGGCGGGCCACGCCCCGTCCGGCGATGTCGAAAGCGGTGCCGTGGTCGGGCGAGGTGCGCACGATCGGCAGGCCGAGGGTGACGTTCACCCCGCCCCAGAAGTCGAGCATCTTCACCGGGATCAGCGCCTGGTCGTGATAGAGGCACAGCGCCGCATCGTAGCGGGCGCGCATCTCCTCGGGAAACAGGGTGTCGGCGGGCCAGGGGCCGCTGGCGTCCACCGCCAGGTCGCGAAGGGTCCGGACCGCCGGCCCGACGATCTCCACGTCTTCGCGGCCGATCGCGCCGCCTTCGCCGGCATGGGGGTTCAGGCCGGCCACGGCCAGGCGCGGGGCGGCGATCCCGAAATCGCGGCGCAGGGCCTGGGCGGTGATCAGTCCGGCGTGGACGATGCGCTCGATGCTCAGCTCCGCGGAGACCCGCGCAAGCGGCGTGTGGACGGTCACGAGGCTGACCCTTAGCCCCGGCGCGCACAGCATCATGATCGGGCCGCGCACGCCGTTGACCGCCGTACGCGCCGTCAGTTCGCCGAGGAACTCGGTGTGGCCGGGGAACTTGAAGCCGGCGTCGTAGAGCGGCGCCTTGGCGATCGGCGCGGTGACGAGGCCACGGACCTCGCCCGACAGGGCCAGGCCGACCGCCGTCTCGATCCAGCCGATGATCGAGGGAGCCGCCGCCGGGGAGGGCTGGCCCGCCACCACCCTGGCGCGCAGCGGCTGGTCGAACACCGGCACGGCCTCGGCGAAGACGGCGCTCGCATCCAAGGGAGAGGTGACCCGCCGGACCACGGACCCGCCCCCGCTCGACGCCGAGGCGAGCGCATCATAGTCGCCGACCACCACGAAGGCCGGGCCGCCGTCGCGCAGCGCCGCCCAGGTCTTCAGGATGATTTCAGGGCCGATGCCGGCGGGATCGCCGAGCGAAAGCGCGAGCGGTCTGATCTTCACCGGGTCTCGATGGTCGCGGAGTTACGCAAGTCTCTCATGTAACGCCTGGAGAGCATGCTTAGCTGCTGACCAAACAGACGACTTTCGATCTCGTCGCGGCTGAGCTCCTCGCCGCCGCTGGCGCGTTTGCCACAGACGGCGATCAGGTGCAGGCCAGCGGAGGTGCGGATCGGCTCGGAGATCTGGCCCGGCTCGAGGCTTTCGGCGGCCTGGCGGAACGCCGGCGCGAGATCCTTCAGCTCGGCTTCGCCGAGGTCGCCGGCGACGACGCCCTCGACCTTGGCCGCGTCGGCCTCCAGGGTGTCACAACCCGTGAGGGTGGGGCGCAGGGCCTCCAGCTTGGCGCGGGCGGCGGCCACGACGCTGTCGGCCGCGCCCTGGGGCGCCGCCACGGCGACCTGCTTGAGGTGGACCAGCGTGGCGCCGGCGCCCGAGCGCTTGTCGCGCAGGTAGATGATGTAGACCCCGTCGCTCACCGGGATCGGCTGGGAGAGCTGGCCCGGCCGCATCTGCTCCAGGGCCTGGTCCACCTCCGGCGGGAACTCGCCGGTGGACACCCAGCCGGCGTCGCCGCCGC
>NZ_JBKBSM010000007.1:0-133146 GCF_046291545.1 Phenylobacterium sp.
GGCGCGGCCTCGGCCCGGCGGGGGGCGGGCGGCGGGGGCGACGGCTCCGCCGCCTCGGGCTCCAGACTCACCAGGGCGACGTTCACCGCCCGCTGCGGCGCGGCCTCGAGGGCCGGCCGCAGGGCCGCGAAGGCGGCGAGCGCGGCGACGTGCAGGGCGATCGAAACCGCCGCCGCCGCCGCCCGTCCGGTCAAGGCCCGCGCCAAGCCTAGAACGCCAGCGTCAAGGCCAGGTTGAACGAGCGGCCCGGCCCCGGCAGGGGCTGGATCGCGCCCGTCGAGCCGGCCGCCCTGTAATCGCCGTAGGAGACCCCGCCGAGGGGCAGGTCGTAGGCGGTGTCGAACAGGTTCTCCACGGCCACGTCGGCCCGCAGGCGCCCGGTGGTCCAACTGCTGCGCAGGTTCATCAGGGCGTAGGCCGCGGTCTGCGGCTCATGACGCAGGGCGTTGACCGCGTCCTTCTCGCCGACGAGCTCCACCTCGGCCACGTTGGTCCAGCGGCCCTTGGCCTGCTCCAGCCCCAGGCGGACGGTGAGCGGGGTCATGTGATAGAGGTCGTCGCCGCTGTCGCGGTTCTCGCCTTGCACATAGGACAGGGTCGCGGTTACGACGCCGCGACCGAAGCCGGGGGTGTCCCACACCTGGGCCGCGCCCTTGGCGTCCAGGCCGTAGAGCTCGGCGTCGACGTTGGCGAAGCGCAGGCGCACGAAGCCGTTGGCGAGGTCGGCCAGCTTCACCGCGTCGATGAAGTCCTCGACCTGCGAGCGGTAGACGCTGACGGTCAGTTCGCGCCCCTCGCCCGCAAGGTTCAGGGTGGCCGCCAGGTGGTGCGCCACCTCCGGCTTCAGGTCCGGATCGCCGACGTAGGAGTTCGCGTCCCCGGCGAAGGAGGTCATGGCGCTGGACATGGCCCCCCTGCCCCAGGCGTAGCGCTCGTAGAGGTTGGGCGTGCGGGTCTTGCGAGCGTAGCCGAACTCAAGGGTGGCGGCCTGGCTCGCCCGCCAGACCGCCTTGGCCGTCAGGTCGAGGTTGTCGTCCGCCCGGCCCCGGTCGCGGGCGTTGAACGCCCGCGCGGCCATGGCGTCGGCCATGTTCATCATGCCGGTCCAGGCATAGGGCTGGACCGGGCCGGCGTCGGTCTCCACGTGCTCGTAGCGGGCGCCCAGATGGGTGGTCCAGCGCTCGGCGGGGCGGGCTTCCCACTCGCCCCAGACGCCGGTCCGCTCGCGCCGTCCGTCGGTGACGTTCCAATAGGTCTGCGGGCCCATCATCATGCTGCCGGCCACGGGCGGCCACCAGTCGTCGAGGTCGGCGCGGTGGGCCTCGAGGCCCACGCGGGCCGAGCCGCCGTCCTTCAGCGGGACGGCGGCGGCCAGGGAGGCGGCGAGGTCGCGGCCCTGGCTGAGCATCGGCATGCCGCCGGCGGCGGAGCCGCCCTTGTCGGCCAGGAAGTTCATCTCGTGGTCGACCGAGCGCCAGGACGCCTTGGCCGTCAGCTCGCCCCAGCCGTAGCTCGCCTCATAGCGCAGGTCGGCGAAAAGGCTGTCGTTCTCCGTGAGGTCCATGCGCTGGGTGGGAAAGCCCTGGTAGGGCTGGAACTGGCGGCCGGCCTTGAGGCTGAGGACGCCGCGGTCGGTGAGCCAGGCCAGGGTGAGCGCCTGGTCGTAGGCCTCGTAGAGGGTGGAGCGCACGCGCCGGCCCTCGCCGCTCTTGTAGTTGTCGGCGCGGTTCCAGGCCGCCTCGTAGGTGAGGCTGAGCCGCTCGCCCGCGAGGCTGACGCGGCCGCTGGCGCCGACGGCGTCGGCGACGCTGCGCAGGCTGGCGCCGACCTCGCCCTCGACCTTGACCCCTTCGCCTTCGGCGGCGAAGGCGGGCGGACGGGTGGTGACGGCGATCACGCCGGCGATGTTGTCGCCCCCGGCGCTCACCGGCGAGAGGGTCGGCTGGATGGAGATCTCGTCCACCCGCGCGGGGGAGACGTAGGAGCCCGTCGGGTTCATGTGGTTGGGGCAGAAGGCCGTGGACTCCGCGCCATCGATGGTGACCAGCACGCGGTCGTCCGCCAGGCCGCGCACCACCGGCAGGCTGGAGACCCCGCCGTTGGCGTAGAGGCCGACCCCGGGCTCGCCGGCGATCAGCGACATCGAATCGGCGGCGCCGGCGCGGCGGCGGGCCAGGACCTCGCCGGCGAGGGTGGACTGGCCGGTGGCGGGGGCCTGCGGCTCGGCGGCGACGGCGGCCTCGACGGGCGGCAGTTCGGCGGCCGGCTGGGCCAGGGCGGGGACGGAAAGGGCGGCGGCGGCGACGCCGGCCAGGAGCGCGGCGGCGCGCGCGCGAACGGGGGTGGACATGGGTGGTCCTTGTCGAATCTGAGGGACAGGCGACCGCGCATCCCGCCAGGGACGCTTGCGGCCGGGCGTGCGGGATCAGATCGACAGGGGCGGGCCGGTGGCGGGCGGCGGCGGGGCGGCGAGGCCCCGCCCGGGCGCGACGGCGAGGGCGGGGACCTCGGTCTCGGCCGGCGCGCTCCAGAGAATCGGCGCGGCCTGGAGGCCCGTCGCCGGGGTGAACGCGACGGCGAGGCCGGCGAAGGCGCAGGGATGGTCCGTCTTGGGCTCGCCGGAATGATCGCCGGCGGGGTCCGGCGCGTGCGGCGAAAGGCCGTCGACGACCACGGTCTGCAGGCCCTGGGAGCTGCAGAGCACGATGGTCGCTTCCCCCGGGCCGCCGGGCATGAAGCCGGCCGGGACTAGGACGCGCAGCGCCACCGCCGCCAGGGCCAGGCCCATGGCGAGACGAGTCCAGACGCTGATGGCGAGCCGGCCCGAGCGCATGGGGCGGGCTGTTAGCACCGATGCGCGGGCGAGCGAAAGCGGGGAGAACTACTTAGATGATCCGCCCACGGCGTCTTCGTCGGCGAGCCAGGCCGGCCGTTCGGCCCGGACCGGCCGGCCCTCGACGGTGAGCCCGGCGCCTTCGATGCGGTCGAGGCGAAGGAGGGCCATGGCCCGGCCCGGCCCGCCGCTCAGCACCTGTCCGGCGCGCAGGTCCCCGGCCAGCACCTCGGCCCCGGGTGCTGGCGGCGGCCCCTCGAAGGCGATGGGCAGCATCCGGTTCTTGATCTGCCCGCGGCGCTTCATCCGCGAGGTGGTCTCCTGGCCGACGAAGCAGCCCTTCTTGAAGTCGATCCCCGCCAGGAGGTCGAAGCCGGCCTCGATGGGATAGGTCTTCTCCACGCCCCAGTCGGCGGGCCCCGGCACGCCCAGGGCCAGGCGGTGGGCCTCGTAGTCCGCTTCGGTTCCCGTGCGGGCGCCGGCGGGGGGCGTCGCGCCATAGCCGCGCAGGCCCAGGGCCGGCAGGCGGGGGTCGCCGATCCAGCCCGGCGCGGCCAGGGGCGCGCCCTCGCCGAACAGTACGGCGACCGGCGTCGCGTCGGCGGCGATCTCGACCTTGGCGCGCAGGCGGTACATGGTCAGGCGGGCGATCAGGGCGGCGCGATGCTCGGCGGCCACGTCGATCCAGGCGCCCTCGGGCCGGCCGACGACGAACAGGTCATAAATCAGCCGCCCTTGCGGGGTCAGTAGGCCGCCGAAGCGGGCCTCGCCCGCCGCCAGGGTCTCGACGTCCTGCGTGATCAGGCCCTGCAGGAAGCTGCGCCAGTCCGGCCCGGCGAGGGCGATCAGGGCCCGACCGGGCAGCGGCGCATAGACTGGGGTGCTCATGACCATGCAATTTGGGGCGTGCACGGCTGGAGCGCCAGCCATGCGGCGCCTATAGAGGGACGATGGCTCGCGGGTCCTTCCCGATACTCTTCATCACGGCGACGCGCATCGGCGATGCGGTGCTTTCGTCCGGACTCATCCGCAAGCTGGCGGAGGAGGTTCCCGGCGCGCGCTTCACCATCGTAGCCGGACCGCCGGCGGCGCCGCTGTTCGTCGACACGCCGGGCCTCGACGAGGTGATCGTCTTCGAGAAGAGCCCGCGCGGGGGCCACTGGCTGCGCCTGTGGCGGCACGTGCGCCGGCGCCGCTGGGGCCTGGTGGTGGACCTGCGCGGCTCGGCCATCTCCAGTTTCCTCAGCCGCCAGAAGCGCGCGGTCTACCGCCGCTCGAACGGCCTGCCGGTGCACAAGGTGATCGAGGCCGCCCGGGTGCTCGGGCTGGAGGACGATCCGCCCGCGCCGTTCCTCTACACCTCGGCCCGGACCGAAGCCCTGGCCGACGAGCTGACCGCCGGCGAGGGGCCGATCCTGACGCTCGCCCCGTCCGCCAACTGGGTGGGCAAGACCTGGCCGGCCGAGCGGTTCGCCCTCCTGGCCATGACGCTGCTGGGCCAGCGCGGGCCGATGCACGGCGGCCGGCTGATGGTGCTGGGCTCGCCCCAGGACGCCCAGGCCGCCCAGTCCCTGCGCCATGTGCTGCCCAAGGACCGATTCATCGACCTGGTGGGCAAGGTCGACCTTCTGACCGCCTATGCGGCGCTGAAGCGCGCGCGCCTGTTCGTCGGCAACGATTCGGGGCTGATGCACCTGGCCGCCGCGGCCGGGGCGCCGACGCTGGGCCTGTTCGGGCCCTCCGACGAGCGGCTCTATGCGCCCTGGGGCCCGGCCACCGCCGTGGTGCGCGGCCCGCGCACCTTCGACCAGATCCAGATGGTTGACCCCGGCCACCAGCAGGCGCTCTGTCACATGATGGACCTGAGCGTCGACGTCGTCGCCGCCGCCGCCTTCCAACTCCACGCCGAGACCGAGTCCGCCCATGCCTGAGACCTTCGACCTGATCGTGAAGGGGGGCGAGGTGGTGAACCACGCCGGCCGCGGCCTGGCCGACGTGGGCGTGCGCGCGGGCAAGATCGCGGCGATCGGCGAGCTGTCGCAGGCCTCCGCCGGGGAGGTGTTCGACGCCGCGGGCCTGACGGTGCTGCCGGGCGTGATCGACACCCAGGTCCACTTCCGCGAACCGGGCCTGGAGTGGAAGGAAGACCTGGAGACCGGCTCGCGCGGGGCGGTGCTGGGCGGCGTCGTGGCGGTGTTCGAGATGCCCAACACCGAGCCGACGACCACCGACCCGGACGCCCTGGCCGACAAGCTGGCCCGGGCCAGGGGGCGGATGCACTGCGACCACGCCTTCTATGTCGGCGGCACCCACGAGAACGCCAGGTTCCTGGGCGAGCTGGAGCGCCTGCCCGGCTGCTGCGGGATCAAGGTGTTCATGGGCGCCTCGACGGGCACCCTGCTGGTGCAGGACGACGAGGGCGTCGAGGACGTGCTGCGCCACGTCAACCGCCGCGCCGCATTTCACTCCGAGGACGAGTACCGCCTGGCCGAGCGTCGCCCCCTGGCCCGCACCGGCGACTGGACGAGCCACCCGGAGGTGCGCGACGCCCAGTCGGCGATCCAGTCCACCGAGCGGCTGGTGCGCATCGCCACGGGCCTTGGCAAGCGCATCCACGTGCTGCACGTGACCACCGCCGAGGAGGTGGCCTTCCTGGCCCGCCACAAGGACGTGGCCAGCGTCGAGTTCACCCCTCAGCACCTGACCCTGACGGCGCCCGAGGCCTATGAGCGGCTGAAGGGCTTCGCTCAGATGAACCCGCCGATCCGCGAGGCGCGCCACCAGGCGGGCCTGTGGCTGGGGATCGCCAACGGCGTCGCCGACGTGCTGGGCTCGGACCACGCGCCGCACACCCGCGAAGAGAAGGCCCGGCCCTATCCGGCCTCGCCCTCCGGCATGCCGGGGGTGCAGACGCTCGTGCCGGTCATGCTGACCCACGTGGTGGACGGGCGGCTGACGCTGGAGCGCTTCGTGGACCTGACCAGCCACGGGGCGAACCGCATCTTCGGCCTGGCCGACAAGGGCCGGCTGGCGGTCGGCTACGACGCCGACCTGACGATCGTCGACATGAAGGCGCGGCGCACCATCACCCACGACTGGATGGCCACCCGCGCCGGCTGGACCCCCTTCGACGGCTTCGAGGCCAAGGCCTGGCCGATGGCGACCATCGTCCGCGGCCGTGTGGTCATGCGCGACGACGAGGTGGTCGCCGAGGGCCAGGGCGAGCCGGTGCGCTTCCTGGAGACGCTGGCGCAGTAGGGGGGCTCAAGTTCGCGGTCCTCGCCGATCGCCGCAATCGTCGACCGACGTAGAACAGCACCAGCCCCGCCGATAAGGGTACGCCGCCGATGACGACAATCGCGGGCACGACGCTGAGCACGCCGCGCCCGTATCCGCCGAACATCATCGAGATGGTCATGGCGAGGGCCAGGGTGGAACACCCGCAGCTGAGGCCCATGAGAACGAAGCCCGCCCCTTGCACAAGCCGGCCCATGAAATCGTCGGCGGACCGCAACCGCCGCTCCGCCCCCCGCTGCTGCAGGCGCGCGAGCAGGTCTGGATCGTAGGGGTCGTCGTCCACGTCCTCATCGCCAGGGTCGCACACCGCCGGCTCAGCGCCGCAGCCGTCGGCCGAGCCAGATCAGGCCGGCGCCGACGGCGATGGGGATGCCGCCGACGAAAAGGACCATGGTGGTGAACATGACCACGTCGCCGCCGCTGCCGCTGCGCAGGGCCTCGGCGATCATGGCTACGACGAAGGCGGCCGAGCACAGACCGCACAGGCCCACCATCAGCCAGCCCACGGCGATCAGGGCGCTTCCGATGAAGGCTGCGACCGCGTTGGTCCGTCGTGCCTGGAGGATCTCCTCCAGTTCTGGATCGAAGTGATCGTTCATCGCCGCGCTCCACGCCCGCGCGCCAGCGCCGCGGCGCCCGCCGCGCCCGGGCGGTAGAAGGTGTTGAAGGTGTCGAAGGGGATGATCGTCCCGTCCGGCTGGACGAAATGGACGCAGGACCGCTTCACCGTGCCCAGGTCGAAGTTGAAACGATCGAGGAACTGGGAGACCACCACGCGGAAGGTGTGCTCGTAGGCCACCTCCTGCGGCACCACCGCCTCGGGCAGGCAGCAGAGCAGGCCCGCCAGCTTGTCGGTCGCATCGGCCTGGGCGGTGGACAGAGAGAGCAGGTCGAACACCGCCGCGCGCAGCTCAGGGTAGGCCTCGAAGGTCACGGTGTTCGGCGCGGCGGCGACGAACAGTTCGCGGGGCAGGAGGCGCGTGATCGGCTGCACCTCCTCGCCGCTGCGCAGGCCGTAGGCGATGCAGATCTGGTCGGGGTTGCAGGGCAGGGGGATCAGGTCGTCGAGAGCGAAGACGCCGGCCTCGGCGATCGCCCGGCGCACCTCGGTCAGCACGATGCGGTCGGTCTTGGGGGCGAAGCCGTCGTTGCGGCCGGCGTCCTGGATCGGCTGGAAGGTCACCCCCCGCACGCACCGCCATTTCAGGGCGAAGCGGACGATGCCGGCGATCTCGTCGTCATTGAGGCCCTTCTTCAGGGTGACGACCAGGGTGGTGGAGACCCCTGCGCGCTCCAGCGCCTCCAGGGCCTGAACGCGCACCTTTGAAAGGTCCGCGCCGCGCAGGGCCTTCAGCCGGTCGGGCTTCAGGCTGTCGAACTGCAGATAGACCTCGAAGCCGGGCATGTAGCCGGCCAGGGCCTCGGCGAAGCCCGGCTCGCGGGCGATGCGCAGGCCGTTGGTGTTGATCATCAGGTGGCGGATTGGCCGGGCCTTGGCCGCATCGAGGATGTCGAAGAAGCGCGGGTGGATGGTGGGCTCCCCGCCGCTGAGCTGCAGAAGGTCCGGCTCGCCCTCGGAAGCGACCAGGGCGTCCATCATGGCCTCGATCTCGGCGAGGGGGCGGTGGGCGTCATGCTTGGTCGAGGAGCCGGCGAAGCAGACCGGGCAGGTCAGGTTGCAGGCCTCGTTGACCTCGATGATCGCCAGGCACGAGTGCTGCTCGTGGTCGGGGCAAAGGCCGCAGTCGTAGGGACAGCCGTGGTCCGTGCGGGACTGCACGGCCAGCGGCCTGTCGCCGGGCTTCAGCCAGTCCTTCTGGGATTTCCAGTAGCCGAGGTCGTCGCTGATGAGCGTCTTCTGCACGCCGTGCTCGCGGCAGCGCTTCAGATAGAAGACCTTGTCGTCCTCGCCGATGATCTTGGCCGGCACCAGCGCCAGGCAGGTCTCACACAGGCTCGTGGTCTGGCCGAGGAACAGGTAGGGCGCCGACTTGCGCGCGGCGATCGCGGGCGAGATCGCCGAGGTAGTAGACCCATCCATAGACGACCAGCCCCGCGCAGATGACGTGGAAAAGGTTAAGCGGCCCGATCAACCTTGGATAGGGCTTCAGGAACTCCCAGGCGAAGCGCTGGACGCCGTACCAGATGCAGAGCGCATAGAAGCCCCGGCGTATGGCCCAGGGCGCGTGGCGCGCCAGGGCCGCCAGATAGACCGCCAGGAACAGAGCCATGGCCGCGCTCTCGTAGAGCTGGATCGGGTGGCGGCCGACGCCGTCGCCCAGGTCCACGGCCCAGGGCAGGGCGGTCGCCGTCCCGTAGGTCTGGTCAGGAAGCCCCGCGAAAAAGCAGCCCAGCCGGCCGACCGCCGCGCCGAAGGCGAAGGAGCCGACGAACACCCCGCCAGTGGAGCCCTTGATCCCGCGCGCGGCCTTGTAGATCTCCACGCCGACGATGGCGCCGACGAGGGCGCCGACGATGCTGTGCGACAGCACAGGGTCTGTCCCGCGCAGGGTGTTGGCCGATCCGGCGAGCCAGGCGCCAGCCACCGCGCCCACGCCGAGCGCGGCGAAGTAGCGGCCGTCGACCTTCAGGGCGACCTCAGCCACGGCCTGGCGCAGCCGCCAGCGGTAGAGGAGGACGCTGACGCCCAGGCCGCCGAGCCAGGCGGCCAGGTCGAACATGGTGTGCGCCCAGGTCGCCGTCGGCACGTGGATCATGCCCGCCAAGAGGGCATGGCGGCGACCTGATCCGCAAGCGGCCCGTCTCGCCTTGTCGGCGCGCCGCGGCGGCGCCATGGTCGGCGGGTCCGCGCGACTGGCGCTGAGAGGTGGATCACCATCGGGGAGCGCGGACCGTCCGACCGCCGCGCGCCTGGGCTCCATCCGCATCGCCAGGAGCTCGCATGACCGCCCTCTCCAACCATCTGGCCTTCGCCGCCGTGGCCCTCGGCATGGTGCTGACGCCCGGGCCGAACATGGCCTATCTGGTGTCCCGCTCGATCTGCCAGGGGCGGGCCGCGGGGCTGATCTCCCTGGGCGGGGTCGCCCTGGCCTTCGTGGTCTACGTCTTCGCCGCCGCGCTCGGGATCACCGCCCTCGTGTTCGCCGTGCCGCTGGCCTACGACGCCCTGCGCATCGCCGGCGCCTGCTATCTGGGCTGGCTGGCCTGGCAGGCGCTGAAGCCCGGCGGGCGCTCGCCCTTCCAGGTGCGCGAGCTGAAGCCCGACAGCCCGCGGCGGCTGTTCGCCATGGGATTCCTCACCAACCTTCTGAACCCGAAGGCCGCGGTGCTGTACCTGTCGCTGCTGCCGCAGTTCATCCGGCCGCAGGCGGGCGGGGTGCTGATGCAGTCCCTGGCGCTGGGCTTCACCCAGATCGCGATCAGCGTGGCCGTCAACGCCCTGATCGTCCTGGCGGCGGGCTCGA
Organism: Phenylobacterium sp.; assembly: GCF_046291545.1. Lineage (GTDB taxonomy): Bacteria > Pseudomonadota > Alphaproteobacteria > Caulobacterales > Caulobacteraceae > Phenylobacterium. The sequence continues at coordinate 9,556 of NZ_JBKBSM010000007.1, forward strand.
TCGCCGCGTTCCTGGCGGGGCGGCCGTTCTGGGCGGCGGTGCAGCGCTGGATCATGGGCACGGTGCTGGCGGGCCTTGCCGTGCGCATGGCCACTGAGGCGCGCCGCTGATAACGCTGTAATTCCAGTATAGGCGAATGCTGCGAGCGCAATTGTACGGCGCCGGCGGCGACTGTATCTGCCTCGACTGGGTCAGTAGTCGGAATATACACCTTGTTTACCTGAAAACCGAACCCTCGGCCCATGCGGCGGCCTTGGTGCGATGCGGGTGATTCGCGGGCCGCCGGCGCAGATTGGGGGCGCGCCGTGGTCTTTTCGTTCGCCAAGAAGGAGTCGTCCGCTTCGACGGCTTCGGAACTCGCTGATCTGAAGCAGCGCTCGGAACTGCTGGACGAGGCCTGCGGGGTGGGGCTGTGGCAGGCCATCCTCTACAACGCCGACGCCAATGATCCGCGCTCGGTCTGGACCTGGTCGGGCGAGTTCCGCCGCCTGCTGGGGTTCAGCGACGAACACGATTTCCCGAACGTGGTGACGTCCTGGTCGGGCCGGCTGCACCCCGACGACGTGGAGCCGACCTTCGCGGCCTTCGGGGCGCACCTGACCGACCGCACCGGCCAGGCCCGCTACGACGTCACCTATCGGCTGCGCGTGCGGGACGGCTCCTACCGCTGGTTCCGCGCCATGGGCGGCTGCCGCCACGCCGAGGACGGCGTGACCATCCGCGCCTGCGGCTCGCTGGTGGACATCCATGAGCAGCGCGCCACCGAACTGGCGTTCGAGCAGGAGCGGGCGGCCGACGCGGTGGCCATCGGCGCCCTGGCCGGCGCCCTGCACGCCCTGGCGAACGGGGACCTGACCCACCGCATCGACGTGCCCTTCCACGCCAAGGCCCAGGGCCTGAAGGACGACTTCAACGCCTCGCTGAAGGGCCTGGACGAGGCGATCGGCGGGGTCTTCCAGCTGGTCTCGACGATGCGCTCGGGCAGCCACGAGATCAGCGAAGCCTCCGACGAGATGTCCAAGCGCACCGAGCAGCAGGCCGCGAGCCTGGAGGAGACCGCCGCGGCCCTCGACGAGATCACCGCCACGGTCCGCCGCACCGCCGAGGGCGCCAAGCAGGCGGCCGACGTCACCGGCGCCGCGCGCCGTGGGGCCGAGCAGTCGCTGGGCGTCGTCGGATCGGCCGTGGAAGCCATGGGCGAGATCGAGCAGTCCTCGCGCCAGATCAGCCAGATCATCGGGGTGATCGACGAGATCGCCTTCCAGACCAACCTTCTGGCCCTGAACGCGGGGGTCGAGGCGGCGCGGGCGGGCGAAGCCGGCCGCGGCTTCGCCGTCGTCGCCTCCGAGGTGCGGGCGCTGGCCCAGCGCTCGGCCGAGGCGGCCAAGGAGATCAAGGCCCTGATCACCGCGTCCAGCGAGCAGGTCGGCTCCGGCGTCAAGCTGGTCGGGGAGACCGGGGAGGCCCTGCGCCGCATTGTCAGCGAGGTGGCCCAGATCACCGATCTCGTCACCGAGATCGCCGCCAGCGCCCAGGAGCAGGCGACGGGGCTGCAGCAGGTGAACTCGGCGGTCAACCAGATGGACCAGATGACCCAGCAGAACGCCGCCATGGTCGAGGAATCGACCGCGGCCAGCCACGCCCTGGCCAGCGACGCCGACGCCCTGGGCGAGCTGGTGGCGCGCTTCCGCACCCACGTCGCGGCGGCGCCCCTGCGCATGGAGCGCACCGGCCATCCGGTGCATCAGGCCCAGGCGCGCATCGGGGCGGCGGCCGCCGGGATGGCCCGGCGGGCGGGCTGAGGATCGCGGGGCGCGCCGGCGCTTCGGCCCGCGCGCCCGTCGCCGCCTACTTCGCCTTTTCGAAGGGGGCGCTGATCATCAGCGAGACCTCGTCGCCGATCAGCGGCACATAGGTCTTCACCCCGAAATCGCTGCGCTTGAGCTGGCCGGTCACCTCGAAGCCGACGGTGTAGGCCTTGCTGAGGGGGTTGGTCCCCGAGGCCTTGAACCGGGCGTCCAGCGTCACCGGCTTGGTCACGCCGTGGAAGGTCAGGTCGCCCTCGACCTTGGCCGCGCCGGGGCCTGTGGGCGTGACCTTGGTCGACTTGAAGGTGATGGTCGGATAGGTCGCCGCGTCGAACCAGTCGGCGCTCTTCAGCTCGGCGTCGAGCTTGGCGTTGGTGGTGGTGACGCTGGCGGCGGGGATGCTCACCTCCAGCTTGCTGGCCGCCGGGTCCTTGGGGTCCAGGGTCAGCGTGCCGGTGGCGCCCGAGAAGTCGCCGTACCAGGTGGAGAAGCCCATGTGCGAGGTGGCGAAGACCACGCGCGCGTGGCTGGTCTCGAGGGTGTAGGCGCCCGCCTCGACCGCGGCCGGATCGGTGTTGAGCGCGCTTTGGGCGTAGACGCCGCCGCTGACGGCGAGGGCGGCGACGACCGCTACGGCGGCGATCTTGGTGGGGATGAAGCTCATCGGTCCTTTTCCACGGTCCTGGGGTTTGGAGAATGCGTTTCAGTTGAATATGGCCGAGCTGAATTCAAGGCGTCCGGGATGTCCTGGGCGTCTCAAACTGTAGCTGTCCTGGTGGCAGATAGGGCGAGGCCGGGGGTCTGAAAAGGGGGGAACCGCGCCAATCGGCCTTTCCAGAACGGATCTGGCGCGGAATAACCGGGGCATGGACGCAGAGCTCCACACCCGCACCGCCCCGTTCCGCGAAGCCCGCTACGCGCCCCGCCGCCTGGAGGTGGAGGAGCGGACGAGCGGGGAAATCGTCCTGTCCAACCCGACGCCGGTCGACGCCTCGCTGCAGACGGCCACGGCGGCGCTGGAGGGCTGGGCCGACCGCACGCCGGCGCGGATGTGGCTGGCCGAGCGCTCGGGGGAGGGCTGGCGCGAGGTCGCCTACGCCGAGGCCCGCGAGCGCGTCCAGGCCCTGGCGGCCGGGCTGCGGGCCCTGGGGGTGGTGGGCGAGCGGCCGCTCCTGATCCTGGCGCGCAACGGCGTGGACCACGGGCTGATCACCTATGCCGCCATGAGCCAGGGCATGCCCGTGGCCCCTGTGTCGCCGCAGTACGGCCTGCCCGGCGCGAACCTGGCGCGGCTGGCGCACGCCTGCCAGGTGCTGAAGCCCGCCGCCGTCTACACCGAGGATGCCGCGCTGTTCGCCGAGGGGCTGGCCGCGCCGTTCCTGGAGGGGCTGCCGGTGATCGCCGGGCGCAACGCCGGCGCCGCCCAGACGCCGCTGGAGACGCTCTATCGCCACGGCGCAGCGCAGGCCTGCGCGCGACCGGACGACCACGCCAAGTACCTCTTGACCTCCGGTTCCACCGGCCTGCCCAAGGCCGTGATCATGACCCACCGGGGGCTGTCGGTGAACGCGGCCCAGATCCGCGCCTGCTTCGAGGATCCGGACCCGCCGGTGATGGTGCACTCCGCCCCCTGGAGCCACAGCCTGGGCGCCAACGCCATCCTGCACATGGGCACGCACAGGGGCGGGTCGCTCTATGTCGACGCCGGCCAGCCGGTGGCCGGACGGTTCGCCGAGACGGTGCGCAACCTCAAGGAGATCGCGCCGACCTACCAGAACATGGTGCCGGCGGGCTGGATGCTGTTCGCCGAGGCGCTGGAGCGCGACGAGGACCTGGCCCGCAACTTCTTCTCCCGCGTGCGCCTGCTGCAGTACGGCGGCGCGGCCCTCGGCCAGACCGTGTGCGACCGCATCCAGGCCGTGGCCGTGCGCACGGTGGGCGAGCGGATCAGCTTCTCCAGCGGCTATGGCGCCACCGAGACCGGGCCGACCGCGGCCAACGTCCACTGGCTGAACGACCGCATGGGCCTGATGGGCCTGCCGCTGCCCGGAACCTCGGTGAAGCTCGTCCCGGTGGCCGGCAAGCTGGAGTTCCGCGTGAAGGGGCCGCAGGTGACCCCCGGCTACCTCGGCCAGCCGGAGCTGTCGGCGGCGGCCTTCGACGAGGAGGGATTCTATCGCCTCGGCGACGCGGCCCGCTTCGCCGAGCCGGGAAATCCGGAGGCCGGCCTGGTCTTCGACGGCCGGCTTTCGGAGAACTTCAAGCTGGCCAGCGGCACCTTCGTCAGCGTGGGCGAGCTGCGCATCGCCGCGATCGGGGCGATCGGCGATGCGGTGACCGACGCGGTGGTCTGCGGCGAGAACCACGAGATGGTGGGCCTGCTGCTCTATCCCAATCCGTCCCTGCCGCGCGAGGCGGTGCAGGCGGCGGCGCGCGCCGGGCTGGAGCGGCACAACAGCGGGGCCAAGGGCGCCGGCGCGCGGGTGGCCCGCGCCCTGGTGCTGCCCGACGGGCCGGACGCGGCGTCCGGCGAGATCACCGACAAGGGCTACATCGCCCAGTCCCTGGCGCGGCAGCGGCGGGCCGAGGCCGTGCGGCGGCTGCTGGCCGAGACGCCCGACGGCGAGGTGATGGTCTTCTGACGCCCCTGGACCCGCCCCGCCGGGACGATATGTTCAGCCGCGCATCCCGGCGCGGGGCCGGGAGCGCAAGCAGCTTCAGAGCTTCGCGGCCTGACGCCGCCGGGTCCGCCCGGCTGGACGCAAACGGGCGGCGCGCGGCCAGGATGGGAAGGGACCACACCAGATGAACGGCGCCGACGCCCTGCTCGAGACCTTCGTCGACAACGACGTCACGGCCTGCTTCGCCAATCCCGGCACCAGCGAGATGCAGTTCGTGGCGGCCCTCGACCGCCAGCCGAAGATGCGCCCGGTGCTGTGCCTGTTCGAGGGGGTGGCGACCGGAGCGGCCGACGGCTACGGCCGCATCGCCGAGAGGCCGGCCTGCACCCTGCTGCACCTGGGGCCCGGCTACGGCAACGGCGTGGCCAACCTGCACAACGCCCGCCGCGCCTTCACCCCGATCGTCAACGTGATCGGCGACCACGCGACCTATCACCGCCAATACGACGCGCCGCTGAACTCGGACATTCCCACCCTGGCCCGGCCCAATTCGCTGTGGGTGAAGTCCGCCGACCGCGCCGACGACGTGGCGGCCCTGGCCGCCGATGCGATCAGCGCCAGCTATGGCCCGCCCGGGGGCTCGGCGAGCCTGATCCTGCCCGCCGACGCGGCCTGGAACGAGACCACCCGGCGCACCGCCAAGGCCCGCGTCCCGACCCGGCCCGCGCCGGCCGGCGAGGCGGTGGACGCCGTCGCCAAGGCCCTGCGCGCCGCCGCCAAGCCGGTGGTGCTGCTGGGCGGCCAGGCCTGCCGGGCCGAGGCCCTGGCGCAGGCCGCCCGGCTCGCCGCCCACGGGCTCCGGGTGATGACCGACACCTTCGTGGCCCGCCAGCCGCGCGGGGCGGGGATCTACTCGCCCGGGCGCATGCAGTACTTCGGCGAGGCGGCCCTGGCCGACCTGGAAGGCGTGGACCTGATGGTGTTCGTCGGGACGGTCACGCCGGTCGCCTTCTTCGCCTATCCCGGCCGCCCCAGCGTGCTGACGCCCGAGGGCTGCGAGACCATCGTGCTGACCACCCGCGCCGAGGACTCCGTGGCCGGCCTCGCCGCCCTGGCTGAGGCGCTGGGCGCGCCGGCGCAGGGGCCCGTGCAGCCGCTCAAGCGGCCGGACGCGGCGCCGGCCGGGGGCCTGACCGCCCAGTCGGCGGGCGTCGCCATCGCGCGCCACCTGCCGGAGGGGGCCATCATCTGCGACGACTCGGTCACCTCCGGCGGCGGGGTCGCCGTGCCGTGCATGACCGCCGCCCCGCACGAGGTGCTGGCCCTGACGGGCGGGGCGATCGGCGCCGGCGCGCCGCTGGCCGTGGGGGCGGGGGTCGCCGCCCCCGACAGCAAGATCGTCGCCCTCTGCGGCGACGGGGCGGCGATGTACACGGTCCAGGCCCTGTGGAGCATCGCCCGGGAGAACCTCGACTGCACGGTCGTGGTGTTCGCCAACAGCTCCTACCGGATCCTCAACATCGAGATGGGCCGCACCGGATCGGGCAACCCCGGCCCCTCGGCCTCCAAGCTCCTGGACCTGGGCGACCCGCGGATCGACTGGGTGTCCATGGCCAAGGGCCACGGCCTGCCCGCCGTGCGCTGCGAGACCGCCGAGGACTTCGAGAAGGCGTTCGCCGGGGCCATGGCCCAGAAGGGCCCGATGTTCATCGAGGCGGTCGTCCCCTGACGGCGGCCGGCCCGGGGGGCGTCAGACCCCCTCGACCAGCAGCACCCGGTAGTCCGCGCCCTTCATCCGCTGGGCCTTGGCGGCCTGGTAGGCGGGGCTGTCGTACCAGGCGTGGGCCGCCTCCATCGAGGGGAACTGGAGCACCACCACCCCCTCGGCCGGCGCCCCCTCCAGCACCTCGAGATTCCCATAGAAGGCGAGGGGGGTGATCGCATGGTCCCCCCGCGCCTCGCGCGACATCGGCCCGTAGAGGGCGAAGGCGTCCGGGTCGGTCATGCTCTCGCGGATGAAGATGACGTAGGCGGCCATGGCGCGTCTCCTGGTTCGCGCGGGACCATCGCGGCGGCGCGGGACGGACGCAAGCCGGACGTCGCGTCATGGCTGGACAGCCATTCGCCGGGGTTGCAGAATTTCGCCAGCACACGTCAGGAGGGGGCCGTGCCGACGATCACCAGGAGGCGCGCGATCGGCGCGCTGCTCGCCGGGGCGGGGCTCGCCCCCCTGGCGGCTTGCAAGTTGCCGAGCGCCGATCCCCAGGCCGAGGCGGCGGCCAAGTCCGCCTACGCCCATTTCTGGCGCGGCGAGGACGAAGCCCTGCAGGCGATGCTGGTCCCGCAACTGCGCAATCCGCAGACCATGGCCGCCCTGGAGGGGCTGCGGACGCTGACGCCCGTGGGGCCGCCGACCGCCGCGACCCTGGTGGAGTGGCGCAGCTTCTTCGGGGAGGGCGGCCGTCAGATCACCCTCAGCCACCGCTACGACTACGCCGACGCTTCTGTGACCGCGACCACGGTGCTGGTTCCAGGCGAGGCCAAGGACGAATGGCTGATCCAGACCTTCAACCTTAACTTCAGCGCGCCCCCCAGCGCGGCGCCGGCGCCTGCGCGCCCAGGCGGGCGGCAGGTCTAGCCGGCGAAGAAAAAGGCCCGCGGGATGGTCCCGCGGGCCTCGTCTCGTCGGGCTTGCGCCGCGATCAGGTGTTGCCGGGCAGCTTGCAGCCGCCGGCGATGCCCTTGGCGAAGGCGCAGCCGGTGGCGCCGGTGGCCTCGATCTTGGGCGTGACGTTGTACTCGATCATGTAGCCGGCCAGGCCGTCGGTGCAGTTCACCTCCAGGAAGGCGGTGCCCTTGGAGGTCTTGCCGATCAGGCGCGATTCCTTCACCTCGCAGCTCGTCTTGCCGAGCTTCTTCAGGTCGGCGGTCAGCAGCGAGTCGTTGGACTTGGTCAGCACGCAGCGGTAGCCGGCGACCTGGGCGTGGGCGCAGTCGTGGACCACGCTCTCGGCGGCGTTGGCGGCGAAGATGCCGATGGCGCCGTCAGGACGGTTGCCGCACTGCAGCTCCACCACGTCCTTGCCGGTCGGGCCCGGCAGCGGCGCGTACTTGGAGACTTCGCAGTCGAAGCCGGCGGCCTTGGACAGCTTGGTGTAGAGGCCGGCCTGCTCGGTCTGGGCCGCGCGGGCGTCGGTCAGGGTGCAGCCGCCGCCGACGAAGTCGGCCTTGGCGCAGTCGATCGTCTGGGCGAGCTGGCCCGCGGCGTCGATCTTGTAGACGTAGCCCTTGCCGTCTTCGCAGGCGGCTTCGAAGTAGGTCTCGCCGCCCTTGGTGGTCAGCATGTAGCGCTTGTCCTTCACCGTGCAGCCGTTGGCGGCCTGGGCGGCGTAGGTGTCGACGACGGCCAGGCGGGTGGCCTTGTCGGCGAGTTCGCACTTCAGGTTGGAGCTGGCTTCGTCATAGAGCAGGCAGTTGGTCGCCGTGACCTCCTTGTCCGGGGTCGGCGGCGAGCCGGCCTGGAGGATGTAGCCCGCGCCGCCCTGGCAGAGGACTTCCAGATAGGCGTTGCTCGCGGTCTGGCCGATCGAGCGGGCCTTTTCGACGGTGCAGCCCGCGCCGGCCTTCTGGACCAGGGGGGTCACGTCGTTGACCATGTCGGCGTTGCCCGGCAGCTTGCAGGCCAGGCCCGAGACCTTGCCGTCGGGACCCGGCAGGCTGGTCTCCAGGCAGTTGAAGGCGGACGGCTTGGCTTCGGCGCTGGAGGTCTGGACCACGAAGCCCAGGCCCTTGTCGCAGTCGATCTCGTAGTAGGCGGTCGAGACCTTGGTCTTCTTGTCCTGCGACTTGCCGATGAAGCGTGCGTCCTGCACCTGGCAGGCGATGCCCGCGGCCTGGGCCACGGCGGGAGCCTCGGCCATGCCCTGCTTGCGCGAGGCTTCGCTGATTTCAGCGTCCTTCGGGGCGGAGATGACGGCCGCAGGCGCAAGGGCGCCGGCGACCACTATGGCTGCGAGGGCGAAACCGATACGCCTCATGGTCTGAATTCTCCTGGGTGGTTCCTTTGGGCGGGACATAAGCCCCTGCCGGACGCAGGGGTCAAGACAATGGCGAACCTGTGGCGCGCTCCGCCGCAGATTGCGGATTTGCGCCCCGTCGCTGCTCGTTCGACAATATGCCGCAACAAAGCAGCGGAGGGCGAACGTGCGAGACGGGTTCCAGGATGCGCTCGCCGACACAGGGCGGGCGAGGCTCAACTATCCCTTCGAGCAGGGCCCCAAGATCGGCCAGGCGATGGACATCGCCGCGGGGGTCAAGTGGCTGCGCATGCCGCTCAGCGGATCGCTGGCTTTCATCAACGTGTGGGCCATCGCCGAGGGCGACGGCTGGGCGATCGTCGACACCGGCATGGGCGGGCCGGACACCATGGACGCCTGGCGCAAGGCCTTCGCCGGGCCGCTGAAGGGCCGCCGGGTGACGCGGGTGTTCGTCACCCACATGCACCCCGACCACATCGGCATGGCCGGCTGGCTGACGCGCAAGTACGGCGCGCGCCTGTGGATCAGCCGGCTGGAGTTCCTGATGTGCCACAGCCTGGCGGCCGACACCGGCCGCGAGGCCCCGGAGGACGCCCTGCGCTTCTACAGGGCCGCTGGCTGGGACGCCGAGGCCCTGGAGTACTACCGCGCCCGGTTCGGCGGCTTCGGCAAGGGGCTGCACGCCCTGCCCGACAGCTTCCACCGCCTGAGCGACGGCGACCGGGTCCGCATCGGCGACCACGTCTGGGAGGTGGTGGTCGGCTCGGGCCATTCGCCGGAGCACGCCTGCCTTTACTGCGAGGACCTGCAGCTGATGATCTCGGGCGACCAGGTGCTGCCGAAGATCTCCTCGAACGTGTCGGTGTTCCCCACCGAGCCGGACGGCGACCCGCTGACCGACTGGCTGACCTCGCTGGCGCGGATCAAGTCCCGGGTGCCGGACGACGTGCTGGTGCTGCCGGCGCACAACGACCCGTTCTTCGGCCTGCATGCGCGGATCGGCCAGCTCGTCAGCGGACACGAGCGGGCGCTCGAGCGGCTGGAGGCCGTGCTGGCCGAGCCCAAGCGCGCGGTGGACGTGTTCTCGGTGCTGTTCCGCCGCCGGATCAACGAGCACCTCCTGGGCATGGCCACCGGCGAGAGCCTGGCGCACTTGAATTGCCTGATCGTCCGCGGCCGGGTGGTGAAGGAGACCGACGCCGAGGGCGTCGACTGGTACCGCCGCCGGGGATGACCGCGGCCCGGCAAGAAGGGCTTCGCGCCGGCGCGGCGTTGGGCCTAAGGTTTACGTCGTAAGATCGAAAGGTGATCCCATGACCGAGCATGTGCGGCGCGAGACCTCGGGCGGCGTCCTGACGCTCACCCTGAACCGCCCCGAAAAGAAGAACGCCCTGACGCGCGCCATGTACCAGGCCCTGGGCGACGGCATCGACGAGGCCGGGTTCGATCCCAACGTGCGCTGCGTGCTGATCCAGGCCGAGGGCGACATGTTCACCGCCGGCAACGACCTGGGCGACTTCGCGGCGGTCAACGCCGGCGACTCGGCGGCCAACGAGGCGCGGCGCGAAGGCAATCCGCTGCTGGCGGCCCTGGCCCGCGCCAAGACGCCGATCGTGGCGGCGGTGAACGGCCGCGCCGTGGGGGTGGGCGTGACCATGCTGCTGCACTGCGACCTGGTCTATGTCTCCGAGGACGCGCTGCTCACCACCCCGTTCGTGAACCTGGCGCTGGTGCCCGAGGCGGCCTCCAGCCTGACCCTGCCGGCGCGGATCGGCCACGCCCGCGCCTTTTCCATGTTCGTCCTGGGCGAGGCGGTGGACGCCAAGAAGGCGGTGGACTGGGGCATCGCCAACGCCGCCGTGCCCGCCGACCAGCTCCGGGCCCGGGCGCGGGCCGCCGCCGACGCGGTCGCCGCCCGCCCGCCGGCCGCGGTGGGAATCACCAAGGCGCTGATGCGCGACGCCGTGCGCATCGCCGAGCGCATGGAGGAGGAGGGGCGCCACTTCGCCGCCCAGCTGAAGTCCCCCGAGGCGGCCGAGGCCTTCGCCGCGTTCCGCGAGAAGCGCGCGCCCGACTTCGGCAAGGTGGCCTGAGATGAGCCGGATCACCTCGCGCTTCGGCGCCTTCACGCCAGCGCGCGAGGTCGCCGCCGGCCATGACCTGACCGGGCGCACGGCGATCGTGACCGGCGGGGCCACCGGCATCGGCGTCGAGACCGCCCGCGCCCTGGCGGAGGCCGGCGCGGAGGTGACGCTCGCCGTCCGCAACCTGGAGGCCGGCATGAAGGCGGCCGCCGAGATCAACGAGAGCGCCGGGGCCCCGCGCGCCTCGACCGCGCGGCTGGACCTGTCGAGCCTGGCCTCGGTGGCCGAGTTCGCCGAGCACTGGGGCGATGCGCCCCTGCATGTCCTGGTCAACAACGCCGGGGTGATGGCCTGTCCGCAGAGCTACACCGCCGACGGGCTGGAGATGCAGATCGGCACCAACCACTTCGGCCACTTCCTGCTGTCGATGCTGCTCGCGCGCGCGCTGATGAACGCCGCCGAGGAGGGGCGCACGGCGCGGGTCGTGGCGCTGTCGTCCATCGGGCACCGCCGCAGTCCGATCATCTGGGAGGACACCCACTACCGCGCCCGGCCCTACGACAAGTGGGAAGCCTACGGCCAGTCGAAGACCGCCAACGCCCTGTTCGCGGTTGGCTTCAACGCCCGCTTCGCCGAACTGGGCGTCACGGCCAACGCGGTGATGCCCGGCGGCATCATGACCCCGCTGCAGCGCCACCTGCCGCGGGAGGAGATGATCGCCATGGGCTGGATGAACGAGGCCGGCGAAGTGCGCCAGGGCTTCAAGACCCCCGAGCAGGGCGCCTCCACCAGCGTGTGGGCGGCCCTTGCGCCCGAGCTCGAGGGCGTCGGCGGCCTCTACCTGGAGGACTGCGCCCAGGCCGAGCCCTGGGATCAGGCCTCGCCGGCCAGGGGCGTCATGCCCCACGCCCTGGACCCGGAGGAGGCCGAGCGGCTGTGGACGCTGTCGGAGGAAACCACGGGGGCCATCGCGTGAGGCGGGCGGACAGGTCCTGGCGATGCGAAGGGGCGATCATCGAATGCGCGTGACGGTCCGGCCGGCGTCCAGGGCGGACGCCGGGCTCATCTACGGCTTCATCCGCGACCTGGCGGAGTACGAGAAGCTGCTGCACGAGGTGGAGGCGCAGGCGGGGGACGTCGAGCGCGACCTGTTCGGAGAGGCCCCGCGGGTGTTCTGCGACATCGCCGAGGCCGACGGCGAGCCGGTGGGCTTCGCCCTGTGGTTCTACAACTATTCGACCTTCCGCGGCCGCCACGGGATCTATCTGGAGGACCTGTTCGTGAAGCCGGAAGCGCGGGGCCTGGGCGCCGGCAAGGCGCTGCTGCGCCAACTCGCCCGGCGCTGCGTCGCCGAAGGGCTGGGCCGGCTGGAATGGGCGGTGCTGGACTGGAACGCACCCTCGATCGCCTTCTACGACAGCCTCGGCGCAGGGGCGCAGGACGAATGGACGGTCCGCCGGCTGGACGGCGAGGCGCTGGCGAGGCTGGCCGCATGAGCGCGCCCCCTAAGACCGTCCTGACCGCGACCCCCGAGGAGGAGGCCGCCATCATCGCCGCGGTGCGCGAGGCCGAGGGGCTGGTGGTCGCCGGACCCGCGCACGTGGACGGGCTCCTGGAGCTCCTGTCGGATCCGCGGGTGTCGGACCCGATCTACGACCTGCCCCGGCCGTTCACCCGCGACAGCGTCGCCCGCTGGGTCGCCGACAGCGAGGCCCTGCGCCAGGACGGGCGCTGCATCCTGGCGGTGACTCTGGACGAGGCCGGCGAGGTGGCGGGCTATTCGCGCTATTCGATCTGGCCGGAGCGGGCGTCGGGCGAACTGGCTGGCGCGCGGCGGGCCGACATGCAGAACACCGGCGGCGGGCGCGTCGGCGTCGCGCGCTCCATCGCCTTCATGTTCGAGACCCTGCACCTGCGCCTGATCGGGCTGACGGCCGCGCTGGACAACGTCCGCTCGGCCAGGTCGATCGAGGCCGCGGGATTCCGGTCGATGGGGGAGGTGGAAAGCGTGCGTCCCGACGGGACGACGCGCCGCTCGCTCTACTGGGAGCTCACCCGCCAGGAGTGGGAACGGCTGCACCGGCTCTAGGCCGGAGCCCTCTCCCCGGCGGCCGGGGAGAGGGGAACGCGGCCGGGTCGTCAGCCCGCCTGGGCCGGCGCGGGGGCCGGGGCCGGGCGCGACACTGGGAAGAACTTCGGCGCCATCTTCGGCACGGCCTCGGAGAGGATCGTCTCCACCGTCCAGCCTTCTTCCTTGGTCACCGTCTCGATCGGGCGGGGCTGCGAATAGAGGATGATGTTCTCGCCCGAGGCGCCGAAGATCTGGCCCGAGACGCTGGCCGCGGCCGGCGCGACCATCGCCACGGAGAAGCGCGCCGGCTGGTCGGCGCGGATGGTCTTGGCCATGATCTCGCGGCGCTTGGCGTGCTCTTCGTTGCGGATCGGCACCGACTGGGTCATCCGGGTCCAGGCGACCGGGGCCAGGCAGTTGGAGCGCACGTTGAAGCGCTCGCCTTCCATGGCGATGATCCGCGACAGGCCGGCGATGCCCATCTTGGCCGCGCCGTAGTTGGCCTGGCCGATGTTGCCGAGCAGGCCCGAGGTCGAGGTGAAGAACATGTAGGCGCCGTCCTGCTGTTCGCGGAACAGCTCGATCGTGGCGCGGGCGACGTTGAACGAGCCGCGCATGTGCACGTCGATGACGAGGTCCCACTCCTGTTCGGTCATCTTGTGGAACATGGCGTCACGCAGGATGCCGGCCGGATTGATCACCGCGTGCAGGCCGCCGAAGGTGTCGCGGGCCTGTTCGACCATGCCCTGCACGGCCTTGAGGCTGGTGACGCTTTCGGAGTTGGAGACCGCCTCGCCGCCGGCCGCGCGGATTTCCTGGGCGACCGCCTCGGCCGGGCCGGTGGAGCCTTCGTCGCCGCCCTTGAGGCCGCCGCCGAGGTCGTTGACCACGACCTTGGCCCCTTCCTGCGCGGCGATCAGCGCGCAGTCGCGGCCGATGCCGTTCCCGCCCCCCGTGACCAGAACAACTTTTCCTGAAAGAGCGCCCATGATCCAATCTCCCTGAAAGAATATTCCTGCGGACCGCTACTCGAGGCGGTCGGCCTTGCGCAATGCGGGGAACAACTTGGCCCAAAGCCCGGTGACGATCAACGCGCCGACGCCGCCGAACAGCGCCGCGCCCACGGGCCCCAGGAACCGGGCGACCACGCCGCTCTCGAATTCGCCCAGCTCGTTGGAGGCGCCGATGAACAGGGTGGAGACCGCCGCCACCCGGCCGCGCATCGGGTCGGGGGTGACGAGCTGGACCAGGGTCTGGCGCACGTAGACGCTCAGCATGTCCGCCCCGCCGAGGACGGCGAGGGCGGCGACCGACAGCCACAGGGAGCGCGACAGGGCGAAGACCACCGTAGCCAGCCCGAACACCGCCACCCCGCCGAACATGAACAGCCCGGCCTTGGTGCGGATCGGGCGGGCGGCCAGGGACAGCGCCACGATCGTGGCGCCGATCGCCGGGCCGGCGCGCAGGAGGCCGAAGCCCTCGGCGCCCACGTGCAGGATGTCGCGGGCGAACACCGGCAGGAGGGCGGTCGCCCCGCCCAGCAGAACGGCGAACAGGTCCAGGGAAATGGCGCCGAAGATGATCTTCTGGCGCCAGACGTAGGCCAGCCCCTCCTTCATCAGGGTCCAGCGCGACCCCGGCTGCGACTGGGGCGTGGTGTTCTTGCGGATCGCCGTCACCGCCAGGGCCGAGGCCAGGTAGAGGCACAGGCCGGTGGCGTAGGCGTGGGCCGGCGAGATCGCCACCAGCACCCCGCCCACGGCCGGGCCGGCGATGGAGGCGGTCTGCCAGGCCAGGGAGTTCCAGGCGATCGAGCGGGGCAGGAGCTCGCGCGGCACCAGCATCGGGCCCATCGCCGTGCTGGCCGGCGAGAAGAACGCCCGCGAGGCCCCGAAGCCGGCGGCGATGACCAGCAGCAGCGACGTCGAGGCGAAGCCGCGCCACGAGGCGAGCGCCAGCAGGCCCACGCTCAGCATCTCGCCGGACAGGCAGATCTGCAGCACCCGGCGGCGGTTGTGGCGATCGGCGATCTCCCCGGCCGGAAGGGTCAGGAGGAACACCGGGACGAAGGCGGCCAGGCCGATCATGCCGACGAGGAAGGCCGACTCCTCCACCGAGCGGGTCTGGCGGGCGAGGGCGTACATCTGCCAGCCCATGGCCACGCTCTGCACCTGGGCGGCGAGGCTGCCGCAGAAGCGGGAGGCCCAGAACAGAAGGTAGTCGCGCTCCTTCAGGAGCGCTTGGGCGGAGGCGTGGGACGACGCGGGCGTATGCGACATGGCCGCGCAACTTGGCTTGCGCCGCAGGCGGCGGCAATCGCCTGCGGGAAAAGGATCGTTGACGGGGACCCGCGCCGGCCCTATGCGCACGCCTCCCAGGGATTTCGGGACCGGTCCGATGCGACGACTGCGACGACAAGGGCGCGCCCGCCGCGCCGACGCCTGACCCGCCTGTCCGCCGGCGCCGCGCCGCGGACGACCTGTCGCATTCCCAGGGTAGCTGACCAGAAATGACCGTCCCCGCCCCCGCGGCGCCCTCGCTCGAGTTCCGCGCCGAACAGCCTGGCGACGCCGCCGCCGTCGAGGCCCTCCTGGACCACGCCTTCGGCCCGGGCCGCTTCACCAAGGTCTCCGAGCGCGTGCGCGAATTCGCCGAGTTCCGCCCCGACCTGTCGTTCTGCGCCTGGGACGGGGAGGCGCTGAACGGCTCGGTGCGCATGTGGCGCGTGCGGATCGGCGACCGCGAGGCCGTCTTCCTCGGCCCCCTGGCCGTGCAGGCCGAGGCGCGCAAGGCCGGCGCCGGCGGGGCCCTGGTCGAGGCCGCCAGCCAGGCCGCCGCGGCCGCAGGCTTTCCCCTGGTGCTGCTGGTGGGCGACGAGCCCTACTTCTCGCGCTTCGGCTTTGCGGCGGCGCCGGCGCAGAAGGTCGTCCTGCCAGGCCCGGTCGACCAGCGCCGCGTGCTGGTGCGCGAGCTGAGCCCCGGCGGCGCCCGGGACCTCGCCGGGGACGTGCGGCCGGCTTGAGGCGAAGCGGCGCCGCGCCTACCTTTGCGGGCATGGTGGAATCGACGGCGACATCCGGCCTCGACGGCGTGGTCGCCGCGGCCAAGGCGCAGGCCCCCGGCCGCGGCCTGCCGCCCGTGCACCTGTGGAACCCGGCCCACAGCGGCGAGATCGACATCGTCATCCGCAGGGACGGCCGCTGGGTCCACGAGGGCGCGGTGATCCATCGCGAGGCCCTGGTGCGCCTGTTCTCCACCGTCCTGCGCAAGGACCCGGACGGCTACTGGCTGGTGACGCCGGTGGAGAAGATGCGGATCACGGTCGAGGACGCGCCGTTCGTCGCCGTGCGGGTCGACCGCCTGGAGGATGGCGCCCTTCGCTTCACGACCAACGTCGGCGACGAGGTCGAGGCGGGCCCCGACAATCCGATCCGCGTCGAAATCGATCCGCAGACCGGCGAGCCGCGGCCCTATGTGCACGTGCGCCGCGGCCTGGAGGCCTTGATCGCCCGGCCGGTGTTCTACGAACTCGTCGACATGGCGCAGGAGCGCCAGACGCCGGACGGGCCGCGCCTGGAGGTCGCCTCCCGGGAGGTGTGGTTTCCCGTGGGCCCGGCCGAGGCGCCCGCTTCGTGAGCCCGTCGGCGTCGCCGCACGAGCTGCGGGTCTGGATCCAGCGCCACCTCGACCCGCTCGAGGAGGACCAGGCGGTGGACGGGGTGGTCCGTTCGGACTTCGACCTGGGTCCGCCCCCGCCCGAGCCGGACGCGCCGCTGAAGCCGGCGGCGGTGCTGGTGGGGCTGATCGAGCGGGAGGCGGGGCTGTCGGTGCTGCTGACCCGGCGCTCGGACACCCTGCGCCGCCACACCGGCCAGGTCGCCTTTCCGGGCGGCCGCCGGGATCCTGGGGAGAGCGCCCTGCAGACGGCGGTGCGCGAAGCGCACGAGGAGGTGGGGCTGCATCCCACCTTCGTCGCGCCGCTGGGGCTGTCGACGCCCTACCGCACCGGCACGGGCTACCTGGTGACGCCGGTGGTGGGGTTCATCCGGCCAGGCTTCACCCTGACCCCCAATCCGGACGAGGTGGCCGACATCTTCGAGACGCCCTTTGGCTTCCTCATGGACCCCGCCAACTACCAGGAGCACGAGCGCGAGGGGCCGATGGGCGAGCGCCGGCGCTTCTACGCCATGACCCATGAGAACCAGTACATCTGGGGCGCCACGGCCGGCATGCTGCGCGCCCTCTACGACCGGCTCTACGGGGCGGCGGTTGCTTAGGATCGTCCTCCTGCGGGCGTTTCTGGTGGCGCTGCCCTTCGTGCTGTGGTTCGCCTGGCGCGAGATCGCCCGCCGCACCGGCCGGCCGATGGGCGCTGCGCCGTGGACCTGGCTCGCCGCCGCCGGGGCGGCGCTGTTCGCCCTGTCGCTCCTGGCCATGCCGTTCTTCCATGAGGACAACCGGCAGGAACGCTATGTTCCCGCAGAGGTCACGCCCGGCGGCCGTATCGCGCCCGGCCATTTCGAACCGAAGACGCCATGACCAAGACCACGACCGACGACAGCCTGGGCGTGCGGCCCTGGATGACCTCGCCGCAGACCACCGCCGTGATGGACGCGCTGGAGGCCGCCGGCGGGCCCGGCTGCGCCCGCTTCGTCGGCGGGTGCGTGCGCAACAGCCTGCTCGGCGCCGGGATCGACGACATCGACATCGCCACCATCCTTGCGCCCCCGGCGGTCATCGCCGCGGTCGAGGCCGCCGGCCTCAGGGCCGTGCCCACCGGCGTCGAGCACGGCACGGTCACGGTGGTGTCCGACGGCCGGCCCTACGAGGTCACCACCCTGCGCCGGGACGTGGAGACCGACGGCCGCCGCGCCGTGGTGGCCTTCACCGACGACTGGGCCGAGGACGCGGCGCGCCGCGACTTCACCATGAACGCGCTCTACGCCGACCGCACCGGGGCGATCTTCGACGTCACCGGCCGCGGGGTGGCGGACGCGCGGGCCGGGCGCGTGGTCTTCGTCGGCGATCCGCAGACCCGCCTGGCCGAGGACTATCTGCGCATCCTGCGCTTCTTCCGCTTCCATGCCTGGTACGGCCGCGGCCTGCCGGACGAGGCGGCCCTGCGCGCCTGCGCCGCGCACCGGGACGCGGTGGCGAACCTGGCGGCCGAACGCATCTCCAAGGAGCTGCTGAAGCTGCTGGCGGCGGAGGAGCCGCGCGGCGCGGTGGCGCTGATGGCCGAGACCGGGGTCCTGGCGGTGGTGCTGCCGGGCGCCGGCGAGCTTTCGCGCTTCAACGCCCTGGTGGAGATCGAGACCGAGCAGCTCTTCACCAACGATCCGGTGCTGCGGCTCGCCGCGCTGGCGCCGGACGACGAGGTGGGGACCGCCCGGCTGGCCGAGCGGCTGCGCCTGTCCAACGACCAGCGCGCGCGGCTGGTCGCCGCCAAGGGGCTCACGCCGCCGGTCAAGAGCTGGATGAGCCCGCGGGAGCTGCGCCGCGCGGTCTACCGCCTGGGGGCGCGGGCCTTCACCGACCGGGTCAAGCTCGCCTGGGCCGCCTCCCGGCGCACCGCCGCCACCGCCCAGTGGCGGGGCCTCGTGGCCCTGGGCGAAAGCTGGTCGCCGCCGCCGTTCCCGATCACCGGCGAGGACGTGATGAAGGCCGGCGTGCCCAAGGGTCCAATGGTCGGCGAGGTGCTGCGCGAGGTCGAGGACTGGTGGATCGACCACGACTTCATCGACGACAAGTTCTCGGCCATCGAGAAGCTGAAGGCGGTCGCCCAGGGCATGGCCTACTGATGAAGCTTGGGATTCTCGAGACCGGCGCCCCTCCCGAGGGCGTGCGCGAGCGCTTCGGCGACTATCCGTCCATGTTCCGCGCCCTGCTGGGCGAGGCGGCGTACGCCTACCAGACCTTCGACGTGGCGGCCGGGGTGCTGCCCGGCGCGGTGGAGACGGCCGACGCCTACATCGTCACCGGCTCCTCGGCCGGGGTGTACGATCCGCTGCCCTGGATCGGGCCGCTGAAGGACTTCCTGGTCGCCGTAAAGGGTCGTGCGCCGCTGGTCGGGGTCTGCTTCGGCCACCAGATCATGGCCGAGGCCTTCGGCGGCAAGGTGATCAAGTCGCCCAAGGGCTGGGGCGTGGGCCTGCACACCTACGACGTGCTTGGGGCCGAGCCGTGGATGGACGGGGCCGCCCCGATCGCCGTTCCAGCCTCGCACCAGGACCAGGTGGTCGAGCTTCCCCCCGGCGCGCGGGTGATCGCCGCCAGCGACTTCACCCCGTTCGGCATGCTGGCCTACGACGACCAGCGGGCCATCTCGATCCAGCTCCACCCCGAGTTCGAGCCGGCCTACGCCAAGGCCCTGATCGAAGCCCGCCGCGGGACCCGCTACACCGACGCTGAGGCCGACGCGGCGATCGCGAGCTACGCGGCGCCGGACGACCGGGCGCGGGTGGGGGCGTGGATCAGGGATTTCCTGGCGGGGCGGTGAGGGGACTGCGCTCTTCCTGCGCAAGGCAGGTCGTCAATCCTGGGCCGTCGGCCGGATGACGATGCTGCCCACGTCGACATCGGCGGGTTGCTCGATCGCATAGGCGACTCCGCGAGCGATGGCGTCGGGTGATATGGCGACGTCGCCGATGCGTTTGCTCATGGCCTCCTTGACGGCCAGGTCGGTCATCGAGTCGGCGAAGTTCGTCGAGATCATGCCGGGCGATATCTCGGTCACCCTCAGGTGCGGCCCCGCCTCCTGCCGCAAGGCTTCGGTGATGGTCCGCACGGCGTTCTTGGTCGCGGCGTAGACGCCCATGGTCGGGACGATCTTGATCCCCGCCGTCGACACGATGTTGATGATGTGGCCCGACGTCTGGCGCTGAAAGACCGGCAAGGCCGCGGCCACGCCATACAGCGTCCCGCGCAGATTCACGTCGATCATGGCGTCCCAGTCGTCGACGCGCAGGGCGTCGAAGCGGGAGATGGGCCCAATCCCGGCGTTGTTCACGAGAACGTCGAGCCTGCCGGCGTGCTCGACAGCCAGATTGACGAGCGCCTCGAGATCGCCGCGGTGGCGAACGTCGGTCACCCGATGAACGGCCTTGCCGCCGGCGGCGGTGATCTCTCCGACGACGGCCGCGAGCTCCTCTTCGCGTCGGGCGCCCAACACGACGACGGCTCCGCGCTCCGCAAGGAGTTTCGCCGTCGCCCGCCCAATGCCGCTGCTCGCGCCCGTGATGGCGACGACCTTACCTTCCACGCTCATTGCTGATCTCCTTCACACGGGAGATAAGCCCGGATCGCAAGACCTTCTACGGCTCTGAGTCCATGGATTTGTCGCAATCGTCCAAACCTCTGGCGGATCCCCTTTCAGACGTCCTGACGACCCTTGGCGCGAACGTCACCCGCTGCACCCGGCTGGAGGCTGCGGGACAGTGGGCGCTCTCGTTTCCGGCGCTTGACCGTCTGAAGTTCGTCGCCGTGCTCAAAGGAACCGCATGGCTGATCGTCCCGGAGCTGGAGCCGCAGCTGTTGAGCGCCGGCGACGTCTGCCTGATCGGACGCACCGCCTATGCGGTGGCTAGCGATCCGAACCTGCCGCGGCGCGACGGCCAACCCCTCTACGATGGCTGCGACGTCGCCCGGCTTGGCGGCGACGATACGATCGGGCTCGGGGGGACCGTCGCCTTTTCCTCGGGAAACGCCGACTTCCTGCTCGATATGCTGCCCGACTTCCTCCTGGTTCCGCGGTCCTTGCCCGCGTCGGGGGCCGTGAACACGATCCTGGCGCTGTTGAACGGCGAAGCGGAGCGGGACGCCATGGGCGGTCAGGTCGTCAGCGCCAGGCTTGCCGACGTGCTGCTGGTGGAAGCGATCCGCGCCTACGCGCCCGGCGGCGACCCTTCGCGGACCGGATGGCTTGGGGCGCTCTCGGATCGTCGTCTCGGTTGCGCGCTTCGCGCCATCCACGGCGATATCGCCCGGCCATGGACGGTGGCGCAGCTCGCCGCCGTGGCCGGCATGTCGCGTGCGGCCTTCTCCGCCGCGTTCACCCGCCAAGTCGGCCAGCCGCCGCTGAGCTACGTGCGGGCATGGCGTCTCGCGCTCGCGCGTACGGCGCTGGCGCGTGGGGACGCTGACATCGCAACCATCTGCGGCGATGTCGGCTACACGTCCAGGAGTGCTTTCACGTACGCGTTTCGCCGCGCGTTCGGCGCGACCCCAAAACGTTCGGCCCGGGCCTGACGGACCGTCACCGGCCGTGCGGCGAGCCTGAGGCTGTCGCAGACGCTGAAGCGATGGCGTTCGGGCGGCGCCAGCGCGCCGTCGTCGCTCTGTTCGAAGACGTGAAGCCTACGGCCAGCTCACCATCGGCGGCATCGAGCTCAGGATCGATTCGATGTTGCCGCCGGTCTTCAGGCCGAACATGGTGCCGCGGTCGTAGAGCAGGTTGAACTCCACGTAGCGGCCGCGGCGCACGAGCTGTTCGGTGCGGTCGGCCTCGGTCCAGGGCTCGTCCATCCGATGGCGGGCGATCTTGGGATAGACCTCCAGGAACGCCTCGCCCACGTCCTTGGTGAAGGCGAAGTCGCGCTCCCAGTCCCCGGAATTGTGGTGGTCGTAGAAGATGCCGCCGATCCCCCGCGGTTCGTTGCGGTGGGGCAGGAAGAAGTACTCGTCGCAGCGCTTCTTGTAGTCGGGGTACCAGGCGGGGTCGTATTTGTCGCAGGCCGCCTTCATCGCCGCATGGAACAGCACCGCGTCGTCGGCCTCCTGGCTGCGCTGCTCCTCGATCAGGGGCGTCAGGTCCGCTCCGCCGCCGAACCAGCTCCGGCGGGTGGCGAGGAACCGGGTGTTCATGTGCACCGCCGGAACCCGCGGGTTGACCATGTGGGCGATCAGGCTGATGCCCGTGGCGGTGAAGCTTGGGTCCTCGTCGGCTCCCGGCATGTTGGCCGCCATCTCCGGGCTGAACTTGCCGTGCACCAGGCTGATGTGCACGCCGCACTTCTCGAAGAAGCGGCCGCCGCGCATGAAGCCCATCACCCCGCCGCCGCCGGCGGGCCGCACCCACGGCTTCAGTTCGAATCGGCCGGGCTCGCCGGGATAGAGCTCGGCCGGCGCCTCGTCCTCCAGGCGCTCGAACTCGGCGACGATGCGGTCGCGCAGGGAATCGAACCAGGCGCGGGCGCGGGTGTTGTAGCTGTCCAGCAGGGCGGGATCGGTCATGGTCCCGCCGGATTAGGGAATCCGCCGGTCTGGCGCAACGCCTCGCCGAGGGCGATCGCCGCTGCCGTGACCACGTTCAGCGAACGCGCGCCGGGGACCAGGGGGATCAGCAGGCGCGCCTGCGCCGCCGCGTGCACCTCGTCCGGAGCCCCGGCGCTCTCGCGGCCGAACAGCAGGGTGTCGCCGGCCTCGAAGGAAAATCCGTACAGAGGCGAGGCCGCCCGGGTCGTAAAAAGCACGAGCCGCCCCGCCTGGCGCTCGGGCCGGGCGAGAAACGCCGTCCAGCCCGAATGGCGTGTGGTTTCCGCCTTCGTTCCGTAATCCAGGGCTGCGCGGCGCAGCGCAGGATCGGATAGCGGGAAGCCGCAAGGCTCGATCACGTCCACCGGAACGCCCAGACAAGCGCCGAGACGAAGGGCCGCGCCCAGGTTTTGCGGAATGTCCGGTTGAAAAAGCGCCAAACGCATTCTAAGCGATCCGCCACGGGTTAGGCTGGGGCGAGAGGGGAATCGTCGGAAGGCTTGCGCGAACGCGTCGCAAAGACTTCCGGGA
Organism: Phenylobacterium sp.; assembly: GCF_046291545.1. Classification (GTDB taxonomy): domain Bacteria; phylum Pseudomonadota; class Alphaproteobacteria; order Caulobacterales; family Caulobacteraceae; genus Phenylobacterium. The sequence goes on from NZ_JBKBSM010000007.1 coordinate 31,960, forward strand.
CTCATTTCCTGCCTCAGGCGACATCCGAAAAGGCCTTACCAGAACCTCTGGTCCGGCCGAAGGCAGGGCGCCCTTCGCTTCGAGGGGGGCCGTAGGGCCGAGGCGGACGTCCGCCGAAAGCCCCAAGCGAAGGGTAGCTTTAAGGTGGCCGACACCGTAACGGGCGCAACTTCCGACCCGCACGCCGCAGGCGACGACCCGAACCGTCGCGATTTCATTCACATCGCCGCCATCGCCGCGGCCGCTGGCGCCGTGGGCACGCTGGCCTGGCCGTTCATCGACCAGATGAACCCCTCCGGCGACACGCTGGCGCTGGCCTCCATCGAATTCGACCTCACCAAGGTGGCCGAGGGCCAGCAGGTGGTGCTGAAGTGGCGCGGCAAGCCGCTCTTCGTGCGCTACCGCACGCCGGCGGAAATCGCCGCGGCGGTGAAGGACGACAACGCCGACCTGCGCGATCCGCAGAAGGACGAGGACCGTCACAAGCCCGGCAAGGCCGAGTGGCTGGTGGTCGTCGGCACCTGCACGCACCTGGGCTGCGTGCCGACCTTCGGCGGCGGCGACTACGGCGGCTGGTTCTGCCCGTGCCACGGTTCGCACTACGACACCTCGGGCCGGATCCGTAAGGGTCCCGCGCCCCTGAACCTGGCGGTGCCGGACTACGACTTCCTCAGCGACACCAAGGTCAAGATCGGCTGACACTGATGAGCGGACACTCCACCTACGAGCCGAAGACCGGCTTCGAGCGTTGGCTCGACACCCGCCTGCCCATCGTGCGGCTGGCCTGGGACAGCATGGTCGACTTCCCGACCCCGAAGAACCTCAACTACTGGTGGACCTTCGGCGGCATCCTGGCCCTGTGCCTGGGCATCCAGATCGTCAGCGGCGTGGTGCTTGCGATGCACTACGTGCCGCACGTCGACCACGCCTTCGCCTCGGTCGAACGCATCATGCGCGACGTCAACTACGGTTGGCTGATCCGCTACATGCACGCCAACGGCGCCTCGATGTTCTTCATCGCGGTCTACATCCACATGTTCCGCGGCCTCTACTACGGCTCCTACAAGGCGCCGCGCGAGGTGCTGTGGATCATCGGCTGCCTGATCTACCTGGTCATGATGGCCACGGCGTTCATGGGCTACGTCCTGCCCTGGGGCCAGATGAGCTTCCACGGCGCGGTGGTGATCACCAACCTGCTCGGCGCGTTCCCGCTGGTCGGCGAGGCGATCACGACCCTGCTCTGGGGCGGCTTCGCGGTGGACAACCCCACCCTGAACCGCTTCTTCTCGCTGCACTACCTGCTGCCCTTCGTGATCGCGGGCCTCGTGATCATGCACATCTGGGCGCTGCACGTGCCGGGTAACAACAACCCGACCGGCGTGAACGTGAAGTCCAAGGCCGACACCGTGCCGTTCCACCCGTACTACACGGTGAAGGACGGCTTCGCGATCGTGGTCTTCCTGCTGATGTTCGCGGCCTTCGTGTTCTACATGCCGAACGCCCTGGGCCACGCGGACAACTACATTCCTGCCAACCCGCTGGTGACCCCGGCGCACATCGTGCCCGAATGGTACTTCCTGCCGTTCTACGCGATCCTGCGCGCGGTGCCGGACAAGCTGGGCGGCGTGCTGGCCATGTTCGGCGCGATCGCCATGCTGTTCGCCCTGCCCTGGCTCGACACCTCCAAGGTGCGGTCCATGCGCTACCGGCCGACCGCGAAGCTCTACTTCCTGATCTTCGTGATCGACTGCCTGATCCTGGGCTACTGCGGCGGCCAGCTGCCGGACGACCACGTGATCCCCGGCCTGGCGACCTTCCAGCTGCTGGACGCGGACCTGAACAGCTTCGTGTGGCTGTCGCGGATCGCCACGCTCTACTACTTCGCCTACTTCCTGGTGGTCATGCCGGTGCTGGGGCTTACCGAAACGCCCCTGCCGCAGCCGGAATCGATCTCCGAACCTGTCCTGTCGCATCCCGCCGCCGCGCCCGTGGGCGCCACGGCGTCGCCTGAAAAGAGGGGTTGAGCCTCAGATGCTGCGCAAAGGTATCGCTCTCGCGGCGCTCGGGCTCGCGCTGGTCTCCGGCCCGGCGCTCGCCTCCGGGACCACCCAGGCCCCGCTCAAGCACGTCGAGTTCAGCTTCGAAGGCCCGTTCGGCAAGTTCGACCAGGCCCAGCTGCAACGCGGCTACAAGGTCTATCGGGAGGTCTGCTCGTCCTGCCACTCGATGAACCTGGTCTACTTCCGCAACCTGGGTCAGAAGGGCGGGCCGTTCTACGACCCGGCCTACAAGAACCCGAACGACAACCCGTACGTGAAGGCGATCGCGGCGGAGTACCAGATCAACGACCTGGACTCCGAGACCGGCGACGTCATCCAGCGCCCGGGCATCCCGGCCGACCGCTTCCCCTCGCCGTTCCCGAACGAGCCGGCGGCGCGCGCGTCGAACGGCGGCGCCCTGCCGCCGGACCTGTCGGTGATCGTCAAGGCGCGCCACCACGGCGCCCACTACGTCTACTCGCTGATCTCCGGCTACAAGGACGCGCCGAAGGGCCTGACCGTGGGCGTGGGGCAACACTACAACCCCTACTTCATGGGCGACCTGACCAGCGCCTGGAGCGGCCCGCACGACAAGGTGCCGGTGGGCGGCCTGATCGCCATGGCCCCGCCGCTGGCGGCCGACCAGGTGACCTTCGACGACGGCACCAAGGCGACCCTGGAACAGGAAGCCAAGGACGTGGCGGCCTTCCTCGCCTGGGCGTCGGACCCCAAGGCCGAGGAGCGCAAGTCGTTCGGCCTGGCCGCCATGATCTATCTTCTGATCTTCGCCGGCCTGCTCTACGCGAGCTATCGCCGGATCTGGCGCAACGTCGCCCACTAGGGCGCGCGGCGACCGCAGGATCGAAGGGCTCCGGGACCTCGGTTCCGGAGCCCTTTTCCGTTTCGGCTAGGGCGCGCCGACCAACAGGCGTCCGCGCGGGAAGTCGAAGCGCAGCCGGTGGCGCCCGAGGACCGGCCCGCCGATGACGCCGATCGCCCCCGGCGGCAGGTCGCCGGCCCTGACCAGGCCCGCGCCGAGGAACTGATCGAGCGCGCCGGCGAAGGACAGGGCGCGAAGCTGCGCGCGGGCCGAACCCTCCGGATAGAGCGCCGCGGGCTCGGCGCCGGTCCCCGCCGCCGCGGCCGCCCGGTCGGACAGGCGCACCGGCGCGGCCGCCCCGGTGGCGGCGACGAAGCCGCCGCTCCGGGCCGACGGACCATCGGAGACGGCGGCCCGCACCACCGGCGGGCCCCCGCCCGGCCCCAGGAAAGGCAGTTCCGCCAGGGCGCGGAAGCGTCCCGCCCGGCCCGGCGCGCGCAGGCTCAGCCGACAGGGTGCGAAGCTGACGTCCAGCACATGGCCGGACAGCACATCGGCGCCGATCACCCCGGCGATCGGGGTGTCGAAGGCGTAGGTGCGCGAATCCAGGCTGATCACCTGCACTGGGCGGTCGCGGGCCGTCAGGCCCGCCAGGCGCACGTCCCCGCGCACCGCCTCGCCGGAAATCCCCGCGCCCTGGGCGCGGGTGTCGTGCAGCAGGGTCGCGGGCGAGCCCGTGTCCACAATGAAGTCGCCCGCCACGCCGACGACGACCGCCGGGGCGACCACCACCCCGTGCTCGAACCAGCAGGGCGCCTCGCCGGCGCGCGCGACGGCGGGCGACAGCGCGACGGCGGCGGCCAGGACGAGGGCAGGGGACGGCACGGGGGACCTCGCAGAGCGGCCACCATAGCCAAGGCCCGCCGGCTCGGCGATAAGCGACGGCGGGCGACATCGCCAACGCCTGATCGTGACGAGAGACTGAGCCTCATGGACCTGGCCGCGACCATCCGCACCATTCCCGACTATCCCGCGCCGGGGATCATGTTCCGCGACATCACCACCCTGCTGGGCGACGCCCGCGCCTTCCGCCGGGCGGTGGACGAGCTGGTCCAGCCCTTCGCCGGCATGAAGATCGACAAGGTGGCGGGCGTCGAGGCCCGCGGCTTCATCCTGGGCGGGGCCGTGGCCCATCAGCTCTCGGCCGGCTTCATCCCCCTGCGCAAGAAGGGCAAGCTGCCGCACGCCACGATCGGAGTGGAGTACGCCCTGGAATACGGCAAGGACGCGATGGAGATGCACGCCGACGCCCTCACCTGGGACGAGAAGGTGATGCTGGTCGACGACCTGATCGCCACCGGCGGCACGGCGCTGGCCGCGGTGGACCTGCTGAAGCGAGGCGGGGCCGACATCATCGCCGCGGCCTTCGTGGTCGATCTGCCGGACCTGGGCGGCGCGGACTGCATACGCGAACTCGGCGTGCCGGTTTCGACGCTGGTCTCCTTTCCCGGGCATTGAGGCGCCTTACGCCGACCGGCGTCAGGCCCTAGCTTAGGACCATGGCCTTCATCCGAGAGTGGCGCGACTTCCGGCGCATGCAGAACGTGGCCGTGGGGGCCGCCAGCCTGATCTACGCCGGGGCGGTGCTGCACGCCTACCAGGTGCTGCCGGGCGGGCCCGGGCTCGTCACCCAGCGCACCCTGGTCTGGCCGGGGATCTTCCTGGTGCTGTCGCTGCTCGTCCCGCTGCTGGTGCCGGCGTTGAAGCGGATCCTGGCCCGCTACGTCTGGCTGAGCTTCAAGGCCGGCTTCGGCCAGACGCCGATCTCGGTGATCACGGGTGTCGGCCTGTTGGGCGCCGCGGCCTTCTTCATCTACTGGCAGGTGGCCAACGTGGCCCACGGCGGGCGCTATCCGGCGGGGGTGTTCTCCGGCTATGCGGCCGGCATCGGCATCCTGGCGGCCCAGGCGATCCTGGTGCGGGCGCTGGAGCGCCTGCCGGAGATCCGCCAGATCATCGAGGAGAAGGCCTGAGGCCCGCTCAGACGTCGCCGCGGCCGCCGCCGTTGCGGGCGAAGAGCTGCAGGGTGCGCAGCCGCGCCAGGCGGGCGCAGTCGGGCTCGTAGTCCTGGCGCCGGTCCGACACGAAGCCGTGGCCCGCGTCGTAGAGGTGGATCGGCAGGTCGGGGTGCTTTTCGGCGATCTCCTCGACCTTCTCCATTGGGATCGAGGCGTCCTTGCGCCCGAAGTGCAGGATGGTCGGACACCGCGGCGTCTCGTCCACCAGCTCGGAGATGCGCCGCCCGTAGAAGCAGGAGACAGCCGCCACGCCCTTGCAGCGGCAGGCCGCCAGCCAGCTCGCCGCCCCGCCCCAGCAGAAGCCGGTGACGAACACCGGCGGGGCCAGGGCGTCGACCGCCGCCTGGATGTCGCCGGCCACCTGATCCCAGGGCGTCTCCTGGGAGTACTTCACGCCCTTGGCCACCCCTTCGGGCTCGTAGCTGGCGGCGAAGCCGGGCTCCAGCCGCTCGTAGAAGGCCGGGGCGATCACCTCGTAGCCGTCCTCGGCGAAGCCTTCGCAGAGTTCGCGGATGTGGTCGATGACGCCGAAGATCTCCTGGATCAGCACCAGGCCCCCGCGCCGGGCGTTTCCGGGCGCCACGCGCCAGGCCGGCAGGTCGAAGCCGTCGAAGCGGCTTTTCAGGGTGATGGTCTCGCCCATGCGCCTCAGGCCCCTTCGAACAGGTCGCGAGTGCGCTTGCGGGCCAGGTCCGCGGCCTCGGCGGAATAGCGCTCCGGGCTCTGGTTGTTGAAGCCGTGCCCGGCGCCTTCGTAGATGTAGACCGGCACGTCGGGGTGGGCGGCCTTGACCGCGGCCTCGACCTCGTCGGCCGGTATGCCCGGATCGTTGCGGCCCAGGTGGATGATCACCGGGCAGAGCGGCTTGAGCCCGGCGTTGGCCTGCACCAGGCTGCCGTAATAGCTGGACGCCGCGGCCAGGCCCTCGACCTTGGCCGCCGACAGCCAGGCCAGCGAGCCGCCGTAGCAGTAGCCCACCACGAACACCTTGCCCCGGGGAGCCAGGAAATCGCGGCAGGCGCCGATATCGTGCAGGGCCTGTTCGATCGGGGTGGCCCGGGCGTGGGCGACGCCGGCGGCGATTCCCTCCGGGCTGTGGTCGGCGGTGAAGCCCCACGCGTGGCGATCGAACAGCGACGGCGCGATCGCCTCGTAGCCGGCCTTGGCCCAGCGTTCGACGTCGGCGCGGACGTACTGGTCGATCCCGAAGATCTCCTGCAGCACGATCACCCCGCCCTTTCGGGGGGTGAAGGCCGGCTCGTGGTAGGCGGAGAATTCGAAGCCGTCCGCGCCCTTGATCTTGATCGTCTCGCCCATAACGCCCTCCCGAGCGCCGGCTCGCGCCGCCTACACGTTGAAGCGGAAGTTCATGACGTCGCCGTCCTGAACCACGTATTCCTTGCCTTCGGCGCGCATCCGGCCCGCCTCGCGCGCGCCGGCCTCGCCCTTCAGCCGGACATAGTCATCGAAGGCGATGGTTTCAGCCCGGATGAAGCCCTTTTCGAAGTCGGTGTGGATCACCCCGGCCGCCTGGGGCGCGGTGGCGCCGACCGGGATCGTCCAGGCGCGGGCCTCCTTCGGTCCGGCGGTGAAGTAGGTCTGCAGGCCCAGAAGCTTGTAGGCCTCGCGGATCAGACGGTTCAGGCCCGGCTCCTCGAGGCCCAGGGTCTCCAGGAACTCGCCGCGCTCGTCGGCGTCGAGCAGGGCGATCTCGCTCTCGATCTTGGCCGAGATGACCACCGCCTTGGCGCCGTCGCGGGCCGCGCGCTCGGCGACCTGGGCGCTCATGGCGTTGCCGTCGTGGGCCGAGCCCTCGTCGACGTTGCAGACGTAGAGCGCCGGCTTGGAGGTGAGGAGCTGCAACATCCGCCAGGCCTTCTCGTCCTCGGCGGCCACCTTGGCGGCCCGGGCCGGACGGCCCTGGTTGAGCTGCTCCAGCGCCAGGTTGACCATGCGCAGGGTCTGGGCGGCTTCCTTGTCGCCCACCTTGGCGCGCTTCTCCAGGTTGACGACCCGCTTCTCCAGGCTCTCGAGGTCGGCGAGCATCAGCTCGGTCTCGATGGTCTCCAGGTCGGCCAGCGGATCGACCTTGCCCTCCACGTGGGTGATGTCGTCGTCGACGAAGCAGCGGGCGACGAAGGCCACGGCGTCGCAGTCGCGGATGTTGGCCAGGAACTGGTTGCCCAGGCCCTCGCCCTTGGAGGCGCCGCGCACGAGGCCCGCCACGTCCACGAAGTTGATCCGCGCGGGAATGATCTCCTTGGAGCCGGCCACCTTGGCCAGCGCCTCCAGGCGCGGCTCGGGCACGGCCACGTCCCCGACGTTCGGCTCGATGGTGCAGAAGGGGTAGTTGGCGGCCTGGGCCGCGGCGGTCTGCGTCAGGGCGTTGAACAGCGTCGACTTGCCGACGTTGGGCAGGCCGACGATGGCGACTTTCAGGGCCATGGGGTCTTTCGAGGGTTGTCTGTCGGTCGCGCGACCTAGCACGCGCGCCGCGCCGGAACAAACCGGCGGCGTCAGCCGAGCGCCTCGGCGGCCAGATCGCGCCAGGCGCGGCCTTCCTTGCGGAACTGACGGTGGGTCTTGGCGATCCGCCGGTCCAGTTCGGTCACGATCTCCCGGGCCTCGGCCCTGCGCCCGGTGCGGGCCAGGAAGGCGGCCTGACGCGCCAGGCTCTCCAGCCCCGGCAGGCGCTCGATGGCCCGCTGGTAGGCCCGCTCGGCCTCCTCGGTGCGGCCCAGGCCCTCCAGGGTGCGGGCGATCGCCAGGGCCTCCTCGCCCTCGTCCAGGGCGCCGCCGACCTCGTGCAGCCGCTCCAGCAGGACCAGGGCCTCGGCGAAGCGCGACAGCTCGATCAGGGCCTTCGCGCGGCCGAGGATCAGCACCGGATCGTCGGCGTGGGGGCCCTGAGCGGCGCGGGCGTAGAGCGCTTCGGCCTCATCGTGCCGGTCCAGGGCCGCCGCTGCGGCGGCCTGGCGCGACAGGGCGCCGGCGGTGGGCGTCTCCGCGGCGGCGGCCTTGGCCTGGCGGTATTCGCGATGGGGATCAAGGGCGCTCTGCGCCGCCCCGCCGATTCGCCGGACCGTGCGGCCGCCGAACAAGTCGGGCGCTACGACCGCGACGACGTAGATCAGTCCGCCCAGGGGCTGCAGGAGCAGGATGATCCACAGCCAGAAGAACTCGCGGCCCGTGCGCACCACGTGGACCGCCAGGGCGACGGAGAAGACCAGGGACAGGATGAGGAGCCAGGACATCGTCTTCAGATGGGCCGGGCCGGCGGCCAAATCCAGCCCGACGGGCTAGTCGCCGTCCCGGCCGGTCTTGCGCGGGTCGGCCTTCTCCGCGGGCGCCAGGCGCATGACCTCGGCCTGGTATTTCTCGTCCTCGCCGGCGGCCAGCAGCGGCGCGGCGTCGGCGACCGCGCGCAGCAGCTCGCTCACCCAGCCCTGCTCGACCTTGTGGAAGTCGGAGAGCACGTGCCCCTGCACGCGGTCCTTGTGGCCGGGGTGGCCGGTGCCCAGCCGGGCGCGGCGGAAATCGGGGCCGATGTGGGCGGCGATCGAGCGCACGCCGTTGTTGCCCGCGGCCCCGCCCCCCGTCTTCATGCGGAAGCGGCCGGGCGCGAGGTCGATCTCGTCATAGAAGACGACGACGTCGGAGGGCTGGAGCTTGTAGAACTTCATGGCCGCGCCGACGGCCTGCCCGCTCTCGTTGTAGTAGGTCTGCGGCTTGAGGATCAGCGCCTTCACCGGCCCGGACGGGGCGTCGATCACGCCCTCGCGCGCCAGGCCCGAGAAGCGCGAACGCTCGGGCCCGAAGGACCAGCGGCGCGCGATCTCGTCCACGGCCATGAAGCCGATGTTGTGGCGGTTGCCCGCGTAGCGCGCGCCGGGATTGCCCAGTCCGGTCAGGATGAGCATCGCAACCCCCGGGGCCGGCCGAAGGCCGAGCCCCCGTTAGCCTTCGCTGGCGGCTTCCTCGGCGGCTTCCTCGGCGGCCTGGGCCGAGGTGCCGGCCACGGTGGCCACCACGAAATCGCGGTCCATCGCCGGCTGCACGCCCTTGGGCAGCTTGAAGGCCGAGATGCGGATGGTGTCGCCGATCTCCAGGCCGGTCAGGTCGAAGACCAGCTCTTCGGGGATCGCGTCGGCCGAGGCGTTCACCTCGACCTCGTGGCGCACGATGTTCAGCGTGCCGCCGCGCTTCAGGCCGGGGGCCGCTTCGTGGTTCTTGAAGTGGACCGGCACGGCGATCTTCACGAGCTGGTGCTCGTCGACGCGGTACAGGTCGAAGTGCCAGGGCTCGTCCGTCACCGGATGCATGTCGACGGCCTTGGCGATGACCGGCTGGGTCTCGTCGCCGTGCTTCAGGGTCACCAGGTGGCCCAGCAGCTTGCCGGTGTAGAGCGCCTTGCGGAACTCGTTGGCGCGCACCGAGATGGCCACCGGATCCTTGTCGCCGCCGTAGAGCACGCCGGGCACCTTGCCCGCGCGGCGGGCTTCACGCGCGCCGCCGGTTCCGGTCCGTTCGCGCACTTCCACGTTCAATACGATCTCGGCCATGGCCTCGCCTCAAAACGAAACCGCCGCGCGAACCCGCGCGGCGACGGTGATCCTCATGGATCGAAAGGGTGCGCGTAGATACACAAAACCGGCCGGCGTGGCAACGGTCGCCGCCGTCTTTCGCAGACGGCGGCTGATCGACCCGCTTCGGCCGGCTTCGACGGCGCTCTCGCCGGCTCGCCGGCGCCGTCATTCCCGGGCCGGCGCCTGCTCGCGATCGCTCAGGCCGTAGTCGCGGCGGACCTCGGCCACCCGCAGGCGATAGTCCGCGAACACCTGGCTGCGGCCGGCGTCCTGGGCGGCGCGGTGCCGGCCGAACGCGCGCCATTCCGCGACGGCCGCCTCGTCGCGCCAGAAGGACAGCGACAGGAACCTGCCGGGCCGGGTGACGCTCTCGAATCGCTCGACCGAGATGAAGCCGTCGACCTGGCCGAGGGATTCGGCGAGGCTCGCGGCGATGTCGAAATAGGCCCGGCTGCGGCCCGGGTGCGGAACCGCCTCGAAGATCACCGCGATCATCGCGCCGCCTCCACGGGACGCAGGAAGGTGCGCTCCTCGCTCAGGATGAACCGCTCGCGCTCGGCGGCGGCGAAGTTCGCCGCGCCGCCGGGGTCGGACCTGAGCCGCGCGCGATAGGCCTCGTAGGCGGCGAGGCTGTCGAACGAGATCAGGGCGAGGGCGACGTTGTTGGTCCCCTCGTGCGGCATGAAATAGCCGAGAAGGTCGCCCCCGCAGGCGGGGATGAGGCTCAGCCAGTTGCGCGCATAGGCCTCGAAGGCGTCGCGCTGGAACGGGTCGATCACATAGCGGATGCAGCAGGTGACGGTCACCGAAGGGCTCCTTGGCCGTGGAAGGACGGCGCAACCCTAGCCGCTTGCGCTGCGAGGAATATTCGATAACGATCGAAGCATGAAGCTCGGACCCGACATCGCCCTGGTGGCTTCCCTGCTGGGCGACCCGGCTCGGGCCAACATGCTCACCGCCCTGATGGGCGGGGCGGCGCTCACCGCCGGAGAACTCGCCCGCCACGCCGGCGTCACCGCCCAGACGGCCAGTTCGCACCTGGGCAAGCTGCGCGACGGCGGGCTGGTCGCCCAGCGCCGCCAGGGGCGGCACGTCTACTTCAGCCTGGCCGACGCGGACGTGGGCGTGGTCCTGGAGGGGCTGATGGGCCTGGCCGCGCGGGCGGGCCACCAGCGGGTGCGCCCAGGTCCGCGGGAGCCGGCGCTGCGCGAGGCGCGGGTCTGCTACGACCACCTGGCCGGCGAACGCGGCGTGGCCATGCTGGAGAGCCTCGTCGCCAAGAACCTGATCTCAGGGGCGGGGGAGGCGATCTCGCTGACCCCGGCCGGGGCCCGGTTCATGACCGAACTCGGCGTCGACCTGCCGGCGCTGGAGACCTCGCGGCGGCCGCTATGCAGGAGTTGCCTGGACTGGAGCGTGCGGCGCAGCCATCTGGCCGGAGCCCTGGGCGCGGCGATCCTCGAGCGGATCTTCGAGCTGGGCTGGGCCAGGCGCGAGCCGGACTCGCGCCTGGTGGTGTTCAATGCGGCGGGGCGGGCGGCCTTCGAGGCGGCGTTCGGCCCCGGCCCGGCCTAGCGCTTCTTGGTCGAGGCCTTGGCGGGGGACGGCGCCGAGGATTCGGCCACCTTCACCGGCTTGTAGATCTCCGGCGGCGGCAGGCCGGCGCTCCTGATCAGGCATTGGCCGGTGTCCATCAGCACGTGCTGGCCCAGGCAGAACACGTCTTCATAGTGCGGCTTGGACACGGCCAGGCACTGGTAGAGGTTGAGCTTGGAGAGGTTGAGGCAGGTGGACGCCGCCGGATCGACCAGCAGGCCGGAGACCTGCTCGACGTTGGCGTCGCCCGCTTCGCCCAGGGCGGCCAGGGCGGCCACGGCCAGGCTGCGTACCACGGCCACGGAGTAGGGCGGGGTCTTGGGCTCGCCGCTTAGGCCGAGCTGCGCGCCGCCGACGGCGGCCTGCTCCAGGCGGCCCGTCTCGGCCATGTCGCCGACCAGCGGCGCGGCGGACAGGGCCTTGGCCTCGGCCAGGCGGCCGGCGCGGTTGGCGACCTCGGTCTTGGACCAGTTCTGGCGCTGGACGTCGTAGGCGGCCTGCTTGACCGCCTTGCCCAGGCCGTAGAGGCGCTCGCCCTCGCCGCCGAGGGCGGCGATCACCAGCCCCGCCGCGCGGTCGGCGCCGGGCAGGGTGGTCGCATAGTTGGGGTTGCGCATGATCTGCAGGACCATCTCGCGCCGCTGCTGCGGATCGACGGCGTAGGTGCGCACGCCGGCGACGAAGGTCGGATCCTGCAGGGCGGCCACGGCGCCGTAGGCGATCGCGCCGCGCAGAAGCTGCTTGGGCTCGTAGGCGGCGCCGGTCTTCAGCGACTGGGCCACGTCGCCGCCGTTCGCGAAGCTGGGGGCGATGGTGTGCGCCCGGCTCACATAGGCGCGGTAGGCGCTGGCCTGTTCGATGAGCTTAGGCGAGAGCGACACCGCCGGCGCGACCGGTTTCGGCGGCGGCGGCTTGGGTTCGGAGCACCCGGCCAGGAGGGCGGTCAAGACGATTGCGACGCCGGCCAAGCCGACGCGAACACGCTGCCCGGAGTTCATCTGAAGCCTTCCCCACTGATACTGAACGACGACCGTATCCCGTCCGGCCGGGCAAGAATGTGACATCCGCCCGTTAACCGAAATTCACCAAGCTGAGCCGTCAGAACGTCTCAGCTCGCATTAAGGATAGGCCGATCGGGATCAGTCGAACAGCTTGGAGACGGATTCCTCGTTGGCGATGCGGCGGATAGCCTCGCCGATCAGGGGCGCGCAGGTGACGTAGCGGATCTTCGAACGGCCGTCGGTGCGTTCGCGCACGTCGATGGAGTCGGTCATGACCAGCTCCTTCAGAACCGACTTCTCCACCCGTTCCACGGCCGCGCCGGACAGCACCCCGTGGGTCACATAGGCCGAGACCTCGGCGGCGCCGCCGTCCATCAGCGCCTGGGCGGCGTTGCAAAGGGTGCCGCCGCCGTCGATCAGGTCGTCGAACAGCACGCAGCGGCGACCGGCCACGTCGCCGATGATGTTGGCGACCTCGCTCTTGCCCGGGCCCGAGCGGCGCTTGTCGATGATGGCGAGGTCGGCGTTCAGCCGGCTGGCGAGCTGCAGCGCGCGCACCACGCCGCCGACGTCCGGCGAGACGATGAGGAGTTCGGACGCCTTCTCGTAGTTCTCCTTGATGTCCTGCCCCAGGATCGGGGCGGCCAGCAGGTTGTCGGTGGGGATGTCGAAGAAGCCCTGGATCTGACCGGAGTGCAGGTCCATCGTCAGCACCCGGTCGGCGCCGGCGCGGGTGATCAGGTTGGCGACGAGCTTGGCCGAGATCGGGGTGCGGCCCCCGGTCTTTCGGTCCTGCCGAGCGTAGCCGAAGTAGGGCATCACCGCGGTGATCCGCCGCGCCGACGCGCGCTTCAGCGCGTCGATGCAGATCAGGAGCTCCATCAGGTTGTCGTTGGCCGGATAGCTGGTCGACTGCAGCACGAAGACGTCCTCGCCGCGGACGTTCTCGTCGATGGTCACCCAAACCTCGTTGTCGGCGAACCGCTTCACCTGGGCCCGGCACAGGGGCAGGTCCAGGTGAGCGGCGACCGACTGCGCCAGGACGGGGTTGGAGTTGCCGGCCAGCAGCTTCATCGGGGCCTCACGGCTGTCATGTTCGTATGCGGCGGGCTTGTAACAGCGAAGTCGCGGCGAGCAACCCGATTCGAGTCGTCCTAGACCAGCATGATCGCCGAGAGCAGCCGACCATAGTCGGGCTCGCCCCGCTTGAAGGCCCGCCGGTTGGAATAGAACAGCGAATCTTCAGCACACGTGTCGCGGCCGATCCAGGCTGCGTTCGCCACGCCCGCGGCGTTAAGCCGCGACAGCACAAAGGCCGGCAGGTCGAACTGGCGTTTGTCCGGCGCCGCCCCCGGCGCGAAGAAGCGTTCGGCGCCGGCGTCGGCGGCCACGAAGCGGTCCAGGAACTCCAGGCCCACCTCGTAGGAGGCCGGCCCGATGCAGGGACCGATCACGGCGGTCATCCGCGCCGGCTCGGCGCCGAGCTCGACCATGCGCGCCACGGCCGCCTCCGCCACGCCGGTCAGCGCGCCCTTCCAGCCGGCGTGGGCGGCGGCCACGACGCGGGCCTGCGGGTCGGCCAGGAGGATCGGCGCGCAGTCGGCCGCCAGGGCCCCGCAGATCAGGCCGGTGCGGCGGGTGGCCACGCCGTCGGCCTCCGGCGGCTTGTCCCAGGGCGCCTCGACGATCTGCACGTCCGGCGAATGCACCTGGTAGCAGGTGAGCAGAGCCTCGGGGCCGACGCCGAAGCGGGCGGCCGCGCGGCGGCGGTTCTCGGCCACGTCGTCCGGCGCGTCGCCCGAGCCGCGGCCGATGTTCAGGCTCGCATAGATTCCCTGGGAGACGCCTCCCTGCCGGGTGAAGAAGGCGTGGCGCACGCCGGGCAGGTCGAGCAGCGGCGAGGTCAGGACGGGAAGCTCGCTCATGGGGTCTCCTGAAATCCGGGCGGCGGGCGCCCGGGCGCATGGATGCAGGCGGCCTTGAAGAGCCGGCCCATCTGGTCGTCGCCGACAAGGCGCTCGAGCTGCCGGGCGAGGCGGTCCGCCTGGTCCGGCCGGGCGGCGGCCAGGGCCGCGGCGCGCTGCTGGATCCCCAGGCGACGCAGGAACTCGCCCTGGGTCAGGATCGCCGCCGCCGCCCCCTCGTCGCAGGCGGCGGCCATCACCGCGGGAAAATCGACGTGGATGGTCAGGTCGGCCTCGCCGGGGGCGAGAAGGGGGCTTTCCTTGCCGTGGGCGCGCAGGGCCTGGAGGGTGTCGCCGAAGCCCGGCTCGGCCCGGCCGTAGTCGATCAGGAGCGCGACGCCGCCGTCGCGCGCGATGCGGCCGCCGATCTCGGCGCCCAGGGCGGCCTGGGCCGGGGACTGCTCCAGCACCACGCCCGCCGGCGCGGCGTCCGGCGCGGGCGTCGCCGAGAGGGCCCCCAGGCCGAAGGCGAGCTCCCCTGCCTCGTCCAGGCCGACCAGCCGCTCGGCCCAGCCCCTGTCCGTGCGCACGTACTGGCGGGCCGGCAGGCAGTCCAGGAGCTCGTTGGCGACCAGCAGGAGCGGGGCGCCTTCGGGAACCTCGGCGAGGCTCGCCGCCCACCGGGGCCGCAGCGGCGCCTGCGCCAGCCGCCCGGCCTGGGCCGCGCGCAGCGGGGGCGAGGCCTCCACCAGCCACAGCTCCGCCGCCTCCAGGAATCCGGGCACGAGGCGGGCGGCCCGCAACAGGTCTCCCATCAGCGTTCCGTCGCCGGGGCCGGCCTCCACCAGCCGGAACGGCGCGGGCCGCCCCTGCTCGAGCCAGACCTGGGCGAGCCACAGCCCGATCAGCTCCCCGAACATCTGGCTGACCAGGGGCGCGGTCAGGTAGTCCCCGGTCTCGCCGAGGGCGGGACGGGTCGAATAGTAGCCGTCCTGCGGGTCGTGCAGGCAGGCGGTCATGAACTGGGCGATGCTGATCGGTCCGCCGAGGCGGATCTGGCCGATCAGCCGCTCACGCAGGCTCATCGGCCTTGCGGTCGCGGGTGGGCCGGACGGCTTCGGCGGCGACCGGCGCGGCGTCCGGGATCGGTTCGCGCATCCCCCGCCAGATCAGCCACAGGCCGACGATCAGCATGGGCGCGCTCAGCATCATCCCCATCGTCAGGCCGAACGGGAAGATCGGCATGTAGGCGTCCGGCTCGCGCACGGTCTCCAGGACGCTGCGCACCAGGCCGTAACCCAGGAAGAAGATGCCGGCGATCACGCCCCGGCGGTCCAGCAGCCTGGCCCCATGGGTCGCCCAGCGCAGCACCAGGAACAGCACGACGCCTTCGAGCGCCGCCTCGTAGAGCTGGCTCGGGTGGCGCGGCAGCGGGCCCGCGTTGGGGAAGATCACGCCCCAGGGGACGGTGGTCGGCCGACCCCACAGCTCCCCGTTGATGAAGTTGGCGATGCGCCCGAAGAACAGTCCGAAGGGGGCGCTGGCGGTGATCACGTCGCCCAGCCGCAACAGGTCGATCTTCTGGCGCCAGCAGAACCACACGGTCGCCAGCAGCACCCCGATGGCGCCGCCGTGGAAGCTCATGCCCCCGTGCCAGACCTTCACGATCTCCAGCGGGTCGGTCCAGATGATCGAGGGCGTGTAGAACAGCACGTGGCCCAGCCGGCCGCCGACGATGATGCCCAGGGTCAGCCACAGTATCAGGTCGTCGATCTGCTC
Organism: Phenylobacterium sp.; assembly: GCF_046291545.1. Taxonomy (GTDB): domain Bacteria; phylum Pseudomonadota; class Alphaproteobacteria; order Caulobacterales; family Caulobacteraceae; genus Phenylobacterium. Next base: position 47,763 of record NZ_JBKBSM010000007.1, read on the forward strand.
GCCGTTCGCCGCCGGCCCGCGGTGCGGCCACAGCTTCGGATTGCGCACCAGACCCACGGCGTAGCGCCAGCCCAGGAGGATGCCGGCCACATAGGCCAGGGCGTACCAGCGAATGGCCAGAGGGCCGATCTGAATGAGGACGGGATCGAAGTCCGGGAATGGCACGGCGGCGGGCTCTCCAGCGGCTTGTCGCCGCATTTAGACGAGAAGTCGTTCGCTTTCACCCCCTGCGCTCCGATATAAGGCCCCCGCGGCGCCGCCGCCGCGGCCCCGGGAGCGCCACATGCAGACTCAGAACCCGTTCCTCGACGAAATGGCCAAGCTGACCACGGCGGCCATGGGCCTGGCCCAGTTCGCCGGCGAGGAGGCCAAGGCCGCGTTCCGCGCCCAGGTCGATCGCATCGCCGCCGAACTGGACCTGATCCGCCGCGAGGAATTCGACGCGCTGAAGGCCGAAATCGCCGCCCTGCGGGCCGAGATCGAGGCCCTGAAGGCCGCCAAGGCCCAGTGAGCCGGGAACGCATCACTACACACGAATTTGGCTCGCGCTCCGCAAGAAGCCGGTGACAGCGCGGCCGCGAAGCGGATTACCTTCGATAGCGCAGGCGATTCGCCGCTCCATTGCGGCCGTCGCGCCGCATGCGAAAGGACCTTAGGTCTTATGGACATTTCCCAGCCCGACGAAGACGTCGCCCTCGGCCTCGACCCGCTCGATGTCGTGGAGCATGTCCTCACGGCCGAGAACCTGCAGTTCGACCGCACCGAGGACGGCGATCTCGCCTTCACCCTCGCCGGCGACTGGAAGGACTACGAGCTGTGGTTCGCCTGGCGGCCCGAAGCCGACTGCCTTCAGCTTTGCCTGTCCATCGACCGCAAGGTCGAGGCCGAGCAGCGGGCCGCCGCGCACGAGCTGATCGGGGTGGTGAACCAGCGGCTCTGGCTCGGCCATTTCGAAGTGTGGGACGACGGCGAGATCATCTTCCGGCACGCCATGGCGCTGATGACCGGCGAGCGGCCGACCCTGGCCCAGGCCGCGGCCATGATCGACATCGCGGTGGAGGCGGCGGACCGGTTCTATCCGGCGTTCGACTTCCTGGTGCGCGGCGCCAAGTCGCCGGCCGACGCCATCGCCGCCTGCATGTTCGAGACGGTCGGCGAAGCCTGACGGTCATGACTCCAGTGCTGATGCTGGGCGCCGGCCGCATGGGCGGCGCCCTGGTCGCCGGCTGGCGGAGGTCCGGGGCGTTCGCCCCGTCGGACCTGATCATCCGCGATCCCCACCCGGGGGCGGAGGCGATCGCGGCGGCGGATGCGGGGGCCCGGCTCAATCCCCCCGACGCGGCCCTGGCCGAGGCGCCGACCGTGCTGCTGGCCGTCAAGCCGCAGATCTGGCGCGAGGTGGCCGCCGAGGTCGCCGACAAGCTGGCGCCGGACGCGGTGATCGTCTCGATCGCCGCCGGGGTGAAATCGGCCGACATCGCCTCGGCCTTCGGCGGCCGGCGCGTGGCGCGGATCATGCCGACGACGGCGGCCGCCATCGGCCAGGGCACGGCCAGCCTGTTCGCCGCCGACGCCGAGGCGCGGGCCCGGGCGCAGGCGCTGTTCGCGCCGGTGGGCGCCGTCGTGGCCCTGCCGGACGAGGAGCTGATGCACGCGGCCACCGCCGTGTCCGGCTCGGCGCCCGCCTATCTCTACGCCTTCGTCGAGGCCCTGGAGGCGGCCGGCGTCGCCGCCGGGCTGACGGCGGAGGCTTCGGCCGAACTGGTGCGCTCCACGATGGCCGGCGCCGCGGCGCTGATGGCCCAGAGCCCGGATGCGCCGCCGGAGCTGCGCCGGCAGGTCACCTCGCCGGGCGGCACCACCCAGGCCGCCCTGGACGTGCTGATGGGCGAGCAGGGCCTGGCGCAGCTCCTGCGCCACGCGGTCGCGGCCGCCGCCCGGCGCTCCAAGGAGCTCGGCGGCTAGACCGGCCTGCGCCGGGCCTCATCGCCTGCGGGTCAGTTCGCCCGGGTCCAGGTCTGGGCCTGGCAGACCACCGCCACGCATCCCTCGACCTTCAGGGTGCCGTCGGGATTGGCGCTGAGCTTGGAGGCGTAGGTCTTGCCGGACTTCGGATCGTAGATCTTGCCGCCGGTCCAGCGGCCCGCCGAGGCCGCCTTGAAGTCGCGGATCAGGGTGAGGCCCACGACCGGCCGCGCGCGCAGGTTCGGGTCCGGATTGGCCGCGTCTGTCACCGGCTTGCCGGCCTTGTCGAGGGGCGCCTTCAGCCACACCACCGTGCCGCACATCGAGCCGCCGCAGGGGGCGACCTTGACCTTGGCCGCGCCGTCGGGGGTCAACCAGGTCCCCTGCACGGGGTCGGCGGCGCTCGCCGCCGTCGCAAGGGCCAGGACGGGAAGTGAAAGCGCAAGGGCGCTGCGGATCATGACGGGTCTCCGAAAGCCTATCCAGGAAGTCTGACCACGGCTCTGAGGCCGCCAAGTGGCGAACGGTCCAGCACTACATCGCCGCCGTGGCCGCGGGCGACGTCGCGGGCGATGGCCAGGCCCAGGCCCACGCCCTTGGCGTTCTGGTTGCGCGCCTCATCCAGCCGGTTGAAGGCCTTGAAGGCGTCCTCGTAGCGGTCCTCGGGGATTCCGGGACCGTCGTCGTCGACGACGATCTCCACCCCGCCGGCGGCGCGGGCGCGGGCGGCCACCTCCACATGGGCCGCATGTCCGGCGGCGTTCATCACCAGGTTGGCGATCGCCCGCTTGAAGGCGATCGGCCGCACCCGCGCGGTCAGGTCCGGGTCGGCGGCCACACGCACCTGGGCGCCGGCGCGGGACGCGCCCTGGCCCACCTCCTCGATCAGGCTGCGCAGCCACACCGTCTCGACCGCCTCGCCGCCCTCGCCCCGGGCGAAGGCGAGGTACTCGTCGATCATGTGCTCCATTTCCGCCAGGTCGCGCTTCATGTCCTGGGTCCGCCGGGAGGGCTCGGCCAGGGCCAGCTCCAGCTTCAGGCGGGTGAGCGGCGTGCGCAGGTCGTGGCTGACCGAGGCCAGCAGGGCGGTGCGCTGCTCGATGTGGCGCAGGATGCGCGAGCGCATGGCCAGGAAGGCGTGGGCGGCCTTGCGCACCTCCTTGGCGCCGTGCGGCTTGAAGCTCGGCGCGTCCGCGCCCCGGCCGAAGGCGTCGGCGGCGTCGGCCAGGCGCTCGATGGCGCGCACCTGGTTGCGGATGAACAGGATGGCGATGGCGGTCAGAAGGATCGTCGCCACAGTCATCCACAGGATGAAGATGTGGCCCTGGGTGGCGAAGGCCCGGTCCCGCGGCGCCAGGATGCGCATCACCCCGGCGTCCACCTGCACGCGGATGTCGACGTAGGCGGGATAGCGCGTGGTGTCGAACCAGAACGGGGCGTCCAGCCGCTCCGAAAGCGCCCGCTGCAGCGAACGGTCGATGGGCGCGAAGAACGAATAGCGGCGGTTCACCGGCAGGGTGCGGCCCGGCTGCAGGGCGATCGACAGGCTGAGGGATTCCTCCGCCCGCTCGGTCAGCTTGGCGAAGGCCGAGGGGCTGGGGTCGTCCTGATAGCTCTCGACGGCCCAGGCGACGTCGCCGGCCAGGCCGTCGGACAGGCGGCTGGTCACGGTCTCCCAGTGGGCGTCGAAGAACACCCAGGTCACCGCGATCTGCATCAGGGCCACAGGCAGGACGATGATCAGCAGCGAGCGGCCGAACAGCGACTTGGGCGTCTGGCGCTTCAGCCAGCGGCCCACCATCCGGCTGGAAAAGGCCAGGCGCATCAGTCGGGCGCCAGCAGATAGCCGACGCCGCGCACCGTCTGCAGGTAGCGAGGCGCCTTGGGATCGTCCTCGATCTTGCGCCGCAGGCGGGTGACCTGCACGTCGACGGCGCGGCCCGAGGGATCGACCGTCTCCTTCGCCAGCTCGAAGCGGTCCACCGGCTCGTGCGGGCTGCGGGCCAGGCGCTTGAGCAGCGCCACCTCGCCCTCGGTCAGGCGCACGAGCCCTTCGTCGGAGGTCAGTTCCCCCCGCTCCACGTCGAACCGGCAACGGCCCAGGACGAGGGGGCCGTTGGCCAACACCGGCCGGCCGCCGGCGCGGCGCAGGATGGCCTCGATGCGCAGCAGGAGCTCTTCCGGCTCGAAGGGCTTGGCCAGGTAGTCGTCGGCGCCCAGCTTCAGCCCCTCGATGCGGTCTTCGGCCAGGCCGCGGGCGGTCAGCATCAAGACCGGCGTGCGGCCCGGCGACCCCGAGCGCTCGCGCAGCCAGCGGGTGAGGGAGAACCCGTCCTCCCCCGGCATCATCACGTCGAACACCGCCAGGTCGAAGTCCAGCGTCTCCATCAGCTTGCGCGCCGCCGGTCCGCCGTGGGCGGTGGTCACGCGGAAGCCGGCCCGGCTCAGGTATTCCTTGAGCAGGCCCCGGATGCGGTCGTCGTCGTCGACGATCAGGAGGTGGCGCCCCTCGCGTGCCTCGTCCGTCATTCCTGTCGTCCCGATCCGCGCAGGCGCGAGCCCGCCAAGGCCGACAGAATCCGCCGCGCTCCCGTCACCCCGTCAAGGCCGCCGCTGCGGTAGGCCCGCGCCAGCAGCCCGCGCAGCCGCTCGGCCACGCGCGCCTCGAAGGCGGCCCCCGCTTCGGTCAGGCTGGCGGTGCGTCGCCGCCCGTCGACGTCGCCAGCGCTCTTGGCCGCCAGCCCCTTCGCCTCCAGCTCGACGAGGATGCGGCTGGCGGCCTGCTTGGACAGGCTCGTCAGGTGGGCGAGCTCCTGCACACCCACGCCCGGCCGGCGCTTGAGCAGGAACGCCGCGCGCCAGTGCGAGCGGCCCAGGCCCGGGCCCTCGGCCTCCAGCGCCGCGTCCACCGTGGCCCACAGCGCCGCCTCGGCCAGCAGAATCGACTCCAGTCCGGCGTCCAGTTCGTCCTCGTGCAGGATCAGCCGGGGATCGGGGGCCACGCTCACGCTTCAGAGTCCATTTTGTTTGACGTGGCGCGCCCGCGGGTCTGTAAGGGGGGCGCATTGAAAGGAGGCTTTTCGCCTATGTCTCTCGTTCCCTTCGACGATCGCGACGGTTGGATCTGGCTGGATGGCCAGTTCGTGCCCTGGCGCGAGGCGAAGGTGCACGTATTGACCCACGGCCTCCACTACGCCTCGGCGGTGTTCGAAGGCGAGCGGATGTACGGGGGCGAGATCTTCAAGCTGACGGAGCATACCGAGCGTCTGTTCAAGTCGGCCGAAATCCTCGACTTCAAAATCCCGTTCACGGTGGCCGAGATCGACCAGGCCTGCAAGGAGACCTGCGCCCGCAACGGCCTGACCGACGCCTACATCCGCCCCATCGCCTGGCGCGGCAGCGAGATGATCGGCGTCTCCGCCCAGAACACCAGGATCCATGTGGCGATCGCCGTGTGGGACTGGCCGAGCTACTTCAGCCCCGAGGAAAAGGCCAAGGGAATCCGTATGTGCTGGGCCAAGTACAAGCGGCCCTCGCCGGAGACCGAGCCGGTACACGCCAAGGCCACGGGCCTCTACATGATCTGCACCATCTCCAAGCACGCCGCGGAGAAGGACGGGTACACCGACGCCATGATGCTCGACTACCGCGGCTACGTGGCCGAGAGCACCGGGTCCAACGTGTTCTTCGTGAAGGACGGGGTCCTGCACACGCCGACCCCCGACTGCTTCCTGAACGGGATCACGCGCCAGTCGGTGATCGCCCTGGCCCGCTCCAAGGGCTTCGAGGTGGTGGAGCGGCACATCAAGCCGGAGGAGCTGGCCGGCTTCTCCGAATGCTTCGTGGTCGGCACCGCCGCCGAGGTGACCCCGGTCGCCGAGATCGGCGAGTACCGCTTCAAGCCGGGCGACATCTCGCTCAGCCTGATGGACGACTACGCCAAGATGGTCCGCCGCGAGCTCGTGGCCGCCTGATCGGCGCCTAGTCCCTGCAATCGAGGGCCGCCGGCGACGGCGGCCCTTTTTGCGGTCCGGCCCCGGCGGCGGTCCGGCGCAGGAGCAGGTAGAGGGCGCATCCGGTCAGGATCGCGATGGCGATCGGCACGGACTTCAGCTTGGTCAAGAGGGCCAGGACCGGGACCAGCCAGAGCAGGAGCGCCGGGATCGGCGCCAGGGGCGTGACCGCGCCGGGCCGCGGCGGGCCCAGGAACACGGCGGCCATCACCGGGGCGGCGATCGCCAGGTCGTAGTAGTTCGCATAGGGCTGGGCGACGAGCAGGGCCAGGAGCGGGGGCAGGAGGTCCGCGGGCTCGCCGCCGCCGCCGCGCAGCCGGCGCGCGCCCAGCCAGACGACGGCGGCGCTCACCGCGTACTGCAAGGCCCAGCTCAGATCGGAGCCGAGGCCGATCCGGCGGAACCCGAGATAGGGCGACAGGGCCGTGCTGAGGTTCTGGAACACGAAGTTCGACAAGAGCGAGGTCTGGTAGGGCAGGATCTGGGCGACATAGCCCCGCCACAGGTCCAGGCCGAACAGGGCCACCGACAGGCCCAGCAGGGCCAGGCCCGGCGGGATCGACCACAGGACCGCCCGCCAGCGCCCGGCCAGCAGCAGCATCAGGCCGAGCGCCACCGCCATCTGCGGCTTGACCGCGATCAGCGCCAGGCACAGGCCCGCCCGGGCCGGCCGCGCCTCGGCGTACTTCAGGGCGTAGGTCGCGCCGAACGCCAGGAACCCGCCGAACTGGCCGGCGACCACCATGATGGCGGCGGCCGGGGAGATGCAGGCGGCCAGGGCGATGCGGTTGTCGGAGGTGACCAGCCGCGCGCTCGCCCAGAGCGCCGCCAGGTTCAACCCCGTCCAGGCCAGCAGGGCCGGCGCATAGGGCAGAGCGCCGAAGGGGGCCAGCAACGGCAGGATCGGCGGCGGATAGGAGAAGACGAACAGGTCGTCGGTGAAGTGGAAGAGCGCCCGGGCGGCCTCGTCGTAGCGGGCCAGGTCGACGAGCACCTCCGCCCGTCCCTCCAGGGCCACGCGCCCACCCATCCAGAAGTTCAGGAAGTCGCGGCCGAACGGCAGCACCACGGCGAAATCGGGGGTGGTGAGGAGGATGCCGGCGTAGGCCATGGCGCTCAGCAGCACGCCGAGCGCCACCAGCATGATCCGGTCGGTCCGTCCGAACTCTGCGTTCCGCGCCACTGCCGTCTCCGGGCGGTGAGAAGGCGGCGACCCGGGGCCGTCACGCCGCGGGCCCCCGGTCAGGACCCGCAGCCCAGGCGTACGGCCGAGCTCTTTAGCAAGGGTTGATGAAGCGCCCCGGCGCTACGCTAGATCAGCCAGGTTTCCGGCCGCGGATGGGCCTCGTCCCGCGCCAGATAGATCACGCCGATGACGCAGCGGACGATGAACCACACGCCGACCAGGCTCAGGATCAGCCCGCCCAGGAGCAGCGGCGGAATTCCCACGAGGACGAAGGACAGCGGAATCCCCACGGCGACGAGCAGGCCGCCGATGACGCACCAGGCCAGACCCATCCAGAAGGTGCGGATGAGGAAGTCGTAGTGGGTGCGCATCTTCGGCCCGGCCCCGTCCTTGCTGACGTAGGCCAGGATCAGGCCGAGCACGACGGTCAGCCCGTTGGAGACGCCCACCAGATAGAGGGCGTAAACCACGGCCGGCAGGATCTTGTCCTCGCTGGCCGTCTGCGGCGCGGGATCGGCGGCGACCGGATCGCTCATGGGGCCCTCCTTCTGGAAACCACGCCCATGATGTGGACGGTTTTTCCGTGAGCGCCAGTTTAATTCGAGTCCATGTTGCGCCGGCGGGGCGACCGAAGCGGCCCCTTCAGCCCCGAACGACGGTGATCTCGACCCCCGCCGCCGCGGCGTCGGGCGCCAGGGCCAAGGGCTTTTCCACCCGCACGCGGGCGCGGGTCACCCGCGGGTCGGACAGGCACGAGCGGGCCAGGCGCTCGGCGAAGGTCTCGACCAGGGAGATGTGGCCGGAGGCGGCGATCTGGCGGGCCGCCTCGGCGATGGTCTCGTAGTTCACCGTCTCCGCCAGGCGCTCGGCGCCGGCGGTCGGCACGTCCAGTTCGGCGTCGATCACCAGGGGCTGGCTGCGGCCCATCTCGCGGTCGTAGACGCCGATGTTCGCCTCGACCCGCAGGCCGGTGACGAACACCTTGGTCATGACCGTGTGGATCAACGCCGCCGCCATCTCCGCCTCCTCGGCGGCGCGGAGCGGGGCGCTCACGGCTGACCCCAGTGTTCGGGCGGCAGAAGGTCGTTGAGGCTGGGGTCGGCCCGGCGGGCCCAGGCCCCCGGCGCCCAGCCGCCGCCGTCCGCCTCCCAGTCGGCGGCGCAGAGCACGACGCGGTTGGTCGGCGTCTCCTGGATCGCCACCCGCTCGGCCGTGAACACACCGCCGTCGGCCGCCAGGAACGCCTGCAGCTTCAGCAGGAAGGCCACGGCCAGGGCCTCGGTGGTCGGATCGCCCTCGAACACCATCAGCCGCTTCACGAGGTCCGGCTCATGCTCGCGGAAATGGCCGATCAGCGGATCGGCCGCGTTCACCTGGAAGGCGTGGTCGACCTGGCCGTCGATCCAGCGGTGCCAGCGGCCCTTGGCCAGTTCGAAGGAGGCCGCCATGTTGGAGCCGCCCAGATCCAGCGGCCGCGCGGGCTTCAGCCGCACGGTCACGACCTCGTCGTGGCCATGGGGCGTGCGGCACTTGGACGTGGGATCGCCAAGCAGGCGGTGCGCCATCGAATAGCGCCGCGAGAACTCCAGACGAACGACCATGTCGGGCTCAGGCGCCGGAGGGCGAATCGGGGGCGGCGGACAAGAAATCGGCTCCTACGCACGCCGGGCCAGGTGCTGACCGGCGTCGACGGCGATCATCTGGCCCGTCACCGACGTAGCGTCAATGAGGTAGCGGAGCGCATGCCCGATCTCGGCGGGATCGACGCTGCGCTGCAACAGGGTCGAGGCGACCTCGCGCTCGAAATCGTCACCCTGCTGGTGGATCGAGGGCAGGGTCGGGCCCGGCCCGATGGCGTTGACCCGGACCCGCGGCGCCAGGGCCTGGGCCATCATCTGCGTCGCCGCCCACAGCGCCGCCTTGCTCACCGAATAGCTGAAGAACTCCGGCGTCGGCCGCCAGACCCGCTGGTCCAGGATGTTGACGATCAGCCCGGTGCGCCCGGCCGGCACCCGCCGGGCGAAGGCCTGGGCCAGGATCAGGGGCGCGCGCAGGTTGGTTTCCAGGTGCGCGTCCCAGGACGCCCGGTTCATGGTGGCGAAGGCGTCGTCCTCGAACACCGACGCCGAATTGACCAGCAGGGTGACGGGGCCAAGCTCGGTCTCGGCGTTGCTGACGAGCGGGGCGGTGGCCGCCTCCTGGCGCAGGTCGCAGGCCAGAAGCGTGGCCTTGCGTCCGCGCGCGCGGACTTCCGCCGCGGCGGTCTCGGCGTCGTCGTCGATCATGCGGCAGTGGATGGCGACGTCGAAGCCTGCGTCGGCGCAGGCCAGCACCATGGCGCGGCCCAGGCGTCGCGCGCCGCCGGTGATCAGGGCCGCGCCCCGCTCCCGGTCAGGCAACGGAGCCGCACCCTGCCGGCGGCGGGGCCCGCCGCATGGACTCAGTCGAGCCGGCCAAACTCATAGAGGTTCAGCGCGCCCATCACGACGAGGAAGGCGAGGACGATGAGGATCGCGTTCACGAGCGGCTCCCTGAAGGTTTCGCCTGGGCTTTAGCGAGGGTTTCCGCTCGCGGCAAGCTTGTCGAAAGGCCGCCCGGCGGGCCAAGGTTCCCGCCAGACGCCCCAAGGCGCACGCGAAGGAGGACGCCCATGCCGCTCGCCGCCATCCCAACGGCCGAGATCCAGAAGATCGCCGTCGGCGTCGACCGGCCCGAGGACGTCGTCGTCGGTCCAGACGGTCGAGTGTTCGCCGCCGACCACCAGTGCGCCGTCGCCGAGATCTTTCCGGACGGCTCGTTCAAGCGTCTGGGCCCCCAGCGGGGCGCGCCGAACGGGATCAACATGGACCGGCAGGGCCGCATCGTCATCGCCAACTTCGGCATCTACGACCGCCAGGAAGGACCGCTCGAGCGTTTCGATCCGGCCACCGGCGCCCGCGAGGTGTTGCTGGACGAGGTGGGCGGGCGGCGGCTCACCTCGGCGAACTATCCGGTGATCGACCGCAGCGGCGCCATCTGGTGCGCCAACTCCACCCATGCAGAGACCTGGCCGCAGGCGCTGGACGGCCGCGCCGACGGCTTCATCTTCGTGCTGCGGCCCGACGGGTCGGCGCAGATCGTCGCCGAGGGGCTGAAGTTCCCGAACGGCATGGCGATGTCGGCGGACGAGCGCTTCCTCTACTGCGCCCAGACGAGCGGCGCGGACGTGCTGCGCTTCCCGATGCTGGAGGGCTGGCGCCTGGGCCCCGGCGAACGCTACGGGCCGGTGCTGGGCAAGCTGCAGAACCCCGCCGAGCCGGGGGTGGACCACAACGAGCTCGGCTACACCGACGGGGTCGGCCTCGACGCCGAGGGCAACCTGTGGGTCTGCCTGCCGGCGGCGAACAAGGTGGTGGCGATCACCCCCTCCGGCGCGGTGACGACGGTGATCCACGATCCGTCGGGGGAGACGGTCAACCATCCGACCAACGTCACCTGGGGCGGTCCGGACCTGAAGGACCTCTACATCGGCTCGATCCGGGCGAATTATGTCCTGAAGGCCCGCAGCCCGGTTGCGGGACAGCCCCACGTGCATCAACTGTAGCGCGGGCAGGGGCTTCCCCCCCTGAACGCTGATAACTAAAATGCTTGTTTGAAGCCGGGCGGGACCTCGCGCCGGTGATCCGAACGAACGAAACGAACCGAAACGGTCCAGGAGGACGTCATGCGCGAGTACCTCAAATTCTACATCGACGGCCAATGGGTCGATCCGGTCGAGCTGAAGACGCTGGACGTCATCAACCCGGCCACCGAAGAGGTCTGCGGCAAGATCGCCCTCGGTTCCGCCGCCGACGTCGACAAGGCGGTCAAGGCCGCCCGCAAGGCGTTCAAGACCTGGTCGCTGGCCTCGCGTGAAGAGCGCCTGGACACGCTCAACCGCATCCTGGCCGAATACCAGAAGCGCTTCGGCGACCTCGCCACCGCCGTGACCGAGGAAATGGGCGCCCCGGCCTCGCTCGCCCAGCGGGCCCAGGTGCCGATCGGCATGGGCCATCTCGGCACCGCCATCAACGTGCTGAAGGACTTCGAGTTCGAGGAGCTGCGCGGCTCCACGATGATCCGCAAGGAGCCGATCGGCGTCTGCAGCTTCATCACCCCCTGGAACTGGCCGCTGAACCAGATCGTCTGCAAGGTGGCCCCGGCCATCGCGACGGGCTGCACCATGGTGCTGAAGCCTTCTGAAGTGGCGCCGTTCTCCGGTCAGATTTTCGCCGAGATCATGCATGCGGCCGGCGTGCCGGCGGGCGTGTTCAACCTGGTCCACGGCGACGGCCTGGGCGTGGGCGTGCCGCTCTCCAGCCACCCGGACGTGGACATGGTGTCCTTCACCGGCTCGACCCGGGCCGGCATCGAGGTGGCCAAGAACGCCGCCCCGACCGTCAAGCGCGTCTCCCAGGAACTGGGCGGCAAGAGCCCGAACATCGTCCTGGACGACTCCGTGTTCGCCAAGAGCGTCGCCCGCGGCGTCGCCACGGTGATGAACAATTCCGGCCAGTCCTGCAACGCGCCGACCCGCATGCTCGTGCCGTCCAAGCGCATGGACGAGGCGATCGCCGTGGCCAAGGAAGCCGCCGCCCAGGTCACGGTCGGCGACCCGAACGGCAACAGCCAGCTCGGCCCGGTGGTCTCCGAGGCGCAGTTCAACAAGATCCAGGGCCTGATCCAGAAGGGCATCGACGAGGGCGCCACCCTGGTCGCCGGCGGCGTCGGCCGCCCCGAAGGCCTCGACAAGGGCTACTATGTGAAGCCCACGGTGTTCGCCAACGTCACCAACGACATGACGATCGCCCGCGAGGAGATCTTCGGCCCGGTGCTGTCGATCCTCGGCTACGACAACCTCGACCAGGCCGTCGAGATCGGCAACGACACCGAGTACGGCCTCGCGGCCTATGTGAACGGGGCCGACATCGAGGAAGCCCGCCGCCTGGCGGCCAAGCTTCGCGCCGGTCAGGTGATCATCAACGGCGCCAGCGACATGATGGCGCCGTTCGGCGGCTACAAGATGAGCGGCAACGGGCGCGAGTGGGGCGACTTCGCCTTCCACGACTTCCTGGAGATCAAGGCGGTCATCGGCTACGCGCCGAAGGAAGCCGCGGAGTAAGACGCTTACCTGCGTCCTGGGCGGGAAGGCCGAAGCGCCTCCCGCCCGGTCCGTACGGGCCGAAGCCCCAACGAGGGCGCAACCGAGGTGGGAGGAAGCGGCCATGGCCGCAGCGATCGAGTGCTTGGCCGACCTGGTCCGCAGGCATGGCGCCGAGAGGCCGAACGCCGAGGCGATGTGGTTCGAGGGCCGCTCGACCAGCTACGCCGAGCTGGACCGCCTGTCCTCCCAGTGCGCCAACGCCCTGATCGCCGCCGGCGTGCAGCCGGGCGAGCGCGTAGGCGTCCTGGCCAAGGGCTCGGACGACTTCTTCGTCCTCTGGTTCGGATGCCTGAAGGCCCGGGCCTGCCTCACCCCGGTGAACTGGCGCCTGGCGCCCCCCGAGATCGCCTTCATCGTCAAGGACGCCGGCTGCAGACTCCTGGTCTGCGGCGCGGACTACGCCGCGGTGGTTGAGGGGCTGGGCGAGGCCTGCCCCGACCTGAAGACCGTGGTGCAGTTCGAATTCGGCCACGCCGCCTGGCCGGCCTTCCGCGACTGGATCGCCGCGGCCCCCGACGGGGACCCCCGGCTGGCGAGCCGTCCCGACGACGACGCGATCCAGCTCTACACCTCCGGCACCACCGGCCTGCCCAAGGGCGTGCAGCTGACCGAGGCCAACTACATGGCGGTCTTCGCCTCGGCCGGCGAGGCCTGGGGCCGGTTCGAGCCGGGCGAGGTGGTGCTGGTGGCGATGCCGCTGTTCCACGTGGCCGGCGCCAACATGGGCATGCTGAGCTTCCTGCACGGAGCCAAGGCGGTGATCCTGCGCGAGGTCGATCCCGCCGCGATCCTGCGCCTGATCGGCGAGCACGGGATCAAGCACGCCTTCCTGGTGCCGGCGCTGATCAACATGCTTCTGCAGCACCCCGACCTTGCGGCCTCGGACCTGACCACCCTGGAGAAGGTCTATTACGGGGCCTCCCCGATCGCCGAGGACGTGCTGCTGCGCGCCCAGAAGGCGTTCGGCGCCGGCTTCACCCAGCTTTACGGCCTCACCGAGACAATCGGTGGCGGCGCCTTCCTGTCCCCCGAGGCGCATGACCCGGCGCTGGGCAAGCTGCGCTCCTGCGGCGTCGCCGCGCCGGGCTACGAGCTGCGGGTGCGGATCGGCGAGCGGGATGCGGGGCCGCACGAAGTGGGCGAAATCCAGATCCGGTCGGCGGGGGTGATGAAGGGCTACTGGAACCGCCCCGACGCCACGGCCGAGGCGATCGACGCCGAGGGCTGGTTCAAGACCGGCGACGCCGGCTTCTTCGACGCCGACGGCTACCTGCACATCCACGACCGAGTGAAGGACATGATCGTGTCCGGCGGCGAGAACGTCTATCCGGCCGAGGTCGAGAACGCCCTGTTCTCCCATCCCGCCGTCGCCGACGCGGCGGTGATCGGCGTGCCCGACGAACGCTGGGGCGAGGCGGTCAAGGCGATGGTGGTCCTGCGGCCGGGCGCCGAGGCCAGCGCCGAGGAGATCATCGCCCACTGCCGCACCCAGATCGCCGGCTACAAGACGCCCAAGACGGTCGACTTCGTCGACGCCCTGCCCCGCAACCCCTCCGGCAAGGTGCTGCGGCGCGAGCTCCGCGCCCCCTTCTGGCAGGGCCGCGGGCGGCAGGTGGCCTGATCCCCGAACTCTTTTCCCACAGACGGATGCACAGATGGACCCGCACCTGAAGGCGATGCTCGACGACCTGGCGGCTCAGGCCGCGGGCCAGGAGATGCCGCTCCTCGACATGATCCCGCCGGCCATGGTGCGGGCCAACTACCAGGCCCAGCGGGTGGCCACCAACCAGGGCGCGCCCAAGACGGTGGCGACCCGGGACATCACCATCGAGGGCCCCGCCGGCCCGATCCCGGCCCGGCTCTACACGCCCCAGGGCGCGGCGGCCGTCACCCCCGGGCTCGTCTACTATCACGGCGGCGGCTTCGTGATCGGCGACCTGGAGACCCACGACGGACATTGCCGGCGCCTGGCCGACTTCGCCGGCGTCCGCGTCCTGGCCGTGGACTACCGTCTGGCGCCCGAGCACCCGTTCCCGGCCGGCCACGACGACGCCCTGGCCGCGGTCAAGTGGGCCTTCGACCACGCCGCCGAGATCGGCTTCGACCCGGCGAAGATCGCCGTCGGCGGCTGCTCGGCCGGGGGCAACCTGGCCGCCTCGGTGGCCATCGACCTGAAGGACGACCCCAAGCGGCGCATCGCCTTCCAGCTCCTGCTCTATCCCGGCATCTGGCCGGAGGAAGAGACCCAGTCGCGCAAGGAGCTGGACGGTCCGCTCCTGACCAAGGAGGTGCTGGCCTGGTTCGAGAAGCATCTGGCCGCTGACGGCCATCCGCAGGTCGCCCGCGTCGCCCTGGGCCGCGTGAAGGACCTCGGCGGCCTGCCGCCGGCGCTGATCGTCACCGCCGGCTACGATCCGCTCAAGGACGAGGGCCGCGACTACGCCGAGCGGCTGAACGCGGCCGGCGTCGCCGCCGCCCACGTGGAGTACCCGGATATGGTCCACGATTTCTACATCCTGGGCGATGTGTCCCCCGCCGTCGTCGAGGCGGCCAAGGAGACGGCGGCGACCCTGAAGACCGCCCTGGCCTGAGGCCGAGGCCGGCGCAGGCGCGTTCGCCGATCAGGCGTCCGCGCTTGCCCCGCCGGTCCGGCGGGCCCATGTGAAGCGATGCCCGTTTCCGCAGCCTATCGCCCCGATCCGCAGTTTCCTGCGCTCGGGCCGGAGTTCGCCGACCCGGTCGCCGCGGCCGATTTTCCGCTGACCATCCTGCGCTACCGCAACGATCGCGCGGCGCGCACCGTGGGTCTGGACACCCTCACCGACGCCGAATGGATCGCCCACTTCGGCCGCTTCCAGCCCCTGCCGGAGAACATCGATCCGCCGCTGGCCCTGCGCTACCACGGCCATCAGTTCCGCGTGTACAACCCCGAGCTTGGCGACGGGCGGGGCTTTCTGTTCGCCCAGATGCGCGAGGCCGGGAGCGGCCGGCTGCTCGACCTCGGCACCAAGGGCTCGGGCCAGACGCCCTGGTCGCGCCAGGGGGACGGGCGGCTCACCCTGAAGGGCGGGGTGCGCGAGGTGCTCGCCACCGCCATGCTTGAGGCCCTCGGCGTCCCGACCTCGAAGTCCTTCTCGCTGGTGGAGACCGGCGAGGCGCTGTGGCGCAGCGACGAGCCGAGCCCGACGCGGGCCGCGGTGCTGACCCGCCTGTCCCACAGCCATGTCCGCTTCGGCTCGTTCCAGCGCCACGCCTATTTCGAGGCGGCCGACCGGATCGGCGCGCTGACCGACTACTGCATCGCCCAGTTCTATCCGCAGCTTTCCGACGCGCCGGACCGGGCCGCGGCGCTGCTGCAGGCGGCGACGGAGCGGATGGCGCACCTGGCCGGCCGCTGGATGGCCGCCGGCTTCGTCCACGGCGTGCTTAACACCGACAACATGAACATCACCGGCGAGAGCTTCGACTACGGGCCCTACCGGTTCCTGCCGCGCAACGACCCCAACTTCACGGCGGCCTATTTCGACCAGACCGGCCTCTACAGCTTCGGCCGCCAGGCCGAGGCGGTGTTCTGGAACCTGCAGCAGCTCGGCGGCGCGTTCACCCTGGTGACCGAGCGCGAGCCGCTGGTGACCGTGCTGAACGGGTTCCCCCCCGCCTATCGGGGGGCGCTGACCAGCGCCATGTTGAACCGGCTGGGCGTGAAGGTCCGCGGCGACGAGCGCGATCCGGACCTGGTGAACGCCGCCTTCCGCGCCCTGGCGTCCGGGGGCGAGCGCCTGCGCTGGGAGCCGTTCTTCTTCGACTGGTTCTGCGCCAACGAGGCCCGGGCGATGGCGGGGCCGAGGGCCGACCTCTACGGCCAGGAGGCCTTCGCCGACTTCCGCCGCCTGCTTGCCCAGGCCGAGCCGGAGCGGCCCGAGCGGCTGCAGGCCGACTATTTCGCCCGTCCGGAGCCGGAGGAACTGCTCTACGACGAGATCGAGGCGATCTGGGCGCCGATCGACGAGCGCGACGACTGGTCGGCGTTCGAGGCCAAACTGGACGCCATCGAGACCGCCCGCCAGGCCTGGGACCTGCGCGACTGAGGCCTGCTCAGGCCCGCCGCCCGCGCGACGCCCACTGGGCCAGGACGACGCCGCTGAGCGCCACGGCGCCGCCCAGCGCCTGCCAGGGCCCCAGCGCCTCGTTGAACAGCATCCAGCCGAGGATCGCCGCCACCACGGGCTGCACCAGCACCACCACCGAGGCGGTGGAGGTGGGCAGCCGCCCCAGCGCCCAGGCGATCGCCCCCTGGCCGGCCACGTGCACGACGCCCAGGCCGACGCACGCCAGCCAGCCGCCGAGGCTGGCCGGCGTCAACCGCTCGCCCAGCAGCAGCGCGGCGGCCAGCAGCATCACCATGGAGGCCAGGGTGGACCAGAACATCACCCGCATGGCCCCTTCGACCTGCCGGGCGCGGCCGATCGCCAGCATGTAGAGCGCATACCAGACCGCGGTGGCCGCCGAGAGCAGGTCGCCCACCAGCGGCGCCTTGCCGGGCGCGTCGCCCTTGGCCGCGGCCATGATCCAGGCCCCGGAGACGGCGACGGCCACCGCCACCAGGAACAGCCGCTCTGGCCGCTGCTTGAAGACCAGCCAGGCGATGCCGGTGACGATCAGCGGCGTCAGGTTGGCCAGCACCGTGGCGTTGGCCACCGAGGTGAATGTGATCCCATAGTGCCAGAACGCTAGGTCCAGCGAGAACATGGCCCCGGCGATCAGAACCGGGCGGCTCGGCGCGGCGAAGGCGTTCGGCGCGGCCCGTGCACTCATCACCGCCAGGATCGGCAGGGCGAAGACCATGCGCCAGAAGCCGGTGGCCGCCGGGCCGGCGTCGGCCAGCCGCACCAGGATCGGCACCGTCCCGATGACGCAGGCGCCGCCGACCAGGGCGGCCAGGCCGGCCCATCGCGCCTGCTGCGGCGTTTCGGCGATCTCAGTCAAAGCCCAGCTCCCTCCGAAGCGCCCGAGGCTGGACGCCCCGCGCCCGAAGCTCCCGCAGGGTCTCGGCCCGGTCGCGCTTGGCGAAGCGCTTGCCGTCGGGCCCGGTCAGCAGCCGGTGATGGCGATAGACCGGCTCGGGCAGATCGAGCAAGGCCTGCAGCAGCCGCTGGACGTGCGCGGCCTCGAAGAGGTCGCAGCCGCGGATCACGTGGGTGACGCCCTGCAGGGCGTCGTCGACGGTGACGGCCAGGTGGTAGGCGACGCCGACGTCCTTGCGCGCCAGCACCACGTCGCCGCCCAGTTCCGGACGCGCCGGGATGAGCCCGTGCTCGCCGTCGGGTCCGGCGCCCTCCTCCACGAAGCTCAGGCCGCCGAAGCCGCCCAGCCGCGCGCGGGCGGCGGAGAGCGACAGGCGCCAGGCGAACGGGGCGCCGGCCGCCAGGCGCTCGGCCTCCTCGTCCGGCGGCAGCGGGGCGCCGGCGAAGGCCTCCATCGCCCCGTGGGGCGCGCTGGCGATCGCCTCGGCCACCTCCCTGCGGGTGCGAAAGCAGCGATAGACCAGACCCTCGGCCTGCAGCCGGTCGAGCGCGGCCATGTAGTCGTCCATGTGCTCGGACTGGCGGCGCACCGGCGTCTCCCAGTCCAGGCCGAGCCAGGCGAGGTCCTCGAAGATCGCCGCCTCGAACTCGGGCCGGCGGCGGGTGGCGTCGATGTCCTCGATCCGCAGCAGGAAGCGCCCGTCCGCCGCGCGCGCGGCCGCGTGGGCGGTCAGCGCCGAAAAGGCGTGCCCCCGGTGCAGAAAGCCGGTGGGGGAGGGGGCGAAGCGGGTGGTGAAGCGGGCGGCCACGCCCTGCGGTCTAGTCGCCCAGGCCGCGGGCGAACAGGCCCATGTGCTCGAAGACGCCGCGCAGGAAGGCTTCCTCTCCGCCCAGGGCGGTCTTCAGGCGCTCGAACTGCTTGAAGCCGGCCATCTCGGCCAGGCCGTGCGCCGCGCACCAGGCCGCGACCGTCGCCAGTTCGATGCCGACCTCGTCGGAAGGATCGGCCCCCGCCGCGATCAGGGTGTCGCGGACCCGGCAATAGGCGCTGTCGTTGTCGGCGTGCAGGTGCTCGGGCAGGTCTTCCTTGTCGCGCGAGCAGTCGTACATCACCCGGTAGAGGGCGGGGTTGTCGCGGGCGAAGCAGACATAGGCCACGCCCAGGGCGGCCATCACCTCGCGCATGGAGTTCGCGCCGTCCCGGGCCGCCGCCAGCGCGGCGTCGAGCATCTCCCAGCCCTCGTGGGCCACGGCGTCGAGCAGTTCGGCCTTGTCCTTGAAGTGATGGTAGGGCGCCGCCGGGCTGACCCCCGCCTCGCGGGCCACGGCCCGCAGCGAAAGGGCCGACGGGCCTTCGGACTCCAGCAGCCGGCGGGCGGCGTCGATCAGGGCGCGGCGGAGGTCGCCGTGATGATAGGGCCGGGATTCGGCGGCTGCAGTTTCTCTCATAGCGGTCACTCTAAATCTCAATCTGGGCGCCGTAAAGATATCTTGACGCCGTTCAGATCATTGCTATCTTAGCATCGTTCAAATGACAAAACCCCTGCTCCCCCTGGGGTTCCAACTAAAAGGTGTGTGTCATGTCTCTCGCTCGTCTCTCCTTCTTCGAACGGCTCTTCGACCGGGCCGCCGCTCCGGTGTTCCTCGCCCTCGGCGCGGCCCTGACGGCCAGCGTGCTGGCCCTCTGAGCCTGTCACAACGAACCCGCCAAGGGGCCCTTCGGGGTCCCTTTTTCTTTGGGCGGAACGCGGGCGAGCGCCCGGCTCCCGGAGCTATTCATTTCTGCATATCGATACAGTGTAAATCTATATCTATACAGTGCTTAGATGTGTGCTATCTGAACGGTGTCCAGATGGACCAGCCCGACGCCGAGGCGTCGATCAACCTTCAGGAGCCGACCATGTCCCGCATCCAAACCCCCCGCTTCGCCGGCCTCATCGACCGCATCAGCCCGGTCGTCCTGGTGTTCATCAGCCTGGCCGTCGCCGGCGCCACCGCCGTCGGCGCCTGAGCCCGTGCCGTCGGGCCGCCTCCAGGGCGCGACAATCGCGCCGGCGCGCGTCGGAGTCATGGAGATGTCGTGGAATCTCTCCTATGTTTCCGACGCGCCGAGGCTCGCAGCCCGCGATTCCCTCGTCCGCCATTCGCGAAGGGGGGGCTGTCTTCAGTCTCTTTGCGTATTCCATAGGGGCCGCGGGCCCCGACCAAGGGGTCGGCCATGCAGGTGCTTAGTCATCCGCCGTCCGGCTGGCCCGCCCTCGTGCTCAACGCCGACTACCGCCCGCTGAGCTACTATCCCCTGTCGCTGTGGCCGTGGCAGGAGGTGATCAAGGCGGTGTTCCTGGATCGCGTCGACGTCGTCTCGACCTACGACCAGGTGGTCCACTCGCCGTCCTTCCAGATGCGCCTGCCGAGCGTGGTTTCGCTCAAGCACTACGTGGCCCAGGACCGGCCGCCGGCTTTCACCCGCTTCAACCTGTTCCTGCGCGACAGCTTCGCCTGCCAGTACTGCTCGGCCGCCGAGGATCTGACCTTCGACCACGTGATCCCGCGCTCCCGCGGCGGGCGCACCACCTGGGAGAACATCGTCACCGCCTGCGCCCGCTGCAACCTGACCAAAGGCGGGCGCACCCCGCGCGAGGCCGGCATGCACCCGTTCGTCCAGCCCCGCCGCCCCTCGGCCCACGAGCTGCAGGACCGCGGCCGCCGCTTCCCGCCGAACCACCTGCACGAAAGCTGGCTCGACTACCTCTACTGGGACATCGAGCTGGAGGCGTAGGGGCGGCCGGGCCGCGACCGGCGCGGAATTTGCTGCGATAGAGGGACCGGCGCATCCGCCGGACGACGCAGGCTCCCCGACCTTTCGATGACCACCTTCCTGGACTACGCCGCGCGCGGCGCGAACGCCTGGTGGCGCTACGCCCTGGGACTTGCGCTGACCTTCGTCTTCGCCATCGGGCTGGGCGCGGTGGTCACCGCCGGGCTGATGGCGGCGCGGGCGCTGCCCGACGACATCGCCGAGCGCATGCTCGATCCCGGCCGGCCCATCGCCTTCTTCCTGGCCACCGGCGTGATGTTCGGCGTGGTCGCCGTCGCCCTGCTGGCGGCGGTGCGCCTCGCCCATGGCAAGCGCTTCGGCGACCTGGTCGGCGCCTGGTCGTGGCGGGCCTGGCTGCGCGGGGCGGGGATCTGGGCGGTGGTGCTCGTCCTCGCCGCGCTCCTCGACTTCGCCATCGCCCCGTCCGGCTTCTCGGTGTCGGCCGATGCGCGCACGCCGATGCTGGTCGCCGTCGCCCTGCCGGCGCTCATGGTGCAGACCTTCGCCGAGGAGCTTCTGTTCCGCGGCTACCTCACCCAGGGCCTGCTGCTGGCCACCCGCCGCCTGGCGCCGACCGCCCTCGTCAGCGGCCTGATCTTCGGCGCCGTCCACATCCCCAACGGCGCGCCCCACGCGGCCAGCGCTACGGTCTTCGGCGTCGTGCTGGCGGTGATCGCCATTCGCACCGGCGGCGTCGCCTTCACCAGCGGCCTGCACCTGGCCAACAACCTCTTCGCCGCGGTGGTGCTGGTCTCCAGCGGCGACACCTTCGCCAGCACGCCCGGACTGTTCACCCAGGCCACGCCGCATCTGATGTGGTGGGACGCGGCCGTGGGGGCGGTGGGGCTCGTGGTGGTGGCGGTCTTCTTCAGCGGGCCGCGGGCCTCGTCCGGACGCTGAGCCGACCGGGCGGCGTCAACCCTAAGCAACCCGTATCACGCCCGAGAATTCATGGTTAACGAGGTATGAATTCGATGGACGAAACCGGCCGCATGGGTCCTTATGTCCTGAATTGGCGAGGGGACGTCGATGCAGAGGCTCAAGCAGGTAGCACCCTTTCTCCTGATCGGACCGATCAGCGGGCCGCTGCTTGCCGGCGCGGTCATTAACTATCGCGAGGGCCGCCCCGTCCTGGGCTCGATGTATTCGATCGCCTTCGTGCAGTACCTGTTCCTGCTGCCGGCCCTGACCGCCAAGCTCGGCGTCAACCTGTTCTAGGCGCCGGCCTCAGCGGAAGGCGTAGAGCCCCGGCCGCGCCTCCGCCTCGCCGCCATCCACGATCTCGAGCCGCGCGCGCCGCGCCCCGCAGGTGCAGCGCAGCCGCGGTTCCAACCGCTCCAGCGGCGCGCCGGCCAGGCCCTGCGCCACCCACGGCGCCAGGTCGACTTCGGCCGCGGCGCCGCAGCCGGGGGTCTCGCACCGGGCCTGCAGCCGCCAGCCGGGTGGCAGGTCATGGGGCAGCACCGGTCCGTTGAAGGCCTTGGGAGCGGAGCCTGTGGTCAGTGATCGATGCAGCATGGTCGCGATCTCCGTTTCCCGAACAAAAGCAGAACATTGGCGCGGCCGCGACTCCGCCCCGGCTGTGGACCTGCCTATGCGCAACCCTGCGGCGGCGGTCCTGGTCGAGGCGAAAGGCGGAGCGCATCGGAATGCGCGGCCATGGTGCGGGGATTCTGGTTCGGCCCGAACAGGCTTCAGCGGCGCCGGCGCCGGGTCCTGACCCAGGTCGACACCTTGTCTTCGACGCTGGGCCAGACCAGCAGGCCCACGAAGAACAGAATGATGGCGTACCAGAACAGCAAGGGGCGTCTCGCGCTAGGAGGGGCGGTCCATGACCCTCATAACGCCCAGACATGTCAAGGCGATGAGCCCGCCGGGCGATTGTTGATCGCGCCTCAGGAGGTCGCGCGTTCCGGGGCGGCCCCGTCCGCGATCACCGCCTCTCCGAGCGGAAGCTTCAGCCGGCAATGCAGGCCCTCGGGCGCGAATTCGCTGTGCACCGATCCGCCGAAGCCGCGCAGCGCCCCGTCCTTGAGGCGGGTGCCGAAGCCGGCCCGGCCCGGGCGTCCGATCGGCGGGCCGCCCCGCTCCACCCAGTCGATCAGCAGCGCGTCCTCGGCGATGCGCCAGTCGATCGACACCGTGCCCCCGTCGCGGGACAGGGCGCCGTACTTGGCCGCGTTGGTCGACAGCTCGTGCAGCACCATCACCATGTTGATGGCCAGCTCCGGTTGCAGCCGCACGGCGAGCCGCGGCCCGGAGGTGCGCACCGCCTCGGTCCTGAACGGCTCCAGCGCCACCTCCAGCACCTCCGACAGGTCCGGCGTCTGCCAGGAGGTGCGGATCAGGAGCTCGTGTCCGCGGGCCAGGGACAGGAGCCGGTCCTGGAACGCCTCGCGGAACTGGCGCATGTCGTTGCGGCTGGCCCGCAGCGTGTGGCTGACGATGGCCTGGACGGTGGCCAGGTTGTTCTTCACCCGGTGGTTCAGCTCGGCCAGCATCAGGTCCTGGCGTTCGCGCGCGTTCACCTGATCGGTGATGTCCTGGGCGGTGCCCAGCAGGCGCACCGGCCGCCCGTCGGCGTCCAGGATCGCCCGCGCCGCGCCGCGCACCCAGCGCGTGCGGCCGTCGCGCGCGACCGTGCGATGCTCGACCACGTAGCTGCCGTCGTTCTCGCCGGCCACCGTCGCCTCATAGGCCGCCCGCACGGCCGGGAAGTCCTCCGGATGGATCCGGCTGGCGTAGGTGGCGAAGTCTATGGGATCGTCGGAGGCCACGCCGAACAGCTGGCGGGTCGGCTCGTCCCAGTCCACCCGATCGGCGCGGATGTCGTACTCCCAGATGCCCAGGCCCGTAGCCTCCAGCGCCAGGGCCAGGCGCGCGCTCTGCGCCTCGGCCAGTTCCTGGGCGCGGCGCTGATCGGTGATGTCCACGATCACGAAGGACAGGCGCGGGCGGTCGCCCGGGATCGGCGAATAGGAGCCGAGGTACCATCCGCGCCGTCCGGCGACGTTGCGCGCGGCGTATTCCACCATCGTCGGGCCGCCGGCGGCGTAGCTCTTGCGCAGGCTCGCCATGCGCGCGGCGATCACGTCCTCGGGAAAGCCGAGGTCGCGGCAGGTCAGGCCGACGAGGCCGCCCTCGGCGAGGCCGTGAAACGCTTCGGCCGTGCGGTTGGCCAGCACGTAGCGGTAGTCGTCGTCCAGCAACTCCACGACGCCGGCGATGACGTTGGCCGAATCCAGCATGGCGCGGAGCGGCGCTTCGCCGCCCGACCAGTCCAACGCGCCGTCCCCGAATTCGGCCATCCGCGTTCCGTCGCCTCGTCCCCTCGCCAGCTTTCCGCTCTTATCGCGCGTGCGCAACCGGGCGTTGCCTTGCGCCGCATTACATCATCACCGGCGAATGTCGCAGAAATTCCGTCGCGCCTTGGCCTGGAAGGCGACAGCGCCGGCCCTGGGCCTCTCAGGACAATTTGTCGCGCCCTTCCGCCCAGCGCCCGGCGAAGGCGTAGAGCGGCGCGAATGCATCCAGGAGTTCCCGGCCCAGGGGGGTGAGCTCGTACCCCGACCCCGCCTGCAACTGGACGAGCCCGGCCTCCCGCAGTTCCGACAGCCGCGCCTGCAGCACCGTGGGCGAGGCCTCGTCGCAGGCCGCCCGCAGGGCCCGGGAGGTGAGCGGCCGCTCGCGCAGCTCCCAGACGATCCGCAGGGTCCAGCGCCGGCCCAGCAGGTCGAGCAGGGCCATGATCTGCCGGCCGGTGGCCGATCCCCTCACGGGGCCTTGGATCTTCGGCACGCCGCCTCCTGCTTGCCATGTGCTACGGAATGTGTAGCAATTGCGCTATCGAAACTGTAGCGAAAAGGCCGCGCCATGCCAAGGATCGCCCCGCTGGAACCGCCGTATGCGCCCCAGATCAAGGCCCACTTCGACGCCATCATGCCCCCGGGCGCCGATCCGCTCGTGCTGTTCCGCACCCTGGCGACGGGCGAGCGCGCCTGGCGCAAGTTCCGCGCCGGCTCGCTGCTGGACCGCGGGCCCCTCGGCCTGCGCGACCGCGAGATCGTCATCGACCGCACGTGCGCGCTCGCGGGCTGCGAGTACGAGTGGGGCGTCCACGTCTCGGCCTTCGCCGAGGCGGCGAGGCTGACGCCGCAGCAAGTGCGGGCGACGGTGCTTTCGCCGCCGGACGACGCCTGTTGGTCCCCAGGCGAACAGGCGCTGATCGCCGCGGTCGACGCCCTGCACGCACGGGCGGCCCTCAGCGACGACGAGTTCGCCGGCCTGGCCGCCCATTACGACACCGAGCAGATCTTGGAGGTGCTGCTGCTCTGCGGCTTCTATCGGACCGTCGCCTATGTCGCGAACGGCCTGGACCTGCCGCTGGAGCCGGGCGCCGCCCGCTTCCCGCCTGGGGTCAGACCTTCTCGCTGATCTTGATGGCCGCGCGGCAGCCGGCGCGGATCACGGCCGACAGCACCGCGTAGCCGGGGGCTTCCCGCGCGCCTTCCTCGACGGCGAGGTCGCGGTGGGCCAGCTCCTCGTCGCGGAAGCGCGAGAGCTCGGCGGCGAGGTCCGGCTCGCGGCCCTCCAGCTCGGCGATCTGGCCGGCGTAGTGGCCCTCGATCACGCTCTCCACCGCCTCGGTGCAGGCGTGGGCGGCCTTGGGCCCCATCAGGGCGGTGCCGGCGCCCAGGGCGAAGGCCGCAAGCCGCCACACCGGCGTCATCGCCGTCGGCCGCACCCCGTGCTCAGTGAGGAGCGCATCGAAACGGGCCAGGTGCACCGCCTCGTGGCCTTCCATCTCGGCGAGCTGGTCGGCGATCCGCTCCTGGCCCTTCGCCTGGCTCAGCACCGCGCGCTGGCCGCGATAGATGTGCACCGCGCCCAGTTCCCCGGCGTGGTCCACGCGCAGGATCTCGGCCAGGCGGGCGGCGACGCCGCCGGGACCGGGGCGGGGAGGGATCGGCGCTTGGCTCATCGCTTGGTCCTTTCACGCAGGACGGCGGCCAGGCTCATCAGGGCCAGGCCCAGGGAAATCACCGCGTTCCAGCCGGCCATGGAGAGGCCGGCGAACACCCAGGGGGCTTCGTCGCAGGCCGGCGGCTTGATCTCGTCGCCCCGCAGGAGTCCGGCCATGGCCTCGGCGCTGGCGCCTCCGCCGGCCGACGCGCAGGCGGTGGGGCCGGGCCAGAACTTCCACTCCGCCCCGGCGTGATAGACGGCCACGCCCATGCCCACCAGGAAGATCAGGCCCAGGAGCGCGTTGAAGCCCAGCCGCCAGCGCTCGCCGCGGGGCAGGCGGGTGACGACCATGCCGGCCGCCGCGACAGCCGCCGCGACCCAGTAGACCTCCCGCTGGCGCAGGCACAGCGTGCAGGGGGCGAGGCCGCCGAAGGTCTGGAAGGCGTGGGCGATCGCCAGCATCGCGGCCGACGCCGCCAGGGCGCTGAGGCGCCAGCGATCGAGGATGGGATTGAGGAGCCTGCGCATCTGGCCTGGATATGAGCGCAAAACGCGCCTCAGCCCAAGAGCTTCACGGCCACGACGGCGCCGATCAGCAGGACCACGCCAACGGCGGTGTAGATGCCGAGCCTGCGCTCGACCTCCTCGCGGATGGCCGGGCCGAAGTACTTGAGCAGGGTGGCGGTCAGGAAGAACCGCGCGCCGCGGGTGACCACCGAGGCCCAGATGAAGGTGAAGAGGTCGAACTGGGCCAGGCCCGAGGCGATCGTCACCAGCTTGTAGGGGATCGGCGTCAGGCCCTTGATCAGGATGACCCACAGCCCCCACTGGGCGAACCAGGCCTGGAACACCTCCGGCCCCTCCGGATGGCCCATCAGCCGCAGCAGGAAGTGGCCGACCGGCTCTAGGTAGAAGCCGATGGCGTAGCCGAGCAGGCCGCCGAGCACCGAGGCCACGGTGCAAAGCCCGGCGTAGAAATAGGCCCGGTCCGGCCGCGCCAGCACCATCGGCGCCAGCATCACGTCCGGGGGCACCGGGAAAAACGAGCTCTCCGTGAACGACACGGCGAACAGGCCGGCGGGGGCGTGGCGCGATCCGGCCAGGCCCATCACCCAGTCGTAGGTCTTGCGAAGCATCGGCGGTCCAGACGAGGGGGAGCTCTCAAATTCCCTAGCTAGAGCAATTTGCGGGCCGGCGTCAGGCCAGAAGCGACGACAAGGGAGCCAGCCGCTCTGGCGCGCATTTAGTTTCATATGATACGAATTGCGCCAAAGGAGACTTGCCGATGAACGTTTCGGTCCAGACGCCCGCCGCGCGCGACCTGTTCGAAAACCCGCTCGGCACCGACGGCTTCGAGTTCGTGGAGTTCACCTCGCCCGAGCCCGAGCGCCTGAAGGGCCTCTTCGAGCTGATGGGCTTCACCGCCGTCGCCCGCCACCGGTCCAAGAACGTGCTGCGCTTCCGCCAGGGCGACATCAACTTCATCCTGAACATGGAGCCGTCGGGCCAGCCGGCCGAGTTCCGCGCCGTCCACGGCCCCTCGGCCAACGCCATGGCCTTCCGCGTGCGCGACGCCGCCCGGGCCCTGAAGCTCGCCGTCGAGCGCGGCGCAAAGCCCGTGCAGGGACCGGTCGGGCCGATGGAGCTGAACATCCCCGCGATCGAGGGGATCGGCGGCTCCAACCTATATCTGGTCGACCGCTACGGAGCCCAGGAAATCTACGACGTGGACTTCGTGCCCATCGCGGGGGCGGACGAGGCCGAGGCGCGCCAGGGGGTCGGCCTGACCTACATCGACCACCTGACGCACAACGTGTTCCGCGGGAACATGGCCACCTGGGCCGGCCTCTACGAGCGCATCTTCAATTTCCGGGAGATCCGCTACTTCGACATCGAGGGCGCCCAGACCGGCCTGTTCTCCAAGGCCATGACCAGCCCCTGCGGCAAGATCCGCATCCCGCTCAACGAGAGCCAGGACGACCACTCCCAGATCGAGGAGTTCCTGCGCGACTACCACGGCGAGGGAATCCAGCACGTGGCCCTGGGGACGGACGACATCTTCGCCGCGGTGGAGGCGATGCGCGAGCGGGGCGTGCGCTTCCAGGACACGCCCGACACCTACTACGAACAGCTCGACGCCCGCGTCCCCGGCCATGGGGAAAACCTGCAAAGGCTGGCCGCCGACCGGATCCTGGTGGACGGCGCGCCCACCGAGGGCCAGGGTCTGCTCCTGCAGATCTTCACGGAGAACATGATCGGACCGATCTTCTTCGAGCTGATCCAGCGCAAGGGCAACGAGGGCTTCGGCGAGGGCAACTTCAAGGCGCTGTTCGAGTCCATCGAGCTCGACCAGATCCGCCGGGGGGTCCTGCCGGCCAAGGACGGCTGATGCGGCGTATCGGGATCGCTCTGGTCTTGGCGGTGGCGGGAATGGCGAGTTCGGGCGGGGCCCAGGCGGCTCCGAAATGGGCGATCGTGGCGCATGGCGGGGCGGGCGTGATCGAGCGCGGCCAGCTCAGTCCCGAGCAGGAGGCGGCCTACCGGCGGTCCATGGCCCTCGCCGCCGAGGCTGGAGCCGTCCTCCTGCGCAACGGCGGCTCGGCCCTGGACGCCGTCGAGGCGGCGATCAAGGTGCTGGAGGACGACCCGCTGTTCAACGCCGGCCGCGGCGCGGTCTTCACCGCCGAAGGCCGCAACGAGCTCGACGCCGCGATCATGGACGGCCGCACCCTGGCGGCCGGCGCCGTGGCCGGCGTCACCCGCACGCGCCATCCGATCGCCCTGGCCCGCGCGGTCATGGAGCGCTCGCCGCACGTGATGCTGCAGGGGGAGGGCGCAGACGCCTTCTCCAGGGCCATGGGGCTGGAGCAGGCCGACCCCGCCTTCTTCTTCACCCAGCGCCGCTGGCGTTCCCTGGAAAAGGCCCTGGGCGCCCAGCGCCTGCCGATCCCCGAGCCGCCCCCGGGCGCCGGCGCTCCGCGGCCGAGCGACGAACTCGTACACGACGAAGGCAAGCACGGCACCGTCGGCGTCGTCGCCCTGGACGTGCGCGGCGACGTGGCCGCCGGCACCTCGACCGGGGGCACCACCGCCAAGCGGTGGGGCCGGGTGGGGGACAGCCCCGTCGTCGGGGCAGGCACCTACGCGTCCAATCGCTCCTGCGCGGTGTCCGGCACCGGCACGGGCGAGTACTTCATCCGCCTGACCGTGGCCCGGGAGATCTGCGCCCTGGTCGAGCACAAGGGCCTCAGCCTGCAGGCCGCCGCCGACCAGGTGGTGCAGCGCGAACTCACCGCTCTCGGCGGCGACGGCGGGGTGATCGCCGTGGCGCCCGACGGCCAGATCGCCTGGAGCTTCAACACCTCGGGCATGTACCGCGCCGCCGCCGCCGAGGGGCGGCCGCTCAGCGTGGGCATCTACAAGGACGAACCGTGATGGCCAACCGCAACTGGATTCCCGTGCGCGGCGCCCAGGGCCGCCATTCGCGCCAGGCGCACGCCGACCTTCCCGACGGCGCCTTTGAGCGGGAGATCTCCAAGGAGGGGTTCTTCGGCCCGGCGGCCTTCATCTACCACCGCCATCCGCCGACCGGCTGGGTCGGCTTCGAAGGGCCGCTGCGCCCGCGCGCCTTCGACCTGAATCGCCTGAACGAGGCCGCGGCCTCGCCCTGGAGCGCCCCGGTGGTGCTGCACAACGCGGCGGTGGAGATCCGCTTCTGGGCGCTCGCCGCCCCCATGCCTTCGCTCGCCCGCAACGCCGACGGCGACCAGCTCCTCTTTATCCACCGCGGGCGCGGCGAGCTGTTCTGCGACTATGGCCGGCTGGAGGTGCGCGCCGGCGACTACCTCTACCTGCCGCGGGGGACCATGTGGCGCCTGGCGCCCGCCGAGCCCATGTCGATCCTGATGATCCAGGCGACCAACACCCACTTCACCCTGCCGGACAAGGGCCTGCTGGGCGGCCACGCCCTGTTCGACCCGGCGCTGCTGGACACCCCCGCCCTGGACGAGGCCTTCCGCGCCCAGCAGGAGGCGCCGGGCGAGCACAGGGTCGAGATCAAGAAGCGCGGCCAGGTCTCGGTCGTGACCTATCCCTACAATCCGCTGGACGCGGTCGGCTGGCGCGGCGACCTGGCGCCGGTGCGGCTGAACGTGGCCGACTTCCGACCCGTGGCCAGCCATCGCTACCACCTGCCGCCGAGCGTGCACACGACCTTCCTGTCGGACCGCTTCGTCGTCTGCACCTTCGCCCCGCGGCCCTTCGAGACCGATCCCGGCGCGTTGAAGGTGCCGTTCTTCCACAACAACGACGACTATGACGAAGTGCTGTTCTACCACGCCGGCGACTTCTTCAGCCGCGACCACATCGAGGCGGGGATGATGACCTTCCATCCGTCCGGCTTCACCCATGGCCCGCACCCCAAGGCGCTGAAGAACATGCTGGTGCAGACCAAACCCGCCACCGACGAATACGCCGTGATGATCGACACCCGCGATCCGCTCGAGGTCGGCGACGCGGCCCAGGTGGTGGAGAACCCCGACTATGTGAACAGCTGGAGGCCCGCCCCGTGACCCTGCTGCGCGCCATGTCCGGACGGCGGGCCTAGCCATGGCCGGAGCCGAATTCCACCAGGACCTGAACGCGGCGGCGGCCGAGGAGCTGGCGCGGGCCTGCACCCTCAGCTGGCGCCAGCTTTCGGAGCTGGCGCCCTGGGGCGATTCCTACGAGGGCTTCACCCCGCTCGGCCGCACGGTGACCTTCGAGCGCAACTACCTCTGGGAAGGCGAGCCCGGCGGCGGCATCCGCATCGAGGTCAACGTCTTCGAGCCCGAGGCCTTTGAGGACGGCGCCCAGGCCACCTGCGTCGTCGATGTTCCCCAAGACGAGATCCGGCAATGAAACTGGCGTCCCTCAAAGGCGGCCGCGACGGGCGGCTGGTGGTGGTCTCGACGGACCTCGCCTGGTGCGCGCCGGCCGATGCGATCGCCCCGACCCTGCAGGCGGCGCTCGACGACTGGGCGCGGTGCGAGCCGCTGCTGCGCGGCCTGTCCGAAAGCCTGGAGCACGGCGCAGTCCCGCGCGAGCGCTTCCACGAGCACGACGCCGCAAGCCCGCTGCCGCGGGCCTACCAGTGGGCTGACGGCTCGGCCTATGTGAACCACGTCGACCTCGTCCGCCGCGCCCGCGGGGCCCAGATGCCCGAGAGCTTCTGGACCGATCCGTTGATGTACCAGGGCGGCTCGGACGGCTTCCTGGCGCCGCGCGACCCGATCCCCCTGGCCGACGAAGCCTGGGGCTGCGACATGGAAGGCGAGGTGGCTGTGATCACCGGCGACGTGCCCCAGGGCGTGACGCCGGAGGCGGCGCTGGACTGCATCCGCCTGGTCCTGCTGTGCAACGACGTGTCCCTGCGCGAGCTGATCCCCGCCGAGCTCGCCAAGAACTTCGGCTTCTTCCAGTCCAAGCCCGCCTCGGCCTTCTCGCCCGTTGCGGTGACGCCCGACGCCCTGGGGCCGGCCTGGCGCGAGGGCAGGCTGCACGGGGCCCTCGAGGTGGAGCTGAACGGCGCACCCCTGGGTCGAGCGGACGCCGGCGTCGACATGACCTTCGATTTCGGCCGGCTCGTCGCCCATGCGGCCAAGACCCGCGCCCTGGCGGCCGGCACGATCATCGGCTCGGGAACGGTGTCGAACCGCGGGGCGGATGGAAGTCCAGGAAAATCAATCGCCGAAGGCGGATTGGGCTATTCCTGCATCGCCGAACTGCGTTCGGTGGAGGCCATTGCCCATGGAGCGCCCACGACCCCGTTCCTGCGGTACGGGGATCGCGTAAGGATTGAAATGCGCGACGCGCGCCGCCACTCAATCTTTGGCGCCATCGAACAGGAGGTCGTTCGGCGATGACCGCTCACCCGCGACCTGCCGACGCCGAGACCGTCCAGTCGGACCTGAAGCTCGACGACTATCTGCCCTACCGGCTTTCGGTCGCCTCCAACGCGGTGAGCAGCCTGATCGCGCGGGCCTACGAGGACCGCTTCGGCCTGACCATCCCCCAGTGGCGGCTGATCTGCGTCTTGGCCGAGGACGGGCCGATGACCCAGGGCGCGATCGTCACCCGCACGGTGATGGACAAGGTGACGGTCAGCCGCGCCGCCCAGGGCCTGGCCCGCCGCCGGCTGATCGAGCGGGCCGAGCATCACGCCGACGGGCGCTCGCACATTCTGGCTCTCAGCCGCGAGGGCGCGCGCCTGCACGGCGAGATCGCCCCCCTGGCCCTGGCCTATGAGGCAGCCCTGATCTCGGGCCTCGCGCCGGCCGAGGTCGCCTTGCTGAAACGGCTGCTCATGCGGCTGCAGGGCGCGGCCAACGCGCTCGCTGGCGAGGGCGGCGTCGTCCGCTGAAGAGGCGGTTCTGGCCTCAGGCGACCGCGTCGACGGGGCGCACGCCCCAGCGATGGGAGCCCTCGCCGAAGCGCAGGTGGAAGCCGTAGGCCTGCCGCCGCGCCTCGTTGCGCCAGTTCTCCTCGAAACTGGAGATCACGGCGGCCTCCAGCTCCTCGGGGATCTGCCTCACGTCGTGGCCCATGGTGCGGGCCACCTGTTCGATGACCACTTGGCGGTGGGCTTCTCCACCCAGCGCAAGCAGCGCCTCACGAACCCGTCTAGCCAGGGCCTGGCGGCCTTGCGACCGCTTGGCGGCAGGCTGCGTGTTGTCCGAGGCTTGATCGGCGATCTTTCTCATGACGCCCCCCAGGTTGCATTTCACCTGATTAGCGTAGGGTTAAGGCGAGAATTAGGCATATTCGGCGCGTTAACCATGATTGCGGGGTGAAATTTGCCCCAAATTGTCGCGGGCAAGCCTCCGCAACCGCTCCCGGAGGCCATCTTAGGATTGCATATCGCCTGCGACGCCCGCTGTGCGTTCACCATGAGGAGCCCCGCGACAGCAAATGTGGCGACTTTGCGCCGGGGCCGGCCGCCGTCAGCCTCCGCCGAGGGCGACGGCGGTCTGGTAGACGATGAGCGAGGCCAGATAGGCCAAGGAGAACATGTAGACGAACATGACCCCCGGCCAGACCCAGCTGTTGGTCTCGCGCTTCACCACGCCCAGGGTCGCGGCGCACTGGGGCGCGAATACGTACCAGGCCAGGAACGACAGCCCCATGGCCAAGGACCAGTCCTGCGCCAGCACGGTGGCCAGGGTCCCCGGCTGGTTCTCGGCGTCGCCCACGGCGTAGAGCGTGCCGAGGGTGGCCACCGCCACCTCGCGCGCGGCCATGCCGGGCACCAGGGAGACGGCCATCTGCCAGTTGAAGCCGATGGGGGCTAGCAGCGGCTGGATCGCATTGCCGATGATCCCGGCGAAGCTGTAGTCGATCGCCGGGTCCGTCGCGCCCTCCGGCGCCGAAGGGAAGGTCGACAGCACCCAGATCACGATGTTGAGCGGCAGGATGATGCGGCCGGCCCGGCTGATGAAGATCTGCGCCCGCTGCAACAGGTTGCGCGCGACGGTTTCGGCGTCCGGAAGCTTGTAGGTCGGCAGCTCCATCAGGAACGGCTCCACCGCGCCGCGCCAGAACACCTTGCGGATCACGAACGAGACGGCGAGCGCGCTGAGGATGCCGGCGGCGTAGAGGCCGAACATCACCAGTCCCTGCAGGTTGACGAAGCCCCAGACGGTCCGGTTCGGGATGAAGGCGGCGATGATGAGGGTGTAGACCGGAATCCGCGCCGAACAGGTCATCAGAGGGGCGACCAGGATCGTGGTCAGCCGGTCGCGCTTGGCGTCGATCACCCGCGCCGACATGATTCCCGGAATCGCGCAGGCGAAGCTGGAAAGCAGGGGGATGAAGGCCCGCCCGTGCAGGCCCGCCCCGCCCATGATCCGGTCCATCAGGAACGCGGCCCGGGCCATGTAGCCGAAGTCTTCCAGGAGGATGATGAACAGGAACAGGACCAGGATCTGCGGCAGGAACACCAGCACGCTGCCGACCCCGGAGATCACCCCGTCGACGATCAGGCTCTGCAGGAGGCCGTCCGGCAGCACCTGCGCCGTCAGCCCGCCGAGGGCGGCGAAGCCGGCCTCGATGGCGTCCATCGCCGGGGTCGCCCAACTGAACACCGCCTGGAACATCGTGAACAGCAGGGCCAGCAGGATCGCCAGGCCCCACACCGGGTGCAGCAGCACCGAGTCCACCTTGCCGGTGAAGGTGTCAGGATGCTCGGGCGGGCGCACGTGGGCGCGCAGGATGCGTTGGGCTTCCTTGTGGGCGTTGCGGATCTCGGCGGCGTCCAGGGCGTGCCAGCGGCTTTCGCCGGCCAGGGCGCCGGACGCGATCAGCTCGTCCACCTGGCGCAGGAGGTCCTCGACCCCGCGCTTGCGCGTGGCCACGGTGGTCACGATCGGCGCGCCGATCTCCCGCGACAGGCCCTCCAGGTCGATGCGCAGCCCCTGGCGCTGGGCGATGTCGTACATGTTGAGCGCCAGGACCAGCGGGCGGCCCACCGCCTTCAGCTCCAGGATCAGGCGCAGCACCAGGCGCAGGTTGGTGGCGTCGGCCACGCAGACCACCACGTCGGGCGGCGTCTCCCCCGCCAGCCGGCCCAGCACCGCATCGCGGGTGACCGCTTCGTCGGGGCTGCGCGCGCGCAGGGAATAGGTGCCCGGCAGGTCCAGGATGTACAGACTGCGGCCGCCGGGGGTGGTGGCCACACCTTCCTTGCGCTCAACGGTCACGCCGGCGTAGTTCGCCACCTTCTGGCGGCTGCCGGTCAGGGCGTTGAACAGCGCGGTCTTGCCTGAATTGGGATTGCCGACCAGGGCGACGCGGGCCGGCGTAAGCACAGCCTCGGTCATGGACGCGGAGCGTCCAGCATCAGCCACACGTCCTCGGCGTCGCGTCGGCGCAAGGCCACCCGCATGTCGTCCAGGCGCACGGCGATCGGGTCGCGGCGGATCGCGCCCTCGTGGATCAGCGTCACCCGCGCCCCCTCCACGAAGCCGAACTCCAGCAGGCGCCGCTGCAGCTCGTGCACGTCCACGCCGTGGTCGGCCGGATGGCTCTCGGCCCGCACCTCGACGATCACGCCGGAGTCGCCCGGCGAGGCCTCGCTCAGGCGCACCAGGACGCCGGCCGGCGTGGCGGCGTCACGGGCCTCGGCGGCGCGCATATCGTTCATCCGGTCGTCCTGAGCTCGGAAGTGGGGAGAATAGCCTGCGAACGATTATCAATTACGGCCTCCGCCGCGGGAAGGCAACCCGGCGATTGGACGCATAGCCGCTGGGGCCGGATCGACGCCTTGCGCTGAATCAAGGCGCGCCTGGGCGCGGGGGGCTATCAAACCCACCGTGGCGCAGCACCTATCGTCGGTATGCGCTTCGAGAGACCTGTCATGACCCCGACCCTCGCCCTGCGTCGCCTGGCCCCCTTCGACCTCGCCCCGCCGGCGTCCCTGGACCTGGACGCCAGGCTCTGCGCGATCTTCCGCCGCATCGGCCGCCGGCGCACGGCCGCCTCCGCGCCGGTCGAGGTGACGCCCGCCCGCCGCCCCACCCGCGAGGAGGTCGTCAGCGCCGCCCAGCGGGGCCTGCCGGCGGCGGTCGATCCGCGCGCCTCCTGAAGGGCCGCCGCCGCGTTGACCCGGCGGCGCGCTTGGCTAGATTGCGCGCCCGCCCTGTGCCCCAGTGGCGAAATGGTAGACGCGGCAGACTCAAAATCTGCTTTCCGCGAGGGAGTGCTGGTTCGAGTCCGGCCTGGGGCACCATGACAGGCTGGCGAGGGCCGATCCGGCTTCAGCCGTCCGCCGGCTCGCCCTCCTCGTTTCCGCCCTCCTCGTTTCCGCCCTCCTCGTTTCCGCCCTCCACCTGCACGTCCTCGCCCAGGGCGTTCTTCAGGTAGAGGACCTTGGTCAGGGTGTGGATCATCACCAGCAGCGGCGTGGCCAGGATGATCCCGGGCGAGCCGAACAGGATGCCGAAGGCGACCACGGCGGTGAGAGTCAGGAACGGCGGCAGGTTCACCGCCCTGCGCTGGATGAACGGATAGATCAGGTTGCCTTCGAGCTGCTGGACGACGACGTACATCAGGATCGTCCAGGCGATCATCTGCGGGCCGAACTGAACCGACAGCAGCACCCCGGGAATCGAGCCGGCGATGGTGCCGACGATCGGCACGAAGGCGGCCAGGCCCGCCAGCAGCCCCAGGGCGCCGGGGGAGGGAAGGCCGATGATCCAGGCGCCCAGGGCCGTCAGCACCCCCACCACCAGCATGTCGGCCAAGGTGCCGACCAGCCACAGCTTCAAGGCCCGGCCGGTGGCGTCCATCGCTTCGCGGGCCGGCGCCCTGGGGCCGTGCGGCAGAAGCCGCAGGAAACCGTCCCGCGCCTGGGCGGGCTTGGCGGCGAGGAACGCGCCGATGACGATCACCAGCAGGATGTTGGCCGTGGCGCCCACCGCGGTCAGCGCCGCGCCGCCGATTCGCCCGGCCACCCCGTTCAGGCTCGAGGCGAGCCACCCGGGCGACTGCAGCTCCTCGGCGATGCGCTCGCCGAAGGGCAGGCTCGCCAGCCGCCCCCGCAACTCCTGCACGGAATTGGGCAGCATGTCCTTCAGGCTGCGCACCTGGTCGGCCATCAGGGCGCTCGCCAGCCAGACCGCCGCGGCGAGCACGGCCACGATCAGCACTCCGGCGCCGGCCAGCGCCAGGCCGCCCTTCAGATGCAGGCGCTGCTCCAGGGGGTCGGCCACGCTGCGCAGGATCACGGCGACGATCACCGCGCCGAAGATCAGCAGGAGCACGCTCGTCAGCTGCCACAGGAGCAGCATGGCCGCGACCACGGCGGCCACGAACAGGGTGCGGGCGACAAAGCGGCCGTCGAGTCCGTCGGCGGCCATGGCTCAGGCCGTCTGGGGGCTGGGGAGCGGACCAGGGCTCCGCGGCTGGCGGTCCGGCTTCGGGATCGGTCTGTGGATCGGCGCCATGTCTTCCTCTCGCCCGCTCGCCGGCGGCCCGGCGGCTTCGAGGACCGGAACACCGGCGCCGGAGGCCGGTTCCGGCAGGCGCCGGGAAGTCAGTCGGCTTCGATGATGGCGCGGATGCGTGCGGCCAGCTCGTCGATGGCGAACGGCTTGCTGAGCACGTGCATCCCCGGCTCGAGCTGTGTGTGGGACAGGCTGGCGTTTTCCGCGTAGCCGGTGATGAAAAGCACCTTCAGCCCGGGCCGAAGGGCCCGCGCCGCGTCGGCCATCTGCTTGCCGTTCATGCCGCCCGGCAGGCCGACGTCGGTGATCAAGAGGTCGATGTCGACGTCCGAGGCGAGCACCTTGAGCCCGGCTCCGGCGTCGGGGGCCTCGATGGCCTTGTAGTCGAGCTCGGCCAGGGTGTCGCCGACCAGCATGCGGACCGTCGCCTCGTCGTCGACGATCAGCACCGTCTCCCCGTCCTTGGCCTTGGGAAGCAGCCGGCGGGGGCGGGCGGCGGCCTCCGCCTCCGCCTCGCCGTGGTGGCGCGGCAGGTAGATCGAGACGGTCGTTCCCAGACCGGGCTCCGACCTGATCTGCACCTGGCCGTCGGACTGCTTGGCGAAGCCGTAGATCATCGAAAGCCCAAGGCCCGTGCCCTTGCCGGGGGGCTTGGTGGTGAAGAACGGGTCGAAGGCCCGCGCCAGGACGTCGGGCGGCATGCCCGCGCCCGTGTCGCTCACGCTCAGCACCACGTATTCGCCTTCAGCCATGTCGAGCATCGCCGCCGCCGCGGAGTCGATGGCCGCGTTGGCTGTCCGGATCACCACGGCGCCGCCGTCGGCCATGGCGTCGCGGGCGTTGAGGCACAGGTTCAGCACCGCGTTCTCGAGCTGGTTCGGATCGCAGAAGCAGGTCCAGAGCCCCGCCTCGAAGGCGGTCTCGATCTCCACCTGCGGCCCGACCGAACGTCGCAGCAGGTCCTCCAGCCCGACCACCAGGCGGCTGGCGTCGACCGCCTTGGGCTCCAGCGTCTGGCGGCGGGAAAAGGCCAGCAGCCGGTGGGTCAGGGTCGCCGCGCGCGAAGCGGCGCCCTGGGCGGCGGAGATGTAGCGGTCCAGCTCGTCGTAGCGCTGCTGGGCCAGCCGGGTCTTCATCAGGTCCAGGCTGCCGGTGATGCCCGTGAGCAGGTTGTTGAAGTCGTGCGCCAGGCCGCCTGTGAGCTGGCCGACGGCCTCCATCTTCTGGGCCTGGAACAGCGCCTGCTGCGAGCGTTCCAGCTCGAGCTGCGCCTCGCGCCGCTCGGTCAGGTCGCGGGTGACCTTGGCGAAGCCGATCATCCGGCCGTCGTCGTCGTGGATCGCGTCGATCACCACGCCGGCCCAGAAGCGTGTGCCGTCCTTGCGCCGCCGCCATCCCTCGGCTGTGAACCGGCCTTCCCGACGCGCCGTCTCCAGCGCCCGCTCGGGCGCGCCGGCGGCGGCCTCCTCCTCGGTGTAGAAGCGCGAGAAGTGCTCGCCCAGGATCTCGCTGGCCGTGTAGCCCTTAATCCGCTGGGCGCCCGCATTCCAGCTCTCCACCCGTCCGTTGAGGTCGAGCATGAAGATGGCGTAGTCGCTCACCCCCTGGACCAGCAGCCGGAAACTGCGCTCGTACTCCAGCGCCTCCAGGGCGGCGGCGTGCTGGTCGGTCATGTCCCGGGTGATCTTCGCGAAGCCGACGGTTTCGCCGTTCTCGCGGATGGGATCGATGACCACGGCGGCCCAGAACCGGCTGCCGTCCTTGCGTAGGCGCCAGCCCTCGGCGATGAAGCGGCCGTCCTGGGCCGCGCGCTCCAGGGCCTTCTGCGGCAGCCCCGCCTCGCGGTCTTCAGGCGTGTAGAAGCGCGAGAAGTGCGAGCCGATGATCTCGGCGGCCGAATAGCCCTTGATCCGTTCGGCGCCGGGGTTCCAGCTCGAGACCCGCCCGTCGAGGCTGAGCATGTAGATGGCGTAGTCGACCACCGACTGCACCAAGCGCTCGTATATGTTCACGTCCAGCGTGCCGCGTCCCTGTTCGATATCCGCCAACACGCTCTGCTCTGTCCTGAACTTGCCGCCACCCTGCTTCTCGCGAACGTGGCGGCGGACAATTGGTTTCCGCGCCGCTGCGGCCATCCCCACTATTTCGCGAATCCCGCGCGCCTACAACTCGAGCGCCCAGTGCGGCGCGATGCGGCGAAGGCCTGTATGATGCCGCGCTGGCGGCCGTGGAATCGGGTTGAATTTGAGCAAGGACAAGCCCCTGTCTCGTTGGATTCGCCGCGCGGCCCGTTTCCCGCGGCTCGGTCCGGGCCTCATCACCGGCGCGGCCGACGACGATCCCAGCGGCATCGCCACCTATTCGCAGGCGGGGGCCCAGTTCGGCCTCAACATGCTCTGGACCATCCCCCTGACCTATCCGCTGATGTCGGCGATGCAGATGGCCAGCGCGCGGATCGGCAGGGTCACCGGCCGGGGACTGGCCGCCAACCTGCGGCGGATCCTGCCGTCCTGGGCGGTGACCGCCCTGGTGGGCCTGCTGTTCGTGGCGAACACCATCAACATCGGCGCCGACCTCGCGGCCATGGGCGCGGCGGCCGAACTGGTCCTCGGATGGGGCCAGTACGTCTTCACCCTGGGATTCGCAGCCTTGTCGCTGGGCCTGCAGATCCTCGTGCCCTACCACCGCTACGTCCGCTTCCTGAAGTGGCTGACGCTGGCGCTGTTCGCCTATTTCGGCGTGGTGCTGAGCATGAACATCGACTGGGGCGAGGTCGCCGCCCGGACGGTGGCGCCGCGCCTGGAGCTGACCGCGGCCACCGCCACCGTCGTCGTGGCGGTCTTCGGCACCACGATCAGTCCCTATCTGCTCTTCTGGCAGGCTTCGGAGGAGGTGGAGGAGGGCGAGGGCGACCCCACCACCGGCCCGCTGCTGGAGCATCCGGAGGATGCGCCGGAACAGCTCAACCGTATCCGGTGGGACACCTACCTGGGCATGGCCTTCTCCAACCTGGTCGCCTTCGCGATCATGCTGACGGCCGCCGTCACCCTGCATGCGGCGGGCGCCGCCGGCATCGAGACCTCGGCGGACGCGGCGCAGGCGCTGCGCCCGATCGCCGGCGACTTCGCCTTCGCCCTTTTCAGCCTGGGCGTCATCGGCACGGGCCTCCTGGCGGTCCCGGTCCTGGCCGGGTCGGCCGCCTACGCCGTCTGCGAGGCGCGGGGATGGAAGATCGGGCTCGAGCACAAGCCGCGGGAGGCGGTGGGCTTCTACACGGTGATCGGCCTGGCCGTGCTGGTCGGGGTGCTCGTGGTCTATTCGCCCGTCACGCCCATCCAGGCCCTGTTCTGGAGCGCGGTGGCCAACGGCGTGATTTCCGTGCCGCTGATGGCGGCGATGATGGTCGTGGTCTCGCACCGCGGCGCTATGGGCCGCTTCGTCGCCCCCGCGCCCCTGGTGGTCACCGGATGGGCCGCGACCGCCTGCATGGCCGGCGCGGTGGTCCTGATGTTCGTGCTGCGCTAGGCCCTCGTCAGCCGGCCCCAACGCGCAAAACCCCCGGCGCCGGGGCGCCGAGGGCGGATGCGTCGGGCCTTGGGCCGATGCTTAGTCGAAGACCTGCAGGTTGGTCGCCGAGGTCTTGCCGGTGCGGCGGTCCTGGGTCAGCTCGAAGCTGACGCGCTGGCCTTCGTTCAGGCCGCGCAGGCCGGCCTGCTCCACCGCCGAAATGTGCACGAAGACGTCGCCGCCGCCGCCCGACGGCTGGATGAAGCCGAAGCCCTTCACCGGGTTGAACCACTTCACCACCCCTTCGCCGGCGCCCAGGCTCGGGCCGCCGCCGCCGCCGCCGCCGCCGCCGCCGTAGGACGAATCGCGGTCGAAGCTGCGCTGCGGGCGATCGAACGAGCGTTGCGGGCGCCGGGCCGGGCCGCCCGAGGCGAGCACGCGCAGGTCGGTCGCGGCCATCTTGCCGGAACGGCGGTCCTGCTCGAGTTCGAAGGAAACTTGATCGCCGTCGTTCAGGCCCTGGAGGCCCGACCGTTCCACGGCCGAGATATGCACGAACACGTCAGCGCCGCCGTCGTCAGGGGAGATGAAGCCAAACCCCTTGGCGCTATTGAAGAATTTGACGGTGCCGGTAGCCATGCCTTCATTCCACTTGAGCCAGCCGCGGCTGGCGTGCGTTCAAACTGACGTGCTGATTACAGGCCGCAGCGCTTGCGCACCAGAGGGTATGCGCTGGCGCGCCCCCAGAAACGTCACAGTCGATGCATGCGGGGCGCCCTTTGTCTTCTTCGAAAAGCTGGCGATGTTCGGCTAAGCGAAGCAATGCCGCCGCTCATCCTGGCGGCGGCGGAACAGGTCCACATCCCATGTCGCGTCGCGCCAAGTCCCCATCGGCCGAAAGGCCCGCCGCCAGCCGGCGTTCGATCTTCCTGGCCACCCCCTGCTACGGGGGCATGGCCAGCATCAACTACATGCGCTCGGTGCTGGACCTGCAGGCCGCCTGCGCGGAGCGGGGCGTGGGCCTGGAGGTGTTCCTGGGAGGCGGCGACGCCCTGATCACCCGCGCCCGCGGCATGATGGCCGCCAAGTT
The DNA here is from genome assembly GCF_046291545.1 of Phenylobacterium sp. GTDB lineage: Bacteria > Pseudomonadota > Alphaproteobacteria > Caulobacterales > Caulobacteraceae > Phenylobacterium. The sequence continues at coordinate 88,492 of NZ_JBKBSM010000007.1, forward strand.
CCTGAACGAGACGAAGGCCACGCACCTGTTCTTCGTGGACGCCGACATCGGCTTTCGACCCGAGCAGGTCTTCCGCCTGCTGGACCACGACGCCGACGTCGTGGGCGGGGTCTATCCCACCAAGCGGATCGACTGGGACAAGGCCCGCGCCGCGGCCCAGGCGGGCCTGAAGGACCTGCAGGCCGCCTCCCTCGGCTATGTGGTGCGCTTCATTCCGAGCCCCACCAACAGCGTCGAACTGGATGACGACGGCTTTGGGCCGGTGTCCTACGTCGGCACCGGCTTCATGATGATCCGGCGCGAGGCGATGGCGCGGGTCTGCGCCGCCCATCCCGAGCTGCGCGCCAGACACGGCGACATGACCGGCGCGACCGCCGCCGAGGCGGTGATGGTGTTCGACACCATGATCGAGCCCGAGACCGGCGAGTATCTCTCGGAGGACTACGCCTTCTGCCGCCGCTGGCGCGACCTGGGCGGGGAGATCAAGGCCGACTTCAGGAGCCGCCTCACCCACGTCGGCCATGCAGCCTATTCAGGCAGTCTGATCGACGCCCAGGCCCGCTGATCGCCCACGCTTGCCTCGCCGCGCCCGGCGGCTAGGGAAGGGGACATGCAGAGCCACGCCTTCACCCACCGCCACGCCGTCGCCGCCGACATCGCCGCCATCACGCCCCTGATGGACGCCGCCATCCGCGACCTGCTGCGGCCCTACCTGCCGGCCGAGGGCGTCGCCGCCTCGTTCGAGATCATGGGGCTGGACACCCAGTTGATCGCAGACGGCACCTATCACGTGGTCGAGGCCGAGGGGCAGGTGGTCGGCTGCGGCGGCTGGAGCCGGCGGGCCACCCTGTTCGGCGGGGACCATAGCGCCGGTCGCGACGCGGCCCTTCTGGATCCGGCGCACGAGCCGGCGCGGGTCCGCGCGATGTACACCCACCCGGCGTGGACCCGGCGGGGGATCGGCCGGCTGATCCTGGACCTGTGCGAGGCCGAGGCCGCCGCCGAGGGCTTCGCCGCCTGCGAACTGGCCGCCACCCTGGCGGGCGAGCCGCTTTACCGCGCCTGCGGCTACGTCGAGGTGGAGCGCTTCTCGGCCGACACCTCTACCGGCGTCGCCGTACCGCTGATCCGCATGCGCAAGGCGATCTGAGCCGACGAAAAAGGGGCGGCCCGAAGGCCGCCCCCGCTCGAGCGCGCGCGCTGGAGGCTCAGAACTTCGCCGCGACCTTGGCGTAGTAGAAGCCCCCCTGCCAGTCGACCAGGGAGTCGGACCGGTAGATCCGGCCGTTCGTCCCCGACTCGCCCGTGGCGTCCGGCGCCGGGTACTCGTCGAAGATGTTCCGCGCCCCGACCGTGAGCGTGTAGGTGTCGTCGATGTCCCAGGTGACGTCGAGGTCGAACTGGACCTCCGGATCCCACTCCTGGATGATCGGGTTGCTGACGCTGAACATGTTCTTGTACGGGCCGTAGATGTTGGCCCGGCCCAGGATCGTCACCGGGCCGATGTGGTGCGTCGCCGACAGCACGCTCTTCCAGTACGGGTCGGCGTGCTTGAAGTCGTAGACGTACTCGCCGTCGAAGAACACGCGGGTCTGGCCCGTGGAGTCGACGAACTGCTTCACCGTGTCGACGATCTTCTGATTGTAGTTGAACGAGGCCGAGAAGTCGGTCGTCTGGCCGTTCGCCCACTCGTGCTGGTAGGTCGCCACGATGTCCAGGCCGGCGACCTTGGCGTCGAACGCGTTCTGGAAGAACGTGATCTGGCCGATGGTGTCGGCGCCGGGAATGCCGGCGGCGATCATGGCGGCCTGGATCGACGAGGTCACGGTGATCGGGGTGATCCCGTAGAACATGTCGTCGATGGTGATGTAGTAGGCGTCGACGGTCAGGTCCAAGCCGAAGGGCAGGCTGGAGGTGATCCCGAGGGTCACGCTCTTGGCCTTTTCCGGGTCGAGTTCCTTGGCGCCGAGGTACTGGGCGACCGGGTTGGTCGCCGGGAACAGGCCCTGGGCCACCGGCTGGCCGTTGTTCACCACCGTGGACACCACCGTCGTGAACTGCTGGCCCGGCGTGGGGGCGCGGAAGCCCGTGCCCACCGAGCCGCGGAGGGCGAAGGCGTCGCTGAACTCGAAGCGGCCGGCCAGCTTGAAGTCGACCGTGGAGCCGAAGTCGGAGAAGTTCTCGCCGCGCAGCGAGGCCTGCACGAACAGCCTATCGGTCACGTCGGCGCTGGCGTCGACATAGGCCGCGTAGCTGTCGCGCTCCAGGCTGCCCGAATAGAGCGGGGGATAGCCGGGGAAGCCGTTCGAGCCGACGCCGAGGACCTTGTAGACGGGGTCGGAGGCGCTGGCGCAGTTGATGCCCATGTTCTGCGGCGCGGTCGACCGAAGCGTCCGCTGCGAGACGGTCGCCTCGTTGGTGCAGAAGTCATAGGGGTCGGCCACCGCGTAGACGCCGGCGATGTAGGAGTCGGTGTCGCCCGTGACGATCTCATACCCCTCGTTGCGGTACTCGGCGCCGAAGGCGATGAACACCGGCTCGGAGGTGAACCCGGTCTTCCACTCGTAGGTGAAGTCGGCGTTGACCGCGTATTCGTCCGCGATCAGGTCGCCGGGATGGAACTCGGTCGGCGAGGCTGGGCCCATGGAGAAGTTGACCGTGTCGGTCAGCTTGTACTCGATCTTGTTGTTGCCGTAGCGGGCGCTCAGGTCATAGCCGAGGCCCTCGCCGATCGTGCCCTTGTAGCCGGCCGTCAGGCTGTAGTCGGTCACATCGCCGAAGAACTGGGGAGTGAAGCCCAGCGGGAAGATCGAGTTGGCGCGCCAGAGCGAGCCGTCCGCCAGGCGCACGTAGTCGTCCAGCTGGTTGGTCGAGGCGCCGACGTCGATCGGGTTGCGGTAGTTGAAGTCTTCCTTCTGGTGGCTCTGCGAGTAGTTGGCGAAGGCGTAGAGCTCCGAGCCGTTGCCGAAGGTGTAGCCGCCGTTGACGAAGCTGCGGAACGCCTTGGTGTCGAGCTGGCCCCACTTCTGCAGGACGCTGGGCTTGGTCGGGTCCCAGCCGACGGAGGCGGCGTAGGCGGCCGTCGCGGCGTTGGTGCCGAAGGTCTGGGCGCAGAAGCCGACCGACTGGTTCGGGATGCCGACGTTGCAGTACTGGCGGCCGCGGGAGGTCGGCTGTTCGGTGATGTACTCGAACGAGGCGCTGAGGAAGCCGGAATCGCCCAGCTTGAAGCCCTTGTTGCCGGTCACCGTGATCAGGTCGCCGTCGCCTTCATAGTACTGGCCGGCCATGACCGACAGCGAACCGCCGCTGTCGTTGTCCTTCAGGATGAAGTTGATGACCCCGGCCACGGCGTCCGAGCCGTACTGGGCGCCGGCGCCGTCGCGCAGCACCTCGACCGACTTCAGGGCCGATGAGGGGATCACCGCCGCGTCGGCGGCCTGGGAGCCCGACCCGCCCGTGGGCACCAGGGCGGCGCGGTGGCGGCGCTTGGAGTTGACCAGCAGCAGGGTCTTGTCGCCGGGCAGGCCGCGCAGGGAGGCCGGGCGGATGAAGCTGGAGCCGTCGGAGATCGGCTGGCGCGCCAGGGTGTAGGAAGGCACCAGGGTCTTCAGGACGTCCATGGTGTCGGACACGGCCACGGAGGAGATCTCCTCGGCGCCGTAGGCGTCGATCGGGACAGGGGAGTCCTGGACGGTGCGCGGCTTGGAGCGCGACCCGGTCACCACCAGTTCCTCGAGTTCGGACGTCGCGGCGGCCGTCGTCTGTGCGCTGGCTACGCCCGCCACCAGCATCGCCGAGAGCGAAATCCCCGCGAACAGCAGGGACCGTTTAATCGTGATCTGCATGATACCCCCTTCTTCTTGTCGGATGCAGAAGTCGTATTGGCTGTACCCGCTCGCAGAACTGACCTCTTTACCGGGAGCGGAATTACAATTGTCGTGTATGTATTGAGTTCTCTTTCTGGTATTAGGCATGACTTGTCCCTGCGCAGAGCCGTGGCCCTGCGTTGAAGGACTTCGAATTCAGGTCTAGATGTGACGCCTAGGCGATGTGGCGGTCAGGCCACACGTCTATACGCCTCAATATCGTCGGCCGTGTTCGTGAGCCGAGGCTCGAACGGGCTGTAGTCTGAGATAGAAGGACAAGTGCATGCTTCCCTACGCTCACATTCCTGGAGAGCGCCCGGCCAGAAAGTTTCCTCGCCACATGTGATACGCGTCTTGTGATCTTGAGCACTTTGCGGCGACGGCCTCTCAATCCGTACATCGCAGTAACAGGACCGGACGGATTTGAATGTCTGTCAATCTGGCTGGGGTCGGCCCGTCGACATTTCGGTCGATACCTGTCGAAATGGCGCGCAGGTGCATCCAAAATAGGCGAGAAGCTCACGGAGCCGGCCAAGATTCGGGTGGATCACCCTGTGTTTGCCGGCGCCAACTTGAAGTTGCGATTCAGTACTGCGGAATAACTAGGCTGACGGCGCCCAGGCCTTGATCAACCGCCGGGGCCCGGGCGCCCGCGGATCGAACGGGCTTGAAACCGCAGCCGTATCGACCGGTTCTGGCGCCGCGCTTGGGGACACGGCCGCACCTGTCGCGCGTCCTTCGCGTCCCGAGATTCTGTGGCAACATCGAAGCGATCACCAATGGAGACCAAGATGCGCAAACTCATCGCCGCCGCCCTCGCGTCGGCCGCCCTGCCCGTGGCGCTGGCCGCCGGTCCCGCCGCGGCGGAAGTCGTCCACATCGGCGCGCCGAGCTCGGCGATCTCCAGCGCGGTCTACGTCTCGGCGGATCACGACATCCTCTACGTCAGCGGCATCACCCCGCCGCAGACCAACCCCGACGCCCCGGCCGGCACGCTGGCCGAGTTCGGCGACACCAAGACCCAGACCATCGGCATCCTCAAGCGCATCGAAGGGATCCTGAAGGACCAGGGCCTGACCATGGGCGACGTGGTGATGATGCGCGTCTATCTCGTGGGCGACCCGGACAAGGGCGGCAAGATGGACTTCGCCGGCATGATGGAGGGCTACAAGATGTTCTTCGGCACGCCCGAACAGCCCAACAAGCCGGCCCGCGTGACCATGCAGGTCGCCAGCCTGGTGGCGCCCAAGATGCTGGCCGAGATCGAGGTCCAGGCGGCCAAGAAGAAGTAGTCGTCGACCTTGCGCGCCGGGGGGCGGGCGCCTCCCGGCCGCAGCCCGAGCCAGGGCTTGCCTCGGGCGGCCATCGGCGCCTTAAGGAGCGCCGCTCCGGAGCCCGCCTTGCCGCCCCAGTCCCATCCCGACCACGCGCCGGTCCAGCGCATCGGCGCCGGCATCCTCTGCCGCGTCGGCGCCGTGGCCTGCATGGCCGGGCTGTTCGCCATGGTGAAGTGGGCCTCCCTGCACGGGGTTCCGGTCTTCCAGACCCTGTTCTTCCGCAACGCCTTCGCCTTCGTGCCGCTGGGCCTCTACATCGCCCGCACCAGCGGCCCCTCGGTGCTGCGCACGTCGCGGCCGGGGGGACACCTGGTGCGCGCCGCCGTCGGCCTCACCGGCATGACCTGCGGCTTCATGGCCGTGGCCCACCTGCCGCTGACCGAGGCCACGGCCCTGTCCTTTTCCGCGCCCCTGTTCATGACCGCCATGTCGGCGCTGATCCTGCGCGAGCACGTGGGGCCCCACCGCTGGGCGGCGGTGGCGGTGGGCTTCATCGGCGTGCTGATCATGGTGCGGCCCGACCCCACCCGGATGATGGCCTCGATCGGCACCATCTACGGGCTGATCGGCGCCGTCGGCTCGGCGGGCGCGATGACGGCGATCCGCGAGATCGGCCGCACCGAGCCGGGGCCGCGCATCGTCTTCTACTTCACCCTGGCCGGCGCGGTGGCGGGGCTCCTGAGCCTGCCGTTCGGCTGGGTCATGCCCGACCCCCTGACCCTGGCGCTGCTGGTCTGCGCGGGCCTCCTCGGCGGGGTGGGCCAGCTCCTGCTCACCGAATCCCTGCGCCTGGCGCCCATCGCGGCGGTGGCGCCGTTCGACTACACCCAGCTCCTGTGGGCGGGGCTGATCGCCTTCTTCGTCTGGGGCGAGACGCCGCGCCTGGGCATGCTCGCCGGCGCGGCCGTGGTGGCCGCCAGCGGCCTTTACATCGTCTATCGCGAAACCCGCCGCAGCGCCGCCGCCCGCCGCGCCGGCTGAGGCGTTCGGCCCGCGTTGACAGAACGCCGGTACGGGCGGAGGCTTCCGCATCGCCGGGCGTCCAGTCCGGGCGGCCCGGCGCCATGGAGGCGAAACATGATCAAGGCGGCGACAGCCTTAGTCAGCGCCGCCCTCTTCCTGGGCGCGGCCGGCGCGGCGCAAGGCGCGGTCACGGTGCTGGGCGGCGGACTGGCCGAAGAATGCTCGAGGGCGGCGGTGGCGGGCGAGACGGATTCCCGCTTCGACGACGTCTGCACCCTGGCCCTGGAGACCGAATTCCTGAACGCCCGTGACCGGGCCGGCACCTATGTGAACCGCGGGGTCTTTCGCCTGCGCCGGGCGGCCTTCAGGACCGCCGAACGCGACTTCGACATGGCCATCAAGGCGGCGCCCGACCTGGGCGAGGCCTATGTGAACCGCGGGGCGGCCTATATCGGCCAGCGGCGCTACGCCGAGAGCATCGGAGAGATCAACCGCGGCCTGGAGCTCGGCGTCGAGGAGCCGGCCAAGGCCTATTACAACCGCGCCCTCGCCTACGAGGGCCTGGAAGACGCCAAGTCCGCCTATTTCGACTACCAGAAGGCCATCGAGATCGAGCCGGAGTGGGCGGCCCCGCGCGAGCAGCTCACCCGCTTCACCGTGACGCGGCGCTGAGCGGGAGCCGGGCGGGCGTTCGGGCGTTGACGAGCCTATGTACGCTCCCATGCGCGCAGCGCTCCTGCTGATCCTCGCCGGCCTCGCCGCCTCTGCTGCGCCCGCCGCGGCCCAGGCGCCGGGGGGCTACATCCCGGGCTACGTCACCGAGGGCGAGGCGGCCGCCGCCGAGGCCGCCGCCCGTCAGCGCCAGGTCGACCTGGAGAACCGTCTCAACGCTCTGGAGGCGGCCCGTCGCGCCGACGAGGCGGTTCGCACCCTTCGCGAGCAGAGCGCGCGCTCGACCCTGTCCTTCGCGCCGCCGCCCGGGCCGCGGGCCGTTCCAGAGGGCCTGGCGACGATCCCGGACGAGCGGCTTGCCCGGTCCAACCAGCGGGTCCGCGAGGCGGCGGCCAACCGGCGCTGACAGGCTCGATTTCGGCCCGGCGGACGCGATAAGCTGGCGCCGCTGAACGGAGGCAGGCATGCGCTGGCAGGGCGGACGACGGTCCGGCAACATCGAGGACCGCCGCGGGATGTCGCCCGTGGTCGGCGGCGTCGGCGCCGGCGGCGTCATCCTGGCGCTGATCGGCTATTTCGTCTTCGGCATAGATCCGCAGACCACCATGCAGGTGGTGAGCGGCGCCGCCGCTCCTGCCCAGCAGCAGAGCGTGGCCGAAGGCACGCCGCAGGACGAGGCCGGCCAGTTCGTCGACGTGATCGAGACCTCCACCAACGACGTGTGGACGCCGATCTTCCGCGCCTCGGGACAGGCCTACCGCCCGCCGGCCGGGGTCGTGCTCTACGACCAGGCGACCGGCACGGGCTGCGGGGCCGGCCAGGCCGCCATGGGGCCGTTCTATTGCCCCGCCGACCAGAAGGTCTATCTGGACCTGTCGTTCTGGCAGGAGCTGGAGGGGCGCTTCGGCGCCCAGGGCGAGGCGGCGCGCGCCTATGTCATCGCCCACGAGATCGGCCACCACGTGCAGCACCTGACCGGCCAGACGGCCCGCGCCGAGCGGATGGGCGCCAAAGGCGCCGACTCCGGCTCCGTGCGCCTGGAGTTGCAGGCCGACTGCTACGCAGGCGTCTGGGCGGCCCACGCGGCCGAGGCCTCGGGCGGCGCCGTGGCGCTCGACCCGCGCGACATCGAGGATGGGCTGCGCGCCGCCGCGGCCGTCGGCGACGACACCCTGCAGCGCCAGACCCAGGGCCGCGTCGTTCCGGACGCCTTCACCCACGGCTCGAGCGAGCAGCGCATGCGCTGGTTCCGCCGCGGCGTGGACACGGGCGATCCGGCCGCCTGCGACACCTTCGAGGCCGCGCGGCTCTAGGGCCTAGGGGCGCAGCTTCTCGGGGATCGCCTTCGCCTGCTCGGCGCTGAGGCGCGCGATGGAGGAGACGATGCAGGGCGTCACCATCCCCGCGCCCGAGCGGATCTTCAGGTCCAGGTCGATCGGGCGGCAGATCAGGTCGGCGCCGGCCGTCGTGGAGATGATCAGGGTGTCGTTGCGCAGGGCGCCCGCCCCGCAGGCGCCGGCCGTGGTCACCTGATAGACGTCGTCGGAGCCCACCCGCACGTAGATCGTGTTGTCCCCGGCGATGCGGTGCCCGCGGATCTGCGTCATGCGGAAACAACTGCTGCTGGACGCGGACGCCGTCGCATTCACCCCCGCGGCCGCCTGGGCGCCCACGGCCGGAGACGGCGCGCCCGGCGGCTGGCCGGCGCAGGCGGCGGCGGCCAGGGTGGCGGTGAGGGCTGCGGCGAGCAGGATCGGCTTCATGGCGCGGGTTCTCCCCTGGGTGGCGGTGGTCCGGTCCCCGCGGACCCGGTCACCCTACAGCCGCTCCCAGCCCTTGCAAACCGCCACGCAGCGCCGCGCCAGGGCGGCGGAGCTGTCGATCAGCGGGCAGCCGAGGTCCTGCGGCCCGATCACCAGCGGAACCTCGGTGCAGCCGGCGATCAGGGTGCGCGCGCCCGCGGCGACGAGGTCCTGGGCCAGGGCCCGCATGCCGGTGCGGACGTCGTCGCCAAGGTCGCCGCCCTTGATCCTGTAGAGCAGATCCATGAACGCCGCCTGGCGTTCCGCCGGCAGGAACACGGCCGAGAGCCCGCGGGCGGCCAGGTGTTCATGATAGAGCCGCAGGGCCTGCTTGGTGCCGAGCACCCCGACCCGCTGCTCGCCAGTGGCCTGGGCCTCGCCGGCGGCGCATTCGATCATGTCGATCAGCGGCAGGCCGGCGGCCTGCTGGACATCGCGGGCATGGGCGTGGGCGGTGTTGCAGGCGATGGCCAGCACCTCCGCCCCGGCCCCCGCCAGGCCCTGGGCCATGTCCGCCAGTTCCAGGCCCGCCGCCGTCGAGTCCGTGTTGCGGTCCGGCGCCTGCGGATTGAGGTCGACCAGAACGCGGATGTGGTCCTGGTCGCGCTCGGCCGGGGTGAGGGCCTGCAGCTTGGCCAGGAAGTCGACGGTGGCGGCGGGTCCCATGCCGCCCAGCAGGCCCAGGACCAGGCTCACGGCAGATAGGCCTCAAGTTCGCTGTGATAGCCGAACAGGCCCTGCGAGCCGCCGGTGTGCAGGAACACCACGGTCTCGTCCTTGAAGGCGCCCTGTCGCGCCAGGGAGATCAGGCCAAGCATGCCCTTGCCGGTATACACCGGATCGAGCAGCAGGGCTTCCGTGCGAGCGGCCAGCTTCAGGGCCTCGGCGACCTTCTCGTCGAACAGGCCGTAGCCGGCGCCCACGTAGTCGCAGTCGGCGACGACCATCTCGCGCGTCACCCGGTCCTCGTGGCCGAGCAGGGCGGCGGTCTCGCGCGCCAGCTTGAAGACGTTGGCCTCCTGCTGGGCCTTGGGCGCGCGCACGCCGACGCCGAGCACCGGGATGTCGGCGCCCATCACCGCCAGGCCGGCCACCAGGCCCGCGTGGGTGCCGGCGCTGCCGGTGGCGGTGACGATGCGGTCGATCTTCAGGCCGCTTGCGTTGGCCTGGGCCACCAGCTCGAAGGCGCAGTCGACGTAGCCGAGGGCGCCGACGGGGTTGGAGCCGCCGCCGGGGATCACATACGGCTTGCCGCCGCGGGCCCGAACCTCCTCGGCCACCGCCTCGAGCGCGGCGTTCATGTCGCTGCCGCCGGGGGTGAAGCGGATCGCCCCGCCCAGCAGCTTGTCGAGCAGGACGTTGCCCGAACCGACGTAGTCGGCGGCCTTGGAGCCGGTGCGCTCCTCCAGGATGATCTCGCAGGTGAGGCCGAAGCGGGCCGCGGCGGCGGCCGTCTGGCGCACGTGATTGGACTGCACCGCGCCCTGGGTGATCAAGGTGTCGGCGCCCTGGGCCAGGGCCTCGCCCAGCAGGAACTCCAGCTTGCGGGTCTTGTTGCCGCCCCCGGCCAGCCCCGTGCAGTCGTCACGCTTGACGAACAGGTTCAGGCCGCCGAGCGCCGCGCCCAGCCGCGGCGCGGCCTCCAGGGGCGTGGGCAGGTGGGCGAAGCGGGCGCGGGGGAAGCGGGACAAAAGCATGGTGAAGGCACTCCTCTGGCGGAGGCCCTAGCACAGGCCACGGGCCGGGCGCATCGGCCGGGCCGTCATCCCCCGCGATTTGCGTCAGTCGGCGGGGCGATCGGCTCGCCGGAACACCATCAGGGTCTCATCTTCGCGAGCGTAGTTCTTCCACATCAGCTGGCCGGGGTGGAGGGATTCGCGATAGCCGCCCTGCAAGGCGCCGGCGCGAACAGCCGCCAGGTCGGCCGGCGTCATGTTCATGCGCGAGACCACCACCAGCCCATAGCCGTCGGCGAAGGCGCGCAGGGCCTCCCGTCGCGCGTAGGCGGTCCGCCAGTTGTGGCCCCCGTTCCAGAGCACATAGGCCGGGGAGGGGGCGCCGCCTTCGTAATTGGCGAAGACGTTCGCGGAGAAGCCCGACTGCACCGAGAAGGCCTTGAAGCCGGCCACGGCGACGCGGCCGTCCTGCGGCTGCGTCCGGCGCCAGGCGGCGATGGCGTCGGCCACGGCCAGGCCCGGCGAATAGGTGGCGCGCAGGTCCCAAAGGCCGGTCATGGCGGCCTGGCCGGTCTGTACGGCCAGCACGGCGGCGAGGGCGGCCGTGACCAGCGGACGGATGCGGTCGGCCTCGCGCAGGCCCGGCCAGGAGATCCAGAGCAGGAAGACCCAGGCCAGGAAGAACAGGCCCGCGTGCCAGACCGCCGAGTGGACCAGCACCGAGAAGGCGAGAAGCCCGCCCAGGACGGCGGTCGCGAGCAGGCCCCGTCCTGCGCGCACGAGCGCCGCCCAGGAGATCGCCAGCGCGGCCAGGCTGAGGCCGAGCCCCTGCAGCACGTCCCCGGTCCGCGGCGCGTCGCGGGACAGGAACAGCGGCCGGTCGATCAGGGCCTCGGCCAGATAGCGCGCGCCGATCGCAACCGGGGGCTTCTCCTGGCCGGTGATGGCGAAGCCGTTGTCCGCCGGCTGCCAGGCGCTCGCCGCCGCCAGAAGTCCAAGGCCGCCGGCCAGCGCCAGCGCGCCCCAGCCCCGGCGGGCGCGCAAGGCGCCCGAACGCAGCAGCGTCCAGGCGAACTCCAGGCCGAGCAGGCCGGCGATGACGAAGCTGTGGGCGTTGCTGAGGGCCAGGAGCCCGATCAGGCCCGCGTAGGCGAGCGGACGGTCCTTGCGCGCCGCGAACAGGCTCGCCAGCGCCGGCAGCAGCAGCAGGTCCAGCGCATAGCTGCGGGCGACGACGGCGAACTGGTAGGCGGGGAAATAGGAGGCGACGAGCAGGACGCGCAGCAGGGGCGGGAACGGGGCGCGCCAGAGGATGATGGCCGCGCCGCCCAGGGCGCAGGCGCTGGAGACCAGGTGGATCTGCTCGTAGGCCAGGCCGCCGCGGATGCAGAGCCACAACACAAGGTGCCAGAGCGGCGGCGTGCCCTCGTAGCGCACCCGCGTGGCCAGCAGCTCGACCAGGCCGCTGTCGCGCGCCAGAAGCCAGGCCTGCGCCTCGTCGGCCCAGGGCTCGTGGCGCGCGCCGACCGCCAGCAGCCAGACGGCGAGAAGGACCAGGACGGCGGGCTTCCACAGCCGCCGCGCCGCCTGCGGCGTCATGAAACCCACTTGAGCACGCGGATGACGCCCATGCGGGCGGACTGGCGATGGGCCGACACGTCCTTGCGCCCGGCGATCTCGCGCCGGTTGGCGTGGTAGTAGCGGTAGGCCTTGAGCAGCATCTCGCCGTTGGTCAGGGTCGGGCGCCAGTCGAGCGTCGCCTTGATGCGGCTGGTGTCGAACACGAAGTCCGAGGCGATCATCCGGTAGTGGTAGGGGCCCAGCGGCGAGATCCGCAGGACGTGGGCCAGGCGCATGGCCGCCAGGGTCGGCGCCTTGGGCAGCACGCCGATGCGCGCGTCCGCCCCGGCGCCCGCGATCACCTCCTCGAAGGTTTCGCGCAGGGTGGTCACGTTGTCCGAACCGATGCCGAACACGCCCCGCGCCGAGGCGCGCCAGGCCTTGAGCATCGCCTCGATCAGGTCGGCGGCGTAGATGAACTGGTAGCGGTTGCGCCCGCCGCCGACGGTCCAGACCCGGCGGCCCTCGGCGATGAACTCGAACAGGATGGCCAAGAGGCCGAGCCGGCCCTCGTCAATGATGGTCGGGCAGCGGATCACCGAGGCGGTCAGGCCGGCGGGATGATCCAGGAGGATGGTCTCGCCCTCCCATTTGCTGCGGCCGTAGAGCTCCACCGGGGCGGGCGGCTCGTCCTCGGTCACCGGGTGGTCGAAGCCGTGGCCCCACAGGCAGTTGCTGGAGGTGTAGACGATGCGCGACACGCCCGCCGCGGCCATGGCGTCGGCGAGAACGGCCGTGCCCTCGACATTGGAGGACCACACCTGCCGCTCGTCGATCCGGCCGTGGGCCAGGAGGGCGGCGCAGTGGAACACCACCTCGGGCCGCGCCCGGGCGAACAGGGCGTCGAGGGCGCGGCGGTCGCGGATGTCGCCGACGACGGCCTCCAGCCGCGGATGAGCCACCGGATTGGGCAGCAGGTCGATGCTGACGACCTCGTGGCCGTCATTCAGCAGCCGCTCCACCAGCAGCGAGCCGAGAAAGCCCGAGCCGCCGGTCACCATCACCCTGGCCATCGGCCTCTCCATCGCTCGGTCGGCCGCTCAGGCTCAACCCCTGATGGTGGGATGGATAGGGCTTGCCCCGTTAAAGATGTCTGACGCGGCGGCCCGATCAGGCCGTGAGCACCGGGATCGCCGTCATCACGAGGCCGGCCAGGCTGACCAGCCAGACCAGGGAGCGGATGTTGCGCACCCCGAAGGCGTAGAGCGGCACATAGGCGACCCGGCCCCAGAAGTAGATCTGCGCGCCCAGGGCGGTGTTGGCCGTGTGGATTCCCGCCACGTGGCCGATCAGGATGAAGCCGGCGAACAGCGGCAGGGTCTCGAACAGATTGGCCTGGGCGCGGCTCAGCCGCTCGGCCCGGGCCGAGAGCGGCGGCATGGCCTCGTCGCGCGGGCCGGTGTTCCACTTCAGGCCGTACTGGCTGGTGCGGGCCACGTCGAACAGCAGGATCTGCACGAAGGCCAGGACCAGGGTCCAGGCCAGCATCTTCAGTTCAATGGTCATGGGCGCCCCCCTTAGGCGTTCATTCTTGCGTAACCGCGTTACCGGAGGGCGCCGGGGCGCGCCCGTCAAGTTGACCAAGGCGCATGCGGCGACGCTTTCATTGGCTCGCATTCGCGCCTAGTGTTCGCCCATCCTCGGGGGGCCGCGCCGGAGCGGCTGAGAGGCGGGTGAGCCCGCGACCCGTAGAACCTGATCCGGGTCATGCCGGCGAAGGGAAGGACGGGGGCGCCCCCGGGCGCCCGCTTTCCATCGCAAGGTGGTCCCGGCCGAGCCGCAAGGAGCCCGCCCGGTGAACATCCAGACGCCTATCGACAACGCCATCCCCACGGGCGAGCGCCCGGGTTCGAAGAAGGTCTTCCAGCCCGGCGTCCTGTGGCCAGACATCCGCGTGCCGTTCCGCGAAGTGGCGGTGCACCCGAGCGCGGGGGAGCCGGCGCTCACCCTCTACGACTCCTCGGGGCCCTACACCGACCCGGCCGTGAAGATCGACATCGAGGCGGGCCTGCCCAGGACCCGCGAGCCCTGGGTCGTTTCCCGGGGCGACCTCGACCTCGTGGCCGAGCCGCGGCAGGTGAAGCCGGAGGACAACGGCTTCGCCCAGGGCAAGCACCTGGCCCCGCAGTTCACAGCGCCGCGCCGGGTCTATCGCGCCAAGGCCGGACGGGCGGTGACACAGATGGCCTATGCCCGGCGCGGGATCGTGACGCCGGAGATGGAGTACGTGGCGATCCGCGAGAACCTGCGGCGCGAGCAGGGCCAGGCCTTCATCCGCGACGGGGAGGGCTTCGGCGCGGAGATCCCCGACTTCGTCACGCCGGAGTTCGTGATGGGCGAAGTGGCCCGCGGGCGCGCCATCATCCCGGCCAACATCAACCACACCGAGCTCGAGCCGATGGCGATCGGGCGCAACTTCCTGGTCAAGATCAACGCCAACATCGGCAACTCGGCCGTGCTGTCCCAGGTGGCCGACGAAGTGGACAAGATGGTCTGGGCCATCCGCTGGGGCGCTGACACGGTGATGGACCTGTCCACCGGGCGCAACATCCACAACATCCGCGATTGGATCATCCGCAACAGCCCGGTGCCGATCGGCACGGTGCCGATCTACCAGGCCCTCGAGAAGGTGGGCGGGGTGGCCGAGGACCTGACCTGGGAGGTCTTCCGCGACACCCTGATCGAGCAGGCCGAGCAGGGGGTCGACTACTTCACCATCCACGCCGGCGTGCGCCTGCCGTTCATCCCGCTGACGGCGAAGCGGACCACCGGCATCGTCAGCCGCGGCGGCTCGATCATGGCCAAGTGGTGCCTGGCCCACCACCGCGAGAACTTCCTCTACGAGCGGTTCGAGGAGATCTGCGAGATCATGGCCGCCTACGACGTCTCGTTCAGCCTGGGCGACGGCCTGCGCCCCGGCTCGATCGCCGACGCCAACGACGAGGCCCAGTTCGCCGAGTTGCGCACCCTGGGCGAGCTGACGAAGATCGCCTGGAAGCACGACGTGCAGACCATGATCGAGGGCCCCGGCCACGTGCCGATGCACAAGATCAAGGCCAACATGGACGAGCAGCTCAAGCACTGCGGCGAGGCGCCGTTCTACACGCTCGGCCCGCTGACCACCGACGTGGCGCCCGGATACGACCACATCACCAGCGCCATCGGGGCGGCGATGATCGGCTGGTTCGGCACGGCGATGCTCTGCTACGTCACCCCCAAGGAGCATCTGGGCCTGCCCGACCGCGAGGACGTGAAGGCCGGGGTGATCACCTACAAGATCGCCGCCCACGCCGCGGATCTGGCCAAGGGCCATCCGGCCGCCCGCACCTGGGACGACGCCCTGTCGCGGGCGCGCTTCGAGTTCCGCTGGGAGGACCAGTTCAACCTGGGCCTCGATCCGGAGACGGCGCGCGAATACCACGACGAGACCCTGCCGAAGGAGGCGCACAAGACCGCCCACTTCTGCTCGATGTGCGGGCCCAAGTTCTGCTCGATGAAGATCAGCCAGGACATCCGCGACGCCGCGCGCGCCCAGAACGACGTCGCTGAGGCCGGCATGGTCGAGATGGCCCAGAAGTTCCGAGAGGTCGGCGAGATCGACGTGCCGGTGAAGTAGGCCGACCGCCCCGCCGGGGGCGCCCGCGGCGTCCCCGGCGCAGTTGATCTACGGTCAAGCTTAAATCCCACGTTGTGTAACGAGAATCGGCGAACTAAGGTCGTGCAATCTGAGATAGCGCCGCACCTGCGCGCGGCGCTTCGGCGCCGCCCTTGGGCGGGCGCGGCGTACCTGTAGGTTTGCGTAAACCTCTTACTGCGACGGGGGTTCTGGGATGTTTTCGCGTGCACGGCGCCGCATGGGCGCCGCCTTTCAGGCTGGGGTGAATCTTTTTCGGGTGCCGCGGGTGTTCGAGCGCTTCCAGCTGCTGGTCTTCACCGGCCACATGTCGCCGGTCGATCGGCATGTGACCTTGAGCCTCGCCACCCGCGACGACGCCATCTTCGCGGTCAGCTACGCCGACTGGCGCACCAAGCGCATCAACAAGCTCCTTGAGCTCTACGGTGTCGACTGGTTCGCCGGCAAGCGGGTGCTGGAGCTGGGTTCGGGCCTGTCTGACATCGGCGCCTTCTTCGCCGACCTCGGCGCCGAGGTGGTCTGCCTGGAGGGCCGCCAGGAGACGGTGACCTTCGCGCGGCTGAAGCACCGCGACGTGCCGCGCCTGACGATCGCCCAGTGCGACCTGGAGGGCGACTTCTCCCAGTACGGCCGCTTCGACCTGATCATCCACTTCGGCCTGCTCTACCACATCCGCGAGGTGGACGCGCACATGGCCCGCTGCTTCGACCTGGCCGACGAGGTCGTGCTGGAGTCGGTGGTCTGCGATTCCACCGACCCGGAGCGCATCCTCTATGTGCCCGAGCCGGCGCAGGTGGCCGAGCAGTCGCTGCACGGCGTCGGCAGCCGGCCCTCGCCCTTCTATGTGGAGCGGCTGGCGGCCGAGCGCGGCTTCGCCGCCGACCGGCACTTCACCGCCGATCTGAACCACAAGAACATGTACATCTACGACTGGCCCCATCGGAACGACGAGAGCCACGGCGACTGGCGCAAGCGGCGCTTCTGGCGATTCCACCGCGGGGCGGCCGAATCCAGCATGAGCGAGCCGCGCGCCATAGAGGCGGCGGCCTAACGGACCAGCCCCGCCGAGCGGGGCGCGCAAGGGAGGCGCCTGATGCAGGTTCTGGAGCGTACCCACGAGACCGCAGACGCCGAAGGGGCGGCCGAGGCGCAGGCCCTGGCCCAGGCCTGCCGCAAGCGGTCCTTCCTCAAGCTGCCGCTGGAGGTGGACACCCCGCGGCTGCTGGCCGAGTTCGCCGCGATCCCGCCGGAGGCCTGGGGCGCCAGCCACTGGGACGTGCACTGTTCGGTGGACATGGTGCTGCTGCGCGGCGGCCAGAACGGGCGCAAGGACGACTTCACCACCGAGGCCGTCGCCAACAGCCCGGTGCTGGAGCGCCTGCCGTACATCGCCTCGCTGCTGGCGCCGGAGGGGCCGCTGGGCGGGGCGGTCTACGCCTTCATCTTCCGCACCAAGCCCTACGGCATCACCCGCCAGCACGTGGACGACCGCGAGGCCTGGGTGCGCACCGTGCGCATCCACATCCCCCTGGTGACCAATCCCGAGGCGGTGCTGCTGTCGGAGGGACGCTCCAAGCACCTGGAGGTCGGCGAGGCCTGGACCTTCGACAACCAGGTCATCCATTCGGTCTCCAACGGCGGGCAGAGCCGGGTGCACATGATCATCGACGTGCAGCCGAACCCGAAGCTGGCGGCGCTGATGCAGGCGGCCGAGTGGGATCCGGGCGAGCCGGACCCGGCGCGCTGGGCGGCCACCGGCCAGGCGCGGCGCAACTATCCCTTCGCCACGGGCGAGCCGCTGACGGCGGCGGAGGCGGCGGCGCTGGGGCTGGACCCGGAGGGCTTCGCCACCCGGGTCACGGGGCTGAAGCGGCGGGCGGTGCTGACCGCCTATTCGCCGCTGCGGGTAGGGGATGTGCTTTATGCGGTGAACGGGGCGGACCGAAGCCACCTGTCGCGCACCGCCCTCGACCACCTCTACATGCAGTACGGCGCCGGCGAGGCGGCGCAGCTCGACGTGGTGCGCGGCGGGCGGCGCCTGCGGCTGACCATGCGCCTGCGCGCGCCGGAGTTCTACTCGGCGAGCGCCCGGCTGGCGCCGGTGCTGAAGCTGTTGCGCCGGCCCGGGCGGCCGGCGGCGTCCAGCGGCTATTGACCGCGCCGGCGGGGACGGGCGGCTCAAGCGGAGCTGCGGAGGTCCGGCTGGCGGACCTTCGGCGCGTGGTCAAGCCGGCTCGAAGCGCCAGCCGCAGGCGAAGGGGGCCTGGGCGGGGGCGTCTAGGCCGCCGGCGTGGGGGCTGAACGTCAGGCCGCCGTCGGCCAGGGCGCGGGCGGCGGCGTCGAGGGACGCGGTCTTGACGACCAGCGCCAGGCGAGCCGCGCCGAACCGGGGCGCAAACTCGTCCGCCGCCAGATAGGCGAAGGCCGAAAGGTCCATGGCCTTGGAGACCGCGTCGGCCCCGGGGCCCGGCTCGGCCCCGCCGAAGACGAGGCGCGACAGGCAAGACGCGCCGTTGGCGTGGAGCCGCCAGGCGGCGTCCACGTCGCCCATGGGCTCGGCGTGGGCGATCAGCGCCATCGGCAGGGGCGCGACCCGTTCGCGCAGGTTGAAGAGCTCGAAGCCCTCGCCGGGGCTTGCGGCCCACCAGCGCTCCAGGCGGTAGGGCGGATCAGTGCGCAGATGGGCGAGGGCCGCGCGCGCCGCGTCCAGGGCGTCCACGCGCAGAAGGCAGGCCTTGGGCTCGTAGAGGGCGTGGGGCGGCGCGCGGTCCGCCCGCTGAAGATCGAACCAGCCCCGTTCCAGGAAGACGCCGCGGCTGGGCCAGGGGCCGTCGCGCCCCTCCGGATCGACATAGCGGGCCAGGGGCGAGACCGTGAAGCCGAGCCGCTCGAAGCCGGCGGCAAGGCGGCCGAGGTCGGCGGCGTAGAGCGGGAGGTGATCGATCGACGCCTGGATCATGGCGGCTCCCTCGGACGCCGGGCGGCGACTTCGGGCCAGGCTAGGCGCCGGAGCGGGCGGTTGGCAATGCAGGCGGATAACCCCCTCTTAGCCGGCGGCGGGCAGCATCGGGCCATGGCTGACCCCGAACGGCTGACCCGCGAACGACGTCTCGAAGGCCCCGGCGCCGAGGCGCGGCTCGCGCGGCTGAACGCGCGGTTCCGGGCGGCCTCGCGCCGCCTGCCGCGCACGCACAGTCCCGATCGCACGCGGCTGTGGCTGACCCTGTGGCTGACGGCCTGGGCGAGCTGCGTCGGGGCGAGCCTGTTCCTGCTGTTCGGCCGCTGAGGCGGGGCCAAGGAAAAACCCCTCCGGCGTTTCCGCCGAAGGGGTTTCGAAGGTTCGGAGACGGCTGGCGCGCGGGGCCCGGCGGGCGCCGGCGCCTGTCGTCCTCAGTAGCCCTGGATGCGGGCGTAGCGGTCGCGGTGGTAGCCCTGGGAGCCGAAGGCGGCTTCGCAGGCGCGGGCGCGCTTGAGGTAGAAGCCGGCGTCGTGGGCGTCGGTCATGCCGATCCCGCCGTGCATCTGCACCATCTCGTTGGAGACGAGGTGGAAGGTGTCGCCCATCTTGGCCTTGGCCAGGGAGACCAGCTCCGGCACGTCCGGGTTGCCGGCGTCGATGGCCTGGAGGGCCGCTTCGACGGCCGAGCGGGCCAGTTCGAGGTCGGTGAACATCTTGGCCGCGCGGTGCTGCAGGGCCTGGAACGAGCCGATCACCTGGCCGAACTGCACGCGGGTCTTCAGGTAGTCGAGAGTGGTCTCGAAGGCCTGGACCGCGGCGCCCAGCATCTCGGCGCAGACGCCGGCGCGAGCCCGGTCGAGGGTGGCTTCCAGAACCGGCCAGCCCTTGCCTTCCTCGCCCAGCAGCTCGCCCTCGGCGCCGTTGAACTCGACGTTGGAGACGCCGCGGCTGTCGGCCAGCTTCAGGTTCTGCTTGGTGACGCCGGCGGCGTCGGCCTTGACCAGGAACAGGCTGATCCCATCGGTGTCGCCCGGCTTGCCCGAGGTGCGGGCCGAGACGATGAACAGGCCGGCGGCCGGGCCTTCGAGGACGAAGGTCTTCTTGCCGGTCAGCTTGTAGCCCGAGCCCGACTTCTCGGCCTTCAGGGCCACCTTTTCAGGGGCGTGGTGCGGGCCCTCGTCCACCGCCAGGGTGGCGACCAGCGAGCCGTCGGCGATCTTGGGCAGCCATTCGCCCTTCTGGGCGTCGGAGCCGCCGAGGATCAGGGCGCTGGCGGCGGCCAGGCCCGAGGCCAGCAGCGGGGAGGCGGTGAGGGTGCGCCCCATCTCCTCCAGGATCAGGCCCATGGACAGGTAGCCGAAGTTCGACCCGCCGAAGTCCTCGGGGATGATCACGCCGGCCCAGCCCATCTCGGCCTGCTCGTTCCACGCGTCGACGTCGTAGCCGAGCGGGGCGCCGGAATCGCGCATCTTGCGGAAGGCGGTGACGGGGCTCTTCTCCTGGACCCAGCTCTTGGCGGCGTCGCGGAGCATGCTCTGTTCTTCGGTCAGAACGGCCATTTGTCTCTTTTCCCTATCAAATCTCGAATGGTGTCGGTGAGGCCGCCATCGCCCCGCAGGGGACCGGCGGCCTCTTATGGGTTCACTTGGACTGCGTCAGGTCGGGCAGGCCGAGGATGCGCTTGGAGATGATGTTGTTCTGCACTTCCTGGCTGCCGCCGTAGATCGTGGTGGCCTTGCCGCCGAGCCAGCTGCGCACGGCGGTCAGCTCCTCGGGCTTGAAGGCTTCGCCCTCCCAGCCCAGGCCCTGATAGCCCATGATCTCCAGGGTCAGCTCGGCCTTGTCCTGCATCCAGCGGGTGCCGGCGTTCTTCATGATCGAGGTGGCGGCGGAGGGGCCGGAATTGCCCTTGGCTTCCATCATCGCGCGCACGGCGGTCTGCTGGAAGGCGCGGCCGTCGATCTCGTTCATGATGATGCGGGTGCGCAGGTCGGTGTCGGCCAGGCGGCCGGTCTCGTCCTCGCCCACATATTCCTTGGCGAGCTTGGGCAGGGGCTTGGCGCCGCCGAACTGGCCGCCGCCGCCGGCGCCGGACAGGCCCGAACGCTCGTGCTGCAGGAGGCGCTTGGCGATGGTCCAGCCGCCGTTGAGCGGGCCGACCAGATCCTTCTTCTCGGCGCGGGCGTCGGTGAAGAAGGTTTCGCAGAAGGGGCTGTTGCCGGCGATCAGCTTGATCGGCCGCACCTCGACGCCCGGCTGGTGCATGGTGAAGAGGACGAAGGAGATGCCCTCGTGCTTCTTGGAGGTGTCGGTGCGCACCAGGCAGAAGCACCAGTCGGCCCACTGGGCGCCCGAGGTCCAGATCTTCTGGCCGTTGATCAGGTAGTGGTCGCCCTTGTCCTCGCACTTGGTCTGCAGCGAGGCGAGGTCGGAGCCGGCGCCCGGCTCGGAGAAGCCCTGGCACCACTGGATCTCGCCGCGGCAGATCGGCGGGATGTGCTCCATCTTCTGCTCTTCGGTGCCGTACTCCAGCAGCGTCGGGCCGAACATCATCACGCCCATGCCGCCGATGGGGTTGTAGGCGCCGGCGCGGCCGAACTCCTGCTGGATCACCCGGGCCTGGGCGGGGGACAGGCCGCCGCCGCCGTACTGCTTCGGCCAGGTGGGCGTGCCCCAGCCCTTCTCGCCGACCGCCTTGCGCCAGGCATCCTGGTCCGCGGTCGGGGTCTGGCGCTCTTCGCGCATCATGGGGTTGGGTCGCCCCTTGAGGGAGGCCGGGAAGTTGGCCTCCACCCAGTCGCGCACCTCGGTGCGGAAGGCGTCGATGTCGCCGCCGAAATCAGCCATGTGAAAAAGTCTCCTTGAAAATCCGAGTGGGCGCCGGCCTCACCCTAGTGCGCTTGCGTGAGGTCGGGCAGGCCCAGGATGCGCTTGGCGATGATGTTGTTCTGCACTTCGTTGGAGCCGCCGTAGATCGAGCCCGCCTTGCCGGCGAGCCAGCCGCGCACCGCGGCCAGTTCGGACTCGGTGAACTCCGCGCCCTCCCAGCCCAGGCCCTGGGCGCCCATGACCTCGAGGGTCAGCTCGGCGCGCTCCTGCACGGCCTTCATGTTGGCGTTCTTCATGATCGAGGTGGCCGCCGAGGGGCCGGAGTTGCCCTTGGCCTCCTGGGCGGCGCGGCGGACGGTCAGCGAGACCACACGGTTGTCCATCTCGTTCATGACGATGCGGGTGCGCAGGTCGGAATCGGCCAGGCGGCCCTGGGCGTCCTCGCCCACGTACTTCTTGGCCAGAAGTCCCAGGGACTCGGCCTTGGCGCCGGCGCCGGCGCGGCCGCCCATGCCCGAGCGCTCGTGCTGCAGGAGGCGCTTGGCCACCGTCCAGCCGCCGTTCAGCGGGCCGATCAGGTTCTCCTTGGGCACCTTCACGTCGGTGAAGAAGGTCTCGCAGAAGGGCGAGTGGCCGGCGATCAGCTTGATCGGCCGCACTTCGACGCCGGGCTGGCGCATGGAGAAGACCACGAAGGAGATGCCCTCGTGCTTGCGGGTGGTGTCGGTGCGCACCAGGCAGAAGATCATGTCGGCGTACTGGCCGCCGGAGGTCCAGATCTTCTGGCCGTTGACCAGGAAGTGGTCGCCCTTGTCCTCGGCCTTGGTCTGCAGGGACGCCAGGTCCGACCCTGCGCCCGGCTCGGAGAAGCCTTGGCACCAGCGTACCTTGCCGAGGGCGATGTCGGGGATGTAGCGCTTCTTCTGCTCCTCGGTGCCGTATTCGAGGAGGGTGGGGCCGAACATGTTCACGCCCATGCCGACGATCGGATTGACCGCGCCGATGCGGCCCATCTCCTCGGCCAGGACACGGGCCTCGGCCGCCGACAGGCCGCCGCCGCCCAGGGACTTCGGCCAGGTGGGCACGCCCCAGCCCTTTTCGCCGACGCGCTGTTTCCAGACGGCGAAGTCGCCCTCCGGCTTGGCCGGGCTCAACACCATGGCTTCCAGCGCCGCGCGGTCGCCGCGCAGGGAGGCCGGGAAATTCGCCTCGAGCCAGTCGCGCGCCTCGGCGCGGAAGGCGTCCAGATCGGCGCCGCCGAAGTCGGCCATCAGAAATTCTCCCTATAATTCAAAATATTATGCTTCTTTATAGCACAGAGTATGGTTCCGGGGGAGTCCTGCTCACTTCGGGTCCGGCAGGCCGAGCACCCGCTTGGACACGACGTTGAGGTTGATCTCCGACGTGCCGCCCTCGATGGAGTTGGCCTTGGCCCGCAGCCAGGCGCGCACCGCGCCCAGTTCGCCGCCCTCGAAGCCCTCGCCGTCCCAGCCCAGGCCCTGGTGGCCCATCAGCTCGATCATCAGCTCGGTGCGGTCCTGGGCGATCTTGGCCCCGGCGTACTTCATGATGGAGGTGGCCGCCGAGGGGCCCTGGTTGGACCTGGCCTCGTCGGCCGCGCGGCGCACCGTGAGCTGAAAGGCGCGGTTCTCCATCAGGTGCTCGGTGATGCGCCGGCGAAGGTCTGCGTCGGCCAGGCGGCCGGCCTCGTCCACGCCGACGTAGTCCCTGGCCGCCTCGTCCACCCGCTTGGCCGCCTGGGCGGTGGCGAGGTTGCCCGAGCCGAGGGCCGCGGAGATGTTGTCGCGCTCGAACTGCAGAAGGCGCTTGGCCACGGTCCAGCCGCCGTTCAGCGGGCCGAAGAGCTGGTCCTTGGGCACCTTCACGTCGGTGAAGAAGGTCTCGCAGAACGGCGAGGTGCCGTTGATCAGCAGGATCGGCCGAACCTCCACGCCCGGGGTTCTCATGTCGATCAGGAGGAAGCTGATCCCCTCGTGCTTCCTGGTGGTGTCGGTGCGCACCAGACAGAAGCACCAGTCGGCGAGGTTGGCGCCGGAGGTCCAGATCTTCTGGCCGTTGACGAGGTAGTGGTCGCCCTTGTCCTCGGCGCGGGTCTGCAGGGAGGCCAGGTCCGAGCCGGAGCCGGGCTCGGAGTAGCCCTGGCACCAGCGCACCTCGCCCTTGATGATGCCGGGCAGGTGCTGGCGCTTCAGCGCCTCGGTCCCGTACTCGATCAGGGTCGGGCCGAACATCATCACGCCCATGCCGCCGATCGGGTTGCGCGCGCCGATCGCGGCCATCTCCTCGCCGAGCACCCGGGCTTCCTGGCGGCTGAGCCCGCCGCCGCCGTACTCGGCCGGCCAGGTGGGCGTGCCCCAGCCCTTGGCGCCCATGGCCTCGCGCCAGCGGCGGGCGTCCTCGCTCTCCTGGCCGCCCATGGAGGCGGCGAGCTGGGCGCCGGGGTTCTCCCGCAGGGACCTGGGGAAGTTCGCCTCGAGCCAGGCCCTCGCCTCGCCGCGGAAGGCCTCGAGATCGGCGCCGCCGAAGTCAGCCATGGAAATCGCCTTCGTCAGAAATGGTCAGGTTGGAGCCGCCGCCCGAACAATAGGACGGCGGCCGGTCGGTATTATTTCGGGTCCGGCAGGCCCAGCACCCGCTTGGAAATGACGTTGAGGTTCACCTCCGAGGTGCCGCCCTCGATGGAGTTGGCCTTGGCCCGCAGCCAGCCGCGCACGGCCATGATCTCGCCGGGGGCGAAGGTCTCGCCCTCCCAGCCCAGGCCCTGGGCGCCCATCAGCTCGATCATCAGCTCCGAGCGCTCCTTGGCGAACTCGGCGGCGGCGTACTTGATGATGGAGGTGGTCGCGCTGGGGCCGTTGCCGGCCTTGGACTCGGCCGCCGAGCGGGCGATCGTCTGGTAGAAGCAGGCGAAGTCCATCTTGTTCCTGGTGATGCGCGCGCGCAGGTCGGCGTCGGCCAGGCGGCCGGTCTCGTCGACGCCCAGGTAGGCCTTGGCCATCTGGCCGAGGTCGCCGGAGGTCCCGCCGGCGCTGCCGCCGCCGCCGAAGCCGGCGGAGATGTTCTGGCGCTCGTACTGCAGGAGGCGCTTGGCGATCTCCCAGCCGCCGTTCAGCCGGCCGACCATGTTCCCCTTCGGGACCTTCACGTCGGTGAAGAAGGTTTCGCAGAAGGGGCTCTCGCCGCTGATCAGCGGGATCGGGCGGGTCTCCACCCCCGGCGAGGCCATGTCGATCAGCACGAAGGAGATGCCCTCGTGCTTCTTGGAGGTGTCGGTGCGCACCAGGCAGAAGCACCAGTCGGCCTTGTCGGCGTAGGAGGTCCAGATCTTCTGGCCGTTGATCAGCCAGTGGTCGCCCTTGTCCTCGCACTTGGTCTGCAGGCCCGCCAGGTCGGAGCCCGCGCCCGGCTCCGAATAGCCCTGGCACCAGCGGATCTCGCCCCTGATGATCTTCGGCAGGTGCTCGCGCTTCTGCTCCTCGCTGGCGTACTCCAGGAGGACCGGGCCCAGCATCCAGACGCCGAAGGAGGCGAGTGGCGCGCGGTAGCGGCCCGCCGCCAGCTCCTGGTCGAGGACGCGGGCCTCCTGCGGGCTGAGGCCCCCGCCGCCGTATTCACGGGGCCAGGTCGGGGCGGTCCAGCCCTTCTCGGCCATGCGGCGCATCCAGACGATCTGGGGATTGTCGCTGCCGACGAACTTGCGCCCGCCCCAGGTCGCCTCCGGGTCGGTCGCGGCCTTGGGGTCGCGGAGCTCCGCGGGATAGTTGGCTTCGAGCCACGCGCGCGTCTCGGCGCGGAAGGCGTCCAGATCACCGCCGCCGAAGTCGGCCATCGCGTCCTCCCTGAAACAACTGTCGGACCAAAATCGCCGCCACCTTAGCGTCGGCGGTCGCCAGGGCAAGGGCGGCGCGAACACTTGTTTGACGCGGCGCGCAAAGGACCGGAAGGCAAATCGGTCTATAGCTGTGGCGACGCCGCTCCCGGCGGCCGCAACGACGGACGACCATGCGCCTCGCACGCGAGCTGAAGCCGGCGGCCCTGGCCGCCGCCCCGATGGCCGGCGCCATGGCGACCCTGGCGATCGGGGTGATGCTGGTGGCCTCGGCCGCCACCCCCTCGGTGCCGGTGCGCCTGATGCGGCTGATGGCGTTCACCCCGGTCGAGCTGATCGAGATCAGCCACTTCGTCTCCAGCGTGCTGGGGCTGGCCCTGGTGTTTCTGGCCTTCGGCCTGCGCGCGCGGCTGGGGGCGGCCTGGGCCGCGACCCTGGCGGTGCTGGCCGCCGCCGCGCCCCTGACCCTGCTGAAGGGCATCAACTGGGAGGAGACCGCCGCGGTGGTCGCCGTGGCCGTGCTCCTGGCCCCGTTCCGCCAGGCCTTCCCACGGCGCGCGCGGCTGGCGCAGATGGAGATCACCCCCGGCTGGCTGGTCTCGGCGGCGGCGGCGGTGGTGGGCGCGGGGCTCCTGGGGCTGTGGTCGTTCGAGCACGCCGACTACGCCGACCAGCCCTGGTGGAAGGTGATGGTGGACGCCGACGCGGCGCGCGCGGTGCGCGCCTGGGCCGGTGCGGCGCTGGCCCTGTTCGCCTTCGGCCTGTGGCGGCTGTTCGCCTCCACCGCCACGCCCAAGGTGGCCGGGGAGGACGATCCGGACTTCGCCCGGGTGCGGGCCATACTGGCGAGCGCCCAGGCCGCCGACCCCGGCTCGAACCTGGCCCTCCTGGGCGACAAGCGCTTCCTGTTCTCGGCCAGCGGCGAAAGCTTCCTGATGTTCGGCGTGCGCGGCCGCTCCTGGGTGGCCCTGGGGGCGCCGGTAGGGCGGCGGGCGGAGCGGCTGGAGCTCCTGTGGCGCTTCCGCGAGCTGGCCGATTCCCACGCCGCGCGGCCGGGGATCTATGGCATCGGCGCCGACGACCTGCCCGACGTGGTCGAGCTCGGCTTCTCCATCCAGAAGGTGGGCGAATCCGCCGCCGTGCCGCTGGAGAGCTTCTCCCTGGAGGGCCGCAAGCGCGGCAACCTGCGCCGCGCCTGGCGCAAGGTGGGCGAGGAGGGGGCGAGCTTTCAGGTGCTGCCCCCCGGCGGCGCCGCGGCGGTGATGGACGAGCTGCAGGCGGTGTCCAACGCCTGGCTGGCGCACCACGCCGGCGGCGAGAAGGGCTTTTCCCTGGGCGGCTTCCACCCCCGCTACGTGGCCGAGTTCCCGGTGGCCGTAGTCCGGCGCGAGGGGCGCATCGTCGCCTTCGCCACCCTGTGGACCACGGCGGCCAGGACCGCCTTCTCCATGGACCTGATGCGCTATTCGGACGAGGCGCCGAAGAACATCATGGACTTCCTGTTCGTCGAGCTGATCGCCTGGGGCCGGGCCGAGGGCTACCAGGCCTTCGACTTCGGCATGGCGCCCCTGGCGGGGCTGGAGGACCGGCCCCTGGCGCCGATCATGTCCCGGGTCGGGCGGCTGGCCTTCGAGCGGGCCGAGGAACTGTACAATTTCCAGGGCGTCTATCGCTACAAGGACAAGTACGACCCGGTCTGGCAGCCCCGCTACATCGCCGCCGCCCACAAGTGGGCCATCCCCATCCTGCTGGCCGACGTGGGCCTGATGAGCTCCGGCGGCGTGGCCGGCCTGGCCAAGCGGCCGAAGCGGGAGGAGGACTAGGGGGCTCAGACCGTCGGCGTCGCGCCGCCGTCGATGACGAACTCGGCCCCGTGGAGCGTGGCGGCTCGGTCGCTGGCGAGAAAGGCGATCAGGTCTGCGACCTCGTCCGGCGTGTTCGGCCGGCCCACCGGAATGCCGCCGAGGGCCCGCACTAGGCCCTCGCGCGCCGCCTCGATCCCGCCGCCGTCGGCCGCGGCCAGCCGCTCGATCATGCGGGTCGCGGCCTGGGTCTCGGTGAAGCCTGGAGCGACGCTGAGCACCCGCACGCCGCGCGGCCCCACCTCGTTGGACAGCGCCTTGCTGTAGTTGCTGAGGGCGGCCTTGGCCGCGGCGTAGGCGATCGTGGATTCGTAGAGCGGCAGGCGGCGCTGAATGGAGCTGACGTGGATGACCACGCCATAGCCCTGGTCCAGCATGGCCGGCACGAGCCGCTGGTCGAGCCGCACCGCCGACAAGAGGTTCAGATTGAGGGCGTCGGCCCAGTCGCCGTCCTGCAGGGCCGCGAAGCCGCCGCCGGGCGCCGCCGAGCCGCCCAGGTTGTGGACGATCACGTCCACCCCGCCGAGGCGATCCATGACGGCCTGGGCCAGGCCGGCCGGGGCGTCGGGGTTCGACAGGTCGGCCTGGTGGAAGAGGTCCGGCCGCGCCAGGTCCTGCGGCGCGGCGCGCGCCGTCAGGAAGACCGTCGCCCCGGCGTCCGAAAGCCGCCTGGCGACGGCCGCACCGATCCCCTGGGTGCCGCCCGTCACCAGCACCCGGCGGCCGGTGAACTCGGCCTCGCGGGGCCGTGGGACAATCTCCAGGTCGATGATCTGGCCGTCCGCAAGCCGGAACCGATAGCGCAGATCCGCGCGGCCGCCGGGAAAGGTC
This sequence comes from Phenylobacterium sp., assembly GCF_046291545.1. Lineage (GTDB taxonomy): Bacteria > Pseudomonadota > Alphaproteobacteria > Caulobacterales > Caulobacteraceae > Phenylobacterium. The sequence continues at coordinate 116,396 of NZ_JBKBSM010000007.1, forward strand.
CCGGTCAGGCAGGCGGTGACGACGCCGCCGTCGGGGAGCGCCTCGAAGCTGCGCGGCTCGGCGTGGAAGCTGTAGCGGCTGCGCGCCTCGGCGGCCCAGTCCCGGACCGCCGCCCGGCCCGTGTGCACGCGCTGCTCGTCGCGGACCACAGCCGCGGGGGCGAAGCAGGCGGCGACGGCCTCGGCGTCGTTCGTTTCGGCGACCTCGAAGTAGCGCGCGATCGGGGCGGGAAGTCTTACGGTCATGGTCTGGGCTCGAGGGTGGCGGAGGCCCTGGAAGTGGCGCTATACTGCGCGCATGGCAACAACCGACAAAAATGTGGGGTACTCACCCACAGGTAAGCTTGAGGACGTCACCCCCGACATGGCGGCGACGGGCGTCGAGGCGGCGTTCCGCATGCTTGAGGGGCGCTGGAAGATGGTCATCATCTTCCACCTGTTCGACCGCGAGGTGCTTCGCTTCTCCGAGCTGGAGCGGGCGATCCCCGGCGTCTCGCAGAAGATGCTCATCCAGCAGTTGCGCGACCTCGAAGAGGACGGGATCGTCGAGCGCAAGGTCTATCCGCAGGTTCCGCCCAAGGTGGAGTACCGGCTGACCGAGTGGGGGCGCGGCATGTGCCCGGCGCTCGACGCCCTGCTCGAATGGGCGGCCCAGCGGCCGGCGCAGCAGCCGGGCCAGGCCACTGGGCGCAAGGTGGGGTAGGAGGCTACCCGTCCAACGCGCGGACGTTCGCGCGCGGGGAAGCCGCTACGCCGGCTGGATGGAATCTGGCGTCTCGCCTGAGGAACCTTGGAGGGCTCGGCGGAAGAAGCCCGCCAGCTTGCCGATCGCCTCGCTCACGAAGGGGTCGCGATCGTAGAGGTCGACGTGGCTGGCGCCTTCGATCCAGACCAGCTCCTTGGGTTCGCGTGCGAGGATGTAGGCCTCGCTCGCCATCCAGGCCGTAACGGCGCGGCTTCCGGCGATGAGCAGCAGCGGACGCGGCGCGATCAGATCGATGAAGCGGAACGCGTCGAAGCCGGCGATGCGGTCCACGCTCGGCCAAGCGAAGGCGCTCGCTGCGCGCGGATGCTCGCCGCGGGCCGTGCGGTAGTAGTCATAGCCTTCGAAGGCGTGCGGCCCGGCGGCGCGAGCTTGCTCCGCGTCCGTCGGGAAGATGGCGAGCGCCCCGGCGGGCTCGCCACGCGCCTGCTGCGTGCGAGCGGCCGAGGCCTGGGCGATCATCTGCTGGATCACACCCGGCGGCTGGGCGCCGTCGGGCCCATTGCGGAACTGACGGCCGACGTCGACCCCGCTCACCGTGGCCACCGCGCGGATTCGATGGTCCGTCGCGACCGCCGCGGCCGCATAGCCTCCCGAGGCGCAGAGGCCAAGGACGCCGATCCGGAGAGGGTCGACGGCGGGATGGACGCTGAGGAAGGAGACGGCGGCCTTGAGGTCCTCCACCCGGTGCGCAGGGTCTTCCAGGCCGCGCGGCTCGCCCTCGCTCTCGCCCTGGAAGGCGGCGTCGAAGGCGAGGGCGATGAAGCCCTGGTCGGCGAGTCGGCGGGCATAGAGGCCGGCGGCCTGCTCCTTGACGCCTGCGCCCGGGTGACCGACGACGACGGCGGGACGCGCCGGTCCGTCGCCTGGCTCCGGCAGGTGGAGATGGCCGGCGAGCCGCAGGCCCGCGCTCTCGAAGCTTACGTCGGTTCTCATGGTCGTTCTCCTTTTCGCAGGCAAGCGGGACGCCGAGGGCTTCAGCTTGTGGGGTAGTCCGTCGAGCGGCTGAGCTCGCGCCATCGATCCAGCTGCGCGAGCCGGCCCTGGTCCGCCGCGGCCCGGGCCGCGCCACAGGATTCGGCCAGATCCGCCGGCGCCCGCGGATCGAGCGCGCCGGCGACCACCTGATGTCCCGCCTCCAGCGCCGCCTCGGCGAGCGCCCGGCCCAGTCCTCGGGAGGCGCCCGTAACCAGCCATCTCTTCCTCATCGTCGTTTTCTCCTGCGCCTGGGTCGATTTCAGAGCGCCGCGACGTCGAGGATCGCGCGGGCGAACGCGCGTGGGGCTTCCTGGGGCAGGTTGTGGCCGACGCCGCCCCGCACCAGCCGATGCGCATAGGGGCCGGCGAACTTCTTGGCGTAGGCGGCGGGCTCCGGGTGCGGGGCTCCGTTCGCATCGCCCTCCAAGGTGATGGTCGGAACGTGGATCACCGGCGCTTGGGCGAGCCGCTGTTCGAGGGCGCTGTACTGGCGCTCGCCCTCGGCCAGGCCGAGGCGCCAGCGATAGTTGTTGACCGTGATGTTGACGTGGTCGGGGTTTTCCAGCGCCCGTGCGCTGCGCTCGAAGGCGGCCTCGTCGAACGCCCAGCGCGGCGAGGCGGTCTTCCAGATCAGCCGCGCGAAATCCTTGCAGTACCTGTCGTAGCCCGCCCGGCCGCGGTTGGTGGCGAAGTAGAACTGGTACCACCAGGCGAGTTCAGCCTGGGGCGGCAAGGGGGCTTTGTTGGCTTCCTGGCTGCCGATCAGATATCCGCTGACCGAAACCAGGCCCTTGCACCGTTCCGGCCACAGGGCCGCGACGATGTCGGCCGTGCGCGCGCCCCAGTCGAACCCGCCGAAGATCGCCTGGCGGATCGAAAGGGCGTCCATCAGGGCGATGGCGTCGACGGCGAAGACCGATTGCTGCCCGTTGCGAACCGTGGCGTCGGACAGGAAGCGGGTCGCTCCATAGCCGCGCAAGTAGGGCACGATCACCCGGTGTCCCGCCGCGGCGAGCTCAGCCGAGGCCTCGACATAGCTGTGGATGTCGTACGGCCAGCCGTGCAGCAGGATGACGACGGGCGCGTCGGGCTTGCCCATCTCTGCGTAGCTCACCTCGAGCACGCCGGCCTTGATCCGCCGCAGCGGTTGCGGGAACTCGCCCGCGCCCTGCGACGGCGCAGCCTGCGTCCGCTCCGCTCCAAGCTGGGCGGCCGCCACGCCAAGGGTCGCGGCCGCGAGCAGACGGCGACGGCCCTGGTCGATGGTCTTCGTATTCATAGCGAACCTCGCGCTGCAATCTCGATGCTCCGAGCTTGTCACGCCGGCGCGGGCCTCGCTTTCAGGTGGCCTTCAGGCGACCTTCAGATCACCCTGATTTTCGACCCGCCGCGGTCGATGCTAGGCTTTGGGGCTCCACCCTCGGCGGCGCCGTGATCTATCAGTTCGACACCTTCACCCTCGACACGGCGCGCCGGGAACTGCGCCGCAAAGACCGGTCAATCGCGCTTGAGCCGCAGGTCTTCGACCTCCTGACCTTCCTCGTCGAGGAGCGAGACCGCGTGGTCAGCCGTGACGACCTGCTGGACGTCGTCTGGCAGGGCCGCATCGTGTCGGAGGCGACGCTGAGCAGCCGCCTCAACGCCGTGCGCGCCGCCCTGGGCGACACCGGCGCGGAGCAACGCATGGTCCGCACCTTTCCGCGCAAAGGCGTGAGGTTCGTCGCGGAGGTGCGCCAAGTGGATGGACCAGCGCCCGAGGCGCGGACCGGAGCTGCCCCCGAGGCGCTCCTGCTCCGGGGCGCGCCGCGCACGCCGTCCGTCGCGGTGCTGCCCTTCGCCGGCATCGGCGGCAAGCCCGACGAGGACTATTTCGCCGACGGCGTCACCGAGGAAATCATCACCGCGCTGTCCCGCAGCAGCGGTCTGTTCGTGATCTCGCGAAATTCCTCCTTCGCCTACAAGGGCAAGCCGGCCGACGTGCGGCAGATCGGGCGGGAACTGGGCGTCGACTATGTCGTCGAGGGCTCCGTGCGCAGGGGCGGCGGCCGCCTGCGCATCACCGGACAGCTGATCGACGCCGTCACCGGCGCGCATCTGTGGGCGGACCGCTTCGAGGGCGACGCCCAGGATGTGTTCGCCTTGCAGGACCTGGTCGCCGAAAGCGTCGCCGCCGCGATCGAGCCCAACCTGGAACTGGCCGAGATCGGGCGGCTGCGGCGCGAGGCTCCGGCGCGGCTGGACGCCTACGATCTCCTCTTGCGCGCGCGGGCGCACCTTTCGGAGTTCACCGCGACGGGCACGGACGCCGCGCTCGCCAGCCTGGAGCAGGCGCTGGTCCTGGATCCGGCCTATGCGCCGGCGATGGCCGCCGCCGCCTTCTGCCTCGCCCAGCACCACTTCCAGGGATGGACGGAGCAGGGCGCAGCCGAAAGATCCGAGGCGGTGCGCCTGGCGTGGCGGGCCGTCGAGCTGGCGCCGAACGAAGCCCAGGTGCTCTGGATGGCCGCCTTCGCCATCTGGAACATGGACGAGGTGGATCGCGAGCGAGCCAGGGACCTGTTCGCCCGTTCGCTGGCGATCAATCCGAATTCCGGCATGGCGCTGACCCTGGCCGGCTGGATCGAGGCCATGTGTGGGCGCCCCGCCGCTGGCCGGGAGATGGTCGCCCGAGCCCTGCGCCTGAGCCCGCGGGATCCGCGCGCCTGGCTGATGTCGGGCGCGATGGCGATCACCTCGATGATCGAGGAGGACTACGCTGCGGCGCTGAGGTGGGCCGAGCAGGCGCTCGCCCAGAACCGCCGCTTCGCCGTGGCCCTGCGCGTCGCCGCCGTGTCTCTGGTGAAGCTGGGTCAGCCGCAACGCGCGAGAGCGGTCGTGCAGGAACTGCTGGCGGTCGAGCCCGAGCTCACCATCTCCGGCTTCTTCGCGCGCATTCCCGTTCCTGTCGCCAGCATGAGGCAGGCCTACGCCGAGGCGCTGAGAGAGGCTGGGCTGCCGGCCTGAAGCCGCGGCCTGTTCAGCGGAATCGGTGGCGGCCGGCCGCGGGGTCGCCTTCCTGCGGGCTCACTTGCCTGTGCCGAGCCGCGCGAACATCGTGTCCCCGGGGCGATCTCAGGCTCCGCGCCTGGCGCATTCCGCGCCTTGCAGCGAAGCCGGCGTGCGGAGCGGAGGCGGAATTGACGGCCTATCTGGTGCTCGACCTGACGGTGCACGACCTCAGGGACTTCCTTCCCTACGTCGAGGCGATCCCCGCCTTCATCGCCAAGCACGGCGGCCGCTACGCCTCCAGGGGCGCCGACCCGGTGGTGCTGGAGGGCGAGTGGCCGCTCCAGCGCCTCGTGATCCTGGAGTTCCCGTCGCGCGGGCATGCGCAGGCGTTCCTGTCCGACCCGGAGGCCCAGCCGCTGTTTGCGCGTCGCCATCGCTCGACGACCAGCCGCCTCGTCCTGGTGGACGGGGAGGACGCGGCCTGAGCCTGCGCGCGCGGACAGGGATCGGCGGGCGGGCCCGTCAGGCCAGGACGCCCCGGGGGCGGGCGAGCTGCACGGTCCGGACCTCGCCCGTCTCGGCCAGTTCCGACAGGCCGCCGAGGAACCGGCCGCCGAGCCGGTAGACCTGGCCGGCGAACTGCACGCCGATCACGTCGAGGTCCTCCCCGGCGGCGACGCGTTCGGTGGTGATCTGTTCCTTCAGGGTGAAGCTGGCGTGGAGGAAGTCCCTGACCGGCAGGCTCGACTGCCGGCTCTCAAGCTCGGCGAGTTCCGCCTGAAGGGCCTGCAGCCGGCCGGGCGGCGTCGCGCCCGACTGGCCGCCGGCCGGCGCCAAATGGCCGGCAAAACCTGCCCCCGCGACCGGGCGGTCGACGCCGGCACGGCGCTGAGGGGCGGCGGCGTAAGGCGTTGCGGCTATGGTCGTCATGATCGGCCCTGCCTCGGAGGTGTCGGTCGGCGTTTGCGACGCAAGGGCCATGCCGGGGGGACGGTCGGGCTTTAGGGCGAGGGAGCGCCGGGCGGCGGCCATCCTGACGCGGCCCCGCCTAGAGGATGTAGTGGTCGCCAGCGGCGCGGACGGTGATGTCCCCGATCGAGACGCCCCAGGGCTGGTCGATGGCGTGGATGACGGCGTCGGCGATGTGCTCGGGCGCGAGGGCCACATAGTCCATCTCTTCGGGATCGAGCCGGCCGCCGGCCAGATCGCCTTCGCCCATGGCGCTCATCGCCTGCGTGAAATCGGCCATGTTGTGGCCGACGATGCCGACGACGGCGGCGGGGTTGACGATGGCGCCGGCCAGACCCGTGGCGGGCACGCCGGTGGGCTTGACGGTGGTGACCTTGATCCGGCCGCGGGTCTCCATGCGGAACGATTCCGACAGCACGTTCACGGCCGCCTTGCTGGCGCCGTAGACCGCCGCGCCCACCACCGGAAAGTTGCCGTAGATCGAGGAGATGTTGACGATCTGGCCGCGGCCCGCCGCGATCATCGGGTCGTAGGCGGCGACCATGCCGTTCAGGACCCCCTTGATGTTGATGTCGATGCAGCGGACCCAGGCGGCGTAGGCGGCCGCATGGTCGGAGAAGAAGGCCAGGGGCATGACGCCGGCGTTGTTGACCATCACGTCGACGCCGCCGTAGGCCGAGACGCTGGCCTGGACGAGGGCGGTCATGTCCTCCAGCCGGGTGACGTCGGCGGCAAGCGCCTGGGCCTGGCCGCCGGCGGCGAGGATGCCCTCGGCCGTCTCGCGCACCGCGTGCGCATCGATGTCGCCGCAGGTGACCTGCGCCCCCCGCGCCGCCGCCTTCTGGGCCACCAGGCGGCCGAAGCCGCCGCCGGCGCCGGTGATGACGATGGTCTTGCCCGTGATGTGGTCGCTCATGGTCGGGTCCTCCTGGGCCTCTTCGCCGGCCTGGGCCGGAGCCTAGCGCCACCTCCGCCGCGTAAGGCGAGGGGCGAGCCGAAGGTTTGAGGCGGCGGCCGATCGGCCGGAGGCGATCGGCGCTTGGTGGCCACGCATGACCTGTCCAAGGGCGTGCTGCTGAGCGCGGTGTTCTTCATGCGCCGGGTGGGCAAGACGATCCGCGTGGAGGAGGTGGAGGCTCCGGAAGGGGAGCTGAGCTACAGGGTCACGGGTCAGCTGTTCTTCGCCTCGGCCGACTTCTTCGCCGCCGGCTTCGAGCACCACGACCATCCGCGGCGGGTGCACATCGACCTGTCGCAGGCGCACCTTTGGGACCTGGCCGCCGTGGACAAGGTGGTGTTCCGCTATCGCCGCCAGGGGGCGGAGGTGGTCGTCACCGGCATGACCGAGGCCGAGGCCTCCCTGGTTCAGCAGGTGGGCCGGCACGACAAGACCCACCTGCCGGCCGCGGCGGGCGCCCACTGAGGGCCGCGCCGCGGGCCGTCACCGGCGGCCGGTCGTCACGCCCAGGAGGTTGACGGCGTGGACCAGGAGCAGCAGCAGGACCGTGGCGCTGGTGACCATGATGAACCGCCAGGGGGCCAGGCGCGGCCCCTTGTGGGGGTTGGGCGGGCGCGCGCCGCGCCAGCCGCTGAACACCGCGACGGCCAGCGCCAGGGCGGCCAGGGCCAGGGTGAGGTGAAGGTCCATCGGCCTCGCCTACATCACCGGCGCGGCGCAGGCCAGACGTGCGGCGCGGGGCCGGTTAATCCGCCCTTAACCATAAGTCGCATTGTTTATGCGGGAATCTCGAAGACGTGCGCCTCATCCACAGATGATCGCCCGGGACGCAAGATATAGCGTTACCGGCGCGTTTACACCCTAGGAATCGGTGGTTAGCGTCGGCGAGGGGTGGTTGGAGAGATTCGATATGACGTCGGGGGCGCCCTGGAGCGTCAAAGGGATCGACCCTAAGGCCCGAGAGGTCGCCAAGGATCTTGCCCGGCGTTCCGGCATGACGCTCGGCGAGTGGCTCAACCAGGTCATCCTGCAGGACGACGGACCCGAGGAAGTCACCTCGGAGTCCTTCTTTTCCGATCGGCCGGCGCGTGCGCCGCAGCCGCCGCCGGCGCGCTACGAGGCGCCCGAGCATCCCGCCGACTACGTCGAGCGGATGGCGGGACTGCTGGAGCGGCTGACCACCCGCATCGAAAGCGCCGAGGCGCGCACGGGCCAGGCGGTGAGCGGCGTCGAGCAGTCGGTGCGCTCGGCGCTGGCGCGGATCGAGGCGGCCGAGAAGGCCCAGGCCAGCGTGACGGGCAAGCTCGAGGCGGCCGTGGAGACCGCCCAGACGGCGAAGTCGGCCCAGACCAGCCTGGCCGAGCGGCTGCGCAAGATTGAGGAGCAGACCGCCGGGCCGCGCTCCAGCGAGGCGCTGCGCGCCCTGGAAAACGCCATCACCAAGATCGCCGGCCAGGTGCACGAGGGCGAGAGCCGCACCAGCGAGGTGCTGGCCGAGGTCGAGGCGCGGATCGCCAGGATCGAGGCGGCTGAAGGCGACGCCGAACTGATCGATCAGGTCGTGACCCGCGTGGGCGAGCGCCTGGCCGAGGCCGAGGGCCGCACGGCCGAGGCCATCGAGAGCCTGCGCCAGTCGCTGGCCGTGCTGGACCGGCGCCTGCAGTCGGTGGAGGATGGCGGCGCGCCGGTGATCGAGCAGCGGCTGGAGGCCCTGGCCGAGACCCTGACCGGGCGGCTGGAGGCGGCCCGCGCCGAGATCGCCGAGAAGCTGAGCGCCGGCGCCGACGCCCGGTTCGACCGCATGGAGCGGACCCTGGGCGAGATGTCCCAGCACGTGAGCCAGGCCGAGCAGCGCTCCGCCCGGGCCATCGAGCAGATGGGCCGCGAGGTGCTGAACGTCGCCGAGGTGCTGAACCGGCGGGTGCAGACCGCCGAGACCCGCAGCGCCGAGGCGATCGAGAAGGTCAGCGGCGAGATGGAGCGGATCGCCCAGACGGTCGATTCGCGCCTGACACGCTCGGACTCGGTCCACGCCGAGGCGCTGGAGAAGCTGGGCGCGGAGATCTCGCGCATCACCGAGCGGCTGAGCGAGCGGATCGCCAACGCCGAGCGCCGCTCGGCCCAGGCCATTGACGACATCGGCGAGCAGGTGACCCGCGTGTCGGACCGCATCAGCCAGCGGGCCGAACAGGCCTCGGGCGAGCTGGCCGAGCGCATCCGACAAAGCGAGGAGCGCACCGCGCGCCTGCTGAGCGAGGCGCGCGAGCGGATCGACCAGCGCCTGGCCGAGGCCCAGCGGGCCGCGCCGCCGCTCGAGGCGCCGGCGGCCCCGCTCCCGGCGACGCCGCCCGTCGCCGAGTACGAGGCTTCCAGTTTCCCGGCCCGCCGGGAGCCGTCCGCGCCGATCGACGACCCGTTCGCCGGCTTCCCAGAGGTGGAGGGCGAGGCCGAGGCGGGGCCGCCCGACTCCCCGGCCGCCTTCCTGTCGCGCGCCTTCCCGGCCGCCGCGCCGGCCGCGCCGAGCCTGGCCATGGACGAGCCGGCCGCGCCGGTCGTCGAGGCCGAACCGGAAGCCGAGACCCCGACTGACACGTTCGAGGCCGACACCTTCAAGGCCGACGCCTTCGAGGCGGAGGACTTCGAGGCTGAGGACGTCTTCGAGGCGTCGGCGGATGAGGCGGCCCAGGCGGCCGACGAGACCGTCGAGGCGGCCGCGCCCCTGGCGCTGGACCCGGCCGACAGCTTCGCCGAGCCCGCGGAGGCCGAGCCCCCGTCCGAATCCGAGCCGGCCTTCCTGGCGGCCGAAGCGGACGCCGAGGACGCCCGCGACTACGCCGACGACGACCTCTTCGAGTCGGCCGCCGAAAGCGCGGCCGAGGAGCCTGATGCGGCGGCCCAGCGGCCGCTGACCACCCGCGAGGTGGTCGAGCAGGCCCGCGCGGCGGCGCGCGCCGCGGCGCAGAACGGCGACGCCAAGAAGAAGGCCCGCAACGGCAACGGCGCGTCCGAGGCGCGGCCGCTGTTCTCGAGCTTCGGCCTGTCGCGGCCCAAGCGCCGGGCGGGCGGCACGCTGCAGACCTTCCTGCTGGTGTCCGGCGGGGCGGCGGCGCTCGGCCTGGCGGCCGGCGGCATCGCGCTGATGAGCGGCCAGCCGGGGGGCGAGACGCCGCCGCGGGTGGCCAATTCCCAGGCCCTGGCCGAAGGCGGCGAGATCGAGGGCCTGACCGAAACGCCCCGCGCCTCGGTGGCGCTGGCGCCGGAAGCCACCGCGGCCCTGGGCGAGCCGGCGGACGCGCGCCTGTTCGGACAGGACGTCTCCGGCCCCGATCTGGAAGCCCTCTACGCCGAGGCCGTGCGCGGCCTGGAGGCCGGCGAGGCGGGGGCGCTGGAGGACCTGAAGAAGGCCGCCAACCTGGGCCATGCCCCGGCGCAGCTCTACCTGGGCAAGCTCTATGAGGCCGGCCGCTTCGGCGTGAAGAAGGACCTGGCCGAGGCCCGGCGCTGGACCGAGCGCGCGGCCGAGGGCGGCGACCGGCGCGCCATGCACAATGTGGCGCTTTACTACTTCAACGGCGAGGGCGGCCCGAAGAACTCCACCACCGCGGCCCAGTGGTTCCGCCGGGCGGCCGAGCAGGGGCTGGTCGACAGCCAGTACAACCTGGCGCGTCTCTACGAGGAAGGCCTCGGCGTCAGCCAGAACCCGGCCGAGGCCTACAAGTGGTTCCTGATCGCCGGGCGGTCGGGGGACGCCGAGTCGCGGCTGGGCGCGGAGCGGGTGAAGTCCGAGCTGTCGTCGGAGGCGCGCACGGTGGCCGAACGGGCGGCGGTGGGCTTCCGCCCCGCGGCGCCGGGGGCGACGGGCCTGGCGTCGGCCGACAGCGCGGTGTCCACCGCCCAGCGGGCGCTCTCCAAGCTCGGCTACTACCAGGGCCCGTCGAACGGGGAATCCTCGCCCGCGCTGCGCCTGGCGATCGCCGCCTACCAGCGCGACCAGGGCCTGGCGGCCACAGGTTCGCTCGACAGCACCACCGTCTCGCGTCTGTCCGTCTTCACGCGTTGACTTCCGCGGCGCCGTGGGCGAGTTCCGACGCGACCGCGCCGGGCGCGCCTCACGGCCGGCCGGGCCGGAGCGGACGCCGGACGATCGATCGAGGGCGCTGAGGCTTGGACTTCTACCTTCCCATCGCCGAGGTGTCGGTGAACGGACCGCTGCTGGTGGTCCTGGGGGCGGCGGTCGGGTTCATTTCAGGCCTGTTCGGCATCGGCGGCGGCTTCCTGATGACGCCGGTTCTGGTGTTCCTGGGCATCCCCCCGGTGGTGGCGGTGGCCAGCGAGGCCAACCACGTGGCCGCCTCGTCCATGTCCAGCGTGATCGCCTACGGACGCCGCCGGGCGGTGGACTTCCGCATGGGCGGGGTGCTGGCGGCCGGCGGGGCGGTGGGCTCGTTCATCGGCGTCGAGGTGTTCCGCTGGCTGCGCCTGCTGGGCCAGGCGGACCTGGTGGTCTCGCTCTCCTACCTCCTGTTCCTGGGGGTGATCGGCGGACTGATGCTGACCGAATCCCTGGGCGCGATCCTGCGCCGGCGGCGCGGGGAGACGCCGGCGCCGCGGCGCGACAGGCGCCCGGTGTGGCTGTACGGCCTGCCGTTCAAGGTGCGGTTTCCGCGCTCGCGGCTCTACATCAGCATCATCCCGCCGGTGATCCTGGGCCTGTTCGTCGGGATTCTGTCGGCGATCATGGGCGTGGGCGGCGGCTTCATCCTGGTGCCGGCGATGGTCTACATCCTGCGCATGCCCGCCGGGGTGGTGGTGGGCACGAGCCTGTTCCAGATCATCATCACCACGTCGCTGACCAGCGTGTTGCAGGCCGGGCGCAACCAGTCGGTGGACATCGTGCTGGCGACCCTGCTGCTGGTCGGCGGGGTGCTGGGGGCGCAACTGGGAGCCAAGGCCAGCGCCCGTTTCCGGGCCGAGGAGCTGCGCGCCCTGCTCGGGCTGATCGTGCTGTTCATGGGCCTGCAGATGGGCCTGGGGCTGTTCGTGCGCCCCGAGGAGCCGTTCGTGATGGTCTCGGGAGGCGGCTGATGGCGACCGACCTGCCCCCCACCGACCTGCCGCCGGCCAGCGTGGTCCAGGCCCCCGCGATCTCGGCCGCCCTGACCGAGACGCGGGTGCGGGTGACCTCCAGCTTCACGGGGGCGCGCATCGTGCTCTACGGGGCGGTGCTCGACCCCACTGACAAGCCGAGCGACGTGGTGGTGATCGTGCGCGGCCCGGACCAGCCGGTGCGGATGGCGCGCAAGACCCGGGTGGCGGGGCTGTGGATCAACAGCCGCCCGGTGGTGTTCCAGGGCGCGCCGGGCTTCTACATGGCCGCCTCCACCCGGCCGCTGGACGAGATCGCCGACTTCGGCACGCTTCGCCGGCTGGGGGCAGGGGTGGACCACCTGGCGATCAACGCGCCGATGGAGCAGCAGGTGGAGACCCGCTACGGGGTGCGCGACGTGGTGGTCAGCCGCCTGGGGGCGGACTACCTGGACTGGCGGCGGGCGGTGGTGCGGCTGAAGGAGAAGGCTGGGCTCTACGACGCCGACAGCTCGGGCGTGCGGTTCGTCGACCGGGACCTGTTCCGCGCCGAGATCGACCTGCCGACCGAGGCGCCGATCGGCGTCTACACGACCGAGATCATCCTGTTCCAGGGCGGCGAGGCCGTCTATCGGCGCACCCGCAGCCTGGTGGTGGAGAAGGTGGGTATTGAACGGGCTCTTTACCTTTTCGCCCATCGCAGGCCATGGTTGTACGGCCTAGCTTCCGTGGTGATTGCGCTGGGCGCAGGCTGGGCCGCTTCGGTCGCCTTCCGGAGGTCTTGAGGCGCATGGAAATGACCGGCCGGGCGCCGTTGCCGCTCTGGATCATCGCGCTCTTGGCGCTGGCCCCGTTCCCCGCCGCCGCCGTGGCCTACGCCTTCGGCCCGGCGGCGCAGGCGCCCATGGCCCTGGCGGTGCTGCTGACCTGGTCGGCGGTGGTGCTGGCGTTCCTGGGCGGGGTGCGCTGGGGGCTGGAGACGGGACGCGCGGCGCCGCGCTGGACCCGGCTGGCGGTGTCGGTGATCTCGCCGGTGGCGGCCTGGATCCTGTTCCTGGGGCGCGAGGCGATCCCGGCGCAATGGGAGCTGACGGGCTTTCTGGCGGCCTTCCTGCTGCAGTGGCTGTTCGACCACTCCGCGCCGGACGTGCCGGCGCGCTGGCCGCGGCTGATGACCACCCTGACGCTGGGGGCGTGCGTGTCGCTGGCGATGGTGCTGGAAAAGGCGTTGCGGCTTTAGGCGCCGCGGTGGGGGCGGTGAGCTGGCCCGGGGCGTTCGGCGGCTGGCGGCGGGCCGAGGTCCAGGCCCTGGCCGCGAGGGCCTAGTCGGGGCCGAGGGAGCGCCAGCCGACGGCGTGGACCCGGCCGGCGCCCAGGGCGCCGACGATGGGCTGGCGCACGAACAGGCCGGCGAAGGCGGCGTCACGGACGTTGAGCCCGCCGGCGTAGGCGCCGAAAGCCGGCAGGATCAGGCGCGCGCCGTCGGTGACGAAGCAGCGGCGCCGCACGCTGCCGCGGCTGGCCCGCACCCGGGCGCATGGGTGCAGGTGGCCGGAGACCTCGCCCCCCTGGGGGCCGGGCTGCGGTTCGTGGCGCAGGACGAACGGGCCCACGGCGATCTCGTCGGCGACCTCGCCCGGCAGGCCGCGGGGGCCGTCGGCGTCGTGATTGCCGACCACCCAGACCAGGTCGCGCCCGCGGGCCAGGGCGGCGAGGCGGGCGGCGTCGTCGGCCGCCAGGCGGTCCTCGGCGCGGCGGTCGTGGAAGGTGTCGCCGAGGAAGACCAGGGTGCGCGGCGCGAGCGCCGCCACCTCCGCCTCCAGCCGGCGCAAGGTGTCGGCGGTGTCGTAGGGCGGCAGCATCTGGCCGCGGGCGGCGTAGGCGCTGCCCTTTTCCAGGTGCAGGTCGGCGACCACCAGCATGGCCGCGTCCTCCAGCCACAGGGCGCCGGAGGGCCGCAGGCCGGCGACGCCGCCGGCGAGGGCCACCCGCAGCGAGCCGCAGGCCAGCGGGGCCAGATCGTGGGCGGGCAGATGGGCGGCGCTCATGCGGTCGCCTCGGCGATCAGGTCGGCCTCGGCCTCCGCCAGGATCAGCTCGGCGGCCGAGCCGGGGGTCCGCTCCTTGCCGATCTCCAGCATCATCGGCACCGAGAACGGCGACAGGTGGTCCAGGGCCACATGGCGGATGCGCCCCCGGATGCGGGCGAGCATCTGGCCGAGGCGCGCCACGTCCACCAGGCCGGCGGCGGCGTCGGCCCGGGCGCAGCGGAGCAGGAGGTGGTCGGGCTGGTGGCGGCGCAGCACGTCGTAGATCAGGTCCGTCGAAAAGGTGATCTGGCGGCCGCTCTTCTGCGGCTGTCCGGGGAATCGGCGCTCGATAAGTCCGGCGATGATCGCACAGCCCTTGAAGGCGCGCTTCATCATCGAGCTTTCGGCGAGCCAGTCCTCCAGATCGTCGCCCAGCATGTCCTGTGCGAACAGGTCGGCGAAGTCGAGGCCGTCCAGGGGCTTCAGCGCCCAGATGGTCAGCGCGTAGTCGTTGCAGACAAAGCCGAGGGGCGCGGCGCCGGCCCGCTCCAGCCGGCGGGTGAGGAGCATGGCGAGGGTGGTGTGGGCCAGCCGCCCCTCGAAGGGATAGCAGACCATGAAGAAGCGCTTGCCCCTCGGAAAGGTCTCCAGGAGCATCTCGTCCGGGCCGGGGATGGCCGAGCGGTCGCGCTGGATCTCCAGCCATTCGCGCACGTCCGCCGGCAGCACCTTCCAGTGTTCCTGGTCGGACATCATGCGGCGCACGCGGCCAGCCAGGAAGGTGGAGAGGGCGAACTTGGAGCCGCCCCAGGAGGGCATCTTGGGGTCCTTGTCGGCGGCCGGGCTGACCAGCACGTCGAGGCCGGTGATGGCGACGAGCTTCCAGACCTGGCCGGCGAAGACGAAGGTGTCGCCGGGCTCCAGCATCTCCAGATAACCCTCTTCGACCTCGCCGATCTTGCGGCCGGGTCGGGCGGAGCGGCCGATGGCGATGCGCACGTTCATCACGGCGGGCGAGACGATGGCGCCGACGTTCATGCGGTGGCGCTGGGCGACGGCGGCGTCGCGCACCTTCCAGGGCCCCTCGCGGGTCTTCACGATGCGGCGGAAGCGGTCGTAGGTCTTCAGGGCGTAGCCGCCGGTGGAGACGAAGTCGACGACCTGCTCGAAGTCCTCCCAGGCCAGGTCGCGGTAGGGGCCGGCGCAGGTGATCTCCTCGTAGAGGGCCAGGGCCTCGAAAGGCTCGGAGCAGGCGCAGCCCATGACGTGCTGGGCCAGCACGTCGAGCGCGCCCTCGCGGGGCGGATCGCCGTCCAGGGTGTTCTCGGCGATGGCCTCGCGGGCGGCCTGGCACTCCAGCATCTCGAAGCGGTTGGCCGGCACGAAGAGGGCCCGGCTCGGCTCGTCCAGCCGGTGGTTGGCCCGGCCGATCCGCTGGACCATGCGCGAGGCGCCCTTCGGCGAGGCGAGCTGGATGACGAGGTCGACGTCGCCCCAGTCGATGCCCAGGTCCAGGGTGGAGGTGCAGACCACGGCGCGCAGCTCGCCGCGGGCCATGGCCGCCTCCACCTTGCGCCGCTGCTCGGCGGCGAGGGAGCCGTGGTGCAGGGCGATCGGGAGATTGTCGTCGTTCAGGCGCCAGAGCTCCTGGAAGGCGAACTCGGCCT
The DNA here is from genome assembly GCF_046291545.1 of Phenylobacterium sp. Classification (GTDB taxonomy): domain Bacteria; phylum Pseudomonadota; class Alphaproteobacteria; order Caulobacterales; family Caulobacteraceae; genus Phenylobacterium. The sequence goes on from NZ_JBKBSM010000007.1 coordinate 131,832, forward strand.
GGAAGCGGGTGTTGACGAAGACGAGCGCCGTCCGCGCCTTGCCGATGGCCGCGTAGACCTCGGCCATGGCGTGCTGGGCGGTGTGGCCGGCCCAGGGCACGCGGCCCTCGGACAGCAGCATGTCGACGATCGGCGCCGCCCCGCCGGGACCGCGGACGAGGTCGATGGAGGTTTCGGGAGGTGCAAGTCCGGCTTCAAGATGCTCCCCCTCGGTCTCGGCGCCGGCGCGCCGAGCCGCCTCCCCCAGGGGGGGAGGATCTTGGGGCGCGGCCTGCGCCCTGCCGAAGGCCAGCCAGCGGCGGATCACGTCAGGGTCGTCGACGGTGGCCGAGAGGCCGACGCGGCGCAGATTCGGGGCGAAGGTCTGCAGGCGCGCCAGATGCAGGGCCAGGAGGTCGCCGCGCTTGGAGGAGTGGATGGCGTGGATCTCGTCGACGATCACCCGCGTCAGCCCCTCGAAATAGGCCCGCGCGCCCTCCCAGGCGCAGAACAGGGCGAGCTGCTCGGGGGTGGTGAGCAGGATGTCGGGCGCGCGGACCCGCTGGCGCTGGCGGCGGGACACACCGGTGTCGCCGGTGCGGCTCTCGGCGACGATCGGCAGGCCCATCTGGAGGATCGGCGCCATCAGGTTGCGCTCGACGTCCACGGCGAGCGCCTTCAGCGGGGAGATGTAGAGGGTGTGCAGGCCGCGGGGGGCGTTGGCCGGCGGCCGCTCGGTCAGCTCGACGAGGCTGGGCAGGAAGCCGGCCAGGGTCTTGCCGCCGCCGGTGGGGGCGATCAGCAGGGCGTCGCGCCCGGCCCGGGCCTTTTCCAGCATGGCCAGCTGGTGGGCGCGGGGCTTCCAGCCGCGGTCGGCGAACCAGGCCGCGAAGCGGGGCGGGAGGAGGTCGGCGCGCGGGGCGGCGTCTTGAGCCATGGACGGCCTTTAGCATGTTCCTGTTCCGTTTCGCCTGCCTGGACTTGACGCGCAAGCTTGACCGCGCGCTGATCGTGGCGGGCACGAAGGGGTGCGTGATGCTTGGGAAGTTGGCGCCGGCCCAGATCGCCGGTTTGGCCGCCGGCCTGTTCGCCGCCATGTTCACCGCCGCCGGGGCGTCGGCCGAGCCGGCGCCGGCGGGTTGCCGCTGGCAGAGCGCGCCGGGCGGCCAGATCCTGGCCTGCAAGGACGCGCAGGGCTACTGGCGCCGCTCGGGCGACAACGAGATCGTCGGCTACGACCCGCCGCGGGTGAAGCCGCCGCCCGCGCCGAGGCCGCAGCCGGCCGCCGCGGCGCCGGTCGCGCCGCCCGAGGTCGCCCCGCCGCCGCGCCTGGACC
>NZ_JBKBSM010000022.1:0-19323 GCF_046291545.1 Phenylobacterium sp.
ATGTAGACCCCGTCGCTCACCGGGATCGGCTGGGAGAGCTGGCCCGGCCGCATCTGCTCCAGGGCCTGGTCCACCTCCGGCGGGAACTCGCCGGTGGACACCCAGCCGGCGTCGCCGCCGCTGGCGGCGGTGGCCGAGGCGGAGAACTGGCGGGCGACGGCGGCGAACGGAGCGCCCTGCTGCATCTGGGTGACGAGCTGGCCGGCGCCCTGGACGGCGGTCTGCATCCCGCCCACGCGGTTGGCGTCGATGAACACCTCGCTGACGGCGTACTGCGGCTTGCTGGCCGCGGCGAGGGCGTGCTGCTGGGCGGCGGTGATCTGGTCCTCGCCGATGCGCAGGCGCGAGCCGTAGCGGCCGCGGATCCAGCGCTGCCAGGAGACCTCGGCGCGGATCTGGTCGCGCAGGGATTCGTAGACGCCCTGGGCCTTCAGGACAGAAGCGAACTGGTCCAGCGTCATGTTGTTGCCGCGGGCCATGCGGGTGATCTCTTCGTCGACCTCCTCGTCGGTGGCGACGATGTCGAACTTCTGCTCCTTCTCGACCCGGCGCAGTTCCTGGATCTGCAGGCGCTCGTCCACGAGGCTGATCAGCGCCTGGCGCTGGAGCTGGGGCAGGTTCTGCTGGGTCGGCTGGATGCCGGAGGTGACGATCAGCAGGCGCATGCGCTGCGCCAGGTCGTAGGTCGAGATGATCCCGTCGTTGACCGTGGCGGCGACGGACTCGGTGATGCCCGCCGGCTGGACCGGCGCCTCGGCGGTGGGGGCTTGCGGGGCGGGGGCGTCCTGGGCGGAGACCGCGGCCGGGGCGGCGGCGGCGAAGGCAGCCGCCAGGGCCAGCCCACGGGCGCTGGCGCCCCAGACTTTGCGCGCGCTCGTCATGCTGGGATTCGTTCCTTGAAGGTCGCGGTCCGGGCCGCTGACTTTAGTTGGCATTTATTGCTTCGCCCAATGTGGCGAGGGTGAGGCGGAAGGCGATGGACTCGCTCGGCCCCAGCCGGCCCAGGACCGTGTCCTCGCGGCGGTAGAAGATGTCCACCCGCGTGCAGTCGTCGCGGTAGAAGACGCCGAGGTCGCGCACGACCCAGGCGTTCTGGACGAGGTCGCGGCTGCCCGCGGCGGTGACGCCCCAGTGGTCGGTGAGAACCAACTCGGCGCCCAGGTCGAGGTTCTCGGTCTTGTCGCCGTTGATGTTCGCGTCGTCCCGCAGATAGCGGAAATAGCCCGAGGCCCGCTTGAGCGCGACGTTGGCCCCGGCCTCGGCGCGCTCCACGTCAAGGCTGTCGCCGTCCAGGCGAACCCGGGAGAACATGGACACGCCCTTGAGCGGCTGGGCCTCGGCCGCGACGATCCAGTCCGAGGCGGTGGGCTGAAGGCCGGTGCGCGCGGGGAAGGCGTCGTTGTCCTCGTCGCGGAAGCTGCGGCCGACCAGCAGGCTCGCCCGGCGGCCGTCGTCCCAGAACACCGAGGCGCGGGCGCCGACGTTCACGCGCAAGCCGTCCTCGTAGAGGTCGAAGCCGGGGAACTTGTTGGCGCGGAACAGGGTGGTCTCGTCGAACTCGAAGGACTGGCTGTCTTCGTCCAGGTAGATCGGATCGCCGCTGGAATCGTAGCCGACGACGATCTGCTCGGCGTCGGGGGAGATGGCCACCTGCACCAGGGGCTCGAACACCACCGTGGCTTCGGCGAAGCGGCGATAGAGCGGATAGCTGATGTCCGCGCCGGCTACGGCCAGGGCGCGGGTGGGCGTGTCCGACACCGAGCCGGAGACGTCCTCCAGACTGTAGGCGTCGGCGCGCGCCTGGACGAACGGCTCGACGCGAAGGCCCGCCGGCGAGGTGTAGCTGTCGCGCCAGTCCAGCTCGCCGGTGGCGCGGCGGCTGTCGACGCCCGGCAGGCGCTGGGTCAGGTCGTCGGGCGACTGTTCGCGGGTGAGGGCCACCCCGGAGGCGCGCACGCGCAGCCGCCCGCCGAGGATCTCCCGCGGCGGCTCCCAGCGCGCCTCGATCAGCGGGGCGACGATCGGGAAGGTGCGGTCGACGTCCGAGGGGCGCAGCCCCTGGATGCTGAACGCCGCCATCGACAAGTAGGAGAGCTGCTCCTGGCGCACCGCGTAGACCTGGCTGATCAGCCGCCGGTCGTCGGCGATGTAGGGGCCGCGGGACAGGTAGACGTCGCCGACCTCGTACTTGTCGAAGATGTAGTCGTCCGAGGCGCGCTCGGCCGTGAAGCCCCAGCGCCACTTCTCGTCGATGCGGAAGGCGCCGCTGGCCAGGATGTAGCTGCGCCAGGTCTCCTCGCCGAAGGGCTGGCCGCTGGAATCGAAGTCGGTGTCGTAGGTCCCGCCGAACCGCGCGTCGATCTCCCCCGAATAGAAGCGCTTGCGATAGCGCCCGTTCAGGAAGGGGTTCACCTTGGTGTTGATCTGCGGGCTGAGCGTCAGGTCCGAATAGGGCGAGATCACCAGCAGATAGGGCTGTTCGTAGGACGCCCCGCGGCGGTCGGAGGCCGAGGCGGTGGGCGGCAGGAAGCCGGACTTGCGTTCGGCCTGCGGGTCGGGATGCCAGAAGATCGGCGTGTAGAACACCGGCAGGCCCAGCACGCGGATCACGGCGTTGCGGTAGTAGACGAGCTGGCGCTCGCGGTCTTCGACCACCTTGTCCGCCCGGATCGACCAGGTCGGGGTCTTGGCGCGGTTGTCCACGCAGACCTGGCAGGGGGTGTAGATCGCCCGGTTCAGCTCGTTGACGTTCTCGTTGCGGCGCACGGCCGTGGCGGCGGCGAGCTTGGCGTTGTTCTCCATGCGCGTGGAGAAGCCAGTGGCGACGCCGGCCTTCATCTCGTCGTCCAGGACGATCTCGTCGGCGTACTCGACCGAGCCCGTGCCGGAGATCGTCTGCACGTGGCCGCGGGCGGTGATGACGCCGCGCTCCTCCTCGTAGATCAGCTCGTCCGCGCGCAGGGTGCGGCCGTTGTAGCGCACCTCCACGTCGCCGCGGGCCGTGGTGGTCTTGCCGGCGTCGTCGCGGACCACGAGGTCCGCCTCCATGTAGAGCTCGCCCCGCTCCAGGCCGTCCGCCAGCGGGGGCTGGGCGGGCGTGGCCTGGGCGAGGGCGGCGCCCGCGCTCAGAACCGCGAACGCGACCCCCGCGAGCAAGCCATGCTTGGCCGAGCTATGCGGCGACCGCCGTCCTGAGCGCATCAAACCTGGATTCCTTTCCCGGCGTCGTCCGGATGGATAGCCGCACCTGCGCGGGATTCAACCGTCTTCGGTGTAGCAGAGCAGAGCCAGCCCCGACAGAAGGGCGACGACGGGGGGCGCCCATGCGGCGGCGAACAGCGGCAGGATGCCGGCGTCGGCCAGCGCCCCGGCGAAGGCGTTGAAGAAGAAGATCACGAAGCCCAGCGCCACCCCCGCCCCCGCAAGTCCGGCCAGGCCCCCCAGGCGCGCCAGGCGCAGGGAGAAGGCCGCGGCGAGCATCGACATGGCGGCGAACAGGATCGGCGTGGCCAGGAGCTGCTGGAAGCGCAAGCGATAGCCCGCGGCGCTGAACCCGGCCTGTTCGGTCTGGCGGATGGCGGCGGGCAGTCGCCAGAAGGCGATCGCCTCGGGCGAGGCGAACCGCTCGAGCGCCGATTCGGAATCGAGGCTGGAGCGGATCGAGAGGCTCTCCGAATGGACCGAACTCTCGCCGGCGGTGGCTTCGCGCACATCGGTCAGCTTCCAGAACCCGGGCAGCAGGGTCGCCTCGGCGGCCTCCAGCCGGCGCTTGAACTCGACCTCGCCGCGGGCGTTCTTCTGGTAGACGAACAGGGACACGCCCTTGAGCTTGACCACGCCCTCCTCGACGGCCCGGGAGCGGGCGTGGATGACCATCTGGGTGCGGTCGTCGCCCTGGCGCAGCCAGACCTCCTTGGGCGCGTCGGTGAGGTAGTTCTCCATCATCTGCGCGCGGGACAGCTCGAAGCGGGCGTTGAGGACCGAGGCCAGCGGATTGAGCAGCGTCACCGTGATCACGCCGATCAGGAAGGCGGCCCCCGCAGAAGGCAGGACGAAGCGCCAAGCCGAGACCCCCGCCGCGCGCATGGCGACGAGCTCGCTCTTGCGGTTGAGCGCGACGAAGGCGGCGATGCCGCCGAACAGGAACACGAACGGCAGCAGCACCAGCAGCAGCGACGGCGCCCGAAGGAGCGTCAGGCTGAAGAGCTGGCCCACCGTCACGTCGGTGCGCACGCCCACCGAGCGCGAAAGGTCGACGAACTGGACGAGCAGGATCACCGCGCCGATCACCGCCAGGGCGCCGGCGACGCTGGTGAGGGTGCGGCCCATCACATAGCGCTCGATGCGGCCAAGCCCGGTCATGCGGCGGCTCCCTGCACGATACGGCGCGGCCGCTTGCGCACGTCGATGAACCGCGAGACCCGCTGGCGGAAGACGCTGCGCAGGCCGATCGCCGTCGCGCCGATGGGGATCGCGTACTGCAGGATGTTGAGCCAGGCGCTCTCCTCGCAGCCGGCCTGGACGATGAAGCCCAGGATGCGCGCCACCGCCGCCCCGGCGCTGACGGCGGCGATGCGCCGGCCATAGCCCATGCGGCTGAAGCCGCCGCCGATGATGGCGGAGACCGCCAGGGCCATGAAGGCGATGTTGTAGAGGGGCGTGGCAATGCGCGCGTGGCCCTCGGCCAGCATCTCCAGGCGGTTACGGCGTTCCCAGTCCTGCTGAAGGTCGGGGAAGAACAGCTCGTGCAGGTAGCGGTCCGACGGCTTGTAGTGGACCAGTTCGCTGGTGCGCGTGAGCTCGGTCAGGTCGAAGGGCAGCTCGTCGAAGGTGAGGAAGTTGAGCACGCCGGTGGCGCTGAACTCCTGGTTCGAGCCGCGGCGCATCAGCAGGACCTCGCGTCCGCCGCGCTGGGTCAGCTCGCCCTCGGCCGCCGTATAGGTGGTCGCGCCGCCGTCGCTCTTGTCCTGGTGGATGAAGAGGTTGTGGAATCTGCCTTGCTGATCAACCGATTGCGCATAGACAGTCAGGCCCGGCGCCGGGCTGGTGAACTCCCCCGGACGCACCAGGGTCGAGGCCAGGTCCGTGCGCACCTGGAACAGGGTCTCGCGCATCAGGCGGGCGGCGGCCGGCTGCACCCACAGGTTCATGACCAGCGCCAGCAGGGCGAACATCGAGGCCAGGCGCATGGCGGGCGAGATCACCCGCCAGCGGCTCATGCCGCCGGCGAAGCAGACGACGATCTCCTGCTCCGTGTGCAGACGGTTCAGCGCCACCAGGGCGGCGACGAACAGGGCGATCGGCAGCACCATGTTGATCAGCTGCGGCATGGCCAGCAGGGTGATCTTCAGGAACACCAGGGCGCTCTGGCGCTGGGTCACGATGATGTCGAGGGCCGACAGGCTCTGGGAGAGCAGCGCCACGCACGTGAGCGCCAGGGCCGCCAACAGCGTGGGGCCCAGCAATTGGCGCAGCAGGTAGCGGTCGATCAGGCGCATCGGCGTAAGAATTAGGAGGGCCGGGGCGAAATTTCGACGCGCTCCGACGACGGACCTGTTCTAAACCATGCGTCGCGGCGGCGCACAACCGCCGCACGAGCGTCATTCCGGCTCGCGCCGGCCGGCGCCACAGGTTTGAATCTGCTGAAATAGAGAGAGCGTGATGGAGATCGAGTTCGTCAAGGCCGAGGCCGCGCTGACCGAGAAGACCGCCCTGGCGGTCGTCGTGTTCGAGGGCGAGATCATGGCGGGGCCGGCGGCCGGGCTTGATCAGACCACGGGCGGGGCCCTGAACAGGGCGCTGGCGAACGCGAGGTTCAAGGGCGCCAAGGGCCAGACGCTCGACGTGCTGGCGCCGGCCGGACTCTCCGCCGGGCGCCTGCTGCTGGTGGGCGCTGGCAAGCGCGACGCCTGGGACGACGTGGCCGCCGAGCATGCGGCGGCCTCAGCCTATTCGGCGGTCAAGGCCTCGGGCCTGACGGTCCTGCGGGTGGTGCTGCCGGACGGCGGCGAACGGGCGGTGCACGCGGCCCTGGGCGTACGGCTGGCGGCCTATCGCTTCGACCGCTACCGCACCAAGGAGCCGGCCGAGAAGAAGCCCTCCATCGAGAAGGCCGAACTCGCCTGCGCCGATCCCGACGCCGCGCTCGCCGCCTTCGCCGACCACGCGGCCGTGGCCGACGCCGTGGCCTTCGCCCGGGACCTGGTCTCCGAGCCGGCCAACATCCTCTATCCCGTCGAGTTCGCCCGCCGCCTCAAGGCGCTGGAGAGCCTGGGCCTGGAGGTCACCATCCTCGGCGAGGCCGAGATGAAGGACCTGGGCATGGGCGCGCTCCTGGGCGTGGGCCAGGGCAGCGTGCGCGAAAGCCAGCTCGTGGTGATGCGCTGGAACGGCGCGGCCGACCGCAACGCCCAGCCGCTCGCCTTCGTCGGCAAGGGGGTCTGCTTCGACACCGGCGGCATCAGCCTGAAGCCGGCCGACGGCATGGAGGACATGAAGTGGGACATGGGCGGGGCGGCCGCCGTGGCCGGCCTCATGCACGCCCTGGCGGGCCGCAAGGCCAAGGCCAACGTCGTGGGCGTGGTCGGCCTGGTCGAGAACATGCCCGACGGCAACGCCCAGCGCCCCGGCGACGTGGTCACCTCGATGTCCGGCCAGACCATCGAAGTCATCAACACCGACGCCGAGGGCCGCCTCGTGCTGGCCGACGCGCTCTGGTACACGCGCAAGGAATTCAACCCGAAGTTCATGGTGGACCTCGCCACCCTGACCGGCGCCATCATCATTTCGCTGGGCAACGACTACGCCGGTTTGTTCAGCAACAACGACGAGTTGTCGGAAAATCTTCTGGCGGCCTCCAAGGCCGAGGGCGAGCCCCTGTGGCGCATGCCCCTGCCGGCGGCCTACGACAAGCAGATCGAGAGCATGATCGCCGACGTGAAGAACACCGGCGGCCGTCCGGGCGGCTCGATCACCGCGGCCCTGTTCCTGCAGAAGTTCGTCGACAACCTGCCCTGGGCGCACCTCGACATCGCCTCGACCGCCTGGAAGAAGCCGTCCACGGTGCCGACCATCCCGGACGGCGCGACCGGCTATGGGGTTCGCCTGCTGAACCGGATGGTCGCCGACAAGTACGAGGGCTGAGGTCCCATGCGGCTCGTCCTGGCGCCGAGCCCGCTGCTGGGGCCGGCGAGCCTTCAGCCGCTTGCCGCCGCCCTGGAGGCGCTCGGCCACGAGGCGCGGGCGCTGCGGCTGCCGTCGCTGCTGGAGATCGAGGGCGACTACTATCCGGCCCTCGCTGAAGCGATGGCGGCGGCCGGTCCTGGCGACGTTCTGGTCACCCACAGCGGCGGCGGGGCGGTGGTTCCCCTGGCCCTGCAGGCGGCGCAGGGCCGCTGGGCGGGGGTGGTGCTGGTGGACGCCCTGATGCCTCATCCCGGCCGCAGTTGGTTCGACACCGCCCCCGCGCCGTTGCGCGCGCAGCTCGAAGCCGGCGCCCAGCAGGGCCTGCTGCCGGCGTGGGACGCCTGGTGGCCGCCGGGGGCGCTGGAGCGCCTGATCCCCGACGAGGACGCGCGGCTGGCCGTGCTGAGGGAGCTGGAGCCCCTGCCGCTGGCCTATTTCCAGGAGGTCGCGCCCGCGCTGGAGCTGACGGGGCCGGCGGCCTATCTGCGGCTGAGCGGGGCCTATGAGGGCGAGGCGCGGGCGGCGGGGCGGCTGGGCTGGCCGGTGATCCAGCTTCCGCTGCACCACCTGGCCGCGGTGACCCACGCCGAGGCGGTGGCGGGCGCGGTGGCGGCCTTGGCCGGCCAGCTCGCCGGCTGATAGGCTCGACCCATGTCGGAGACAGCCTGCGAGGTCTGGTTCTATCACCTGGAGCGGTCCGGGCTGGACCAGGTGCTGCCCGAGCTCCTGGAGAAGACCCTGGCCCGCGGCTGGCGGGCGGTGGTGCGGACGCGCGAGGCCGACCGGGTCGAGCACCTGGACGGCTGGCTCTGGAGCTATCGCGACGACAGCTTCCTGCCGCACGGCCCCGAGGACGAGCCGGGCGCCGCGCGCCAGCCGGTGCTGCTGACCACGGGCTTCGGCAACCTCAACGCCGCCCAGGCGCTGTTCCTGATCGACGGGGCGGAGGAGGGCGAGCTGGAAGGCTACACGCGCTGCGTGGTGCTGTTCGACGGGCGCGACGAGGCGGCGCTCGCCAAGGCCCGCGCCCAGTGGCGGGCCGTCAAGGCCAAGGGCCTGCCGGCGTCGTACTGGCGTCAGCAGGCGAAGGGATGGGAGAAGCAGGCATGATGCGCATCCTGACCGGGGCGGTGCTGGCCGGGACGCTGGCGCTCGGCGCCTGCGCGACCGAGCCGCCGCCCGCGCCGACACCGGCTCCCGAACCGGCGCCTGCACCGCCGCCGCCGCCGCCTCCGCCGCCGGACCAGTGCGGGGCGGCCGAGGCGCAGAAGTACATCGGCCGGCCGCGGACGGAGATCCCCGTGCCGGTGCGGCCGGAACTGCAGCGGGTGGCCTGCACCACCTGTGCGGTGACGCTGGACTTCAATCCGCGGCGGCTGAACTTCTTCTTCGACGCCGACACCGGGATCGTGAAGGAAGTGCGCTGCGGGTGAGCCCGGCCGGCGTCTAGGCGAGGGCCGCCAGCAGCGTCTCGCGCAGGCGCGGATCGACGAGGGCCAGGCCGAGGGCGCACCACAGGACGAGAATTCCCAGCAGCAGGGTGCGGAACGGCTCCTTGCGGGTCTTGTGGCGCAGGAGCTGCTGGGCGGCGACGGCGCCGAACACGCCGCCGAGCGCCGACCAGGCGAGCAGCCGGCTTTCGGGCACGCGGCGCGCACCCTCGATCGCGTTACGCTTGTCCAGGGCGAACAGTGCGAAGGTCGCCGTATTGACCGCCGCCAGATAGAGAGCCGCCGCCCACATCAAGAGGGCGCGTCCTCCAGCGCGCGCCAGCCCTGGGCCAGGGCGCGGGTGGCGCGGTCGAAGGCGATCCAGCAGCCGCCGCCCTGAAGGGGCGGACGGTCCTCCCGGCCGATCTCCACGGCCTGGAGCCTGGCCATGAGCAGGCGGCCGACGCCGCCGTGGGAGACCACCAACACGAGGCCGTCGGCCGGGGAGGCGGCGATCACCCGGTCGACCGCGGCCACGACGCGCGCCTGGGCGGCCCGCGCCGTCTCCCAGCCGCGCACGCTCCGGTCGGGCTCGCCGAAGAAGCGTTCGACCACCTCCCAGAATTCCGGAGGCGCGATGTAGCCCGTCGCCGAGCGGTCGTTCTCGCCGAGGCCCGCGTCCACCCGGGGCGTCAGGCCAAGGCGGCCGGCGAGGATCTCGGCGCCGTCGCGCGCCTTGCGCTCGGCGCTGGACCACACGGCGGCGACCTCGCGGCCGGCGAGGGCGTCGGCGAAGCGTTCCATCCGCGCCCGGCCGAGGGCGGACAGCGGCCAGTCGGGAACCGGGACGGCGGGATCGATGACCACTTCGGGGTGGGTGATGAACAGCAACTGCGACAAGGCCGGGACTCTGGCTAGGTTCGTCTCGGCCAAGCTTGCCCGGAGACCGACCCAAGATGCCAGCCCCCGTCGCGCCGCCCCTCGACACCGAGCGCCTGACCCTTCGCGGCCACACCGTCGAGGACTTCGCCGAAAGCGCGGCCATGTGGGGGGACCCGGAGGTGACGCGGTTCATCGGCGGGCGCCCGTTCAGCGCCGAGGAGGTCTGGTCGCGGCTGCTCCGCTACGCCGGGCACTGGGCGCTCAAGGGCTATGGCTACTGGGTCGTGCGCGAGCGGGGGAGCGGGCGCTTCGTCGGCGAGGTCGGGTTCGCCGACTTCCGGCGGGCCATCGAACCGCCGCTGGGCGAGGCGCCGGAGGCCGGGTGGGTGCTTTCGCCCTGGGCGCACAGCAAGGGCTTCGGCAGCGAAGCCGTGCGGGCGCTGCACGCCTGGGGCGACAAGGCCTTCGGCGGCGCGCGCACCGTCTGCCTGATCGCGCCGGAGAACGCGCCCTCCCTGGCCCTGGCGGCCCGGGTCGGCTACCGCGAGTACGCCCGCAGCACCTATCACGATGCGCCCACGATTCTGCTGGAGCGCGGGCCTCAGGCCTCCTTCACCGCCTCATAGGCCTCGGCCGCTTCCAGCCACTCGGCTTCGGCGGCGGCGAGCCGGGCCTGGGCGGCCTCGCGGCGGCGGCCGAGGTCGGCTGCCTTGGCGGGGTCCTTGGCGAAGACGTCCGGGTCGAGCAGGGCCTGGTCGATCGCCGCCAGGGCCTCGGTCGCCCGGGCCAGGGCCGCTTCGGCCGCCTCGGCTCGCCGGCGGGCGGGGCCGGTGGGCGTCTTCGCCTTGCGCGGCGGCTCGGCCCTGGGCGGCGGCGGCGGCTCCTCGCGGGCGACCTGGGAGGGGGCGCGAGCCGCGGCGCGGGCGCGATCGACCACGTAGCGGGCGTAGTCCTCCATGTCGCCCTCGAACGGCTTGATCGTGCCGTCGGCGGCCAGCCACAGGCGATCGGCCACGAGCTCCATCAGCGAGCGGTCGTGGGTGATGAGGATGACCGCGCCCTCGTAGTCGTTCAGGGCGTCGAGCAGGGCGCGGCGGCTGTCGATGTCCAGGTGGTTGGTCGGCTCATCGAGGATCAGCAGGTGCGGCGCCTCCATGGCCACCAGGTTCAGGAGGAGGCGCGCGCGCTCCCCGCCCGACAGGTCGGCCACGGTGGTCTCGGCCTTGGCCACCCCCAGGCCGAACTGCGCCAGGCGCGAGCGGCGCTGCGCCTCGCTGGCCTCGGGCATGATGCGTCGGATGATGTCGAGGGGCGTGTCCGTCGGGTCCAGCGCCTCGATCTGGTGCTGGTGGAACCAGCCCGCCCGCAGGCGCGCGCTGCGCACCATCTCCCCGCTCTCGGCCTCCAGGGCTCCGGCGACCAGCTTGGCGAAGGTGGACTTGCCCGCCCCGTTGACGCCGAGGAGCCCGATGCGGTCGTCCAGGTCCAGCCGCAGGTTCAGGTTCTTGAGGATCGGCGGACCGCCATAGCCCACCGACACGCCCTCCAGCCGCAGCAGGGGCGGGGCGAGGGGGCGCTCGGGCGAGGGCAGGAGGAACGGGGCGGTGTGCTCGCGCAGCACCGCCGAGATCACCGGCAGCTTGGCGATCATCTTCAGCCGCGACTGGGCCTGCCGGGCCTTGGATTCCTTGTAGCGGAACCGGTCCACGAAGGCCTGCATGTGCGCGCGCTGGGCCTCGATCTTGGCGCGGGTGGCCTCCTGCAGGCGCAGCTTCTCGGCCCGCTGGGTCTCGAAGGAGTCGTAGCCGCCGACATAGAGGTCCAGCTTGCCATCGTGCAGGTGCAGGATGTGGTCGCAGGAGTTGTTCAGGATCTCCCGGTCGTGGCTGATGATCACCGCCGAGTGCGGGTACTTGCGAAGCCGCGCCTCGAGCCACAGGGCGCCTTCCAGGTCCAGGTAGTTGGTCGGCTCGTCCAGCAGCAGCAGGTCCGGTTCGGCGAACAGGGCCGCGGCCAGGGCCACGCGCATCCGCCAGCCGCCGGAGAACTCGGCCATGGGGCGGGCGAGGTCGGCGTTGGAGAAGCCGAGGCCCGACAGGATTTCGGCGGCGCGGGACGGGGCGCGGTCGGCGTCGATCTCGATCAGCCGGTCGTAGATCTCGCCCATCCGCTCGGGCGGGGCGGTCTCCAGGTCGCTCAGCAGCCGGGCGCGCTCGACGTCGGCCTCAAGCACCGTGTCGAGGAGGGTGACGGGGGTGGCCGGATGCTCCTGGTCCACCGAACCGATGCGGGCCTGCTTGGGCAGGCGGATCTCGCCGCCGCCGATGGTGAGCTGGCCGAGGATCAGCTTGAACAGCGTGGACTTGCCGACGCCGTTGCGGCCGACCAGGCCGACCTTGGCGTCCTTGGGGATCGAGACGCTGGCGCCGTCGAAGAAGCGACGCCCCCAGGCGTCGAACACGAGCTCTTGGATCTGAAGCATGGGAAAACGACAGGGCAGGAAGGAACGCGCGCGGACGGGCCGTGGCCGCCGCGGATGGCCGGTCAGATGTGATGTGAAGCCGCCGCCCGCCTGACCTTGGCGGGCTCATAGCAGAGACCGGAGCGTCCGTCGCGGGGGAATAGAGAGCCTTGCCTTGGCGGGGGGCGGCCGGACGGCTATAAGCCCGCGACCTCGCGGCTCGCCGCGTTTCCCAGTTCATAACAACACCAAGACAGACCCATGACCGAACGCACCTTCTCGATCATCAAGCCGGACGCCACCAACCGGAACCTGACCGGCAAGATCAACGCGATGATCGAAGACGCGGGCCTGCGCATCGTCGCCCAGCGGCGCATCCGCATGACCGAGGCCCAGGCCAAGAAGTTCTACGAAGTCCACAAGGAGCGCCCGTTCTACGGCGAGCTGGTGGCCCAGATGACCTCCGCCCCGGTGGTGGTGCAGGTGCTGGAAGGCGAGAACGCCGTGGCCAAGTACCGCGAGATCATGGGCGCCACCAACCCGGAACAGGCCGCCGAAGGCACCATCCGCAAGGCCTTCGCCCTGAACGTCGGCGAAAACTCGGTGCACGGCTCCGACAGCCAGGACAACGCCAAGATCGAGATCGCGCAGTTCTTCACCGACGACCAGATCGTCGGCTGAACCGCAGCAAGCTCCTGACGGTGAAACGCCCGCGGCGCGAGCCGCGGGCGTTTTGCGTTTCCGGACCCTGGAGGTCCGAACCCTAGAAGCCGAGGGCGCGGCGGATGTCGCGCCAGTCCACCAGCTTGAAGTTCTGCCGCGCCCTGGCGGTGGAGGCGACTTCGCCCTCGGTGTCCACGTCGTCCTGGGCGACGACCAGCCCCGACGGGAAGCGGCCCACCGGACCGCCCAGGGCGGCGACGCCGTCGGTGCCGGTGATCGGGTCCACGCCGTTGGCGGCCACGCCCGACCAGCGGCCCTTGTAGGCGGGCTCGGCCCCATCGACTCGCCAGACGGCGAAGGCGCTGTCGCCCTGGCTGGAGACGATCAGATAGGTCTCCTGGCCCTCCCGCAGCAGGGTCATGCCCTCCACGTCGGGCTTCAGCGCGTCGGACGGCGCGGCCGCCAGCTGCGTGTGCGCATCGCCCGAAGCCGGATCGAGGTCGTAGCGCCAGACGCCCTTGGCCTCTTCGCCGATGTAGAGGCGCCCGGTCCGGTCGTCGACGACGCAGCCCTCGGTCTGGCTGCCCAGGGCGAACCGCCGTTCCTCCACCGCGCGGGCCTGGCCGTCGGCGCCGGCCTCGACGCGGGTCTGGCGCACCTGGCCGTCGGTGCCGTTGACGATGACGACGAAGGCCTCGCCCCGGCGGCCGACGCACAGGCCGTAGGGTTCGGCGAGGTCCAGGGGGATCACGCCCCAGGGCTTCACCTGCAGCGTGGCGGGGTCCATCAGGTACAGGGCGAAGCCGCCCCGGCCGCGGTCGCTGGCGGCGACCAGCACGCGCTCGCCGGCCGGCGTCGGAAAGCCGTCGCGCAGGTCGACGTTGTTGAGCCGCCCGTCGGGGATGAACTGCAGCACCTTGCCGTCGAGGCCGTAGGTGTAGAGCCCCGCCTGCTTGTCGGTGCCGAAGATCACGACCCGGGAGGGATCGCGCGGATCGGCCCAGATCTCCGGGTCGTCCGCGGCGTCGGCCCGCTCGGTGCCGACCGCCACGGTCTCGCCGGCCACCGGCACGGGAGTTCCCACGCCGACCAGCATCTTGCCCGAGTCGGATCTGGCCTCGGCGTCCAGGAGCGCGCAGGCGCCCAGGGCCGCGCTGGCGGCGAGGATCGCGCAGGCCCGCAGGCCGGCGGAAGGGAGCATCTTGGACCTCATGACCGGGGCGTCAGAACGCGACGCGCGCGATCAGTTGATAGACCGGGCCGGCCTCTTCCGTCTCCAGTTCGTACTCGTCGAACGAGCGGTCGATCTGGTCCTCGATGGTGTTGAACTTGTTGAACACCTCGTCCTTCGTGCCGTTGAGGATGTTGGAGGCGGTGAAGCGCACGGTGACCGATTTGCCGATGCGCTTTTCGGCGAACATCTCCAGGTCGCCGCCGTAGCTGGTGGTGACCTCCTCGCCGACGATGCGGCCATAGGCGTCGCCCTGCTTGCGGTAGGTCACGCCGAACGCCGCGCCGTAGGCGGGCAGATCCTGGATGAAGCCGACGTTGAAGACGTAGTCGGCCTGGCTGTTGAAGCGGCGCGAGCCGAACTCGTCGGTCACGTCGCTGTCGAGCCAGGAGTAGTTGAGGAACACGCCGGTGTCCTTCAGGCCGAAGGCGGTCAGCGGGGCGGAGACGTCGAACTCGACGCCCCACACCTGGCCATCGCCGGCGTTGCGCGAGGTGAGCACGAACGTGCCGGGGCCCTCGTCGCCTTCGTCGCCGGTGTTGGCGATCTCGATCAGGTCCTGGACGTCGCGATAGAAGAAGTTGACGCCCGCCACGCCGGTGCGGCCGAGGCGGCGCTCATAGCCGACGTCGATCCCCCAGGCGGTTTCCGGCTCGAGGTCGGGATTGCCGAGGTAGTCGTTGTCGCCCAGCTCGGCGGTGAGCAGGGCCGGCGAGATCTCGTTGAAGCCGGGCCGGCGGATGGTGCGGGCCACCGAAAGGGTGATCCGGTCCTGCGGGGTCAGCGACCAGCGCAGGTGCGCCGAGGGCAGCAGGATCGCGTAGTCCTTGGAGTTGGAGCGGTCGGCCGCGGGCGCGGTCTCATCGACGATGGTGACGTCGGTCGTCTCGTAGCGCAGGCCCGCTTCCCAGCGCACCGGACCGGCGTCGCCCGACAGCATCACGTAGGGGTCCAGGCGGGTCTCCTCGATGGAGTTGACCCCGCCGTCGACGTCGACGAACGGCCCATAGGCCGGGTTCGTGCCCGGCAGGTTGAAGCGGTTGCGGTCGGTGACGATCCGCGTGTCGCGCTCCTTCTTCTGGTACTGCAGGCCGACTTCCAGTTCCGCCGCGCCCAGCGGACGCTTGTGGGCCAGCTTGGCGGTGGTCTCGGTGTCGTCCAGGTCGGTCAGTTCCAGGTCGCCGGTGAAGCGGTCCGGATTGCGGGTGAAGTCGGTCTCTTCCTCGGTGTCGACGTCGTTCTCGGTGAAGTTGGCGTAGCCGAGCTTGAGGGTCGTCTTGCCGCCGAGCATCTCGCGCTCGTAGCGGGCGGAGAGGGTGATGTTCTCCTGGTCGATGTCGACGACCTGGTGGTTGACGGTCTCCATCGTGCCGCCGACCAGCGCGTCATACTCCCAGGAGTTCTCGTCTTGGGTGCGGTCGGTCTTGATGTAGAAGGCGCCGAGCTCCAGCTCGCCGCCGCTGAGCGGCATGGTGTAGTTCAGGTTGGCCGAATAGTCGGTCCCGTTGCGCAGGTCCGTCTGGTCTTCGCGGTTGGAGAAGTTGGCGTCCGAGGCCGGCGGCTCGGAATAGCGCAGGCTGCGCTTTTCCTTGGGATTGCGGCGTCCCTGCAGGTTGGCGCCGATGAGCAGGCGGCCCGGGCCCACCTCGGTGGAATAGACCCCGCCGATGGTCTCGCGGACCCGGCCGTCGTTGAAGTACAGGGCGCCCGCGCGCACGAAGCCGCCGTCCAGGGCGTAGGCGTCGCGCAGCACGATGTTGAGCGTGCCGGCCATGGCGTCGCCGCTGCGGTTGGCCGAGGCGGAGCGCACCACTTCGATGCGCTCGATCAGCTCGGCCGGGATGCGATCGACGAAGAACGAGCGGTCGACCCCCGAGCCGGGCACCTTCTCGCCGTTGATCAGGACCTGGGTGTAGGTGGGGTCGAGGCCGCGCAGGCGCGCGCCGTCGGACTCCAGCACGTCGGAGAGGAAGGCGACGCTGGGCACCCGCTTGAGGGCGTCGCCGGCGGTGAGCGGCTCGAAGCGCTGGAAGTAGTCGAGCTCGTAGGTCAGCGCCGGGGCGGTGTCCTCGGTGCGGTTGCGGTAGTGGATCTGACCGGGAACCACCAGTTCGGAGGCGGTCACCGGCTCCTCGGCGGTGCGGATCGCCTCGTCCTCGGCGGCCGCGGCCGTGTGGAAGGCGAGCGCAGCGAAGGCGGCGCCCGCGAACAGCGCGGCGCGGCGGTGGTTGGTCAGCATGAAAGAGCCCCTCGACGTCTTGTTTGGGGGGCTGACTAGTCAGGATTGATGTGAGTTTGACTGAGCTTTGGTGACGCTTTGGCGACAGGCGGACGAAGGTCGCGCGGCGGTATGATCAAGCCGCTGAAAGTTGTCCGCAGATCACGGCGGCTTCCCCGGCGTCGAGCAGATCGGCCAGGACCTGAGGCGCGTCCTCGGGGCCGACGATCAGCACCAGCCCCAGGCCGCAGTTGAAGGTGCGCCGCATCTCGTGCTCGGCCACGCCGCCCGTCTCCTGCAGCCAGGTGAAGACCGGGGGCAGGGGCCAGGCGCCCCAGTCGAACTCGGCCACGAGGCCCTCGGCGATGGCGCGCGGCGGGTTCTCGATCAGGCCGCCGCCGGTGATGTGCGCCAGGCCCTTGATCCGCCCCGCTTTGATCTGCGGCACGACGCTCTTCACGTAGATCCGCGTGGGCGTCATCAGCGCTTGGGCCAGGGTCTGGCCCGGAGCGAAGGGCGCAGGCGCGTCCCAGGCGAGGCCGGAGCGCTCGACGATGCGCCGGACCAGCGAATATCCGTTGGAATGGGGACCGGAGGAGCCGAGGCCGATCAGGACGTCGCCCGCCGCCTGGTCGGACAGGCGCGGCAGCACCGCTCCCCGCTCGACGGCGCCGACGGAGAAGCCGGCCAGGTCATAGTCGCCCTCGGCGTACATGCCGGGCATTTCGGCGGTCTCGCCGCCCACCAGGGCCGCGCCGGCCTGCAGGCAGCCCTCGGCGATGCCGGCGACGACCCGCGCGGCGGCCTCGACGTCGAGCTTGCCGGTGGCGAAGTAGTCGAGGAACAGGAGCGGCTCGGCGCCCTGGGCCAGAAGATCGTTCACGCACATCGCGACGAGGTCGATCCCGACGGTGTCGTGCAGGCCGGTCTCGATGGCGATCTTCAGCTTGGTGCCGACGCCGTCGGTGGTGGTGACCAGGAGCGGATCGGAATAGCCGGCCGCCTTCAGGTCGAACAGGGCGCCGAAGCCGCCTAGGGACGCGTCGGCCCCGGCGCGGCGGGTGGCCTTGGCGAGGGGCTTGATCCGGTCGATCAGGGCGTTCCCCGCATCGATATCCACCCCGGCCTGGGCGTAGGTGAGGCCGTTCGGTCGATCGGTCATGGGGCGGAGGTCTCGAAGAAATGGCGTTTTGACGCAACGCACCCTTGCAGACTCGGGCGCGCGCGGGGCTATAGCTAGCCGATGACGCCGATTACGACCACCGCCGAACTGGCGGCGTTTTGCGATCAGTTGAAAGGCCAGCCGTTCGTCGCGGTGGACACCGAGTTCATGCGCGAGACGACCTACTGGCCCAAGCTGTGCCTTATCCAGGCGGCCGCTCCCAACGCGTGGGCGGTCATCGACCCCCTGGCCGACGGGATCGACCTGGAGCCGTTCCTCGCCATCCTGCGGGACGAGGCGATCCTGAAGGTGTTCCACGCCGCACGCCAGGACGTGGAGATCTTCAACAACCTGCAGGCCATGCCGCGGCCGCTGTTCGACACCCAGGTGGCGGGGATGGCGGCCGGGTTCGGCGAGCAGATCGCCTACGACGCGCTCGTGCGGCAGATGCTGAAGGTGGAGATCGACAAGTCGAGCCGCTTCACCGACTGGGCCCGCCGTCCGCTGACGGACGCCCAGCTCTCCTACGCCCTGGCCGACGTGACGCACCTGGCGGAGCTCTTCCCCCTGCTGCGGGGGCGGCTGGAGAAGGAAGGCCGGCTGAACTGGGTGACCGACGAGATGGTCAACCTGACCGACCCGGCCAACTACGACGTCGATCCGGAGAACGCCTGGCGGCGGCTGAAGCCGCGCCGGCACACGGTGAAGTATCTGGCGATCTTCCGCGCCGTGGCGGCCTGGCGCGAACGCACCGCCCAGATGCGCGACCAGCCCAGGGGCCGGATCTTGAAGGACGAGGCGATCGACGAGATCGCCACCCAGGCGCCCACCGACGCCGAGGCCCTGGACCGCCTGCGCTCGGTGCCAAAGGGCTTTTCCGGCTCGCGCTTCGGGCCGGACCTGCTGGCGGCGGTGCGCGAGGCGCTGCGCGATCCGGACGGCTACGCCCCGGTGGTGGAGAAGGCCAAGGCCCCGCCCTCGCCGGCGGCCGGCGCGGTGGTGGAGCTGCTGAAGGTGCTGCTCAAGGCGCGGGCCGAGGACGCCGGCGTCGCCTCGAAGCTGATCGCCACGGTCGCTGACCTCGAGCAGATCGCCAATGACGACCACGCCAAGACGCCGGCGCTGAGCGGCTGGCGGCGGGAGGCCTTCGGCGAGGACGCCCTGAAGCTTAAGCGTGGCGAACTGGCCCTGGTGCTGGACGGGACGCGGGTGCGGGTGGTCGAGGTGCGCCGGGCGCCGAAGGCGGCCGCACAGTAGGACTGGGCAAGGCCCGCCGTCCCGCCCAGGATGGCGGCATGATCAAGCTGACCTTCGCCCTGGTGCGCCTGCCGCACCTCAGCCGCCAGGAGTTCCAGGACTACTGGTTCGACACCCACGCGCCGCTGGTGGCCAGCGTGCGCGAGACCCTTCGCATCCGCCGCTACGTGCAGATGCACAGCCTGCCCGAGGACATCTCCGAGCCGATCCGCCAGAGCCGCGGGGCGCCGCCGCCGTACGACGGAGTGGCCCAGCTCTGGTGGGACAGCCTGGAGGACATGGCCTCGACGGATCCGGCGGCGCGGGAGGCGGGGCGCCTGCTGCTGGAGGACGAGAAGAGGTTCATCGACCACGCGAAGTCGCCCCTCTGGTTCGGCGAGGAGCGGGTGATCTTCTAGGGCTCAGCGCTCGAGGCTGAAGGCCACGGGCGCGGAGACCTCGAAGCGCTCGCCGGCCATGTGCCGCGGGGCGGCCGGGAAGGGCTCGGACCGCGCGAGCATGGCCAGGGCCTCGGCGTCCAGGCTCGCATGGCCGGAGCTGCGCAGGATGCCGCCGTCCAGGAGGCGGCCCTGTCGATCGACGATGAAGCGCACCTCGACCACGCCCTCTTCGCGGCGCAGGCGCGCGCGCCTGGGATAGACCTTGTGCGCCTCCAGCCAGACTCTGAGGCGCGCGGCGTAGTCATCGCGGCGGCCGTGCGGGGCGTCGACATCCAGGCCGGTACGGTCCCCGTGGCGCGCCAGGGCGCCTTGCGGCCCAGGCGCCCGAGCCGCGAGCGGCGTCGGCCCCGGCGCGGCCGCCGGCGCGGGCTCGACAGCCGGCGGGGCGGGCGGG
>NZ_JBKBSM010000023.1:0-17653 GCF_046291545.1 Phenylobacterium sp.
GGCGCGCGGCGCGCCGCGCCGCCTCCAGGTCGACGTCCTCGCCGACCACGCCCCGCACTCCGCCGGCGGCGTCGATCGACACCTGGCCGGAGATGTGGACGAGCGACCCGCTCCTCACGAACGGGACATAGTTGGCGACGGGGGCGACGGGCTGGGGAAGCGTGATCCCGAGCGCGACCAGACGTTCTTCGACCTTGGACATGGGCTATCGTCTAGCGCGGTTTCCCCCGTCCTGTGAACGGGCCGCATGCGTGCGTCGCGCAAAAGAAAAGCCCCGGACCATTCTCAGGTCCGGGGCCCTCATAAGGCGTCGGGGAGGAACGACGCCCAGATGTCTTAGCGGGCGGCCTGCAGGCGCTCGACGGCGGCGGTCACGCGCTCGTTGATCGGCTTCATGCTGTCCTTCACCGAGGCGGCGACGGTCTCGGACATCTTGCCGACCTCGGCCATGTAGGCTTCCAGGGCGCTCTTGGCGAAGGAGGTCTGCAGTTCGACCACTTCCTGGATGCTCTTGGCGGCGGCCAGCGACTTGGCGGCGGCGACCTGGTCCTCGACCGACTTCTTCGAGTAGGCCATGGCCTGGGCGCCCAGGGTCTCGGCGCCCTTGGTGGCGGCGGTCACCGAGGCGATCAGCGCTTCGAGGTTGCTCTTGGAATAGCTGTTGACGTCGTTCAGGGCGCCGAGGGTCTTTTCGACGGCGTCCTTGAAAGCTTGGTTGCTGGAGGCGGTGAACTGTTCGACCGTGGTCTTCATCGCGTCGGCGGCGGCCATGGGGTGAACTCCTGGATCTGGCGGTTGCGGCTCGCGCCGCAAGAGGGGCTGGGGCGGTACGCTGGGCGGCTACACGGGACGTCAAATGCCATGTTGCAGTGCAGCAGTCAAGACATTTTGTGCAGTGCACAATCGCCAATCACGCGAGTTGTGATCGGCGGCGCCCGCGACAAAAGGGCTCCGTCAACTCCTGTTTACCATCGGGCAAGGCCCGCAGGAGCATGCTAGAGTTTCCATCGGTGGCTCGGGGGCCGCTTCAACCCACCCAGTTTCGACGGTCGACGCCCATGTTCGGACACGCCCGCCACGTTCTCGTTACGTTTGGCATCGCAGCAGTCATGGCCCTGGCGCCTCTGGTCCAGCCGATACAGGCGCAGGCGGCCTCTTTCATACCGTCGAGCCAGCCAAAGTACGCGGCGATCGTGGTCGACGCCTCTTCCGGCGAGGTGCTCTACGCAAAACGCGCGGACAGCCCCAGGTATCCCGCCTCCATCACGAAGGTGATGACGCTCTACCTCACCTTCGAGGCGCTCGAGTCCGGCAAGCTGAAGCTCACGGACCGGGTCCCGATCTCGCCCCGCGCCGCCGCCCAGCCGCCCACCAAGCTCGGCCTGCGCGCCGGCGATTCGATCAGCGTCGAAGATGCGATGTACGCCCTGGCCCTGAAGTCGGCCAACGACATCGCCGTGGCCATGGCCGAGAAGCTCGGCGGCACGGAGAGCCGGTTCGCCGCCCTGATGACCCTGCGCGCCCAGGAACTGGGCATGACCAACACGCGCTTCGTGAACGCCTCCGGCCTGCCCGACAGCCGCCAGATCACCACGGCCCGCGACCTGGCGATCCTCTCGCGCGCCGTGATGCGCGACTACCCGCAGCACTACAAGCTGTTCAACACCCAGGTTCACGTCGTGCGCGGGCAGACCCTGCGCAACCACAATCGCCTGCTCGGCAGAATGGACGGCGTCGACGGCATCAAGACCGGCTTCACCAACGCCTCGGGCTTCAATCTCGCCGCCTCCGCCGTGCGCGACGGCCGCCGGCTGATCGCGGTCGTGCTGGGCGGCCCCTCCACCGCCATCCGCGACGAGAACGCCCAGGACCTTCTGCTGACCGGCTTCGACGTCGTCGCCCGCCGCGCCCGCGGCGAGAACATCACCATCGCCCAGAACCTGTTCGAGCCCGAGCCCTCGGGCGGGGTCGTCCGCCCCTCGGTCGAACAGGGCGACGGCGAACAGGACGAACTGAAGATCGTCCTGGCCTCCGCCGATCCCCCCAAGCACACCTCTTCGGTCAAGCCCGTGCAACCCGCCAAGGGCAAGTGGGTGGTGCAGGTCGGCGCCTTCCGCTCCAAGTCGGACGCGCGCGAGCAGCTGAGCTTCGTCAAGCAGCGCTTCGGCAAGCAGTTCGCCGGCATGGAGGGCTTCGTCGCCGAGCCGGTGGGCGGCGCCTGGCGCTCGCGCTTTAAGGGCTTCGACGAACGGTCCGCCAAGGCCGCGTGCAGCGCGATGAAGGCCAAGCGCCTGGCCTGCATGGTCGTCGCACCGGGCTGAGCCGCCCTATTTTCCGAGCAGCCGGTCCCGGGCGGCGTTGAGCTGAGCGGCCAGGCCGCTGGTGCCGCCCTTGTCCGGATGCGCCATCCGCATCAGGCGCGAATGGGCGGCCCTGATCTCCTGGACCGAGGCGTCCGCCCCGACGCCCAGGATCGAGCGCGCCTCGTCCAGCGACATGCCTGAGGACGGACGGGCAGCAGACCCCGGGCCAAGGCCGGTCTTGCGGGCCGAAGCCGCCAGCCACAGGCCCACGACCACCAGCACGATGGCCTTGCCCCAGCCCCCGCGCAGGCCCACGAACGCCGCCGCCGAGAAGGCGGCCAGCGCAAAGGCTGCAGATAGCAGCCGCCATTCACGCCGTTTGAGGATCGGCTTGCCGCCGCTCAGCCAGACGATCAGCGCCAGGGCTGCGAAGCCGATCGCGAGATAGATCATGCCCCCTTATTCGGCGGCGAGCATCGGCGCGTCCAGTCCCGTCAGCCCGAGGGAAGCCACAAGGGCGCGAAGCTCTTGCCGCGCGGCCACATGCTGCAGCGACATGGCCACCGGACGGATCGTCGGCGACAGGTCGGCGATCGTCAGGCCGAAGGGGAACAGTTCCCGATAGATGACGCGGTCGCGCAGCCCGGGACCGACCCGGAAGCCCACTCGCCGCGACAGGGCCTGGACCCGCTGGTCGAGACGCTTGCGGTTGCGCGCCTCGGTCGGCGCCAGGCGGTTGCGCAGGACCACCCAGTCGATCGAACGGCCCTTGGCCGCCGCCCGCGCCTTGCGGCTGTTCCAGACCGTCTCGGAGTAGAGGCTCGGCCGCTTGAGGTCGAGGGTGACTGGATCCACCACGCCCAGCATGTCGAAATCGACGAAGCTGTCGTTCATCGGCGTCACGATCAGGTCGGCCAGGCCGTGGGCGGTGCGGCTGACCGCGGTGTCGCCCCCGGGCGTGTCGATGAGCACGAAGTCGGCCTCGTTGCTGGCCTGATCGAACGCCGCCTCGAAGCGCGCCACCGCCTCCGCGTCGGGCGCGGTGGCCAGGTCGATGCTCAGCGGAAACTCCAGCGGCATCGGCGCGACCGCGCCGTTGGCGTCCAGCCAGGCGCGCCGATTGGCGAAGAAGTGGCCCATGGACTGCTGGCGCAGGTCCAGATCCAGCACCGCCACCCGAGCGCCTCCGTGCAGGAGGGCCGTCACCAGATGGATGGCGATGGTCGACTTGCCCGCGCCCCCCTTCTCGTTGCCGACGACGATTACGTTCGTCTGGGCCATGGATTCCCCCAACTCACTGCCGGCGCGAGGCCGATGATTCGCAAAGGTTAACGTGGAGCGTGGAGGGGTTTTGCGTCAACGCGGCGACAGCCGGCGGCTGTGGACGGATCGCCGCATGCCGCCCGTCACCAGGCCCCCGCCTCACGCAACTGGCGGGCAAGTTCCGGCGGAATCTCGCCGCCGATCTCCGATTCGAGGTCCGGGGGCGCGTCCTTGCCGTCCAGATATCGCCAGCCTTGGAACGCCCGGCGCGGGGTCGGCGCCACGCGGACGCACTCGGCGTCCAGCGTCACTTCGCAGCGGGCACCCGCCCCCTCGCCCACCGTATCCACCGCCAGGATCTTCTGGCGGCACAAGATCACGCCCTTGAACACCCGGTAGAGCGAGCCGCCTGTGACCAGCTCGTCGGCGCGCTTAGGCGTCTGGCGGGTGTGCATCACCCACGGCCGCCCCGGCCGCTCCTCGGCGTGCCACGCCAGCAGCTCCTCCACCGTGTCGCAGCCCACGCACAGCTTGATCATGTGCAGCGCCATGGCCGCTAGTCCCGCGGGGTCAGGGCGACCAGCAGCACGCCCTCGCCGACCTGGTCTCCGGTCGCCGCGGCCATCCGCTCCACCACGGCGTCGAAAGGCGCGACCAGGGCATGCTCCATCTTCATGGCTTCCAGGGTGACGAGCACCTGGCCCTTGGCCACCACATCGCCGGTGGCGGCGCCGACGGCCGCCACCTTGCCGGGCATCGGCGCACGAAGCTGGCCGTCGCCGCCCGATTCTCCCAGATGACCGGCCGGCGGGTCGAGCGAGAAAGCGTAGGCCTCTCCGGCGTCAAACACGATCAGGTCGCCCTCGTCCGTCGCCAGCACGTCGCGCCCCGCCCCTTCCGCCGCCAGCGGCGCGCGCACCGGACGGCCGTCCAGGAACAGGCGCACGTGACTTGCCGGGGGGGCGTTCAGGCGAAAGCCGGTCAGGGCTCGCCACGGCGAAGCCGGCTCATCTGTGGCCTCGGCGCGGACCGTGAGCGCCGCGGCCGCGGCCGCGGCCAGCGCGCCGTCCGAGGGCCCGGCCGGGACCAGGTCCGCCGATTGCGAATCGATGAACCCGGTGTCGATCCCGCCGGCGATGAAGTCCGGGTGTTCCAGGCAGCGCGTCAGGAACGCCGCATTGGTCTTCACGGGCCAGACCTCGACGCCCGCGCAGGCGCCGGCCAGGGTCGCCAGCGCGTCCTCCCGAGACTCGCCCCGGGCGATCAGCTTGGCGATCATCGGATCGTAGAAGGGCGTAACCTCGCCGCCCTCCTCCACCCCCGAATCGACCCTCACGCCGGCCGGCAGGCGCAGATGCTCCAGGGGGCCGATGGAAGGCAGGAATCCGTTGGCCGGATTCTCCGCGTACAGGCGCGCCTCCACTGCATGGCCGGAGAGGGTGATCGCGTCCTGCTTCAGCGGCAACGGCTCGCCGGCCGCCACGCGAAGTTGCCATTCCACTAGGTCCAGCCCGGTGACGGCCTCCGTCACCGGATGCTCCACCTGCAGCCGGGTGTTCATCTCCATGAACCAGATGCGGTCGGCCCGCAGGCCCTGGCTGGCGTCGGCGATGAACTCCACCGTGCCCGCGCCGACATAGCCAACCGCACGGGCGGCGCGCACCGCCGCCTCGCAGACCGCCGCCCGGGCGTCCTCGCCCATGCCCGGCGCCGGCGCCTCTTCGATCACCTTCTGGTGGCGGCGCTGCAGCGAACAATCCCGCTCGAACAGGTGGACGACTTCGCCGTGGGCGTCGCCGAACACCTGCACCTCGATGTGGCGCGGCCGAAGGACATAGGTCTCGAGCAGGACGCGGTCGTCGCCGAAGGCGGCGGCAGCTTCGCGACGGCATCCGGCCAGGGCGGCTGCGAAGTCCTCGGCCCGGTCCACGCGGCGCATGCCCTTGCCGCCGCCCCCCGCCACGGCCTTGATCAGCACCGGATATCCGATCGCCTCGGCCTCGCCGGCCAGCCGCTCGGGCGACTGGTCCTCGCCCATGTAGCCGGGCGTGACCGGCACGCCCGCCTTGGCCATCAGCGCCTTGGCCGCATCCTTCAGCCCCATGGCCCGGATCGCGGCGGCGGGCGGCCCGACCCATACCAGGCCCGCAGCCTGCACGGCCTCGGCGAAGTCGGCGTTCTCGGACAGGAAGCCATAGCCGGGATGGATCGCCTGGGCGCCGGTCTGCTTCGCCGCGGCGATGATCCGCTCCCCGACCAGATAGCTCTCCCGCGCCGCCGCCGGCCCGATGCGCACGGCCCGGTCCGCCTCGCGCACATGCGGAGCGTCCGCATCGGCGTCGGAATGGACCGCCACGGTCGCGATACCCAGCCGGCGGGCGGTGCGGAAGATGCGCCGGGCGATCTCGCCGCGGTTGGCGACCAGGAGCGAGGTCAGCATCTCAGCCCTGCTGCGCCCAGCCCGGTTTGCGCCGCTCCAGGAACGCGCGAACGCCCTCCTGCCCCTCGGGGCTGACGCGCACGCGGGCGATCCGCCGCGCGGTCTCCTCCATCAGCGCGCGATCGATGTGCCGGCCCACGACATCGCTCACCAGCCGCTTGGATTCGGCCACCGCCTGCGGCCCGCAGGCCATGGTCTGATCGATGATCCGCTCGGCGGCCGCGCCCAGCGCGTCGAAGTCGTCCGCCGCCTCGGTGATCAGGCCCACGCGCTCGGCGTAGGCCGCGTCGAACACGCGCCCCGTGGCGAACAGTGTCCGCGCGGTCCGGGGGCCGACCGCCGCCACCACATAGGGGCTGATCGTCGCCGCGATCAGGCCAAGCCGAACCTCCGAGAAGCTGAACTTCGCATCCCGGGTCGCCAGGGCGACGTCGCAGGCCGCCGCCAGGCCGGCGCCGCCGCCGAAGGCGCCGCCATGGATCATCGCCACCGTGAGGGCCGGCAGGTCCCACAGCGCCTTCAGCATCTTCGCCATCTCGAAGGCGTCTTCGCGGTTCTCGGATTCCGTATAGCCGGCCGCGTCGCGCATCCATTCGAGGTCCGCGCCCGCGCAGAAGGTGTCGCCGGCGCCGCGGATCAGCACCACGCGTACGCCCTCCGCGCCGCGCAGGGTCTCGAACGCCTCGTGCAGAGCCGCGATCAGCTCCGCGTTGAAGGCGTTCTTCCGGTCCGGCCGGTTCAAGGTGACGACTTCGATCCCCTCGAGGGAGGAGTCGATGTGCACCAGAGGCGAGTTGGCGTTGCTGTCGACGACCTCGACCAGGGGGTCGACGATGGGGTTGGGCATGTTCTTACTCCCGCCTCTGGGGCTACATCCGAAAGACGCCGAAGCGCGTCTCGGACACGGGCGCGTTCAGCGCCGCCGATATGGACAGACCAAGGACGTCGCGGGTTTGCGCCGGATCAATCACCCCGTCGTCCCACAGCCGGGCCGTGGCGAAATAGGGGTTGCCCTCGTCCTCGTACTTCTGGCGCACCGGGGCCTTGAACGCCTCTTTCTCCGCCGGGCTCCACTTGCCGGCGTCGCGGTGGACCGTGGCCAGCACGCTGGCGGCCTGCTCGCCGCCCATCACGCTGATTCGGCTGTTGGGCCAGGTCCAGAGGAACCGCGGCGAATAGGCCCGCCCGCACATGCCGTAGTTGCCGGCTCCGAACGAGCCGCCGATCAGCACGGTGAACTTTGGAACCTCGGCCGACGCGACGGCGGTGACCAGCTTGGCCCCGTCCTTGGCGATGCCGCCAGCCTCGTATTTTCCGCCGACCATGAAACCGGAGATGTTCTGCAGGAACACCAAAGGAATCCGCCGCTTGCACGCGAGTTCTATGAAGTGGGCGCCCTTCAGCGCGCTCTCGGAAAAGAGCACGCCGTTGTTGGCCAGGATCGCCACCGGATAGCCCCAGATCCGCGCGAAGCCGGTCACCAGGGTGGTCCCGTAGAGCGGCTTGAACTCGTCGAAGTGGGATCCGTCGACGATGCGGGCGATCACCTCGCGCACTTCGTACGGCGCGCGCACGTCGGTGGGCACGATCCCGTACAACTCGGCGGGATCGAAGGCGGGCGGACGCGGCTCGGCCAGGTCCAGATCGACGCGCTTGACGGTGTTCAGGTTCGCAACGATCGAGCGGACGATCGATAGGGCGTGCTCATCGTCCACCGCCACATGGTCGACGACGCCGGAGCGGCGGCCATGGGTGTCCGCCCCGCCCAGGTCGGTGGCGCTGATCACCTCCCCGGTCGCGGCTTTCACCAACGGCGGCCCGCCCAGGAAGATCGTGCCCTGGCTCTCCTCGCCGGCGCCGCGCACGATCACGGTCTCGTCGCTCATCGCCGGCACATAGGCCCCGCCCGCGGTGCATGAACCCATGACGCAGGCGATCTGGGCGATCCCCTCGGCGCTCATCCGCGCCTGATTGTAGAAGATGCGGCCGAAATGCTCCCGGTCGGGGAAGACCTCGGCCTGGTGCGGCAGGTTCGCTCCGCCGGAGTCCACCAGGTAGACGCAGGGAAGCCGGTTCTGGAGCGCGACTTCCTGCGCCCGCAGGTGCTTCTTCACCGTCATCGGATAGTAGGCGCCGCCCTTCACGGTGGCGTCATTGGCGATGATCAGCGTCTCGCGACCGCTCACCCGGCCGATCCCGGTGATCAGCCCCGCCCCCGGCGCCTCGCCGCCGTACATGGCGAACGCCGCCAGGGCGCCAAGCTCCAGGAACGGCGAGCCCGGGTCGATGAGGCGCATCACCCGTTCGCGGGGCAACAGCTTGCCGCGGGCCTCGTGGCGCCGGCGCGAATCCTCCGATCCGCCGAGCGCCGCCTGCGCGGTCCGCGTGCGCAGTTCTTCCGCCAGGGCCCGGTTGACGGCCGCATTGGCCGCGAAGGACGCCGCATTCGTGTCGATGGCCGTCGTGAGTTTCGGCATGGGGAGAGGCATAGCCGCCGCGCCGCCGCCGCGCCAGAGCACGATCAAGGCGGCGTCTGCGCGAAATGCGGACTCCACATCTGTCGCACGCACGGCCTAGGCTGCAGCCGTGGCCAGATTGCCGGAGATTCCCGTCGATTCGGCGCTCGCGCGCCTGTTCGCCAAGCCTCGGGTCGAGGCCGAAGCGACCTGGTTCTCCGTGCCTGGGGGCCTGCCGCTCTACAGGTCCGGGGAACCTGCGGACCAGCTCTTCCTGGTGCGCGCCGGCCGCCTGGCGGCCATCCGGCGCGAGGCCGGCCAAGAGCCGCAGTTCCTGGGCGTGATCAAGCCCGGCGAGCCCGCCGGCGAAATGGCGCTGATGGCCGGAACCGCCCATTCGGCGGATGTGATGGCGCTGCGCGACTCCGAGATCTTCGCCCTGCCCCGCGACGTGTTCTTCGACGCCGCCGAGTCCGATCCCGCTGTCATGACCGAGCTGGCGCGGCTGATGATCCTGCGCACCCGCCAGGCCGCCCAACGCGGCGTCGGGGGCGAACCGTCGGTCTTTGGCTTCGTCACCGTAGGGCGGCCCGTCGCGCTTCGGCCCATCGTCGACCGGATCGGCCGCGCGATCGGCCGCCTGGGCTACAGCGTCACCGTGATCGGCGCCGAAGCGACCCATGCGCCGACCGAGTGGTTCTCGGAAGTCGAGCGCACGCACGACTTCGTGCTCTATCTGGCCGAGGCCGAGGAACTGGGGTGGCGCGCCCTCGTCAGCCGCCAGGTCGACCGCCTGTTCCGCGTGGGCCGGGGCGACCAGCCCCCGCCCAGGATCACGCCCAATCCCGCCCTGGCCGCGCCGCTGGAAGCCCAAGCCATGGTCGACCTTATCCTGGTCCAGCCGGCGGATTGCGCCATGCCCCAGGGCGCCGAGGCCTGGGTCAAGGCGATCAACCCGGCCCGGGTGATCCACCTGCGCCGCGAAGGCGAGGCGGACGTCGAGCGCTTGGCGCGCATTATCACCGGCCAGTCGGTGGGCCTGGTGCTCTCCGGCGGCGGGGCGCGGGCCTACGCCCATGTCGGCGCCATCCGCGCCTTGCGCGAACGCGGCGTACCGCTGGACTTCGTCGGCGGCGCGTCCATGGGGGCCATCGTCGCCGCCGGGGTGGCGATGGGTTGGGACGACGCCGAACTCGACCATCGGATCCGCAAGGCCTTCGTCGACTCCAGCCCCCTCGACGACATCGCCTTTCCGCTCCTGGCCATGACCCAGGGCCTGAAGGTCAGCGAGCGCCTCGCCGAGCATTTCGGCGAGGTCGCCATTTCCGACCTGTGGCTGCCGTTCTTCTGTGTCTCGTCGAACCTGACCACCGGCGCCTACCACCTGCACCGGCGCGGGCGCCTCACGCGGGCGCTGCGGGCCACCATCGCCCTGCCCGGCATCCTGCCGCCGGCCACCGACCACAACGAGGTTCTGGTCGACGGCGCCGTGCTCAAGAACTTCCCCGCCGACATCATGCGTTCGGTGCAGTCGGGGCCGGTCGTCGGCGTCGACGTCACCCGCGGGCGCAGCATCACGGCCGACGACGTCGCCCGCCCGGAGTCGGTCTGGCGCTGGCTCTTCTCCGGCCAATGGCGCAAGGGCCCGCCGATCGTGTCGCTGCTGATGCGCGCCGCCACCGTTTCCACGGGCCGCGACCTCGCCGCGGCCCGCGAGGCCACCGACGTGCTGATCACGCCAGAGGTCGCGGGCGTGGAGATCCGTGATTGGGAGGCCTACGACCCCGCCGTCCAGGCCGGCTACCAGGCCACCCTTGCAGCCCTGGACGCGCTGGATCGGCCGGTCAGCGAGCTGCGCAGACGGCCGAGCCTCGAAGAGATCCCGGCCCAGCCCCGCACCTTCGCGGGCGTCGTCCGCTAGGCGCCGATTCAGCCGCATCCGCAGGCGTCCGACGCACGCCGGCGCCCAGCGTCAGGGCGCCGCAGGTCTCGGGCGCACCCCAGGGTTTGCGGATGGCGCCGCACGGGCCCATATTCCGAGTCCCTGTTCAACAGCTGAAAGGAGGTGATCCAGTGTCTCATAGTTCCACCCGTAGCTCGGTGACCGTGACCTGGACCTCCGCGAACGAGGTCCGCGCCTAAGCCCCGGTTCGGGCGAAGGTTCGGCGCCGCTCTGCGGACCGACTATGGAAGGGCCGCCCCCGACAATGGGGCGGCCCTTTGCGGTTCAGGGTCAGGCCGGGGCGAAGTCGATGAAGCCGGTGATGGCCGCCAGCCGCTCGCCGTCGGTGACGCCGAAGTCGGTTCCACCCACCACCGGCTCGCCGCCGTCCGGGCCCAGCGCCCAGCCGAAGCGGACGCGATCGTTGTGCGCGTCCACCTCACCTACCCGCCGCATGACGAAGCCGGGGAAGCGAGCCTGCACCCCGGCGATCATCGCGTCGATGCCCTCCACCCCGTCCCCGGCCATCACCGGGTCCAGGTAGCTACCATCCGCGCGCCAGGTACGGGCGATCAGGTCGCGGCGCAGATTCGGGTCCGTCTCGTTCCAGGCGGCGATGTAGCGGTCGATGAGTTCGTCGGTCGCGGTCATGGGAGATCTCCACGGCGAAGGGCGGCGCAGGAGCGCGCCGTGGAACCAAGGCTGGGCGCCTCCCGGCATCGGGTCGATTACGCCATCGGTAATGGCCACGCCGCGCCCTGCAGCCGTATGGTCGGCTCATGAGCGACATCCCCGCCGCCGTCGGCGGCCACCTCCGCGCCTGGCGCCAGCGCCGCCGTCTCAGCCAGCTCGACCTCGCCTGCGAGGCCGAGATATCCACCCGACACCTGAGCTTCCTGGAGACCGGCCGGGCCCTGCCGAGCCGCCAGATGGTGCTCCGCCTGGCCGACCGCCTGGATGTGCCCCTTCGCGACCGCAACGTGATGCTGGTCGCCGCCGGCTATGCGCCGGTGTTCCCGGAGCGGCCCCTCGACGATCCGGCGCTGAAGGCGGCCCGGGAGGCGGTCGACCTCATCCTCACCGGCCATGAGCCCTTCCCGGCGCTGGCGGTGGACCGGGCCTGGAACCTCGTCGCCGCCAACCGCGCCGTGGCGCCGCTCATGGCGCTGGTCGACCCCGAACTGCTGACGGGAAAGGTCAACGTCCTTCGCCTGAGCCTGCATCCGCGGGGCTTGGCGCCGCGGGTCGAGAACCTGACCGAGTGGCGCGCCCACATCCTGGACCGGCTGCGCCGGGAGGTCGAACTCACGGCCGATCCCGGGCTCGAGGCTCTGCACGCCGAGTTGCGCGGCTACCCGGCGCCGGCCGGCGCGCCCGCCCGCGTCGGCGCCGCGTTCGGCGGAGTCGCCATCCCGCTGCGCCTGAACACGCCGGGTGGAGCCCTGTCGTTCCTCACGACGACAACGGTGTTCGGCACGCCGGTGGACATCACCCTTTCCGAACTGACCCTGGAGACCTTTTTTCCGGCCGACGAGGCCACCGCGGCGGCGCTGCGCGCCCAGCCGCTCTGAGGCCCCGGCCGTTCAGGCCTAGGCGCCGATGAGCTCGCGGCCGATCAGGTAGCGCCGGATCTCGTTGGTCCCGGCCCCGATGTCGTAGAGCTTGGCGTCCCGCAGCAGCCGTTCCACCGGATAGTCCCGGGTGTAGCCGGCGCCGCCCAGGGCCTGGATCGCTTCGAGCGCGCACTTCACGGCGTTCTCGCTCGCCATCAGGATCGCGCCGGCGGCGTCGAAGCGGGTGGTGAGCCCCGCATCGCACGCCCGGGCCACCGCATAGACGTAGGCCCGCGCCGAATTCAGCGCCACGTACATGTCGGCGACCTTGGCCTGCATGAGCTGGAACGACCCGATCGGCTTGCCGAACTGCTTGCGCTCACGGACGTACGGCAGGACGACATCCAGACAGGCCTGCATGATCCCGAGCGGCCCGCCCGAGAGCACGCACCGCTCGTAGTCGAGCCCACTCATCAGCACGCCGACGCCGCCGTTCTCCTGCCCGAGGACGTTCTCCTCGGGGACCTCGCAGTCCTCGAACACCAGCTCGCCGGTGTCGGAGCCGCGCATCCCCAGCTTGTCGAGTTTCTGGGCGCAGGAGAAACCCTTGAAGTCCTGTTCGATCAGGAACGCGGTCACGCCGCGCGAATCGGCGTCCGGCGAGGTCTTGGCGTACACCACCAAGACATCCGCATGGGGGCCGTTGGTGATCCAGAACTTGGTCCCGTTCAGCACGAAACGGTCGCCCCGGCGCTCGGCCCGCAGTCGCATGGAGACCACGTCGGACCCGGCGCCGGCCTCGCTCATCGCCAGGGCGCCGACGTGCTCGCCGCTGATCAGCCTGGGAAGGTAGCGGCGCTTTTGCTCCTCGGAGCCCCAGCGTCGGATCTGGTTGATGCAGAGGTTCGAGTGCGCGCCGTAGGACAGGCCCACGGCCGCGGAGGCGCGGCTCACCTCCTCCATCGCCACCACGTGCTCCAGGTAGCCCAGGCCAAGGCCGCCGTAGGCTTCCTCGACCGTCACGCCGTGCAGCCCCAGGTCGCCCATGTGCGGCCAGATCTGACGCGGAAAGCTGTTGGCCTCGTCGATCTCGGCGGCGATAGGGGCGATGACGTCGGCGGCGAAGCGCGCCGTCGTCTCGCGGATGGCGTCGGCGGTTTCGCCCAGAGCGAAGTCCAGCGAGGGTCCGTGGTTCGGGATCATGCGGCATGGGTTAGCACGCCGCCGGGCGCGGTGCGAACCCCGCCGCCTACTCGGAAGTCGGGCCCGCCAGGCCGCCGCTGTCGCCGCCCAGGCGTTCGAGCAGCAGATAGGCGGCGACCCCGAAGCAGCCGATCCCCACGACGCCGACGAACCAGGAGATCGCCAGGGGACTCAAAAGGCCGCCGTCGGTCGCCGCGTCAGCGCTGAAGGCGAAGTAGAGCGCCCAGGCGAACAGGATCAGGCCCACCGCCGCCAGCAGCAGCAGCGGCCCGCTCGTGGCGGGGCGGGCCGGCGGCTCAGGCGCGGGCCCCGGCGGCTCGGGCGGCAGTCCGGAGACGGTGCGCACGGGGGCGGCGGACGCCTGCTGCCGCGGCTCGGGCGCCGGCTCCTCCACGATCAGCCGTCCGGCGTCGGATTCTGCGGCCGGTTCCGGCTCGGACGGCGGCGCGGTCTCGGGCACGATGGCCTGGAGCCGCGCCACGGTGGCGGCGACCGCCGCCGGCACCGGGCTCTCGTCTTCCCGGGGCGGAGCGGGACGCGGCGCCGGCGCCTCGTCGCGGGTCAGGGCCAGCCGGCCGCCGGCCGTCGTCTCGCGCAAGGCGACCGGCGCCTCGTCCGGCACCCCGCCCCAGCGGTCGGCGTCGATCTTAGGCGGCAGTAGCGGCGTAGAGGTCGCGATCCAGCCGCCCAAGGGGGTCAGGAACAGGGTCTTTTCGGCGGCCCGCCGCCGCACCAGGGCGTCGACGACGATGCGCTCGCCCTCGAAATCGGCCTTGCGCCACAGTTCCATCGCGCAGGCGGCCTCGATCAGCGCGCCCTCGTTGATCCGGCGCAGCACGCTCGAATGGCGGAAGTTCTCCAGGCCGATGTTGAAGGCGAAGGCGCAGAGGGCGTCGAACTGGTTCTGGTTGAGCGGCGTCAGGGTCCACTCGTTGATGCTGTGGGCCACGCCGATCAGGTCGTAGATCAGAAGCGCCTCGGCGTCCCGTTCCGAGACCTGCGCTCCGGCCCGGGCGGTCTGGGTATGGCCATAGCCGATGGTCCAGCGTCCGTCGGTCAACTGCGCCGCCTCCGGCCGAAAACCTTCGAACCGCTTGATCAGGTCGATCGCGGACTTGGAGACCTGATGACGCACGTGCCTGCCCCACTTGACCCAGATTGAAACGGACGCGCGAGCGTCCTCCTCAAGGCCGCAAGATAGGGGCCGCTCACAACAGAATGAGGGCCGCGAGTCCCAGGAATGAGAAGAAACCTGTGAAGTCGGTGGTGAAGGTCACGAACACCGCGGAGGAGACGGCCGGGTCGCGCCCCATCCGGTCCAGGGCCAGCGGCACCAGGGCGCCCGCCAGGCCGGCCATGAAGAAGTTGGCCACCAGGGCCGCCCCGAAGGTGATGCTCAACCGGGCGTCATGGAAAATGAACAGGATCGCCAGCCCGGTGATCAACGCCAGCGCCAGGCCGTTCAGCACCCCCACCAGCACCTCGCGGCTCACGGTGCGCACGGCGTTGTAGGCCGACAGCTCGCGGTTGGCCAAGGCGCGCACCGCCACCGCCAGGGTCTGGGTGCCCGCGCTGCCCCCAAGGGAAGCGACGATCGGCATCAGCATGGCCAGGGTGACCAGCTTGGCGATCTCGCCCTCGAAGGCGCGGATCACGCTGGCCGAGGCCGCCGCCGTGACCGTGTTGATCAGGAGCCACGGCAGGCGCGAGCGCACCATGTCCAGGATATCGGCGTTGCGGCCCGCGTCGGACACGCCGGCCAGGGCGAGGATGTCCTCCTCGCTCTCCTCATGGATGACGCCCACGATGTCGTCGACCGTGATCTGCCCCACCAGCCGGCCCGCCACGTCGACCACGGGCGCCGAGATCAGGTGGTACTTGTCGAAGATGTAGGCGACCTCTTCCTGGTCCATGCCCACGGGGATTTCCGTCACCGGCTCCATGATCTGGGCCAGAGGCACGTCGCGCCGCGACCGCAGAAGGTGGCTGACCGGCGCGGCGCCCACAGGCTTGTAGGTCGGGTCGACGACATAGATGTCGAAGAACAGCTCGGGCAGGTCGTCGCCCTCGCGCCGGAAGTGGTCGATCGCCTGTCCCACGGTCCAGAACTGCGGCGCGGCGACCACCTCGCGCTGCATCAGGCGTCCGGCGGTTTCGTCGCCATAGGCCAGGGAGGTCTCGATCGCCGCCCGCTCCACCTCGGGCATGGCCGCGAGCACCTGGGCCCGCTTGTCGGCCTCCAGGTCGTCGACCACGTCGGCGGCGTCGTCCGAATCGAGCTCACCGAGGGCCTTGGCGAGGGTCGCGGGGGCGACGGTCTCCAGCACCTCCTCGCGGATCTCGGTGTCCAGTTCCGAAAGGATTTCGGCCAGGGCTTCCGGATCGAGGTGCGCCAGCACTTCCTCCCGGTACTCCGCCGACAGGAAGCCCATGAGGTCGGCCACGTCGGCCGGGTGCAAGGCGCCCAGCAGCTCGCGCAGGCGCTCGGCGGCGCCGCGGTCGGCCGCATCGACCACCATGTCGACGAATTCGGGATTGAGGGCGTAGTCCTCGCCCAGGGCGAGGTCTTCCAGGTCCTCTTCCGTTTCGGGCGTTTCCGGGTCCACAGCTTCGGCAAGGTCGGCCGCATCTCGGCTCATGAAGACCTCCCTGGCTCGCGACTAGGATTCCCGACGGTTCTGACGATCCTGATTCACTGGTGCGGTCGAGAAGACTCGAACTTCCACGGGTTGCCCCACAGCGACCTCAACGCTGCGCGTCTACCAATTCCGCCACGACCGCTCGTGGTGAGGCGCGGGGCGTAGCAAACCGCCGCGCATTTGTGAAGTGCGGCTTGGAAACGAAGTCAGGAGGCGCCAGCCATGTAGTCGTAGACGTCGGCGGCCCGGGTCACGGCGATCGAGATCTTCTCGTCGTTGATCTGAATCTCCCCCCGCGCCACGGGATGGTTGTTGGCCAGGATCCAGACCTCCTCGTTGACCGAGGCGTCCAGGGGAATCACCGCGCCGCGGCCCATCCGCAGGAGTTGCTGCATGGGCAATGTCGAGCGGCCGAGCACCACGGCGATCTCAACGTTGACGGCCATCACCTGACTCACGAAGGAAATCCCCTCTGATGCACGCGGACGGCCCTGTTCGGCGAACCGCCCGAGCCCCACATTGGTCCGACATGCTTGACCGCTCGTTAAACCACGACGCCGCCCCCCGCTTCGCCCGGGACGACGGGGTACCCGCCGGCTGGGCCGTGAGCCCTGGACTGGTCGACTATCCGGCCGCCGTGGCCGCCATGGAGGCGCGGGCCCAGGCGATCGCCGAGGGAAGCGCCGGCGAGCTGGTCTGGCTGCTGGAGCATCCGCCCCTCTACACCGCCGGCGTGTCGGCCAAGGCGTCCGACCTCATCGATCCGGACCGATTCCCGGTTCACCGCAGCGCCCGCGGCGGGCAGTTCACCTATCATGGCCCCGGCCAACGGGTGGCCTATGTGATGCTCGACCTGACCCATCGCCAGCGCGACGTGCGCGCCTTCGTCGCAGCCCTGGAAGCCTGGATCATCGGCGCCCTCGCCCGCTTCAACGTCGAGGGTCAGATCCGTGACGGCCGCGTCGGGGTCTGGGTGGAGCGGCGGACCCCCGGCGTCCCAGCCCGCGAGGACAAGATCGCCGCGATCGGCGTCAAGCTGCGCCGCTGGGTGTCGTTCCACGGGATAGCGCTGAACGTGGAGCCGGACCTGACCCACTTCTCCGGCATTGTGCCCTGCGGGGTGACCGAGCACGGCGTCACCAGCCTGGTGGACCTCGGCCTGCCCGTCACCCTCGATGAAGCCGACGAGGCCCTGAGGGCGAGCTTCCGCGACGTCTTCGGCGAGGTCCAGCCGGCGGCCCCGCCCCTCTGACCGGGCCTGGTCAGGCCGCCTGCGGCCTTAAGGGATTGGCGCCGTAGCGGTTGAAGCCCTGTTCGCCCGGCAGGACGCCCAGCTCAACCCCCGACCAGATCAGCACCAGCACGAACAGGAAGTCGAAGAAGCTGGTCGGCTGCGGCCACACCGCGACCAGGGCGAACAGGATCAGCGCCGCCCACCATCCCGACCGCCCGCGGTCATGAAGACGCTTGGAAAGCACGCAGGCGCCGCAGAACAGCAGCAGCGGATAGACCACCCAGCCGGTGATCCAGTGCAGGGTCGGGCCCATCGCCGCTTCATAGATCGCCGCCCCCGCCACCAGGATCGCCGCGGCGATCAGGAACGGCGCGCGGGAGATGCGCCCGGCGCCCGAGAAGAAGAGCTCGGCCCATCCCATTCCGCCGCCCATGCGCGCCTCCGACGATTCTAGCGGGGGCAATATAGCCTCGCCCCGGCCGCTGCGATCAGGCCGTCCTCACACGAACTCCATGAGGATGTCGTCAGCGGCGACGGAGTCGCCGGGTTTGGGACCGACGGACTTGATGGTTCCGTCGTGTTCGGCGCGGATGATGTTCTGCATTTTCATGGCCTCGATG
>NZ_JBKBSM010000008.1:0-115993 GCF_046291545.1 Phenylobacterium sp.
TCACCCGGTAGGCGCGGGAGAGGTTGTCGGAGACCCGCGCGTCGCTCTCGGCGTCCGCCACCTGGGCGTCGGCCGGCAGAAGGGCGGCGATCGCCCGGCGGACCCGGGCCGCGTCGGCGCCTTCGGCGAGCTTGACGTCCACGCGGTCGAGGCGGCCCAGGCGCGCGAAACGCCACTGGGCGTCGGCGATGTCGACGACGACGAGGCTCTGGTCCTCGCCCACCGCGGTCAGAACCCCGGCGATGCGGAAGGCGTGGGTCTCGCCGTTGGCGGTCACGGCCAGGGACCGGCCGGGCGCAAGGCCGGTCCGCGCCAGAAGGGCGCGGGAGACCAGGGCCGCGTCGGCGGAAAAGGCGCCCGCCCCCTCGGCGCCCACCAGGGAGGGGGTGACGTTCGCCGCCCGCAGGAGATCGAGGCCGATGAGGGTGAGGTCCGCCCCACCGGGGCCTTGGCCGCGCAGCTCGACCATCGGGCTTGCGGCGGCGACGTCCGCCGTCCGGGCCAGGCGCGGGTAGAGCGCCTCGTCGAACCCGGCAGGCGCGACCGCGCGCACCCGCAGGTCCGCCTCGCCGTTCACCGCCCGGATGGCGCGGCTGAATTCGTTCAGGGCCGAGGCGTTGACCAGATGCACCGCGAAGCCGAGCGCCACCCCGACGGCGATGGCGACCGCGGCGGTGACCACCCGGCCGGGATGGGCGCGCCACTCGCCGGCGGCCATCCAGCGGGCGGCGACGGCGGCGGAGCCCTCAGCCATCGTGCGGCGCCAGGCCATGGGGGCCAAGGTTCAGCCGCCGGTCGGCGACCGCGGCGGCGCGCTCCGAATGGGTGACCATCAGCACCGCCGCGCCCGAGGCGCGGATTTGGCCGGTGAAGACCTCCAGCACCCGCTCGGCGGTCTGCGGGTCGAGGTTGCCGGTGGGCTCGTCGGCGAGGATCAGGCTGGGCCGGTGGACCAGGGCGCGGGCGATGGCCACCCGCTGCAGCTCGCCGCCGGAGAGCTGGGCGGGGAAGTCGTCGCCGCGGCCGGCGAGGCCGACGGCCTGGAGCATCTCGCCGGCCCGCGCCAGGGCTTCGCCCGCGGGCGCGCGCTGCAGCACCAGCGGCAGGGCCACGTTCCGGGCCAGGCTGAGGTGCGGCAGGATGTGAAAGGCCTGGAAGACGAAGCCGATGCGGTCGCGGCGCAGGCGGGTGCGGGCGTCGTCGTCGAGGACGGCCAGGTCCACGCCGGCGACCGCGACGACGCCTTCGTCGACGCCGTCCAGTCCGGCGACCAGGTTCAGCAGGGTGGACTTGCCCGCGCCGGATTCGCCCATCACGGCGACGAACTCCCCGGGGTGCAGGTCGAGACCGAGGCCGTCGAACAGCACGCGGCCGCCGGGCACGGACTTCTTCAGCCCGCGCAGCGACAGGACGGGGGGAGCGGGCGGCGCGGAGGGGGGAGGCATCACAACCAGTCTAGCGCGCTTGCCGCCGAAGGCGCAGTCCCCCTGGCCCGGATTTCAGGTTTCCGACGCCTTTTCCGTGCGGTAGTCGCCGAACTTGGAGTCCCGTGACGACAGGGCCTGGGTCACGCCCTGGCGCAGCTCGGCCATGTATTCGCGGCTGGCCCGGGTGTGCCAGCCGAGGGCGTGCAGGTCGGTCCCCGCCCGCAGGCCGGCGCGCAGGCCCATGGCCTCCATCTGCCGGTGGACCAGGCGCTTGTTGAGCTGGGCGAGCTCGGGGTCGACCTTGGCGATGCGCTGGGCCATGGCCAGCACCTCGTCCTCAAGGCGATCGGCGGGGAAGGCGCGGTTGGCGAAGCCCAGGCGCACGGCCTCGGTCCCCGAGATGGCGTCGCCCGTCAGCATCAGCTCCATGGCCGCGCGCATGCCGACGATCCAGGCGTGGTACTGGTTGTCGGGCGGGCTCATGGTGCGCACGGCCGGGTAGCCGATCTGGGCGTCCTCGGCGACGTAGACGAGGTCGCAGGCCACCGCCAGTTCCGAGCCGCCGGCCAGGCACCAGCCGTGCACCTGGGCGATGATCGGCTTGGCTAGATCCCACATCCGGAAGCAGCCCTCCACCACATGGCGCGCCCACTGGCCCTGGCCGCCGGCGGTGTGGAACGGAAGCTCGCCCAGGCTGGAGAGGTCGTAGCCCGAGGAGAAGCAGGTCCCGGCGCCGCGGAGGACGATCACGCGCACCTCCGGGTCGCGGTCGGCGGCCTCCAGGGCGGCGAAGAGCTCGCCGCGAAGGGCGTTGGAGAGCGCGTTGCGCTTGGCCGGGCGGTTGAGGGTGAGCCGGCGCACGTGCGGCGCGGGATCGTCGGTCAGCAGGATCGGCTCGTCGCTCATGCGCGCTCCTTCGCGGGGGCTATTCGGCGGGGGCGGGGCGGGCCCGCTGGTTGTAGAGGAGCTTGCGGCGGCGCGCCTGCTCCTCGGGGGTGAGGCTCGCCGGGTCTTCGGCCGGGCCGGCCGCGACGGCCATGCCGCGCTGGACCGCCGGGCGCTCCGACAGCTCGTCAAACCAGCGCTTGAAGTATTTGAATTCGCCCAGGTCTATGCCCTGCTGCTTCCAGCCGACGGTCCAGGGATAGGAGATCATGTCGGCGATGGTGTACTC
Source organism: Phenylobacterium sp. (assembly GCF_046291545.1). Taxonomy (GTDB): domain Bacteria; phylum Pseudomonadota; class Alphaproteobacteria; order Caulobacterales; family Caulobacteraceae; genus Phenylobacterium. The sequence continues at coordinate 2,602 of NZ_JBKBSM010000008.1, forward strand.
GTCGCCGGCGATGTAGCGCCGGTCGTAGAGGCGGTTGTTGAGCACGCCGTAGAGCCGGTGGACCTCGTCGTTGAAGCGGCGCTGGGCGTAGGACTGGTCGCCCGCCTCGGGGGGCACGCGGCTGAAGTGCCCGCGCTCGCCGGTCTTGGGCCCCTGGTTGGCCATCTGCCACATGACCCACTGGACCACCTCGTACCTGCCGCGCAGGTCCTGAGGCCAGAAGCGCCCGGCCTTTTCGGCCAGGTACATCATGATCGCGCCGCTTTCGAACACGCTGACCGGCTCGCCGCCGTCCGCCGGCGCGGTGTCGACCATGGCGGGCATGCGGTTGTTCGGGCCGATCCTGAGGAAGTCGTCGGTGAACTGGTCGCCCCGGCCGATGTTCACCGGGACGATGCGGTAGGGCATGCCCAGTTCCTCGAGGAGGATGGTCACCTTCTTGCCGTTGGGGGTGGGCCAGTAGTGCAGGTCGATCACGGGGCGCTCCTCTCCTTCGTTCCGCCAGACCCTAGAGTGGTGTTCGGAAGGGGACGGCGCACGCCCTGCACGGTTTCGTGTACGCCGACCGGCTCCAGGCCAAGCCATCAGACCCCGGCCGCCACGCCCCGGCAAGGCGCCGTCGCGTGAGCCGCGGCCCAGCCCGCCGGCGCGGGGCCGCGGTCAGAACGGACGGCGGCCGGGGCCTTGCGGCTGCACGCCGCGCAAGCCCTCGATCGCGCCCCAGACCGCCCGCAGAGCGGCGGGACGCGAGCTGGCGAGGCCCCAGACCAGCAGCCGTCCGCCGGCGTCCACCAGCCGCCACCGCCAGCCGTCGGCCGTCCGGACGAGGATCTGCGCATATCCCTGGGCGATCATGGCCGCGATGCTGAGCCGCCCAGATTTCTCCAGGTGTTCGCAGGTGTAACGCCGCGCGATCGGCGCCTGTCCAATGTAACGCCGAGGTCGGAAACCCGCGTCCAATGAGAACGACCGGTCGCATGCGGGACAAGTCGGCACGCTCCACTCGCGCCTTTCAGCAACAGCGCGGAGCATCGCCCGGTGGGTCTTCTGGAATTTGGAACTGCGCCGGCGGCCGAGGCCCGCGTTCGCCCGGCTCGACGGGAACATCGGGCCCAGGCGCGGCGGCTCGCCGGGCGCGACCTCGGCAACGACCTCTCCAACTTCCATCTCCTGAAGTACGCGGGCCGCGTGGACGGCTACTTCGTCACCGCCAAGAACTCGGGAACCCACTGGCTGCGCTTCATGCTGAGCGCCGCCATCGCCCACAGGCTGAACCTGCCTGCGCCGTCCCGCTCGAGCGGCCGCGACAGCGAGACCTTCATCTGCCATCCCAAGCGGCCGCAGGTGTTCTCCCACGCGCCGCGGATCGGCGCCTCGCACAACATTCCCTCGCGCCTGGTGGCGGCGCTGGCCCGGGCCGGGCTCGTGCGGCTGCCGCCGACGGTGGTGCTGGTCCGCGACATCCCGGAGGCCCTGGTCTCCTACTACGTCAAGTGGCGCGAGCCCTACGGCCTGGGCGAGCTGTCCGCCTTCGTGCGCCGGCCGGCGCCGGGCGCCAAGAAGGTCGAGGACGTCTGGTGGTTCGTCCGCTTCTTCAACCGCTGGGGCGGCCTGGCCCGCGCCTGCAAGGACCAGATCCTGGTGGTTCGCTACGAGGACGTGCAGAACGATCCTGCCGGATGGGTCCGGCGGATCTGGAGCCACTGGGGCGTGGAGCTGGACGCCGCCGACGCCGCCGCGGCCCTGGACGTGTCCAGCCGCGAGGCGCTGGCCGAGCGGCTGGACCCCGGCTACGGCGAGCCGATCGTGCCGGACAGGGCGCTGCGGGCGGCCGTGCGCCTGTCGGCCGCCGACGAGGCGGTGCTGGAGGAGGTCTTCTCCAGCCACCTGCTGTTCCGCCTCGGCTACGAGCATCGGCCGGTCCGGCGGCGGCGCAGCGTCTGGGGCGCCCGCGGACCGCGACCGGCCCGGACGGGCTGGCGGCTGCTGTGGGGCATGGTCTTCTTCGCCGCCGCCCTTGGCGTCGTCGGCCGCCTTCAGGTCTGGCGCGCCCTCGGCTGATCCGGCTCAGCCGGGGCGAGGCTCAGTAGGCGCGGCGCTGCTCGGCCGCTTCGCGCACGGCGGCCATTTCGGCCCGGTCGACGACGCCGTCGCGGTTGCGATCGGCCATGTCGAAGGCGACCGCCGGGCCGGTGGCGAACTCCTGGCGGCTGACCCGACCGTCGCGGTTGTCGTCGAACTGGCCGAAGATGTCGGACTGGCCGCTGGCCGCCAGGCGGCGGGCCGCGCGCGGGCCCACGTCGGCGTGGGTGAGGTATCCGTCGCGGTTGCGGTCCATCCGCGTGAAGGTCGCGGCCCGTGCGTCGATGAACTCGGCGCGGGTGACCCGGCCGTCGTTATTGACGTCGGCGCGGGCGAGCATGGCCTCGGCGGAGGGGGCGGCGGCCATCAGGCCGGCAGAGACGAGGGCGACGAGCATGTCGTGATCATCCGTTCCTTGGGGAAAGACGGTCCCCGCCGTGGGGGCGGCGGGGACCAAGGGGACGGCGCGCAGGCGCGCCGCTGGGGACGCTTCGGGGGGAAGCTCTCAGGGGGAAGGCCTGTGGGGGAAGGCCTGTGGGGGAAGGCCTCTGGGGGGCGTCAGGGATAGGTGACGGTGCGGGTGCTGGAGGCCGAGCCGCCGGCGCCGGTGGTCGCGCTGCGCGTCACCACCCGGCCCTCGTCGGTGTAGGAGACGTCCTTGCTGGTCGTCAGGCTGCCGCCGTTGGAGGTCGTGTAGGTGCTCTGGCGGCCATGGCCGTCTTCGGTGGCGTAGACCGTGCCCCAGGTCGACTGAGAGCGGCCGGCGGCGCCGGTTCGCGAGGCCGAATAGCTGGCCGAGCCGTCGCCGTTGGCGACCGCCGAGGTGCTGCGCGTGGCGGTCGCGCCGTTGTTGTAGGTGCGGGTGGCCGATCCGGCGTAGGCGCCGTCCGAGCGCGCGCCCGACCGGGTGGCGGTCACGCCCCGGCCATAGGCGCCCTGCACGGTGGTCGTGCGGCTGCGGGTCTGGGCCTCTGCGGCCTCAGCGGCGGCGAGGGTCAGGAGGGCGGCGATCGCGGCCAGACCGATGGCGGCCTTGGTGCGGGGGAGGGACATGGTGCATTTCCTTCGCAGACGTTGGGGTCGGGGGTCCGTCGGGACGCCGGGCAAACTCCACCCGTCCGGTAAGGCCGCCATGTCCGGGCCGCGTCGCTTCGTATCAAAGTGTATCCGCCCTACGGCCGCGCCTTCCGCGCCGCGGGGAAATCCGCCAGCTTCCGCCCATGAGCGAGACGACCCTGATCGCCGTGGTGGAGGACGACGCGGAAATCCGCGCCCTGGTCGCCGGCCTGCTGTCGCGCGAAGGCTTCGAGGTGGCCGCCTGTCCGGACGGCGCCGAGCTCGACCGGGTGATGGCGCGCCGGCGCGTGGACCTGGTGCTGCTCGACCTGATGATGCCCGGCGAGGACGGGCTGTCGATCTGCCGGCGGCTGCGGGCCGCGGGGGACACGCCGGTCCTGATGGTCACCGCGAAGTCGGACGACATCGACCGGGTGGTGGGGCTGGAGCTCGGGGCCGACGACTACATCGGCAAGCCGTTCAACCCGCGCGAACTGCTGGCGCGGGTGCGGGCGATCCTGCGGCGCACGCGCGCGATCCATCGCATCGCCGCCAACCCGCCGGCGGCCGTCTTCCGCTTCGCCGGCTGGACCCTGGATTCCGGCTCGCGGGCCCTGAGAGACCCCTCCGGCCGCCCCGTGGATCTGACGGGCGGGGAGTTCGACCTGCTGATGGCCTTCCTCACCCATCCGCAGCGGGTGCTGAGCCGCGACCAATTGCTCGACTGGACCCGCGGGCGCAGCGCCGAGCCCTACGACCGCGCCGTGGACGTGCAGCTCTCGCGCCTTCGCCGAAAGCTGGGCGACCGGTCCGAGGCGCCGACCTTCATCCGCACCGTGCGCGGCGGCGGCTATCTGTTCGCCCCACAGGTGGAGCGCGGCTAGATGCCTGCGCTGATCGACAATCTGGCGACCCGCATCGCGGTGATCCTGCTGGCCGGCCTGGTGGCCCTGCAGCTCATGATCGGGGCGGTGATGGTGCTGCCGGCGGGACGCGAGCGCGGGGGGCTGTTCCAGCTTCCGTCTCCGGCCGAGGTGCTGGCCGCCGCTGAGGCGATGGAGGCCAGCCCGCCCCAGGTGCGGCCCCTGATCGCGCGGGCCGTCTCCAGCCAGGCGATGAACGTGCGCCTGGAGACGGACTTTCCCCTCGACCCGCGGCTGCGCACCTACGTCCCGCCGCGCCGGCCGCTGGTGTTCGCCCCCTATCGGCGGGCCATGGGCGACCGGGACTTCGTGATCCAGGTGCGGCCCGGCGCCTATCTGCAGGCGGTCGCCCAGCGCGACGGCCGCCTGGTCGCCGACGGGCCGGTGCGCATCATGGTGCGCCTGCGCACGGGCGAGGTCATGACCATGGAGCGCACCGCGCCGGCGGCCCTGCGCCGTTTCGTGCGCCGTTCGGCCATCCTGGCGGCCCTCGGCGGCCTGATCCTGATGGCCATGCTGTGGCTGGCGATCCGGCGCACGGCGAGCCCGGTCGAGCGGCTGGCGGCGGCGGCGAGGCAGTTCTCGGGCGACCTCTCGGCGCCCGACCTGCCGGTGCAGGGGCCGCGGGAGATCCGCGACCTCTCGGCCGCGTTCAACGAGATGAAGCGGACGATCCGCGGACTGGTGGACGACCGCACCCGCATGCTGGCGGCCATCGCGCACGACTACCGCACCTATCTGACGCGGCTGCGCCTGCGGGCGGAGTTCATCGGCGACGCCGAGCAGCGGGCGAAGGCGGTGGAGGACATCGACGAGATGGGCCTGCTGCTGGACGACACCCTGGCCTTCGCCCGCGAGGCCACCGCCGACCGCGCGCCGAGCGCGCCGCTGGACCTTTCCGAGGAGACGGCGCGGTTCGTCGCCGCCCGCGCCGAGCTCGGCGAGCCGGTGGCCCTGGCCTCGGCGCCGGCGCGGCTGAGCGCGAGGGTTAGCCCGCTCGCCCTGCGCCGGATGCTCGCCAACCTGACCGACAACGCCGTGCGCTACGGCCAGGTGGCCCGCATCAGCCTGAGGGCGGAGGACGGCTGGGCCGTGGTGCGGGTCGAGGACGAGGGGCCCGGCGTGCCCGCCAGCGCGCTTGAACGCCTGGTCAAGCCGTTCGAGCGGCTGGAGGAATCCCGTCACCGCGGGGGCGGGGGGGCGGGCCTTGGCCTGGCCATCGTCGCGGCCCTGGCCGAGAGCCAGGGCGGGCGGCTGGCGCTGGCCAACCGGCCGGAGGGCGGGCTTTGCGCCGAGGTGCGCCTGGCCCTGGCCTGAGCCGCAGCGGCCGGACGCATCGACACGGGCCGGCGCGCCCTATATCCAGACGCGATGCGTTCGATGCGCGGCAAGTCGCGAGCCTTGACGGCCTGGGCCCTGGTCCTGGCTTGCCTGGCGCTCGCCATGCGCATCGCGGCGCCGCAGGGCTACATGCCGGCCCTGGCGGACGCCGAGGGCGGCGCGCCCATCGTGCTCTGCACGAGCCAGGGGCTCGTGGCGGTGTCGCCGGACGGCGCCGGCGGGCCGACCGACCCGGCGGACGGCGAGCCGGGACGCCCCGGCCACGAGGGGCCCTGCGCCTTCGCCGCCCTGGGGCCTGCGCTGTCGGCGCCGCCCGCGGGGCAGATCGAGGCGCCCGCCGACCTTGCGCCGGCGCCGGGCCCCGCCTGGAGCCTCGCCGAGGGGCCCGGCCCGGGACTTCTCGCGCCTCCGCCGCCGCAGACCGGACCGCCGCTCCGCGCCTGACGCCCTCGCACGCCGCGGGACGGCCGAACCTGAGCGCCTGCGCGCCTTCCGGCGCGCCTCTTCGAACTCGCGATCCAGAGGATCACCCCATGAACCGTCGTCATCTCTTCGCCCTTGCGGCCGGCCTTTCCCTGGCCGCCGCCGTTCCCGCCGTGGCCCAGAGCGCCAAGGCCGGAGCCATCTCCATCCAGCGCCCGTGGGTGCGGCCCACCCCGCCCGGCGCACCCACCGGCGGCGGCTATGTGACGCTCGTCAATTCCAGTTCGCAGCCGGACCGCCTGCTCGGCGGCTCCACCCCCGTGGCCGCGCGCCTGGAGGTGCACGAGATGTCGATGGACGGGTCCATCATGCGCATGCGCAAGCTGGAGAACGGCCTGGCGCTGGCGCCCGGCAAGACCGTCGAGCTGAAGCCCGGCGGCCTGCACCTGATGCTGATCGGCCTGAAGCGGCCGCTGAAGCCGGGCGAGCGCGTGCCGGTCACGCTCAAGTTCGAACGGGCCGGCGAGGTCGCCGTCACCTTCATGGTCCAGACCCCGCCGGCGGCGGGCCAGCCGCCCATGCACGGGAACCGCTGAGATGCGCAAAGGCCTCATCCTCTGGGCGGGGGGCGTCGTGCTGGCGGCGGCCCTGGCCCTGGGGGGCGTCTACCTGGCCAGCCGGCCGAGCGCCCCGACGGCGTCGACCATCGCCATGCCCGCCGACGTGCGGCTGGTGGACCAGAAGGGCCGGCCCTTCACCGCCGCGGACCTGAAGGGCAAGCCTTCGGCGGTGTTCTTCGGCTTCACCTACTGCCCGGAGATCTGCCCGACCACCCTCATGGACATCGGCCGCTGGATGGAGGCGCTCGGCCCCGAGGCCGACAAGCTCAACGTGGTGTTCGTCAGCGTCGATCCGGCCAGGGACACGCCCGAGCAACTGGACCTCTACCTGTCCTCCTTCGACCCGCGCATCCGCGGCGTCACCGGGACGGCCGACGCCGTGGCCGCCATGGCCAAGGGGTTCCGGGTCTACTACCGCAAGGTGCCGATCGAGGGCGGGGAGTACACCATGGACCATTCCACCGCTGTCTATCTGATGGACGCCAAGGGCCGGTTCGTGGAGCCCGTCGGCTACCAGGAGCCGATGGATCGGGTCATGGTGAAGCTGCGCCGGCTGCTCGGCGCCTAGCCGGCCGCTCGCAACATGGAGACCGACATGAGTTCGAAGCCCAGCGCCCAGGACGCCCGCTGATGCGGGAGGTCACCATTGCGGCGGTGGTGTTCGCCGGCGCCGGCTTGGGCGGGGTGGCGCGCCACCTGGTCAACCGCGCCGTCCCCCTGGCGATCTCCATGCACTTCCCGCTGTCGACGATGCTGGTCAACGTCACCGGCTCGATCGCCATGGGGCTGCTGGCCGGCTGGTTCGCCTTCCGCGGGGAGGCGAGCGGCCAGACCCTGCGGCTGTTCCTGACCACCGGGGTGCTGGGCGGGTTCACGACCTTCTCGGCCTTCTCGCTGGACGCGGCCCTGCTGTGGCAGCGGGGCGCCTCGGCGATGACGCTGGCGTATGTGCTGGGCACGGTGCTGGCCTCGCTGATCGGCGTGTTCGTCGGGCTGGCCGTGATGCGCGCCCTGGCCTGAAGCGGTCCGCGCCGCAAAGCGGGCGCCTGGAGGCTGTCTTCGCGCCAGGCGGCGGCCGGCGCTTTCCTCCGCGCCCGCGGCCGCTAGGCTGGCGCGTTCATCCCCGCGGAGACCCCGATGCCCCTGACCTTGCGCGTACTCCTGGGGCTCGTCCTCGGCCTGACGGCGGGCGCCGCCCTGTCGGCGGCGGGCTTCGCCGGCCTGGACCAGGTGATCGCCGTCGCCGAGCCGGTGGGCGGGCTGTGGCTGGACGCGCTGCGCATGACCATCGTGCCGCTGGTGTTCTCGCTGATCGTCACCGGCATGGCCTCGGCGCGCGGGGCGGCGGCGTCGGGCGGCGCGGCGGCGCGGGCGCTGGGCCTGTTCGCGGTCCTCCTGCTGGCTTCCGCCGCCTTCGCCGCGATCCTGGCGCCGCTGGCTCTGCAGGCCTGGCCGATCCCGCCGGACGCCGCCCAGGCCCTGCGCGCGGCGGTCGGCACGGCGGGCCCGGCGCCCCAGGCCGAGATGCCCCCGGCCGGCGACTGGATCCGAAGCTTCGTGCCGACCAATCCGATCAAGGCGGCGGCCGAGGGCGAGATGGCGCCCCTGGTGATCTTCGCCCTGCTGTTCGCCCTGGCGGCGACGCGGATCGCCCACGGGCCCCGGGCGCGGCTGACCGAGCTGTTCGAGGCGGTCGGCCAGACCATGCTGGTGCTGGTCGGCTGGGTGCTGTGGGCGGCGCCGGCGGGGGTGTTCGCCCTGGCCCTGGTGGTCGGCGCCCGCGCCGGCTGGGGCGCGGCCGGGGTGCTGGGCCACTATCTGGTGGTGCTGAGCGGGGTCTGCATCGCCATCACCCTGACCCAGTATCCGCTCGTGACCCTCCTGGGGAAGGTCGCCCCCTGGCGCTTCGCCCGGGCGGTGGCGCCGGCGCAGGTGACGGCGTTCTCGACCCAGTCGTCCATCGCCTCCCTGCCGGCCATGCTGCAGGGCGCGCGGGCGGCGGGCGCTTCGAGCCGGGCGGCGGGGGTCGTGCTGCCGCTGGCGGTGTCGCTGTTCCGGATCACCAGCCCGGCGGCCAACCTGGGCGTGGCGCTCTATGTGGCCCAGGTCTATGGACTGGCCCTGACGCCGGGCCAGATCGCCGTCGCGGTGGGCGTGGCGGCCGTAGTCAGCCTGGCCGCCGTCGGCCTGCCGGGACAGACGACCTTCTTCACGACCATAGTTCCGATCTGCCTCAGCCTCGGCGTGCCGCTGGAACTCCTGCCCATCCTGCTGGCGGTCGAGACCATCCCCGACATCTTCCGCACGGTCGGCAACGTCACCGCCGACGTCGCGGTCGCCGCGATCGCCGGACGGGACGAGGGGCGGGCGGACGCCGGATCAGTCGAAGACGACCCCCAGGCGCCATAGGGCGGTGAACAGGCGCTGCAGGCTGGCGGCGGCGTCGCGGCGGTGGGCCACCAGGAGGTCGTCGAGCAGGATCCGCTGGGTGACGTAGAGCCCCTCGGCGTCGCGGGCGCAGGCGCCGCGCTCGACCAGGACCGCCGCGCGCCGCCGCACGGTCTCGAACGACAGTCCCAGTTCCCCCGCCAGCCGGCGTACGCTCACCCGCCGGCGCGCCTCGTCCGGCACCGCCGCGCCGGGGGCGGCGTAGCGGGCGGAGGCCTCCTGCGAGTGGGTGATGTGCTCCACGTTCAGGACGGCGACGGCCAGGAACAGGATCGCGTTGAACAGCTCCCCGGCGATGGGACGGGAGACCTCCAGGTAGCGCAGGACGAAGCCGGAGGTGAAGCGCATGGCCAGGCGGACGGGCTCGTCCACGGGCGCTTCCGGCTGCGTCTCGCCCGCCACCGCATCGGCCAGGGGGCTGAACTCCGGCGCTAGGCGCGTCAGGTCCCGATAGAGCTTCAGAAGCGCGTCGTAGTTGCTCTGGGCGAACACCTGCATCTGGGGCGTGACGAGCTGGCGCTGGGCCAGGATCACGCCGTCCCGGGTCTCCAGCACCATGTCGCGCTCGGCCAGGGCGTGGATGCGCCGGCGGACGGTCTCGAACGGCAGGTCCAGCGAACCGGCGATCGCATTGATGCTCGCCGGCCGACGCATGCCGTCCGGAAGGGGGGTGTTGAAGCCGGCATAGGCGAAGGAGGTTTCCGGTTCGGCGGCGATGTGCCGGACGTTGGCGTTCAGGATCGCCGTGCGGATCACTCCGTCGATGAAGTCGTGTTCGCTGACGCGGGCGGCGCTGCGCAGGAAGTCCAGAACGAACTCGGCCGCGAGCCGGCCGACCGCGGGCGAGGGGCCTGATTGCGGCGCGGACGCCATGGGCGGCACCTATTGCTCCAGAGTTCCGCCATTGAAGTTGCAGGCGAATTCGATGAGTAGGCGACTCGCTGGACAACGCGAAGCCAGAATCGCGCACCAGGAAGGGGTCGCAGGCGCTGTGGCACGCCGTCGCACGCTCGAAATGAATATCGACTTCAACCGAGGCTTGTGGCTTCCAATACATCTGATCGTTGGCGAAGTATTGGCGAGCAAAGGTCACCCAAAATGGGTAACTCCAGTCTGCAATTCGAAACTGGTGTTAACTACAGATGGGCGCAGATCGTGGCGCGCTATGGCCGGACTCTCGGCCTTGCACGGAAGCTGGGAGACCTGCGCATGGCTATCCGCCCGAACGACAGGGCGATCGGGCTCGACGCGGCCGGCGACGAGCGGGCCAGGCTGAACGGCCGGCGCTGCGGGACCGTCGTGGCCTTTCCGACGACCCGCTCCGCTCCCCGGCCCATTCCGAAGCTGGAACTGCTGAGCGCCCTGTTCGGCGCCCTGTCGCTGGCCGGCGGGGAGGCCAGCGTCGAGGCCCTGGTGACGATGATCTCCGCGGCCCTGCCGGACCGCAGTCCCGCCAGCGTCCGCAGCGAGGTGAGCGAGCTGCTCGCCTACTACTCGGCGCCGAAGGGCAAGGGGCCGGCCGGCGTATGCATCTTCGACGACCTGGGCGGGGGCCGCTACGGCCTGAGCGCCGGGGTGCGCGAATATCTCCTCTGACGGCGGCGCTCAGGCGTGCCGGGTCATGTCCGGCAGGCCCAGGATGCGCTTGGAGATGATGTTGTTCTGGATCTCGAACGAGCCGCCGGCGATGGTCGACGACTTGATGCGCAGGTAGGCCCGCGCCGCCGCCAGCTCCTCGGCGCTGAAGCTCTCGCCCTGCCAGCCCAGGCCGTTCGCGCCCATGGCCTCGATCATCAGTTCGGCGTGGTCCACCGAAAGCTTCGAGCTGGCGTTCTTCATGATCGAGGTGGCGGCGCTCGGCCCGTTGCGGCTCTTACCCTCGTCGGCCACCCGCTGGAGCGTCAGGGCGTAGGCGCGCGCGTCGATGTCGTGCTGGGCCAGGCGCGTGCGGAAGTCCGGGTCGGCCAGCCGGCCGGTCTCGTCCAGGCCGATGTAGCGGCGGGCCGCCTCGCGCAGGGCGGCGGGATTGGCCCGCGGCCGGCCGCCGCCGCCGGACGAGAGGCTGTTGCGCTCGTGCTGCAGGAGGCGCTTGCCCACGGTCCAACCGCCGTTCAGCGGGCCGACGAGGTTCTCCTTGGGCACCTTCACGTCGGTGAAGAAGGTCTCGCAGAAGGGCGACGAGCCGGAGATCAGCAGGATCGGCCGCGTCTCCACGCCGGGCGTCCTCATGTCGATCAGGACGAAGCTGATGCCCTCGTGCTTGCGGCTGCGGTCGGTGCGCACCAGGCAGAAGCACCAGTCGGCGTACTGGGCGCCGCTGGTCCAGATCTTCTGGCCGTTGACCAGGAAATGGTCGCCCTTGTCCTCGGCGAAGGTCTGCAGAGAGGCGAGGTCCGAGCCGGACCCGGGCTCGGAGTAGCCCTGGCACCAGCGGAGCTCGCCGCGGCAGATCGGCGGGATGTGCCGCAGCTTCTGCTCTTCGGTCCCGTATTCCAGCAGGGTGGGGCCGAACATCATCACCCCCATGCCGCCGATGGGGTTCCAGGCGCCGATCGCCGCCATCTCGTCGGCCAGGACCCGCGCCTCGGCGTGGGAGAGGCCGCCGCCGCCGTAGGCCTTCGGCCAGGTCGGCACGCCCCAGCCGGTCTCGCCCATGCGTTCGCGCCACAGCCTGTAGTCGCCTTCCACGGGGACCGGCGCCTCGCTGGCCGGAATGTCGAAGCGTCCCTTCAGCGAGGGCGGGAAGTTGGCTTGGAGCCAGGCGCGCGCCTGGGCGCGGAACGTCTCGATGTCGCCGCCGCCGAAATCGGCCATGGTGTCCTCCCTGGACGGTTTTCGGCGATCTTGCGCCCGTGAACCGTGTCCGGATAGGGGTCGGCGCCGCTACGGCGCCTTGCAGCGGCGGCGAAATCGACGGAGACGGGCGGGGCGACTGCGGAGGGGACGGCCAGCATGTACGGACTTCTCAAGGGGCTTCGCGTGGTGGAGGGAGCGGCGTTCGTGGCCGGCCCGACCTGCGGCCTGCACCTGGCCCAGATGGGCGCGGAGGTGATCCGCTTCGATTCCATCGGCGGCGGCCCAGACTTCCGCCGCTGGCCGCTGACCGAGGCGGGGGACAGCCTCTACTGGGAGGGGCTCAACAAGGCCAAGAAGTCGGTGGCGCTGAACCTGTCGAGCCCGGAAGGCCGCGAGCTGGCGGTGGCCATCGCCACGGCCCCGGGGGAGCACGCGGGGCTCTTCGTCACCAACTACCCGGTCGACGGCTTCCTGTCCTACGAGCGCCTGAAGGCTCGCCGCGCCGACATGATCTGCGTGCGGGTGATGGGCTGGGCGGACGGCGCCCCCGCCATGGACTACACGGTCAACGCCGCCGTGGGCGTGCCGATGATGACCGGCCCCGTCGACCGCGACGAACCGGTGAACCACGTGCTGCCGGCCTGGGACCTGCTGGGCGGGGCCTATGGCGCCTTCGCCCTGATGGCGGCGCTGCACGACCGCCGGGCCAGCGGCCAGGGGCGGGAGGTGCGCGTGCCGCTCTCCGACCTCGCCGCCGCCAGCCTGGCGCACATGGGGCAGCTGGCCGAGGTGCTGACCACCGGCGCGGATCGTCCACGCCTGGGCAACAGCCTGTTCGGCGCCTTCGGGCGCGACTTCGCCTGCGCCGACGGGCGGCGGCTGATGGTCGTGGCGATCACGCCCAAGCAGTGGCGGGGCCTGGTGGCGGCCCTGGGCCTCACGGCGGCGGTGGGCGCGCTCGAAGCGGACCTGGGGGTCGACTTCGCCCGCGACGAAGGCGCCCGCTTCACCCACCGCGAACGCCTCTTCCCGCACTTCGAGGCCGCCTTCGCCGCGCGAACCAGCGCCGAGCTGGGGCCGATGCTCGACGCCGAGGCCGTCACCTGGGGGCCCTACCAGAGCCTCCACGAGGCCGCGACGCAGGATGCGCGCCTGTTCACCGCCAACCCGGTCTTCCAGACCATCGCCCACCCGAGCGGCCTGACCTATCCGGCGTCCGGCCCGCCCGGCACCCTGGCCGGCGAGCCGCGGGGCGCCCTTGCGCCCGCGCCGCGGCTGGGGCAGCACACCGACGAAGTGCTGGCCGAGGTGCTAGGCCTGTCGTCGGGCGAGATCGGACGACTGCACGACGCCGGCCTGGTCGCCGGCCCGGAGACCCGCTGATGAGCCAGACCCCTTCGCCCGCAGCCGTCAGCGCCGAGGACGTCGAGGCCTGGCGCGCCTGGATCGGCAGGGTCGAGACCCACGAGGAGGTGCTCGACCCCGAGGCGCTGCGCCGCTTCGCCGCCGCCGTGGGCGCCGACCTGGAGGTGGAGCGGGTGCAGCCGCCGCTGGCGCACTGGGCCTTCTTCCTGCCCGTCGTCGCCGGGAGCGAGATCGGACCCGACGGCCACCCCCGGCGCGGCGGGTTCCTGCCGCCGGTGACGCTGCCGCGGCGGATGTTCGCCGCCGCCGACATGGGGTTCGGCGCCCGGCTGAGGCTGGGCGAGCCGGCCCGGCTGACCGCGACCATCGCCGACGTGCGCCACCGGGCGGGCAAGAGCGGCGACCTGGTGTTCGTGGAGGTCGACCGCGCCATCACCCAGGGCGAGGAGACCTGCGTGGCCGAACGCCAGACCATCGTCTACCGCGCCGAAGGCGGACGCACGCCGGCGGTGGAGCCGCGGCTGCAGGCGCTGGCGCCCGGCGACATGGTGTGGACGCCGGGACCGGTCGACCTGTTCCGCTTCTCCGCCGTCACCTTCAACAGCCACCGCATCCACTACGACCTGCCGTACGCGCGGGAGGCCGAGGGCTATCCGGGGCTGGTGGTCCACGGCCCCTTCACCGCGGCGCGGCTGCACGCCTTCGCCGAGGCCCGCGCGGGCCGGCGCCTGAGGACCTTCGCCTTCCGCGCCCAGTCGCCGATGTTCGCCGGCCAGCCGATCCGCCTGACGGGCGGGGAGGCCGAGGGGGAGGTGAGGGCGATCCGCGCCGACGGCACGGTCGGCATGACCGCGACGGGCGAGGCCTGACGCCCCGGCGGCTACTTCAGGGTGGCGAGATAGGCGACCAGATCGGCCCGCTGGGCGGGGTTGGGCAGGCCGATGAAGGCCATGGTGGTCTTCGGCACCGCCTTGCGCGGCGCCGCCAGGAAGGCGTCCAGGGCGGCGGGGCTCCAGGTCAGGCCGGCCGCCTTCATCGCCGGCGAATAGGGATAGCCCCTGGCGGACCCGGCCTTGCGGCCGACCAGGCGGGCCAGGCTGGGGCCAGAGATCACCTCGTCAGGCGTGGCCGAGTGGCAGACGGCGCAATGGCGCTTGAAGAGCGCCTCGCCTTCGGCGGCCCCGGCTTCGGCGCCGCCCGCCGCGGCGAGGGTGAGGACCGCGCCCAGGACCGCGGCTCGAACCAATCCAACTGACATCGCGCCTCTTCCGACTCCCCGCGGCCGACGCCGCAGGCGCACACTAGGCGGCGGCCGGGCCCCGCCAAAGCGGCGAAGCGCCGCCGCACCTTCGCAGCGCCCCGGCGCCGCGAACCCAGGCGGCGCCGGATCGCGACGGCGAATCCGCGGGCGTTGCGCGGGCCGGGCGCACAAGTCCGCGGCGTTGGGCGCCGCCCGGCGCCCACAAAGACCTCACAGTCAAGCTTCACGGCAGGTATTTGGGCTCGACGGCGCGAATACTCGCCCAGGTCAGTTGACGCCGCCGTGGGCGCTCTGATCAGGTCTACTTCGACAGAGGGGCTTGCGTTCTCTCAGGCATTCGCGAGGGATGAGCGCGCGCTTCAGGCGGTCTAGGCGGTCAATTTGGGCGGGGATGATTGATGTCGGGAAGATGGGGCGCGGCCTACGGCGTCATTGCGGCGCTGATCTCCAGTACGGTCCTGGCGCAGGAGCCGATCGCGCCTGAAGAGTTGAAGGTCGAACAGGCGATCAAGCCTGGGCCGAACGTCTACGTCACCTCGCCGTCCTGGGCGGGAGCGGGGGCGATCAGCATCTTTTCGGCCGACGACCTAAGCTACAAGGGCAACTACGCGACGGGCATGACCGGCCAGTTCGCCCTCGGCGCCAAGGGCGACGTCGGCTACTCGGCCTCGGCCTTTCCCAAGCGCATCACCTACGGTCCGATCGAGGCGGTGCTCCAGACCTTCGACATCTCGACCCTGAAGACGACGCAGGAGATCGAGATCCCGGCCAAGTTCGCCCAGACCGCGGCGATGCAGGGCGCGCTGCAGGTCACGCCGGACGGCGGCCGCGCCTATGTGCAGAACGCCACGCCGGCGACCTCGGTGTCCATCATCGACCTGAAGAGCGGGGCGGTGACCGCCGAGGCTCCCATCCCCGGGTGCTGGACCATCATTCCGGCGGAGGACGGCAGCGGCTTCTCCAGCCTGTGCGGCGACGGGACCATGCTGACGGTGAAGGTCGGCGCGGACGGGAAGCCGACGGGGCAGGCCTACAGCGACAAGATCTTCGACGTCGAGAAGGACCCGCTGTTCGTCCACTCCCAGCGGGTGAAGGGCGACCTCTACTTCCTGTCCTACAAGGGCGTGCTCTACCGCGTGTCGGACAAGGGCCCCGCGGCCAAGCTGGTGGAGACCATCCCGATCGCGGCGGGGGCGCCCGGCGACTGGGCCCCCGGCGGCTACGAGGTGATGAGCTACAGCGCGCCCTATGGGGTCATGTTCGTGCTGATGCACTCGGGCGCCAAGGACGGGAGCCACAAGAACCCCTCCGAGGAGATCTGGGCCGTCGACCTGGCCAAGAAGACAGTGCTCTACCGCTCGGTGGCGAAGGGGCTGACCCATGTGGCCGTCACCCAGGGCAAGGCCCCGCTGGTGTTCGGCGTCAACGGCCATGAGGGCGGGCTCTTCCGCTTCGAGGTCGATCCGACGGCCAAGTTCGCGGCGAAGCTCACCCACCAGATCGAGCTGAGAGAGGCCGGCTATGTCGTGGCGCCCTGACCATGAGCGCTGACCTGGCCCGGATGGCGGCGGCGACGGCCTGCGTGCTCGCGGCCCTGATCTTTCTGCGCGCGGCGCTGCACAAGGCCGGCGACGCGGGACGGTTCGAGGGCGTGCTGGCCGACTACGGCCTGGCGCCGGAGGGGGCGCTGCGGGCCCTGGCGCGGATCGTGCCGGCGGCCGAGTTCGCCGCCGCCGCCGCCCTGGCGCTCGAACCGTCGCGCATGGCCGGGGCCGGGGCGGGGGCGGGGCTGCTGGTCGCCTATGCGGCGGCGATGGGCGTCAACCTCGCCCGCGGCCGCACCGAGATCGACTGCGGCTGCGGCGGCGCGCCGGAGCCGCTGAGCTGGGCGCTGGTGGTCCGCAACCTTGTCCTGGCCGGCTGCCTGGCCCCCGCGGCGTTCGGCCTGGCGGCGCCTGCCGGCTGGGGCCAAGTGATGTCGGCCTGGGGCGTCGGCCTCGTCGCCTTCCTGGTCTGGGGAGGCATGGAGCAACTGTCCGCCAACGCCCGGCGGATGCGGCTTGACGTGCGCCTGGCGGCCGGAGCCGGGCTGGGAGGCGCCGCATGAACGCCCTCGTCTTCGCCGTCGCCGCCCTGTGGGTCCTGGTCCTGGTCATGGCCGGGGTGATCTGGGTGATGCTTCGCCAGATCGGCGTCCTCTACGAGCGGATCTCGCCGATGGGCGCGCTGATGGACAGCGCCGGCCCGCAGGTGGGCGAGGCCGCGCGCGCCTTCCTGCTGCCCAGCCTGACCGGCGCGGAGGTGGCGATCGGCGCGCCCGGGACGCGCGCCCAGCTCGTGTTCTTCCTCTCGCCCACCTGCCCGGTGTGCAAGCAACTGCTGCCGGTCCTGGCCAGCATCCGCGCCGACGAGGCGGGCTGGCTCGAGGTGGTGCTGGCCAGCGACGGGGAGGCGGACAAGCACCGGGCCTTCATCGCCAAGCAGAAGCTGTCGGCCTTTCCCTATGTGCTGTCGACGGACCTTGGGATGACCTACCGCGTGCAGCGGCTGCCCTTCGCCGTGCTGACCGACAAGTCCGGCGTCGTGCGCGCCAAGGGGCTGGTGAACAACCGCGAACAGCTCGAGAGCCTGTTCACCGCCCTGGCCGTGGGTGCGCCCTCGCTTCAACACCTTGCCGCGGCCCAGGCCGCCGAATGACGACCGATCGAACCAGGAGAATGGAAATTGTCTAATTTCTTCAGTCGGTTCAGTAAGGCTCTTGACGATGTGGTGCTCTCCGGCGCCCGCGCCAGCGCCCGCCGCCACGGCCGTCGCAGCGCCCTGGCCAAGGTGGGCGGATTCCTGGTGGGCGGGGCGGTGGCCACGACGCTGCCGTTCGACCGCGCCTTCGCCTCGACCCCAGCCGCGGGGGGCGGAGTGGACGACGACAAGAGCTGCGACTACTGGCGCTACTGCGCTCTTGACGGCTTCCTGTGCACCACGGCGGGAGGGACGAAGTCGAGCTGCCCGGTCGGGGCGGAAGCCTCGCTGGTGTCGTGGGTGGGCACCTGCCACAACCCGGGCGACAAGCGCGACTACATGATTTCCTACTACGACTGCTGCGGGAAGACCGCCTTCTCCGGCGCGCAGTTCTGCCTGCGCAGCGAGGGCGAGCGGCCGGGCTATTCCATGGGCCTGCACAACGACATCAACTGGTGCATGTCGAACGCCAACAAGGGCTACCACTGCACGGTCGCCCTGGTGGTCGGCGTGGCCGAGTGATGAGCCGGCGGGCGGGCGTGCTGGCGGGTGCGGCGCTGGCCGCGGCCGTGGCCGTCACGGCGGTCTCGGCCCTGGCCGCCGACGAGCCGGCCCCGCCGAAGACCACCTACGAGCTGGTCGACGGCATGTCGGCCAAGTCGCTCTTCCTCCTGCGCTGTTCCGGCTGCCACCGCACGGATGGGCTGGGGGCTCCGGAGGCGGGCGTTCCGCCGTTCCCCGGCTCGGTCGGCAAGATCGCCCGCGACGGGGAGGGCCGGGCCTATCTCATGCACGTGCCCGGCGTCGCCGGCTCGGGGCTGAAGGACGCCCAACTCGCCGCGGTGATGAACTACGTGCTCGAGGAGTGGGCGGCGGAGGAGGCCGAGCCCTTCACCGCCGAAGAGGTGGGCCGGCTGCGGGCCGCCCACATCGTCGACGTCGTCGCCTATCGGCGGGCGCTGGCGGCGCGGCTGGCCAAGAACGGCGTCGTGATCGCCGACTATCCCTGGCCCTGACAGGGCAAGAACACCGTACCCATGGGGGGAGCCTTGCGGACCGGCCGTGCGGCCGGGGAGCCGTTGTCGCGCTGTGACGTGGGCATCGGGCGCCTTCGCACGCCCATATTACTTTGAATTGAAAGTATGTGCGAAGCCGAGGCAGGCGATGCCTAAGTTATTGTGAATCAGTGCAATGTGACGATCTGATGATGTTTGTCGATGGCAAAGTAATTGACTCTCTCATAACTGCCTTCACCATCGATCTGTTTCAAGGGTGCGGCGCAAGCCCAGGAAATCGCGTGGTCCGGCGAGGTATATGCCCTTTCCGGAGGCGGGGATTTTTGCGCCCTATTGCGGGGGATCGTGATGAATGTGTCTGCAAACGACCTGGCGCGCCGCCCATTGTCGCGCCGTCTGTTGAACTGCGGCGTGGCGGGCGCCGCTCTGGGAGCCCTGGCCGGCGCGCCTGCGCAGGCGCAGGTCCTCGTCGAGGAGATCTTCGTCACCGCCCAGAAGCGGGCGCAGGACCTGCAGGACGTGGGGATCGCCATCACCGCCCTGAGCGCGGACCAGCTTCAGGCGCTGGGCTACACCAACGCCCAGGACGTGGCGGCCTTCGCTCCCGGCGTGGTCTCGGTGCAGCCGAACGGGGAGGGCAACTACTCCTTCGCCATCCGGGGGGTGGCCAACAACGACCTGACGACCAACGTGGAGAGCCCGGTCGCGGTCTATGTGGACGAGGTCTACATCAGCCAGATGTCGGGCACGGGCTTCCTTCTGTTCGACATCGACCAGGTGGAGATCCTGCGCGGACCGCAGGGGACGCTGTTCGGCCGCAACGCCACGGGCGGCCTGGTGCAGTACACCACCGCCAAGCCGGGCCAGGAGTTCGGCGGCTTCGGCGCCGTCGCCGGCGGCGAGCATTCGGACCTGGTGATCCAGGGCGCCGTCAACATGCCGGTCAACGACTGGCTGTCGGCGCGGCTGTCGGCCGGCGTGCACACCAGCACCGGCTACATCACCAACCGCGAGCACCCGGAAGAAAAACTCAACAACAACAATGACTACGGCGCGCGCCTGCAGATCCTGGCCGAACCGACCGACAGTTTCAGCGTCCTGTTCAACATCCGCGGCGGAGGGCAGGAGATCCGCACCGGATTCTTCGAATACGTCTCGGCGGTGAACGGGGGCGGCGTGCCCACGCCCGGAGCCCTGAACCCCCTGTTCGGCGGCTACATCGACACCGACGGCGACGTGTGGGCGGGGGACTACAACACCCGCGGCCACAACATCTCCGAGCTGTTCGGCGTGACCGGGACGGTCAAGTGGGCGTTCGGCGGCTGGGACTTCGTCTCGCTGACCGATTACCAGACCGTGTTCCGCGACTACATCGAAGACACCGACGCGACGCCGACGCGCTACTACGAATACTACCAGACCAACGACGCCCAGCAGTTCTCCCAGGAGCTGCGGGCCAGCCGCACCTTCGGGGCGCTGAACTTCGTGGCGGGCCTCTACTACATGGACCTGTCCAGCGATGATTCCACCGGCGGGATCGCGCCCGGCTACTACGCCGACCTCTACGGCCTGCCGGTCGACCAGCTTCCGGCCAACGGCGACCGCACGCCCTCCAGCTCGGAGACGAAGTCGTTCTCGGTGTTCGGCCAGGGCGAGTATCAGTTCAACGACAAGTGGACGCTGATCGCCGGGGCGCGCTGGATCTCGGAAAGCCGCGACTTCGTCTCGCGGCGCGAGGACGTGCTGTTCGCCGCCAACGCCACCAGCGGCCTGGACTCGCGCACCGTGGTGGAGACGACCTACACCGTCTTCGATCCGGAGAAACGCGAGGACTCGCTGTGGGCCGGGCGGCTGCAGCTCAACTACAAGCCGACGCCCGACCTGCTGACCTATGTGAGCTGGAACCGGGGGGTGAAGTCGGGGGGCTTCAGCCAGCCGCCGTTCGACCCCACCTCGGCGCTGATCGTGACGCCGGAGCTCCTGAGCTACGACCCGGAGATCCTCGACGCCTACGAGGTGGGGGCCAAGTGGGACGCGATCCCCGGCGCGCTGCGGATCAACTCGGCCTTCTACTACTACGACTACTCCAACTATCAGGCCTATACGAACTTCCCCGGCGGCCTGGGCAGCGCCACCGTGAACGCCCAGGCGGTCAACAAGGGCGGGGAGATCGAGATCGAGGGCTCGCCGCTGGCCGGCATGGATCTGCGCCTGGGCGTCGGCTACACCGACGTGGAGGTGACCGACGTGATCGGCTTCCCGGGCCAGACGCTGACCTCGGTGAACACGCCGAAGTGGAACATCAACGGCCTGGCGCGGTACGAATTCCCGATCGGCGAGGCCGGGACCCTGGCGCTGCAGGCGGACGCCCAGTACCAGTCCGAGCACTATTTCAGCCTGGACGTGACCCCGGCCACCACCGAGGACGGCTATGTCGTCGCCAACGCCTCGGCCACCTGGACCCCCACGGACGGCGATTGGAATCTCAGCCTGTCGGTGAAGAACCTCTTCAACGAGGAATACCTGGTGCAGACCTTCGACCTGTCCGACTGGATCGGCATGATCGAGGAATACTACGGCCGGCCGAGGTTCGTCAGTGTGCGGCTGAACTGGACGTTCTGAGGGTCAGGCCAGGGCCTCCAGCATGCCATGGTCCAGCATGTGCTCGGCCGCGCCGCCAAGCATGCGCAGGAACATGGCGTCGCCCCGCTCGGTGCGGGTGACGACCATGGCCGCGAAGAAGGCGGTGAGGAACAGAAGGTAGGCGCCCTGGCCATAGTGGCGGCGAAGGTCGTCCATGGAGTAGCCGGCGACGCCCCTGGCGGTCAGCTCGCGGTGGTAGAGACCCAGGAGTTCGGGCTCGGCCGCCCGGCGCACGTCCGCGGGCAGGGCGCCGGCCAGGAAATAGGCCAGGTCCGTCGGCCCGGCGCCGTAGGCGTAGCTCTGCCAGTCGAGGGTCGTCACCGGATAGCCGCCGCGGGCGCTGGCGAACATCATGTTGTCCGGCCGGAAGTCGTTGTGCGTGAGGCAGCGGGGACCGTCGTGCATCTCGGCCAGCGCCTCGAAGCGCGCGGCCATCCGCTCGCCCACCTCGATCCAGTCGCGCTCCATGCGCTCGCCATAGCGGTCGCAGAAGCCCTTCCAGAGCATGGCGACCATCTCGCCGCTCACCGGACTGGAGGGCGCGGCCTTGGAGCCGGACACCCACGGCAGCTCGTCGAGGCCGTCGTCGCCCCAGTGCGAGGCGTGCAGCTTGGCGGCCTCGAGCGTGACCAGCCGCGCCTGGTCGAGGCTGACCCCCTTGAGCTGGTCGCCCTGTTCGGCCGGCGCCAGGTCCTCCATCATCAGGACGAACTCGCTGGTCGCCTCGTCGACGTCGGTGAAGTAGCAGCGAGGGGTGTGGATCAGGGCCGTCGGGGCGAGCTGCTGGTAGAAGCGCACCTCGCGGATGTAGTTGCCGAGCATTACCCCGGTCGCGCGGCTCTCCTCGCCAGGGGAGGGGAACTTGCCGACCATCGAGGCCGGCGCATCCTCGCCCGCGCGTTCGTAGTCGAGCTTGAAGCGCACGCTTTCGCCGATCTGGCCCGAGCCGACGTTCCCGGCGCTGAAGCCCTTCACCACCGCGTCGACGCCGGCCGCCTGCAGCACCTCGGTGAGCCAGCGCGCGTCGATCGCGCCGGGCCTGCGGATGTCGGGGCGGCTCATGCGGGCATCTGGTGCACGTAGACCTCGTTCAGGGCGATGCGGTCGCCGTCGAGGATCACGAGGTCGAAGCCGCGCAGCCGGCCGCCGCCGCCGCCCACCTCGCAGTACCAGCGCCCGCAGAAGCCGCCGGGGATCGGCCAGACCTCGTCGGGGGTGTAGGTGATGGGCGGCGTGGCGGCGAACAGGCCGGTGAGGTAGGCGCGCAGGGCCTCCTGGCCGGTCAGACCCGCGGCGGTCTGGGGGTCCTTGTAGACGCAGTCGGGGGCGTAGAAGGCGCACAGTCCGTCCACGTCCTTGTCGGTCCAGGCCTTCAGCCAGCGGGCGTTGTAGTCGGCGATGTCGATGGCGCTCATGGGCTCCTCAGGCGCCCAGGACGCGGGCGCGGTGCTCCTCGGTGAACATGTCCGGCGGCAGGGTCTCGGGCCCGGCCATCACGGCGAAGGCGGCGGCCTTCAGGGACGGGTCGGCGGCGGACCGTTCGAAGAGGTCCCGGCGGCGGGCCTGGGCCCGTTCGCCGAACTCCATGTCGATGGTCGCCTGCAGCTTGGCCACGAACCTCAGCCGCCGCATCCGCTCGGCGCGCTCCTCGGCGTAGGGCGCGAAGGACAGGGCGCTCCAGTCGTCCTCGCCCTTCAGGAGTTCGGAGACGATCCGCACGTCGCGATAGGTGATCGACAGCCCCAGGCCCAGGATCGGGTCGTTCCAGCCGGCCGCGTCGCCGACCAGCACGATCCCCGGCGCGAACGGCTCGTCGGTCCAGGCGTCGGCGTTGAAGTAGCTGAACAGCGGCCCGGCGGGGCGGCCGGCCACCAGGTGCCGGTTGGGCGGGCTGCAGGCCATGGAAAAGGCGTCCAGGAACCGGCGCGGGCCGTCCGGCCCCTTGAAGCGCTGCGCCTGCTCCAGCGGATAGCCGCCGTAGACGCGCACGCGGCCCTGGCCCTGGGGGAAGGCCAGGAAGCCGAAGTCGCCCTCGGTGCCGATCGCCTGCAGATCGTCGGCCCAGCCCTCTGCGCCCTCCACGAGGAGGCCGGCGAACCAGTGGTGCGGCTTGTCCTGGTGCAGCTTGACGCCGGCGGCCTCGCGCACCTGGGAGGTGCGGCCGTCGGCCCCGACGACGAGAGACGCCTGCGCCTGATGGGTGCGGCCGCCGTGCTGGTAGGTCACCCCCGGCCGTTCGCCGCCGCGGACCTCGGACACCTGAACCCCGCGCAGGGCGCTCGCCCCGGCCTGGGCGGCGGCGTCGAACAGGGTCTGGCAATGGATCGGGTGGCGCAGGCACAGGGGGCCGGGCACGCCTTCCTTGAAGATGCCCAGCGGCAGGGGAGCGGCCTCGGCCGCCTCGGGCGGCAGGGTCTCGTCATAGGTGATGTGGCGGGTCAGGTGATGTCCGCCGGCGCCCATCAGGAGGTCGTAGAGCCCCAGGCGCTGGACCTCGGCCACGCCCCAGGGCGCGATCCACTCGCCGCGGACCTTGTCGACATAGACCTCGGTCTGCTCCAGCAGCAGGACCGACTTGCCCGCCCGCGCCATCACGGCCGCCAGCGCCGAGCCGCCGATGCCGCCGCCCACGATGATCAGGTCAAAGGTCTGCACGCGGCAGCGCCTCCTTGGCTCGCGTCTCCTCCCGTCCGGCGCTCTCTCCGCCGCTGGGGCGGACGGGCCGGTGTCGTGGTCACGAACTTTGGAGTCCTGCCGTCACGTCGCGCAAGCGCTTATCGGGCTTGGAGAATGATGACGTTGCGGCGCCTGGCGAAGTCAGGCGCCGCCGACCCGGCGGGCCTTCTCCACCATCATCTGCGCCTGGCGGATGGAGGCGGCGTCGATCATCTTGCCGTCCAGCACCACCGCGCCGCGGCCGGCGGTCTCGGCCTCGGCGAGAGCGGCGAGGATGCGGTGGGCCCGCTCCACTTCGTCCGGGCGGGGGCTGAAGGCCTCGTTCAGCGCCTCGATCTGCGTCGGGTGGATCGCCCACTTGCCGTCGAATCCGAGCGCGGCGGCGCGGCGGGCGCTCCATTCCAGGCCGAGCGGATCCTTGAAGTCGGCGTAGGGGCCGTCGATGGGCCGCACGCCCGCGGCCCGGCAGGCGACCACGATGCGGGCGAGGACATAGTGCCAGGGATCGCCCATGTAGAGGGCGCGCAGGCCGTTCACGTCCGGCTCGCCCAGCATCGAATAGTCCGGCACGGCCCCGCCGATCGAGGTGGTGCGCGCGCCGACCGAGGCGGCGAAGTCTCCGGGCCCGAAGTGCAGGCTCTCGACCCGGGGGCTGGCGCGGGCGATGGCCTCGGCGTTGACCAGGCCCTCGGCGGTTTCGATCTGCAGCTCCAGGCCGAAGCGCTTCCTGCGGCCGACGGCGGCCTCGATCTGGGTGAGCAGCACGTCCAGCAGGTGCACGTCGGCCGCGCTGTTGACCTTGGGGACCAGGATCAGGTCCAGACGTTCGCCCGCGCCTTCGGCCACTTCGATCAGGTCGCGGTACATGAAGGGGGTGTCGAGGGCGTTGATCCGCACCGACAGGGTCTTGTCGCCCCAGTCCACGTCGCGGGCGGCGGCGATCACGGTCCTGCGCGCGGCTTCCTTGTCGGGGGGCGCGACGGCGTCCTCCAGGTCGAGGAACACGACGTCGGCGGCGCTGGTCGCGGCCTTTTCGATGAACCGCGGCGAGGAGCCGGGCACGGCGAGCTGCGAGCGGTTCAGGCGGGCGGGGACGACGTGCTGGGACATGGCGCTCTCGATCGCGGCAGGGACGCGACCCGATTAGCAGCGCATGCGCCCCCCGCCCAGGCGCGATCTGGCGGTTCAGGCCTCGGCGGCGACCAGCACCAGGGTGACGTTGTCGCGGGCGCCGCGGTCCAGGCTGAGGGCCAGAAGCCCGTCGGCGGCGCGCTCCAGCGGCATGGCCGCCAGGATGCGCCGGATCTCCTCGTCGCTCACCGCGCCGGTCAGGCCGTCGGAGCACAGAAGGAAGACGTCGCCGGGCAGGATCGCGGCATGGCGCACGTCCAGCTCGAGCGGCTCGCCTGCGCCGACCGCGCGGGTGACGATGTTGGAGCGGCTGTGGCCCTGGGCCTCCTCGGCGCGGATCACGCCGCTGTCGACCATCTCCTGGACGACGCTGTGGTCGCGGGTCAGGCGCTCGAGCGCGCCGTCGCGCAGAAGATAGATGCGGCTGTCGCCGGCCCAGACGCAGGCGTAGTGGTCGTCGTAGGCCAGCAGCGCCACGACCGTGGAGCCGATCAGGGAGCCGTAGGCGAGGGCGGCGGCGCGCTCGACGAGCTCGCGGTTGACCGCCTGCAGGCGGTCGCACACCCCGTTCAGGAAGCCGTAGCCGGAGGTCGGCGCGGCGACCTCGGCCAGGGTCTCGACGATCAGGGCGGCGGCCACGTCGCCGGCCTCGTGCCCGCCCATGCCGTCGGCCACGGCCCAGAGCCGCACGTCGGGCCGCTCGATGTAGCGATCCTCGTTGAGGGTGCGCACGGTCCCGGCATGGGTCCGGGCGACCGAACGCAGGCCCAGGCCGTGCCTGCGGGACTGCGGAATGGGCGTGACGTCGGCAGGCGGTGCGCGCATGGCTGACAGGGCCGTCACGGGACGGGGCCCAGGGCGTCAAGCTCCTGGAGCTGGCGCTCGTAGGCGGCGCGGAAGGCGCGGCTGACCGGCCCGTCCGGATCGTCGTCGGCCTGGCGGCGGACGTCGGCGTAGAGCCTCTGGTACTCGGCCCAGGCGGCCGCGGCGCGCCCCTGCAGCACGAAGGAGCGACCCTTGAGCTGTTCCTCGATGGCGGCGGGGTCCAGGCTCTCCAGCGTCTCGCCCAGGGCGGCGCGCAGGCCGGCGAGAATGCACAGCAGGTGCTTCTTCAGGTCCTCGAAGCTGGCCCTGGCCGCCGCAGGCCCGGAGAGGAAGCCGTCGTCGCGCGCGCGCAGCAGGTCCACCGCCACCCGGTGGGCGGGAGCCCACTTGAAGGGATTGTTGCCCTCGGCCCGAACGGTGGTGCGGGTCATACGGTATTCGGTCTTGAGCGTGGTGCGCTCGCTCATCAGGTCCGACAGGCCGAGCACCATCTGCTGGTAGACCGCGCCAAGCCGTCGCATCACCTGGGCCGGGTCCTCGCCGGAGAAGGCCGAGGCGTCGAGCCTGGCGCCCTCGCAGAACGCCTCCAGCAGCGAGCCGTCGGTGGGGGGGCGGCCGGCGTCTGGGGCGTGGACCTCGGCCGAGGCCCAGTCGCTCGGCACCGCCAGCACGTCGCCGGTCACCGACATCGGCTTCAGCATGGGCTGGCTGAAGGGCGCGTCGAAGCCGGCGCGCTGGTCCGAACCGCTGTCGATGACGATCAGGTAGCCGCCCAGGCGGAACGTCTCGCCCTCGTCGATGGGCGCGGGCTCAAGGGGCTGAAGGCGGCGCCGGTCGGCGCCCACGAACACGCCGTTGGAGCTGGTGTCGCGCAGGGACAGCCGGCCGTCCTTGCGCGCCAGGACGCAGTGCACCCGCGAGACCGAGCGCTCCGGATCGGGGATGACCCAGTCGGCGGCGGCGTCGCGGCCGATCGTCAGCTCGCCATCGGAGAGGATGCGCGACTCGATCTGGTGGAACGGGTCGGACTGATGGAAAAGCCGGAGCGTGACCATGGGGAGTCCTCAGCGGGAGGCGGCGAGCGCCGCTTGCGGGCCGGAGTCCAGGCGGGCGCTGTCGAGGCGGGTGCTGTCCAGGTCGTCGTCGGGGGCGGCGAACGGGTCATGGGCCGCCGCCGTCGCGGACCTGCGCGGGGCGATGCTCCGCGCCGGCGCATCCAAGGGAAGCTCGCGCGTTCGGGCCTCGGCCGCTTCCAGCCGCTCCTGCATGGAGGCGGCGAAGCGGTTGAAGCCGTCGAACAGTTCGCCGAACTCGTCCTTGCGCTGGTGGGAGATGCGGAAGTCGAGGTCGCCGTCCGCGGCGTCGGCCAGGGCGGCCTTGAGCCGCCGGATCGGAAGGGTGAGCAGCCGCGCCATGGTGAAGCTCACCGCGATGACGGCGCCCAGGGTGACGAGGCCCAGCCCGATCAGAAGCAGGCGCGACAGCCGCGCGGCCTCGGTCAGCTCGGCCTTGCTGACGCTGACGTCGACGAGGCCGAAGGCGCGGCCGGCGTAGGTGATCGGGCGCACGAAGCGGAAGCCCTCGGCCCCCTTGGCGTCGTGGGTGCGGGTGACCTTCAGGTCGCCGTCGGTCTCGACCACCTGTTCGGCGGTCGGGGCGCGGTAGTACTGGCCCACCTCGGCTGGGTCGGTGGCGGCGCGGATCACGCCGTCCGCGTCGACCACGGTGAGCTGCTGGACGTTGGGGTCGCTGGAGGCGGCGGCGATGAAGGCCTCGACCGGCAGCCAGTCGCGCTCGCCCGGCGGCAGGGCGGCGTTCTCCACCGCGCGAAGGGAGGCGTTGCTGGCCACGAAGGACGTGATCGCCGTGCCGGAGGTCAGGGCCATCCGCTGCATCGCCTGGTCCTGGCGCTTCAGCACGCCGCCGACGCTGAAGAACAGCACCAGGGCGGTGATGGTGGCCATCACCAGGGTGACGCGGAGCTGCAGCGGCAGCGCCCGGCCCCTGGTCTCGGCCTCGTCCAGCACCGCGCCGTAGGCCGACAGCTCCCGGCGAAGGGCTTCGGCGAGCTGGGCGCCGTCGGCGAACCGGCGGTCGGCGCGCTTGGCCAGCAGCTTTTCGACGATGTACTGCAGCCCGCGCGGCGTGTCCGGGGCGAGGGCGTCGATGGGGGCGGGGTCCTGCTGGGCGATCTGCAGGGCCAGGGCCCCGGCGTTGGAGGCGGAGAAGGCCTTGCAGCCGGTCGCCAGTTCGTAGAGGACGACGCCGACCGAGAACAGGTCCGAGCGGCCGTCGATCTCGCCGCCGAGGGCCTGCTCGGGGCTCATGTAGCGGGGCGTGCCGATCACCTGGCCGACCTGGGTCTTCAGGGTCTCGGCCTCGAACCGCAGGCTGTCGGCCTCGGTCACCCGGGCGATGCCGAAGTCGAGGATCTTGATGGTGCGGCCGTCCTTGCCGACGACGATGTTGGACGGCTTGATGTCCCGGTGGATCACGCCCTGGCCGTGGGCGTAGTGCAGGGCCTCGCCCAGCTGGACGCCGATCGACATCACGTCGTCCGCCGGCAGCGAGCGGCCCTGGGCGATCACCTGGTCGAGGGGCTCGCCCTCGAGCATCTCCATGACGATGTAGGGATAGCCGTCGGCCTCGCCGACGTCGTAGATCGTCACGATGTTGGGGTGCGACAGGGCGCCGGCGGCCTTGGCCTCGCGCAGGAAGCGAGCCGCGCACTCGGCGTTCTGGCGGAATTCGCCCTTCAGCACCTTGATGGCCAGGACGCGATTGATGCTGGGGTCGTAGGCGCGATAGACGTCGGCCATCGCGCCTTCGCCGATGCGCTCCTGCAGCTCGTAGCGGCCGACCAGTTTCAGCACAGCCTGTCCTCCTGTCGGATCCTGGCGACGTGGGCCTCGGCCGATGCGACCGATCGCCTCAGGCTAGACCGCCGAGGTTAAGGGAAGACGAGCGCCGGACCGGGAAATCCGCGCGAAGCGTCAGGGACGCGCGCGCAGGGCCGCCTGGATGCGAAGCGCCCGGGCCATGTCGTTCTGAATCAGGAAGTTTTCCGGGTCGAGCTGAAGCGCCTCGCGAAGCAGGGCCACGGCGGTGTCGATGGCGCCGCTGTTCATGTTCTGCAGGGCCTTGCTGCGCAGGACCCGCGCGCGGGCCTTGGCGTTGACCTTGTCGGAGGTGGGCGAGGGGGGCGCGGCGACCTTGGGCGGCGGGGCCGGCAGGGTCTTGCGCAGGGGCGCGGGCGGGGCGGCCTTCTTTTCCGAGCCGGGGATCATCAGCTCCTGGCCGGCGGTCAGCTCCTCAGGCTTGGTCATGCCGTTGTAGCGGGCCAGGGCGTAGAACATCAGCCGGTCGCCGAGCAGGCGGTCGGCGAGGCCGGAGATCGTGTCCCCCGGCTTGACGACATAGGTGTAGTGCTTCTCCCCCAGTAGGGTCTTGGGGTCGACCTCGATCTGGCCCAGCAGGCTGCGGGCGGCGGGATGCCCCGGCTCGTCCTCGAGGGCCTGCAGAAGCTCCACCTTGGCCTGGGCCTCGTCGCCCTGGCCGAGCAGTTCGACCACCTTCTCGATGCGTTGCTGCACCGTCAGGCCGGGGGTGGCGCGCAGCGGCGCCGGGGCGGCCGGCGCGGGCGGCGGCGCCTTGGGGGCCGTCGCGCAGGCGCCGAGCGTCAGCGTCGCGGCCAGCAGCAGGGCCGCGGTGAAGCCTCGCACGTTCAGGATGCCGCCAGCGCGGGTCATCCGGCCACGCGCCGGCTCAGGTCCGCGCGCTCGCGATGCACCGGGGAGGCGAGCAGCATCAGCCAGTCGGGGTCGTTGACCAGCCGGACGAAGCCCTCGGCGGGCAAGGGACGGGCGAAATAGTAGCCTTGGAACATCTGGCAGCCGAGATTGCGGAGCGTCTCCACCTCATCGCGCGTTTCGACGCCTTCCGCCAGCACCGCGATGTCGAGGCCGCGGCCCAGCTCAACCAGGGCCTTGCAGATGGCCCGGCTGTCGGCGCGCTGGTCAATCTGGGTCACGAACTCGCGGTCGATCTTCAACTTGGTGAAGGGCAGGTTCTTCAGATAGCTCAGACTGGAGTAGCCCGCACCGAAATCGTCGATGGCCACGCTGACGCCCAGGCCGCGCAGGTCGCCGAACAGGCGGCGGGTGCGCTCGGCGTCCTCCATGGCGGCGGTCTCGGTGAGCTCCAGCTCCAGGGCCTCGGGCGTCAGGCCGTGGCGGTCCAGGGTGCGCAGGATCATGGCGTTGAGCGCCGGATCATGGAACTGCCGGGCCGACAGGTTCACCGCCATCTTCAGATCCTCGAGGCCCTGGTCCTTCCAGGCGCGGGCCTCGCGGCAGGCCGAGTTCAGCACCCACAGTCCGACTTCGTCCATCATCGAGGACTGCTCGAGCACCGGGATGAAGTGGGAGGGCGGCACGAAGCCCAGTTCCGGATGGCGCCAGCGCAGAAGCGCCTCGGCGCCGCGGACCCGGCCGCTCGCCAGGTCGACGACGGGCTGGAAGTGCAGCAGGAACTGCTCGCGGCGGATGGCCTGGCGCAGGTCCTGCTCCAGGGCGAAGCGCTCGCGCGCCTCGGCGGTGGACTGGGCGGAGAAGAAGGCGAGCTTGCCCGAGGTGGCCTTCTCGGCCTTGGGCAGGGCGGCGATCGCGCGGGTCATCAGGGTGTGCGGTTCGCCGCCGTCGCGGGGGTAGACGGCCGCGCCCAGGCCCACCTGCGGCGTCAGCTTGAGTTCGCCGTCGCCCAGCTCCTGCTGGAGGACGTAGGACATCGCCTGCAGCTCGCCCGCCGCCGTCTCCGAGGAGACCGCGCCGCGGAACCAGACGGCGAAGCAGTCGCGGTCGACCTGGGCCAGGGGCCGGCTGCGCGCCACGGCGCTCTCCAGGCGCCGGGCGAAGGCGGCCAGGGCGCGGTCGGCGGCGGCCTGGTCGAAGGCCGCCAGGCGGTCGTAGTCGACGAAGCGGATCACGCCCATCACCACCGGATCCACATGGGCGGCCATGTCGTCGGCGACTTCGGCGAAGAAGGGCTCGCGGGTGGGAAGGCCGCTGACGCCGTGGCGGTTGCCGAGGCGATGGCGCAGGGCGTTCAGTTGGGCGGCCAGGCGCTGGGCGTCGTGCATCATGCGCCCGGCTTCATCCCGCCGCCGGGGCGCATCGGCGTCCTCGTCCTCGCCGGCGCAGCCGCGCAGGGCGGCGGCGGTGACGGCGACGGGGCGCAGCAGGTGGGCCAGCACCAGGAGCGCCAGCCCCGCGGCGGCCAATGCGCAGACCACGATCGGCCCGAGCGCGAGCTGCGGCGCCGCGCGCGCCAGGGCGAACAGCACGGCGATCGGGAAGGCGGCCGCCGTCGCGGCCACCGCCAGCAGCTTGCTGCGGTAACCGAGCAACGGAAGGCGCGCGAACGCGCCGTCTAGCCACTGCCTGCTCATAGGTTGCTGCGCTCAGATCCCGGAAATCCCAGGACAGCATGCGGACCAGTTGCTGCCGCCCGGTGAATCTTCATGCCTAATGTTTCGTGACGCACGCAGAACGTGTGCCTTCGGCGGCCGCGCCCGTCGCCTTCAGCCGGCGCAGTTCCGCTTTGCGGCGCCCGCAGGCGAAGTAAACCAGTCGCAAGTTCAACTGCGACATCCGTTTTCCAATGATGTCTTTGGATTGATGTGAAGATTTCAAAAAGTCGGACTTGAAGGGTGACTCCGCCGAATCTAGAGTCGAGCTACTTCATGGCCGGGGGTGACTTCGAACCATCGGCGATGGGTCGTCCGTGAACAGGGGGCGGCGGCGCGGCTGAAAAAAGAGTGGGCGCACAAGAACGCCCGCTGCGCTCAAGGGTGTGGTCGATGAAAGACCTGTTCCAAGATCAAGTGGTGGCGCTGATCCCGCGGCTTCGCGCCTACGCGATGAGCCTGTCCGGCTCCAGTGCGGAAGCCGACGACATCGTGCAGGACGCCCTGGTGCGCGCCTGGCGGTTCCGCGACGGCTACCAGATGGGAACCAACCTGCGCGCCTGGCTCTACCGTATCGTGCGCAACGCCTTCTACACCCAGGCCGCCAAGCGCCGGGACACGGTGGAGGACGTCGACGGCCGCTGGGCCGCGACGCTGTCCTGCACCCCGGACCAGGAGTGGCGGGTCCAGTACGCCGAACTGCTGCGGGCGCTCGATCAGCTCAGCCCGGACTCCCGCGACGCGCTGCTGCTCGTGGTCTCCTCGGGGCTGAGCTACCAGGAGGCCGCCGAGATCTGCGGCTGCGCCGTCGGCACCATGAAGAGCCGGGTCAACCGCGCCCGCGGCCGGCTGGCCCAGATCGTCGATTTCGACCTGCACGCCTCCGGCCGCCGCGTCCGGCCGACGGACGATGCGGACGTGCGAAGGGATCTCTGCGCCTGAACGAGGCCCGCCGATCGGGCGGGCGGTGCTGCGAACGGGTCCCGGAGGTCCTCAATGCAGATCTGGCGGCGTTGGCATCGAGCACGGGGGCGCGGCCTCGGCGCCGCCGCTCTCGCCGTCCTGGCCGCCGCCGGCGCCTCGGGCCCCGTCCGCGCCCAGGACGCCCAGGAGCTGGAGCAGCGGCTGCGGGCGGTCGAGGCGCGGATGGCCGCCCAGGAGCGGCGGCTGCGCGAACAGGAAGCCGTCATCGCCGAACAGCAGCGCACGATCCATGCGCTGCAGGCCGAGCCGCTGGACGACCAGCGCGCCGGCGGCGCGGTGTCTCGGGCGGTCCTGACGGGCCTGGGGCCCGACCGGCTGCTGGCCCGGGAGACGACGCCCGGTCCGGCGCGCGCGGGCGGGTCCGGCCGGGGCGCCGAGCGCCTGCTGATGGCCGACCTGAGCATCGGCGACCTCAATCCCGCGCCGCGCCATGTCGGCGAAGCGCCGCCCGAAGAAAGCCCGGTGCGCCAGGCGGCGGCCATGCCCGAGCAGGCGGGCGTGCTGACCCCCAGGGGCCAGGTGCTGCTGGAGCCGATCATCGAGTACAGCCGCACCAGTTCCAACAGGCTGGTCTATCGGGGGGTCGAGATCGTGCCGGGCGTGCAGCTCGGGGTGCTGGAGGCCGGCGACGCCGACCGCAACTCCGGGGTCTTCACCCTGTCCGGCCGCTACGGCCTGACCAACCGCCTGGAGCTGGAGGCGCGCGTTCCCTACGTCTACCGCAGCGACCGGCTGACGACGGTGCGCCAGCAGAACGACGCCATCGCCCGCTCGCAGGACGTGCAGGGGGCGGGGCTGGGGGACATCGAACTGGCCCTGCGCTACCAGCTCAACACCGGCGCCGACGGCGCGCCGATCTTCATCGGCGCGGTGCGCGCCAAGCCGCCGACCGGCAAGGGGCCCTACGACGTCACCTATGACGAGTTCGGCATCGCCGAGGACCTGGCGCGCGGCTCGGGGTTCTGGGGCGCCGAAGCGGGCCTGACCATGCTCTACCCGACCGATCCGGCGGTGATCTACGCGGGGCTGGGCTACAACCACAACATCGCCGACGACGTCGACAAGACCCTGGGCAAGGTGTTCGTCGGGCGGGTGGATCCGGGCGACTCCATCAGCGCCAACCTGGGCTTCGGCCTGGCGCTCAATCCGAAGTTCTCCGTGTCCCTGGGCTACAGCCACAACTACGTCTTCCCGACCAAGACCGAGATCGACGGCGTGCTCCAGGAATCCAACAGCATCCAGGTGGGCTCGATGCTGATGGGGCTGTCGTACCGGCTGAACGAGATGCGCACCCTCAGCGCCAACTTCGAGTTCGGCGTCACCAGCGACGCGCCGGACGTGCGCTTCGTCGTGCGCGCGCCGCTGATCTACTGAGACGCCGGCCGGCCGAACCGGCGGTCAGCGGGCGGCGTGGCTGAGGGCGTCGGCCATGGCCTCGTCCAGGCGCATGGCCGTCTGGGCCGAGAGCGCCTGGCGCTGGACCTCGTCGAGGGCCGGCACGTTCAGGGTCACCTCGGTCTCCTGGCGGATGTCGCGGTTGTTCGCCGTGTTCAGGATCACGTTGCGCACCTGGCCGTCGTCCAGCTTGTGCAGGATCGTGGTGGCGCCGCCGTCCCCCGGCAGCACCAGGCCGCGCCAGGCCTCGGCGCCGCCGGGGAGGGCGAGGGCCTGGGGCGCGGCGCCGAGACCGGACATCTCCACCGGACCCTGGTCGGTCCAGGTCACGTGGGTCTCCAGCGCCATGGCGCCATCGACGAAGGTGCGCACCACCGCGCCGAAGCCGAACTCCAGCCCGTCGGGGGTGCGCAGGCCCCCGCGCTGCTGGTCGAGCGCCGCCTCGCCCAGGGGGGCGGCGGCCTCGACCCGTCCGAAGGGCTCGGCGGCGGCGGGCGCGCCGAGGGCGAGGACAAGGCCCGCGGCCAGCGTCGGCGCGAGGCGGTTCACCGGAGCACCTCGTTGAGGGAGAACACCGGCGTGATCTGGTTGATGACGGGGAGCTGGCGGGTGAAGTCGGACAGGGACTCGTCGCTCATCGGCGCGTCCAGGGGCGCTGCGTTGCGGCGCCACTCGGCCTCGGCGTTGTAGACCGCCGCGGCGTCGCGGATCAGGAAGACGACGCCCTGCCAGACCTTCTCGAACTCCGCGCGAGGGTAGGTGCGAAGGCCTTCGGCCGGATCGCCGACCAGCACCTCGTCGGGGCGCACCCCCTTGATGACCACGAAGTGGCGGTAGGTCTTGACCTGGATGATGGTGATGGCCGGCGCGCGCAGGGCCAGGAGCTGGTCGTAGGTGAGCTTGTAGCCGTCGGCCGGATAGCCGCGCGCCTCCAGGTAGCGCTTCATGTCCAGGAGCGAGAAGCCGACCTTTCGGATGCGGGACTGGTCGCCCGCCGCGTACATCGTCTGGAACACCTCCGCCTCGCCGACCGGCAGGCCGTAGTGAT
Organism: Phenylobacterium sp.; assembly: GCF_046291545.1. Classification (GTDB taxonomy): domain Bacteria; phylum Pseudomonadota; class Alphaproteobacteria; order Caulobacterales; family Caulobacteraceae; genus Phenylobacterium. The sequence goes on from NZ_JBKBSM010000008.1 coordinate 36,838, forward strand.
GGTGCAGCAGGGTGGCCAGGGCCGCAGAGCCGCAGCTGTAGTCGTACTGCTGGCGCACCACCGTGCGGAACGGGATGTCGCGCAGGCTCGTCACCGGCACCGCGTAGAGCTCGCCGCCCTGGGCCAGGGCGACCTGAGCCGCGGCCGGGGCGGAGAAGCCGGCCAGGGCCGCGAGCACGAGCGCGGGCGAAAGGTACGCGAGGGGGCGCATGACTAGAGGCCGGGCGAGCCCACGATGTTGACGCTCACGACCCCTTGCAGGTTGTTGTTCGCGCCTGTGTTGAAGACGAAGTTGCCGACGCCGCTGAAGCCGCTGAAGGCGCTGTCGGTAAGGGCGATGTCCCCGGACTGGACCGTGTCGGCGGTGATCGAATTGCCGCTGTTGGTCGCGGTGAGCTGCTGGCTCGACATCACGTTGACGTCGCCGGCCGTCTCGGCCTCGAGATCCGCGGGGCTGAGCGTCGGCGGAGGGGACGGCGACGGTGCGGACGCCGGCGCCGCCGGCTCGGGCGGGGCCTCGGCCGCATGCCCGGTGGCGAACGCCGCCGCGGCGGCCGCGGCCGCCAGAGCTGCGCACCATGATCGGCTTCTCATGTCGAACCTCCGACCTTGCCCGACCGTGGACCCCTGGGGTCGAGGGCGGGGCCGGCCCGACCGGCCCCGCACCCCAGGCCTACGGCGCCGCCGCCGGGGAGCCGAAGCTGATGTTGGCGTTGGCCGAAAGGGCCGTGGCCGACTGGTTCAGCGAGCTCAGGCCCGTGTTGTTGCTGGAGGTCTGGATGCCGGCGAAGCCGGAATAGGACCCGCCGTCCGCCGCGATGTCGCCCGTCCGCACGCGCCCGCCCTGGGTGTCGCCGCCTTCGGCCGTCACCGGCGCGCCGGTGACCGCACCGTTGAGGAACTGCAGCGACAGGCTGGCCGTCGTCGTGTTCGTCGTGGTCGAGTTGTCGGAATTGTCCGAGTTGTCCGAGTTGTCGGAGTAGTCGTTGCCCTGGTTCGAATTGTCGGAGTTGTCGGAATTGTCCGAATTGTCGGAGTTGTCGGAGTTGTCGTTGCCGGAATCGGCGACGCTGAACGAGTTGCCGGAGTTCGAGCTGTCGGTGTTCCCGGAGTTGGAACTGTCGGTGTTGCCGGAGCCGGAGCTGTCGGTGGCGGTGATCGTCGCCGTGCCGCCGTTGTCGGTGGTGGTGTTGTCGGTCGTCACTTGAGCCCAAGCGGCCGAACCGCCGGCGGCCAGGACAAGCGCCGATGCGGTCGCAAGAAGAATACGGGTCATACAGCCCTCCCAGGGATCGGTTCTACGGGTGAAAGCACAGGCGGAGGCAGACGCCCTCCTGCGCAAAGAAACCGGGCCGCGCGGCCGGGAGTTCGCCGCACGTTTTAGTTATTGCGGCTCAGCTTGACCCCGGCGAAATGACTGATCCGGCGTGGAAAACCGGGCGCGCTGCGCGGTCCGGCGAATCCGCGCAAGACGGGGCGACGAAGGCGACCGCCGCGTCTATGGATGGGCTCATGTCAGAGAACCTCTTCTCGCTGTTCGCCTCGCGCTTCCCGCAGGATCGGGCGAAGCCCTGCTTCCTGACGCCGGACGGCGGCGCCGTCAGCTACGGCGAGCTGGAGGCGGGGGCGGGGCGGCTGGCGGCGCTCTTGCGGGCCAAGGGCGTGCGGACCGGCGACCGCATCGCGGTGCAGGCGCCCAAGAGCCCGCAGATGGTGATGCTCTGGCTCGCCACCCTGAAGGTCGGCGCGGCGTTCCTGCCGCTGAACACGGCCTATACGGCGGCCGAGATCCAGTACTTCCTCGACGACGCCGAGCCGGCGCTGTTCGTCAGGGACGCGGCCGCCCTGGCGGCGGAGGCGCAGGACCTGGAGCCGCTGGACGAGGTGGTTCCGCGCGCGGCGTCGGACCTGGCGGCGATCCTCTACACCTCGGGCACCACCGGCCGCTCCAAGGGCGCCATGCTCAGCCACGGCAACCTCGCCGCCAACGCCCTGGCGCTGCACGCGGCCTGGGGGTTCACGCCGGACGACGTGCTGCTGCACGCGTTGCCGATCTTCCACGTCCATGGGCTGTTCGTGGCGCTGCACTGCGCCCTCCTGTCAGGCGGACCGATGCTGTGGCTCGACAGGTTCGACGAGGCCCAGGTGCTGGCGGCCCTGCCCAGGGCCACGGTGATGATGGGGGTGCCCACCTTCTATGTGCGCCTGCTGGCTCATCCGGGTTTCACGCGCGAGGCGGCCGCGCATATGCGCCTGTTCATCAGCGGCTCGGCGCCGCTGCTGGAATCCACCTTCGAGGACTTCGAGGCGCGCACCGGCCAACGCATCCTGGAACGCTATGGGATGAGCGAGGCGGCGATCATCACCACCAATCCGCTGGATGGCGAGCGGGTGGCCGGCAGCGTCGGCTTTCCGCTCCCCGGCGTCGGCCTTCGCATCGGCGGCGGGGAGGATGCCGGCGTCATCGAAATCCGGGGGCCCAGCGTCTTCTCCGGCTACTGGCGGATGCCCGAGAAGACCGCCGAGGAATTCACGGCGGACGGCTGGTTCATCACCGGCGACGTGGGCCGGGTGGACCCGGACGGGCGGGTCTGGATTTCGGGCCGGGCCAAGGACCTGATCATCTCCGGCGGCTACAACGTCTATCCCAAGGAGGTCGAGCTGGTGCTCGACGAGCTGGCGGGGGTGGAGGAAAGCGCCGTGATCGGCGCGCCGCACCCGGATTTCGGCGAGGCGGTGGTGGCCGTGATCGCCGGCCAGGGCGAGGAAGCCGCGGTGATCGCGGCGGCCCGCGAGAAGCTGGCGGCCTTCAAGGCGCCCAAGCGCGTGGTCTTCGTCCGCGAGCTGCCCCGCAACACCATGGGCAAGGTGCAGAAGAACATCCTGCGCCAGACCTACGCCGACCTGTTCGGCCCCAGAGGGAGTTGACGCGCGTCCAAGCGTCGCAAACCTGTCAACGGTCGCGTTTATGAGACCGTCCGACGTAGGAGCAATTCGGCTCATCGAGCCGGCGCTCGCCAGAAGGAACTTGGAGCTAGGCACATGAGGGCATGGATCGGATTTGCGGCCGCGGCCGCGTTGCTGGCCGGGTGCGGCCAGAACGCCGGCGGCGCGGGCGGCGCAGGCGGCGGCGCGGCGGGCGGTCCGCGGCAACAGGTCTGGGCGGCCGGGTCTTCGACGGTGTTCCCGTTCGCCACGCGGGTGGCTGAGAACGTCGCGCGCACCACCGGCGGCTCCCCGGCCAAGGTGGAATCGCTGGGCACCGGCGGCGGCATCAAGCTGTTCTGCTCGGGCACCGGCTCTTCCTATCCCGACATCGCCAACGCCTCGCGGCCGATGAAGAAGTCCGAGTTCGAGGCCTGCGCCGCGAACGGCGTGAACGACGTGGTCGAGATCAAGATCGGCTTCGACGGCATCGTCATCGCCAACGCCCTGAACGGCGCGACCTATGACCTGAGCGAGGAGGAGATCTTCCGCGCCCTGGCCGCCGACCTGCCGACCGGCGAAGGCTTCGCGCCGAACCCGAACAAGACCTGGGCGGACGTCGACAAGACCCTGCCGGCCGAACGGATACAGGTCTACGGCCCGCCGCCGACCTCGGGCACCCGCGACGCCTTCGTCGAACTGGGCATGGAAGGGGGCGCGGTGAAGATCCCGCAGCTCGCCGAGCTGAAGAAGTCCGATTCCGAGGCGTTCACCGCCCGGGCCCACACGATCCGCAGCGACGGCGCCTGGACCGACTCCGGCGAGAACGACAACGCCATCGTCCAGACCCTGACCAAGACTCCGGGCTCGCTGGGCGTCTTCGGCTATTCGTTCCTCGAGAACAACGCCGACCAGGTGAAGCCGGCGACGATCAACGGCGTCAAGCCGACCCACGAGACGATCGCCGACGGGTCCTATCCGCTGGCGCGTTCGCTCTACATCTACGTCAAGAAGGGCAATATCGGCGTCACGCCGGGGCTGCGCGAGTACGTCGCGGCCTTTGTCTCCGACGCGGCGACGGGCAAGGGCGGCTATCTGCTGGAGCGCGGCCTGATCCCGCTGCCGGCCGATCAGCACGCGGCGATGAAGACGGTGGCCGAGACGCTGCCGGTGATGGCGGCGCCCGAGCGCTGAGCAGAGTGACGGCGGCCCCGCCCGCGGGGCCGCCGATCACCTAGATTTAACCCTGCGCCGGTCGCGCAAGGGCACAATTGTCGTCAAACTCGTCTAGTAGACCCCCAAGTCGCGCGAAAGTACGACGCGTGTGGTGGAGGAGCGGGACGATGAAGACCATCACGGTGAAAGCCGTCCCCGGCGGCTGGATCGTCGATCAGACGCCGGATGGCATGCCTCTCATGTTCCTCGGCGGCGGTCGCGCCGAACAGAAGGCGCGAGAGCTGGCGAAGCTGATTTCCCGTGGCGGCGAGTCCGCGCAGGTGGCCGTGCACGACCGAGGCGGTCGGCTCGTCGGCCAGTTCCACTACGAAGCCGAGGCGATCGGCGTCTGATCGTTCACCGGATCGGGCGCGGCGGGGCGCTCGGTCGCGCGCAGGGCGGCCACGAAGTCGTCGCGCCAGGCGGCCACGTCCTGGGTCATGACGTTGTGCATCAGGGGCGTCCAGCGGGAGATCCGCTCTTCGCGGCTCATGGCCAGGCCCTTGCGGATTGCCTCCGAAACGTCCTCGCGGCTGAACGGATTGACGACCAGGGCTTCGGGCAGCTGCGCCGCGGCGCCGGCGAACTTCGACAGGATCAGCACGCCCGGATCGTCCGGGTCCTGGGCGGCCACGTACTCCTTGGCCACCAGGTTCATGCCGTCGCGCAGCGGCGTCACCAGCCCGATCCGCGCCGCGCGGTAGATGCCCGCCAGCTCGTCGCGGCGGTAGGTGCGGTTCACATAGCGGATGGGCACCCAATCGACGGTCGCGAAGGCGCCGTTGATGCGGCCGGCCACAGCGTCGAGGCGGGCGCGGATGTCCTGGTAGGCCTCCACTTCGTCGCGGCTGGGCGTGGCGATCTGCAGGAGGAAGACCTTCTCGCGCTCGTCGGGATTGTCGATCAGGAACTGCTCATAGGCCAGGAACCGTTCCTCCAGCCCCTTGGAGTAGTCCAGCCGGTCCACCCCCACCATCATCTGCCGCCCCGCCAGGCTCTCCTGCATGCGGGCGAACTGGGCGCGACCCTCGGGGCTTTGCGCCGCCCGGGCGAAGTGATCGGCGTCGAGGCCGATGGGGAAGGCGCCGATGCGGGTTCGCAGGCCGAACGCCTCGGCCGCGCCCTCGGCGCCCACCGCCCCGCCGGCTTCCTTGACCACGTAATCCTCGAAGGCGGTCAGGGAATCTTCGGTCTGGAAGCCGACGAGGTCGTAGGCGAACAGGGCCTCCACCAGCTCGCGATGCTTGGGCAGAGTGGTCAGCAGACGGCGGGCCGGCCAGGGGATGTGCAGGAAGAAGCCGATCCGGTTCTTCATGCCCAGCTTGCGCAGCTCCCGCGCGAGCGGGATCAGATGGTAGTCGTGCACCCAGACGAAATCGTCGGGCTCGATCAGCGGGCGCACCGTCTCGGCGAAGCGGCGGTTGACCCGCGCGTAGCCCTCGTCGAACGAGCGCTCGTAGGCCGTCAGGTCGATGCGGTAGTGGAACAGCGGCCACAGCGTCTTGTTGGCGTAGCCGTTGTAGTATTCCTGCCGGTCCTGCTCATCGAGGTCGACGGTCGCCACCGTCACCCCGCCGACCCGCTGGATGGCGATCTGGCCGGTGTAGCCCTCGGCCGTCTGGCCGCTCCAGCCGAACCAGACGCCGCTGTATTCGCGCAGCGCCGCGGCCAGGGCCATGGCCAGGCCCCCGACGGCCCCGCCGCCCTCTTCGACAGGCGGGTTGACCCGGTTGGAGATGACGATCAGGCGGCTCATTGCGCGCCCTCCTGTGCGCCTGCGCGCTGGGCGAGGCCGTCGAGCCAGGCCAGCACCTGATCCACCCCGCCCAGGCGGTGGGTGGCGCGGGTCTCGCGCAGGGGGCCGACCAGCACGCCGAAGCCCCCGGCGGCGGCGACGGCGGCGAAGGCGTCCTCGTCGGTCAGGTCGTCGCCGACGAACACCGGCACGCCGCCCTCGAACGGGGCCTCGGCCATGAACGACATCACCGCGTCGCCCTTGGTGGGCCCGGGCGTGCGAAGCTCGACCACGCAGTCGCCGTCCTGCCGCGCCAGGCCCAGGGCGGCCGAGAGGCGACCGCCGAGATCGCGGACCGCCTCGGAGGCGCCGGGGGCGCGACGATAGTGCAGGGCGACGCTCAGGGCCTTGTCCTCGACCTCGAGGCCGCGGTCGGCGCTGGCGAAGGCCAGCATGGCCCGCCGCGCCTCGCCGAGCGCCGGGTGCGGGGGCAGGGCGGCGAACTCGCCGGCGGCCGTGCGCCGCTCCAGCCCGTGGACTCCGGCCACGGCGGCGATCCGCCCCTCCAGAATCCGGTCGATGTCGGCGACGGTGCGCCCGCTGACGATGGCCGTGCGCCCGCCCAGGGCGCTGGAGACCCGGGCCAGGAGGGCGTTGCGCCCGGCCTGCGGGCCGACCGCCTGCGGCTCGGTCTCGATGGGGGCGAGAGTGCCGTCCAGGTCCAGGAACAGCGCCATACGGTCCCGGGCCGGCCAGGCCGGCGCGCACGCGGCGTCGATGAGGGGGATGGGGCGGATCATGCGTCGGCAGGCTCCGGCTGCGGCGGGGCGACCACCATCTTGAGGTGCGGATAGGGGATCTCGATGCCGTTGGCGTCGAAGGCGTGCTTGATACGGCGGTTGTACTCGCGCCCGACCGTCCACTGCTGGATGGGCCGGGTCTTGATGCGCGCCTTGATGATGATCCCGCTGTCGCCGAGGCCGTCGACCCCGACCACCTCGATCGGCTCCAGGATCAGGTCGGAGAAGGCCGGATCGGCCTGCAGTTCGTCGCCGGTGGCGCGCATCACCTCGATGGCCCGGTCGATGTCGGACTCGTAGGAGACCTGCAGGTTGAAGACATAGTAGGAGAACGTCTTGGTCAGGTTATGCACCACCTGCGCCTCGCTGTAGGGGAAGACGTGCAGGGTGCCGTCGAAGTCGCGCAGGCGGATCGTGCGCAGCGTCATCTGCTCCACCAGTCCGCCGAAGCCGCCGATGTTGACGATGTCGCCCACGGCCACGATGTCCTCGGCCAGGAGGAAGACGCCGGTCAGGAAGTCCTTCACCAGGGTCTGGGCGCCGAAGCCCACGGCGATGCCGACCACCCCGGCGCCGGCCAGCAGCGGCCCGATCTTCACGCCGATCTCGGAGAAGACCATCAGGAGGGCGATCAGGGTGATGGCCGTCTGGGCCACGCCCCGCAGCAGCGGCGCCAGGGTGGCGAGCTGGGCCTTGCGGCGGCGTGCGGTCGAAATCCGCGTCAGCCGTCCGATGAACTGGTTGATCAGCAGGCCGGTGATCTCGATGGCGGCGAAGGCCACCACCACCAGCAGCGCCACCCGAAGAATCGACCGCACGAGCTGTTCGCCAAGTCCCCGCGACATCCAGGCGCCCAGGTCGAAGCCCCACACGCCCAGGGTCAGATAGAGGGCCGCGAGGGTCAGTCCGGCGTCCAGGATCGAGACGGTGAAGCGGGCCACGCGGCGCGTGCGCACGTGCTTCTCGGCGTCGGACGGGCCGGGCAGGATCTTCGCCCCACGGTTCAGGGCGGCCTTCACGAGCTTGGAGAGAATGAATGCGGCGGCGATGATCAGCGCCGTCAGCCCGCTGTTTATGGCGAGCTCCGTCGCGGTGAGGCTGGCGAGGTCGTCCCACACCATCCTGGCGACGGCGAGAAGCTGTTCACTGGCTGTGGTCATTCGGTGTCCGTGGTCTGTCCCGACTGCTGAACGCGGAACCGGGGGTTTGCGCCCTCACCGAGGGAAAATTTGCCCGCAGGTCCACGAGAGCGGCGTTTCCCAGGCATGTGAAGGCCGGCGATCAGACAAGCTGAGAATATCCTGTCGGCGGTCACTGGATGTCCGATAGAAATGTCGGCCTGCCTCCGGAAAGCACAGCAGCGATCGACGTCGGAATACTTCCGCCGGTCGACTTAGCTGAGCCTGAAAGCGCGATGCGAAAACGCACGGCGCCAAGCGCGCCGGCGCATCAATTGTTTAGCATGACAATCCGGCCTGCGGGCTGATCTCACGCAGGTGTGAAGCGCTGCCTTGGCGGAGCTTCAGTGGGATGTCGCCGCCATGGACGCCACATAGGCGCGGACGAGATCCACCCCCTCGCGGTGCACGAGGCTGCGGCCGAGTTCGGGCATCATCACGCCGGGTTCGCTGGACTCCATGCGATGCACCAGGATCGAGCGGTCCGGATGGCCCGGGTCGATCGAGACCTCCAGGCCGCCGGACCCGCGGCCGGCCGCCACGGGCCGCTTGCCGACGCCAAGTGCAGCGGGGCGATCCTCTTCCAGGTTCAGGAACAGGCCGCTGTTGCTGGCGATGCCGGCCGGGTTGTGGCAGTGGCCGCAGTTGGCGTCGAGATAGGCGCGGGCGCGCTCGGCCAGCGGTTCGGCCGGGTCGTCCCAGCGGGCGGTCCGCGGCGCGGCCGAGGGCCTGGGAGCGTCGGGCATGATCGCCGCCCCGCGCCAGTGCGCCAGTTGGTTCTGCTCACCTTGCGGATAGGCGAACGGGCCGTTCAGGTTTCGCGCCTTGGGGCCGATCGGGGACAGCGTCCCGTTCAGCGAGTGACATTCCTTACACTGATTGGCGTTGGGCACGGCGTAGTCGATCGCGAGCGGCGCGCCGTCCAGGCCCGTCACGGCGATGTCCAGCCTGGCTCCGGCGCGCTTCAGCACCGCTTCGGTCTGCTCGGGGTTCCAGACGTAGGCGAGGGCGGTCCAGCCCTCGGCCTTGCGGATCAAGAGGCGCGTCTCGATCAGTCGGACGTTCTCGCCTGGCCGGCGCAGGTCGGCCGGATAGGCGAAGGTTTTCACCAACACCGCCCCGACCGGGAAGTCGAGCACGCCCTCGGCCCGGTAGCCCACGTGCGTTCCGGGGGGCAGGTAGAGGTGGCGGAACTTCTCGGCGTAGTCGCTGAACAGCGGCGTGTTCAGGGCGTAGGGCGTCACCCCGGCGTTCGGCCGGCGTCCGCCCGCGTCGAGGAACAGGCGATAGGCGGAAAGGCTCGCCGCCGGGGCCGGCGCCAGCACCACGTCCAGGGCCACCGGCGCGGGGGCCGCGCCGAGCTGCAGGGCCGCGGCGAGCGCCGCCAGGACCGCCGCCAGCCGCTTCACGAGCCGAGCGCAGCCTGGGCCGGGGGAAGGCTGACCGCCGCAGGCTCGGCGGCCGGCTCGCCGCCCAGGGTGGGCGTCACTTCGGGCCGCGCCTTGTCCAGGGCGCCGGCGGCCGGCAGGTTGAGGTTCAGCACCGGGCCGGTGGTCAGCGACAGCCGTCCGGCCTCGGCGGAGACCTCGCCGGTGCGCGGGTCCACCGTCACCCCGTCCCACATCACCGGCGGCAGCATCCCGCCCGCCGCCTGGGCGAGCTCGGCGCCGCCGGGGAACTGCGGCGCCCAGCCGTTTCGGCCCAGCCTGTTGTCGCGCACCACGATCTCGCGGGGCAGGGGATTGTAAGACTTGTCGTCGAACGGCTGGGTGTAGGCCACCAGCATCACCGCCGCGCTCTGGTTGTCGGCGATCTCGTTGTCGAAGACGTGGACGTTGCGGTTGGCCATGACCATCACGCCGGTGCCGGTGGGCACGTTGGCGACGATGTTGCCCTTGGGCGCGAAGTTGGGCGTGTCGTTCCGCACCACCTTGTTGCGGAACAGGCGGGTGGAATGGCCGCCCATCTGCGGCAGGTTGGGCAGGTCGAACACCAGGATGCCGCCGGCGTTGCGGGTCGCCACATTGTCGAAGACGTCGGCGTTCATCGAGTTCTCGATCTCGATGCCGGCCACGTTGAACTCGGCGGTGCTGTTCCTGACCACGATGTTCTTCGACTGGCCGACGTAGATCCCGGCGTCGGAGGCGCCGCGCACCGTCACCTTGTCGATCAGGACGTTGGTCGAGCTGACCGGATAGACGCCGTAGGCGCCGTTCTTCTCGTTGGGCCCGCCGGTCCATTCCACCCGCAGGTTCACGAAGCTGATCTGGTCGGAGCCCTTGGCCTTGATTCCGTCGCCGCGGGTGTCCTCCACCGCCAGGTCGCGCACGGTGACGCGGTCGGAGGTGACGAGCAGGCCCTCGCCGGCGCCCTTCTGGCCGGCGAAGCTGAGCACCGTCGCTTCGGGGCCGGCGCCGCGGACCACCACGTCGTCGACGTCCAGCGACAGGCCGTCGACCAGCACGTAGCGGCCGGGGCCCAGGACCACTTCGTCGCCTGGCTTGGCGTCGAGCAGGGCCGTCTGCAGCCGTTCCTGGGCGTCCTCGCCCGCGGCGACCTCAAGCGTCTTGGCCTCTGCGGCCTGGGCGGCGAGCGCCAGGGCGGCCGCGGCGATGGCGAGCCTCATGATGGGCGTCCCTTCCTTCGATTCCGTCCGGCGTCTGGCGCGCCGGCGCCGGAAGGTGGCCGCAATCGGCCGTCGGACGCAATGGAGAACTGGGGCGAAAAGGCGTCGAATTCGGCGCGGCCGGGCTCGACGCGGGCGGGAAGCCTTCTATCTTCCCCGCCATGTCCAAGGGAGGAATTCAGGGTGGATCTGCAGCTCAAGGGTAAGAAGGTCGTGGTCACCGGCGCGACGCGCGGCATCGGCCGGGCCATCGCCGACCTCTTCGCCGACGAAGGCGCGGACGTGGCGATTTGCGCGCGCAACGAGGGCCAGGTGGCCGAGGCGGTCGCGGCCCTGAAAGCCAAGGGCGTGCACGCCTTCGGCCGGGCGGTCGACATCGCCGACGGCCCCGCGCTGCGCAACTTCGTCACCGATGCGGCCGAGGACCTGGGCGGGATCGACGTGCTGGTCTCCAACGCCAGCGCCCTGGTGCAGGGGGCGCGGGAGGAGGACTGGCGCGCGATGCTGGACATCGACGTCCTGGGGGCGGTGCGCACCTTCGAGGCGGCCAAGCCGTTCCTGGAGAAGGCCGGCCAGACCCACGGGGACGCCTGTTTCCTGATCACCTCGTCGATCTCGGCCGCGGAGGCGAACGCCCCGTCCGCCTACGGCGCCATGAAGGCGGCGCAGATCCACTTCGCCAAGGGCCTGGCCCGCGAGAACGCCCCCAAGAGGATCCGCTGCAACCTCGTCTCGCCGGGGACGGTCTTCTTCGAAGGCGGCGTGTGGGGCAACGTCAAGGCCGGCATGCCCGCCTTCTTCGAGCAGATGATCAAGCGCAACCCGACCGGGCGGATGGCCACCCCCGAGGAGATCGCCGCGGCGACGGTGTTCCTGGCCAGCCCGCGGTCCGCCTTCACCACCGGCATCAACATGGTGGTGGACGGCGCCATCAGCCAGCGCGCCAACTTCTAGGCCCGGACCATGATCGAAGAGACCGTCGAGATCCCCACCCGGGACGGCTTCGCCACCACCTTCATCTGCCATCCGGAACGGGACGGGCCGCACCCGCTCGTCCTGTTCTTCATGGACGCGCCGGGAATCCGCGAGGAGCTGCGCGACATGGTGCGGCGGCTGGCGAGCGTCGGCTACTACGTGATGCTGCCCAACCTCTACTATCGCAGCGGGGTCATGGAGCTGGCCGATCTCCCGCCGCTGGAGCCGGACGCCGCGCGCGATCGCATGTTCGGGCTGATGAACTCGATCGGCATTCCCGAGGTGATGGCCGACTCCGACGCCCTGATCGCCTACGCCGACGGCCAGGCGGCGGCCTCGGACGGCCCGATCGGCTGCGTCGGCTACTGCATGAGCGGCCAGTACGCGGTCAATCTGGCGGCGAGCTATCCCGCCCGTGTCGCCGCGGCCGCCTCGATCCACGGCACCATGCTGGTCACCGACCGGCCGGACAGCCCGCACGTGGCGGCCTCGAAGGGAACCGCCGAACTCTACTTCGCCTGCGCCGAGACCGACCGCTGGGCGCCGATGGAGACGGTGGAGGCCCTCAGCCAGTCGCTGGCCGCCGCCGGCGTGGCGGCCGAGGTGGAGATCTATCCCGGCGCCGAGCACGGCTTCGTCTTTCCCCAGCGCGCGCTCTATCACCGCTCATCGGCCGAGCGGCACTGGGAGCGGCTGTTCAGCCTCTATCGGCGGCGGCTGGGGTAGGGGGCTTCAGACCGGCCCGACGCTGAGGCCGGGCCGCTCGTTGTCCCAGATCATGGAGATGATCCGCCAGCGGCCGTCCTCGCCGCGATAGAGCTGGATCGAGTTGATCCCCCGCCGTTCCGGCGTCGGATCGTCGGGCGAGGTGCGCGCCTCGTAGACGCTCCAGGCGTGGGCCATGTTGCCGAAGACCTGGAGCCGGCGGGCGGTCTCGACCTCGTAGAAGGCGTTGGCCGCGAAGAAGGCGGCGACGTCGTCCACATAGGCCTTGGGCGACATGATCCTGATCCAGGGCGCGCCGGCCGCGTCCAGGCCGGTGCGCATCTGGCGCGCCTCCGGATGGAAGATCTGGTCCTGCACGGACCAGTCCCGGGGCCCGGCGGGCCCCGAGATCATGGCGTACATGGCGTCGATGACGGCGCCCGGGTCGGTGAAGTCCACGCTCATGCGCGGACTAGATCACACGCGCTTGGGGATCACCACCGGCAGGCGCTCGTAGCCCTTCACGAACACCGAGTAGGAGCGCTTGGGCTCGTCGAGGACCTCGATCCTCGGGAACCGCTTCATGATCTCTTCCCAGATGATCTTGAGCTGCAGCTCGGCCAGGCGGTTGCCCACGCAACGGTGGATGCCGAAGCCGAAGGAGATGTGGTGGCGCGGACGCTCGCGGTCGATGATGTAGGCGTTCGGGTTGTCGATCACCTCTTCGTCGCGGTTGCCCGAGACGTACCACATGACCACCTTGTCGCCTTCGCGGATCTGCTTGCCGCCCAGCTCGAAGTCGCGGGTCGCGCGCCGGCGCATGTGGGCCAGCGGCGTCTGCCAGCGGATGGTCTCGGAGACCATCGAGGGGATAAGGTCCGGATTGGCCCGCAGCTTGTCGTACTGGTCCGGGTTCTTGTTCAGGGCGTAGACGCTGCCGGAGATCGTGTTGCGGGTGGTGTCGTTGCCGCCGACGGTCAGCAGCACGACGTTGCCGAAGTATTCCCGCGGCTCCATGTCCTTGGTGGCCTCGCCGTGGGCGAGCATGGAGATCAGGTCGTCGCGCGGCGGGGAGGCGACGCGGTCCTTCCACACCTCGTCGAAGTAGGCGCGGTACTCCATGAAGATCTGCATCTTGTGCTCGAGCGAGTCGACCAGGCCCTGCCCGGGGGCGGCGGTGACCACGTCCGACCAGTAGGTCAGCTTGCGCCGGTCCGCCTGCGGGATGCCGAACAGGGTGGCGAGGGTCATCGCCGTCAGCTCCATCGACACCTTGTCGACCCAGTCGAACTCCTCGCCGATCGGCAGCTCGTCCAGAATCTTGGCCGCGCGCTCGCGGATCAGGGGCTCCAGGATCGCCAGGTTGTGCGGCGACACGGCCGGGCTGACGGTCTTGCGCTGGATGTCGTGCTTGGGCGGGTCCATCGCGATGAACATCGGCAGCGGGCCCTCGTCGCCCTGCTGGTCGGCGATGGTGATGCCCGGCTGCGAGGAGAACACCTCGTGGTTGGTGTCCACCGCCATGATGTCGTTGAACTTGGTGACCGACCAGTAGGGGCCGAACTCGCTGTCGGCCGTGTAGTGGATCGGCGCTTCCTTGCGCAGGCGCTCGAAGATCGGCCACATGGCGTCGGCCTGGAAGAGCGCCGGCTGCGCCGGGTTCAGCTCCTCGAGCGGCGTCGAATAGGCTTCGGCTTGCGCCGCCTTGCGAATGTCCACAGTTCCATCGGCCATGTTTGATCCTCCCGGTCGATTCCAGCTACCTAAAAATGACGCACGCGTCAACTTTTCTTCGGCGGGAGAAGGCTTGAAATCTGCGCCGACACGGGCGAGGCCGCGCGGATGATCATCCCCATCGAGGATCCGGACGATCCGCGCATCGCCGCCTATCGCCAGGTGCGCGAGCGCGACCTCGTCGGCCGCCGGGGCCTGTTCATCGCCGAGGGGGAGGTGGTGGCGCACCACCTGGCCCGCGCGCCCCGGCACCGGCCGGTCTCGGCGCTGATCGCCGAACACCGGATCGAGGCCCAGGCGGAGCTGATCGCAGCGCTCGGGCCGCAGACGCCGGTCTACGCCGCCGCCCAGCCGGTGATGGACGCCATCGTCGGCTTTCCGATCCATCGCGGCGTGCTGGTCCTGGGGGAGCGGGCGCCCGAGCCGGACCCGGACGCAATGCTGGCCGCGATGGACGGGCGGGCCGTGGTGGTGGCCGTCTGCGGGGTGGGCAACCACGACAACATCGGCGGCATCTTCCGCAACGCCGCCGCCTTCGGCGCCGCCGCCGTGCTCCTGGACGCGCGCTGCTGCGATCCGCTGTACCGCAAGGCGATCAGGGTGTCGGTCGGCGCGGCCCTGATCCTGCCGACGGTCCGGCTCGCCGCAGGCGCGGACATGGTGACCCTGCTCCAGCGGCACGGCTTCGAACCCCTGGCGCTGAGCCCCGCAGGCGAGACGGCGCTGACCGACTATCGTCCGCGCGGCCGCACGGCGGTGATCCTCGGGGCCGAGGGCCCGGGGCTGGCGCCGGAGGTGATGGCGCGGGCGCGCACCGTGCGGATTCCGATGGCCGCCGGGTTCGATTCGCTGAACGTCGCCGTGACCAGCGGCATCGTCCTGCACCACCTGACGCGAAGCTGACCGTTCAGCCCCTGGCTTTGCGCCGTCGCTCCCGCTCGGCCTGGAACTCGGCCATGGCCTCGCGCGGTTCGGGGGTCGACCAGGCCTGGGCGAAGGCGTCGATCCCCGCGGCGACCGCCTGGCTCATCGGCAGCTCCTCCCAGCGGCGGATCAGCGCCTTCTGCAGGCGCACCGCCTGCGGCTTGGCCGCGAGCAGGGCGTCGAGCCGGGCGTCGACCAGGGCGTCCAGCGTCTCGGGCGCGGCGAGCGCCTCCACGAGGCCCCAGCGCTCGGCCGCCTCGGCGCCGAAGGTGTCGCCGATCAGCAGCATCTCGCGGGTCCGGCCCCAGCCGACCAGGGCCGGCAGCAGGGCGGCCTCCACCACCGAGGGTATCCCCAGCTTCACTTCGGGCATTCCGAACACGCTGCGGGTGGAAGCCAGGCGAAGGTCGCAGGCCGCCGCCAGCTCCAGCCCCGCCCCCAGGGCGAAGCCGTCGATCCGGGCGATCACCGGCGCCGGCAGGTCGCGCAGCGCCGCGCAGCAGCGGTGGACGCGGGTGATGAACGCCCGGCCGCTGGCCGCGTCCAGGCCGGCCATCTCGTCGATGTCGGCGCCGCCCACGAACGCCCGGTCGCCGGCGCCGGTCACCACCACGGCCCGCAGGGCCTCGTCCGCGGCGAGGCGGGCGGCGGCCTCGGCGAAGGACTCCATGAGCGGGCTGTTCAGGGTGTTGAGCCGGGCGGCGTTGTCGATGGTCAGCCGCGCTATGCGGCCGCCGGTCCTGGCCTCGTAGTCCACCTTCACGGCGCCGGTCATTGCAGAGCTCCCTCGTCAGCCGTCCAAGGGTTCCGTCGCTTCGGCGCCTGCCGCAAGGGCGCCGACTGGACTTCCGGCCCGATGTGCGGCCCAATTGGAGCGCTCGCCAAGGTGACGAGCGAGGCCCGCAACGACGGGCCGCGGAGGAGATCAGGCCCATGGCGTGGGTGGACGAGGAGGCGCCGCGAAGGCGCTATCATGTCGGCAATCTGCGCGCCGAGCTGCTGCAGCACGCCCGGGCGATCCTGGAGGAGGCCGGCCTCGGGGCGCTGAACCTGCGGTCGCTGGCGGCCCGTGCGGGGATCGCCCCCGGGTCGGTGTACCACCACTACGCCAGCAAGGCGGCGCTGCTCGCCGGGCTCGCCGCCGAGGGCTACCGCGAGCTGCAGGCGGAACTGGAGAAGGTGTCGCGCGAGGCGCCGCAGGGGGCGCGCATCCGCACCTGCGCCCGCGCCTACTTCGCCTTCGCCCGCGCCCAGCCGGCCCTCTATGGGCTGATGCACGACGCGGCGGTGATGTCGGATCCCGAGGTGCGCGCGGCCATGGCGCGGGCGTTCGCGGTGCTGGAGGAGCTCGTCGGCGTCGCGCTCAATCCCATCCAGCCGCGCACCCCGGAGGAGCTGCACAAGGTCGCCCTGGCGGTCTGGGCCTGCGGGCACGGCGCGGCGGCCATGACCCTGGCCAAGGTCGAGGCCGACGCCGACCTCATGGAAAACGTGATCGTCGGGCTCGAGGTGCTGTTCCGCCGCGCCTGACGCCGGCGTCATTTCAGCCTATCCAAACAGTGTTCACGGGTTCCTGCTGGGCGGGCGCCGGGAGGATAACACAATGGCCGATGGCAACATCACCAAGGACATCATGTACGACGCCGTGTCGCCGGACGACTTCGAGTCGATGCTCGAGCTCGACCGCTACAACGCGCGTTCGACCGCCTTCGACAAGATCATCTCAGCCACCCACGACCACTTCTGGGACCCGCTCGACAAGAAGTACATCGACTTCGACGAGCCCTGGGACATGGAGAACGAGGCGCTGCTGCCCGACGACCAAGTCATGTCCCTGGGCGTGCCCTATGTGCGCGAGCACCTGGAGAAGACGGGCCAGAAGGTCCGCTTCATCAACGAGATGGTGCTCTGGAACTTCTCCTCGATCCTGCACGGCGAGCAGGGCGCGCTGAACCTTTCGGCCAGCCTGTGCCACGTGCTGAAGGACCAGGGGGCGCAGGAGTACGCCGCCAACCAGACCCGGGAGGAAGCCCGCCACGTCACCGCCTTCGCCAAGTACATCAAGGCGCGCTGGGGCCGGCCGCGGCCCTGCGGCGCCACCCTGCAGGCGCTCCTGGTGGACATCATCCACGCGCCGGAGGTCTACAAGAAGATCATCGGCATGCAGATGCTGGTGGAGGGCCTGGCCATGGGCGCCTTCGCCGCCGGCTTCCAGTACAACCGCGACCCGCTGGCCCGGAAGCTCTTCCAGCTGGTGATGACGGACGAGGCCTTCCACCACAAGTTCGGGAAGATCTGGGCCGACCGCACCATCCCCAAGCTCAGCCCCGAGGAGCACGCCCTGATCGAGGACTGGTCGGCGCACTGCTTCCAGTCGCTGCTGTTCAACATGGGCTCGCCCCTGCAGCAGAAGGCTATCTACGCCGACTTCGGCCTGGACCCCGAGCGCGTCATGAACGAGATGCGCGCGCTCTACCAGAACGATGAGAGCCGTCGCGAGCGCCTGAAGAGCCAGACCAACATCTTCCGCGTGCTGATCAAGACCCTGCTGAACGCGGGCATCATCACCGACCGCACCAAGGCCTTCTATGCGACCTATGTCGACATGGACGAGCTGAAGGGCGAGGGCGACCGGATGGTCGGCGACGACATCGCCGAGGAGGGCATCAAGTACCTCCAGGAAATCAACTTCAAGGACCGCGTCGCCGGGGCGATCTCCATCGCCGCGGAATAGGCGCCGCGCGCGGGCCGTCGGGGGGCGGCCCGCGCGCCAGCTTCAGGCGGCCCGGGAGCCGTCGGCCGCCGCCTCGGCCAGCAGAGACAGGGCCGTGCGCAGGCACGCCATGCGCACCCGCGCCCGGCCGATGTCGCCAAACGCCTCCCGCCGGCGAAGGGTCGATCCCGTCCGGCGGGCGCAGGCGAAATAGACCAGCCCCGCCGGCTCGTCGGGCCCCGGGCCGGCTTCGCAATAGCCGGTGATCGAGACCGCGAGGTCCGCCTTGGAGCGCGCCAGGGCGCCCTCGGCCATGGCCCTGGCCGTCCGCGGGGAGACCGCCCCGTCGGCCGCCAGGATCGAGCGCGGCACGCCCAGCGCCTCCAGCTTGGCCTCCTCGGAATAGGCGACGAAGCCGCGGTCGAAGGCGTGGGAACGGCCGGGAAAGTCGGTCAGCAGGGCGGCCAGCAGACCGCCCGTGCAGCTTTCCGCCGTGGCCAGCCTGAGCCGCCGCTCGTCGCAGACCTTGAGCACCTTGCGGGCCAGGTCGTCGACTTCGGCGGACAGGGCAGGATCAAGCGCTTCGGCCATGGCGCGCTCAGTGGACGGACTTGGCTCCGTCGGGAGCCATCTTGCCCATAAGCTCCTCCTTGCGGGCCATGAGCTCTTGGCCCATCGACTTCAGGTCGAGGTCGGTCTTGCGCACCCTGGGGAAGTACTCCTTCTCCTCTTCCTTGACGTGGTGCTCGATGATCTCGCTGAGCACCGTGACCTTGGCGTCGTAGAGGTCGTCGCCGGGCTTCATCTGCTCGATCTCGGCGATCAGCTTCTTGGCCGAGTCGTGCTCGACGACGGCTTCGTCGACGATCGAGTCGTCCTGCAGCACCTGGCGCGAGGCCGGATAGAAGATCTCCTCCTCGATCTGGGTGTGGACCTTCAGCGCCAGGCAGATCTTGGCCGCGAGCTCGGATTTGCGCGTGTCGGCGCGGGCGCGCTTGAACTCGTCGAACCAGCCCTCGACCTCGCGGTGGTCGTCCTTGAGAAGCTTGATCGCGTCCGGCTGGGCCGTGCGGGTAGTGGACTTGGCCTTGGTCGAGCTCTTGCTCGTCTTGTTCTGTGTCGAGGACGTGGCGGTGGCCATGACAGACTCCCTTTCTGGCGCGTGGTGCGCCTCGCCAGCGGTGAACCCCGAACACCGAGGCCGGTTCCGACTTGATTTTCGCCGCCAGACCCGGTGGTTAGGCGCATGTCGCAGGCGCTGAGGATTCACATCGCCGGGGCGGGCGCCCTGGGTCTGGCCTGCGCCGTGCGCCTGGCCGAGGCCGGAGCGCAGGTCAGCGTGTTCGATCCCTCGCCGCCGCTCGCCAACGCCTCGGGCGTGGCCGCCGGCATGCTGGCGCCGGCTTTCGAGACGGTGCTGGACGACGCCGCCCGCCCGCACCTGGCGCTGCTGACGGCGGCGCGGGAGGTCTGGCCCGGTTTTGCGCAACGCCATGGGCTCGCCCTGGACCGCCGCGGCGCCATGGCCGTGGGCGACGGCGAACGGCTGGGCCGCCTGGAGGCGGACTTCGCCGCCCTGGGCCTGGCCGCCGAGCGGCTGGGGACGGCCCAGGCCGCCGCCCTGGCTCCGGGCCTCGCCGCGGGCTTCGCCGGCGGGATCTTCACGGCCGACGACTGGCGCATCGACGCCGGGCCGGCGATCCGGGCCCTGCGGGCCGCCGCGCGGGACCTGGGGGTGGCTTTCCGCACCGAGCCGCTGACGGGGACGGGCGACGCGGACCGCGTCGTCGTCGCCACCGGCGCAGCCAACAGCCTCCTCGGCCTCGCCCCGGAGATCGGCCGGCTCCAGCCGATCAAGGGCCATATCCTGCGGCTCGCCGGCGCGCCCTACGCGGGGGTGGTGGTGCGCGGCCCGGCCGCCTACGCCGCGCCGGCCGAGGGCGGCATGACTGTGGGCGCCACCATGGAGGCGGGGGTGTGCGACGATGCGATCGATCCGCAGCGCACGGCGGCCCTGCGCCAGGCGGGCGAAGCCCTGTTCCCCGGCCTTGCCGGGGCGACGGCCGAGGCGCGCGTCGGCGTGCGCGCGGCCACCGCCGACGGCCTGCCGCTTGTCGGCCCCAGCGGAAGCGGTCCTATCCTGCTGGCCGCCGGCGCGCGCCGGAACGGCTGGCTCCTGGCGCCGCTGGTCGCCGAGGTGGTGACGGCCTACGCCCTGGACGCCGAACCGGGCCCCTGGGCCGCGCGCATGGCGCCGTCGCGCTTCACCTGAGGCGCCGGAAGAAGCGACACACCAAGGGGAGGGAAGGATGGACGGATTTGGCCTCAGCCAGGACCAGGAGGCGATCCGCGAAAGCGTCGCGCGCCTTTGCGCCGGCTTCGACGCCGACTACTGGCGGCGCACGGACGAGACCGGCGAGTTCCCGGAGGCCTTCGTCGCGGCCATGGCCGCGGGCGGCTGGCTGGGCACCGCCATGCCGGTCGAGCTGGGCGGGGCGGGGCTCGGCCTGACCGAAGCGGCGGTGATGATGCAAGCGGTTGCGGAGTCCGGCGCGGGCTTCACCGGCGCCAGCGCCATCCACCTGAACATCTTCGGGCCTATGCCGATCGCCAAGTTCGCGACGGACGAGCAGAAGCGCCGCTACATCCCGCGGATCATCTCCGGCGAAGACAAGATGTGCATCGGCATCACCGAGCCGGACGCGGGGCTGGACACCACCAGCCTGACCACCCGGGCCGAGCGCACAGACAGGGGCTGGGTGATCAACGGCCGCAAGATCTGGACGACCAGCGCCCAGCGGGCGAACAAGATGCTGATCATCGCCCGCACCACGCCCCGGGACCAGGTGAAGAAGCCGGCGCAGGGGCTGTCGCTGTTCTACGTCGACTTCGACCGCTCGCGGATCGAGGCCAAGCCGATCCCGAAGATGGGCCGCAAAGCGGTGGAGTCGAACGCCGTCTTCATCGACCATCTCGAAGCGCCCCCCGAGGCCCTGATCGGCGAGGAGGGCCGCGGGTTCTACTACCTTCTGGAGGGGCTGAACCCCGAGCGGGTGCTGTTCGGCGCCGAGGCGGTGGGCCTGGGCCGCGCGGCGCTCGCCCGCGCCGTCGCCTACGCCAAGGAGCGCGTCGTCTTCGGCCGTCCGATCGGCCAGAACCAGGGGGTGGCCCATCCGCTGGCCCGGTGCTGGGCGGAACTGGAAGCGGCCAACCTGCTGGCGTTCAAGGCCGCCGCCCTGTACGACGCCGGCCGCGAGTGCGGCGCGGAGGCCAACGCCGCCAAGTTCCTGGGCGGGGAGGCCGGGTTCAACGCCTGCGAGGCGGCGGTCATGGCGCACGGCGGCATGGGCTACGCCAAGGAGTACGACGTCGAGCGCTATTTCCGCGAGGCGATGATCGCCCGGCTGGCCCCCATCAGCCGGGAGATGGTGCTGAACTACATCGCCGAGCGGGTGCTCGGGCTGCCCAAGAGCTACTGACGGCGCAAGCGCGGGCAGCGCCCTAGTCGGCCAGCCTGAAGCTGATCGGAATGCTCACGCTGGCGCCGTCGACGGGACGGCCGTCGACGGTCTGCGGGCTCATGCGGAAGTAGCGCGACAGCTTCAGCGCCGCCGCGCCGAACCCGCGGTCGCCGGGGGACTCGGCGACGACCCGGCAGTCGCGCAGCGCGCCGTCTATCGCCACCGCGCAGCTCAGGGTCGCGCCGCCCTCGACGCCCGCGCGGGCGGCGGCGTCCGGATAGAAGCGGGCGAACTCCCGCGGGCCGGGTTTGCGCAGCCAGGCCGGGCGGTCGATGTGCGGCGGCGAGGCGGGCGGCGCGAGCTCGATCTCGGCCGACGGCCCGAGGTTCAGCGGCGCAAGCGGCGCCGGGGCGGGCGCCGGGGCCGGCGCAACCTCGATCGGCGGAATCGGCGTGTCGGTCCCGATCGGCCCGCGGGGCGAGATGGTCGGGGGCGGCGGCGGGCGGTTCGGTTGGACCCTGGGCGGCGTCCACATCTGCACGTCGACGATCCGTTCGGCGGGCGGCGGCAAGGCTGGCGGGGGCTGGACCCGCTGGGTGATCACGAACGCCGCCGCGCCCAGGTGGAGGGCCACGGAAACGCCGATGGCCCAAGCCAGGCCGGAAGGCGCCGGCCGGCCGGCGGGCGCTGGTCCGTAGGCGGGCAGAAACTGACGAACGACCAAGGCGACCTCCCATAGTTGTGTTGCAGTGTTGAAACACGCTCTCACGATCAGGCGTCGCCGTAAATTGACGCTACGTCACTTTGTCGTGCGCACGACGGCGGTTTTCCGTTGAGAGGGGCGGGCGTACGGCTATGCTGGCGGTCATGGACGTCGGGGGTTCCGCACGGCCAGGTGCGCGCTGGTATCTGGTCCACGCCAAAACAGGGCGCGAGGCGGCGGCCGAGGCCCAGCTTCGCCGCCAGGACTTCACGACGTTCCTGCCGCTCAGCCTGCGCACCGTGCGCCATGCCCGCAAGATCGAGACGCGGGCGGGCGCCTATTTCCCCGGCTATCTGTTCGTGGAGCTGGACCTGGAGCGCGACCGCTGGCGCGCCGTGAATTCGACCATCGGCGTCGTGCGCCTGGTCATGGCCCGGGAGCGGCCGCTGCCGGCGCCGCGGGGCCTGGTCGAGGCCCTGAAGGCCCAGGCCGACGCGCGCGGGCTTCTCGACCTCAGCCGCGGCCTTGGCCCGGGGGACGCGGTGAGCGTGCTGGCGGGGCCCTTCGCCGGGCAGTTCGGCGTGATAGACCAGCTCCGCGGCCCGGACCGGGTGCGCGTGCTCCTGGACCTCATGAACCGCG
This sequence comes from Phenylobacterium sp., assembly GCF_046291545.1. Lineage (GTDB taxonomy): Bacteria > Pseudomonadota > Alphaproteobacteria > Caulobacterales > Caulobacteraceae > Phenylobacterium. The sequence continues at coordinate 59,174 of NZ_JBKBSM010000008.1, forward strand.
AACTCGGCGTCGAGGTTGGGCGCGAGACGATCGCCGGCGCCTGAGCGCCTCAAGGGGCGCGGGCGCCCGAGCGCCTCGAGGGGATCGAGCGGGCTAGGTCCGGACGGGGGCGGCCGCGCGGACGCGACGTGCGCCGCGCAGGCGCGGCGCCAGGTGCGGCAGGACGAACCGGCTGATGACGAAGGCGGCTGCGAAGCTGGTCACCACGCCGCCGATGAGCTTGATCAGAGCGGTCTCGAAGCTGGACATCGTCAGGCTCGTCATCACGCACAGGCCGTAGAGGAACAGGCGCGAGCCGAGGCCCTTGGTCAGGATGAAGCGGCAGCCCCAGCCGTAGAACCAGCCCATGACGAAGCAGGCGACGACGGCCCCGACGTAGCCGAAGTCGATGTAGAACTCGCCGACGTAGCCGATGCTGATCGAGGCGTTCGGGTTGTTAGCCGTGGGCAGGCCGGTGTAGTGGGCGGTGACCTGGGCGTCGTTGGGCGTGGGCGGCTTGTTCGGGAAGAAGATCCGCGGCGTGACTATGTGCAGGAGCGACTTGCCCAGGCGTCCCCCGTCCTCGTGCGCCACGATGCGCGGCACGTAGGAGAGGGTGTTGGCCAGGAAGTCGATGTAGCTGTGCCGGCTGAGGAGCCGCGTCAGGCCGTAGTTGAACTGCTGGGCGTCGTATTCGTCGAGGGCCTCGGACAGATAGTCCAGGCGGGCGGTGATCGGCACCGAGACGACCTGGGCGCCGGTGCCGAGATTGACGAAGTTGCGGTAGTCGGCCTTCACGGCGGACCAGAACACCGCCACGGAAAGCACCACGCCGCCGATCACCGCCATGGTCAGGAGGTTGCCCAGGCGCAGGGACGGCCGGGCGCACAGGGCGGCCACGGCCACCGTCAGCACGGCCCCCCGGAAGTCGGCGAAGAAGCCGGTCATGCCGCTGACGATCTCCACCAGCAGCACGAGGGCCAGGACGCCGTAGGCCTGCTTCCGCACCAGGCACCAGTAGGTGAGGGCAAAGAGACCGGCGTACCGAAGCCCGCCCAGCGCCAGGAAGACCTGGCGGGCGGGGCCGGTGTAGGGCGAAGCGATGTCGAGGGCGTGTCCCAGCAGGATGGTGGTCACGGTGATGGCCAGCACCTGGCGCTGGGGCCAGGCCGCCGCCTCCTGGGCCAGGGCGCGGTTCTGGTCCTTGCCCAGGCGCCCGATGCCGACCTTCATGCCCAGGGCCATCGCGCAGATGGCGGCCAGGGCGAAGTAGGACGCGCGCCCCAGGTCCCCGCCGAAGGAGGACAGCGCGTTCAGGGGGACGTGCTCGATGGCGCTCTGGATCGGCTTCACCGCCACCACCGACCACTGGTAGACCGCCGGCAGCAGCAGGATCGGCAGGCCGTTGACCGGCCAGAGCAGGGCGATGATCAGCACCAGCGCCGCGCCGGAGGCGATCAGCGGATAGGGCGTGGGACTGCCGACCGCGCCGACGACGGTGAAGGCGACGATGATCGCCGACACGGTCAGCTTGGCGAGCCAGATCCGGCTCGGCGCGTTGGCCTTGCTCACGATCGCCGTCCCTCGACGTCCCGAGCGCCGGGGCCGGCGCCCGCCTGCTGCCGAAGTTCCAGGATCTTGAGCCGGACTTCAATGAAGTAGCTCGCCTTGAGCAGGGAATGGGCGAGACCGGGGCCGCCGTCGAGCATCCCCAGGCGCAGGACGTAGTTGGTGAGGAAATAGGCCAGGCAGAACCACCAGCGGGTCAGGTTGCGGTACTTGGCCCGCTGGCGCGGCGTCAGCCGGGCGAGCGCCTCAGGGTCGCCGGCCAGGGCGGCGTAACGGCGGGCTTCCCAGGTGGAGTACTCGTTGTGCCGCGCCAGGTAGTGGTGCAGCCCGCGGAAATCGTTGTGCTCGATGGGCTGGGGAATCTCCTCGACGCGACCTTCGAGCTGGGGATGCTCGTGGACCTCCATGTCGAGGGCGCTCCAGTTGGAATCCTCGATCCGCTCGTAGGCGCCGGCGCCGATGCGGAACAGCGCCAGCTTGCGCTGCCGCACCCCGTGCCGCAGGCGCCGGCCCATGAACCAGTTGGTGTAGTTGAGCCAGTAACCCGCGACCTCGCGGCGGGCGAGGGCCGCCGAAAGCGCGGCGTTGAACTCCGGGGTCAGGCGCTCGTCGGCGTCCAGGAACAGCACCCAGGGCGAGCCGAAGGCGTAGGTTTCCAGCACCCAGTTGCGCTTCTTGGGGAACCGGCCGTTCCACTGAAAGTCGATCACCCTGGCGCCGAACTCCCGCGCGATCTCGGCGGTCCGGTCGACGCTGCCCGAATCCACCACCAGCACTTCGCGGACGGGCGGCAGGGAGGCGAGGCAGGCGGGCAGGTTGCTCGCCTCGTTCTTCACCGGAACGACGATCGTCAGGGGCAGGGCGCTGGAGGACGCTGGCGACATGGGGCTGGCCACGGCTCAGGCGTCCTGGGGGACAGGCCGGCGACCCACCACCCTGGCCGGATTGCCCGCCACGATGGTCCAGGGCTCCACATCGCGCACCGCCACGCCCCGGGCGCCGACGATCGCGTAGTCGCCCACCGTGACGCCGGGTCCGACGAAGGCGTCGGCCGCGATCCATGCGCCGTCGCCGATCTCGATGGGCGTCTTGACCAGGGGAAAGCTCGCCAGCCGATGGTCATGCGTGCCCGCGCACAGGTGCGCATGCTGGGAGACGGTGACGGCGCGGCCGATGCGGATGAGGCCCAGGCTGTAGAGCACCGCCCGGTCGCCGATGGCGGAGAAGTCGCCGATCTGAAGGTTCCAGGGCACGGCGATGCGCACGGTGGGATGCACGTGCACCTCACGGCCGATCCGCGCGCCGAAGAGGCGCAGGAGCAGGACGCGCCAGCCCCACAGCGGCCGCGGGCTGAGGGCGAAGACGGGCTGGGCGATCGCCCAGGCGAGGCGGCCGGCGAGCGCCGGGGCGGACCACTTCTGCGCCTGCCGGTTGGCGGCGATGTCGAGGACCGGCGGGGACGTCATCGCGGAGGAAGAGGCCTTGAGGGCTGAGGCGGGCGGCCCGCGCAGGCCGCTCGCCATGGCATAAACCGGGGCCACGGCGCGGGCAATGCGCGGGGCGCGGGCGCGCGGATCAGGGCCTTGCGCCGCCGGCGCGGGCGAGCGTCCGCTGCAGCCGGGCCCAGCCCCAGGCCGGGGCGAGCTGCGCCAGCGGCGCGAGCCTGGACATACGCGCGACGGATCGCCAGAAGCCGCCGACCTGCCCCGTCTTGACCAGGGCCTTGACCGTCCAGTCGAACTCGTAGCGCGCCAGGCGCTCGAGCAGGGTCCGGCGCGCAAGGGCCGGGGAGACGAGGCCCGCCTCGACGACCGCGTGGTCCAGGACGTTGCGGAAGGCCGCGCAGTTGCCGGCGATCTGGTTTTCCATGGCGTGGAGGTCGGAGCTCCACTGGCCGGCGTGCTTGCGGATGCGGGCCAGCGGCTCGACGAGGCGCGCGAGCTGGTGGGTGCGCTGGACGCGGGTCATCATCTCGAAGTCCGCCGACATGATGTCTTCTCGGAACGGGCCGGCCGCGCGCAGGGCCTGGCGGGTAAGGAACATGTTCGAGATGTTGGCCGACAGGCAGCCCCACCTGAGGGCGCTGAGCGCCGCCTCCTGGCCGTCGAGCGGCCCGGTGGCGTGGCTGAGGTCGTCGCCGCCGACGAAGGCCCCACGCTCGTCGATATAGCGGCTGTAGCACCAGAAGTAGCCGACCTGCGGATGGGCGAGGTGGAAGGCGTGGCCGCGGGCCAGGCATTCCGGCTCGAGCACGTCGTCCTGGCCGAGCAACTTGACCAAGGGGGCGGCGGATGCGGCCGCCAGTCGGTTGATGTTCGCGAACAGCCCCAGGTTGCGCGGGTTGCGCGCGCGCACGATCCGCGGATCGTCGTAGGCGGCGACGAGATCCCAGGTGGAATCGCGCGAGGCGTCGTCGACGATGTGCAGGCGGAAGTCTTCGAACGTCTGGCCCAGGACCGAGTCCACCGCCGCGCGCACATAGTCCGCGCCGTTGTAGGTCGACAGGATCACGTCGATCGCGGGGGGCGCGGAGGACGGCACGGCCTAGTCCGTCCTTACGGTTGCGGGGCGGGGACCGGCGCCCGCCAGCCACTGATAGGCCTGCAGCATGTCCGAGGCGACCTTGGCCCAGGAGAAGTCGCGGGCCATCCAGGCGCGGCCGCGCTCGCCCATCGCGGCGCGTTCGGCCGGCGGCAGGGCCATGGCGGCCGCAAGCGCCGCGGCCATGGGCTCGGGGCCATGGTCGATCCACCAGCCGCAGCGCTCGGCCTCCAGCCCCGACCAGGGCGCGCCCCGGGTCGAGATGACCGGCGCGCCGGCGGCCAGCGCCTCTGCGACCGTCATGGCGAAGTTCTCGTTGAGGGTCGGCAGGACGAAGAGGTCGGCCTCGGCGAGGGCGGCGGCCTTGGCCTCGCCGACCAGGGCGTCCTCGAGGGTCGCGTGGGCCAGGCCGAGGCGGGCGGCGAGGGCGGCGAGCTCGGCGCCGTGGCCCAGTTCGCTGGGGCCCACGATGCGCAGTCGCCAGTCGGGGTGGCTGGCCTCGACCGCGGCCCAGGCCCGCAAGAGGCGGTCCAGCCCCTTCTTCGGGTGGACGCGGCCAAGGGACAGCACGGTGCGCGGGCCGTCACGCCTCGCCTCCGCGGGGCGCGGCGGCGGCAGGTCCACCCCGTTGGGGATCACGGCGATCGGCGCGGCAAGCCCCGCGGCGCGAATCTCCTCGGCCTCGGCTTCGCCGGTGGCGTGGAACAGGGCGGCGGCCCGGGCGGCTGGACCCTGGGCCAGGCGCCATGCGAGCGCCTTTCGGCCCGCCGAGAAGCTGAGGGCCGCCGAGCCGAGCATGCCGCGCGGCGAGATCACGAGCTTCGCGCCGGTGCGGCGGGCGGCCCACGCCGGATAGAGGTTGGGCGCAAGCCACAGCCCGTGGCCGTGCAGCACGTCGAAGGGCGGGCGGGCGCGCTCCAGCGCCCGGCGCAGATCCGAGGACAGGCAGAGCCGGCCGAGGATCGGCGTCCGGGGCTGATCCTGGCGGTGCAGGATGGGCGCGAAGGCCAGGTCTTCGCGCGCGGGGCCGCGCCAGCCGGCGACGCTGTGCAGCTCCACATCCGCGCCGAGGTCCGCCAGGCCTCGGCAGAGAGCGGGCACGCTGTGCGAGGGACCCGCCGTGGCCTCGCCGACGCCGGCCAGGACGTGGGCGATCCTCATGGGCGCGAACGGCCGACGGCGCGGACCGCCGCCAGCACGCCGTCGGCGGCGGCGGCGAGGCTGTAGCGGGCGGCGCGTTCCACGGCGGCGGCCGCGGCGGGCGGCCCGGCGAACGTCGCCCCGAGGGCGTCCGCGAGGGCTGGGACCTCGCCCACCGGATAGACGCGGCCGGCGGGGCCCTCGCCGGCCAGGTCCTCGGCGCATCCGACCCCGCTGGAGACGACGATCGGACGCCCGCAGGCCAGGGCCTCGTTGCACACCAGGCCCCAGGTTTCGCTCGCCGAGGGGAGGACCAGCACATCCGAGGCCCCGTACACCGCCGGCATGGCGGACTGGTTCTGGAAGCCCAGCAGATGCAGGGGCGTGGCGAGCCGGGCCGCGCGCTCGCGCATCGGCCCCTCCAGCGCGCCCGAACCGGCGACCATCACCTCGGCCGGGACGCCCTGGGCGCGCAGGCGAGCGACCGCCTCGACGACGTCCAGGGGCCGCTTGACGTCGATCAGCTTGCCGGCGAACAGGACGAGGGGCGTCTGCGGCGCGACGCCGAGGCGGGCGCGCAGGTCGGCGCGGGCCTGCGGCGTCGCCCGCTCGGCGAAGAAGGCGTTGTCCACGCAGTGGGGCGAAAAGAACAGGCGCTCGGCCGGATAGCGGTAGTGTTCGTAGTAGGCCCGCGAGCGGGCGCCGACGTAGAGCGCCGCATCGAACCGGCGCAGGAACACCGGATAGGCCGCCTCCTTGACCAGGCGCTTGAGCGGCGAGCGAGGCGTCTGGAGCTGGCTGTCGCCGCGGACCATCGCCGGCAGGCCCTGGCGCTTGGCCGCCAGCAGCGCCTGCAGGAGCGATTTCAGGTGCCAGCCCAGGAGCAGGACGGCGTCGAAGCGGCCCTCGGCGAGGCGGGCGCCGACCTCGGGCGTGTCGCAGCCGGCGAAGTGATGCGGGCCCGGGTCGGCGGCGACGTTCCTCAGGAAGCTGTGGGCGTAGCCGCTGGCGAGGTCGACGTCCCAGTCGAACGCCGTGCCGAAGCCGGCGGCGGCCTGCTGCTCGGGCGTGGCGCGGTGGGCGAAGAACACGTGCAGGTCGAGGCGCTCGGCCAGGGTGCGGAAGAGCGGCGCGTAGTACTGGATCGGATGGGAGGTGACGACGGCCAGCCGCATGTCAGCTCACGCGATCGAAGACGTCGGCGAAGCGGCCGGCCACGGCGCGGGCCTCGTAGGGCGCATAGGCCGCCGGATCGACCGCCCCGAAGCTCGCCGGATCGCGGGCGAGGCGGGCGAGCGCCTGGGCCAGCGGCGCCTCCAGGGCGGCGAGCTGCTCTGGCGTCTCGAAGGCCAGGGCCGCGCCGCCCCCGGCGGCGGTGAGGATGCGGTGCGAGCTGCTGGCGGCGTGGAACAGGGAAAGAAACGGCCGCCCCGACATCATGCCCGGATAGATCTTGGAGGCGGTGTAGTGCGGCTCGTCGGAGCCGATCATCAGGACGGCGTGGGAGTTGGCCAGGGTCGCCAGGGCCTGGAGGAAGGGGATCCGCTGGGGAATCTCACGGACCACGCGGGCGACGCCGGCGCGCTCCGCGAGGGGCGCCACCCGGTAGGTGGTGCGGTCGTCCGGCTGGTTGCTCGACCCGATGAAGTTCAAGCGAAGCCGGGCGGATAGCTCGGGCTCTTCACGTGCAAGACGAGCCACGGCGCGGAACAGAACCTCGGCCAGGGGCGCGGCGCGGGGCAGGAAGGCGCCGACGTAGCTGAACTCCAGGCGGCCCGGATCGAGGGGGACGTCGCCGCCGACCCGCGGGCTGCGGCGCAGGGCCACGAAGTCCTCCGGGTCGCCGCCGATCGGGATGGCGGCCATGCGGCTTCTGTCCAGCCAGGGGTAGCGCTCGGCCATCTGCGCGTTCTGGGTGTCGGACACCGAGGTGACGAAGGACGCCGCGCGCACGGCGCGGGGCTCAAGCAGCCGGGCGAGCCGGTGCGCGGCCCAGGCCTTGGTGAAGGGTTTGCGGCTGGCGCCCCAGGCCGAGACCCAGGGGTCCTGGAAGTCGAGGACGACGGGCACGCCGAACCGGGCGCGCACCCAGCCGGCCAGCAGCATGGGATAGAAGGGCGCTCCGGTGATCATCACCGCCGCCGGCCGTTCCTGGGGGATCAGGCGGGCCAGGGCGGCCCTGAGGCCGCCGTAGCCCCGCAGGCCGATGTCGCCGACCCCGGCCTTGCGGGTGAGGTCGGCGGGCAGGGCGCCGGTCTTTACGATGCGGACGGCGGACGGGACGAGGGCGGCCAGGTCCGGGTCCAGGGTCTCGGTGTGGAAGCGCTCGTCGACGCAGACAACGATCGGACGCCAGCCGTGGGCGGGCAGGTGCTTGGCCAGGTGCCGCGCCCGGTGGACCCCAGCCAGGGTGGAGGGCGGAAAGTGCGGCGAGACGATCAGGACGGTGCGCGGATCGCTCACGGGAGGGCGGCCTCCACTGCGGCCAGCAGCCGCGACTGCTCGATCTCCCAGTTGAAGCGGTCGCGGCCGAGCGCGAAGGCGGCGGAGCGGGCCCTGGCCAGGCTCGCCGGGTCGAGGAGCAGGGCGTCCATGGCCGCGGCGAGGCCCGCCGGATCGTCAGCCGGATAGAGGACGGCCGCGCCGGGCGCCTCGGCGGCGAAGTCGCGGTGGGCGGGAATGTCGCTCAGGAGGCTCGGCACGCCGGCAAGGAGGTAGGTGAACTGCTTGTTGGTCAAGGCGATGCGGCGGTTGGTTGTGACGCCGGTTTCGCCGACAAGGCCGAGGTCGAAGGCGGCGGCGAGGCCGACCATCCGGTCCGGCGGGGCAGGCGACAGCAGGTGCAGGCGATCGGCGACGCCCTGTTCGCGGGCGAGGGCCTGAAGCGCCTCGGCGTAGCCCGCGGCGGGCAGGCCGCGCAGGTGGAGGTGCGGGCGCGAGGCGGCGAGCGGCAGGGCGCGGACGGCGCATTCGAGGCCGCGGTCGGGGCCGATGGTCTGGGAGAACCAGTAGACCGACGGGCCGGGATCGGCGCCGCCCTGCGGGCTGGGCGACGGCGGCGCTTCCGCCGTAGGGAAGACGTTGAGAACCACCTGCGGACGGGCGACCCCATAGGCCCGGGCGTATGCCTCTGCGATGCCCGGGGAGGCCGCCGTGAGGTAGGCGCATCCCGGCAGGAGGGCGGCCTCGATGCGGCCGATCAGGTCGCGCTCGAAGGCGTGTTCGGGCCGGTCGGGCAGGTCGCCAGTGTGGAAGTCCTCGGCGTCGAAGGCGTAGCGGGCGCCATGGCGGGCGGCGGCCCGAGCGGCCGCCGGCAGGGCGGCGACGTAGTGCGCCACGTAGAGGTCCGCCGGGACCGCCTCGGCGGCGGCGGCGAGGCCGGCCGAGGCGTCATGAAGGGCGGCGGCGAGCGCGGCCGGCGGGGGGGAGTGGCCGGCCTTCAGGCGGGCGCGCCAGAGGCTCCGACGCGCCTTCTGCGCCAGGCGCCGGGGCAGCGGGGCGCGGGGGCCGAAAGGGACCGGGGCGGACCGGCTCCAGGGGCGGGCGGCGAAGGCGGCGTCGGCGGCCTCGCCCCAGGCGCTGTAGCGGCAGGCGACCACGTGGACGTCGTGGCCCGCGGCGGCCAGGGCGTCGGCTTCCTTGACCAGGCGCGGGTTGGTCGAAAGGTGCCCCGGGGTGATCAGGCAGATGCGGGCCATGGCGGTCAGGCGCGGCGGCGGGCCAGCATGTCGCGATAGACGCCAAGATAGCCCTCGACCACCGCATCGGCGCTGTAGCGGGCCTCGACGGCGGCGCGGCAGGCGGCGCGGTCTATCTCGTCCAGGCGGCCGATGGACTCCACCAGGCCGTCGAGGTCGTCACGCACGAAGCCGGTGACCCCGTCGTCCACCACCTCGGGCACGGCGCCGCGGCGCAAGCCCAGGACGGGCGTGCCGCAGGCCAGCGCCTCGGCCATGACGATGCCGAAGGGCTCCTCCCACAGGATCGGCATCAGGAAGGCGCGGGCCTGGCCCAGCAGGGCGTTCTTGGCGGCGTCGTCCACCGGGCCGACGTAGCGGATTTGCTCGCCGTCGACGTGCGGGGCCACGTGGGCCTCGTACCAGGCGCGATGGGGCTCGGGGATGTTGCCTGCGATCACCAGGCGCGCGCCGGCGCGGCGGGCCGCCTCGATGGCCAGGTGCGGGCCCTTGATCTCCTCGATGCGGCCCAGGAACACCAGGGGCGCGTCGGGGGCGGCCTGGGCCTTGAAGTCGTAGGTCTCCAGCGGCACGCCGTTGGGCACCATATGCCAGGTCCCGATGTGGCGGACGTGGGCGCTCATCCAGTCGCTGATGGCGCAGAATTCGAGGGCGCCGCCGGAGAGGGCGTGGCCCAGGCCCACGGTGCGGGGGCTGATCTCGCGCTGGTAGGTCATCAGCTTTGGGATCGGCGCCGGCAGGATCGGCGTCAGATAGGCGATGCGCGAGAAGCTGTGGACGAGGTCGAAGCGGCCGCCGAGCACGCCGCCGGCGAGGGCCAGGCCGTTGCGCACGGTGTCCAGGCGCGAGCGGCTGTCGCGCCCGGGCCAGGGGCGCAGGTCGCCGGCCGAGGCCGAATCCGGATGGGCGAAGAGGGTGACGTGATGGCCGCGGGCGACGAGGCCGCGGGCGAGCATGTCGATGACGCGCTCGATGCCGCCGTAGAGCCGCGGGGGCACGGGCAGCTCCGGGTCGGCGGTGAGGGCGATGCGCAGGGGCGCGCCGGCGTCAGGGCTCACGGCCGTCTCCCGGAGCGTCGCGGCGCGAGCGGGCCAGCGGCGCGAGGATCGGCGCGGCCTTGAGGATGCGCATCTTGTGATAGCCGTTGACGTCGGGCCTGCGCATCATGGCGGCGTTGTAGGCCAGGGAGGCGGCCGCGCGGCCGGCGCCGGGCAGCCGCGCCCCGGCCATCAGCAGCCAGTTCCGCACGCCGCCGTAGTTGGTCACCATGCCGTATTGGCACTGTTCGGGGGTCAGATAGGGGACGCCGGCCGCGTCGAGGCGGGCGACCATGGGCGCCACCCGGTGGCGCTGCGAGGGGATCTTCAGGGCGTCGAAGTCGACGAGCACGCCGCTGAGCCGGCCGGAAAGACCGCCGTCGAGGATGCTCTCCAGGACGTCGATCTCCGAGCCCTCGCAGTTCAGCTTCATCCAGATCCTGTCGTCCGGCCCGGTGAAGGCCGCCAGGAAGGCGCCGGCGTCGAGCTTGTCGACGGTCTGGGGCGGGGCAGCGCCGCCGTATTCCGGGGCGTCGGGGAAGACGCTGCCGGCCAGGGAGCCGGGGTTGAAGAGCTGGACCGCGCCATGGCCCTTGGACAGGCAGGCGACGACGACGTGCAGCCGGGGGTCGGCGATCTGGGCGATGCGGTCGGCGAGGGCGCGCACCGGCTCGAAGCTGTAGACGCGGTCGAAGGCGAAGATCGGGTCGAGCCCGGCCAGGACGCTGTGGCCGACGTAGCCGCCGACGTCGAGGAAGATGCGCCGCCCGCTCATGGCCGTCCGCTCAGGACCTGGAGCCGGCGCGCCGCGCGCCAGCCGATCAGTCGGGACAGGAGGCGGAAGGACGGCCCGCCCCCGGGGCGGATGCGCACGGCGTGGAGGCGCCTGGCCCGCTCCAGCGCCTGGCGCGCGACGTCCGGGGCGTAGGGGTGGCTGGCGTGGGCCAGATGCTGCCAGGACAGGGCGAAGCCGCGGCGCATCCGTTCGCTGTCCTCCCGCGCCAGGACATAGCCCTCGCACAGGTCGATCACGGCGAACTGCGAACGCCAGTGGGCCGGGCCCTTGCGCCCCGAGAGGTTGCCGACGAGGCCGGAGCGGTAGCGGCAGCGGGCCTCGGGGCAATAGAGCACCTGGTCGGCCGTCAGCAGGAGGCGGGTGAAGTACTCGGCGTCGTTGTTGAGGGTCAGGCGCTCGTTCCAGGGGCCGGCCTCGCGCACCAGCGGCATGGGGATCAGCCAAAGGGCCGGGAACATCATGCCGAGCCCCCCGGCGCGGGAGGCGGCGAGCCAGTCGAGGGGCGCCAGGTCGCGCTGGACGGCGGCCTCCTCCTCGAAGCGCGTGTCCTGCGGCGCGCCGTAGAAGCGGCCCCAGCGGGCCGACGCCACGCTGCGGGGGCGGCCCTGCAGCCGGGCCATCTGCACGGCGATCTTCTCCGGGTCGATCAGGTCGTCGGCGTCCAGGTACTGGACGAAGTCGCCGCCGGCGTGGGCCAGGGCGACATTGAGGGCGGCGGTCTGGCCGCGGTTGTCCTGGCGCACGAGAGTCAGGTTCGGGCGGGCCATGGCGGCGACGACGGCGGCGCTGGCGTCGGTGGAGCCGTCGTCGACGACCACGACCTCGATGTTCGGCCAGGTCTGGGCGAAGACGCTCTCCAGGGTCTGCGCCACATAGGCTTCGGCGTTGTAGCAGGGGATCAGGACCGAGACGCGGGGGGCGGTCACGGACGGGCTCCGGCAAGGGCGGCGCGGCGCGGATAGCCGGCCCGCGCGTCGGGGCGGGCGAGGCGGATCAGCGCTTCGCGCACTCGAAGCGCCCCTGCGGGCGAGATGGACGCCAGGGCCCGGAACAGGGCCGAGCCGTCAGCGGGCGCCGGCGGCGCGAGGCGAGCGGCGAGGGCGGCGGCGCGGTCGGCGGTCTCCCAGTCCAGGTGGGCGGCGAGGAGACCGGCGTTGCGCCACAGGCGCGAGGCGATCTCGCGGTGGTAGGCCTGCGCGCCGGGCAGCTCCAGGGCCTTGCGCATGACGTTGTACTGGGCCTGGACGCACTTCATCGCATTGGCCGCAGACATCGAGTCCAGCCGCCGGTGATTGACGATCGCGACCTCGGTCTCGGCGGCGAAGACGAGGCCGGCGAAGGCCAGGCGCACGTGGACGGCGACATCCTCGTTGTAGAGCACCAGGGGGTCCTCGTCGTGTCCGCCGGCCGCCAGGAACGCCTCGCGACGATAGAGGCCGCAGAACGGGTTGATCTGTTCGCGAAGGGCGTAGGAGCGCGGATCGGCGGCGAGGTCCGCCGGGTCGAACCGGCGCCAGGCGATGTGCTCGCCCGTGCGGTCGTCGCGCTCCTCGTAGGGGAACAGCACCACGTCGGCGGCGTCGGCGGCCATCCAGCGGCGGGCCAGGGCGACGAAGCCGGGCAGGAGTTCGTCGTCGGCGTCGTGGAAGTGGACCCAGGGGGCGGTGGTGCGGCGGGCCAGGACATTCTTGCCGGCGCTGCAGCCGCGGTTGACCTCGCCGCGGACCACCCGCGCGCCCAGGCGCTCGGCGAGCTCGGCGGTGCCGTCGCTGGAGCAGTCGTCGTAGACCCAGATCTCGTCGAAGGGCTGGGTCTGGGCCTTGGCCGAGGCCAGCAGCCGTTCCAGCCAGGGGGTGGCGTTGTAGGCCGGGATCAGCAGGGCGAGGCGGTCGGCGGCGCTCATCGGCCGAACACCTTGCCAAGCCCCCGCCGGGCGACATGAGCCGCCAGGGCCGAGAGCGGGTGGCCCTCCAGGAAGGCGAAGTCGGGATCGGCGGCCGCACCGGCGGGGCGGCAGACGCGGGCGGCGAAGTCCGCCACCGGGGCGGCGGCCGTGGCGGTGCGCGCCGCCTCGTAGGCGGCGATCCGCTCGGCGGCGATCCGCGCGGGGGCGAGGGCCTCGATCACCTGGGCGCGGGCGGCCGCGCCGATCTCGGCGAGGCGCGCGGGGGGAAGCGACAGGGCGCGGGCGATCGCCTGCGCCAGGGCGGCCGGATCGTCGCCGGCGTAGACGAAGCCGGTCTCGCCGTCGGCCACCAGCTCGCTGGCGCCGGCGCCGTTGGAGATCACCAGCGGACGCCCGGAGGCCATGGCCTCCACGGCCGTCAGGTTGAAGACGTCCCAGGTGGAGGGAACGATGTTGAGAAGCGCGCTCGCCTGGCGCGCGGCGACGGCCTCGGGGGGGATCGGGTCCAGGCGGCGCAGGCGATCGCCCCAGATGTCCGGATAGCGCTCCGCGAGCCAGGCGGAGACGCGGCGGCCGGGGCGTTCGATTTCGGTGTCGCGGCCGTACCAGTCGACGCCGGGGGCGCCCGGGCCGAGGGCGCGCAGGGCTTCGCACAGGACGTGGGGGCCCTTCCAGCGCTGGAGCCGGCCGATGACGACGAGGCGCTCGCCGGGCGAGGGCTCGACACGGGGGCCGGGGGCCCAGGCCGGCCGGCGCACGCTGACGGTCCGGGCGGACTGGGCCGACCAGTAGGCGGCGTTGGCCGCCGAGAGGGTCTGGACCGCGGCGGCGGCGGGCAGGACGGCCGTCTCGACAGCGAGCGCCAGGAGGCCGTCGAGCTCGCGGCCCCGCAGGGGATCGTGGATGGCGAGCTGGCCTGCGCCGCCGTGCATCTGGACGACGGCGGGCGGACCGCCGGCGAGGATCGGCGGAACGAAGGAGAGGCCGAAGTCGCAGGCCTCGACCACCTCGGCCTCGCCGGCTCCTGCGGACAGCTCCCACATGGCCCAGGCGGCGGCGAGGTCGCGCTGCAGGCGCGGGGCGGCGTCGAGCGCCGGAAGGCGGGCCCGCCAGCGATCGAGGCGCTCCAGGTCGAGGACCTCGACCTCGACGCCGCCCACGCTGCGCCGGTCGCCGCCGGGGACCGCCCGTGCGGCGCCGCCCTCGGTGACCCGCACCCGGCAGCCGAGCTCGGCCAGCGCCGGCAGGAGGCCCCTGTAGTAGGTCGCCACTCCGCCCCCGGAGCCAAGGAATTCAGGCGTGTAGACGTGCAGCTTCAAGCTGGGAGACTGCCGGGGGCGTGACGCCGCACCACGCGGCTGAGGAGGCAGTCCGGACGCTCGCGCATGAGCTGCGGGGCGTCCTTGGGGAGCAGCGCCGAATAGAGGTGCAGACCCTTGCTGCGACGGCCCAGGCGCACCGGACGCAGGCCGCGCAGGACGCGGCTCGCAGCCACCAGGCGCACCCTGGACGGCGAGCGGAAGAAGAGGTCGATGTCGCGGTACTGCACCGGATTGTAGGCCGAGGGCGGGGTGACCAGGCCGCCCATGCCGAACTGCTGGACCATCTGGTGGAGCAGGACCGGACCGGTCTCGGCGTGGCGGATGTCCGCGCCGCGCTCGCGGCAGCGGCGGGCGCAGGCGGCCATCAGCTCCGACCCCGGCCGGCCCACGAAGATGACGTTGTTGTTCACGTAGCGCGGGGCGTCGGGCTCCCAGACCGAGGCGAACAGGTGGTCCGCCGGCCCGGGGTCGAAGGGGGCCAGGCAGATCATGTCGGCGTCGGCCCACCAGCCGCCCTTCCGGAGCAGGAGCTCGTAGCGGAACCAGTTGGCGAAGCCGCTGAGGTAGCCTTTCACGATGCCCGACTTGTAGCCGAAGATGTTGTCGGCGTGCAGGATCTCGCCGGCGTCGGCGAGGCGGCATCCGGGCGGCGCATCGCGCGGCGGCTCGTAGGTGTAGAGCACCACCTCGTGGCCACGCCGGGCGAAGGATTCGATCGCAGCCCGGGCGTACCAGGGCAGGTCGCCGGACACCCAAAGGAGCTGGATCGGATGTGTCGCCGTCATGCGTGGACCTGTTCCTTGCGGACTGCGGGCGCGCCGCCGGCAGGCGGCCGGGGCCTCATCCAGGCGTCCGCCCGGTCTCGGGCTGGAGCGCTTCCTGCGGACGGGAGGGCGAGGGGTGGGTGCGCACCCCCGACCGGGAGAGGTTCACCAGGCCGTCGTTCTTGCGCAGATAAAGCTCGGACCATTGCGGCGTGACCTCGAGCACGGCGAGTTCGTCGGCCCAGGTCCAGGCGCCGGCCGAGCCATAGCTGCCTCCCGCGCAGACGCTAAACTCGCCGGGCCGCAGAAAGTGGCGCGGCAGGTGGAAAGTCACCTCGAAGGGCCCCGGCTCGAGGTCGGCGGCCGCATCGTGCAGGGTCAAGAGCCGGCCGCCGACGTAGTTCAGGCCCAGGCCGAACTGGAAGCCGGGGTGATGGGCGGTGCTGACCCCGATGAGGCGCACGGTGATCTCGTCGTCCGGCTGAATGAAGTGGCGCCCGCCGCCGACCGCGTCGTTGACCGCGATCTGCTCGATGATCACCGACTTCAGCGGGCCGCGGAAAGCGGCCGGGTCGATGCCGCCGGCGCTGGTGTGGCCCTCCGCCCGATAGTGCTCGACCGCCTCGCGGATCGTGCCGGAAGCGACGACCTGGCCCGAGCGCAGGACGATGCCGGATTTGCAGATGGCCAGGAGAGCGCCGACGTTGTGGCTGACGAACAGGACGGTGCGCCCGCCGTCGGCGACCTCGCTCATCTTGCCCAGGCATTTCTTCTGGAACTCGGCGTCGCCCACGGCCAGGACCTCGTCGATCACCAGGATCTCGGGCTCGAGGTGGGCGGCCACGGCGAAGGCCAGGCGCACGTACATGCCGCTGGAGTAGCGCTTGACCGGCGTGTCCAGGAAACGCTCGACTTCGGCGAAGGCGACGATTTCGTCGAACTTGCGGCGGATCTCGGCGCGGGTCATGCCGAGGATGGCGCCGTTGAGGAAGATGTTCTCGCGGCCGGTGAGCTCGGGATGGAAGCCGGTGCCGACCTCCAGCAGGCTGGCGACGCGGCCGCGGATCTCCACCCGGCCCTCGGACGGCTCGGTGATGCGGGAGAGCACTTTGAGCAGGGTGGACTTGCCCGCCCCGTTGCGGCCGATGACCCCGACGACGTCGCCGCGGCGTATGTCGAAGTCGACGTCGCGCAGCGCCCAGAACTCCTCGACCTCATCGCCGGCGACCATGGCCCGGCCGGCGAGGGTGTCGCGGACGGTGCGGGCGAAGCCGCGGGCGCTGCGGGCCAGGACATCGCGCAGGGCGACGTAGCGCTCGCGCTCGTGCTGGTGGCCGATGAGGTACTTCTTGCCCAGGCCCCGGGCGCTGATGATCGGCGCATCGCCCATCAGAGCAGGTCCGCGAAGGTGCGCTCGGTGCGGCGGAAATAGGCCACGCCGATCCAAAGGAGGGCCGCCACCATGGCCAGGCTCAGGGCGAAGCCGGGGGCGTAGATCTCGGCCTCGCCGCCGAGCAGGCACCAGCGGAAGCCGTCGATGACGCCGACGGCGGGGTTGAGGCTGTAGAGCAGCCGCCACTGGTCGGGCACCGCGGCGCTGGAGAAGCCCACCGGAGAGACGTAGAGGCCGAACTGCAGGATGAAGGGGATGATGTAGCGGAAGTCGCGATACTTCACGTTCATCGCCGTCATGATCAGCGCCGGGCCGAGGGCGGCCAGCACGGCCAGCGCCACGAACACCGGCAGCACCAGGATCCGCCAGTCGGGCCAGAACTGGAACCAGGCCATCATGCCGATCAGCAGGACGAAGGTGACGGCCGCGTCGGCCAGGGCCACGGCGACGGTGGACGCCGGCACGAGCAGGCGCGGGAAGTAGACCTTGCCGATCAGGTTGGCGTTGACCACCAGGCTGTTGGAGGCCTCGCTGAGGATGGTGGAGAACAGGAACCACGGCAGCATGCCGGCGAACACCATCACCGGGTAGGGCGCGGCCCCGTCGCTCGGCATCTTCGCCAGGCGGCCGAAGAGGATGGTGAAGATCACCATGGTCAGGAACGGGCGCATCACCGCCCAGGCGATGCCGATCACCGTCTGCTTGTAGCGCACGGTCAGGTCGCGCCAGGCCAGGATGGCGAACAGTTCGCGGTAGGCCCACAGGTCGCGCCAGTAGTGGCGCTCGGCGCGGCCCGGCTCGAGCACGAGCACGTGGTCGGCGGCCGGATCGTCGGGCGAGGGGGCGTCGGTCGGCATCAGCGAAGGGCGCCTAGGTGGGCTGGGTCCACGCGCCTGGGCGTGTGACGATCGGAACGACCATGAGGTCCGCCACCTACCATTGTCGAGAAGTCTCGGCGAGACGCATGGCCCAGTGGGGACGCGAAGGGGGCGCTGCGATGGATGGTGCGGGGCGGCAAGGGCAGGCGTTCAGTCCGGCTGGGTCGACAGGAGCTGGGCGACCCGGTCCCGGAACCGGGCCCGGCCGAACCGCTCGCGGATCGCCTCGCCCAGATAGGCGTGGTCCACGGCCAGGTCGCTGAGGGCCGTGTGGATCGCGGACGGCAACTGGGCCTCGGTGACCGCCCGGCCGGGGCCGCCCTCGCCCAGGGCGTCGCCGGCGCCCCCCGCCGCCAGGCCAAGCGTCGGGGTGCCGCAGGCCATGGCCTCGAGGAAGACGATGCCGAAGCCCTCGCCGGTGGACGGCAGCACGAAGAGGTCGGCGGCGCGGTAGAGGTCGGGCAGGTCCTCCTGGCGGACACGGCCCAGGAAGCGGACCCGGTCCTCGACCCGCTGCTCCCGGGCCAGGCGCTCCAGCCGCGCCCGGTCGTCGCCGTCGCCGGCGATGAGATAGACGACGTCCAGGCCCCGGCGGAGCAGGGACGGCAGCGCGAGGATCACCCGGTCCTGGCCCTTGTGGCGCTGACGGGCGTCGAGGCGCGAGACGCTGAGCAGCACCTTCTGGGGGCCGAGGCCAAGGCCTCTGCGCATCCGGCTGCGGTCGCCCAGGCGGAAGGCGTCGTCGACGGTGTTGGGCAGGACGATCGCCCGCTCCGGGGCGATGTCGGCCCAGCGCAGGACTTTGGCGCGGGTGTCGCGGCTGACGCAGAGGACCATGTCGGCCTGTTCGACCGAGACCCGCTGATGCGGCGGCGGGCGCTCAATCACCTCCACGCCATGGGTCTGGCAGACGAACCGGGCGCGGGTGAGCCGCGCGAGCAGGGCGGCGAGGGGCGTGTGGTAGAGGTGCCCGCAGAAGATCAGGTCGACCGGCTGGCTGAGGGCGATGCGCAGGGCGGCCAGGGCGTAGCGCAGGCGCGAGCGGATCGGCGGTTCCTGGCGCACCTTTTCCGGCAGGGGGCCTTCGGCCCGGCCGATCCGGGGCAGGACGTGGACTTCGCGCACGCCCGGCGCGGCCGCCAGGGCGGTGATGAACTCCTGGTTGTAGCGAGCGATGCCGCCGAAGCCGCCGAATGCGTCAGTGACTAACGCAAGTGCACGCATTCAAGCACCACAGGCGAACGGTTTGACGCAGGGGCCGGCGTCGCCCGGGGCGACACGGCGATTAGCAGCACCGGTTGCGGCATTTACGTGACGCAGGCGAGAAGGGCTTGGGCAAAACCGCGGAACTGGGCGACGCCGAACCGATCGCGCGTCCGCTGGGCAAGATCGCGCCGCGCCGCATCGGCCGGCGCCCGTCCGCGGCTCAGCACCAGGGCGCGCAGGATCGCCGCCGCCAGGTCCTCGTCCGCCACGGCGGCGCCGAGATCGCCGTCGCCGAGCGCGTCGGCGGCGCCGCCGGCGGCGAGGCCGATCGCCGGGGTCCCGCAGGCCATGGCCTCCAGATAGACGATGCCGAACCCCTCGCCCGTGGAGGGCAGGACGAAGGCGTCGGCGGCCCTGTAGAGGAGGGGAAGGTCGGCGTGCTCCACCTGCCCCAGGAACCGAACGTGGGCCGCCACGCCGGCATCCCGCGCGAGCGCCTCCAGGCGGGGCCGGTCGTCGCCGTCGCCGGCGATCAGATAGGCCATCGGGCCATGTTCGCGCAGGAGCTCGGGCAGGAGGCGAATGACCCGCTCGTGACCCTTGTAGCGCTCCCGCGCGTCAAGGCGCCCGACGCTGAGCAGGACGGTCTCCTGGCCGAGCCCCAGGCGGGCCCGGGCGGCGGCCGCGTCGCCCGGCGCGTAGCCCTCGCCGACTGTATTGGGCAGGACGACGACCCGTTCGGGGGGCTGGTTCGACCAGGCCAGGACATGGCGGCGGGTGTCGCGGCTCACGCAAAGGACGAGGTCGGCCGACTCGACCGCGCGGCGCTGGGCCGGCGTCGGGGAGGTCCAGGTCTCGACCCCGTGGAGCTGGACGGCCAGCCTGGCGCGGGCCAGGGCGGCCAGGACGCCGGCCAGGGGCGCCATGTAGAGGTGGCCGCAGAACACCACGTCCGGCCGCGTCCGGGCGACGAGCCACAGGGCCTTGAGAGCATAGGCGGCGCGGGCGAAGAGCGGCCGGTGCTGGACGACGCCGGGCGGGAGCGAGCCTGGCGGGTCCGGCGCGAGCCGCGGCAGGATCTGCGCCGACGCGGCCCGGGGCCCGGCGGCCAGCGCCAGGATCAGGTCGCGGTTGTACTGGGCGATGCCGCCTCGTCCCCCGAACGCCTCGGTGACAAGCGCCAGGATGCGGACCGGCCTTACGAAGGTATCGGCGCGGGCGGCGTCCACTGTCGTCGCATGAGTTCGAGGGACCAGGCGCGGGAACTGGCGCCCTTGGCGATCGCCCGGGGCCGGGCGTTGGTCTCCGCCGCGATCCACTCGGCGGTGGGAACGCCGAAGCCGGTCTTGGAGCGTTCGACGATCTGGGCCGGGAGGGGGCAGGTCGGCGCGCCGGCGAGGTCGCGCTTGGCGGCGCCGGGCGAAAAGCCGGGAACGATGGGGGAGAGGCGCCTGAGCAGCTCGATGTCGACCAGCGGCGTTCGGACCTCGATCGAGTGGGCCATGCCCGCCCAGTCGGCGTCGCGCAGGAGCTGGTGATGCAGGTAGTTCGCCGATTCCATGGCGACGACGCGGCCGATCGGGGTGCCCGGGTCGGGCTTCAGGCAGCCGGCCACGCGCTGGAGCGGCTTCAGCCGGCGCAGGCCCTCGCGCACCACGTCGCCGTCGAGCAGGGCGTCGAGCTCGCTGGGGAGATAGAGGCCGCGGCGCAGGAGATAGGCGCCCGGGTAGCTGCCCCCGTATTCGACCAGGCTCAGCGCCTTGGGCAGCGTGCGCTTCAGGCTGGGGGCGACCACGCCGCCGACGCGCCGCAGCGCGCCGCCGAGGCCGGGCAGGGCGCGGGTGGGCCCGAGCCAGTTCACCCAGCGCGGGATGTCGCGGAAGCTCGGATAGCCGGCGAAGAGCTCGTCGCCGCCGACGCCGGAGAGGGCCACCTTCAGGCCGGCCTCGCGGGCCGCCTTGGCGACGAACCAGGTGTTCACGCCGTCGATGGACGGCTGGTCCATCGCCTCCAGGATCGCCGGCAGGTCGTCCTGGAACTCGCGCTTGCTGACCCGGCGCACGACATGGCCGGCGCCGTAGAGCTGGGCCACCTGGGCCGCGAGGGGCGCCTCGTCCTCGTCGGTGCCGCGGAACTCCTCGAAGGCGAGGGTGATGGCGCGGATGCCGCTCTGGCCGGCGTCGCGCATCAGCCCGAGCAGGGCGCCGGAATCGACCCCCGCCGACAGGAAAATTCCCACTTCGACGTCGGCGAGCAGGTGAGCGCGGACGCTGTCGAGCACCGCCTCGCGCACGATGCGCGGGCGCTCGGCGTCCGGGGTTCGGCGCCGGGCGCCTTCGGCCAGGACCTCGGAGAGGCGGACGTAGGAGCTGGGCTCGCGCGGGCCGAGCTTGTCGATCCACTGGGTGTGGCCGGCCGGCAGGGCGCGGATCTCGCGGTACATGGTGAAGGGGGCGGGCACGCTGCCCCACAGGTGGAAGCCGACGACGCCGGCCGGCTCGGGATCGCGCGAGACCTTGCCGCCTGCGAGCAGCGCCTTGACCTGGCTGGCGAAACGGAACGTCCAGCCGTCGTTGGCGGTGTAGAGCGGCTTGATGCCGTAGGGGTCGCGGGCGAGGAACAGCCCCTGGCGGTCCTCGTCCCAGATGGCGAAGGCGAACATGCCGCGCAGCCGGTGCACCATGTCCTCGCCGTGGAGGGCGTAGAGATGGAGCAGGGCTTCGGTGTCGGAGGTGGTGCGGAAGCGCCTGCCCTTGGCCTCCAGCTCGGCCTTCAGTTCTGGGAAGTTGTAGATCTCGCCGTTGAAGGTGACGACGAGGCGGCCGTCCTGACTCGCCATCGGCTGGGCGGCGCGCTCGGACAGGTCGATGATCGACAGACGGCGGTGGGCCAGGGCGATGCGGCGGTCCTGGCTCCACCAGGCGCCTTCGCCGTCGGGGCCGCGCCGGGCCATGTGGTCGCGCGTCGCCAGGAGCTCGCGCTCGGTGACCGGACTGGCCGCATAGTGATAGGCGTAGACGCCGTTGAGCCCGCACATGGCGGCTAACCGAAGGCCACGGCGAGCCTGCACGCCGCAGTCGAGGCGCAAGGCGGGCGGGACGGGACGGTCGATTTCACGGACTGGTGGGTCCAGACAGGCGGATGCAGCCTGTGACTGAGCGCGCGATCCCGCCGTTCGCCAAGCCATTGCGCGTGAGCGGCGAGTTTTCGGGGCGCAATGGAAGGTCCCGGCTCAGAGCCAACGGCCGAGCACCTTCCGCTTCGGGGCCTGCGCCAGGCGCTCGCGCAGGGCCGCGGCGTCGCGGACGAAGAGGCTGCCGTCCCGCTGGTGGAGCGGGGCGTCGGACAGGGTGCGTGTGAACGGATCATAGAACGCCCGCTCGAAGCCGTGGCGGGCGAGGATGTCGGTGACCGGCCGGTCCTGGCACTCGCTGAGCACCGCAAGGAGGGCGGGATCGGCGAGGACGTTCCCGGCGCCGGCCAGGGCCGAGGCCTCATAGCCCTCGACGTCGAGCTTGACGACCGCCGCGCCGACGGCGTCGGGCACGGAGTCCAGGTCGATGGTCGGCGCCCGACGCGCGCCGTTCGACCCGTCGGCGGCGACCTGGTTGGTGGTGTCGCGGCCGACGGTGAACCACACCCAGCCAGCGGCTTCCCCGACGGCGGTCTCGTGGACCGCCACGCGCGCCTCAATCCCGTTCACCGCGACGTTGCGGCGAAGCGCGGCGGCCGCGCCGGGGTCTGGCTCGAAGGCCAGGGTCCGCGCCCCGCAGACGGCCGAGGCCAGGACGGTGTAGCTGCCGACGTTGGCGCCGACGTCGAGGAAGCGGTCGGCCGGACGCAGCGCGTGCAGGACGAACCCCATGTCGGCGAACTCGTGCAGGCCGCAGTAGATGTTGCCTGTGGCGCCCGTCATGCCGTTGCGCACCACCAGCCGAGCCCCGTCGATCCAGCGCACCGTACGCTCGCCGAAGATCCGGCTGGACGCCTGCCAGGCCGCGAACCGCAGGATCGCGGAGACCGGACGCCCGGCGTTGAGCGGGTGGTTCGTGATGAAGGGCAGGGGGTTGCGCACGGGTGCGGGTCAGTCGGCGGCGATGGCTTGGGCGCGGCCGGCCGAGAGCAGGGCGTCGAAATAGTCGATGGTGCGCTTCAGGCCCTCCCGGAGCGGCACGGTGGGGGCCCAGCCGAGCTCGGCGGCGGCCTTGGCGATGTCGGGCTGGCGCTGGCGCGGGTCGTCCTGGGGCAGGGGCAGGAACTGCAGCTGCGAGGCCGAGCCGGTGAGCTCGATCACCGCCTCGGCGAGCTGGAGCATGGTGAACTCGCCCGGGTTGCCGAGGTTGACCGGGCCGGTCACCGCGTCCTCGGTGGCCATCAGGCGCATCAGGCCCTCGACCAGGTCGTCGACGAAGCAGAAGGACCGGGTCTGCAGGCCTTCGCCATAGATGGTGATCGGCTCGCCCTTGAGGGCCTGGACGATGAAGTTGGAGACCACCCGGCCGTCGTTGGGGTGCATGCGCGGGCCGTAGGTGTTGAAGATGCGCGCGACCTTGATGCGCACGCGGTGCTGGCGCCAGTAGTCGAAGAACAGGGTCTCGGCGCAGCGCTTGCCCTCGTCGTAGCAGGAGCGCGGACCGATGGGATTGACGTTGCCCCAGTAGCCTTCCGGCTGCGGATGAACGCCCGGGTCGCCGTAGACCTCCGAGGTCGAGGCCTGGAGGATCTTGGCGCGGACCCGCTTGGCCAGGCCCAGCATGTTGATGGCGCCGTGGACGCTGGTCTTGGTCGTCTGCACGGGGTCGAACTGGTAGTGGATCGGGCTGGCCGGACAGGCGAGGTTGTAGATCTCGTCGACCTCCACATAGAGCGGGAAGGTCACGTCGTGCCGCATCAGCTCGAACATCGGATGGCCGAGCAGATGGGCGACGTTGGCCCGCGTGCCGGTGAAGAAGTTGTCGACGCAGAGGACCTCGTCGCCGCGGGCGAGCAGGCGCTCGCAAAGGTGTGAGCCGATGAAGCCCGCGCCGCCGGTCACCAGGACGCGCTTATGGATGTGCACGGCTCGTCTCTCCGAATATCCGGGCCAGACCCTGGAGGCGGGCGTTCTCCCACGCTACCGCACTCAGGGTGCGGAGGCCCGCCGCACCCTCTGAAACCTGACTGAAGCCCGCCGCCCCGGTCGCGCGCCCCGCCCGGCCGGGGCGGCGGCGCCTTGGGGTCAGCGCGCGTTGTTGCTGCGCAGCTCGCGCTCGATCCAGGCGTAGGTGCGCTCCAGCCCCGTGCGCAGGGGCTGGCTGGGCGCCCAGCCCAGGCTGGACTGGATGAGCCGGTTGTCCGAATTGCGGCCGCGCACCCCTTGCGGGCCGGGGATGTGCTTCACCTCAATGCGCTTGCCCGCGATGTCGGCGATGAGGGCGGCGAGCTGATTGATGCTGACCATCTCGTCGGAGCCGATGTTGACCGGGCCGGCGAAGTCCGAGCGCATCAGGCGCAGGGTGCCCTCCACGCACTCGTCCACATAGAGGAAGGAGCGGGTCTGCAGGCCGTCGCCCCAGATCTCGATCTCGCCCGGGTTGGCGGCCGCGGCGACCTTGCGGCAGAGGGCGGCCGGCGCCTTCTCGCGGCCGCCGGTCCAGGCACCCTCGGGCCCGAAGATGTTGTGGTAGCGCGCGACCCGCGCCTCCATGCCGCGGCAGCGGGCGTAGGTGAGGTAGAGCCGCTCGGAGAACAGCTTCTCCCAGCCGTACTCGCTGTCGGGCTGGGCCGGATAGGCGCTGTCCTCGGCGCAGTTGGGATTGTCCGGATCCTCCTGGTTGTAGGCCGGGTACATGCAGGCCGAGGAGGAATAGAAGATGCGCCTGATCGCGCGCTTGTAGGCGGCGTCCAGGACGTTGAGGTTGATCGTCGCGGAGTTGTGCATGATGTCCGCGTCGTTCTCGCCGGTGAAGATGAAGCCGGCGCCGCCCATGTCGGCCGCGAGCTGGTAGACCTCGTCGAAGCGGCGGTCGATCACCTGGCGCACGAAGTAGGGATCGCGCAGGTCGCCGACGACGAAATCGTCCGCCTCGCTCTCAGCGTAGTCGTGGAACTTCAGGTCGACGCCGCGCACCCAGAAGCCCTCGCGCTTGAGGCGGCGCACCAGATGGCCGCCGATGAACCCGCCGGCGCCGCACACCAGAGCTGTCTTCATTTGAGGGTCCCTGTCATGGCCACGGCGGAGGGGCGGACGTCCTGCAAGGTTCGCGCCGGGCGCCGGGCGAACGCCTCCAGCGCCTCGAAGCAGGCGTCGGCGTCGCCGGCGGCGACGGCGGCGTGGCCGGCCTGGGGGTGCTCGCGCAGGAGCAGGGCGACGTCGGACTCCGGCGGCCCGACGTAGAGCACCGGCCGCGCCGAGGCCAGGCAGGCGTAGATCTTGGACGGCAGCACATAGCCCCAGAACGGGGCGCCCAAGAGCACCAGGTGCAGGTCGGCGGCGCGCAGAAGCGAGGGCAGCTCGGCCAACGGCGCGGGGCCGGTCAGATGCAGCGGCAGGTCGTGGCGCTCGCAATAGGCCTTCAGCTCGGCCACGCGCACCCCCGAGCCGTTGACCCACAGCCGGACGCGGTCGGCGCCCTGGCGGACGTGGCGGCGATAGGCCTCGCAGAAGGCGGCGGCGTCATGGGCGACGCCGAGGTTGCCGGAATAGAGAAGGACGAGCTTGTCGGGTCCGAACGGACGCGGAGCAGCCGGCCCGTCGGGGGCGACCTCGACCGGGCTGGCGTCGCGGACCAGCCGCAGGCGTTCGGCCGGCACGCCGCTGGCGCGCAGGCGCCGGCCCTGGTCCTCGCCGATGATCTCGATGCAGGAGGCCTGGCGGCGCACCCAGCGGAACAGCGGCAGCAGGGGGGCGAGAAAGCGGGCCTTGCCGCCGGCCAGGGCCGTCTCGGGATAGAAGTCGGTGATGCGGTAGGTGAGGGGGCGGCGCCAGACGAGGTTGGCCAGGATCAGCATCTGCGACAGGAACGGCGGCGAGCCGGTGACGAGGATCTCGGCGTCGGGGCGGCCGCGCTGGGCGGCGGCGACCGCCGCCAGCAGCCGCAGGTTCACCGACAGCGCCCAGAGGCCGCGCTGCGCGAGGCTGTGCTTTGGCGTCACTGGCGCGGCGAGGCGGCGGATCTGCAGGCGTCCCTGGCCCAGCAGCTCGGCGTCGTCGGCGGCCGCGCCACGGCCGAGGCCGATCAGCACCACCTCGCGGCCGGCGCGGGCGGCCCGCTCGGCGCGCTGGAGCATGTACTGGCCCACGGCGCCGAACTCCGGCGGCAGCCAGTCGCAGACGATGATCAACCGCCCCGACCCAGCCTGGTCTCGAACGCCTGCACTCATGAACGGCTACTGATCATCCAATCCGTCGCGGCCCAGGGGAGCGTACCGGGTGACGCGCCCTGGCCAGGCAGACTCCGCGACGTAGCGGCGCCTGCGTCCATTCGCCACGGAATCCATGACGAATCAATGCTCGCGGCATGGCATTTGTGCGGTCGCCCGGCACAAGGGCGCCAGAGGGCGGGCGCCGCCGGCCGCCGGACGCGGCCCGCGAACATGGTTAGCGCGTCGTTAACCATGCCGGCGGCACAAGTCGGGCATGAGCGTCCAGGGAATCCGCGGGGTCGTCGAGGCGGCCATCCAGCGCGCGTCGAGCGCGACGGGCGTGGACTTCGGATTCCTGATGCGCACCGCCGCCCGCGAGAGCGGCTACAATCCCAAGGCCAAGGCGGGGACCTCCTCGGCCGCGGGGCTGTTCCAGTTCGTCGAGCAGACCTGGCTTTCGACCCTGAAGCAGCACGGCGCGAAGTACGGCTACGCCCGCTACGCCGACCTGATCCAGCGCGATTCCCGCGGGCGCTACACCGTGGCGGGGGCCGAAGCGCGCCGCACGGTGATGGACTTGAGGTTCGATCCGCACGCCGCCTCGCTGATGGCCGGCGAGCTGGCGTCGGACCACGCCTCGTACCTGCGCGGGCGGACCGGGCGCACGCCCACGGCCGGCGAGCTCTACGCCGCCCACTTCCTGGGGCCGCAGGGCTCGGCCAGGCTGATCGAGGCGGTGCGCACGCGCCCCGGGGCCGTCGCCGCCAGCCTGTTCCCCGACGCGGCCTCGTCGAACCGCAGCATCTTCTATCCCGGCGGCCGGCCGGCCACCGTCGCAGAGGTCTACGCCAACCTCACGCGGACGGGCGGCGCCGGGCAAGCCACCGGAGAACGCCCCGCCGCCCCGCAGGCCGACGACGGCGGCTTCGTCCAGTACGCCTCCGCGCGGCAGACCGACCGCATGAAGGAGCAGGACGCCCTGGTGGAGATGATCCTGCGCGGGTCCCAGTCGGCCGACGGGCCGGACGGGGGGAGCCGCTCGGTCACTGGCTCGTTGTTCACCAGCGAAATGCTGCGCGTGCTCTCGGAGGCGCGCGACAAGAGCTGAGGCGAGCCCGCCTGCGGCCTAGGAACGCAGGAGCAGGGACGTTATGCCTTAGCCATGCTGACGCCGACCCGTCGACGCGCCAAGGCCTTCTATCGGCTGGGAATGCTGAAGTCGCGCCGCGCCGTGCGCGCGCTCGCCTCCAGCCGCACCGAGCACGAGCGCCGCCGAATCGAGGCCGAGGTGCAGGAGGCCGGGCGGATCAGCAACGCCTACCTGCTGCTGCTCACCTGCGCCTGCGGGATCGCCGCCCTGGGGCTTCTGCAGTCCTCGGCGGCGGTGGTGATCGGGGCGATGCTGATCTCGCCGCTGATGGGGCCGATCATGGCCATGGGACTGGCGCTGGCGCGGTTCGACCCGCCGTCGGTGCGCACAGCCGCCGGGACGCTGGCCCTGGGCTCGGCCGGGGCGATCGCAGCCTCGGCGCTGATCGTCTGGCTCTCTCCGCTGAAGGACGTGACCCCCGAGATCCTGGCCCGCACGCGGCCGACCCTGCTGGACCTGATCGTGGCGGTGCTCTCCGGGGTGGTCGGCGCCTACGTCACCATCACCCGGCGAGGGGCGGTGATCGCGGGCGTGGCCATCGCCACGGCCCTGATGCCGCCGCTGGCGGTGGTCGGCTACGGCCTGGCGACCTGGTCGGCGCCCGTGGCCGGCGGGGCGATGCTGCTGTTCCTGACCAACGTCGTGGCCATCGTCGGCGCCGTGTACGGCATGGCGCGGCTCTATGGATTCCGGCACGTGGGCAAGGCCGAGGTCGGCTGGCAGACGCCGGTGCTGCTGGCGGTGATGGCGGCGCTGTGCGTGCCGCTGGCCGTCTCCCTGCAGAGCATCGTCATCGAGACCCGCGAGACCCACCGGGCGCGTTCGGCCATCGAAGCGGTCTTCGCCGACGCGGGCGGACGGGTGTCCGAACTGGCCGTGGAGGTCGATCGGGGCCGGGTGAGCGAGGTCCAGGCGATCGTCTTCGCCCGCCGCTACGTCTCCGGCGCCGAGGCCGCCGTGCGCGCCCGGCTCGGCGGGGCGCCGCAGGTGGACCTCGAGCAGATCCTCAGCGCAGAGGAGGACGCCGTGGCGGGCGGGCGCTCGGCCCTGCTGAACCGGGCGCTGACCGCGCCCCAGGCCGCTCCGCGCTCGGCGGAGGGCCGCCTGCGGGATATGCTGTCGGTCGCCGGACGGGTCTCGTCCATCGACCGTGCGGATGGGACCTTGAAGGCCATGGTGGTGCTGCCCGACGGCGCGGACCTGGGGGACTATCGTGCGCTGGAGACTGCCGCCCAGAGATTCCTGCCCGACCAGGAGGTGTTGATCACCCCGCCGTTCCTGCCGCTGCCGCAGATCCGGTTCGCCCGCGGCTCGCGCGCCCTGGACGAGGAGGCGAGGGCGCAGGCGGCCGACGCGGCCTGGGCGCTGCAGCGCTGGGGCGTGCCCGCGGTGCGGGTGGTCGGCATGGCCAGCCCCGGCCCCCGCGGGCCGCGGCGGCGGGACCTGGCCCTGGCCTCGGCCAGGGCCGAGGCGGTGGCGCAGGCGCTGGCCGCCAGCGGAGCCCCCCCGGCGCGCACCTCCGCCTCCGTGCCCGACGCCGCCGGCCCGGACGAGGCGATGTGGTGGGTGGCGCGGCTCGAGCCCGAAGGCCAGGCGCCCAGGCCATGACCGAGCCCCTGCTGAGCGGGATCGTCCTGGTCCTGACGCTCATCCTCTTCGCCATGGACCGCATCCGGCACGACCTGGTGGCGGTGATCGCCCTGGGAGCCTGCCTGGCCCTGGGACTGGTATCGCCCCAGGAGGCCCTGGTGGGGTTCTCCGATTCGGCGGTGGTGGTCGTCGCCGCGGTGCTGATCATCGGCCGGGCCATAGAGCTGACCGGGGTGGCGGCCGCGGCGACCGAGCGGCTGGCGTCGCTGAAGGCGCCGTTTCCCTTGCAGCTCGGCGTGCTGCTGGTGCTGGCCGCGGCCCTGAGCGCCTTCATGAACAACATCGCCGCACTGGCGATCACCATGCCGGCGGTGGCGGGCATCTGCCGCAACGCGCGCCTGCCGGCGAGCGCGGCCCTGATGCCGCTGGCCTTCGCCACGATCCTCGGGGGGATGACGACCCTGATCGGCACCCCGGCCAACCTGATCCTGTCGTCGGTGCGCCAGGACCAGCTGGGCGCGCCGTTCCACTTCTTCGACATGACCCCGGTGGGCGGGGCGGTGGCGGCGGTGGGGCTGGCCTATCTTTGCCTCATCGGCTGGCGGCTGACGCCACGCCGCGGCGGGCGGGCCGACACCGGCGGCGGGCGCAGCGTGTTCGAACTGCAGACCCTGGGGAACGGGGACGCCAACGCGCCGCCGCAGGCGGTGTTCGCCGCCCTGAAGGAAGCGAGGGCGCACGTGCTGGCCGTGATCCGCCACCACGAGCGGCTGAAGCCGCGGGATGTGGACGTGCTCTATTCCACCGACCGCATCCTGGTGATCGGCCGGGACGATCCCTGGCAGACGGCCAAGGCGGCCGGCCTGCGGGCCGCGGCCCTGGCCTCGCCCGCGTCGGACGCGGTGACGGCGCGGATCGTCGTCGGCCACGGCTCGCCGCTGGTGGGGCGGCCCTACGACACCATCGCGGCGGAGACCGACGGAGAGCTGCGGGTGGTGGCCGGCGGGCCGCGGGCCGCCCGCGCGCAGGGCCCGCTGGGGGCGATGGACATCCAGCCGGGCGACCAGATGATGGTCCACGGGCCCGCCCAGCGTCTGGAGAGCTACATCCGCTACGCCCGGCTGCTGGAGGTGGAGCGCAAGGCCTCGGTCGCCGTGCTTCCGGGGCGCGCGGCCCTGGCGGTGGGGATCTATGCGGCCGCGGTGCTCGCCTCGGTGGTCTTCCAGTGGCCCACGGCCCTGACATTCTCGGCGGCCGCGGCGGGCCTGGCGGCGCTGCGCTTCCTGCCTTCGCAGGAGATCTACAGCTCCATCGACTGGCCCGCGATCGTGCTGCTGGGGGCGATGATCCCGGTGGGGCAAAGCTTCGAGACCAGCGGGGCGGCGGCGATCGTCGCCCATCAGCTCGGCGAGTGGCTGTCCGGATCGCCGCTGGTCCTGGCGGCGGCCTGCACCACGGCGGCGACGCTGCTGCTGTCGATCTTCCTGAACAACGTGGCGACGGCGGTGATCATGGGGCCCATCGCCGTGGCGGTGTCCCGCGCCCTGGGCGCCCCGCCGGACGCGCTGCTGATCGCGGTGCTGATCGGCGCCTCGTCGGATTTCCTGACCCCGATCGGGCACCAGAACAACCTTCTGGTGATGGGGCCGGGCGGCTACCGCTTCGCCGACTACGGGCGGGTGGGCGCGGCGCTGTCGATGCTGGTGATCGTGATCTCGGCCGTGGTGATCGCGGCGGTCTACGGCTGAGCGCCGGGCCAGGGACGAACGCGGTCGCGTCCCAGCAGGACGACACGTCTCAGGAGAATGTGGTTTTCCGGCTGAACGGCGTCGGTTTCTGTCCGCTTCGCGCAGACACGGCCGGTCACGGCAATATCATAGCGCCGTCGTGTCCGCGATGATATTAAGCGCTGCCGTTAAATTTCGTTAATCTGTGAGGGCGACCCATGCCTGAAGCGACCGCCGCCGACACCGTTGTCGTCGCCTGCGCCACTCCGGAGTCGTCCGAGAAGATCGTCGGCATCCTGACCGATTTCGGCTTCAGCGTGGTGGGTCCGGTGGACTCGGCCCGCATGGCCCTGGCGCTCGCCGCCCAGTCGCCGCTGACGCTTGCCGTGGTGGGCTCCAGGCTGACCGGCCGCCGTGACGGCCAGACCCTGGCGCGCGAGCTGATGAACACCTGGGGCGTGCCCTCGGTGATGGTCGACGCCGACGACGAGGACGCCGAGTGGCGCGCCCAGGACCCGCTGGCCGCGCGCGTGCGCCGAGCGCTGTCGGACGCCGCCGTCACGGCCTAGGACCGGGCGGGGCTTCGGCTCCGCACTTCCCGCAGATCTCGGATCTCACCGTAACCCCGCGGCCGCGGGGGCGGACGCGCGCGGCCTGGCGTTGCGCGGCGACAGCGGCGGCCTTAGGCCACCGCGGCGGCGGCGAACATGGCCTCGATCTCGGCGTCCGTGTAGCCGATCTCGGCGAGGATCTCGCGGGTGTGCTGTCCCAGCGCCGGGGCGGGCGGGCGGCTGTCGGGCTGGGCGCCGGGAAAGACGGCCGGCGCGGCGGGGGAGGCGTTGGTTCCGCCGCGGCCGTCCTCGACCTCCACCAGGGCGTGGGCGGCGCGGACCTGGGGATCGGCGGCGACTTCGGCCGGAGTCTGGGCCGGCGCCCAGGCCAGGTCGGCTTCGGTGAGGCGGCGTTCGACCTCGGCGAAGTCCATGGCCCCGAAGGCGGCGTCCAGCTCGGCCACCAGCAGGGGACTGTTGTCCTTGCGCAGGCGGCTGGTGCGGAAGCGCTCGTCCTCCACCAGCTCGGGCCGGCCGGCGGCCTTCGCCAGCAGCGGCCAGTCGGCCGATCCGCCGCGGGGATTGACCACGAACCAGCGGTCGTCGGCGCTGCGGTAGAAGTTGGCGGTGGGGTCGAGGGGCGCCGTGCGCGGGCGGTTGGACAGCAGCCGGCCGAAGCGCAGCTGGACGGCGAGGTCGGAGCCGACGACATAGACCCCCGTCGCCAGGAGCGAGGTCTGCACCAGCCGCCCCACGCCGGTCTGCTCGCGCTCGTAGACCGCGGCCAGGATCGCCGAGACGGTGGCCAGGGAGGTGATGTGGTCGCCGACCCCGGTGCGCAGCAGGAACGGGTCCTGGCCCTTGGGCGCGTGCATCCGGGCCACGCCCGCCCGGGCCCAGAAGGCGGTGACGTCGAAGCCGGGGGTGTCGGCCTCGGGCCCCTCCATGCCGTAGCCGGTGACCAGGGCGTAGATCAACCGCGGGTTGGCGGCGCGCAGGGACGCCTCGTCGAGCCCGGCCTTGCGCAGGGACTGGGCCCGCACGTTGGTGAGGAAGACGTCGGCGGAGGCCGCCAGGCGCGCCAGGGCCTCGCGCCCTTCGGGGCGGCCGATGTCCAGCACCACCGAACGCTTGCCGCGGTTGTCCATCTCGAAGGTGGGGTTGCCGGCCAGGTCGCTTTTGGCGTCGGCGAAGACGTGGCGCATGGCGTCGCCGCCCGGACGCTCCACCTTGATCACCTCGGCGCCCCAGTCGCCCAGGATGCCCGCCGCCCCCGGCGCGGCGATATAGGACGCGAACTCGACGACCTTCAGGCCCTTCAGAAGCACGGCTTTTCCTCCCACCTTGACCCCGTCTTACCGGGGCGGGGCGCGAGGCGGAAGACGGCTGCCGCCGATCAGGCGACCTGGCGGGCCGCGGGGTCGCGCTCGGTCGCGCAGGCGTCGGCCACCGCGCGGGCCACGGCGGCCACGGCCACCGGCTTTCGCAGGACCACGTCAGCGCCGGCGTCGGCGCATTCGGCGGCCTCGTCGGCGTCGCCGCCGATCACCGCGATCACCGGGGTTGCGCCGGCCTCGCCCGGCAGGGCGCGGATGGCGCGGATCGCCTCGGGCCCGTCGAGGTTCGGCATGCGTCCGTCGATCATCAGCAGGTCGAAGTCGCAGACCCGCCGCAGGTCGACCGCGCGGCGGCCGTCGATGGCGTGGACGACATGATGGCCGAGCTGTTCGAGGATGGCGCGCAGCATGGCCGCGTTCAGCGAATCGTCCTCGGCCACGAGGACGCGCAGGCCGCGGCGGGCAGGGGCGGGCTCGGCCGGAACCGGGGCCGCCTCGGACGGGGCGAGCTCGACCTTGGGGTCGAACGGCAGCTCCAGGCGCAGGCAGGTGCCGACGCCGAGGGCGCTCTGGGCGACCAGGTCGCCGCCCATCAGCCGGGCCAGGTGCAGGGAGAGCGACAGGCCGAGCCCGGCCCCCGGCACCCCGGCGCTGGTGCGCTGGACCCGGTGGAACGCCTCGAACGCACGGGAGAGCTCCTCGGCGGACAGTCCCGGGCCGGTGTCGGCGATCTCGATGGCGAGGCGGTCGGGGGCGGCCAGCTCGAGGCGGGCCTCGACACGGCCGCGCACGGTGAACTTGATGGCGTTGCTGATCAGGTTGGCGAGGATCTGCCGCACGCGGGCCGGGTCGGCGACCACGGCGCCGGCGGTCCCTTCGGCGAGCTCCTCGCAGACGTGGAGCGAGAACTCCAGACCCTTGGCGGTGGCGGTCGGACGGTTCAGCAGGACCAGGTCGCGGACCAGCCCGACGGGATCGAAGGGCCGCGTGTCCACCGACAGGCGGCCGGTCTCGGCGGTCTCGGAGTCCAGGGTGGTGTTGAGAACCTCGATCAGGTCGTTGGTGGCGTCCAGGGCGGCGGAGAGCTGCTCGCGCGAGGGCGCCTGGCGGCCGCTGCGTCCGGCGGCGCCGGCGAGCACGTGGGCGACGCCCGCCAGTCCGTTGCGGATTTCGTGGGAGAGGGTGGCGACGAGGTCGGACTTGGACTGGGCCAGGCGGCTGGCCTCCTCCACCGAGCGGGCGCGCTCGGCGATCAGGGTCTCGCGCTCGGCGGCCAGGGCGAACTGGCGGCGCAAGGCGCGGTTGAGGATCAGGGCCAGGGCGAAAGCCAGGGCGACGGCGCCCCAGGCGAAGCCGACCAGGTCGTTCTGCATCGGATGCAGGCTGATCGCCAGCAGCGGGGCGATCACGGCGGCCGGGCCGACGATGGCGAGGCTCGGCAGCCAGGGGGCGGTGAAGAAGATGCAGACCACGCCGGCGGCGGCGGCCATCATCAGCAGCGCCGGCCGGGCCGGTCCCGCATCCTGGGCGAAGGCGGTGACCTGGACGATGGCCGCGGCCCAGAGCAGGCCGCTGAGAATGTGCACCCGGGCGCGGGCCGCCAGGTCCTCGGCGGCCGGCTCGCGCAGCCAGTTGACCGCCGCGTAGAACCCGGCCCAGGCGATGGCGAAGGTGACCAGGGCGAAGCTCATCCAGGCGACGTTGGCCGCATGCGAGCCCACCCAGACGAAGATCGGCAGGGCCACGCCGAAGGCGGCCAGGGCGTAGGGCAGCAGGGCGCGCTGCGCCTCGAGCGCCTGGTGGGTGACCGACAGGCCGCCCCGGGCGGCGCCGGCGGGCTTCGACTTGAACTGGAAGAACACGAACGCATCCCCTGCGGCGAGGCGCGAAAGGTATGCCCGGCAAGGTTGGCGCTGCGTTACCCGGCATCGTTAATCCACCGGTTTCGGCGCAACCGAACGTTAAGCCTAACCCGGCGATAGTGATGTTCTAACGCGGGGGCCTTGGGGCTTATCGGGGGCGGCATGACGACGACGCGCGCGGCGTTGACGGAAGAGGACATCCGCACGCTGGTGAAAGGGGCCACGCCCGACGAGCGGGCCATGGCCGCCCAGAAGATCTGCCGCAAGATCGACCGGCCGGACCTGAGCGAGGAGGACCGCCAGCGGGCGAGCGACATCCTGCGGGTGATGGCCGCCGATGCGGCCGAACTGGTCCGCCGGGCCATGGCGATCACGCTGAAGGAGTCGGCGATCCTGCCGCGGGACGTGGCGCTGCGGCTGGCCGAGGATGTCGACAGCGTCTGCCTGCCGGTGCTGAGTTTCTCGCCGGTGTTCACCGACGACGACCTGGCCGAGATCATCCGCCTGGGCGGCGCGGTGCAGCAGGTGGCGATCGCCAAGCGTCCCAGCCTGTCGCCCAAGGTGACGGGCGCCATCGCCGAGCACGGGGTGGAGCGGGCGGTGGAGGCGGCCTGCGCCAACGACCGGGCCGAATTCAGCGAGTCCTCGCTGCAGAAGGTGATCAGCCGGTTCGAGGCGTCCGAGCGGGTGCTGGCGGCGGTGGCCTATCGCCAGGTGCTGCCGATGTCGGTGACCGAGCGGCTCATTGAGATGGTCGGCGACCAGATCCGCGACCACATCCTCAGCCACCATGAGATCTCGCCGGAGACGGCGGTGCACCTGGTGCTGGGCGCCAAGGAGCGGGCGACCATCGACCTGGTGGACCAGGCCGGCCGGACCGCCGACGTGAAGAGCTTCGTCGCCCACCTGCACAAGCACGAGCGGCTGACCGCCTCGCTGCTGCTGCGGGCCCTGGCGCACGGGCACATGACCTTTTTCGAGTGGGGCGTGGCCGAGCTGTCGGGCGTGCCGCACCACCGCACCTGGCTGATGATCCACGACGCGGGGCCCCTGGGCCTGCGGGCGATCTACGAACGGGCGGGCCTGCCGGCGCGTCTGTTCACCGCATTCCGCGCCGCCGTGGACACCTATCACTCCATGGAGCTGGACGGCGGGACGCGGGACGCGGTGCGCTTTCAGGAGCGGATGATCCAGCGGTTCCTGACCCAGCCGCAGGCCGGCGGGCGCGAGGACGTGGACTATCTTCTGGACCGGATGGACAAGCTCGCCCGCCGCTCGCGGCGCGACGCGCGGATGCAGCTGAGCGCCTGAGCCGCAGCGCAAGGCGCTTGCTCCGGCCGTCGGCCCCGGCCAAGCTCGGGCCATGACGACGAGCTCCAACGCCGCCGCGGCCCGGCCTGCGGCCACCATCCTGCTCCTGCGCGACCAGCCCAGCTTCGAAGTGCTGATGGTCGAGCGCCACCACCAGATCGACTTCGCCTCCGGCGCCCTGGTGTTCCCGGGCGGCAAGTGGCACGACGGCGATCATGACCCGGCCTGGGCCGAACACCTGATCGGCGGCGGCGCCGACTATGATTCGGACCAGCGGGCCCTGCGCATCGCCGCGATCCGCGAGGTTTTCGAGGAGGCCGGGGTGCTGCTGGCCCGCAAGGACGGCGAGATTCTGTGCGGCGAGGCCGCGCCGATGGAGGTGCGCCAGGCGGTGGATCGCGGGGAGCTGCCGTTCCTGGAGGTGGTCAAGGGGCTGGGGGCCAAGCTGGACCTGGATTCCCTGACAGTCTTCGCCCGCTGGATCACCCCGGCGATCATGCCCAAGCGGTTCGACACCTGGTTCTACATCGCCGAGGCGCCGGCCGACCAGCTCGCCGCCTGCGACGGCCGCGAGACGGTGGACGCCACCTGGATCGCCCCGAGCGAGGCCCTTCGCAAGGCCGAGACCGGCGAGCGCAAGATCATCTTCCCCACGCGGATGAACGTGCAACTGCTGGCGGAGGCGACCAGCGCCGCCGACGCCGTGGCCCGGGCCCGCGCCCGCACCCTGGTGACTGTGGAGCCCAAGGTCGAGGACCGCCCCGAGGGGCGGGTGCTGACGTTGCCGCCGGACGCCGGCTACGGGACGGTGGCCGAGCCGCTGTCGTCGGTGATGTAGGGCGGCGCGGGGCGCCGTCTGGACTCACCCGACGGCAAGTCGCCACGGTCCCTGGACGATCCGGCGTTTGAGGCGAAGACCCCGATGAACCTCGACTTTTCCGACGACCAGAAGGCGCTGCAGGACCAGGTCCGCAGGTTCCTGGCCGGCAACTGCCCGCCGTCCGTCCCGCGGGCGGTGCTGGAGGGGCCCGAGCCTTACGATCGCGCGCTCTACAAGGGGCTGGCGGAGATGGGCGTGCTGGGCGCGGCGATCCCCGAGGCGTACGGCGGGGTGGGGCTGTCGACCCTCGAGCTGTGCCTGATGGCCGAGGAACTGGGGCGGGCGCTGGCGCCGACGCCGGTGGCCTCCTCGATCTACCTGGCCGCCGAGTTCCTGATGCAGGCGGGATCGGAGGCCCAGAAGCGCGCCTGGCTGCCGAAGCTGGCGAGCGGCGAGGCGGTGGGCTGCTTCGCCTTCAACGAGGGCCAGGGGCGCATGTCGCCGGACAAGATCCAGACCCAGGTGCGCGACGGCCGGCTGAGCGGGATCAAGTCGCCGGTGGCCGACGGCGACTGCGCGGACGTGGCCATCGTCGCGGCCCGCACGGGCGCCGGCGCCGGGGCCGAGGCGATCTCGCTGTTCGTGGTCGACCTGTCGGGACCGGGCGTTGAACGGCAGACCCTGGAGTCCATCGACCCGTCCCGCAGCCAGGCGCGCCTTAGTTTCGACGGCGCCCCGGTCGAGCCCCTGGGCGGGCCGGGAGACGGCTGGCGCATCGCGTCCCAGGTGATGGACCGCGCGGCGATCCTGATGGCCTTCGAACAGATCGGCGGCGCCGACCGGGCGCTGGAGATGGCGCGGGACTACGCCCTGG
This sequence comes from Phenylobacterium sp., assembly GCF_046291545.1. Classification (GTDB taxonomy): domain Bacteria; phylum Pseudomonadota; class Alphaproteobacteria; order Caulobacterales; family Caulobacteraceae; genus Phenylobacterium. The sequence goes on from NZ_JBKBSM010000008.1 coordinate 95,969, forward strand.
AACGGATGGCTTTCGGCCGGCCGATCGGCTCGTTTCAGGCGATCAAGCACATGCTTGCGGACATGTACGTGTCGGCGACGCTGGCGCGGTCGAACGCCTATTACGGCGCCTGGGCCCTGGCCACGGGCGCGGCCGAGCTGCCGGTGGCGGCGGCCACGGCGCGGGTGTCGGCCACCCAGGCCTTCCTGCACTGCGCCAAGAACAACATCCAGGTCCACGGCGGCATGGGCTTCACCTGGGCTTTCGACTGCCACCTGTTCTACCGCCGCGCCAACGCCCTGGCGCTGGCGCTCGGGGCCCAGTCGACCTGGGAAGACCTGCTGATCGACCGCATGCGCGCCGGCAACGTCGAAGCCGCGGCCTGAAGGGAGACGAGAGATGGATTTCGACGACACGCCCGAAGAAGCCGCCTTCCGCGCCGAAGCCCGCGCCTGGATCGAGGCCAACGCCCCCAAGCACCTGGAAGCCGAGCTGAAGCGCGCTGGCTTCGCCTCGTCCGGCGTGGAGAGCGAGGACCCCCTGGCCGCCTCCAAGGCCTGGCAAAAGACCAAGGCCGAGGCCGGCTGGGCCTGCCTGCACTGGCCGAAGGAGTACGGCGGCGGGGCGCGCTCGCCGATCGAGCGGGTGATCTGGGGCCAGGAGGAGGGCGTCTACGGCGCGCTTTCGGGCCCTTTCATCATCGGCCACGGCATGTGCGGCCCCACCGTCATGGCCTGGGCCGGGGAGGACTGGAAGCGGCGGCTGCTGCCGCCCCTGGCCAGCGGCGAGGAGATCTGGTGCCAGCTCTTCTCCGAGCCGGCCGGCGGATCGGACCTGGCGGGCCTGCGCACCCGGGCGGTTCCGGCGGACGACGGCTCGGGGGACTGGATCGTCAACGGCCAGAAGATCTGGACCAGCGGCGCCCAGCACTCCGACTGGGGGCTGCTGATCACCCGCACCGATCCCGACGTGCCCAAGCACAAGGGTCTGACTATGTTCTTCCTGCGGATGGACAGCCCTGGCGTGGATGTGCGCCCCATCAAGCAGGCCAATGGCCAGTCGGGCTTCAACGAGGTCTACTTCACCGACGTGCGCATCCCGGACGCCCAGCGCCTGGGCGCTGTGGGCCAGGGCTGGGAAGTCTCGCTGACGACCCTGATGAACGAGCGGCTGTCGATCGGCTCGGGCATGTCGACGGGCTTTCCCGAACTCTTCCGCTTCTGCCTGGAAGAGGCAGAGATCGACGGGCGCCCGGCGGTGGACGATGCGGCGGTGCGCTCCCGGCTGGCCCAGTTCGCCGTCAGGCAGAGCGGCCTGAAGTACACCGGCATGCGGGCGATCACGGCCCTGTCGAAGGGTCAGACCCCCGGGCCCGAGAACTCCATCGGCAAGCTGGTGGCGGGGGCGAGCATGCAGGAACTGGCGATGTTCGCCCTGGACCTGCAGGGCCAGGCCGGGGTGGTCTGGGATCCCGATAGCCCGCAGAACGGCAGATTCCAGGCCATGCTGATGCGCTCTCCGGCGACGCGGATCGAAGGGGGCTCGGACGAAATCCTGCGCAACATCATCGGCGAGCGGGTGCTTGGTCTGCCCGGCGACATCCGCGTGGACAAGTCCGTGCCGTTCAAGGACATCCCGACGAGCGGCCGCTAAGGGCCTCCGGGCGCCCTGGCGGCGGGGCTCGATCCGTCGTTCGGCTGCGCCTAGCGGACCCTAGAGCCCCATCTCGGCGACGCGGCGCTCCAGCTCCTCGACCAGCACCTTGCCCACCGGATGGTCATCGGTCTTGATGCTGTCGCGCACGGCGGCCTTGATGGCGTCGATGTGTCCGTCGATGAGCACCATCGGCGCCTTTTCGCGCTTTTCCTTGTCGTCGATCAGCTTGCACAGCGAGGCGGCGATGCGGGTGATCAGCGGAAACTCGTAGGTGGCGCCCAAGCCCTTCAGGTCATGGGCGCGCAGGTAGAGCTGCTCCATGGTCTCCGGGGTCAGCCCCTCGGTCTTCACCCGCTGGCGCGAGGTCTCGAGCTTGACCACCTCGTCCTGGAGCCACTGGGCGAAATTGCCGGACAGGCTCTTCAGGGCCGCCTCGGCCTTGGCGATGGCGCTGGGGTCGATGCCGCCGAGCCGGCCGCCGACCTTGAGGCGAAGGGTGTTGGGGACCTGGATCACCTGGCCTTGATTCTGCTGGCTCACACGCGCCTCCATCAAGCAACGCCGCCAAATCTAGGCCTCACCTCTTAACAACACCTTCGCGCAGTGCTCGGATATAGCTGAGGTTCATACCGAGAACTGCTCGGCCAGAACGCGCTCTTCCAGGCTGCGCCCGGCGTCGAAAAGCATGATCAGGGTGATGTCGCGGTCCTCGGCGACGTGGACTTCGAGCACGTCGCGGACCTCGAAGTTGTCGGCCACGGCGCTGACCGGGCGCTTGTCGGCCTCGAGCACCTCGAAGGTCACCCGGGCGGTGTGGGGCAGGAGCGCCCCGCGCCAGCGCCGGGGGCGGAAGGCGCTGATGGGGGTGAGCGCCAGCACCTTGGCGTCCAGCGGGATGATCGGCCCATGGGCCGAGAGGTTGTAGGCGGTGGACCCGGCGGGAGTCGCGACAAGGGCGCCGTCGCAGAACAACTCGTTCAGCCGCACCCGGCCGTCGATGGAGATGCGCAGCTTCGCGGTCTGGCGGGTCTGGCGCAGCATGGAGACCTCGTTGATCGCCAGGGCCCGATGCTGGGTTCGGCGCGCGTCCACCGCCACCATGCTCAGGGGATGGATTGAGGCGCGCTCGGCGGCGTTGATCCGCTCCAGAAGCCCGTCCTCGCTGTACTCGTTCATCAGGAAGCCGACCGAGCCCCGGTTCATCCCGTAGATCGGCCGGGGATCGGCGATGTGGCGGTGCAGCGTCTCGAGCATGAAGCCGTCGCCGCCGAGGGCGACGATCACGTGAGCCTCGGCCACGTCGACCGCGCCATAGCGGGCGATCAGGCGCTCACGGGCTTCCTGGGCCTCGGGACGTTCGCTGGCGGCGAAGGCGAGGCGCGTGACGAAGGGCTCGGGCTTGAACATGGGGCGCCACAAGCCCCCAGCCTGCGGCGCTTGTCAAACGGAGGCGACGGCCTGGCGGAAGGCGGCGGCCGCCACTTCGGCGGAGAACGGCCCGAAGGCGCCCGCCGCCCGGCGCGCGCCTTCCGCCCCGCCCCCGGGCCGGCCGCCGTTGAGCTGGCGCACCAGGTCCAGGATGGCGGGGAAGGCGCTCTTGTCGATGCCCACCGCCGCGCAGGCCAGGGCCAGGAGCTCGGGACGGTCGCTGTCGATGGTCCGGCGGATCTGGTCCGGCTCGAAATGGCCAAGGGCCGCCAGGGCGGCCTCGAACAGGCTGATGCGGTGCTCGCGCAGGGCGCGCAGGAGGTAGGCGGGACGAAGCTGTCCGGCGGCGTGCAGCTTGGCGATCAGGCGCCGCTCCATCTCCTCGCGTTCCGAATCGCTGGCGGCCAGGCGCACGTCTGCGGGGCCGCCGGTCCCGGCGTGGGCCTCGCGCACCGCCTCGGCGAGTTGGGCGTCCAGGGCGGCGGCGTCCAGGCGGAAGCGCCCGGCCAGCGCCTCGCGCAGGGCCTGGCCGACCCAGGCGTAGAGCCGGCAGGCCAGTTCGCTGGTGAGCTCGGCGCGGCGGGCGAGGGGGGCGCGCAGGCCGGTGACCCGGCGCGAGGCCTGGACCAGGCGCTCCATGTCGAAGGCGGAGAGCTCAACCTGGTCGTTGCCGGCGAGCGCCGTCAGCACGGCCGGCTCGGCCTGCTGCAGGATGGCGGCGACCACCGGGGCGCCGATGGCCGGCCGGCGGGCGATCTCGATCTGGTGCTCGACCGTGGCCTCGACGAGCAGGCGCACGAGGTCGTGGTCCTTCAGCACCGGGCTGGCGGCGATGATCGGGGCGGCAATTTCGATGTCGTCGAGGGCCAGGACGTTGATCAGCGCCGGCGGCGCCCATGCGGCGTGGGCGAGCTTTTCGGCCAGCCGGCGGCGGATGTCGCGCTCGGCCTCGACCACCAGGCTCATGAAGATGGAGTTCAGCAGCGCCTGGACCGGCGGGGCCGTCATCGCCTCGCCGCCGCCGCCCGAGCCGGCGAGGTCGACGACCGCCAGCAGCAGGCGCTCGCGGTCCTCCGGCGCGCGGCTGCGGGCCAGGCCCAGGATCTGTTCGGTCTTGATCGCGACGCCCAAACCGGGATCCCCCACCCGTTGTTGCGCGAGAAACTTCTTCCGCAGGCTCCTCCCGCGAAGGTGAAAACATGCTTAAACGGCCCCCCGCAGCCGGGACCTTACGCAACGCCAAGGGGAGGGACGTCGCATGGCCGAACCGCTCATTCTCGCGCTCGACCAGGGAACCACCAGCACTCGAGCCATCGTGTTCGATCGCGCGGGGCGGGCGCTGCACACGGCCGGCCGCAACCTGAAGCAGTATTATCCCGACGACGGCTGGGTGGAGCACGACCCTGAGGAGATTTTCGACGCCAGCGTGGCGGTGCTCCGAGAGGCGATGGAGGCGGCCGGCGGCGACGCCGCGGCGGTCGCGGCGATCGGTGTGACAAATCAGCGCGAGACCGTGGTGGTCTGGGACAGGGCCACCGGCCGGCCGATCCATCCCGCCATCGTCTGGCAGGACCGGCGCACGGCGGCGATGTGCGAGCGGCTGCGGGCGGCCGGCGCCGAATCGCAGGTGACCGAGGTGACCGGGCTGCTGCTCGACCCCTACTTCGCCGGAACCAAGATCGCCTGGCTCCTGGACAACGTGAACGGGGCGCGGCGGCGCGCCGAGGCGGGGGAGCTCCTGGCCGGGACGATCGATTCCTGGGTGATCTGGAAGCTGACCGATGGACGGGTGCACGCCACCGACGCCACCAACGCCTCGCGCACCCTGCTGTTCGACCTGCGCGCCCAGGCCTGGTCGCCGGAGATGCTGAAGCTGTTCGACGTGCCCGCGGCTCTGCTGCCCCAGGTGCTGGATTGCGCCGACGATTTCGGGGAGACGCAGGCCCGTTTCCTTGGCCGCCCCCTGCCGATCCGGGGCGTGGCCGGCGACCAGCAGGCGGCGCTGATGGGGCAGGGCTGCGTACGCCCCGGGGAGATGAAGGCGACCTACGGCACCGGGTGCTTCCTGCTGGTGAACACCGGGGCGGCGGCGCCGGTGTCGCGCTCGCGCCTGCTGACCACTGTCGCCGCGCGGGTGAGGGGTCAGGCGACCTTCGCCCTGGAGGGGGCGATCTTCGTGGCGGGCGCGGCCGTGCAATGGGTCAACGAGGGCCTGGGCGTGGCCGGCGGGCCGCAGGCGGTGGAGCAGCTCGCCATGGGCGCGCGCCGGGACCACGGCGTGGTGCTGGTGCCGGCCTTCACCGGGCTGGGCGCGCCCTGGTGGGACGCCGAGGCGCGGGGCGCGATCTTCGGCCTGACGCGGGACGCCGGCCTGGCCGAGATCGCCCACGCCACCCTCGACGCCTCGGCGCTGCAGACCCGCGACCTGATCGAGGCGATGCGGGCCGATGCGCCGGACGCCTTCGGCAAGTCGGCGGAGCTGCGCATCGACGGGGGCATGGCGCGCAGCGCCTGGTTCTCGCAGCGCCTCGCCGACCTGACGGGCGTGACGGTGCGCCGGGCGATGTTCCAGGAGACGACCGCCCTGGGCGCGGCCCTGTTCGCCGGCATCGGCGCGGGGCTCTATGCGGACGCGGCCGAGGCCTCCGCCGCGCGGCCGCCGTCCGAGACCCTGTCGCCCGAGCTCGGTCCGCATGCGCGGGAGGCGGCCTACGCCCGCTGGCTCGACGCGGTGGCGCGGGTGCGGACCGGCCGCTGAGCCCGCCGCTTGACCCGGCCGGCGCGCGGGGGGATTTTGACGCGGACAAGACAGAGGCAAGGGAGGCCCCGATGGCCGACGGTTCGCTCGCGGGCGTGATCTCGCTCAAGGACAAGGTCAGCCCGGAGGAATGGCAGGCGCGCGTCGACCTGGCGGCCCTCTACCGGCTGGTGGCGCTGCACGGCTGGGACGACCTGATCTACACCCACATCTCGGCGCGGATCCCCGGGCCCGAGCACCACTTCCTGATCAATCCCTACGGGATGCTGTTCGACGAGATCACCGCCTCTTCGCTGGTGAAGATCGACCTGGAAGGGAACATCCTCCAGGAGACGCCCTACTTCATCAATCCGGCGGGCTTCACCATCCACTCGGCGATCCACGCCGCGCGGGAGGACGCCAAGTTCGTCATGCACCTGCACTCGGACCAGGGCGTGGCCGTGGCGGCGCAGAAGGACGGGCTGCTGCCGCTGTCTCAGCACGCGCTGATCGTGCTGCCGCGGCTGGCCTATCACGACTATGAAGGCATCGCGCTGAACCTGGACGAGCGCGAGCGCCTGGTGGCCGACATCGGCGACAAGACCCTGATGCTGCTGCGCAACCACGGCACCCTGTCGGTGGGCGAGAGCGCCGCCGACTGCTGGGTGGGCATGTTCTACCTGGAGCGCGCCTGCAAGCAGCAGGTGATGGCTCTGTCGGCCGGGCGCGAGAACGTGCTGTTCGCGCCGGAGGCTTCCGTGGCCGAGGTGAAGATGCAGACCGCCCGGGGGATCGGCGGCAAGCTGGCCTGGCCCGGCTGCCTGCGCCGGCTCGACCGTGAACTGCCGGGCTACGACGCCTGAGGCGGCGGCGAATCGCGCCGTCCGGCCGAACGACGCGAAATCGCCGATACCCGAAACGTGCAAGTTTGAGCGGGCGCCCCGGCGGGGCGCCCGTTTTTCGTCATCCGGAGCCTGCGCAAACGACCATTTGATGGTCTGTTTCAGCGCGGCAATCGCCGAGCCATCGTTCTATTGCTTCTACAGGTATATGCCGCCCCGTCAGGCGCGGGGCCGGCGGGCGTCCCATGCGTGACGGTGTGCGGGACAGGGAGCTCCCAGGTTTGTTTCGAAGGCACTTCTTCCTCGTCAGCGCGCTGGCGGTTCTGATCCTGATGGTCGTGGCCGGCGGGCTGAAGTTCGTGTTGGGCGCGGGCGGCGAGGGGGGCGGCGCGCCTCCCGGCAAGGGCGGCGGAGGCCGCGGCATGGGCGGTCCCGCCCAGGTCTCGGTCGTCACCGTGCAGCCGCGCACCTTCGTGGATTCGATCGAGGTGCTGGGCGTGGCCAAAGGGCGCCAGTCGGTGACCCTGACCGCGGCGACCACCCAGCTTGTGGAGCGGGTGAACATCCGCGACGGCGAGCACGTGCCGAAGGGCGCGGTGCTGGTGGAGCTGAAGGCGACCGAGCAGACGGCGGCGCTCGCCCAGGCCGAAGCACAGATGATCGAGGCCAGGCGCGCCTTCGAGCGGTGGAAGACGCTGGGCGAGAAGGGCTTCGCCTCCAAGGCCTCCATCGACCAGTACGAGGCGGCCTATCTGTCGGCCAAGGCGGACGTGGACGCGGCCCGGGCCCGCCAGGGCGACCGCGTGATCCGCGCGCCGTTCTCCGGCGTGGTCGGCCTGAGCGACATCGCGCCAGGCGCCCTGATCAATCCCGGCGCGGCGATCGTGACGCTGGACGACCTCAGCATGATCCGCGTCGATTTTCCGGTGCCCGAGCGTTACATCGCCGGTCTGCACGAAGGCCAGAGCATCACCGCCACGGTGGACGCCTTCCCCGGCGAGACGATCACCGGCCGCATCGCCACCCTGGACACCCGGGTCGACGAGACCACCCGCGCCATGACCGCCCGCGCCGAGTTTCCCAATCCCGGCCAGCGGCTGAAGCCGGGCATGCTGTTCCGGGTGGCGATCGCCCGCGGCCAGCGGCAGACCACGGCGGCGCCGGAATCGGCCCTCTCGGTGGAGGGCGACGCCTCCTTCGTCTACCTGGTCGCCGACCGCGACGGCCAGACGGTGGCCGAGCAGCGGCCGGTGGTGACCGGCGCCCGCCATGACGGTTTCGTGGAGCTGCGCGAGGGCGTGGCGGCGGGCGACCGCATCGTCGCCGACGGGCTGAACAAGGTGACGCCCGGCCAGCCGATCGAGGTGGCCGGGGCGAGCCGCGCCGGGCAGGGAGGGGGCGCCGGCCGTCCCCGGCCGTCCGCATGATGCTGTCCGACATCTCCGTCCGCCGGCCGGTGTTCGCCGCGGTGGCGGCGATCATCCTGTGCGTGGTCGGCATCGCCTCCTTCGGCACCCTGTCGGTGCGCGAGCTGCCCAGCGTCGACCCGCCGGTGGTGTCGATCTCCACCACCTACCGCGGGGCCTCGGCCGAGGTGGTCGAGGAGCGGATCACCGAGGTCATCGAGCGCCAGGTCGCCGGCATCCAGGGCATCGACCGCGTGAATTCCTCATCGCGGGACGGGGTGTCGCGGATCAACGTGTCCTTCACCCTGGACCGGGATCTCGACGCCGCGGCCAACGACGTGCGCGACGCCGTCTCGCGGGTGACCTCGCAACTGCCCGACGAGGCCGAACCGCCGGAAATCGCCAAGGCCGACGCCGACTCCCAGCCGATCGTCTTCCTGAGCTTCTCCTCGGACCGGCTGAACCGGATGGAGCTGTCGGACTACGCCCAGCGCTATCTGGTCGAGCGGTTCTCCACGGTGCCCGGCGTGGCCGCGGTGCGCGTCGCCGGCAGCCAGCTGTTTTCCATGCGGATCTGGCTGGACCCGGAGGCCATGGCGGCGCGCGGCATCACCGTGGACGACGTCAAGACCGCCCTGACGACCCAGAACCTGGAGCTGCCCGCCGGTTCGCTGGAGGCGCCGAGCAAGGACTTCACCATCCGCGTGGCGCGGGGCTATTCCACGCCCGCCGAATTCGCGCGCCTGCCCGTGCGCCCCTCCAATTCGACCGCGCCGGCCGACGCCTATGTGACCCGCCTGGGGGACATCGCCCGGGTGGAGGAGGCGCCGGACGAGCATCGGCGCATCTTCCGCTCCGACGGGGTCGACCAGGTCGGCATCGCCATCACCCGCCAGTCCCAGGCCAATGACCTGGAGATCTCCAGGGGCGTGCGCGAGGCGCTGCCGGAGATCAACCGCGCCCTGCCGCCGGGCACGGAGCTGAAGGTGGCGGTGGACTTCACGACCTTCACAGCCGAGGCGATCCACGAGGTGTGGATCACCATGGGCATCTCGCTGGTGCTGGTCGCCCTGGTGAACTTCATCTTCCTGGGCACCTGGCGGGCGGCGCTGATCCCCTCGATCGTCGCGCCGATCTGCATCCTGTCGACCTTCATCGTCCTGGCCCCGCTGGGCTTTTCCATCAATCTCCTGACGCTCCTGGCCCTGGTGCTGGCGATCGGCCTTGTGGTCGACGACGCCATCGTGGTGGTGGAGAACATCCAGCGCCGGATTGACGACGGCGAGCCGCCGCCGGTGGGCGCCGAGCGCGGCGCGCGCCAGGTGTTCTTCGCCGTGGTGGCGACCACCGTGGTGCTGATCTCGGTGTTCGCGCCGCTGATGTTCATGCCAGGCTATATCGGCCGGCTGTTCGTGGAGCTGGCGGTGGCGATCGCCGCGGCGGTGTTCTTCTCGGCGCTCCTGGCGCTGAGCCTGTCGCCGATGCTGGCCTCCAAGCTGCTGCGCCCGGCCCACGGGGAGGGCTTCATCGCCCGCCGGGTGGATACGGCCATGGGGGCTCTGCGGCAGTCCTACCGCGCCTCCCTGGACGCCATGCTCGGCAAGCGCGTGGCGACCTTCGCCGCGGCCGGCCTGGTCTCGGTGCTGGCCGTGGCGGCCACGGGGCTGTTCCTGATCCTGCCGCAGGAGCTCGTGCCCAACGAGGACCGCGGACGGGTGGACTTCAACATCCAGGGGCCCGAGGGGGCCGGCTTCGACTACACCCAGGCGATCAGCCGCAAGGTCGAGGCCCGGCTGATGGAGCTGCTGAAGGACGGCACGATCAGCCGCTACGTCATCTCCAGCCCGCGCTTCGGGAACACCCAGTACAACACCGCCGGCGGCAACGTGACGGTTTCGGAGGACAGCGAGGTGCGCTCGCAGGAGCTGGCGGCCCAGCTGAACCGCGAGTTCTCCTCGATCACCGGCGCGCGGGTCATCGCCTCGGTGCGGCCGAGCCTGCAGCGCGGCGGCGGCGGGGGCAGCAGCGTCGATCTGATCGTCGTGGGCAACGAGTATCCGGAGATCGCCAAGGCGATCGCGCCCCTGCTGCGGGCGGCCGAGGCCAATCCCGGCATGTCCCGCGCGCGCCTGGACTATGAGCCCACCTCCCCGCGGGTGCTGGTCGACGTGGACCGGGAGAAGGCGGCCGCCCTGGGCGTGACGGCCCAGTCGGTGGGCTCGGCCCTGGAGACCATGTTCGGCTCCAGCCAGGTGACGACCTACATCCGGCGCGGCCAGGAATACGACGTGATCCTGCAGACGGACCGGGAGCGGCGCCAGACCGAGGACGACCTCGGCAAGCTCTACGTGCGCGCCAAGTCCGGCGAGCTGGTGCCGCTGGCGGCGCTGGTGACCACCAAGGTGCGCGGCGACACGCCCGACCGCTCGCGGGTCGACCGGCTGCGTTCGATCACCCTCAGCGTGCAGCTCAATCCTGGCTACACCACCGGCGAGGCGGTGCAGTTCTTCGAGGCCGAGCTGGCCAAGCAGCCCGGGGTGAGCGTCAAGTGGGGCGGCCTGGCGCGGGACTACCTGGAGGCCGGCGGCGCGGTGGCCGTGGCCTTCGGCCTGGCGCTGATCCTGGTGTTCCTGGTGCTGGCCGCCCAGTTCGAAAGCTGGATCCACCCGGGCGTGATCATGCTGACGGTGCCGGTGGCGGCGCTGGGCGGCCTGTTCGGCCTGTTCATCGTCGGCTCGACGATCAACACCTACAGCCAGATCGGGCTGATCATCCTGGTGGGCATCGCCGCCAAGAACGGCATCCTGATCGTGGAGTTCGCCAACCAACTGCGCGACGAGGGGCTCTCGATCCGCGAGGCGGTGATCGAATCGGCGGCGCTGCGCCTGCGGCCGATCATCATGACCTCGATCTCGGCGGCGGCGGGGGCGATCCCGCTGATCGTGTGGGGCGGGGCGGGCGGCGAGGCGCGCAAGACGATCGGGGTGGTGATCTTCTGCGGGGCGATCTTCTCGACCCTGCTGACCCTCTTCATCGTGCCGGTGTTCTACAACCTCTTGGCCCGCTTCACGAAGTCGCCCATGCACATGGCCCGGCGGATCGAGGCCTTCGAGGAGGCCGAGCAGGCGCGGGCCGCCAACGCCGCAGAATAGGACGGCGCGGCGGCCCTGCAGGCTCAGTGCGGCTTATAGCCGGTCTCGACCTTGAGGTAGGCGATCAGGTCGACGCGGTCCTTCTCTTCCTTCAGGCCGGGGACGGGCGGCATCTTCGTGCCGGGCAGGAAGGTCGCGGGATTGGTCAGCCACTGGTCCAGCTTCTCGGCGTCCCAGGTGAAGCCGGCGTTCTTCACGGCGTCGGAGTAGTTGAACTTCTCCACCGAGCCGGCCTGGCGGCCGAACACGCCGTAGAGGTTCGGGCCGGTCATGTTCGGTCCGCCCTCGGTGATGGTGTGGCAGGAGCGGCAGAGGCCGAACTTGCGGCGGCCGTTCTCCAGGTCGCCGGTGTTGTAGGGCGCGGGCAGGGCCGCGAGGAGTTCGGCCTTCTCCGCCTCGCTGGGGCCCTCGGCGGCGGCGGGCGCCGCAGCGGGCGCCGCCGCTGCGGGCGTGCTGGGTGCGGCCTGTCCGTCGCCCGAAGAGGCTGGCTTCTGGCCGCAGCCGGTGAGCGCGGCGGCAAGCGCGGCCGCCGCGGAGATCGTCATGAGAACACGCATTTACTGGTCCAACGCCCCTTGTGATGCGAATGCGCGCGCAAGCTAGAGCAAACGTCCGGCGCGTTGAAACTGACATTGCTCAAGGCGCGCGCGAATTAAGCGCCATGTCCCGATTTCTTGTGGCGATTGCGGCGCTCAGCGGCGCGAGCGCAGGGACTGGACGATCAGGCGGTCGAGCGCCTGCAGGAAGGCCGAGCGGTCGGCCCGGCTGAAGGGGGCGGGACCGCCGGTGACTTCCCCGAAGGAGCGCAGGTGCTCCATCAGGGCGCGCTTGGCCAGGGCCGCGCCGATGGAGTCCGGCGTGAACGGCTTGCCAGTCGGCGAGAGGGCGAGGCCGCCGGCCTTCAGCGTGCGGTCGGCCAGCGCGATGTCGGAGGTGACGACGACGTCGCCCGGGGCCACGCGCGAGGCGATCCAGTCGTCGGCGGCGTCGGGACCGGCCTCGACGACCACCCGCTCGATGCGGGGGGAGGCGGGAACCATGAGGAAGGCGTTGGCGACGACCCAGGTCTTCAGGCCGTGCCGCAGGGCGACCTTGTAGACCTCGTCCTTCACGGGGCAGGCGTCGGCGTCGACGAAGACCTCGGGCGCGCGGGATGCGCTCACTCGGCGGCGGCGATCATCTTGCGCCCTTCGGCGGCTTCACCCCGCCGCAGCCGGCGCGCCACCCAGGCGAAGAGGCGCACGCAACGGGCCCGATCCGCCGAGGCCATGTAGTAGGCGAGGGTGAGGCCGACGAAAGCGACCATCAGCCAGTAGGACGGGACCTGGGCCATCAGCGCCAGGGCCGCCATCAGGCCGATGAACAGCGAGGTCGCCGACAGGAGGGCCACCACCACCGACGGGCGCAGGCCCCCGTCCAGCATCATGTGGTGCAGGTGGTTGCGGTCGGCGGCGAAGGGCGAGCGGCCCTTGGACATGCGCCGGATCATCACGGCCAGGCAGTCGATGATCGGCGGGGCGATCAGGAACGGCGCGAGCGCCGGCGTGACCGGATGGTTCTCGTTCTGGGTGAGACGGAAGCAGGCCCAGGCGATCGCCAGCCCCAGGAACTCGGCCCCGGCGTCGCCGAGGAAGACCCCGGCGCGGGAGCGCCAGGGCGTGCGCATGTTGAAGGCCAGGAAGGCCAGGACCGCCCCCAGCAGCAGGACCAGCCCGTGCGAGAGGCGCACATTGCCCGAATAGACCGCGGCCGAGGTGAGCATGACCAGGGCGCAGACGGTCATCGCCCCGGCCAATCCATCGACGCCGTCGGCCATGTTGAGGGCGTTGATGATGCCGACGGTGGCGATCACGGTGAGCGGCATGGAAAGGGCGCCGAGTTCGCTGAACTGAACGCCGAACATCGGCCCCAGATGTTCGATGCGCACGTCGCCCACATAGACGAGGACGAGCGCGGCCGAGGCCTGGGCGAGCAGGCGATAGGGCCAGCGAAGGTCCACGAGGTCGTCGATGATGCCGGCGGCCACCACGATCAGGGCGGCGAGCCCGAAGCCGACCACCCGCGGCGTCGGCTCGAAGGTGAAGACGGCGGCGGGCAGCGCGCCCAGGACGATCGCCAGCCCGCCGATCAGCGGGGTCGGCACGGCGTGAATCTTACGACCGCCGGGGCGATCGACCCAGCCGAGGAGCCGGGCCACGGGCTTTAGCGTCACAACCAGAAGGATTGTGGCGACAAACGCTGTGATGGACGCCACCAAAGAGTGGCTCCACAAGCCCTGCCAGGCCTGATCCATACGCCACCTGCACCTTCGCGGATCGCGAAACTGATATCCCCAAAGCCTCCGCCGCACGTGCGCACGCCCGCCGGAAGCGGGCCAACTTAAGAGTTCCTTAAGGAGAAAGGCAAGGCGGAACCGGCCTTCAGGCGATCTTTGAACGCCGTTCGGTGAATCCGGGATGCGCTCGCTCGGCTTCGTGCGCTAAGTTTGGGCGCCGCACTGCGGCGATGACATGATCTCGCCCGCAATCGCGTGATCAACTTGTTGGGCCGGTTGACCATAGCGTCTATCAAGCATGCAGCTGATCGAGTAGGAAGGCGAGCCCTGCGTCATGACCTCGCGCTTAAGTTGGGTTTTCGAGGACGGCGGACAGGCTCCAGTGCGGGGGCGTCAGTGATCTTGCAGCGGGTCTTCTTGCGCCGGCCGCTCACCCTGGCGCTCGTGGCGGCGACCTTGGCCGGCTGTGCGGGCGGGGGAGGCGGGCAGAGCACCATAGGCTCCCTGCCGCCGCCGGACCCGACTCCGGCGCCGGTGTCGGTGCAGGGCGACTACCGAATCGGGCCGCTGGACACGCTGGAGATCTCGGTCTTCCAGGTCGAAAACCTCGGCCGCACGATGCAGGTGGACTCCAACGGTCAGATCGACTTTCCGCTGATCGGGCCGGTGACCGCTGCCGGCAAGACCACTCGCCAGCTCGCCGCGGAGATGTCGGCGCGCCTTGGGCGCAGCTACCTGCAGGCGCCGCACGTCAGCGTCTTCGTTCGCCAGTCGGTGAGCCGGCGATTCACCGTCGAGGGCGCTGTGCAGCGTCCCGGCGTCTTCGACATCACCGGTCAGATGACGCTGCTGCAGGCGATCGCCACCGCCCAGGGGGTCGATCCGGCCGCCAACATCCGCCAGATCGTGGTGTTCCGGACGGTGGAGCAGCGTCGGATGGCGGCGATCGCCGACCTGGCGGACATCCGCACGGGCCGCGCCCCCGATCCTGAAATCTACCCCGGCGACGTGATCGTCGTGCCCTCGTCTGGCTCGCGGCGGGTGGTGCGGGCCATCATCGGCGCGACGCCGATCTTCACCCTGTTCGGCCTGAGACCCTGAGGGCGGCCATGATTCCTGCGACATCCAACGCCATGGGAACCACGCGATGAGCCCGGACGAAGGCGAAGCCGGCCGGCACGAGCCGGTGCCGGCGCTATCGGCCAAGCTTGGCGGCCAATCCCTGCGGCGGGCCGACCCGCGGGCCGCCCAGGTCTTCACCATGCCGGTGGAGGACGACGAGGACGAGGGCGAAGGCGCGCTCAACCTCCTGCACTACTGGCACATCCTGCTGAAGTGGCGCTGGGTCGTGGCCGGCTGTGCGGTGCTGGGCCTGGCGGCGGGGTTCCTGGCGACCCTGCTGACCACCCCGATCTACCGGGCCTCCACCACCCTGCAGATCGACCACGAGCCGGCCAAGATCGTGGCGGTGGAGAGCGCCCAGGCGCCGGACAGCTACGGCAGCGAGGAGTTCTACCAGACCCAGTACGGCCTGCTGAAAAGCCGGTCCCTGGCCGAGCGGGTGGTGGCCAATCTGAACCTCGCCTACGACGAAGACTTCATGGACCAGGCCGGGTCGATGACGAAGGACGGCGACGCCGGCGCCGCGGCTGCGGCTGCGCCGCGGACGGCGGCCGAGCGCAAGGCGCGGGCCGAGCGGGCCGCAGGCATCGTCATGTCGGGCCTGACGGTCGAGCCCGTGCAGCGCTCGCGCCTGGTGAAGGTGAGCTACGACAGCCCCAACCCGCAGATCGCCGCCAAGATCGCCAATGCGGTCGCCGACAACTTCATCTCGCAGAACCTGGAGCGGCGCTACGAAGCCTCGTCCTACGCGCGCAAGTTCCTGGAAGGCCGGCTCAACCAGATCCGCGAGCGGCTGGAGGAATCGGAGCGCCAGCTGGTGGCCTATGCGGCGTCCAACCAGCTCGTGACGGTGGCTCCGGACACCACCCTGACCGGAGAGGGCGCCGAATCGGCGGCGCCGGCCCGCTCCCTAGCGGAGACGGACCTGGCCTCGATCAACTCGGCCCTCGCCCAGGCGATCAGCGTGCGCATCCAGGCCGAGCAGCGCTGGCGCCAGGCGCAGCTCACCCCGGACATGTCGCTGCCGGAAGTCCAGGCCAGTTCGACGGTGATGAACCTGCAGGGCCAGCGCGCCACCCTGGCGGCGGAGTACCAGCAGAACCTGCGCACCTATAAGCCCGACTATCCGACGATGGTCGACCTGAAGGCCCGGATCGACGCCATCGACCGGCAGATCGCGGCCCAGGCCCAGGCCATCAAGGGCGCCCTGCGCAACCAGTACGAGGTGGCCCTGCGCCAGGAGCAGTCGCTGGCCGGCGCGGTTCAGCAGAGCAAGGGCGAGGTGCTGGACCAGCGCTCGCGCAGCATCCAATACAACATCATCCAACGCGAGGTGGACACCAACCGCAGCCTCTATGACGGCCTTCTCCAGCGCTACAAGGAGATCGGCGTCGCCGGCGGCATCGGCACCAATAACGTGGCCGTCGTCGACCGGGCGACCGTGCCCGGCGGGGCGATCAAGCCGCAGCCGCTGAAGAACCTCGTCACCTTCTGCGCCGCGGGCCTGCTGGCCGGCGCGCTCCTGGCCTTCCTGCTCGAGCAGTTCGACCTGTCGATCAAGACGCCGGACGAGATCGAGAAGGTGCTGGGCCTGCCGCTGCTGGGCGCCATTCCGGTCGCCACGCGCGACGTCTCGTCCTATCGGGCCATCGGCGATCCGAAGTCGGTGCTGTCGGAAGCCTACTATTCGGTGCGGACCTCCCTGAAGTTCTCAACGCCCAACGGCGTGCCGCACGTGCTGCTGATCACCAGCGCCGGGCCGGGAGAGGGCAAGACCACCTCGGCGCTGGCGGTGGCTACGACCTTCGCGCGCATCGGCATGCGGGTGCTGTTGATCGACGGCGACCTGCGCGATCCCTCGCTGCACAAAATCCTGGCCCGCGACAACGGCGTGGGCCTGAGCAATCTGCTGGCGGGCGGACCGGAACTGACGCCGGCGCTGCAGCCGACCGACCAGCCGAACCTGACCTTCCTGGCCTGCGGCCCGCTTCCGCCCAACCCGAGCGAGCTGCTGGGCAGCGAGAAGATGCGCAACTTCCTGGACGCGGCCCGCGACCACTTCGACCTGGTGGTGATCGACGGGCCGCCGGTGCTGGGGCTGGCCGATGCGCCGCTGCTGTCCAGCATGGTCAACGGCACGGCCTTCGTGGTCGAGGCGGGACGGACCAAGCGCGAAGTCGCCAAGGGCGCGATCAAGCGGCTGCGGCTGGTGGAATCCCACCTCGTCGGCGTCGTCCTGACCAAGTTCGACATGAAGAAGGCGGGCTATCGCTACGGCCACGCCTACGGCTACGGATATGGCTACGGCTACGGGTTCGACTACGGCGCCTCGCCGCAGCCGGGCGCCTCGCGGCTGCGCCTGTCCAGGGCCGCGCGCATGTTCGGCCGCGGGCGCTGAGGCCGATGCGCGAGGCGCGGCGGGAACCGGCGGCGTGAGCGGGACGCTGTGAGCGGGGCGGGGGGCGCCCGGCTGGCGTTGGCCGGCTCGATGCTGGCGATCGCCGCCGCTCTCGCCTGGCTGTGCCTGCGCACGGCCATATCCGGCGCCTACGCCGAGACCGATCCCGCCCGGGCGCTGCGCTGGGACCCGGCCAACCCGCAGGCCCTGACCGCCCTGGCCGTCGCCACGGCGAACGCCGGCGACAGCGACGCGGCTTTCGACCGGGCCGCCCGCCTGGCCCGACGCGCGCTGACCCTGGCTCCGCTGGACTCCTCGGCCCTGCGGGTCCTGGCGCTGGACGCCGAGCGCCACGGCCAGGAGGCGCGCGCTGCGGCCCTGATGGGCGAGGTCAGCCGGCGCACCCGCCGCGACAGCCTCGCCCAGGCCTGGATGATGAACCGGGCCTTCGAGGGCCGCCGCTATGCGCAAGGCTTCGAATATGCGGCGGCGATCATGCAGCGGGCGCCGGAGTGGGGCGAGACGATCTTCCCCGCCATGACCGCCACCTTCGGCGACCCGGCCTCGCGCCCGGCGCTGCGGGCGACGCTGGCGACGGGGCCCGAGTGGCGGCGGATGTTCCTGGCCGAGCTGGTCGCCGAGGCGCCGGACGTGGCCGCGCTCCGCGGGTTCTTCGAAAGCTTCCGGACGGCCCAGGCGCCGCTCACCGACCAGGAGGCGGGCCTTCTGATCGGCCGGCTGATCGCCGAGGGGCGCTATGGCGCTGCGCAGGAGGCCTGGCGGGTCCTGTCCGGCCAGGCGGCGCGCAGCGACAGGCTGGTCTACGACGGCGACTTCCGCGGCGCGCCGGGGGCCCCGCCGTTCAACTGGGGGCTGGCGTCGGACGCTTCGGCCGTGGCCGAGCGGGTGCAGGCGCCGGACGGCGAGCCGGCGCTCTACGTGCGCTTTCCGCTCAGCGAACCCTCGCCGCTGGCGGAGGAACTGCTGGTGCTGGCGCCGGGGGAGTACGTTCTGTCCGGCAGGGTCCTGTTCGGCGAGAGGCGAGCAGAGCGGTTGAACTGGCGCATCCAGTGCGCCGACGGGGAGGCGATCGAACTGCCGGCGGCGACCGAGACGCCGCAGGGCGGGGGATGGAGCGCCTTCGAGATTCCGTTCACCGTGCCGGCGCAGAACTGCCCCGGACAGTGGCTGCAGCTCGGCAGCCAGGCGCAGGACGATTTCGGCATGGCGGAGGCGTGGTTCGCCGCCATCGACGTGCGGCCGCAAGGCTAGGGACGGCGAGGGGGCGTGGGCGCTTGAACGAGGCTTACGAGGACGACGGCTGGGCCCCCACGCCCCTGGCGGTGGAGGCGGCGACGGCGCTGTTCGTGCTGACGGCGCTGGTCGCGGGCGGCAGCAGCTCGAGCCCGCTGATGGTCGGCGTGGTGCGGCTGGCGGCGATCCCGGTGCTGGCGATGGCGCTCTGGCGCGCCTCGACGTGGCCGCCGGCGCGCGGCTGGATCTGGCCGATGCTGCTGCTGGTTGCGGCGGCAGCGCTCACGCTGGCGCAACTGGTTCCGCTGCCGCCGCAGGTGTGGAGCGCCCTACCGGGACGGGAACTCGTGGCCGAAGGATACGCCACGGCGGGGCTGGCCCTGCCGGTCCTGCCGATCAGCCTTGCGCCCCAGGCGACCCTTTCGGCCCTCCTGGGCCTGTTGCCGCCGGCGGCCGCATTCGCGGCCGTGTTGGGACTGGACGAGGCGGCGCGGCGTCGGCTGATGCTGCTGGTGGCGGCCGTGGCGCTGACCTCTATCGGCCTTGGCATGCTGCAGATGGCGGGCGGGGAACGCAGCGGTCTTCGCCTGTACGACGTCACCAACCTGGACTCGGCGGTCGGCTTCTTCGCCAACCGCAACCATCAGGCCTCGTTCCTGGTGGCGGCGATCCCCCTGGCCGCCGCCCTGGCCGCCAGTCTCGGGCGGCGGCGCTCACGCACGGCCTTCATGTCGATCCTCGCGGTCAGCGTGGTCGTGGTGCTGATCGTCGGGGTGGCGGTGACGCGTTCCCGGGCCGGCGTGGCGCTGCTGGTCCCGGCCTTCGCCGGCGCGCTGGCGATCACCTTGCGGGGGCGGCCGCGGCGCAAGGGGCTGCAGGGGCTGTGGCCGGTGCTGGCCATGGGCGGGGCGATCGTGCTCGGCGGGGCGCTGGTGGCGGTGTTCAGCTTCACGCCCCTGGCCCAGCGCTTCGCCGCGCCGGAGGAGACGCGGCCCCGCATCGCCGCCCAGGTGCTGGACGCCGGGTTCGACTACGCCCCGTTCGGCAGCGGCGTCGGCTCGTTCGCCCCCGTCTATCGCATCCACGAGCCTGCACAGCGCCTGTTGCCGGCCTTCGTGAACCACGCGCACAACGACTATGCCGAGATCTGGCTGGAGGCGAGCTGGCCTGGCCTGGCGCTGGTGGCCGGCTTCCTCGCCTGGTGGGCCGGCGCGGTGTTCGCCGTCGCGCGCGACTGGCGCGCGCAGGGACGCGGGTTGCAGCTCGCCGGGGCGAGCGTCACCGGCATCTACCTCCTGCATTCGCTGGCGGACTATCCGCTGCGCACGCCCGCGGCCTCGGTGCTGTTCGCCCTGGCCTGCGGCCTGATGATCGCCCCGGCCTGGGTCCTGGAGCACGAGCCGCCCCCGGGCGAGGACGAGGAGCTCTAGCCCGCCGCGGGCCGGACGATGCAGTTGCGGCCGGCCTGGCGCATGCGGTCACAGAAGCGGCGCGCCTCATCGTTGGAGCGGAAGCCGGCGACGAGGGTGCGGTAGAGGGTGCGCTCGCCCACCTGCACCATCTCCATTTCCATGTGCCGAAGGCCGATGTCGTCGGCGAACTGGCGCCGGACGGCGGCCCATTCGCCTTCCGCCGCCTGGACCGAAGGCGCGGCGGCGATCTGGACCCGCGCCCCGCCGGAGGAGGCCGGGGCGGCGGGTGCGGCCGCCGCGGGCGGCGGCTGTGCGGCGGCTGGCTTGGCCGGCGGTGCGGCGGCCGGGGCGCTGGACGCCGGCG
>NZ_JBKBSM010000009.1:0-109438 GCF_046291545.1 Phenylobacterium sp.
GGGCTCGGGGGCCGGCTGGGCGGCCACGCGCTTGGCGGGCGGCGGCGCGCTCGCCGGGGTGGTCGGCGCACCGAGCGGGGCTGCGGGCTCGGCCGGGGCCTGGGCCAGCGTCATCTGGTCCGGATCGTTCACCGCCGGGGCGGCGGCGGCCGGAGGCGCGGCGGCGACCGGCGCGGCGGCCACTTCAGTCGGCTCGGAACCGCCGGTCCAGCTCAGGGCGAACACCGTGCCGGCCAGGGCGACCAGCACCACGGCGCCGCCGATCAGCGCGGCCGGGGAAGCGCCGGCGAAGCCCGCCGCCTTGCGCTTGCGCGCATAGATCGGGGTGGTCGGAAACTCGGGCGGCTCGTCCTCCAGTCGGGACATCGCCGGGGTGGGCCTGCGCTGTTCGCGCGCCAGGCCGGGGTGGTTGAACGTCGCAGCGTAGTCGGAACCCATCTTGGTCTCCCTGGTGCATCGCTTGTATTGTGCAGAAGAAAACGCCGGGTTCGCCCCCGCTGTTCCCGAAAATGTGAAGGAAGGCCTGCCAAGGTTCGGCTTGAGCGCCAGAGAGGCTTATATTCACGACGGTTGACTAGCTGCGTCTGCTCTCCTGCCGCGGCGACGAAGTCATCTATACTTTGTCGGAAGATGGAACTATTTGTGGCGAAGCGCGTCCTGCGGGCTTCAATTCGCCCCAATCGGCCACAATCCGCCGCTCCAAGGGCGTCTTAACCAAATCGCGATCTGATGGGCTCGCGGCTCGCCTTGACCGGCGAAGCGGACCGCCGCCAAGCTAGGCGCACTTCGGAGGGGGCGAATGAGTCTCAAGGCCCGGCTCGAACGTGAGTGGCGTTTCCTGCGCGGCCTGCGCCGCACCTTGAAGCGCGTGAACTCGATCGCCTCGGACTCGCCGAACCTGGTCTGCGACGACCTGCAGGCGGCGATGGACGCCTGGCGGGACCGCGAAGCGATCAGCTTCGAAGGGCGCAGCGTCACCTATGGCGAGCTCGACGCCATCGCCAACCGCTACGCCCACTGGGCCAAGGGCCAGAACCTTCGGCGGGGCCAGACGGTCGCCCTGTTCATGCCCAACCGGCTGGAATACTTCGCCGTCTGGTACGGGCTGTCCAAGGTCGGGGTGGTCACGGCCCTGCTCAACAACCAGCTCCGCGGCGCGCCCCTGGCCCATTGCCTGAACATCAGCGGCGCCTCCCATTGCATCGTCGACGACGAGACCGCGCCAGCCTTCGCCGAGGTCAAGCCGCTCCTTGAGCGGCCGACGCAGCAATGGGTGCTCGGCCAGGCCGCCGGCGAGCAGCGCGACCTGGTCCAGGCCCTCAAGAGCTGCAGCCAGCTGCCGCCGGACCGGACCGTGCGTAGCGGCATGACCGCCAAGGACACCGCGCTCTATCTGTTCACCAGCGGCACCACCGGCCTGCCAAAGGCCGCGCGCATCACCCACGTGCGCGCCCAGCTCTACATGCGCGGTTTCGCCGGTGCGACCGGCGCCAACCAGAAGGATCGCGTCTATGTGGTCCTGCCGCTCTACCACGCCACCGGCGGCCTCTGCGCCATGGGCGCGGCCCTGCTGAACGGCGGGGCGGTGGTCCTGCGGCGCAAGTTCTCGGCCAGCCACTTCTGGCAGGACGTGGCCGCCGAGGGCTGCACCATGTTCGTCTACATCGGCGAGCTCTGCCGCTACTTGGTCAACCACCCGCCGCAGGACGACGAGACCCGCCACAAGCTGCGCCTGGCGTTCGGCAACGGCCTGCGCCTGGAGGTCTGGCGTGAGCTCAAGCGCCGGTTCCGCATCCCCGAGATCCTGGAGTTCTACGGCTCCACCGAGGGCAATGTGGCGATGTTCAACTTCGACGGCCGCGAAGGGGCGATCGGCCGCGCCCCGCGCTGGCTGCGCGACCGCTTCAACTATCGCCTCATCCAGTACGACGTGGAGACCGAGCAGCCGGTGCGCAGCGCCAGCGGCTTCTGCATCGAGTGCGGCCCCGGTCAGGTCGGCCAGTGCATCGGCAAGATCGGCGGCGACGCCCGCGCCGAATACACCGGCTACGTCGACAAGGCGGCCAGCGAGAAGAAGGTCCTGCGCGACGTGTTCGAGCGCGGCGACGCCTGGTTCGCCACCGGCGACCTGATGCGCCAGGACGCCGAGGGCTATTTCTATTTCGTCGACCGGATCGGCGACACCTTCCGCTGGAAGGGCGAGAACGTCTCCACCGGCGAGGTCGCCTCCGCCCTCGAATCCGCGCCTGGGGTCGTGGAGGCGAACGTCTACGGGGTGTCGGTGCCGGGCGCCGAGGGGCGCGCCGGCATGGCCGGTCTGGTGGTGGGGCCGGAGTTCGACCTGAAGGCCTTCGAGGAGCACGTCTCCAGCGCGCTGCCGCCCTACGCCCAGCCGCTGTTCCTGCGGATCATGCCGGCCATCGAGACGACCGGCACCTTCAAGCAGCGCAAGGTCGACCTCGTGGCCGAGGGCTACAATCCCGGCCTGATCCGGACGCCGGTCTACTTCCGCCCGCCGGGCAAGGGCTATGTGAAGGTGACCAAGGCGGTGTTCGACAAGATCGAGGCGGGCGCCTACGCGATCTGAGTCCCGGGGCCCTCGGCCAGGGGCAGCGCCAGGCTGCAGCGCAGGCCGTCGCGGGCGAAATCCAGCGCGGCGCCGCCGCCGGTCTCCCCGCCCAGGCTGCGTTCCAGCAGGCGCGAGCCGAAGCCCCGGCGCCGCGGGCGGTCCACCGGCGGGCCGCCGCTCTCGGTCCATTGCAGTTGCAGCCGCCGCTCGTCGCCGACCAGCTCGACGGTCCAGGCGATGTCGACGAAGCCGTGGCCGTTGGAGAGGGCCCCGTACTTGGCCGCGTTGGTCACCAGCTCGTGGAAAACCAGGCCCAGCCGCAACGCCGCGGAGGGGGCGAGCTTCACGTCCAGCCCGCTCAGGCGATAGCGCTCCGGGCCGTGCGGACCCAGCTCCATCAGCAGCAGCTCGCGCAGCGAGGCCGACTCCCAGCCCGTCGCCGTCAGCAGGTCGTGCGTCGCCGACAGGGCCATCAGGCGCGCCTCGAAGTTCTGGCGGAAGACCTGGGGATCGGGGCTGGTGCGCAGGGTCTGGGCGGAGATCGCCTGGACGGTCGCCAGGGTGTTCTTCACCCGGTGGTTCAGCTCGTCCACCAGCAGCTTCTGCTGGGCCTCCCCATGCACCCGATCGGTCACGTCGCTGCCCTCGACCAGCACCCCCAGGGTCTGGCCGTCGGCGCCGAAGATCGGTTGGAAGATGAAGTCGACGAAGCGTTCCTCGAGCGCTGCGCCCGGCTTGCGGCGCAGCATGATCCGCATGGAGCGGCCGATATAGGGCTCGCGGGTGCGGACCGTCTGCTCCATCAGGTCGATGAAGCCCTGGTCGGCCAGTTCCGGCAGGGCGTCGGCAAGGGTGCGGCCGATCAGCGGCCGGTCGCCCACCATCTGCAGGTAGGCCTTGTTGACGAAGGAAAAGCTCAGGTCCGGCACGGCCAGGACCGCCAGGAAGCCGGGCGCCTGCATGAACAGGTCCCGCAGCCGGTTGGTCTCCTCCAGCAGCGCCTGGTTGGCCTGCTGCACCTCGGCCGCCCGCTGCAGAAGCTGGGTCTCGCCGATCAGCCGCGCCTCGTTGGCCGAGCCGTAGGCGATCTGCTTCAGCCGGTGCATCTCGGTCACGTCCACGGTGTTCTGGACGATGAAGGCGACCGCGCCATCCGCTCCCAGGATCGGCGTGTGCACCGCCGACCAGTAGCGCATCTCGAACTCGTCCGGCCGGTCGCTGCGCGCGATGGCGTAGGGGATGTGGGCGATGGAGTCCCGCCGGCCCGTGTCCAGCACGCGCTGGAACGAGGCCCTAAGCAGCCGCCCGCCCTCGTCCTCGTTGGGAAAGACGTCGAACAGCACCCGGCCGAGCAGCTCCTCCCGGCTGCGGCCGAGCGTGCGCACGTAGGCGGCGTTGGCGGCCACGTACCTGAGCTCGCGGTCGAGGATCATGTGCGGACTGGCCAGGTCTTCGAAGACCTCGGCGAAGTCAATGGCGTCGGACAATGGCGTCGGCGCTCCCCGCGCGATCCCGACGACTGCGCCGCCGCTCCCCATCTATCCCAGTCTCCCGCCAGCCCCTGATACGCCAAATGCCGCAGGCCGCCTACGGTTCCGCTTGCCGGATTCTGCAGGGCGCGGGCGATTGCCCTATATCTGGGGCATGCCGGATTCGACCCTCGCGCCGCTCACGGGAGCGGCCCTGATCAAGGATGAAGTCAAGCGGTTGCCGGACGCCCCCGGCGTCTACCGCATGATCGGCGAGGACGGCGAGGTGCTCTATGTGGGCAAGGCCCGCTCGCTGAAGAAGCGGGTGGTCCAGTACGCCCAGGGCCGCTTCCACACCCAGCGCATCGCCCACATGGTCGACCTGACGCGGCAGATGGAGTTCGTCACCACCCGCACCGAGACCGACGCGCTGCTGCTCGAGATCAACCTGATCAAGCAGATGAAGCCGCGCTTCAACGTGCTGCTGCGCGACGACAAGAGCTTTCCGGAGATCGTCATCCGCCGCGAACATCCCGCGGCCCAGCTGCGCAAGCACCGCGGCGCGCACACGATCAAGGGCGACTACTTCGGCCCCTTCGCCTCGGCGGGGGCGGTCAACCGCACGCTGAACACCCTGCAGAAGGCGTTCCTGCTGCGCTCGTGCTCCGACAGCGTCTACGAGAGCCGCACGCGTCCGTGCATGCTGCACCAGATCCGCCGCTGCGCGGCGCCCTGCACCGGCCTCATCGGGCTGGACGACTACGCGGCCCTGGTGGAGGAGGCCGAGGCCTTTCTCCGCGGCAAGAGCCGGGCGGTGATGGCCCGCATGGCCGAGGAGATGCAGGCCGCGTCCGACGAGCTGGAGTTCGAGCGCGCCGCCCGCCTGCGCGACCGGATCCGGGCCCTGGCCGCGGTCGCCCAGGAAACCCAGATCAATCCCGAGACGGTGGAGGAGGCCGACGTCTTCGCCCTGCACGCCGAGGGCGGCCAGGCCTGCGTGCAGGTGTTCTTCTTCCGAGCCGGCCAGAACTGGGGCAACCGCGCCTACTTCCCGCGGGTCGACCGCTCCGACGAGCCGGCCGAGGTGATGAGCGCCTTCCTCGGCCAGTTCTACGACGACAAGCCGATCCCCAGGCTGATCCTGACCAGTCAGGAGCCGAACGACTGCGCCCTGCTGGAGGAGGCCTTCGGCATGAAGGCCGGCCGCAAGGTCGAGATCGTCCGCCCGCAGCGGGGCGAAAAGCGCGGCCTGGTGGACCACGCCCTGACCAACGCCCGCGAGGCCCTGGGCCGCAAGATGGCTGAGAGTTCGGCCCAGTCCAGGCTCCTGGCCGGGGTGGCCGAGGCCTTCGGCCTGGACGCCTCGCCCGAGCGCATCGAGGTCTACGACAACAGCCACATCATGGGCACGAACGCCGTCGGCGGCATGATCGTGGCCGGTCCCGAGGGCTTCCAGAAGAGCCAGTACCGCAAGTTCAACATCAAGGGGACCGAGCTCACCCCCGGCGACGACTACGGCATGATGAAGGAGGTGCTGCGCCGCCGCTTCGCCCGGCTGGTCAAGGAGGAGGAGGCCGGCGAGGCCGCCGTGCGTCCCGACCTGGTGCTGATCGACGGCGGCGCCGGCCAACTCGCCGCCGCCCTGGAGATCATGGCCGATCTCGGGGTGGACGACATCGCCGTTGTCGGCGTGGCCAAGGGGCCGGACCGCGACGCCGGGCTCGAGCGCTTCTTCATCCCCGGCAAGGAGCCCTTCATGCTCGAGCCGAAGTCGCCGGTGCTCTACTACCTGCAGCGCCTGCGCGACGAGGCTCACCGCTTCGCCATCGGCAGCCATCGCACCCGTCGGGCGGCGGACATGAAGAAGAACCCCCTGGACGAGATCGACGGGGTGGGGCCAGGCCGCAAGCGCGCCCTCCTGCACGCCTTCGGCTCGGCGCGGGGCGTCGCCCGCGCCTCGGTGGAGGACCTGGCCAAGGTCGAGGGCGTCAGCCAGGCCCTGGCCCAGCGCATCCACGACTTCTTCCGCAAGAACTGAGCCGTACGCCGGCTCAGGCGTTAGCCCCGAGACCGCCGCCACCCGGAGCGCCCGACCATGCCTCACGCCCCCCGCGTCCTCGCCGCCGCCGCCCTCGCGGCCCTGGCCGCCGCCGGCGCGGCCCTCGCCAGCACCCCCGACGCCTGGGCCGCCTTCCGCGTCGACGTGCGCGAGCGCTGCCTGGCCGCCGGCCGCGCCCAGGGGATGAGCTCGCCGCAGGTCGTGGTCCATCCCTTCGGAACCCAGAGCTACGGCGTGGCCGTCCTGATCGAGGGCGGCGACAAGCGGATCTGCGTGTACGACAAGCGCGCCAAGCAGGTCGAACTCACGCCGCAGCCTTGACCGAATCCGGCGCCCGGTCCCTGGTCATCCCCACCAAAGCCGCGCGAAGACGCCCATGAAACACCTGCCGAACCTGTTGACCTCGATGCGCCTGATCCTGGCGCTGTTCATGTTCGTGGCCCTCGCCGCTGCGGCCGGCGGCGTGCCCTGGCTGTCGGACCGGCTGACCCCGGACGCGCAGTTCAGCCTGCAGCGCTGGGCCTTCTGGGCGTTCGTCGTCGCCGCGGTCACCGACTTCTTCGACGGATGGCTGGCGCGCAAGCTTCACGCCGAAAGCGTATGGGGCGCGATCCTCGATCCGATCGGCGACAAGGTGCTGGTCTGCGGGGCGGTGCTGGGGCTGATGGCGCTCGGTCCTCAGCCGATGGTGGTGCTGCCGGCGGGGCTGATCCTGTTCCGCGAGTTCACCGTCAGCGCCCTGCGCGAGGTCGGCGCCGGCAAGGGCGTGAAGCTGCCCGTCACCCTGCTGGCCAAATGGAAGACGACGCTCCAGCTCGTCGCCCTGGGCGCCGAGTTCCTGGTCGCCTGCTGGGGCGCCTTCGGCATGTCGGAAGACCCGGCCGTCCGCGGCCCGGTGACGATCGCCGCCCACACCCTCTTCTGGATCGCCTGCGTCGTCACCCTGATCACCGGCGCCCAATACTGGGAGCAGACCCGCAAGGCCTTGTCCTGAGGCCGGGGGTGGGGCGAAGTGCTGCGATGCAGCCCTGGATCCGGCAGACCGCCTACACCGACCCCGGACGCCACGGCCCCGCCCTCCAGGCGCTGGGCGCGGACCTGGCCCAGGCGGTCCGCGCCATCCAGGGCGTGCTCATCCATGGCGAGGCCATGGAAGCCTACGGCCTGCCCCGGGCGGGGTTCAGCCGCGACACCCTGCCAGTGGCGGCGCGCATCGACGCCGTGCTGAGGCTGGACGAGCGGCCGCTGGGGATCGGCCGCGCGCCGGACCGGCGCTCGCCGGGAACCTGCCGCGACTATGCGCTGCTGCTGTGCTCGGCCATGCGGGCGTCCGGGCGCGCCGCCCGCGTGCGCTGCGGCTTCGCCGCCTACCTCGGCGGCGCGCCGTGGGAAGACCACTGGATCTGCGAAGTCCAGGCGGCCGGCCGCTGGCGGCGTGTCGACGCCCAGCTCGACGAGGTCCTGCAGGCTGCGTTCGGCGTCGCCTTCGATCCCCTCGACATGCCGCCGGCCGCTTTCCTCACCGCCGACGAAGCCTGGCGCCTGCTGCGGTCGGCCCGTCTGGACGCGCGCGACCTCGGCCATGGGGAGGCCCGGGGCGCCTGGTTCGCCTGCGTCAACCTCGTGCGCGACCGCCTGGCGCTGGAAGACCGGGTCACGTCGGCCTGGGACGGCTGGCGCATCGCCGCGGCCGACCCGCCCGCGCCCGAGGCGGAGATCCTGGCGCGGGGCGATCGCCTGGCGTCGAGCGTCGGCGCCGGCTGTCCCGAGCCGTGGTGGCTCGCCGACGCCGACACGCCCGAGGAGACGTCATGGACGCCGGCCCCCGCATCGAAACCGATCGGCTGATCCTGCGCGCTTGGACTGCGGCCGACCGCGCGCCCTTGGCCGCCATGCTCGCCGACCCCGAAGTCATGAGGGACTATGGCGGGCCGCTGTCGCGCGCCGATAGCGACGCCAAGCTGGACCGCTATCAGACCGCCGTGGAACGCCTCGGGTACGGGCGTCTCGCCGTCACCGACCGCGCCGGCGACTTCCTGGGCTATGTCGGCGTGATGCCAATCTCCGAACAGCACCGCGCCGCGGGCGAGGGAGTCGAGATTGGCTGGCGACTGGTCCGCTCCGCCTGGGGCCGCGGATTCGCCACCGAAGCGGCCCGCGCGGCCCTCGATCACGGCTTTGTCGAGCATGGCTTCGCCGAGGTGCTCGCCTACACCGCGCCCGACAACCACCGCTCCCTCGCGGTGATGGCGCGTGTTGGCCTGGTGCGCCAGCCGGAACGGGACTTCGTCTACGACGCCGACGGCGTACGGTTCACCGCGGTGGTCTTCGCGGCTCGTCGGCCGGCGCCCTAGCGGCGGCCCTCGGCCGGGTCCGCGCCGCGGTCGAGGCGGCCTTCGTTGGTCGCGGTCTCGCTGGCCGCGGCCTGGTCGGCGGCGGTCCGGCGGCGCTCGTCGGCCGTGCGCTCGGCGTTGTGGTCCTCGGCCTCCAGTTCGGCCGCGGCCGCTGCGGTCTGCTGGTCGACCACATCCTCGGAGGACTCGCGCTCGGCGAGATCCTTGATCTTGTCCGGCGCGGCCGGCTGGAAGCTGCGTTCCTGGGTCATGGGAGGTTCCTTTGCTGGGAACCCCCCTAACGCCTCAGCCCGGCCGCCGATCCGGCATTCGCCGCTCCGGCCGACGCCGCCTCAGGCCGCCACCGCCGCGCGGGCCTTCACCCGCTCCATCCAGGCGACGAGGTTCTTGTTCGCCGGGTCCAGGGGCTGGCCCACCTGGGCGCCGAACTGCAGGAAGCAGAACAGCAGGATGTCGGCCAGGGTGAAGCGTTCGCCCACGATCCAGCTCTTGCCGGCCATCAGGCCGTCGAGCCAGGCGAGCTTTTCCCGGGCGATCTTCTTCAGATCGTCGGCCGCGTGCGGAATGCAGGGGATGCGGCTCTGGAACAGCGGCAGGCCCTCGGCGAAGCGGAAGCCGTTGGCCAGGGGCTCCAGGATGTTGAGGTCGATCCGGCGCACCCACATGCGGGTCTGCGCCCGCTCCTCCGGGGTGGTCCCGATCAGCGGGGGATTGGGGAACTTCTCGTCGAGGTACTCGCAGATCGCGGTGATCTCGGAGAGGAAGCTGCCGTCGTCCAGCTCCAGGCACGGCATCTGCCCGGCCGGGTTGCGGGCCAGGTGCTCCGCCTGGCGGTTCTCGCCGGCCATCAGGTCGACCTTCACCTCGTCGAGCTTGACGCCCTTCTCGGCGAGGAACATGGCCACCACGGCGGGGTTCGGCCCAACGGAAGTATAGAGTTTCATGTCCTGCCCTATTGCGTTTTCGTTCGGCCCGGCGGCCGTCCTGGGACGCCCATTGTGGCGAAGGCGCCCCTGGGGCGCCTAGAGCCGACTGCAGCTTCAGGACATCGGCGGCGGGGGCGGCGGCGGCTCGGGCAGGGGGATGAACTCCTTGTCGTCGGCGTCGGGCAGCTTCATTCGCCCGGCGCGCCAGTCGGCCTTGGCCTGCTCCAGCCGCTCGCGGGACGAGGAGACGAAATTCCACTCGATCAGCCGCGGCCCCACCGGCTCGCCGCCCAGCAGCATGACGATGGCGTCCGTCGCCGCGGTGAACAGCACCGGCGCGCCGGGCTGGAACACCAGCATCCGCCCAGCCGAATAGGTGTGGCCGTCCACCTCCACCTCGCCGGCGGCGACATAGGCGGCGCGCTCGGGGTACTCGGCCTCGAGCTGCGCCTTGGCCCCGGCCTTCAGGGCCCAGTGCACGTAGAACATCGGCGAGTGGGTCTTCACCTTGGCTTCGGCGCCGAACGCCTTGCCGGCGATCAGCCGCGCCCATAGCCCATCCTCGGACTGATGGGTCGGCAGGTCCGCCGCCCCGTGGTGCGAGAAGGCCGGATCGGTCTCCTCCAGCCCGTCCGGCAGGGCCACCCAGGCCTGGATGCCGTGCATCCGCCCGCCGGCGCGCCGCATCTCGTCGAACCGCTCAGAATGGGTGATCCCGCGCCCGGCCGTCATCCAGTTCACCTCGCCGGGACGGATGTCCTGCACCGCGCCGACGCTGTCGCGGTGGGTGATCTCCCCCTCGAACAGATAGGTCACGGTCGACAGGCCGATGTGCGGGTGCGGACGCACGTCCACCTCGCGGGCGAAGCCTGGCTGGAAGTCCTTGGGCCCCATGTGGTCGAAGAAGATGAAGGGGCCGACCATGCGGTGCTTGGCGAAGGGCAGGACGCGGCCCACCTCGAACCCGCCGAGATCACGGCGGCGCTGGTCGATGACGAGCTCGATCATGGGCGGCTCCTGCGCTGACGGCGGGAGCAATATAGGGGCCGGCGAGCGGCGGAGAGTAGAGGGGAGGGGCGGCCGAGAGATCATTTCGGAGCTCGCTCGTGCGGAACCCCGTGAGCTCGGTGCAACGGTTCGAGCTCCCGGCCCGTGAATCCCGTCGTCACCAAGGCCAAGGGCGCGCAGCTTGCCGGCCTCGGCGGCGTCGTTCCCGGCCCGCTGTCGGAACGAGGTCTGCTGGTTCGTCCTGAGATGGAAGACGTCGACTAGGGACGGCGCCTGGCTTCGATGCGCCGAACCATAGAGGGAGACCGCCCATGACCCCGATCCTCACCGCCTTCAAGGCCGCTCCCGATAGGGGGCGGGGACTGGCCCGGGACATGCGGGCGCGCTGGGCGCTGGAGGAGCTGGGCGTGCCCTACGAAGTGCGGCTGGTCACCTTCGCCGAGATGAAGGAAGCAGCGCACCTGGCGCTGCAGCCCTTCGGCCAGATCCCGACCTATGAAGACGGCGAGGTCGTGCTCTTCGAGTCCGGGGCGATCGTTCTGCATCTGGCCGAGCGTCATGAAGGGATGTTGCCCAAGGACGCGGCGGGCCGGGGGCGGGCGATCTCGTGGATGTTCGCCGCGCTGAACACGGTGGAGCCGCCCCTGGTGGAGCGCGAGATCATGCTGCGCGAGGAGCGCGACAAGCCCTGGTTCGAGGCGCGGGCGGGGCAGGTGGAGGTGCGGGCCCGCCGGCCTCTGGGCGAGCTTTCCCGTCGCCTCGGCGACGCCGACTGGCTTGAGGGCGACTTCAGCGCCGGCGACCTGATGATGATCGCCGTGCTCTTCCGGGCCAGGGGCTCGGGGATCCTGGACGCCTATCCGAACCTCGCGGCCTATGTGGCGAGGGGCCAGGCGCGCCCGGCGTTCCAGCGGGCGTTCGAGGCCCAGCTTGCGGTGTTCAGGGCGGTGTCGGGCGAGGCCTAGGTCGGCGCCCAGACGCCGGCGCGCGGTGCGACGCCGGCCTTGAGGCGGGAGGCGGCCCTCGCGGAACGCTCAGGCCTGGGCGCTCACATACGGGCTGACCAGGCCCAGCGGCGCGGCGGTGGTGTTCTTGACCGAGCGGATCACGATCCGGCTCTCGATGTTGGACACCAGGCCCAGGGACAGGATCTTGTCGCGCAGGAAGGCGTCGAAGGCGTGCATGTCCCGCGTGACGATCCGCAGCTCGTAGTCCGCCGCCCCGGTGACGGTGGCGCACTGGACCACCTCGGGCATCTTGATGATCGCGGTTTCGAAGGCGTCCAGGTTTTCCCGGGTAGGCAGGCTGAGCTTGACCGTGCAATAGACCTCGAAGCTGAGGCCCAGGCGATCCCGGTCGAGGATCGTCACCCGGCGCTGGATGACCCCCGCGTCCTCCAGCCGCTTGATGCGCCGCCAGCACGGCGAGGACGAGAGGCCGACCCGCTCGGCGATCTCGGCGACCGACAGTCCCGCGTCGTGCTGGATGAGGTCGAGAATCTTGGCATCCACGGCGTCAAGGGCCTCGGACAAGTTTTCCTCCTGTTTCCCCTGCAATTCGGTATCATTCGTGCCCCAAACCCGACCGATCGGGGCATACCTTTGGCAAGCAATTGCGGCGTTCTTATATGATCTTCTCTAGCTGTTAGGGAGCCCGAAAAGGAAAGAATTTGCAATGCGGCATGCCGGGGTGACGCTGGACGACAAGTTTCTGCTCACCGAAGGTCGGGTTTTCATCACCGGCGTTCAGGCCCTGCTGCGCGTCCTGCTCGACCAGCACCGCCTCGACGCGGCGGCGGGGCTGAAGACGGCGGGCTTCGTGTCCGGCTATCGCGGCTCCCCCCTCGGCGGGCTCGACCAGCAGGCCAGGCGCGCCGAGAAGCACCTGCGCGCCGCCGAGATCGTCTTCAAGGAAGGCCTCAACGAGGACCTCGGCGCCACCGCCGTATGGGGCAGCCAGCAGGCCAACCTCTTCCCCGGCGCCCGCTACGACGGCGTGTTCGGCATGTGGTACGGCAAGGCGCCCGGCGTCGACCGCACCGGCGACGCCTTCAAGCACGCCAACTTCGCCGGAGTCTGGCCCAAGGGCGGGGTGCTGGCCGTGGCCGGCGACGACCACGCCTGCAAGTCCTCGACCCTGCCCTCCCAGTCCGAGTTCGCCTTCCAGGACTTCGAGATGCCGGTGCTCTCGCCGGCCGACGTGCAGGAGGTGCTGGACTACGGCCTCCTCGGCTACGCCCTGTCGCGCTTCTCGGGCCTGTGGGTCGGGCTCATCGCGCTGGCCGACACCATGGACTCGGGCGTCACAATCGACGTCTCCCTCGAGCGCCACCGGTTTGTCGCCCCGGCCAACTTTCCCATGCCCGCCGGCGGCCTCGGCATCCGCCTGAAGGATCAGCCGCTGGACAAGGAGCGGCGGCTGCGCACCCACAAGATCCCGGCCGCCCTGGCCTTCGCCCGGGCCAACCGGATCGACCGGGTCGTGCTGCCCTCGCACCGGCCGCGCCTCGGCATCGCCTGCCAGGGCCAGGCCTACAAGGACGTGATCGAGGCCTTCGCGGCCATGGGCATCTCCCTGGCCGAGGCCGCCGACCTAGGCGTCTCCATCTACAAGGTCGGCATGCCCTGGCCGCTGGAGCCGACCGGCCTGCGCGCCTTCGCCGCCGGGCTCGAGACCCTCATGGTGATCGAGCACAAGCGCCCCCTGATCGAGACCCAGGCCCGCGCCGCGCTCTACGAGCTGCCGGCCCACGC
The DNA here is from genome assembly GCF_046291545.1 of Phenylobacterium sp. Classification (GTDB taxonomy): domain Bacteria; phylum Pseudomonadota; class Alphaproteobacteria; order Caulobacterales; family Caulobacteraceae; genus Phenylobacterium. Next base: position 13,139 of record NZ_JBKBSM010000009.1, read on the forward strand.
CCGGCCGCGGATCATCGGCAAGGTCGACGAGCACGGCCACCCGCTGCTGTCCGAACTCGGCTCCCTGTCTGTGGCCGAGGTCGCCCTGGCGATCGCCGACCGCCTGCCGGCGGGCCCGCACATGGAGCGGGTGAACGACTACCTGGCCCGCGTCTCGGCCGCCTCCATGGCCGCCGTCACCCTCGCCGCCGACCAGCAGCGCAAGCCCTTCTTCTGCTCGGGCTGCCCGCACAACACCTCGACCCGCCTGCCCGAAGGCAGCCGCGCCCTCGCCGGCATCGGCTGCCACTACATGGCCAGCTTCAACGACCCCTCCACCGACCTCACCAGCCACATGGGCGGGGAGGGGCTGTCCTGGGTCGGCGCGGCCCCGTTCACCGAGGAGAAGCACGTCTTCGTCAACCTCGGCGACGGCACCTACAACCACTCCGGCTCCCTGGCGATCCGCGCCTCGGTCGCCGCCGGCTCGAACATCACCTACAAGCTCCTGTTCAACGACGCGGTGGCCATGACCGGCGGCCAGCGGGCCGAGAGCGGCTTCACCCCCGCCCAGATCACCCGCCAGCTCGCCGCCGAGGGCGTGGCCAAGACCGTGATCGTCGCCGACGATCCGTCCCGCTACCAGGGCGTCGGCGACCTGGCGCCGGGGGTCGAGGTCAAGCCGCGCACGGAGCTGATGGCCGTGCAGCGCGCCCTGCGCGAGACCCCGGGCGTCACCGTCCTGCTCTACGACCAGGTCTGCGCCACCGAGAAGCGCCGCCGCCGCAAGCGCGGCATGATGGACGCCGCTCCCCGCCGGGTGATGATCAATCCGCTGGTCTGCGAGGGCTGCGGCGACTGCTCGCGGGCCTCCAACTGCGTGTCGGTCGAGCCGCTGGACACCGAGTTCGGCCGCAAGCGCAAGATCAACCAGTCGACCTGCAACCAGGACTACTCCTGTCTGGACGGCTTCTGCCCCTCGTTCATCACCCTGGAGGGCGCCGAGAACGCCCATCGCAAGGCCATGCCCACGCTCACGGCGGACTCCACCCCGCTGCCGGCCTTCGAGCCGCTGGAGGGCGTGCGCAACATCGTCTTCACCGGGGTCGGCGGCACCGGCGTGACCACCGTGGCCTCGATCCTTGCCATGGCCGCCCACGTGGACGGCCGCGCCGCCTCGGTGGTCGACATGACGGGCCTCGCCCAGAAGGGCGGGGCGGTGTTCAGCCACGTCCGCATCGGCGAGACCGAGGACACCGTGGTCGGCGGGCGGGTCCCCGCGGCCAGCGCCCATGTGCTGATCGCCTGCGACATGCTGGTGGCCGCCGGCGCCGACGCCCTGGCCCTCTACGCCAAGGACCGCACCATCGCCTGCGGCAACGCAGACTTCTCCCCCACCGCCGACTTCGTCACCGACCGCGACGCCCAGTTCGACGCCGACGCCACCGCCCGGCGCATCGCCGCGGCCGCCAGGGCCTATGACGCCGCCCCGGCCCAGGCCCTGGCCGAAACGCGCCTGGGCGATGCGATCTACTCCAACATGATCATGCTCGGCTTCGCCTGGCAGAAGGGGCTGGTGCCGGTCTCCAGCCGCGCCCTCTACCGCGCGATCCGGCTGAACGGCGTGGAGGCCGAAGCCAATCTCCAGGCCTTCGAGATCGGCCGCATGGCCGCCCACGACCCGGCGGCCCGCCAGGCGAGCGCCCCCGCCGGCCCGACCCCGCAGACCCAGGACCTGGGCGAGCTGATCGCCGCCCGCAGCGCCGAACTCGCCGCCTACCAGAACCCCGCCTACGCCGCCCGTTACCGGGCTCTGGTGGACCGCGTCGCCGCCGCTCCGGCCGCATCCGAAGCCCTGGTCCGCGCCGTGGCCGTGAACCTCTTCAAGCTGATGGCTTACAAGGACGAGTACGAGGTCGCCCGCCTCTATACCGACGGCCGCTTCGGCGCTTACCGCGCCGAGACCTTCAAGGGCGGCAAGGCCAAGGTGTGGCTGTCGCCGCCGCTGCTGGCGCCCAAGGGCCCGGACGGAAAGCCGAAGAAGATCGCCTTCGGCGGCTGGATGCTCGACGCCGGCTTCCCCCTCCTGGCGCGCCTGAAGGGCCTCCGCGGCTCCCCCTTCGACCCCTTCGGCCATAGCGCCGAGCGGCGGATGGAGCGGGCCCTGATCGCCGAATACGAGGCCTCGGTGACGCGGCTGCTGGACGGTCTGACCCCGGAGCGGGCGCCGCTGGCGGTGGAGATCGCCGAGGTCCCGCAGGCGATCCGCGGCTTCGGCCACGTGAAGGACGCCGCGGTCAAGCAGGCCAAGGCCCGTGAAGCGCTCCTCTGGCGCCGCTGGGAGGCGGCCGCCCACCCCGCCGAACCCGCCCTCGGGACCGCCTAGGCGCCTCGCCCCTCGCGGACCGGGGTGACACGGGCGAGCGCCTGTGTTCGCCTGCGCTCCGAACGGGAGGGGGGACGAACGTGCGCGGAGCCGACTTCAGCGAGCTGGCGGCCTTCGTGGCGATCGCCGAGCGCGGGGGATTCGCCAGCGCCGCCAGGCATCTCGGCGTGGCCGTCTCCACCCTCAGCCACCGCATCGGCAAGCTGGAGGAGCGCCTGGGCGTGCGGCTGTTCAACCGCACCACCCGAAGCGTCGTCCTCACCGCCGCCGGCCGCAAGCTCCACGCCGAGCTGCGCCCCGCCCTGCACACCTTCGAGACCGCGGCCGACATCGTCGCCGAGTTCCGCGACACCGTGGTCGGGCACCTGCGGCTGACGGTGGCGCCGCCCGCAGCGGCCTCGATCATCGGGCCCGCGCTGGCGGACTTCCTGGCGACCCATCCCTCGATCTCGGTGGAGGTCTCGATCGACAGCGGCGCGATCGACGTGGTCGGCGGCGGCTTTGACGCGGGGGTGCGGGCCGGCGCCCTGGTGGAGCGCGACATGATCGCGGTGCGGGTCGGCCCGCCCGTGCCGTTCATGGTGGCGGCCTCGCCGGACTACCTCGCCAGGCGCGGGACGCCGCAGACGCCGCAGGACCTCGTCGGCCACGCCTGCCTGCGCTACCGGCTGCCGAACGGGGCCCTGCTGCCCTGGCGGTTCCGCGACGGCGCGCGCCTCGTCGAGCCGCCGCTCGGCGCCGGGCCGGTCGTCAACGATCGCGATTTCGAGCTGCGCCTGATCCTCGGCGGCGCGGGAATCGCCCACATCCTCTCCAGCCGCCCGCGCGAGCTGGTGGCCGAGGGACGGCTCGTCTCGCTGCTGGAGGACTGGGTCCCGCCGCCGGTGGAGTTCATGCTCTGCCACTCCAGCCGCCGGCAGACGCCGCCGCCCCTGCGCGCCTTCATCGACTTCCTGCGGGCGCGCAACTGGGGCCCGCCCGCCCCGGAAGCGGGGTCAGCCGGCCTCGGCTGACGGCGCGGGCTGCGGCGGACGAACCCGATCGCCGGCCGCGGGCTGGAACAGCTCCACCAGGTTTCCCGACGGGTCGATCGCCAGGATCTGCGACCCGCCGGGGCCGGTGACGATCTCGTTGCGGAACTTCACCCCGCTCGCCCGCAGCCGCTCGACCTCGGCGGCGAGGTCGGCGCAGACGAGCTGGAACCGGTTCCAGCCGCCAGGGACGGGCTGGGTCCCGTCCGGCATCGGACGGCCCGCCGAGCTCGTACGCCCGCTCAGCTGCAGCATCAGGGGACCGCGTCCCACCGCCGCGAAGGCGGGGCCGGCCCCCCAGAGCAGCTTGAAGCCCAGGCGGGTGACGTACCAGTCGACCGACGCCTCGACGTCGTCGACCATGTAGCGGACGTTGACCTGCTCGTCGGCCATGGCGGCGTTCTCCCATTGCGGGGCAAGGCCCGCAGTTCTGTTCTGCGGGTCAGGCTACCACGGGGCGAGCGCCCGGGTTCTCCGCCCGGATCGAATGCCGTGTTCGATCCGGCGCAACAATGGCGGCGGCCGCGCCCGCTGCGCGCTGCGAAAGCGCATTGCCAATTCATAGCTGATTGGTTATGGATCTAAATCATAGCCAGCGAGTTATGCATTTCGAATGAACGGCGCCCACGACACCCTCTTCCGCACCCTGGCGGACCCGACCCGCCGAGCCATCTTCGAGCGTCTGTGCCAGGACGGCGAGCAGACCGTCGGCGCGCTCACGGCCGTGGCCGGCGTCTCGCAGCCCGCGGTCTCCAAGCACTTGGGCGTCCTCAAGCAGGCCGGCCTGGTGCGCGACCGCCACGCCGGGCGCCAGACCCACTACAGCGCCCAGGTCGCCGCCCTGGCGCCGCTGGTCGACTGGACCCGACAGATGGGCGGCTTCTGGGAGGCCCGCTTCGACCGCCTCGAGGACCTGCTCAACAGGATGGACCAATGAGCCAGACCGCAACCGCCGCCCGCACCGTCGTCGTCGAACGGGAGATGCCGCACCCGCCGGAGAAGATCTGGCGCGCCCTCACCCAGTCGCACCTGATCGGGGAGTGGCTGATGGCCTGCGAGTTCGCCCCCGTGGCCGGCCATGAATTCAGCTTCAGCGCCGAGTGGGGCGGCGTCGATTGCCGGGTGCTGACGGTCGAGCCGCACCGCACCTTGGCCTACACCTGGGCCGGCATGGGCCTGGACACCGTCGTCACCTGGACGCTGACGCCGACGGCCGCAGGCACCCGCCTTCGCATGGAGCAGGCCGGCTTCGGACCGGAGCAGGAGATGGCCTACCGCGGCGCGACCGCCGGCTGGCCGCGCTTCCTCGACAACATGGAACAGGTGCTGGCGCGCCTCGACTGACGCGCCCCCGCAAGGAGGTCCCATTGAGCTTCAACGCCTGGGTGCGCCGCATCCACCGCTGGCTGTCCGTCGCCTTCTCGGCGGCGGTGGTCGCCAATCTCGTCGCCCTGGGGATGAAGTCGCAGGCCGTCTGGATCGGTCTTCTGGCCTTCGTCCCCCTGATCCCGCTTCTGGCCACAGGGCTCTATCTGTTCGTCCTGCCGTATGCGGCCAGGCGGCGCGCCGGGGCTGCGGGGTGAGGCCATGGCGGAGGCGAATCCCGGCGGGCCGAGGCTTCTGGCCGGCGGCAATCCGCAGATTCCGAAGGGCGAGGGCGATGGTCCGGTCAAGGCCTACATCGCCGCCATGCCGGGCTGGAAGCGCCAGGTCGGCGCCCGCCTCGACGCCCTGATCGAGCGCACGGTCCCGGGGGTGCGCAAGGCGGTCAAATGGAACTCGCCGATGTACGGGGTCGAGGGCCAGGGGTGGTTCCTCAGCGCCCACTGCTACGACAGGTATGTCAAGGTCGCCTTCTTCAGCGGCGCGTCGCTCGATCCGCCGCCGCCGGTCGGATCCAAGGACCCGAACACGCGCTACCTGCATATCCACGAGAACGACGACCTCGACGAGGCGCTGCTGATCCGCTGGATCGGCCAGGCCTCCCAACGGCCGGGGTGGAGTCCGTGACCCCCCGGCCGCAGACAGGAGCCCACGGCATGACCAAGAACCCCGCCCCGCGGGCGGGCGAGCCGAGCCCCTCGCAACTGATCGACGCCCGCATCGCCGAACTCGCCGACTGGCGGGGCGAGACGCTCGCCAGGGTCCGCGCCGCGATCCACCAGGCCGTGCCCGAGGTGGCGGAGACCTGGAAGTGGCGGGGCGTGCCGGTCTGGGAGCGTGCCGGGATCATCTGCACGGGCGAGACCTACAGGCAGGCGGTCAAGCTCACCTTCGCCTGGGGCGCCTCGCTCCCCGACCCCAAGGGCCTGTTCAATTCCAGCCTCGACGGCGCCGTGCGCCGCGCCATCGACATCGGCGAGGGCGAGGCTTTCGACTGGGACGCTTTCAAGGACCTCGTCCGCGCCGCCGCGGCGCTGAACGCCGCCCCCCGGCGCTGAGTCGCCCGCCCGGCGCCTGCGATCACGGCATGGTCATCGCCCCGCGGCTCCGCGGGGTTGGCGGGCGGCCAAGCTTTACCTAGCCTGGAACGCTTTACCGGCGAGCGCCTTAGTCAGGGGCCCCGCCTTGGGGAGAGCGCATGGCAGAGCCTTCCACAGACACCCCGCCGGCCCGCAGCCTGATCCGACGCATGTGGTTCGACGTCGTGCTCTGGAAGCGTATCGCCCTGGCGCTGGTCCTCGGCGTCGCCGCAGGCCTGGTGTTCGGCGAGGCCACCGAAGCGACCAAGTGGATCGGCGACCTCTTCATCCGCCTGATCCGCATGGTGGTCACGCCCCTGGTGTTCGTCTCCATCGTCTCGGGGGTGGCTTCGGTGGGGGACACCCGCCGCCTCGGCTCGATCGGCGGCCGCACCCTTGGGCTCTATCTCTTCACCACCGCCATCGCCGTCACCGTCGGCCTGGCGCTTGGCGCGGTCTTCCGCCCCGGCGCGGGGGTGGATTTCGCCGGCGTCGCGCCCCGCGCCCTGGGCGAGGCGCCGCCCATCGCCGACCAGCTCATGGGCATCGTTCCGCTCAACCCCTTCCAGGCCCTGGCCGAGGGCGACATCCTGGCGGTGATCTTCTTCTCCATCCTGCTGGGCGCCTCGATCCTGGCGCTCGGCGAGCGCGCTGCGCCGGTGAAGCGGCTGTTCGACGTCGGCGCGGACATGATGCTGGTGATCGTGCGCGGGGTGATGGAGACCGCGCCCCTCGGGGTCTTCGCCCTGATCGCCTGGGTGATGGGCACCTCGGGGATCGAGGTGTTCTTCCACGTCTTCCTCCTGGCCGTCGCCCTGGTCGTCGGCTGCGCCATCCAGACCCTGGTGGTGCACGGAGGGCTCCTGCGGTTCGCCGCCCGTGTGCCGGCCTGGCCCTTCTTCCGCGACATCCCCGATGCGGTGATCGTGGCCTTCACCACCTCGTCCTCGGCCGCCACCCTGCCGGTGGCCATGCGGGTGGCCGAGAAGAACCTCGGGGTCAGCCACACGGTCGCCTCCACGGCCCTTCCGATCGGCACCACCATGTCGATGGACGGCACTGCGCTCTACATCGGGCTTCTGACCATGTTCGCCGTGCAGGCGTTCGGCCTGGACTTGACGGTCACCCAGCTCGCCCTGGCCGGCCTGACCACGGTGCTGGTGGCGATCGGCACCGCTCCGATCCCCTCGGCCTCCCTGTTCATGCTCGCCGCCGTGCTGTCCAGCATCGGCGTCTCGGCCGAGCAGACCGCCCTGGTGGTCGGCTTCATCCTGCCGTTCGACCGGCTCCTGGACATGACCCGCACCATCCCCAACAACACCGCCGACCTGGCCGTGGCGGTCACCGTCGCCAAGTGGGAGGGCGAACTGGACGAGCCGGCCTACCGGGCGAGGCCGGTGGAGTAGGGCGGCCGGCAGGCCGGCGGCGCCGACGCTCACATAGGCGAAGCGACGTGGCCGGCGCGGGCGGCGATCTCCGCGGCGCGCCCTACAGCCAGCGGAAGGTGCGCGCGATGAACGCCCTCCCGCCGGCCTCCACAGGCGGGGCGTGCGCCATCAGCACCCGGTCGGTCGGCCAGGCGAGGATGCGCTGCAGGGCGGCGCGGGCGGCCCGTCGGTCGCTCGTGGCGACGCGGAACTTGCGCGGAACCTCGGGCCGCGGCGCGCTCATCAGGTCCAGCTTCGCCACCAGGGCGCGCCAGCCGGTGAACCAGCCGGGCGGGAAATGCTGGATGAGGTCGGTGAAGATCGCCGTGCGGCTGGCCCGGTGGAAGAAGACGACCTCCTCGGTGATCCGGTTGCCGGCGAAGACGGCCTGGTCGATCTCGGCGGCCCATTCAGCCGCGGGCTTGTCGCCAAGCTCGGCGTCGAAGGCGATGTCCCTGCGCCGGTCGGCCAGGCCCGGGGCGGCGAAAAGGCGGGCCTGCGGATAGGCGGCCTTCCACTCAGGCAGGAAGAGGTGGTGCAGGCTGTTCGGCGCGATGAGGAAGGCGACCTCGCCCAGCGCCTCGACGGCGGCGCGGAGGTCTTCGCTCAGGGCGACCGGTGACCAGATGAAGAGCCGGCCGCCGGAGAGGCGGATCACCGCCATCCGGGTGGGATAGGTGAAGCCGGCCACATCCGCGGTGGGGCCGGCGGCGATCCAGATCTCGTCGGCGAAAGGCTGGAGCATGGCCGGCAAGATGCACGGCGTGCGCCCTCGGGCAAGGGCGGTTCAGGACGTCGGCGGCTGGTCGCCCAGGATCGACACCCGCTCGCCGTAGCGGGAATAGGGATAGTAGTCCCAGACCGCCTGGTGCTGGGTGCAGCGATTGTCCCAAAGGGTCAGGGTGTTCGGCTCCCAGCGCACGCGGCAGTGCAGCTTGGGCTCGCGCTGCAGGAGCTGGAAGCACATGTCCAGGATCGCGCGGCTCTCCCAGCGGTGCAGGCCCGCGATGTGGGTGGTGAAGCCGGAGTTGACGAACAGCACCCGCCGTCCGGTGTCCGGGTGGCGCGTGACCACCGGATGCTCGCTGCGCGGATAGCCGCCCTCCGGCGGGGTCGACTTGTAGCTGCCGATGTAGGGCAGGGCGCCGTCGTGCACGGCGGTCAGGCCGCCCAGGAAGTCCTGCATGGCCGGGGAGAGCATCTCGTAGGCCATGTACATGTTGGCGAACAGCGTATCGCCCCCGCCGCACTCCGGCGTCTCAGTGATGTAGAGCATCGAGGCCATCGGCGGGATGGGATCGCAGCTCACGTCCGTGTGCCAGCCCTCGCCGGCGGTGTACGCCGACTGCGCGGTCGTCTTCACCACCAGGATCTCCGGGTCCTGGTCAGGTCGGCCATGGTGCATGGGATGCACGTGCAGTCGCCCGAAGCGGCGGCCGAACGCCTTGTGCGCCTCCCGGTCTAGGCGCTGGTCGCGGAACGCCAGCACCAGCCAGTCGGCCCAGGCCGCCCGGATGTCGGCCATCAGTTCCTCGCTGATCGGCTTCGACAGGTCCACCCCGCGCACCTCCGCGCCGATGTGGGGCGAGATCGGCGTGACCTCGAACGAGCCGTAGCGGGTGCGCCGGGTCGGCTGGATCGGGACATGCTTGGAAAGGACGGCGACGGTCATGGGCTGGGCTCCTCCGCTCGGCGCGCTGATCGCGCGCGTCTGGTTCTTGGCGGAGAGCTTCGCGCCCAGAGCCCCGCCAAGTCCAGCCCGCCTGCGCCGCCGCCGCTACTTCGCCGCCTCGCGCACGGCCCGGCCGAGGGCGGCCTGTGCGGCCCACAGCTCGTCGGCGTCCGCCGAGGGCCAGGCCGAGTTGATGGCGATCACCAGCCGTTCCTTGGGATAGACGATGATGCTCTGGCCGAAGATCCCAGCCGCCTCGTAGCCGTTCGGCATGAGCCACCAGAAGTAGCCGTAGCCGGTGTTGCCGGCGCCTTCCGGCAGCTTCACGTGCTCGGCCGTGGCGTCGGCCACATAGCCTTCCGGCAGCACCCGCTCGCCGTCGATCACCCCGTCTTCCAGCATGAACTGGCCGATGCGGGCGTAGTCGCGCAGGGTCATCGACATGCAGCAGCCGCCGCGCTCGTGGCCGGCCACGTCGTCGACCCAGATGGCGTCCTGCTCCATGCCGTAGGGCGCCCAGACCTTCTCGGACAGGTACTGCGACATCGGCTTGCCGACCGCCTTGGAGACCAGAATCCCCGCCAGGTCCGTCTCGCCGGTCTTGTAGACGAACTTCTCCCCGGCGGGCGCTTCCCGCGGGAGCCGGCGCATGTAGCTGACCACCGGGTTGACGCCCGGCTCCAGGATCGAAAGCCCCACCTTGGCCACGTCCGACTGCGGGTCCTGGTAGTCCTCGTTCCACTTCACGCCCGAGGTCATGGTCATCAGTTGGCGCACGCTCACGCCGTCATAGGCGCTGCCCTTCATCTCCGGGATGTAGGCGCTGACCGGATCGTCCAGGCTCTTGATGTGGCCGTCCTTCAGGGCCGCCCCGATCAGGATGGCGGTCACCGACTTGGCCACCGAGAACGAGGTCCAGCGGTCGTTCGGCCCGCGCTCCAGGCCATAGCGCTCCAGGACGATCTCGCCGTCCTTCAGCACCAGCACGCCGGAGGTGCGCATCTCGGCCATGTAGCTGTCGACGGTGTAGTCCTTGCCCGCCCAGCTCCACTTCGGGTCGATCGGCTCGCCCTGGGGCAAGGCGCGCACATGGTCGCCCCTGGCCACCACATGGTGCGGGTTCACCTTCTCCATGTTGCGGTAGCCGTACTTCTGCTGGTCCAGGGTCCAGGTCAGGATCGCCGCCCCGCCGGGCGGCGGCGGCGGGTCGCCCGCCAGGGCGGGAACGGCCAGGAGAGTCGCGGCGGCCAGGGCGAGGGCCGAGCAGAGCTTTTTCATGAAGTCCCCGATGCTTGTTTTTCAGCCAAGCTAGCGGAGGGGCGCGGTTAAGCAAGCCGGGGGGCGGCCGCGCACGGCGGCCGCCCGTCCGATCCGCCCGGTCCCTCTCAGGCGGCCAGACGCCGGGGCGCGCCGGCCGCCAGGGGCGAGGCGGCCGCCCGCTCGGCCAGCAGCGCCCGCTCAAGGCTGCGGTCGCCCTGGCGCGAGGCGGCCTCGATCAGCGTCAGGTCCAGCACGTCGCGCTGGGCGTGGCTGCCGCCGAACCGGGCCGAACGGTTTCGCACCTGGCGCAGGCGCTCCACGGCCCGCGCATAGTCGCCCCGCCCGAAGGCGCAGATCGCCTCGATCGCCGGCCCGCCGACCTCGGACACATAGGCCGCATTGTCCGCGACCGCGCCGGCCTGGGCCGCCAGCACCGCGGCCGCGGCGTCCTCGCGGCCCGCCCCCACGAAGGCCATGGCCGCATGCAGGTCCTCGAAGGCGTTGAGGCCCAGCCCGCCGCGACGCTCGAACACGTCCGCCAGCGCCGCCCAGCGTCCGCCGAGCTCGACGCCCCGCAGGTGCAGCCGCCAGAGCATCGCCGCCGCGTCGATCAGGTCGACGGAAAGGTCCGACTGCGAGCCCCAGATCGGCCCGTCGTAGAGCGCGATCACCTCGTCGGTCTCGCCCAGGCCCAGGTGGAAGAGGGCCAGGTGCCACCAGTTGTGCACCTGGAAGAAGCTGTCCTGCGTCCAAGCGGCGAGGTCGTCGCGCAGCCAGGCCACGCCCTCGGCGCGGCGGTCCTGCATCTCCAGCACGTGGGCCACCGCGTGCCGGGCCCAGCCGTTGCGCGGCTCCAGCTCGATCGCCGCGCGCCCCGCCGCCTCGGCCCGGTCGTAGAGCCCCGTCTCCTCCAGCCCGAAGGCGTGCAGGCCCAGGACCGCGTGGTAGTGCGGCATGTCCTTCGACCAGGCGGGCAGGGCCCGGCCGATGCGGTCCCGCATCATCCGCGCGTCGCCGCCGATGAAGTCGGCGATCTGTCCCATGTGCAGGGCCAGGGTGTCGCGCGGATGCTCGATGGCGACGTCCTCCAGCACCCGCGCCGCGGCGGCGACCTCGCCGCACAGCAGGTGGCCGACGGCGGCCACGTGGCCCCGCTCGCGGTCCGTGCCGGGCGTCTCCCTGACCGCCTCGAAGGCCTCGACTCCGATCGCCTGGGCCTGGGCGTTGGAGCCGACCAGCGTCAGGTAGGCGGTCAGCACGCGGCCCATGACGAAGCCGGGGCTGTCGGCGCAGGCCGCCTGCAGCAGCGGCAGGGGATCGCCGGCGTAGAGGTGGTAGGCGCGCACGGCCTGCCGGTAGTTGTCCGCCGCAAATGCGCTGGCGCCGGACAGGGTCAGTCCAAGATCATCCTTGTTGGTCATCGCTTCGTCCTCGTTTCGGGGAGGACCGGAGGATATTTTACCGTCGCATCGCCTCCAGCGGTCGCGCGGTCGGTTTCCCGCAGAACGGGAAAACCGTGTTATGGAAAGGGCTCGAAGCGGCGGCGAGGCGGACGAGGCGTCCCTTGGCGAACGGCATCCAGGCCAAAACTGCACCCCAGGTGCAGTCCGACGAACGGTCCAAGGGCGAGCGCACCCGCGCCCGGCTGCTCGACCTCGCCTATGAGGCGATGATCGCCAAGGGCTTCGCCGCCACCTCCGTGGAAGAGCTGGTCGACGGCGCCGGCATCTCCAAGAGCGGCTTCTTCTATCACTTCCGGGACAAGAACGACCTCGCCCGCCAGGTGGTCGCCCGCTACCGCCGGCAGAACGAGGAGCTGCTGGACCGCGTCGAGGCCCGCGCGCGCGAGCTCAGCGACGATCCGCTGCACAGCTTCCTGATCTACCTGCGCCTCTACGCCGAGGCGGTGGAGGGCGGACTGGACCTCACGCCCGGCTGCCTGGTGGCCACCGTCACCTATCAGGAGCGGTCCTTCGCCCACGACGTTCGCCAGGCCAACGCCGAGATGGTCGCCGCCTGGCGCGACCGCGTCCGCCGCTGGCTCGACGACATCGTGCGCGTCTACCGCCCCAACGCCGAGATCGACGTGGAAGCCCTGGCCGACGCCGCCTGGTCGACGATCTTCGGCGCCTTCACCGTGGCCAAGACCCTCGGCCGCCCGGGCGTCGTCTCCGACCAGATCCTGCTCTACCGCGACACCGTCCGGCGCCTGTTCGCCGAGCGCTGAGGTGGTTCCCTGGGCCGGCCGCCTGGGCTAGGGCAGGGGCATGGCGGATTTCGATTTCGACGCGGTGGTGGTGGGCGCGGGCGCGGTGGGGCTGGCGTGCGGCTACGCCCTCTCCCGGCGCGGCCTGTCGGTGGCGGTGCTGGAGGCGGGCCCCCTGATCGGCGAGGGCGTCTCGGCCCGCAATTCCGAGGTGATCCACGGCGGGCTCTACTATCCCACCGGCTCGCTCAAGGCGAAGCTGTGCGTCCAGGGCCGGCGCGCCCTCTACGCCTTCTGCGACGCGCACAAGGTCGCCTACGACCGCTGCGGCAAGCTGGTGGTCGCCACCGACGAGGCCGGCGTCGAGCGGCTGGAGGCGATCTACGCGCAGGCCCGCACCAACGACGTGGAGGGCGTGGCCCGCCTCACTCGCGCCGAGGCCCAGGCCATGGAGCCGGAGCTCTTCTGCCTCGCCGCCCTGCATTCGCCGCAGAGCGGGGTGTTCGACAGCCACGGCTACATGCTGGCCCTCCAGGGCGAGATCGAGGCCGCCGGCGGGGCGGTCGTGCTCTCCACCCCGTTCGAGGGCGCCGGTCCCCTGGAGGCGGGGGGCTTTTCGGTCCGCGCCGGCGGCGCCGAGCCGGTCGGCCTGACCTGCCGCCTGCTGGTCACCGCGCCGGGCCTGTCCGCCCAGGCGGTCGCCGCGACCATCGAGGGCTTTCCCAAGGCGAGCATCCCTGCGGCGCACTTCGGCAAGGGGGTCTACTTCCGCCTGAGCGGCCGCGCCCCCTTCAGCCGCCTGATCTATCCGCCGCCGATCCCCGGGGCCCTGGGCACCCACTATCGCCGCGACCTGGGCGGCCAGGCCGTGTTCGGCCCGGACCTGCAGTACGTGGACGCGCCGGACTACAGCGTCGATCCGGCGAGGGCGGCGGAGTTCTACCGCTATATCCGCAAGTTCTGGCCGGACCTGCCCGACGGCGCCCTGCAGCCCGACTACGCCGGCGTGCGCCCCAAGCTGCACGGCCCCGGCGAGCCGCAGCCGGACTTCCGCATCGACGGCCCGCAGGCGCACGGGCTCGACGGCCTGGTCGCCCTGTTCGGCATCGAGAGCCCCGGGCTGACGTCGTCGCTGGCGATCGGCGAAGAGGTGGCTGGGCGGTTGGGGGTTTAGGGCCGCGCGGCCGGCTGGTCGGCTCTGCGCCGCCGCCGGCCCAGGCATGACGCCATGCAGCTAAGACCTTACGCGGCGGCCGACGAGGCGGCGGTGGCCCAGCTCTGGTGCGCGAACTGGCTTTCGGTCGGCCTGACCTCGCTCGTGGTGGCGCAGGCCGACATCGCCGCTAGCCCGCCCGGTCGAAGCGCGCGTGAGCCCTTTGCAGGTCGCCCTGATGGCGGAGCGCCCAGTCGTAGAGGGCGAGGAAGGGGTCCTGGAGCGTCCTGCCCAGCGGCGTGATCGAATAGACGACCGCGATGGGCGAGGTGGTTATGACCTGCCGCTCGATGAGCCCGTTACGCTCAAGCCGCCGCAGCGTGTCGGTGAGCGCCTTCTGGGTGACGCCGTCCAGGCGTCGCTTGAGCGCATTGAAGCGCTTGGGCTCCTCGCAGAGAAACGTGAGAACCAGGATCGACCACTTGTGCGCGATCTGCTCAAGCACCGGCCTGACAATCGGCACGGTCTCGATGACCTGCTCTTCCGTGTACGGCATGGTTTCCTCGGCGATACCTAGGCTAACTCTAGTGCCCAATTGACACTAAGTATATAGAATACACCCAGCCTTCCTGCTGTGCGCTGGTGTCACAGCGAGGAGGCAAAGTGAACAGGCTCATCTCGTCCAAACTCGGCGCCGCGATCGTCACGGGCGCTTCATCCGGGATCGGCAAGGTCTATGCTGAGCGCTTGGCCGCCCGGGGCCATGACGTGGTCCTCGTGGCCCGCCGGGAGGACCGGCTGCGGCGGCTGGCGGCCGAGCTGGCCGAACGCCATGGCGTTCTCGCCGAAGTCCTCGTCTGCGACCTCTCGAAACCCGAGGGCGTTGCGATGCTGGTCGATCGCCTCGAGGCCGACGCCGCGATCTCGATGCTCGTAAACAACGCCGGCTTCTCGGCCCTGAAGCCGCTGACGCAAACGCCGGACGAGACGATCGCCAGCATGATCGCCCTGAACGTCACGGCGCTAACGCTCCTGTCGAAGGTCGCGATCGCGGCGTTCACCTCGCGGGGGAGAGGCGCGCTGATCAACATCGGGTCCGGCGCCGGCTTCGCGCCCTATCCGGGAATTCCGGTCTATGGCGCGACCAAGGCCTACGTCTATCTCTTCACGCAGAGCCTCCAGAGCGAGGTGGAGGGCACGCCGGTCCGCGTGCAACTCGTCCTGCCCGGCGCTGTCGTCTCAGAGGGCTGGGAGGTCGCCGGCGGGACCGAACTCGAGCCCTTGCCGCCGGAGATCGTCATGACCACCGAGGACTTGGTCCGCGCCGCCCTTCGCGGCCTCGATCTTGGCGAAAGGGTGACTGCGCCGTCCGTCCACGACGAGGCGCTGCTGCGCGACTACGAAGCGGCCGGAAGTCGCGCGCTTCAGGGCGCTTTCGATGCGACGCCGGCGGCTCGCTACGCAGAGCCATAGGCCGTCCCCGGCGCATGACGGTCGACCTGGCGACCGGGCTAATAGGCGCGGTCCCAATGTCGGCTTTCGACCCATCTCGGACATTGCTCCAGCGTCGGCTGCGCTGATTGATCCGACTGCTACAGCCCGGCTAGATGCACGCATGCGCACGGGACGGCGATCCTTCACGTTCGGACTTGGAGCCGTGCTGGCCACCGGCTCGGGAGCCGCCGCCATAGGTCAAAACGACAAGGACGCGGTAGCAGGCGCAACGGTGGCAGCCACTCTTGGCAAACCGATCATGAGCGAGTTCCAGCGGAAGCGTCGGGCGGAAGGGCGCCTCTGGGCAGAGGGCTATACCCAATCCGAACTTGATGTCGCGCAGGCGAAGTATGGCCTCGTATTTCCGCCCGATCTGCTCGCGCTGCTCCGGGATCGTCGGCCCGTACTCGCCTACGACTGGCGTTCGGACGACAAGGAAATCCGGGAGATGTTGAAGTGGCCCTTGGAGGGTCTGCTGTTCGACGTCGAAAACAACGCGCTATGGTGGCCAGAGTGGGGTGATCGTCCCGGAACTCCCGAGGCTCGGTCAAAGGTGGTTACGAAGGTTGTCAACGAGGCCCCCAAACTGATCCCGCTGGTCTCGCATCGCTACCTGCCGGCGGAACCTTACGAGGCTGGGAACCCAGTCTTCTCGGTCTATCAGTCCGACGTGATCTACTACGGTGGCGACTTGGCGAACTACTTCGAGCGCGAGTTCGTCAATCCGCGCCATCCGCTGCCGCAGCACATTAAGCACGTCCGGTTCTGGTCCGATCTCGTCGAGCGAAATCGATAGCCGCAACATCTCCTTCCCACCCTTCTGAGACCTTCGATGTGCCGCTCCAGGTAGGCTCCACATCAAGGTTCCCCTGCCGGCCTTCCCCGCCATTGAGTTCGCGGCCGCGCCCGTGCGAACATCCGTTTGAAAACGGGAGGACGCCATGAAGAACCGCATCACCGAGATGCTCGGGGTGAAATACCCCATCGTGCAGGCGCCGATGGGCTGGATCGCGCGCTCGCCCCTGGCCTCGGCGGTGTCGAACGCCGGCGGCATGGGGATCATCGAGACCTCCTCGGGCGAGCTCGACAACATCCACGCCGAGATCCGCAAGATGCACGAGCTCACCGACAAGCCGTTCGGGGTGAACATCGCCCAGGCCTTCGTGCGCGACCCGGACATCGTCTCCTTCGTGGTGGACCAGGGTGTGAAGTTCGTCACCACCTCGGCGGGCGACCCCAACAAGTACTGCGGCCAGCTCAAGGCGGCGGGCCTGACGGTCTTCCATGTGGTGCCGTCCCTGCACGCGGCGCTGCGGGCGGTGGAGGCCGGGGTCGACGGCCTTGTGGTCGAAGGCGGCGAGGGCGGGGGCTTCAAGAACCCGCGGGAGGTGGCCTCCATGGTCCTTCTGCCCCTCGTCGCCTCCAAGGTCGGCGTGCCGATCATCGCCGCCGGCGGGATCACCTGCGGGCGCACCATGGCCGCCGCCTTCGCCCTGGGGGCCGAGGGGGTGCAGATGGGCACGCGCATGGTCTCTTCCGCCGAAAGCCCGGTCCACCACAACTGGAAGGACGCCATCGTCGCGGCCAAGGAAACCGACACGGTGTTCCTCAACCGCTTCGGCCCGGGACCGGCGCTGCGGGCGCTGCGCACCGAGAAGACCTCGGCCTACGAGCGCGAGGGCGGCGACAACATCATGGGCGAGTTCAAGAACGCCCTCGACCTCTACTTCGGCGGCGACATGGAGGGCTCGATCGCCCTGTCGGGTCAGGTCGCCGGCCGCATCGAGGCGGTCCGGCCCGTGGCCGAGATCATCGCCGAGACCATCGCCGAGTTCGAGGAGACCATCGCGGCCATGTCCAACCGCTACGCGCCGATCGGCGCCTAGCCCGGGAGCGTCCCAAGGGGATCGAAGGGGACCGCGAGCGGCCCCCGCATGGAGGGAAAGGCGCCCTGCGCCTCACCCCTTGGGCGTCAGCTTGATCACCTGGCCCTCGGCGCTGTCGGTGGCGACATAGAGCGCCCCGTCGGGACCCACCGCCACGTCGCGGATGCGCTGCTTCAGCTCGGTCAGGATGCGCTCCTCGCCGACCACCTCGTCGCCGTCCAGGGTCAGGCGCGCCACGTGCCGGCCCGCCAGGGCCCCGACGAACAGGCTGCCCTTCCACTTCGGGAACAGGTCGGCCTGATAGAAGGCCATGCCCGAGGGCGCGATCACCGGGTCCCAGTAGTAGACCGGCTGCTCCATGCCCTCCTTGGCGGTGATCCCTTCGCCGATCGGCTTGCCGGAATACTCCTGGCCGTAGCTGATGGTCGGCCAGCCGTAGTCCTTGCCGGCCTCGGGGATGTTCAGCTCGTCGCCGCCGCGGGCCCCGTGCTCCACTTCCCACAGCTTTCCGGTCAGGGGGTTGATGGCGGCGGCCTGGATGTTGCGGTGGCCGATCGACCAGATCTCCGGCCGCGCCCCCTCGCGCCCGACGAAGGGGTTGTCCCCGGGGATCGAGCCGTCGGCCTTGATCCGCACCACCTTGCCCAGGTCGCTGTCCAGGCGCTGGGCCTGCATCCGGCCCGGCAGGATCGAGCGCTCGCCCAGGGTCACGAACAGCGTCCCGTCCGGGGCGAACACCAGCCGCCCGCCGTAGTGCATGGTGGACTCCATCGCCGGCGCCTGGCGGAAGATCACCTGCACGTCCTCCAGCCGCGGCGGCGCGCCCGGCTCCAGCCGCCCCCGCGCCACGCTGGTGCGGGTGCCCTCGGCGTCGCGGTCCGCATAGCTCCAGTAGACGAGCCGGTTCTCATCGAAGTCCGGGTCGAGGGCCAGGCCCAGGAGCCCGCCCTGGCCCTGGGCGTCCACCGCCGGCAGCCCCGCCACCGGCGCCGACAGCGTCCCGTCGGCGCCCACGATCCGCAGGCGGCCGGCCCGCTCGGTCACCAGCATCCGCCCGTCGGGCAGGAAGGCGATGGCCCAGGGATGGTCCAGCCCCTCGGCGACCACCGTGGTCTCGTAGGCCACGTTCGCCTGCACCTCGGGAGCGCGGGTCTGGGCGGGGAAGGCCGGCGTCTGGCCCTCGGCGTTGGGCGGGCGGGTCTCCACCGGGGGGGCGGCCTGGGCCCGGTCCGCCGCCGGCTGGGCGGCGCCTTCCGGCCCGCCGCAGGCGCAGAGGAGGGCGGCGATCGAGGCGGCGGCGAACAGGCGGGGGCTGGGCAAGGTCGTCTCCTTCAGATGGGTCCGGCCACGGCGGCCAGGGCGTCCTTGGGCGGCGCGCCCTCCAGGTGGATCTGCGACCACACGGCGAAGAACAGCAGCGGCCAGCGCTGGCCGCCGTCCTCCGCCGCGAACGCCGCGCGCACCGCCTCGGGGGACCGCACCTGCCGCACAGCGTCCAGGCGCGAGATCCGTTCCGCGATGTCGCCGGCGCGCGGGGCGATCCAGGCCTCCACCGGCACGGTGAAGCCCTGCTTGCGGGCCCAGGGCTCGGCCGCCGGACAGGCGACCTCCAGCCACTTGCGCAGAAGCCACTTGCCGTATCGCCCGCGCACCTTCATCCGGTCTGGCAGCCGAAAGGCGAAGGCCGCCACCTGCGGGTCCAGGAACGGCGTGCGCCCCTCCAGCCCATGGGCCATCAGGCAGCGGTCGAGCTTGGTCAGAAGGTCGTTGGGCAGCCATGTGGCCACGTCCGCCCACTGAGCCTTCTGCAGTCCCGTCAGGGTCCCGCTCAGTTCGGCCGGAGCCTTGGCCTGATCGCGCCAGCGGGCCAGCACGCCGGGATCGTCCGTGCGCGGTTCGGCCGGCCGTCCGCCCAGCCAGGCCGGCCGCAGGGCGCGGCGATAGCGGCCGTAGCCGCCGAACAGCTCGTCGCCGCCCTCGCCGGTGAGGACGACGGTGAGGGTTCCCTTCGCGGCCTCGGCCAGCTTGTAGGTGGGAAGGCAGGCGTAGTCGGCGGTGGGGTCGTCCATCGCCCAGGCCACCTGCGGCAGGATCCGCCAGAAGTCCTCCTCGCCGAACCGGGTCTCGCGCCAGTCCAGGTCCAGCGCCCGGGCCACCCGCTCGGCCTGGGCCCGCTCGTCCCGCGCGCCGGGCGCGTCGAAGCCGCAGGTGAAGGCCGTCACCGGCCGTGCGTTCAGCCGCGCCATCAGCGTCGCCACCGCCGCCGAGTCGATCCCCCCCGACAGGAAGAGGCCGTAGGGCACGTCCGAGCGCTGGTGCACCCGCACGCTGTCCTCCAGCACCGCGTCGAGCCGGGCGAGGAGCGCGGAGTCGCTCAGGTCCCCCTCCGACCGCTTCGCGGCCACCGCCCCCAGGGGGGGAGAATCTTCGCCGCCAGACGCTCCCCCTGTGGGGGACCTGTCCCGGAAGGACTGGGGGGGACTTTGAAGGGCCAGGCGCCGCCCGCGCTCCACCATCCGCCCGCCGGCCACCTCGACCAGCGCCCCCGGCGCCAGGCGGCGCACGCCCTTGAAGATGGTCTCCTCGGTCAGGGTGTAGTTGAACGCCAGAAGCTCCCGCGCCCGGTCGGCCGACAGCTCCGCGCCCACCAGCCCCGCCTTCAGGAACGCCCGCGGCTCGGAGGCGAAGGCCAGGCCCCCCTCCAGCTCAAGGGTGTAGAGCGGCTTGATGCCGAAGGGGTCGCGCGCCAGCCAGGTGCGGCCGTCGCCGCCGATCAGGCACAGGGCGTACATCCCGCGCAGCCGCTCGAAGGCGGCCTCGCCCTCGCGGGCGTAAAGGTGCAGCAGCGGCTCGAAGTCCGAGCCGGTGGCCAGGGCCGGCCCGAGCTGGAAGTTCTCGGCCAGCTCCACATAGTTGTAGATCTCGCCGTTGCCGATCACCGTCGAGCCGGCGGCGTGCAGCGGCTGCCAGCCGCCCTCCAGGTCGATGATCGACAGCCGCGCGTGGGCCAGGGCCGCCTCGCCTACGGTCTCCACCCGGATCCCGTCCGGCCCGCGGTGGGCCAGGGCCTCGATCAGGGGGCGCACGGCCCCGTCGGCGCCCAGCACCCCGGCGATCCCGCACATTCAGCCCGCTCCGAGGTCGGCGAAGAGGTCGCGCCAGCGGGCGACCACCGCGGCGCGGGAGAAGTCTGCCTCCACCCGCTCGGCGCCGTGCTGCACCAGGCGGATGCGCAGCATCGGCTCGTCCAGCACCCGGCGCACCGCCTCGGCCAGGGCCTCGGCCTCGTCCACCGGGACCAGCAGGCCGTCGTCCCCGTCGCGGATCAGGGCCGAGGGCCCCTGGCTGGCCGCGGCCACCACCGGCAGGCCGTGCGCCCAGGCCTGGATCACCACATTGCCCAGGGGCTCGTAGCGCGAAGGAAAGACGCACACGTCCGCGGCCCGGTAGAGCGCCGAGGCGTCGTTGCGCCAGCCCAGGAACCGCACCCGATCGGCGACCCCCAGGGCCGTGGCCAGGGCCTTCAGCTTGGCCTCCTGCGGTCCGGCCCCCGCGATCCACAGATAGGCCTGCGGCAGGCCGACCAGCGCCTTCAGGCTCACGTCGTGGGCCTTCACCTCGTGCAGCCGGCCCATGCCGAGCAGCAGCGGCGCCTCGGCGGGGGTGTCCAGCGCCGCGCGGTCGGCGGGCGCCGCCTCGTCCGGGGCGTCGGCGAAATTGGGGATGTAGCGCACCTGGCCCGCCGGCCAGCCCTGCTCGACGATCCAGTCGGCGATATGCTCGGTGTTGGCCACCAGCACATCGAAGCCCTTGTAGTACTTCAGGCTGTAATAGCCGCCCAGGCGGCCGATCCGCGCCCACGGGCCCTTCGGCGTGTGCCGCGCGGCCCGGTTCATCCAGGCCAGAGCCGCCTTCACCTCCTGTCGCCGCGCGAAGCGGGCGACCTGGGGCCGGGTGAAAAGGTCGATGGGCCCGCCGAAGCGGAACACCTCGGCCGGCACGCCCGCCTGGGCCAGGGCCGCCTGGCGGCCGGGGTTGGCGCGAAGGGCGGCGGCCTGGTCCACCCCGGCCTCCGCCAATGCGCGGACGAGGTCGACGAAATAGGTCTCCGCGCCGCCTTCGCCGGCCGTTCCCAGGAGGTGAAGCACGCTCATGCGCCGGCGACCCTAGCCGCGCTCGCGCCCGCACCCAAGCGGCTTGAACCGAAGAATGCGACACCCTATAACCCGCGCCTCGCGCGCGAGCGATCGCGCCGGGACCCATGGCTGGGTAGCTCAGATGGTTAGAGCGGTGGATTCATAACCCACAGGTCGGCGGTTCGATCCCGCCCCCAGCTACCACGGTTTTCTCCTGCAAAATCAAAGTCTTAAAGGGTGGCCCAGCTACAACCTGGCTCATACATCGATGAAGCGTGCGTAGTCCTGCGCTTCGTCTGCTTCAGCTAAGGCTATGAGAAACCTGAGGAATGCCTCCGCCGCCCGGTCGGCTAGGTAGGGATCCTCGCCGTCGGCGTAGTCATCGTTCGCGGCTGCGGGGCGGTGGCTGTCCACCCGGACGGTATAGGGACTATAGTCCTGGTCGCGCCCCATCCCGCGATGGACTGGCGCTCGATCTTCGGCGGGAATGTTAGGCGTGTGCGGCAGGAGCGCGGCCTCACGCAGGAGCAGCTCGCATTCGAGGCGAGCATCGATCTCACGTACCTAGGGGGTATCGAGCGCGGACGGCGGAATCCTAGTCTTCTAGTGATTACTAGAATAGCTGCGGCGCTAAGCGTGCCGCCTGTCGAGTTACTCGTGACGGACCAACGCTAAGCCGGACCAGACCATAGAGGGTGGCGGGTTAGGTCCGTAGTCCGACTTAAGGCTGGTGGATTTTCTCGGCAAGAAAGAACACTCCGTGCAGCGTGGTAACCAGCATTGAGCTGAGTAGTGCCAAGATAGAACCAACAACTACAATCTTTCCGAATGCCCACACATTCTCGCCGAAGCGCATGTCTGCCAATCCGCTGTGAAGCGCATCAAGAGATGGTGCGATGATATTTAGCGAAATCATACCAAAACATAGAAGGAACGAAATGATCACGAGATAGGAGAATAGGTAAGCCAAAAACTGGCGACGCGTCAGACGGGAAGCCACCTTTCGCCCGCTAACGAGAAGGTCAATCTCGGGTGCGGGTGCAGGCATTTCGCGGTCCATCGCCGGGCTCCCAAAGGTCGCGACTGCGGCTAGGCCGGCAAAAAAGAACCCAGGAAGGATAGATATCACGGACAACGTAGCTGAAATTGCTCCATCCTTCCCCAGGAGGGTCGGCTTAATCGGAAGAACAAGGTACGTGGTAAGTAGAATTGACCACAGGAGCAGTGGTAGCCAGAATTTATAGACGCGTATTTCGGCATGGCGTATCCTTAGATACGCAAACCCGCGCAGCAACTCGTATGAAAGTTGCGTAAGCATCTAGACGTGCCGTTCAGCCACGAGTTGCGGGATCGCCAAATCCCGAAGGTGCGGGACAATAGATCGCGTTGATTGGGCGAGAAACGGAAATATATTCCTCAGTTCGAATGACTTAACGTAGATGTCATTTAGCGGCGTTCCGTTATGGGAGTCGATCTCGACGGTGACGCTTCGGCTCGAACCGGGGGTGCGGTACGCCACCTTCGCCACTGGATAGGCCCCCGCATTCTGCTGAAACGCTTGCTGGAGCCCCTGCCATAGATTGGCAGGCAGGTTGTTGTGATCGATCGCCAGCTTAAGCTCCGAAGCCTTCTTCGTCAGATAGGCCGCACCGCCAATGGGTGTCGCGGCCTCGGTCCGAATCAGTGACACACCGGAAAGGTGACCGTTGTTGATGTCGTTGATCAGGGTATCCGACGGCCTCCCCCGCAGTTCAATGTGGGGACAGCAACGGTCCAATCGTGGGTTCCCGTGCCGGTCCTGGCCGCCCCCCGGATGGGGATACTGGTAGAAGGCTGGGTTCGCGCGATACTCGTAATTGAGCAGCTTGGACAGCAATCGCCGTACAAGATCGGAGGGCAGACCCGGCATCCGTTCCACCGCACAGGTGTAGGTGTTCGGTAGGCCAATCTCCGGTGCGAGCGAAATAAGCACGTGGCACCCGACGTCAGCGCCTTGGTTTCCCTCCTTCACGTGCTCCTGGAAATGGCCTGCTTGGGGGTCGGAGTAGACGGCATTGGGCGCTGTCTTGTCCGAAAGTCTGACAAGTAGTGTTGCGACTGCGCGAGCTTGGTCGATCTCCATGTCGCCAATCAGGAGAGTGGCGTCGCCGCGTCGGATCGGGAAGGTGCGGCCTGCATTCGTCATAGCCTCCCAGACACCTACCACTTCGGCTATGTCCGGTATCGCCGCTCCCGCCTTCCGCGCGCCAACCTCCAAGTCGTAGATGTAGAACTGCCGTCGATCATTCCGCATGAATTCGTCGCACGCCCCCGCACGGTGGGCCGCAGACTGCCACGACCCCCGACGATCGTACTCACTGAGTGCGTGAACGTACATATTTCCACAACCGAGGAAGCGCGGCGTGAACAATACAAGAACATCCGCGGTCTGTCACCCGCAATTGCTCAGCCACGGCGCGCCTGCCGCGACGGCCTGGAGCGGGCGGTAAGCAGGCTTTAGGGGACGGCGGACAGCCCTCTTCATCTGCGGCAGTAGCTTCAGAATAACGAGCAGCGGGGGTGTATGGGCCAGGCTGTAGCGGCCCCCAGCTACCAGGGTTCTCTTCCGCCCCGACATCGCCAGCGATCGGACCTTGCCGAGATCTCAGAAGGGTCGGTTTCGGTCGAACGCGGCCTTCCTTGAAGCCGGCAATCCACGCGTCCGCTCGTCGTCGCGCGGCGTTTTCCTGCTTGCCTGCGAGCCGACGTCGCCCTCCGCGCCGTCGGAGCGGGCGGACTACGGTCATTCCCGGGCCCGCCCCCGCGGCCTCGATTTGATGGCGGCCCGAAGACGCGCGAGTATGGCCTGCAGGATGGGCATGGAGGCGCACGCCGATGTTGTTCTGGTTGACGAGCGCCCTTGGACTCGGCGTCGCCTATCTGCTGGGCTCGACGCCGACCGGCTTCCTGGCGGGCAAGCTTCTCAAGGGCGTCGACATCCGCGAGCACGGCTCCAACTCGACCGGGGCGACGAATGTCCTGCGCACCCTCGGCCTCTGGCCTTTCGGCGCGGTGCTCGCCGTCGACGTGCTGAAGGGGGCGGCGGCGATCGTCTTCGTCCGCTGGCTGAGCCAGGCCCTGTTCGCCTGGCCCGCCGCCGCGCCCCCGGCCTGGGTCGAGCCGTCGGCCTTCACGCCCTGGGCCGTCTGCCTCGCCGGGCTTGCGGTCCTCGTGGGACACGCCCGTTCGATCTGGCTGAACTTCAGCGGCGGCAAGTCCGTCGCGGCCGGGGTCGGCATGCTGGCGGCCATGTCATGGCCCGTCGCGTTAGGCTCACTGTCCGTCTTCGGGATCAGCCTTGCGCTGTTCCGGACGATGTCGGTGAGTTCCATGGCGGCTGCGCTGACGTCGATCGTCCTCGTCTGCGCGTTCGACGAGCCGCTTCCGTATCGCGTGCTGGTGATCCTGGGCGGAGCCTTCGTGATCGTGCGCCATCGGGCCAACATCGCGCGGCTGCTCGCCGGAACCGAGCCGCGGGTCGGCCGCCCCTCGCCGTCGGCGTGAACGTCCTCTCAAGGCGGGCGGCCGCCTCTCCGTTGGCCCGCCCCCGCCGCGCCTAGCCCGCCCGCGCCGCGTCGGCCGCCTCGAACTGGGCGATCTGGTCGGCGCGGGCCTTCTGGAACGCGGGACGCGAGGTCAGGCGCTGGACATAGGCCTCGCTCGCCGGGCGCTCGCCGAAGGCGCGGACCTGGGGCACGCGCAGCACGTCGGCCATCAGCAGGTCGGCGATGGTGAAGCGTCCGGCCGCCAGCCACTCGCGTGCGCTCAGCACGGCTTCGAGCTGGGCGAGGCGCTGGCCGAACCAGGGCGTCAGGGGGTTGTCCGCGGTCTCGGTGATGGTCAGGAACCACCACGGCACGCTGGCCATCTCGATCGAGTTCAGCGCGGCGATGGTCCACTGCAGGGTCTGGGCTTCCCCGGCCAGGTCCTTCGGCATCAGCGCCTCGCTCTTGCGCGCCAGGTGCAGCAGGCAGGCGCCGCTCTCGAACACCTCCAGCGTTCCGTCGTTCAGGAAGGGGACCTGGCCGAACGGCTGGCGCTCCAGGTGGTTTGTCTCGCGCCCGTCGAACGGAACGGTGCGCACCGTGTAGGCGAGGCCCGCCTCCTCGCACGCCCAGCGCAGCCGCAGGTCGCGCACCAGGCCGCGCGGCCCATCGGGAACCCAGTCGTAGGTCCAGATCGTCAGTCCGCTCATCGCAGCGCTCCTCTTCCTTCGCCTCGGCGTCAGCCCGCCGCCGCCGCTTCCAGCGGGGCGATGTCCAGCTTGACCATCTGCAGCATGGCCTCGGTCACCCGCTTGACCTTCGCCGGGTCCGGATCGCCCATCAATTCGCGCAGGCGCCTGGGCGCGATCTGCCAGGACAGGCCCCAGCGGTCGCGCAGCCAGCCGCACTGCTCGACCGCGCCGCCTTCGGCCAGGGCGTCCCACAGCCGGTCGAGCTCGGCCTGGGTGTCGCACTCCACCATGATCGAGAAGCTGTGGTTGAACGCATCGAGCGGTCCGGCCTCGATGGCCATGTAGTTCTGGCCGCCGAGGGCGAAGCTGGCGATCGAGACGCTGCCGGCGGGCCCGGACGGGTTGTCGGCCATCACCGCGTCCATGGACTCGATCGCCGAGCCCGGGATCAGCGAGGTGTAGAAGCGCACCGCCGCGGCCATGTCCTTTTCGAACCACAGATGCTGGGTCACTTTCATCGCGCGTTCTTCCGTCCTGTCGTCTCAGACCGGCCGCGGGGCGGCCTTCCACCCCCAGGACGAACCAGCCGCCGCGGGTCCGACATTCGTCACGCGATTTCCTGGCCAAGAGCCCGGCGCCGGCGGCGTTCCCCATTTCGGGTAATCGCGGTCCCGCCGGCTACCCTTTGTTGAGGCGGCGGGCGCCACCTGCGCGGCCTGCCGTCCGGGCGCGCGCCCGGCCCGCGGGAAACCAGTGTCGCCAACAAGAACAACAGGGACGTTTCATGGACATCGACCAGGCCCTCGCCGCCCACGCCGAATGGAAGATCAAGCTGCGCGCCGCCATCGCCAACGGGGCGACGGTGGACGCCCGCGCCATCGGCGCCGACAACTGCTGCGATCTCGGCCGGTGGCTGCACGGCGAGGCCAAGGCCCTGCTCGGCGCCCGCCCGGCCTACCAGGACTGTGTCGCCCGTCACGCCGCGTTCCACAAGGAGGCCGGCCGCGTGGCTGTGGAGATCAACGCCAGGCGCTTCGACGCGGCCTCGGCCATGCTCGACGGCGGCGCCTATGCGGCGGCCTCCAGCGCCGTCGGCGTCGCGATCGGCCGCCTCAAGCGCGAGATGGCCGGGGCCTGAGCCGCGGCGCGGGGCTGCGGAGCGCGTGGAGCCGCGTCCCGTCGCTTCGGCCGCCGGCCTCACGGCAGGATTGTCTGACGAGCCGCCTCGGCGGCGCTTGTGCGACCGTGTCGCATTTTCCGCTCATTAATCATCAGGTTACCATACGCAACTTACGGTTGGTCGGTGGCTCCGGTGCTTGCTTCGGCGCCTTGGATCGGCGTGCATCGGGGGGTGAGCGCGTGTATGCAGGTATTGGCCGCGGCCGGGGACGGAGCGAGGCGGTCCTTGAGGCGCTGAACCGCTCGCTGGCCGTGATCGAGTTCGACCCGCACGGGACGATCCTCACGGCCAACGCCAATTTCTGCGAGGCCATGGGCTACCGCCTGGAGGAGATCCGCGGGCGCCACCACAGCCTGTTCGTCCCGGCGGACTACGCGGCGAGCGCCGAATACCGCGACTTCTGGGCCCGGCTCGCCCGCGGCGAGTTCGACTCGGCCGAATACCGGCGCATCGCCAAGGGCGGCCGCGACGTCTGGATCCGCGCCACCTACAACCCGGTGCTGGACGGGGCCGGCCGCGTCGAGCGCGTGGTCAAGGTCGCCACCGACGTCACCGCCGAAAAGCTGAAGAGCGCCGAGTGGCAGGCCAAGCTCGACGCCATCGGCCGGGTCCAGGCGGTGATCGAGTTCACCCCGGCGGGCGAGGTCATCACCGCCAACGACCTGTTCCTGCAGACCCTCGGCTATCGTCTCGACGAGATCCAGGGCCGCCACCACAGCCTGTTCGTCGATCCAGCCTATGCGCGCTCCCAGGAGTACCGCGCCTTCTGGGCCCGGCTGAACGCCGGCGAGTTCGTCTCCGCCTCGTTCCGCCGGATCGGCAAGGGCGGCCGGGAGGTCTGGATCCAGGCCTCCTACAACCCGGTGTTCGACCTGAACGGCAAGGTCGCCAAGGTGGTGAAGTACGCAAACGACATCACCGATCTGACCGCCATCGGCGACGGCCTCGCCCGGCTGGCGGCCAACGACCTGCGCCAGGACATCGCGCGCCCGTTCTCGCCGACCTTCGAGAAGCTGCGCCTCGACTTCAACGCCGCCCACGCCACCCTGCGCGCCACCGTCGAGAAGGTCGCCGGCGGGGCCCGCTCGATCCGCGCCGGCTCCCAGGAGGTGTCGATCGCCGCCGACGACCTCGCCCGCCGCACCGAGCAGCAGGCCGCCAGCCTGGAGCAGACCGCCGCCGCCCTGGACCAGATGACGGCCACCGTGCGCCAGGCCGCCGAAGGCGCCGGCGCGGCCCAGGCCGTCGTCGCCGCCGCCAACGAGGACGCCCAGCGCAGCTCGGCCGTGGTCCGCCAGGCCGTGGAGGCGATGGACGGCATCTCCCATTCGGCCCACCAGATCGAGCGGATCATCGGGGTGATCGACGAGATCGCCTTCCAGACCAGCCTTCTGGCCCTCAACGCCGGGGTCGAGGCGGCCCGGGCAGGGGAGGCGGGCCGCGGCTTTGCGGTGGTCGCCTCCGAGGTGCGGGCGCTGGCTCAGCGCTCGGCCGAGGCGGCCAAGGAGATCAAGACCCTGATCGGCGCCTCCACCGGCCAGGTCGACGCCGGCGTGAAGCTGGTGCGCGAGACCGGTCAGTCCCTCGAGCGCATCATGGCCAAGGTCGGCGAGATCGACGCCCTGGTCCGCGAGGTCGCCTCCGGCGCGCGCGAGCAGTCCGGCGGCCTGGAGCAGATCAACCACTCGGTCAACGAGATGGACCGCGTGACGCAGAAGAACGCGGCCATGGTCGAGGAGGCCACCGCCGCCAGCCGCTCTCTGGCCCACGAGACCGCGCAGCTCTCCGAACTGGTGGACCAGTTCAACCTCGGCGGCGAGGCCTCTCCCCCGCGCCAGGCGCCGGGCCGTCCGCACCTTCGCGCCGTCGGCGGCGCCTAGGCGTCCAGGGCCACGAGCGCCCCGCCGTAGGGCGGCAGGACCAGCGCGCCGTCCTCGAGGCGACCGCCCAGGCCGATGTCGATCAGCGCCCCGGCGGGCGGGCGGGCGATCCTCGCCGCCTCGCCGCCCAGTTCGAAGACCAGGGCGCAGCGCTGGTCGCCGAGCTCGCGCACGAAGGCCAGCACCGTCTCGGGCGCCTCGAGGGCCAGGGGCGCGCCGCCGCCGAGCTGCAGGGCCGGGAGGCGCCTTCGCACCGCCAGCAGCCGGCGCACGAACTCAAGGGTGGACTCCTCGTGGCCCTGCTGGCGGTCCACCGCGAGCTCCCGGTGCGCCGGGTCGAGCGGCAGCCAGGTCTCCACCGCGGCGGAAAAGCCGGCGTTGGCCTCCTGCGCCGACCACGGCATCGGCGTGCGCGCGCCGTCGCGTCCGGCGCCGCCGGTGTAGGCGGCGATGGCGAAGGGGTCGCGCAGGCGCTCGAACGGCACCTGGGCCTGCGGCAGGCCCAACTCGTCCCCCTGGTAGATGTACGGCGTGCCCGGGAGGGTCATAAGGATCGCCAGCAGGCAGCGGGTCAGCCGCGGATCGGGCTCGCCGCCGGGCGCCAGGCGGCTGGGGAACCGCGGCACGTCGTGGTTGCCCAGCGACCACGAGGGCCAGCCGTCTCGCCCGCGCCAGCCTTCGATCGCCTCGCGGAACAGGCCCGGATCGGCCCGCCGCGCATCCAGCAGATAGAAGCTGTAGGCGCTGTGCAGCCGCTCGCGCCCGCGGGTGTAGGCCGCCTGGGTCTCCAGCGGATCGTGGTCGACGATCTCGCCCACGGCCATCCGCTCGCCGTAGCTGTCGAGCAGCGCGCGCAGGCGTGAAAGGAAGGCCAGCGTCTCCGGCTGGCTGCGGTTGTGGACGTGCCGCTGCAGGGCGTAGGTCAGCGCCGGGGTGCGCGGCAGGGCCGCCGGCGGATTGTCCCGCAGCGCCGCGTCGTGGAAGAAGTAGTTGACCACGTCCAGGCGGAAGCCGTCGACGCCGCGGTCCAGCCAGAAGCGCGCGACGTCCAGCACCGCCTCCTGCACCGCCGGGTTGCGGAAGTTCAGGTCCGGCTGGCTCGGCAGGAAGTTGTGCAGATAGTACTGCCGCCGCCGCGGCGACCAGGTCCACGAGGGCCCGCCGAAGCTGGCCTGCCAGTTGTTGGGGGGCGAGCCGTCCGGCCTGGCGTCGGCCCAGACGTACCAGTCGCCCTTGTCCGAGGCGGCCGAGGCGTCGCTCTCCTTGAACCAGGGGTGCTGGTCGGAGGTGTGCGACCACACCTGGTCGATCACCACCTTCAGGCCCAGGCGGTGGGCTTCCTCCACCACCGCGTCGAAGTCGGCCAGGCCGCCTAAGGCGGGGTCCACCGCCCGATAGTCCGAGACGTCGTAGCCGAAGTCCTTCATCGGCGAGGCGAAGAAGGGCGAGAGCCAGATCGCGTCCACCCCCAGGTCGGCCAGATAGGCCAGCCGCGCGCGCACGCCGGCCAGATCGCCGACGCCGTCGCCGTCCGAATCCAGGAAGCTGCGGGGGTAGATCTGGTAGAAGACCGCGCGCTTCCACCACGGCGTGGAGGCGGTCGGGTCCATGGAAGCTGCACTCATCGAATCACGGTCCTCCGGCGCCACCGATAGCGCGGCGCAGGACCGCATTGAACGGGCGGCTCCTCCGCCGGTTGCCCCCGCGGCGCGGCGCCGCCGGCGCGGGCGGCGCGAAGGTTACGGCGAATTATCTTTGCCGCGCGCCACGAAGACGACAGAACGGCCGCGGATGGATCGGCCCTCCATGGAGCCTGACGCTTGATCGCCCTTTTCGCCGCCGTGTCCCTGGCGGTGGCCGCGCCGGAACTGCCCCGCCTGCCGGAGATCCGCCGCGATCCCCAGATCACCTATGTCGACCGCTCCGGGGTGGTGCTGGGCGTGCGCGGCGGCCGCTTCGCCCCGCCGATGGACGTGGCCCGGCTGCCCGCCTACGTGCCCGCCGCCTTCGTCGCCATCGAGGACCGGCGCTTCTACCAGCACAACGGGGTGGACGCCCTCGGCATAGCCCGGGCCGTCGTCAACAACGTCGCCGAGGGCCGCCTGGCCGAAGGCGCCTCCACCATCACCCAGCAACTGGCCCGCAACCTGTTCCTCAGCTCCGACCGGACGGTGGAGCGCAAGGCCAAGGAGATCGCCTACGCCCTGCAACTCGAGCAGGCCTACTCCAAGCGCCAGATCCTCGGCCTCTATCTCAGCCGGGTCTATTTCGGCTCAGGCGCCTACGGGCTGGAGGCCGCCGCCCGTCGCTACTACGACAAGCCCGCCGCACGCCTGACCCTGATGGAGGCGGCGACCCTGGCCGGGGTGCTGAAGTCGCCGACCAACTACAACCCCGCCGAAAAGCCCGAGGCGGCGGCCCAGCGGGCCCGCCTGGTGCTGGACGCCATGGTCGAGACCGGGGCCATCACCGCCGCCGACCGCGCCAAGGCCCTGTCCAGGCCCGCCCGCGCGCTGCGCGCCGCCCCCGCCCTGCCGGCCCAGTACTTCGTCGACTGGGTCGACGGCCAGACCCGCCAGATCGTCGGCAAGCCGAAGCAGGACCTGGTGGTCGAAACCACCCTCGACCTTTCCATGGAGCAGGCCGGGGCCGAGGCCGCCCGCGCCACCCTGGCCGCCCGCAAGAGCCAGGGGATCGAGCAGGCCGCCCTGGTGGCCGTCGACGGGCAGGGGCGGGTGCGGGCCATGGTCGGCGGGCTCGACTACGCGGCGAGCCCCTACAACCGTGCGGTTCTAGCCCGCCGCCAGGCCGGCTCGGCCTGGAAGCCCTTCGTCTACCTGACGGCGCTCGAGGCCGGCTGGCGGCCCGAGGACCTGGTGCTGGACGAGCCCTTCGCCGTCGGCGCCTGGTCTCCGCAGAACTACACCCAGACCTACTCGGGCCTCGTCACGTTCGAGCAGGCGGTGGCCCAGTCCCTGAACACGGTGGCCGCGCGCCTCGCCGACGAGACCGGCCGCGACGCCGTCGCCGCCACCGCCCGGCGGCTCGGCGTCGTCTCGCCGATCAACACCGAGCCGGCGATGGCGCTCGGCACCACCCTGGTCTCGCCCCTGGAGATGGCCCAGGCCTACGCCGCCTTCTCCACCGGCGGCCAGAAGGTCTCCGCCTACGGGATCGAGCGCATCCGCACCGGCGGCGGGGCGGTGCTCTACCAGAAGAAATCGGCCGCGCCCCAGCAGGTGGTCGCCAACCCGGCCCTCGGCGACCTCAACCGGATGCTGCGCGGGGTGATCGCCTCGGGCACCGGGACCCGGGCGGCGATCCCCGGCTATGACCTTGCGGGCAAGACCGGCACCACCTCCGACTACAAGGACGCCTGGTTCGCCGGCTACACCGGCGGCCTTGCGGCGGTGGTGTGGATGGGGCGCGACGACGGCTCGGCCATGCGCGGAGTCACCGGCGGCGCGGCGCCGGCGGAGATGTGGCGGTCGTTCATGGGCAAGGCGCTCAAGCGCGCCGGCGCCCGGCCGATCCCGCCCGGGCCGCCGCCGCCCGTGGCCGATCCGCCGCCGGCGGACGTGATCGACACCCTGCTGGACGCCGCCCCCGCGGGCGCGGCGGCCGAGCCCGCGCCGGCGGCGCCGTTCTAGGCCTCAGGCCGCCCGCTCGGGGATCACCACCGGCAGGGTCTCATAGCCCTTCACGAACACCGAATGGGTGCGCAGCGGCTCGCCGACCACGTCGACCACCGGAAAGCGCTTGAGGATCTCTTCCCAGATGATGGTCAGCTGCAGCTCGGCCAGGCGGTTGCCCACGCAGCGGTGCACGCCGAAGCCGAACGACAGGTGCCGCCGCGGGTTGGGCCGGTCGATCACATAGCTGTCGGGATCGGCGATCACGCTGTCGTCGCGGTTGCCCGAGACGTACCACATCGCCACCCGGTCGCCCTTGCGGATGGTCTTGCCGCCCATCTCCACGTCCCGGGTCGCCGTGCGCGCCATGTGCGCCAGCGGCGTCTGCCAGCGGATGGTCTCCGACACCATCGAGCTGATCAGCTCGGGGTTCTCCCGCAGCTTGCGGTACTGGGCCGGGTTGCGGTTCAGGGCGTAGAGCGAGCCGGAGATGGTGTTGCGGGTGGTGTCGTTGCCGCCGATGATCAGCAGGGCCACGTTGCCGTGGAACTCGTGCTCGTCCATGTCCCGCGTGGCGTCCCCATGGGCCAGCATCGAGATCAGGTCGAAGGCCGGCTCGGCGCGGGCGCGGGCGTTCCACAGTTCGCTGAACACCGAGAAGCATTCGGAGATCTCCCGGCGCTTCTGCTCCCAGCTCGTCACCGGCCCGTGCCCGGGCGCGTTTGTGAAGACGTCCGACCAGTGGGTCAGCCGCCGCCGCTCCTCCTGCGGGAAGTCGAACAGCGTGGCCAGGGTCATGGCCGTCAGTTCCTTGGAGACCAAGTCCACCCAGTCGAACGTCTCGCCGATCGGCAGGCCGTCGAGGATCTTGGCGGCCCGCTCGCGGATCACCGGCGCCATCCGGTGCAGGTTGGCCGGCGCCACCACCGGGCTGACGGTCTTGCGCTGCTCGTCGTGCTTGGGCGGGTCCATGGAGATGAAGCTCGGCCGCGCCGGCCTGTTGGCGGCCTCAGCCTTGGCCTCCAGGCTGACCAGGGTGATCCCGTCGGCGGAGGAGAAGGTCTCGTGGTCGGTGTCCACCGCCACAATGTCGTTGTAGCGCGTGATCGACCAGAATGGGCCGTAGGCGCTTTCCGCCGTGAAATGCACCGGGTCCTCCCGGCGCAGCCGCTCGAAATAGGGCCACATGGCGTCCTGGGCGAACAGCTCCGGCTGGGCCGGGTCCAGTCCCTCCAGCGGTGCGGAATAGGCGCGGGCCTGGGCTTCGTGCCGAATGTCGACGGATCCGTCGCTCATGTGTCGCCTCCCTTGAAGCGCAACCGTACGCGCCAGAACTTTCGCCTGGAGTCGGTCGTTCAGTAGTCGTTCGCCGAAATCACGCCGAACCGAACAATGTTTCGCAAGGGATTTCTTGGGCTGGCAAGACGAACAATGTTCGGATTGCTGCGATTGGATCGCAATTCGGTCTTCCGCCACAATCCGCGAGCTATTGACAAGCCGCTTTTTCGACACCTAGCCTCAATTCTGACGAGGACGAAATAATTCGGCGGCCCAGGTGGGCACAGCCGGCACGCCTCGTCATGGGAGGAAAAGAAATGCGGGCAAGACTGCTCTTGTCGGCGTCGGTGGTTATTTGCGCCGGCGCTGGATCTGCCATGGCTCAAACGCCGGCGCCCTCGGCCACCATGATCGAGGAGCTGGTGGTCACAGCCCAGAAGCGGGAGGAGTCGATCCAGGACGTGCCGATCGCCGTCTCGGCCTTCGGCGGCGAGCAGCTCAAGGCCCAGGGCATCGACACCGCGGGCAACCTCGTCCAGTCGATCCCCAACCTCACCTACACCCGCCGCTCCCTGCGCACCAACTTCCAGATCCGCGGCGTCGGCGCCCAGCTCATCTCCGCCAGCGGCGACGACGGGGTCGGCATCCACGTCAACAACGCCCCGCTCACCTCCAACCGCCTCGCCGACGCCGAGTTCTACGACGTGGAGCGGGTCGAGGTGCTGCGCGGGCCGCAGGGCACGCTCTACGGCCGCAACGCCACCGGCGGGGTGGTCAACCTGATCACGGCCAAGCCGGTCGACGCCTTCGAGGCCGCGTTCACCGCCGAGTTCGGCAACTACGACAGCCTGAAGTACCAGGGCTTCGTGAACATCCCCCTGGGCGAGATGTTCGCCCTGCGCGCCGCCGGCTTCGCCCTGCAGCGCAGCGGCTACACCACCAACACCCTCACCGGCGCCGACATCGACGGGCGCGACATCTTCGCCGGCCGCGTCACCTTGAGCTTCGAGCCCAACGACCGCCTGCGCGCCTATTTGATGTGGGACAGCTTCTCCGAGGACGACGACCGCGGCGCGCGCAAGCAGCTCTGCGCCAAGGACGTGGGCCTGACCTCGGTCGGCGGCGTCGCCACCGGCGTCGCCCAGGTGGCCTTCACCCAGGGCTGCCTGCCCCGCTCGGTCTACGGAAACGACGTCTACGGCACGACCAACCAGCTCTCGACCTTCAGCGGCATCATCGCCCGCCAGGTGGGCCTGCAGCCGGTGGACTCCTTCCTGAACAAGACCGTCTCGCGCGACCTGCGCGAGGTCGAGGTCTACGGCCGGCCCATCTACCGGCCGCGCAGCGAGCTCTACGAGCTGAACATCGACTTCGACGTGACCGAAGGCCTGACCTTCACCTCGCTCACCAGCTATAACGAGAACGAGACCTACTCCCGGGGCGATTCCACCGGCGGCTATTCCTCAGTCGTCTTCCCGGCCTCGCCGCTGAACCCCACCGGCGTGCTCAACGACCCGCAGTTCGGCCTCACCGACCGGCTGATGAGCGAAAGCGGCGGCACGGCCCACAACACCCAGTGGACCCAGGAGCTGCGCCTGCAGTCGGCCTTCGACGGGCCGATCAACTTCAACGTCGGCGGCATCTACCTGAACTACGAATCCAGCAGCATCACCTACGTGGCCACCAATGCGGCGACCGCGGCGGTGCGGGTGGTCAACCCGCTGGCCTATGTCGATCCCCTGCGCGAGCCGGACTTCACCGGGCACAACTACTTCGTCAGCCTGACCGAATACGAACTGACCTCGCGCGCGGCCTTCGGCGAGGTCTACTGGAAGGCCACCGACACCCTGCGCGTGACCCTGGGCCTGCGCTACACCGACGACGAGAAGTGGACCCGCGGCTCGGGCTCCACCCTGTTCGCCGCCGGCCGCGGGCCGATCTTCACCAATCCGCAGAGCGTGGAGTTCAAGGAGACGACCGGCCGGCTCAACGTCGACTGGTCGCCGGACCTGCCGTTCACCGACGACACCCTGCTCTATGCGTCCTATTCCAAGGGCTACAAGGGCGGCGGCTTCAACCCGCCTGGCGTGGTCGCCCTCGGCCTCAACGAGGAGTTCGACCCGGAGTTCGTCAACGCCATTGAGATCGGCGCCAAGAACACCCTGCTGGACGGCCGGCTGCTCCTGAACCTCACGGCCTTCCACTACGACTACAAGGGCTACCAGATCGGCCGCAGCGTGAACCGCTCGGTCTACAACGAGAACATCGACGCCAAGATCAAGGGCGCCGAACTGGAGTCGGTCTGGGAGCCGATCGACAACCTGCGGCTCAACGCCAACATCGGCTACCTCGACACCAATATCGAGGAGGGCCGGGTGGTCGACACCTTCGACCGCACCCAGGGCGACGCCGGCTACGTCTACGCCAACTCCACCAGCGGCGGCTGCATCCTCAGCACCGCCGGTGTGGCGGCCATCCTGCAGCGGCCGGGCGGCGCCACGGTCCTGGCCAACCGCGCCTGCGCCGGCGCCGCGACGCTCACCGCCAGCCTGGTGGCGGCCGGCCAGACGCCGGCCAACGCCGCGGCCCTGGTGGCGGGCGCCTACAACTACGGCTCCAACGTCGCGCGCCTGGCCAACGGGGCGGGCGAGGGGGTGATCCAGGACCTGTCCGGCAACGACCTGCCCAACGCGCCCGAATGGACCGTGTCCCTGGGCGCCCAGTACCAGTGGTCGCTGCCGGGGGGGTGGGAGGCGACGCTGCGCGGGGACTACTACCGCCAGTCCAAGAGCTTCATGCGCTACAACAACGCCGCCTTCGACAACATCGAGGCCTGGGACAACGTCAACGCCTCGCTGATCTTCGATCAGCCGGACATCGGCGTGAACGTCCAGCTGTTCGTCAAGAACCTGATGGACGAGGACACCATCGTCGGCTTCGACATCGCCGACGAAAACCTGGGGGCCGTGCGCAACATCATCCTGCTCGACCCGCGGCTCTACGGGATCGCCCTGACCAAGCGATTCTGATCGCGCCTGCGCCTGCGCCCTTCCCTGGTCCGCCGCGCCCCGCTATCCAGGCGGCGCCGGGGACGGGGCGCAGGGCCCTCCGTCCGCGTCCATTCAGCGGAAATCGGGAGGGACCCCATGGGCCATAAGCGTTTGGGTAGAAGCGCGATCGTCGTGTCGGACATCTGCATGGGCACGATGACCTTCGGTTCGCAGGCCGACGAGGCCACGGCCATGCGCATCCTCGACCGGTCGTTCGAAGCCGGGATCAACTTCTACGACACCGCCGAGAACTATCCGGTGCCTCCCGATCCGAAGTGGGCCGGCCGCACCGAGGAGATCTTCGGCCGCTGGCTGAAGACCAAGGACCGCGACGCCATCATCCTGGCCACCAAGGTCAGCGGCCCCAGCCACGGCTGGATCAAGAGCTCCCAGCGCGCCGGCATGACGGCCCTGGACCGCCACAACATCACCCGCGCCATCGAGGCCAGCCTCAAGCGCCTGGGCACCGACTACGTCGACCTCTACCAGACCCACTGGCCCGACCACGGCGTCGGCTACGAGGAGACGCTGCGCGCCCTCGACGACCTGGTGCAGGAGGGCAAGGTCCGGGTCATCGGCTGCTCGAACGAGACCACCTGGGGCCTGACCAAGTCGATCGCCGTGGCCGAGCGCGAGGGCACCGTCCGCTACGAGACGATCCAGAACAACTTCAGCCTCAACAACCGCCGCTTCGAGGACGAGCTGGCCCAGGCCTGCCGGCAGGAAGGCGTCAGCCTCATCCCCTATTCGCCCCTGGGCGGGGGCGTGCTGTCCGGCAAGTACAACGGCGGGGCCGCGCCCGAAGGCGCGCGCTTCACCAACTACCTGAAGATCGGCGGGCGCCAGGCGGCCATGGCCCGCCGCTTCGTCAACGACAAGACGCTCGCCTCCACCGAGCGCTTCGCCGCCATCGCCGCCGAGGCGGGCCTGTCGCCGGTCACCCTGGCCACGGCCTGGAGCAAGCAGCACGACTTCGTCGCCTCGACCATCGTCGGCGTCACCCGCGAGGACCAGCTAGCCGACATCTTCGCCGCGATGGACGTCACCCTTGGCAAGGACGTGCTGGACGCCATCGACAAGGTCTCCAAGGAGATCCTCTACCCGATGGGCTAGGACGCCCCGGGGGCGGAGCCGCGCGGATCGGTCTCCGTCCCGTCCTCCCGCGCGCCGACGCGCTTCGATTCCGGAAATTGCGACGCATTCGCATTGACAAGCCGACCGACCGCTTTCATACGGCGGTTTCGCAAGTCAGTCGCATTTTCACCGGATCGCCCATGTCTGCTCGCCGCTTCGCCGTCCTTCTGGCCACCACCGCGCTTTGCGCCGCCGCGGCCGCCCCGGCCCTCGCCGACGAGCTGGCCGACGCCGGCGCCCGGGAAATCGAAGGGGTGACGGTCGAAGGCGAGCGCGCCGCCTCCTCGGTGGCCAACGGCCTGGAGCTGACGATCCGCGACACCCCGCAGTCGGTCAGCGTGATCTCCGAGGCCCAGATCGACGACTTCGCCCTGACCAACGTCAACGAGCTCTTGGCCCAGGTGGTCGGCGTCAATGTCGAGAAGGTCGAGACCGACCGCACCTATTACAACTCGCGCGGCTTCGACATCACCAACTTCCAGGTCGACGGCGTCGGCCTGCCGCTGATCTGGGGCATCCAGTTCGGCGACCTCGACACCGCCCTGTTCGAGCGGGTGGAGGTGCTGCGCGGCGCCAACGGCCTGGCCCAGGGGCTCGGCAACCCCTCGGCCACCATCAACTACGTGCGAAAGCGCCCGACCAAGACCTTCCAGGGCGAGCTGTCGGCCCAGTACGGCTCCTGGGACGCCATGCGCCTGGAGGCCGACGTCTCCGGACCGCTAAACGCATCCGGCTCCCTCGCCGGCCGCCTCGTCTACGCCAACGAGGACCGCGACTCCTACCTCGACCACTACGGGGTGAACCGCAACGTCTACTACGGCGTGGTGTCCTGGGACGCGACCTCGCGGCTGAACCTCTCGGCGGGCTATTCGCGCCAGGACAACCGCGCCCGCGGCGTCCTGTGGGGCGCCCTGCCGCTCGTCTATTCGGACGGAACCCTCATCGACTATCCGACCTCGGCCTCCACCTCGGCGGACTGGACCTACTGGCATGTGATCGACGAGCAGATGTTCGGCGAGGCCGAGCTGCGCCTGGGCGAGGACTGGCGGCTCAAGGCCGTGGCCACCTACAAGCGCTTCGAGGAGAACGCCAAGCTGCTCTACGCCTACGGCAATCCCGATCCGGTCACGGGGGAGGGGATCTTCGGCATGAGCGGGATCTATCCGTCGACCTACGACCAGTACATGCTCGACGTCTACGCCGCCGGGCCGGTGCGCCTGTTCGGCCGCACCCACCGCCTCGTCGTCGGCGCCCACGCCTCCCGCGCCGAGAGCGAGGAGTACGAGAACTTCTCCCCCGCCACCCTCGTCTATCCGGCCCTTGGACGCTGGGGCGCCGAGCAGGTGGCCGAGCCGGACTATCCGGGCGCCTACCTCGCCGCCGACCAGAGCGACCGCATGCAGCGGCTCTACGCCGCCGCCCACCTCGACCTCAGCGATCGGGTCAAGGCCGTGGTCGGCTTCAATGCGCTCTGGCTGGAGTCGGAGGGTGTCTCCTACAGCACCGACATGTCCCGCGACGACGCCGAGGTCAGCCCCTACGCTGGCGTCACCGTCGAGCTCTCGCCGCACGTCTCGGTCTACGCGAGCTACACCGACATCTTCAATCCGCAGTCCGAGATCGACGTCACCCGCGCCAAGCTCGAGCCCGCCCACGGCAAGAGCTACGAGGCGGGGATCAAGAGCCAGTGGTTCGACGGGCGCTTCTCGGCCACCGCGGCGATCTTCAAGTCCGAGCAGTTCGGCCTGGCCGAATACGCCGGCACGTTCCCGGACGGGAAGAACTACTATGCCGGCCTGGACACCTTCGTCGAAGGCTACGAGCTCGAGGTCGCCGGCCAGGTGACCGACCGCTGGT
Source organism: Phenylobacterium sp. (assembly GCF_046291545.1). GTDB lineage: Bacteria > Pseudomonadota > Alphaproteobacteria > Caulobacterales > Caulobacteraceae > Phenylobacterium. Next base: position 52,458 of record NZ_JBKBSM010000009.1, read on the forward strand.
CCCTCAGCGGCGGCTGGACCCACATGGAGGTTGAGGGCGAGGATGGCGCGGACGTGCGCACCTACATCCCGCGCAAGACCCTGAAGCTCGCCACCACCTACCAGTTCCCCGAGCTGCGCGACCTGCAGCTCGGCGCCGCCGTGCGCTGGCAGGACGACATCCATATCGAGGACATCGTCACCATCCCGCAGGACGCCTACGCCGTGTTCGACCTGATGGCGGCGGTCGACCTCACCGACCAGGTCCGCGCAACCCTCAACGTCAAGAACGTGACCGACGAGGCCTACCTGACCAGCCTCCAGTGGAACCAGTCTTACTACGGCGCCCCCCGCAGCGTGTCCCTGCGCCTGAGCTACAGCTTCTAGGCCCGGGCCGGCCGAAGTCCCGCCGTTTCCCTCGCCTCCGCCCCCGGCTATGACGGCGGGGGAGGCCGAATGTGAGCTCGCAACCGTCTGACCCGGCCGCCGGCCAGGGCCGCCCGCTGGAGGTCCTCGGGGCCTTCCTCAAGCTCGGGCTGACCTCCTTCGGCGGCCCGATCGCCCACCTCGGCTATTTCCGCAGCGAGTTCGTCGAACGCCGGCGCTGGCTGGACGAGACCGCCTACGCCGACCTCGTGGCCCTCTGCCAGTTCCTGCCGGGGCCGGCCTCCAGCCAGGTCGGCTTCGCCCTGGGGCTGATGCGCGCCGGCCCGCTCGGGGGCCTTGCCGCCTGGACCGGCTTCACGCTGCCGTCGGCGCTCCTGATGTTCGCCTTCGCCCAGGCCGCGGCCGCCTTCGCCCTGCCGGCCGGCCTCGTCCATGGGCTGAAGCTGGTGGCCGTGGCCATCGTCGCCCAGGCGGTGCTCGGCATGGCCCTCAGCCTCGCGCCCGACGCCCGACGCGCGTCGATCGCGGTCGCGGCCGCGGGCCTCCTCGGCTTCGTCGGCGGCGGCGCGGCCCAGCTCGGCGCCATCGTCCTCGGCGCCCTGGCGGGGCTGCTTCTCTGCCGCGGCCCCGGGTCGCCCCTGGCCGGACGGCTCTCCGGAGGCGTCGGCGAGCGGGTCGCCGTGGCCTGCCTGCTCGTCTTCTTCGCCCTGCTGCTCGGCCTTCCGGCGCTGGCGGCGGCCGGCGGTCCCCAGGGCCTGCGCCTGTTCGAGGCCTTCTACCGCTCCGGGGCCCTCGTTTTCGGCGGCGGCCACGTCGTCCTGCCGCTCCTGCAGGCCCAGGTGGTCGACACCGGCTGGGTCGGCGCCGACACCTTCCTCGCCGGCTACGGGGCGGCCCAGGCGGTCCCGGGTCCGTTGTTCACCTTCGCCGCCTATCTCGGCGCCGTGACGGGGCCGCCGCCGAACGGCGCGGCCGGCGCGCTCATCGCCCTCGTCGGCGTCTTCCTGCCCGGCCTTCTGCTGGTGGCGGGGATGCTGCCCTTCTGGGACCGGTTGCGCGCCGTCCCCATCGCCCAGTCCGCCCTGCGCGGCGCCAACGCCGCCGTGGTCGGCGTCCTCGCCGCGGCCCTCTACGACCCGGTGTTCACCAGCGCCGTGCGCGGACCCGCGGACTTCGCCGTCGCCGCGGCGGGCTTCGTCGCCCTGGTCTCATGGAAGGCGCCGCCCTGGGCCGTCGTCCTGTCGGTCACCGCCGCAGGCTGGCTCGCCATGGCCCTAATTCCGGCGTCCCAAGCGCTCCCATAGATTTCCCCACTTCCGCCGATAGGGTTTTCCGTTTTGTCAGCCGCGTCTTCGCGGGCCTAGTCTTCCGAAAACCAGATCAGGAGGACGACCATGGACGATGCAGGTGCGAGCCCGCTTTCCAGCCCGATGAAGGAGCCGCAGGCCCTGCGGGCGCTCCTTGGCCGGACCAACCGCGACTGGTGGCCCAACCAGCTCTCGCTGGATATCCTTCACCAGCACGGCCTCCATGGGAATCCCATGGGCGACGACTTCGACTACGCCAAGGAGTTCCAGAGCCTGGACTACCAGGCGGTCAAGCGCGACCTGACCGCCCTGATGACCGACAGCCAGCCCTGGTGGCCGGCGGACTACGGCCACTACGGCCCGTTCTTCATCCGCATGGCCTGGCACAGCGCCGGCACCTATCGCACCGGCGACGGCCGCGGCGGCGCCAACAGCGGCAATCAGCGTTTCGCCCCGCTCAACAGCTGGCCGGACAACGCCAACCTCGACAAGGCCCGCCGCCTCCTGTGGCCGGTCAAGAAGAAGTACGGCCGCAAGCTGTCCTGGGCCGACCTGATGATCATGGCCGGCAACGTCGCCTTCGAGTCCATGGGCGCCCCGGTGTTCGGCTTCGGCGGCGGCCGCGAGGACATCTTCGAGCCCGAGCGCGACGTCTACTGGGGCACCGAGGAGCATTGGGTCGGCCAAGAGGGCAGCCTCACGCGGATCGACGAGGAATCCGGCCGCGCCCTGGAAAACCCCCTGGCCGCGATCCAGATGGGCCTCATCTACGTCAATCCGGAAGGTCCGGGCGGCGACCCGAACCCGCTCAAGTCGGCCCGCGACATCCGCGAGACCTTCGCCCGCATGGGCATGAACGACGAGGAGACCCTGGCCCTCACCGCCGGCGGCCACACCTTCGGCAAGTGCCACGGCGCCGGCGACGCCTCCAAGGTCGGCGTCGAGCCCGAGGGCGCGGACATCGCCCAGCAGGGCCTGGGCTGGACCAGCGGCCATGAGAGCGGCATGGGCGACCACACCATCACCTCGGGTCTGGAGGGCCCCTGGACGCCCACCCCGACCCGATGGTCCATGGCCTACTTCCACATGCTGCTGGACTACGACTACGAGCTGGTGCGCAGTCCCGCCGGGGCCAAGCAGTGGCAGCCCAAGAACCAGAAGCCGGAAGACATGGCGCCGGGCGCCCACAGCCCCGACCGCCGCGTGCCGACGATGATGACCACCGCCGATCTCGCCTTCAAGATGGACCCCAAGTACCGCGAGATCGCCGAGCGCTTCCGCAAGAACCCGGACCAGTTCGCCGACGCCTTCGCCCGGGCCTGGTTCAAGCTGTGCCACCGCGACATGGGGCCCAAGGCCCGCTACCTCGGCCCCGAGGTGCCCAAGGAGGACCTGATCTGGCAGGACCCGATCCCGCCGGTGGACCACCCGCTGGTCGACGAGTCCGACGTCAGGGCGCTGAAGGCCAGGCTGCTCGACAGCGGCCTCACGGTGGCCGACCTCGTGCGCACCGCCTGGGCCTCGGCGGCCACCTTCCGCGGCTCCGACCACCGGGGCGGCGCCAACGGCGCACGCATCCGCCTGGCCCCGCAGAAGGACTGGGACGTCAACGAGCCGGAGAAGCTGGCCCGGGTGCTCAAGGTGTTGGAGCAGGTCAAGGCCGACTTCGACGCCTCGGCGGGCGGCAAGAAGATCTCGATCGCCGACCTTATCGTCCTCGGCGGTTCGGCCGGCATCGAGAAGGCGGCGCGCGACGCGGGCCGCGCCATCGAGGTCCCGTTCATCCCCGGCCGCACCGACGCCACCGCCGAACAGACCGACGCCGAGAGCTTCTCGGTGCTCGAGCCCAAGGCCGACGGCTTCCGCAACTACCTGCAGGTCCGCTTCAGCGTGCCGACCGAGGAGCTGCTGATCGACCGCTCGCAGCTCCTTGGCCTGTCGGCGCCGGAGATGACGGTGCTGGTCGGCGGCCTGCGCGTCCTGGACGTCAACCACGGCGGCTCCAGGGACGGGGTCCTCACCGACCGACCCGGCCAGCTCACCAACGACTTCTTCGTCAACCTGCTCGACATGGGCACGGCGTGGAAACAGGTGAACGCGGCCGCCGACGAGACCTTCGTCGGGACCTGCCGCAAGACCAGTCAGGAGAAGTGGACGGCCACCCGCACCGACCTCGTCTTCGGGGCGAACTCGCAGCTTCGGGCGATCGCCGAGGTCTATGCGGCCGACGATGCGGGCGACAAGTTCGTGCGCGACTTCGTGGCGGCCTGGACCAAGGTGATGAACGCCGACCGCTACGACCTGCCCAAGTCCCGCCGCCGCCCCGCCCGGGCGGCCGCCTGACCTGGACGGGCGAGCATCCCCGGCGCCGCGCGCGCCGGGGTCGAGCCTTCGCGGGGCCCTTCGGGGCCCCGCCTTGGTTTCAGCCGGCCCGCCCCTCGCTGCCCAGGATCGCGGCGCCGGCTGGTCGTTTCTTCAGCGTTCCGCGCGGTCCGCGGCCTCCCGGGCGTGAAACCGGGGACCGCTGGCCGGCTTTGTCGCCTACGCGGCCCCTATGCGCGTCCTCGTCGTCGATCCCGACCCGGCCCGCGCCGCTCTGGTGGCGGAGGGGCTCGCAGGCGTCGAGCCGCTCGCCGTGCGCCACGCCGCGGTCTTCGACCATCGCGAAGCCGCCGCCTTCGAGCCGGACGTCATCGTCGTCGCCTCCGACAGTCCCGACCGCGACACCATCGAAAGCCTGCGCGAGGCCACCGAGGCCAATCCCCGTCCGGTGGTGATGTTCGTCGACCGCTCCGAACCGGGCCTGGCCGAGGCGGCGGTCCGGGCCGGGGTGTCCGCCTATGTGGTCGACGGCCTCTCGGCCCAGCGGGTGCGTTCGGTGCTGGAGGTCGCCATGAGCCGCTTCCAGCTCATGGACGGCCTGCGCCGGGACCTGGAGAAGGCCAAGGCCGACCTCGCCTCGCGCAAGACGGTCGAGCGGGCCAAGGCGCTGCTGATGAAGGAGCGGGGGCTCGACGAGGACGCCGCCTACCGGCTGCTGCGCAAGCTCTCCATGGACACCGGCCGCCCGCTGGGCGCGGTCGCCGCGGACCTTCTGGCGTTCGCCGGCGTGCTGAAGGGAGGAGACGGCCAATGACCCGCCTGCGCCTGGGGTTCATCCCGCTCAACGACGCCGCCGCCATGATCGTGGCCCACGCCAGGGGCTTCTTCGCCGCCGAGGGGCTGGAGGTGGAGCTGGTGCGCGAGGTCTCCTGGGCAACCATGCGCGACAAGGTCGGCGTCGGCGCGCTGGACGGGGCGCACATGCTCGCCCCAGCCGCCCTGGCCATCACCCTCGGCGTCTCCGGGATCGGGGCGACGCCCCTCGTCGCCCCCCTGGCGCTCAGCCTGGAGGGGCCGGCCATCACCCTGTCCGCCCGCCTGGCCGCCGCCCTCGGCCCCGGCCCCGGCGCAGAGGGCCTGGCGCGCCTTCTCGCCTGGCGGCGGGAGGAGGGGGCCAGCCCGATCACCCTGGCGGTCGTCTTCCCCTTCTCCACCCACAACTATCTCCTGCGCGACTGGCTGGCGCGGGCTGGCGTCGATCCCGACCGCGACGTGCGCATGACCGTCGCCCCGCCCTCGCGCATGACCGAACTGCTCGCCGGCGGCGTGGTGGAGGGCTTCTGCGTCACCGAGCCATGGGCCAGCGTCGCCGTGACCGCCGGCGCCGGCCTCATCGCCGCCCGCGCAGGCCAGCTCTGGCCCCGGGCGCCGGACAAGGTGTTCGCCGTCGCCGAGGCCTGGGCCCACGCCCGTCCGGATGTGCTGCAGGCGCTCTTGCGCGCCCTGCTGCGCGCCGCCGCCTGGACCGAGGCGGAAGAGAACCGCCAGGAGCTGGTCGCCATCCTCGCCCGGCCCGAGCACGTCGGCGCCGACCCGCAGGTGATCGCCCGCTCCCTCGGCGACATCGTCTTCCACGCCGGCGGAGCCAACCGGCCCCAGCCGGCGCACGCCGCCTGGCTCGCGGCCCAGATGATGCGCTGGGGCCATATCCCCGTCGAGGTCGACATCGCGGCCCTCGCCCGGCGGGTCTATCGGCCCGACCTCTACGCCCCCGCCGCCGCGGCCCTCGGCCTCGCCGAAGCGCCGGAGCTGACGGTCCTCAGCGGCTACGCCCCCGACGGCGACTTTCGCCCGGAGGACGCCCGCCGCCACGCCGCCGCCGCCGCCATGAGCCGCGTCCCCGTGGCCTGAGCGGCCGTCCCGCGCCCGCGCAGTTCAGAATCCAGGCGCCGCTCCCGCCGCGGGCGCCCAAATATTGCGCTGCAACATCGCGGGGCTGCGGCGGCGGGCCTCCCGCGGTGACAGCATGAGCGGCCTGCGTTCTCCTTCAGGTCAGGCCCAGGACAACGGCGTTCGCGGCTCTTCCGGACGGCTCGACGACGAGCCCCTTCCGCACCCTCTGGCGACGCCGCCTGTCCACTCCAGCTTGGGGCCTCCTCCCATGGTCAGCCGTTCGTTCCTGAAGTCGGGCCACACCCCGACTCTGCTCTCCGCCTTCCTCTACTTCGACCTGAGCTTCATGACCTGGGTGATCCTGGGTCCCCTGGGGGTGGCGATCGCCGCCGACTTCGGCCTCACGCCGGCGCAGAAGGGGTTCATGGTCGCCGTGCCGGTGCTGGCCGGAGCCCTCCTGCGCCTGGTGGTCGGGGTGATGGTCGATCACATCGGGCCCAGGCGGGCGGGGCTGATCTGCCAGCTCGTCGTGCTCGCCGGCCTGGCCCTGGCCTGGTTCCTCGGCGTGCACACCTATCACCAGGTGCTGGCGCTCGGCGTCGTCCTTGGCGTCGCGGGCGCCTCCTTCGCCGTGGCTCTGCCGCTCGCCTCGCGCTGGTATCCGCCCGAGCATCAGGGCCTGGCCCTCGGCGTCGCCGGCGCCGGCAACTCGGGCACCGCCCTGGCCGCCCTCTTCGCCCCGGGCCTGGCCCAGGTGTTCGGCTGGCAGAACGTCATCGGACTGGCCGCCCTGCCGCTGCTCGTCGCCTTCGTCGTCTATCTGGTCTTCGCCAAGGACGCCCCGGGCCGTCCCCCCGCCAAGTCCCTGGGCGAGTACCTGGGGGTCCTGCGCACCGGCGACGCCTGGTGGCTGATGGGGCTCTACGGCGTCACCTTCGGCGGCTTCGTCGGCCTGTCGTCCTCCCTCACCATCTACTTCAACGCCGAGTACGGCCTGTCCGCGGTCACCGCCGGCTTCTTCACCGCCGCCTGCGTCTTCCTCGGCTCCTTCGTGCGGCCCGTCGGCGGGTTCCTGGCCGACCGCTTCGGCGGGGTGCGCACCCTGACCGTCGTCTACGTCCTGGCCGCCCTGGGCCTAGTCCTCGTCAGCTTCCACCTGCCCAACCCGTGGATCGCCCTGGGGCTGATGATGTTCGCCATGGTCGCCCTCGGCGCCGGCAACGGCGCGGTGTTCCAGCTCGCCCCCCAGCGCTTCGCCCGGGAGATCGGCGTCGTCACCGGCCTCGTCGGCATGACCGGCGGAATCGGCGGCTTCTACCTGGCCTCCAGCCTCGGCTGGGCCAAGCAGGTCACCGGCTCCTACCAGGCGGGGCTCCTGGCCTTCGCCGGCCTGGCGCTCCTCGCCCTCGTCGGCCTCACCGGGGTCAAGGCCCGCTGGCGGCGCACCTGGCCGGACCTCGCCGGCGCCGCCGCCTCGGCCCTGCGCCTGTGAAGGAGCCCGCTATGACCAAGGAAAAGCTCGTCGTCGTCGGCAACGGCATGGCCGGTTGCCGGGCGGTGCAGGAGATCCTCAAGCGCGATCCCCACCGCTACGAGATCACCATCTTCGGCGCCGAGCCGCGGGTGAACTACGACCGCATCATGCTCTCGCCGGTGCTGGCCGGGGAAAAGAGCTTCGCCGACATCGTCATCAACGACGAGGCCTGGTACCGCGACAACGGCCTGACCCTGCACGCCGGTCTGGCCGTCGCCCGGATCGATGCCGCCGGCCGCAAGGTCCAGGCCGCCGACGGCCGGGTCTTCGCCTACGACCGGCTGATCCTGGCCACCGGCTCGGACGCCATCCGCCTGCCGCTGCCGGGCGCCGAGCTGGAGGGGGTCGTCACCTTCCGCGATCTCGACGACGTCGAGGCCATGACCGCCGCCTGCGCCGTCCCCGGTCGCCGGGCCGTGGTGATCGGCGGCGGCCTGCTGGGCATCGAGGCGGCCTACGGCCTCGCCCGCCGCGGCATGGCCGCCACGGTGGTCCACCTGATGGACGTGCTGATGGAGCGCCAGCTCGACGCCTCCGCCGGCTTCCTGCTCACCCAGGCGATGGCCGCGCGCGGGGTGGAGACCGTGCTGGAGGCCCAGTCCGAGGAGATCGTCGGCCAGGACGGCCGGGTCGCCGGGCTGCGGCTCAAGGACGGCCGCCTCTTGCCCTGCGACCTCCTGGTCATGTCCGTCGGCATCCGACCCAGCGTCGCCCTGGCGCGGGACGCCGGCCTCGCCGTCGGCCGCGGCGTGGTGGTCGACGACCAGATGCGCACCTCCGATCTCCACGTCTTCGCCGTCGGCGAATGCGTCGAGCACCGCGGCCAGTGCTACGGCCTCGTCGCCCCGATCTGGGAGATGTGCCGCGCCCTGGGCGAAACCCTCACCGCCGGGGCGGGCCTCTACCAGGGCTCGGTCCTGTCCACCCGCCTGAAAGTCTCTGGGGTCGACGTCTTCTCGGCGGGGCGCTTCTCGGGCGGCGCCGGCTGCGAGGACATCGTCTTCCGCGACGCCGGCCGCGGCGTCTACAAGCGCATCGTGCTGGAGGCCGGCAAAGTCGTCGGCGCGGTCCTGTTCGGCGACGCCGCGGACGGCGCCTGGTACTTCGACCTGATGAAGTCCGGCGAACAGGTCGGCGACTTCCGCGAGACCCTGGTCTTCGGCCAGGCCGCCACGGAGGGCCTTCGGGGGCTCGACCCTAGCGCCGCCGTTGCGGCCATGGCCGACACGGCCGAGGTCTGCGGCTGCAACGGCGTCTGCAAGGGCCAGGTCACCGCCGCCATTACGGACCAGGGCCTTTCCACCCTGGAGTCGGTGCGCGCCGTCACCAAGGCCTCCGCCTCCTGCGGGACCTGCGCGCCCCTCATCGAGAAGCTCCTGAGGCTGACTCTGGGCGATGGGTTCCAGGAGCAGACAGGGCCGAAGCCCGTCTGCGGCTGCACCGCCCACGGCCACGACGAGGTCCGTCGCCGCATCCTCGCCGAGGAGCTGAAGTCGATCCCCGCGGTGATGCAGGCCCTGGAATGGAGCACCCCCGACGGCTGCCCCTCCTGCCGACCGGCGCTCAACTACTACCTGATCTGCGCCTGGCCCGGCGAATACCGCGACGACCGCCAGTCCCGCTTCGTCAACGAGCGGGTCCACGCCAACATCCAGAAGGACGGCACCTTCTCGGTGGTCCCGCGCATGTGGGGCGGCACGACCAGCGCCGACGAGCTGCGCGCCATCGCCGACGTGGTCGACCGCTTCCAGATCCCCTCGGTCAAGGTCACCGGCGGCCAGCGGATCGACCTATTGGGCGTGAAGAAGGACGACCTGCCGGCGGTCTGGGCCGAGCTCAACGCCGCCGGCCTCGTCTCGGGCCACGCCTACGCCAAGGGCCTGCGCACCGTGAAGACCTGCGTCGGCTCCGACTGGTGCCGCTTCGGCACCCAGGATTCCACCGGCCTCGGCGTGCGGCTGGAGAAGTTCATGTGGGGCTCCTGGTCCCCGGCCAAGGTCAAGCTCGGCGTCTCCGGCTGCCCGCGCAACTGCGCCGAGGCCACCTGCAAGGACATCGGCGTCGTCTGCGTCGACAGCGGCTACGAGATCCATGTCGGCGGCGCGGCCGGCCTGCACGTGCGCGCGACCGAGCTCCTCACCAAGGTCGCCAGCGAGGACGAGGCGGTCTGGGCCATCTGCGCGGTCATGCAGCTCTACCGCGAACAGGGCTGGTACCTGGAGCGGATCTACAAGTGGATGGAGCGCGTCGGCCTGGACGCCATCCGCGCCGCCGTCGAGGACCCGGAGCGCCGCCGGGCGCTCTACGACCGCTTCGCCTGGTCCCAGCGCTTCCACCGCATCGACCCCTGGGCCGAGCGGGTCGCCGGCCGCGACCACCACGAATTCAACCCCTTGAGCCGCCGCATGGAGTTCGAGCCGTCATGAACGCCCTGGTCAAGGATCCCCTGCGCTGGACCGATGTCGGCGCGGTCGCCGACGTGCCCCTGCGCGGCGCGCGGCGGGTGCCGACCCCTGATGGCGACGTCGCCGTCTTCCGCACCGGCGACGGCCGCGTCTTCGCCCTGCGCGACCGCTGTCCGCACAAGGGCGGCCCCCTCAGCCAGGGCATCGTCCACGGCCACGCCGTGGCCTGCCCGCTGCACAACTGGTCCATCGAGCTGGCCACCGGCGAGCCCCTCGGCGCCGACCGCGGCAAGGGCTGCGCGCCGGTTGTCCCTCTGCAGGTGCGCGAGGGCCGCATCTTCCTGGGCCGGGGCTGAGCCGCATGGGCGTGCGCACCGCCTGCCCCTATTGCGGCGTCGGGTGCGGCGTCGACGCCGAGGCGGCCGGCCGCAGCCTCGAGGTGCGGGGCGATCCGGCCCATCCCGCCAACCTCGGGCGCCTGTGCTCCAAGGGCTCCGCCCTTGGCCGCACGGTGGGGTTGGAGGGCCGCCTCCTGCATCCGATGGTCGGCGCGCGCCGGGTCGCCTGGGCCGAAGCGACCCAGCGCGTCGCCGCCCGCTTTTCGGAGACCATCGCCCGCCACGGCCCCGATTCCGTCGCCTTCTACGTCTCCGGCCAGCTCCTGACCGAGGACTACTACGCGGCCAACAAGCTGATGAAGGGGTTCATCGGCTCGGCCAACATCGACACCAATTCGCGCCTGTGCATGGCCTCGGCGGTCGCCGCCCACAAGCTGGCCTTCGGCGCGGACCTGGTGCCCGGCTGCTACGAGGACCTGGAGCTCGCCGACCTGGTCGTCTTCTGCGGCCACAACGCCGCCTGGACCCACCCGGTCCTCTACCGCCGGATGGAGGCCGCCCGCGCCCGCGGCCAGCGCCATGTGGTGATCGACCCGCGGCGCACCGACACCGCCGAGGCCGCCGACCTGCACCTGGCCCTTGCGCCCCAAAGCGACGTGCGCCTGTGGAACGGCCTGCTCGCCGACCTCCTGCGCCGCGGCGCCGTCGATCGGGCGTTCATCGCCGCCCACGTGGAGGGCCTCGCCGAGGTGGAGGCCGAACTGGCCCGCGCCGACCAGTCCCCCGCCGCCGTCGCCGCCGACTGCGGCGTCCCCCTCGCCGGGCTTCAGGCCTTCTTCGACCTCTTCGCCCAAACCCCGCGCACCGTCAGCCTGTTCTCCATGGGCGCCAACCAGTCCAGCCAGGGCGTCGCCAAGGGCTCGGCGATCCTCAACGCGCACCTGGCCACCGGCCGCATCGGCAAGCCGGGCGCCTGCCCCTTCTCGATCACCGGACAGCCCAACGCCATGGGCGGGCGCGAGACCGGCGGCATGGCCACGACGCTCGCCGCCCACATGGACTTCGACCCGGCCGAACGGGCCCGCGTCCAGCGCTTCTGGGGCTCGCCCGCCATCGCCGCCGGCCCGGGGCTGAAGGCGGTGGAGATGTTCGAGGCGGTCGCCGAAGGGCGCATCAAGGCCCTGTGGATCATGGCCACCAACCCGGCGGTCAGCCTGCCGGACGCCTCGCGGGTGCGGCGGGCCCTGGCCGCCTGTCCCTTCGTCGTCGTCTCCGACTGCATGGCCGACACCGACACCATGGCCTTCGCCCATGTGAAGCTGCCGGCCCTGGCCTGGGGCGAAAAGGAGGGAACGGTCACCAATTCCGAGCGCCGCATCAGCCGCCAGCGGCGCCTGTTCGACCCGCCGGGCGAGGCCCGCGCCGACTGGCGCATGATCGCCGACGTGGCCGCCGCCATGGGCTTCGCCGACGGCTTCGGCTGGCGAGGCCCGGCCCAGGTGTTCCGCGAGTGGGCGCGCCTCACCGCCTACGAGAACCACGGCCGCGTCCTCGACCTCGGTCCGCTCGCCGCGATCACCGCCGACGCCTACGAGGCGCTGGAGCCGGTGCAATGGCCCGTGACTGCAGCCGGCGGCACGGCCCGGCTGTTCGCCGACGGCCGCTTCCAGACGCCGGACGGGCGTGCGCGCATGGTCCCCACCGCGCCTCGCGGCCCGGCCGAGGCGCCCGGCCCCGCCTTTCCCCTGGCTCTCAACACCGGCCGGGTGCGCGACCACTGGCACACCATGACCCGCACGGCCCTGGCCCCCGAACTTTGCCGTCACGCGCCGGAGCCCTACGTCGAGATCCATCCCGCCGACGCCGGGCCGCTCGGCATAGGCGAGGGGACCCTGACCCGCATCCAGACCGCCCAGGGCGAGGCCGTGGTCCTGGCGCGCCTCACCGAGCGCCAGCGCTCCGGCTCGATCTTCATGCCCATGCACTGGACCGACGCCTTCGCCCCCGGCGGCCGCGCCAACCCCCTTGTCGCCGCCCGGGTCGACCCCCGCTCCGGCCAGCCCGAGTTCAAGCACACCCCCGCCCGGGCGCGGCCCTATCGCGAGACCTGGCGCGGCTTTCTCCTGGCGCGCCAGGCTCAGGCGCCGCCCCCCGGCGCCGATCTCGTCTGGCGACGCATCCCCCAGTCCGCCTGCCAGTTGCATGAGTTCGCCGGCCGCGGCGACGAGCGCGAGCGCGCCGCTGTCCACAAGGCCCTGACCCGCAGGGCCGGCGAGGTCCTGCGCGTCGAAGACCCGGCCGCCGGCGTCCTGCGCGAGGCCTGGATCGAGGACGGCCGCCTGGAGCGGGTGGTCTTCTTCACCGCCGCCGGCGCCCTGCCGCCCCGGGACTGGCTCGCCGACCTTTTCGCCCTGACCTCGCTCGCCCCCGCCGACCGCGCGGCCCTGCTCATCGGCCGCCCGCCGGGCCGGTTGCTGGACGCCAGCCCCGTCGTCTGCGCCTGCCGCGGCGTGCGCGTGGCCCGCGTTCAGGCCGCCCTGGCCGAGGGTTGCGCCAGCCTCGACGCCCTGGGCGAGGCCACCGGCGCGGGAACCACCTGCGGCTCCTGCCGCCCCGAACTCGCCCGCCTGCTCGCCGCCGGCAAGGAGGTCCGCCATGCAGCCTGAACCCGGACGCGTCCGCCTCGTCGGCGCCGGCCCCGGCGCCGCCGACCTGCTCACTGTCCGCGCCCTGCGCGCGGTCGAGGGCGCGCAGGCCCTGCTCTACGACGCCCTGGTCGCCGACGAGGTGGTGGCCCTGGCCCCCGCCGCCTGCCTGAAGATCCAGACCGGCAAGCGCGCCGGCCGCGCCAGCATGCGCCAGGAGACGATCAACCGCCTGATGCTGCGCCTCGCCCGCCGCGGCCTGCAGGTGGTGCGCCTCAAGGGCGGCGATCCCTCCGTCTTCGGCCGGGTGGGGGAGGAGGCCGCCTTCCTTCGCGGCCACGGCGTGGAGGTCGAGGTGGTGCCCGGCGTCACCGCCGCGAGCGCCGCGGCGGCCCAGTTCGGCTTTCCGCTCACCCACCGCGGCGAGGCCCGCCGTCTCCTGATCGCCACCGCCTCGGTCCGCGACGGCGCCCTGGCCGACGCCGGCTGGGCGCAGGCCGCAGACCCCGAGACCACGCTCGCCCTCTACATGGGCCGCGACCGGATCGAGGCCGCCCTTCGCCGCCTCATCGAGCACGGCCGCAGTCCCCGCACCCCGGCCCTGGCCGTGGAGAACGCCGGCCGCCCGGACGCACGGCTCCTCGCCGCGCCCCTGGAGCGCCTCGGCGCCGAGGTCGCCGCCGCCGCCTTCGACGGTCCGGTGGTGGTCCTGGTCGGCGAGGCCTGCGCCCTGGCGCAGCCGGCGGCGCGGGGCGAGGTCGATCCGCCTCAGCCCCTCGCCCGGCGCGCGCCCTGAGGCGGACCTGCGGCCGCCGACGCCTTCCGCTCCCCCGCTGCGCCCTTATATTGCGGCGGCAAGCCATAAGGCCCTGAAATGCCCCCGCCGTGCCGCAGCTCGACCTCGACCTCCTGAGAACCTTCGTCGCGGTGTTCGAGGCCGGCGGCTTCACCAGGGCCGCCGCCCTGCTGGGCCGCACCCAGCCCGCCGTCAGCCTGCAGGTCCAGCGCCTGGAGGAGCAGTTGGGGACGTCCCTGTTCGACCGCGGCGGCCGCGGCGTGGCCCTGACCACCGAGGGGGCGGCCCTCCTGCCCCAGGCCCGCCGCCTCCTGCGCCTGCACGACGAGATCGCCGCCAGCCTGGGGCAGGGGGAGCTGGAAGGGGAGGTGCGCTTCGGCGCCCCCGAGGACATCGCCACCTCGCACCTGCCGGCCATCCTCGGCGCCTTCGCCCGCAGCCATCCGCGCATCCGCCTGTCGGTCACCTGCGACTACACCGCCAACCTCCTGGACCAGATGTCCCGCGGGCTTCTCGACCTGGCCCTGGTCAAGCGCGAGCCCCTGGGCCCCGACCTCGGGATCAGCGTCTGGCGCGAGCCGCTGGTCTGGGCGGCGCTGGAGGCCGACTTCGCCGCCCAGCGCCCATTGCCCCTGATCGTCGCCCCGGCGCCGGACATCTACCGCAAGCGCGCTCTCGCCGCCCTCGACGCGGCCGGAGTCGCCTTCCGCCCCGCCTTCACCTCGCCCAGCCTGGCGGGCCAGCTCGCGGCCCTGCGCGCAGGGCTCGGCGTCGGCGTCCTGCCCGAGGCGATGGTCCCGCGGGACCTCGCCATCGTGGGCGAGGGGTTGCCGCCGCTGGCGGAAGGGGAGATCGCCCTCGTCTCCGCCCGGGCCACGCCCACCGGCCCCGCCGACCGCCTGGCCCAGGAGGTGCTGCGCCAGCTTGGGCGAGGCCCCGCCAGGCCATAACGAAACCTTATGGGCCGTATTGGCCGCTTTGATTGGCCTGGGAGCGCGTCTCCCCGCATCTTGGTCGTGCGGACCGGGCCCCTCTGGCGATCGAGGTCGATCGCGATGTCGGACCGCAAAGGCGCAATGGGCCCGACGAACGCCACTCCCCCAGCCCCGCGGGTCCATTGCGCCTCCTTATCGGAGGAGCACATGAACCATCGCCTGATCGGACGTCTTCGCAACCAGCAGCATCAGCTTGAGCAGATGCTGCGTGACGAGCTGCGGCGGCCCCGGCCGGACCCCCTCGTCATCCAGGACCTGAAGCGCCGCAAGCTCCAGGTGAAGGACGAGCTGTTCATGGCCGAGTCCGGCCTGATCCCGGTGACCGTCCGGATGCGCCACGCCTGAAGGCGTAGACCCTGACCGGAGGGGGCGCCCCCCGCGCCCCCTCGTTTTATTGGACATCCCGACATGGAATTCCTCGCGGCCGAAGCCCTCGGCACGCCGGTGTGGATGTGGCTGGCCTTCGCCGGCTTCGTCCTCGCCCTGCTCGCCTTCGACCTCGGCGTCCTGCACCGCGACAACCACGAGATCGGCGCGCGGGAGAGCCTGGTCATGTCCGGCGGCTACCTGGCGATCGGCCTGGGCTTCGGGGCCTGGGTGTGGAGCCAGCTCGGCCCCCAGGCCGGCCTGGAGTACGTGACCGGCTTCCTGGTCGAGAAGAGCCTGGCCCTCGACAACGTCTTCGTCATCGCCACCATCTTCACCGCCTTCGCCGTGCCGCGCGCCTACCAGCATCGCGTCCTGTTCTGGGGCGTGCTCGGCGTCATCGTCCTGCGCGGGATCATGATCGGCCTGGGCGCCACCCTGGTGGCCCGCTTCGAGTGGGTGCTGTTCGTCTTCGCCGCCTTCCTGGTGCTGATGGGCGCGAAGATGTTCTTCGCCGACGCGGGACCGAAGGATCCGCACGACAGCCCCGTCTACCGCTGGCTCGCCCGCCACATCCGCCTCACGCCCGGCCTGCACGAGCACCGCTTCTTCGTGCGCCAGCCCGACGCCTCGGGCCGGCTGGTCTGGTTCGCGACGCCCCTGTTCATGGCCCTGGTGATGGTCGAGATCGCCGACGTGATCTTCGCGGTGGACTCGGTGCCGGCGATCTTCGCCATCACCACCGACCCCTACATCGTCTACACCTCGAACATCTTCGCCATCCTCGGGCTGCGGGCGCTCTACTTCGCCCTGGCCGCGGTGATCGCCCGCTTCGCCTATCTGAAGCAGGCCCTGGCCAGCCTCCTGGTGTTCATCGGCGGCAAGGTCTTCGTGGCCGAGGCCATGGGCTGGGAGAAGTTCCCGGCCCCTGTCTCCCTGGCCGTCACCGCCGCCCTGCTCGCCGCCGGGATCGGCTGGTCCCTGTGGAAGACCCGCGGCCTCGCCCCGCGCGGCTCAGGCCCAGCGCGTGTCGGCCAGCAGGGGTGACCCGCGGCGCACGAACACGAGGTCGCCCTGCCTCAGCCGATTGTCCCGGGTGCGGCCGCTCAGCGCCGCCACGTCGAACAGGTCGAACCGCCGCTGGTCGAGCCAGGCGATGAGGTCGACCACCCGCGGCTCGTAGCCCTGGCGGAAGAACGACACCTCGGTGAGGATCACCTCCACCTGTTCCAGCAGCCGCTCGCCGCCCCTCAGCGCCTGCATCTCGTAGCCCTGCAGGTCCATCTTCAGCAGCGTGCCCGCAGGCGCCTCCAGGTCGTCCAGGCAGGTCACCGCGACCGGCTGGCCCGCCTCGGCCACATGGGCGCCGGTGCACGGCCCGTCGTGCAGGCTCAGCCGCAGCCCCTTGGCCCGGTCCTCGGGCGCGCCCAGGGCCGCGGGATGGAAGCGGCAGCGCGGCTCGCGCCGCGCCAGGGCCTGGAGCTGAGGACCGCAGGCGGCCTGCGGCTCGAACATCTCGACCTGGGCCGCGGGAAATACGGACAAGGCCAGGCGGGTGAACTGGCCGGTGTGCGCCCCGCCGTCGATGATCCTCGGCGGCTGATATCCCATCGCGCGCAGCAACCGCAGACTGAACTCGATCGCTTCGAAGCGGTTCTCCGCCCGCCTGACGATCCGATAAGGAGTCAGGGCGAGGATACGCTTCATCAGCGTGTGTATAGGCCGCATGAAATCGACCCTATCCTTGCGAGGGGCCGGCGCAACGAAATAAATCCGGAAGTCTAGGGCGTAGCCGCGCCGCCGCGCCGCGCCGGCTGCACGCCTTTAGTGGGCAGGCGCCTGCGCTCGTCCAGGCCGGCCGCGGTCTTACCTTGGCGCCGCCCCTCGCCGGAAGCGGACGGGCGGCGCTCAGCTTGCCGCCGCCGCGGGCTTCGCCGCCTCGCCCGCCGCCCGCGCCAGGATCGATCGCCTCAGCTCGGCCCCCTTCGCCGCCACCCGCCCGCCGTCGGGCTCGCGGAGCGCCTGGGGCGCCATCAGGCTCATTTTCCCGGCCAGTTCGGCGACGGCCTCCAGCCGGTCCGCCTGTTCGCAGCCGGCCGCCACCTCGCCCAGGGTCTCCAGGAAGCGCAGCGCCGCCACCAGCTCCGAGGCGCAGTGCTGGGCCAGCGCCCCGAACGAGCGGTCGAGGAAATAGCCGAAGGTGTCGGGCAGGGCGATCACCCGCACCTCGCCCTGGTCGTCCCGGCGAAGCGGGGAGGGCGCGTCCCGGCGGCCCAGGTCCGACATCGCCGCCCCCAGCCAGTCCAGGCAGGTGACCGCCGTGAACGGGTCGTTCACCCCCGGCGACAGCGCCCGTGCGGCGATCTCCACCAGCTCGTCGATCAGGAAGCGCAGGTCCTGCAGCGCCGTGCGCCGCGAGCCGAGCGCGAAGGCTTCGCGCACGGCGTGCTGCGCGCCGTCCCCGGCCCTGTCCGCCGGCCACAGGTCGGCCAGCGGACGGCCGGCGTGGACGAAGTCCCCGGGGCGATAGCGCAGCCGGCAGACGAGGTCGTGCCGTGCGGCGCTGTGCAGGAGCTGGTCCTCGTCGATCACCTGGATGTAGCCCGAGCCCTCCGCGCGCACCGTCGCGGCTCCGTCCGGGCTGACGTGCAGCGGCGCGTCCAGCGCGGTCTTCAGGTCCTCGCGTTCGGCGTCGGCGGGAGCGCCGGCCCCGATGAACTCGGGGAACCGCCGGCGCAGCTCGCGCAGCAGCCGCACGCCGATGTCCTCGATCACGCTGTTGATGTGGATGCGGCTGGGCACATGGTGGATGAAGAAGATCAGCACCGCCACCGAGCACACCGCCAGCACGACCGCCACCAGCAGCGCCAGGTTGGGGACGAAGCCCGAAGCCCCGCCGCCGTCCTCCTCCGGGGAGCGGATCGTGCGCAGCACCAGCAGGCAGTAGAGGAAGGTGGCGATGAAGGTGCCCAGGGTCACCTGGTTGCCCCGGTCGCGCATGAAATTGCTGAGCAGCCGCGGCCCGTACTGCCCCGAGGCGTAGACCACCGCCGCGATGGTGACCGAGAACACCGTGCCGGCGACGGTGATCATCGAGCCGCCGATGTCGGACAGCACCTGGCGGGCCCCGTCCGGCCGCGAGGCGTAGAGCCAGGGCAGCCGGTCCATCCACGCCGCGGTCCAGTGATCGTCGATCCAGATCATGCCGCCGGCCAGCAGCGCGGCCGCCACCGCCATCAGCGAGGGCAGGAACCAGTAGCTCTGCCGAAGGTCCTCCGCGAGGCCGAGCAGGCGGGATTTCATGCGCCTCCGCCCCTCGGCGGTCCGCAGCCAGGTGCGAGGTCGCCCATGCAGTCCGTCCCCTCGGCGCGCCCACACCGATCAAATGTTGGGAACGCCGGCTCCCCGGCTGCGTTCCGCGCCGCCCGGCCTGCCGCTCAGCCGGGCCGTGGCGTCACGTTGCGCAGCCCCCCGGGTTCCGGGCCCGCCGGCGCGCCGTACCGCCGCTCCACGTCCCTCTGCAGCAGCCTGGCGGCCATCAGGTGGCCGCGGAAGAAGGTGTCGATCGCCCAGCCGACCACCGGCACGCCCGAAAAGGCGCTGTCCGCCGCGATCCAGCCGGCCATCCGCCAGAGCGTCGCCCTGGACGCCCCGGCCTGGGACGCCGCGTACAGAAGCCAGCCGCCGGCCCCCAGCGAATAGGCCGTGCCCACGATGGGAGCCCAGGCCAGCACCCCGTCCAGCCCCAGGCCCCAGGGACCGATCCGGATCATCTCGTCCGACAGCCGCCGGATCTGCTGCGCCCTGCGCCATGACCGGTGGGCCCTGTCGCGGGCAAGCGTGTCCATGCTGCCCGAACGCCGGCCGCGCCCGCCGGTTCGACGTGTCCTTCTGGAATCGCTCCGTCTGGCGGCGCCTCGCGGCGGGTCCCAGCCCGCTATTCGTAGCGCAGGGCCTGCACCGGGCGTCGGCGGGCGATCGCCAGGGCGTGGCCGCCGACCGTGACGCCGGCGACCGCCAGGGCCGCGGCCCCCGCGGCCAGGAAGATCCAGGCCGACAGCTCGATCCGATAGGCGAAGCCGTCGAGCCAGCGGCGCATGAGCCACCAGCCGATCGGGCACGCCGCCGCCCAGGCGATCAGCACCGGGCGGGCGAAGCGCCACAGCAGCAGCCGGAAGACCTGGGCGCTGGAGGCGCCCATCGCCTTCCTCACACCGATCTCCTTGGTACGGCGCTCGGCGGTGAAAGCCGAAAGGGCGAACAGGCCCAGGCCCGCCAGCAGCAGGGCGAGCGCGCCCAGCGCCGCCGCCAGAAGCCCCTGCTGCAGCGTCGTGCGGTAGAGCTGCCGCACATAGTCGTCCAGGAACCGCCGCTGGATCGCTCCCGCCTGGCCGGTGCGTCGCCAGAGCCGGTCGATGGCGCCGGTCGTCTCCGCCAGGCGCCGCCCGTCCAGCCGCACGCTCAGGACCTGGTCGGCGGGGTAGTTGATGAAGTCCACCATGAACACGGTCGGCTTGACCGGCGCGCTCTTCAGGTTGAGCGTCGCATCGGGCACGACGCCGACGACGTCGAACTCGCCGAGGCCGGGCCCCACCGCCACCCGCCTGCCGATGGCGGACTGCGGCGCGGGCAGGCCCAGCTTTCGCACCGCGCTCTCGTTCAGGACGATGGTTCCGTGCTGCGGCTTGGGCCAGTCCTGCGGCTTCTGCTCGTCGATGGCGTGGCGGCGGGAGAACAGGCGGCCGGCCAAAGGCTCGATCCCGTAGAGCTCGAACCAGCCATAGTCGACCACGCCTACGTCCGCATGGACGGTCGGTCCGCCCGGCAGGTTGGCGTCCATCACGAACTTCACCGGATCGAAGCTGTCGAGGTCCAGGAGGTTCACCGACGAGCAGGCCGCGCCCGTCACGCCCGGCAGGCGGCGGACCTCGGTTTCGAAGGCGGTGCGGCAGGGGGTCATCTCGATGGTGAGGATCTGGTCGGTGTCGAGTTTCAGGCCCTCCTCCATGGCGAAGCGCGTCTGCCTCCAGACCACGATCACCGCCAGGATGAGCACGATCAGCACCGCGAACTGTCCCGCCACCAGCGCCTCGCGAAGGCGGCCGGAACCGTTCCCCGCCACCGGTCCGCCCTTCAGCACCGTCGCCGGACGGAACGCCGACAGCACCAGCGCCGGATAGGCGCCGGCCAGGACCGACAGGGCCGCCGCGCCGGCCAGTAAGCCGGCCAGCAGCCGCGGATCGCGCCAGTAGGGAAAGCTCAGCGCCTTGCCGAGAAAGGCGTTCAGCCACGGCAGCGAGACCTCGACCAGCGCCAGGGCGAGCACCAGGGCGCACAGGACCTGCAAGGCCCCCTCGCCGATGAACTGGAGCACCAGGTGGCGGCGCTGCGCCCCGGCGGCCTTGCGCACGCCCACCTCCACCGCCCGCCGCGCGCCCCGCGCCGTGGCCAGGTTGACGAAGTTGATGACCGCCAGGACCAGCACCATGCCGGCGGCCGCGCCGATCGCCGCCAGCGCTCCGCGGCTGGAGCGCGTCTCCGCCGCGCCCAGGCTCGCGCCACGGAACGCCTGGAGGTGCAGCGCCCGCAGCGGGGTCAGGTCGAAGCGCACGCTCGAACCGTCCGGCAGGCCCGCCAGCGGGCCCAGCCGATCGGGCGCGAGGGCCGCGGCCAACGCCTTGCGCGCACCCGGCGAGGCGGCCCGCACATAGGTCCTCATCCGGACGGTCTCGAACCTCGCCGCGGGGTGCTGGCCGGGCCTTGGCGTCACCAGCCAGGTCGCGAACCCCCGCTGCGTCCCGCCCTGCGCCTCAAGGCGGGCCAGCCGCGAGAAGGGAGCCGTCCCCGCCGCGAACAACTCCTGGCCAAGGTGCGTCTCCGGCGGCAGGTCGCGCAGAACCGCACCGACCTGCAGCGGGCCTGCGCCGTCCAGGTCCAGCGTCTCGCCCAGGGGCGCGTCGCGGCCGAAGTAGCGGCGCGCCGCCGCGCGCGTGATCACCACCCCGTCCGGCCGGGCCAGGGCGGCCGCGGGATCGCCCGCCAGCGCCGGCAGCGGCAGCACCTGGAAAAAGCCGGGATCGACCCAGGCCACCTCCTCGCGCGCGGCGATCTCGCCATGGCTGACGGTCAGCCGGTCGTAGACGAGGCGGGCGACCGTGGGCGGCGGCGAGCCGCTGGCCCTCAGCCGTCCGGCGATCCAGCCGGGGGCGTAGTCGGTCACCACCGGCGCCTGGCCGGGCATGCGCAGGTCCGAGGTGACGACGAACACCTCGTCCGCTCCTGGGATGAAGCCGTCGTAGGCCAGTTCGCTGGCGACGTAGAGGCCGGCCAGGATCACCGCGGCGGCGCCGAACGCCAGGCCGGCGACGCCGACGGCGGCGTGGAGCCGGTCGGCCCGCAGGTTGCGCCAGGCGGCGGCCAGGAGGTGTCGCAGCAAGACTTGCCTCCGGGTCGGCTATTCGTAGCGCAGGGCGTTCACGGGCTTTGCCCGCGCCACCCGCAGCGCGTGGGTGAACACCGTCGCCCAGGCGATCGCCAGGGCCCCGGCGCCGGCGGCCGCGAAAGTCCAGGCGGCCAGCTCGACGTGATAGGCGAACCCATCCAGCCACCAGCGCATGGCCAGCCAGGCCGCCGGCCAGGCGATGATATTGGCCGCAAGCACCGGGCGGCTGAACCGCCAGATGAGCAGGCCCAGGATGTCGCCCGCGCTCGCCCCCATGGCCTTGCGCACCCCGATCTCCTTGGTGCGCTGCTCCGTCGTGAAGGCCGAGAGGGCGAACAGCCCCAGGCAGGCGATCGACAGCGCCACCAGCGCCGCCAGGGCCACCGTCGCCCCCTGGATCAGGGTGTCGATGTAGAGCCGCAGGGTGAACTGGTCGGCGAAGACCCGCAGCAGCGGCCGCCCGCCTCCCACCTGCCGCCAGGCCGCGTCCACGGCCGCCAGCGTCTCGGGAATGCGCGCGCCGTCGAGCTTGGCGGCCAGGCCGATCGAATAGGGCGGCAGGTTGCGGCCGATGGCGAACAGGGTCGGCTTCACCGGGTCGCGCAGCGAGCCCAGGGTAAAGTCCGGCGCCACGCCGATCACGCGGGAGGGCTTGAGCGGCGGGATGGTGTAGACCGCCTTGCGCTGGCTCTCGTCCCACACCCCGTGCCAGCGCACGCTCGCCCCCACCGCCGCCTGCGGCGAGGAGAAGCCAAGGCGCCGCGCGGCGGTCTCGTTCAGCACGACCGGGGCGTAGGAGTCGGCCCCGCCGGCCTCGCCGTCGGCCGGCCGGCTTCGGTCGAAGAACCGCCCTGCGAGCGGCTCGATGCCGAACACCTCGAAGAAGTCGAAGTCCACCGCGGCGACAGACACGTCGCTGCGCCGATCGCCCAGGCTGATCTCGTCGCGGCTGTCCGCCATGTCCAGCGCCATCGCCGACACGCAGGCGGCCGAACGCACCCCCGCCTGGGCCCGCATCAGGTCGCGCAGCCGCTCCGAGCACGGACGGGAAAACACCAGCAGCACCTGGTCCTGCTCCACCCGCATGCCTTCGTTCAGCGCGTAGAGGGTCTGGCGGCCGATCGTCACCGCCGCCACGATCAGGGCGATCAGCACCGAGAACTGGGCCACCACCAGCCCCGTGCGCACCAGTCCGCCGCCGCCGCCCTCCACCGGGCCGCCCTTGAGCACCGCCGCCGGCCGGTACTTGGATAGCACCAGCGCCGGATAGGCGCCGGCCAGAAGGCCCGTGGCCGCGACCACGCCGGCCATGCTCGCCGCCAGGGCCGGGTCGCTCAGATAGTCGAAGGCGATGGACCTTTGCAGGAAGGCGTTGAACGGCCCCATCAGCAGCTCGGCCAGCGCCACAGCGCACACCCCGGCCACCAGCACATAGACCATGGCCTCGCCCATGAACTGGGCGATCAGGTCGATCCTGCGCGCCCCCGCCGCCTTGCGCACGCCCACCTCCACCGCCCGGCGCGCGGCGCGGGCGGTCATCAGCGTCACGAAGTTGATCGCCGCCACCACCACGATCAGGCCGCCCATCAGGGCGATGCCGGCGATCACGCCCGGGTCCGCCGGCGGCTTGAGGGTCCCTTGGCTCGCGCGGGTCAGGTGGACCTTGGGCAGGGGGATGAGGTGCAAGGTGCGCTGGATCGGCTGCAGGCTCTCCGCCGGCCCCAGCGGCAGCCGGCGGTCCAGGAAGGTGCGCAGCCGCGCCTGCATCGTCTCGATCGAGGCGCCCGGCCTCAGCCGCACATATGTGGCGAGCGTGTTGGTGTTGGGGCCGTTGATCGCTTCGTACTGCGAGATCGGGCTCTGGGGGGCGCGGGCCGAGGCGATGATCTGCGCCGTCATGTGGGTCTGCGAGGGCAGGTCCTCCAGCACGGCGGTCACGCGCATGGGCTGGCCCTCCACCCGCAGGGTCTCGCCCAGCGGCGCGTCGCGGCCGAAGTACTTGCGGGCCGTCGCCCGGGTCAGGACGATGCTGTCGGGGGCTGCGAGGGCGCTCGACCGCTCGCCGGCCACCAGCGGCAGACGCACCACCTCCAGGAAGTTCGGGTCGCCCCAGAACAGGTTCTGTTCTGCGCCGACGATCTCGCCGCGCCGCACTGTCGGCGGGAAATAGGAGGGCGAGAGCCGGGCCACCGCCTCGATCTCCTGGAACTCCGCCTTCAGCGGCTCGGCCAGCATCATCTGGGTGTACTGCGTCTCCAGGGGCTGGCTGGCGCCCATGACGATCGTCTGGCTGGCCAGGAACACCCGCTCGGCGCCCGGCGTGAACCGGTCGTAGGTGAGCTCGTCGCGCACGTAGAGCCCGATCAGCAGGGCGGCCGCGAAGCCGATCGCCAGACCCGCGATGGTGACGCCGGCGTAGAAGCGGTTTCGCTCCAGGTTGCGCACCGCGGTCACGAGATAGTTGCGCCACATGACGGGACCTCCTGCTTCGCCGGAACGGCGGGTGTCCGTAGGGCCGGCGGCGCGATCAGGCCGCCAGCCGGGTCTGGCCGACCACGCGGCCGTCCAGCAGCCGGATCGTGCGTTCGGCCTCGGCGGCGTGGCTCATCGAGTGGGTCACCATCACCACGGTGACGCCGGCCTTGGCCGCGCTGGTCAGCAGCGCCATCACCGCCTCGCCGTTGGCGGTGTCCAGGTTGCCGGTCGGCTCGTCGGCCAGGATCAGGCTGGGGCGCGAGACCAGGGCGCGGGCCACGGCGACGCGCTGCTGCTGGCCGCCTGAGAGCTGCTTTGGCCGGTGGCGCGCGCGGTGCGCCAGCCCCACCTCCTCCAGCGCCTCGGCCACCCGGCGGCGGCGCTCGGCGGGGGCGACCTTGCGGTAGAGCAGGGCCACCTCGACGTTCTCGGCCACGGTCAGGTCGTCGATCAGGTTGAAGCTCTGGAAGACGAAGCCGATCCGGTCTCGCCGCAGCGCCGTCAGCCGCCGCTCGCCGTAGCCCGAGACCTCCTCGCCGAAGAAGCGGAACGAGCCGCTGCTTACCGCGTCCAGCAGCCCCAGGAGGTTGAGCAGCGTCGACTTCCCGCAGCCCGAGGGGCCGGTCACCGCCACGAACTCGCCGGCCCCGATCTCGAGGGAGACCTCGTTGAGGGCCAGGGTTTCCACCTCGTCGGTGCGGTAGACCTTGCTGACGTCCTGAAGCTGAAGCATTTCGCGCTCCCTATTTCGCGAGAATGACCTGATCGACCTTCTCGAAGGCCGCGTAGTCGGAGGTGATCACCCGTTCCCCGGGCTGCAGGCCCGACAGGACCTCCACCTGTTCGGCGTTGCGCCGGCCCAGGCGCACGCGGCGCCGTTCGGCCTTCCGCCCGCCGTCGTCCAGCACCATGACCCAGTCGCCGCCGGTGCGCTCCAGGAACGGGCCGGCGGGCAGCACCAGCGCCGGCTGGTCGCCGCCCAGCGTCAGGCGCCCCTCCAGGGCCTGGCCCGGCAGAAGGCCGCCCGGCTGCGCGCCCTGGAAAGCCAGTTCGATCTGGAAGGTCGAGTTGGTCACCTGCGGGTTCACCCGGATCACCTTGGCCTGCACGTCGCCGCCGCCCGCCTCGATGCGCGCGCCCTGGCCCTGGCGCACCCGGCCCAGGTAGTATTCGTCCACGTCGGCGCGCAGCTCGAATCCTGTCTGCGGCACGATCTGCCCCAGGCGCTGGCCGCGGTTGCGGATCTCCCCCACGGTGACGTCGACATCGGCCAGGCGGCCGGCCACCGGCGCGCGCAGCACCAGGGCGTCCAGCTTGGCGCGGGTGATCTTCAGGCTCTCGCGCAGGCTCTCCAGTTCGGCGTGGATCTGCGGGAGCTGTCGGCGGCGCAGCGCGTCCTGCTGGCGGTTCGAGGCGAGCTGCAACGGCAGCAGGTCCCTGTTGTAGGCCAGCTCGTCGTGCGCGGCCTGGTGCGCCTCGCGCGAGACGAAGCCCTTCTCCAGCAGGGCGTCGCGCCGCTCGGCGGTGCGTTGCAGGCGGGTGATGTCGTATTGGATGCGGGCGGCCGCCTTCTCGTTGGCGACCCGGGCGTCCTCGAGCTGCTTCTCATAGGCCTGGAGCTGGGTGATCGACTCCACCAGCCGGCCCTCCCGGTCCAGGACCTCCAGCTCAAGCTCGGTGTTGCGGAAGCGGATGATCGGCTGGCCCGCCGCCACCCAGTCGCCGGAGTGGGCCAGGACCTGTTCCACCTGGCCGCCCTCAAGCGCGTCCAGGAACACCTGGTCCTTGGGGGTCACCGTCGCCCGCATCGCCACGAAATCGTGGAAGACCGCCCGCTCGACCGCGGCCGTCGTCACCCCCGCCGCCGGCACCCGGACCGACGGCTTCGCGCCCGCGGCGAGCCCGGCGGCGAGCGCCGCCACCGCGGCCAGCGCCAGGGCCGCGCCGCCGATCGCCTGGTTGCGCCGCTTGCGCCACCAGGGCCGGTCCAGCCGCCTGTCCATGCTCTCGCTCATCCGCCCAGTATCGCGGCGAAGCGATGGGAGGCGAAACGCCGACGCAATAAGGAGTTGCGGGCGCGGCCCGCCGCCAGGACGGCCCGTCGCCGTCCGGAATCGGACACCCCGCGCGCCGCGGGTGCTCGCCGTGGCCAAGCCGCGCCTGGCCGGGCGCGGCTTTGCCGCCGCCGCCGCCTCGCCTTAGACTCGGCGCATGACCGGCCAGCGCCGCTATCTCGTCCTCGACGACGACGCCGACGTGCTCAAGGCGGCCGCCTTCGCCCTGGCCGGCCCAGGCGTGCGCGTGGACGTCGCCCCTTCGCTCGACGGACTGGAAGCCCTGGCGCGGGGCTGCGACGCGGTGCTCCTGGACCTCAACTTCGCGGTCGGCCGGCGCGACGCCGGCGAGGGGCTGGACGCCCTGGCCCGCCTCGGCGCCGCCGACCCGGCCCTGTCGGTGGTGCTGATGACCGCCTTTGGCGGCGTCGCCCTGGCGGTCGAGACGCTCAAGCGCGGCGGCGTCGACTTCATCCTCAAGCCCTGGCGCAACGAGGCCCTGGCCGAAGCGATGGACCGGGCCGCCGCCGTGACCGACGCGCGCCGCGCCGAAGCAGGCCTCGACCTCGAGGCCGTCGAGCGGCGGGCGATCATGCGCGCGCTCGAGGCCTGCGAGGGCAACATCACCCGCGCCGCCTCGCTCCTGGGCCTGACCCGCCCGGCCCTCTATCGCCGGATCGAGCGCCATGGCCTCTAGGCACGGGCCCTGGGCCGTACGCCCCGCCCTCGGGGCCGCGATCCGGGCGGCGGCGATCGGCGTCCTGGCCTTCGTCGCGCTCCTGGCGATCCTCGCCCAGTTCTTCGCCGCTGCGCTCGTGCTCGCCGCCCTCGCCGCCGTGCTGGCCGCCGACCTCGCCCGGCTGCTCGGCGCGGCCGACCGCGCCCTGGCCCAGTTCGTCGACGGCCTGGCCATCGAGGGAATGGAACGCCCGCGGGCGCCGCGCCGGCTCACCGGCCTCGCCGCCGCCATCGAGCGGGCGCACGCGCGGCTTGGCGCGGCCCGGGCCGAGCGCGAAGGTCGGCTCCTGATCCTGGAGACCCTCATCGACACCGTGGGCGCGGCCCTGGTGATCGTGGACGACGACGGCCAGGTTCTGCTCGCCAACCGCGCCGCGCGCGCCCGCTTCGGCGTCGAGCGGGGGGCGCTGTCGGCGGCGCCGGCCTTCGGCGCCGAGGCCCTGGACCGCCTCGCCGCCCTCCCGGCCGGGGGACGCGATGTGATCCGCCTGGCCGACGGCCGCTCGGTTCTGATCCAGGTCGCCGCCTTCGAGGCGCCGGGCGAGCCCCGCCGCCGGCTGATGTCGCTCCAGCTCGTCGCCGGCGAACTCGACGCGGTGGAGGTCAAGGCCCAGACCGACCTCGTGCGGGTTCTCGCCCACGAGATGATGAACTCCCTGACGCCGGTCTGCTCCCTGTCCGAGGGGCTCCTCGCACGGTTCGGCCAGGACGGCGGGGGCCCCGACACGCAGGAGGTCGTCGAGGTGGTGGAGGTGATCGCCCGCCGCAGCGCCGGCCTGATGGCCTTCGTCGAGCGCTACCGGCGCGTGGCCCAGCCCCCGCCGGCCGAGGTCGCGCGCTTCGCCGCCGCCGACCTCCTCGCCCGCCTGGAGCGCCTCGCCGCCCCGATCCTGGCCCCCGGCGGGGTCGTCCTCGCCTGCCGCGCCGAGCCGCGGGGCCTGCAGCTCGCCGGCGACGCCGGGCTTCTCGAGCAGGCGCTGCTGAATCTCCTGATCAACGCTGGCGAGGCGCTGAGCGGTCGCCCCGACGCCCGGATCGAGCTGTCCTGCACCGTGGAGGGCGACCGTGCGGTCCTCGGCGTCGCCGACAATGGGCCGGGCCTGCCCTCGGCCGACCCGGAGGCGGCGTTCGTGCCCTTCTACACCACCAAGCCCGGCGGCTCGGGGGTCGGCCTCACCCTGGCGCGGCAGATCGCCGTCGCCCACGGCGGGTGGCTCGAGCATGTCCCCGGCCCGAGCGGCGGGGCGCTCCTTCGCCTGCTCCTGCCGCTCGCGCGCGACTGAGCCCGCTCCCCGGGGCCCGTCCGCCCCCCGCGGCCAAGCCTCGCCGGCCTTCAGCGGCGGGCTGGGGTCCTGGGGCGCCGATCGACGGCATATATCATAAGTTATACCAAGTAGTTCTACTTGGGGCAATTCCCGATAAAATACAACGTTCATGCTTAATTAATGGGGCCCGAAACAACTATCTTCCCCTGAATTGAATATCCGCGCGTTGGGGGACGCAACGATGTTATCTAAAAATGCCGTGCCTGCGCGAGTTGCAATTGAAGGTCCGCTGACCGTCCGAACTTGTCACAATTATACTTGCGACCTTGTGTCGCGCATTGGGGCGGCGAAGGCTTTCGTTCTGGACATTTCCGGCTGCTCGGACGTGGACGTCGCGGGCGTCCAGCTCGTGGAGTCGGCCCGGCGCTTCGCCGAGCGCAGCGGCGTGCGGCTGGAGCTCGCCGCCGGCGCCGAGGGCCGCTGGGTCGAGGTCCTGGAGCGCGGCGGCTTCGTCACGGCCGCCAGGCCGCTCGACCGCGCCTTCTGGCTGCACGAGCGCGGCGAGCCATGAGCGCTTCCATCCCGGCGGTCGAGGCGTCGGCCGGCCTTAACCTGGCGATCCGCAGCGCCCGTGGCGCCGCGGGCGGGCTGGCCCAGCCCTTCGTCGCCGACCAACGCGTGCGCAGCGCCGGAAAGGTCCCGAACCGATGAGCCATCAGGAAGCCCGCGCGGCGTTCATGGCCGAGGCCCACGATCTGCTGGGAAAGGTCGAGGAGGGGCTTCTCAGCCTTTCGACCCGGCCCGACGCACGCGACCTCGTCGACGAGGTGTTCCGCGGGCTGCACACCCTGAAGGGGTCGGGCGCCATGTTCGGCTTCGATCACCTCGCCGCGTTCGCCCACCATTGCGAGAGCGCCTTCGACCGGGTCCGCAAGGGCGAGGCCGCGGCGACCGCGGAGCTCATCTCGGCCTCGCTGTCGGCCAATGACCACCTGCGGCGCCTGCTGGAGCACCCGGGCGATCCCGCGGCCGTCGAGGGCCGCCGGCTTCTCGATGCGCTGGAGGCCGCGCTCGGCGCGGCGATGCAGGCGCCTTCCGCCGCCCCGTCGACGCCCGCCCGGCCGGCGCGCTGGCGTGTGCGCTTCAGCCTGCCGCCGAACGCCCTCGTCAACGGCGCAAACCCCCTGGCCCTGCTGGCCGAGCTGCGCGAGCTGGGGACGGCCGAGGTCACGGCGGACACCTCCATGGTCCCCCCGCTGGACGAACTCGACGCCGCCCGGTGCCACGTCGCCTGGGACGTGGTGCTCGAGACGGATCAGCCCCGCTCGGCGATCGAAGACGTCTTCGTCTTCATGATCGACGACATGCAGCTTCAGATCGAGGCGCTGGACGAGGCGCGCGAGCCCGAGCCCGAGCCCCAGGCCGAGCCCGCGTCCTCGGCCGCCCCGGCGGCGGGCCCCGTCGCCGAGGCCGGGCCTGCGGCCGCCGCGGTCGATACGGTGCGGGTGCCGGCCGAGCGGCTAGACGAGCTGATGGACCGGGTCGGCGAACTGGTGATCGCCCAGTCGCGCCTGAGCCAGCTCGCCGCCGCCAGCGAGGACCTCGCCCTGCGCGCCGTGGCCGAAGAGATCGAGCGTCTGTCGGGCGAGTTGCGCGACACGACGATGGTGCTGCGCATGGTGCCGGTGGGCGCCCTGTTCGGCCGCTTCCGGCGGCTGGTCCACGACCTGGCCCGCGAAACCGGCAAGTCCATTTCGCTGACGACCGAGGGGGAGAGCACCGAGGTCGACAAGACGGTGATGGAGCGCCTGGCCGACCCGCTCGTCCACCTGATCCGCAACTCCGCCGACCACGGCCTGGAGACGCCGGCCGAGCGCCGGGCGGCGGGCAAGCCCGAGGCCGGGCGGCTGAGCCTGTCGGCCCGCCAGGCGGGCGGGGAGGTCGTCATCTCCATCCGCGACGACGGCCGGGGCGTCGACCTGGAGCGCGTGCGCGCCCGGGCCGAGGCGCAGGGCCTTCTGGAGCCCGGCGCCGCGATCGCCGACGCCGAGCTCCTGCAGATGATCTTCCATCCGGGGTTCTCCACGGCCGCCGCCGTCACCAGCCTCTCGGGACGCGGGGTCGGCATGGACGTGGTCAAGCGCACGGTCGAGGCCCTGCGGGGGTCGATCGACATCGTCTCGCGCCCGGGCGAGGGCGCCGAGATCTCCCTGCGCATTCCCCTGACGCTCGCGATCATCGACGGACTGCTCGTGCGGGTGGGCCAGGGCCGCTACGTCGTCCCGCTCGCGGCGGTCGAGGAATGCCTGGAGCTCCCGCTCGACGAGGACATGCGCCACCGCGGCCGCAGCCTCATCTCCCTGCGCGACGCCCTGGTGCCCTACCTGCGCCTGCGCGACGTGTTCGAGACGGGCACGCCGCCCGAGCTCCACCAGAAGGTCGTCGTCGCCACCACGGGCGAGGAGCGGGTGGGACTGGTGGTGGACCAGGTCATCGGCGACCACCAGACGGTCATCAAGTCGCTGTCCAAGCTCCATGACGACGTCTCCGCCTTCTCCGGCGCCACGATCCTCGGCGACGGCGGCGTGGCGCTGATCCTGGACGTCCCGCACCTGGTGGCCGCCGGCCAACGCCTGGAGGCGCAGCTGCGCGCCGCCGGATGAACCCCGAACAGGATCTGCGCATGACTGCGACCGAAGCCGGCGAGATGCAGGCGCTCACCTTCGAACTCGGCGGCGAGATCTTCGCCCTGGAGGCCGGGATCGTCCAGGAGATCCTGGACCTGCTGCCGGAGACCGAGGTCCCCGGCGCCTCGCGCCTGGTCGGCTCCGTCATCAACTTCCGGGGCAAGGTGATTCCCCTGGCGGATCTGCGCCTGGCGTTCGGCATGGAGGCCGCCGCCGCATCCCTCGACAGCCGCATCGTGGTCGTCGAGCTCGACCTCCACGGCGAGGCCATGCTCGTGGGGTTGCGCACGGACAAGGTGCGCGAGGTCGCCGCCCTGGGACTCGCCGCGAGCGAGGCGCCGCCGAGCGTCGGCATGCGCTGGCCCAGCGAATTCATCCGCCGCCTGGTGCGACGCGACGGCGAGGTCGTCGTCGTCCCTGACCTCCAGGCGCTCTTCTCCTTCAGAAATGACGCGTCCGCCGCAGGCGCCGCGTCGCAACTTCGTCTCTGACCGGCACCTTGGGGGGCAAGCCACAATGCGTTTCACGATCAAGGTAAAACTGGTGACGGCCTTCGCGGCCGTCATCCTGCTGCTGGCCGGCACGGCCGGCTTCGGCATTTACAGTCTGGGCAAGATCAACCAGGCGATGGGTGGGCTGATCGATGGCCCGGTGAAGCGGCTCAACCGCGCCCACCTCGCAACAGAGCAAATGCTGCTCGTTCACCGCGCCCAGAAAGGGGTCCTCCTGTCGCAGAGCGCCGAGGAGTTGGCGAAGTACCTCGACCGCAGTGAAACGGCCCGCGCCGACCTCAAGAAGACGCTTGAAGAGGCCTACGCCGACGCGAGCGTGCAGGGCAAACCGGACTGGGAGCAGGCTCTCAAGGCCTTCGACGCGTACGCCGAAGTCGACGACGAGATCCAGGGCCTGGCCAGGGCCGGTCGGCACGCCGAGGCTCTGGACCTCAGCACCGGCCGCGGAGGCAAGGTGACCGACGACCTGAGCAGCCTGATGGAGGCCTCGGTCCAGCGTAACCAGGAGCGGATGACCAAGGCCGCCGAAGACGCCGAAGCCCAATACCGCAACGCGCGCAACGTGCTCGTGGCGGCCGCCCTCGTCGCCCTGCTGATCGCGGCCGGTGCGGCCTTCTGGATCGCCTACGGCGTCAGCCAGGGCCTGGGCCGTCTCAAGATGGTGGCCAACGCCGTGGCCATCGGCGATCTCGACCAGCGGGTCGTGGTCAAGAGCAACGACGAGATCAAGGATCTGGTCGAGACCTTCAACGGCATGACCGACAACCTCAAGGCGACCGCCCACATGGCCGACCAGATCGCCCTGGGCGACCTGAGCGTCGAGCCCAAGCCCCTGTCCGACAAGGACGTCCTTGGCCAGTCCCTGCGCCGCATGGTGCTGAACCTGCGCGAGACGGCCGCCGTGGCCGACCAGATCGCCGGCGGCGACCTGATGGTCCAGCCCAAGCCCCTGTCGGACAAGGACACCCTGGGCGTGGCCCTTGAGCAGATGGTCGAGCGCCTGCGGGGCGTGGTCGCCGACGCCGTCGCCGCGGCCGACAACGTCTCGGCCGGCAGCCAGGAGATGTCCGCCAGCGCCGAGCAGCTTTCGCAGGGGGCGACCGAGCAGGCCGCCGCCGCCGAACAGGCCTCGGCCTCGATGGAGGAGATGGCGGCGAACATCAAGCAGAACGCCGACAACGCGGCCCAGACCGAGAAGATCGCCCGCCAGTCGGCGAAGGACGCGGAGACCTCGGGCGAGGCGGTGGCCCGCGCGGTGAGCGCGATGCAGACGATCGCCGAGAAGATCACCATCGTGCAGGAGATCGCCCGCCAGACCGACCTTCTGGCGCTGAACGCGGCGGTGGAGGCGGCGCGGGCCGGCGAGCACGGCAAGGGCTTCGCCGTGGTGGCCTCGGAGGTGCGCAAGCTGGCCGAGCGCAGCCAGACGGCGGCGGCGGAGATCGGGGCGGTGTCCTCGGAGACGGTGAAGGCGGCCACGTCCGCGGGCGAGATGCTGTCGAGCCTGGTGCCGGACATCCGCAAGACCGCCGAACTGGTGGCCGAGATCAGCGCAGCCTGCCGCGAGCAGGACATGGGCGCCGGCCAGATCAACGACGCCATCCAGCAGCTCGACAAGGTGACCCAGCAGAACGCCAGCGCCTCCGAGCAGATGTCGACGACCTCCGAGGAGCTGGCCGCCCAGGCCGAGGAGCTGCAGACCTCCATCGCCTACTTCAAGACCGACGCCAAGGCCGCCCGGCCGGCGGGGCAGATGGCCCGGATGGCCGCGGCCAAGCCGCGCCCGGCCGCCACGGCCCGGGCCAAGCCCGCCGCCAAGGCCGCGCCGCGGAACACCGTCGCCGAACAGCAGGCGCGCGTGAGCGGGTTCGCCCTGGACATGACCATGGGCGGGCCGGACGCCGACGACGTGAACTTCCGGGAGGCGGGCTGATGTCCGCCGGGGCCGAGGCGCAGTACGTCACCTTCGGCGTCGGGGCGGAGACCTTCGCCGCCCCCGTCAGCCTGGTGCGCGAGATCCTGGACTACCGCGAGGCGTTCAGGATCCCCAACGGCCCCGCCTATCTCCTGGGGCTGACGGATGTGCGCGGCCGCGGCGTGCCCACGGTGGACCTGCGGGTCCGCCTGGGCCTGCCCGCCGCCGCGCCGACGCTGCAGACGCGCATCATCGTCCTGGACGCGCCGCTGCAGGACCGCGTGCTCAGTCTGGGGCTGGTCGCGGACCGCGTTCACGAGGTCATCGCCATCCAGTCCGACCAGATCGAGCCGGCCCCGGAGATCGGCGTGCCCTGGCGCTCCGAATACATCGCCGGCGTCGTGCGCAGGGAGCAGGGCTTCGTCGTGCTCATCGACATCGCCCGCCTGTTCACCAGTCGTGAGGCGGCCGGCCTGGAGTCGGCGGCCGAGCAGACGTTCGCAGCATGAGCCCGCAGGCCCCCGCCGGCGCCACGAGCGCGTCGGCGGGCGGCTGGTAACCAGGAAGCTTCCCGTGTCAGACCTAGCCCGCAATCTTGCGCCGGCGATCAGCGACCGCATGAGCCAACGCAACTTCAACCGGCTGGCTCGCTTCATCCACGACTACAGCGGCATCAAGATGCCGCCGACCAAGAAGACCATGCTGGAAGGCCGCCTGCGCCGCCGGCTGCGGGCGACGGGCGCCGCCAGCTTCGACGACTACTGCCACTTCCTGTTCGAGGGCGGCGCGCTCGAGGAGGAGACCGTCCACCTCATCGACGCGGTGACCACCAACAAGACCGACTTCTTCAGGGAAGCCCGGCACTTCGACTATCTGTCCGAGGTGATCCTGCCCGCCAGCGTTCGGCAGGGGACGCAGGCCGTCCGCGCCTGGAGCGCGGCCTGCTCCACGGGCGCCGAGCCCTACACCCTGGCCATGGTTCTCGACCACTTCGCCGCCCAGTCGCGCCCGTTCGACTACTTCATCCTGGCCACGGACCTCAGCACCGACGTGCTCACGACCGCCCAGGCCGGCGTCTTCCATGAGGAGATGACGGCGCCCGTGCCGCCGCACCTTCGCCGCCGCTATGTCATGCCCGCGGTCGATCCGGGGCAGCCGCAGGTGCGCATCCATCCCGACCTCAGGTCGAAGGTCGGCTTCGCGCGGCTGAACCTCATGGACCCCAGCTACCCGGTCGGCGAGCCGTACGATCTCATCTTCTGCCGCAACGTCATGATCTACTTCGACAAGCCGACCCAGGCGGGGGTGCTGCAGCGCCTGTGCGAGCGCCTGAAGCCGGGCGGCCACCTGTTCATCGGCCACTCCGAAACCATCGCCGGGGTGGACCTGCCCCTGGCCCAGGTCGCCAACACCATCTTCCGGCGGCTCTAGGCGGCTGGCGGCCCCGGACGGCCGCGCCGTTCAGGCGCGTCAGGGGCGGAAGCCGAACCGCGCCGGAACCGGGTCCCTCAGGGGGGCGGCCAGGCGGGCGAACTCGCAGAGCAGCGGACGGGTGTCCTGGGGCGCGATGATTTCCTCGACCAGGAACTTCGCGGCCGTTCGGAACGGGGAGCGGACCGCGTTCAGCCGCTGCTCGATCGCCGCCCGCGCCGCCTGGGGATCGTCGGCGGCCTCGAGTTCGGCCTTGTAGGCCGCGTCCACGCCGCCTTCGATCGGCAGCGAGCCCCAGTCGCCGGAGGGCCAGGCGTAGCGGTAGCGGAACCGGGTGTGGTCGCACATGCCGGCCGCGGCCACGCCGAAGGCCTTGCGTATGATGACGGTGCACCAGGGGGTGCGCGCCTGGTAGACGCTGGTCAGGGCTCGGGCGGCGTGACGGATCGTGCCTTCCTTCTCCGCCTGGACCCCGATCACCACGCCGGGGATGTCCACCAGGTGGACCACCGGCAGGTGGAAGGTCTCGGCCAGTTCGACGAACCGCACGAGCTTGTCGCAGGCCGCCGCCGTCCAGCCGCCGCCGTAGATCATCGGGTCGCTGGCGAGGATCGCCACGGGCCAGCCGTCCAGCCGCGCCAGGCCGGTGATGACCGACTTGCCCCAATGGCGGCCGATCTCGAAGAACGAGCCCTCGTCGACCACCGCGCCGATGACGCGGCGCATGGGATAGACCTTGCGTCTGTCCCGGGGCGCCGCGCGGTCCAGCCACGGGTCGCGCCGGTCGGGGGGATCGAGCGCTGGCCCCCGTTCCGCCGCGCTGTGGGTGGACGCCGGCAGGTAGGACAGGAACCGCCGCGCCTTGGCGAAGGCGTCGGCCTCGTCGTCGGCGACGTCGTCCACCGCCCCGCTGCGGGCGTGAACCATCGCCCCGCCGAGGTCCTCCTTGGTCACTGGGGTTCCCAGGGCCGAAACGATCGCCGGGCCGGCGGCGAACATGAAGCCGGTCTCGCGCAGCAGGACTGTGTAGTGGCCCGAGACCAGCCGCGCCGCCCCGAGGCCGGCGACCGGACCCAGGCCCAGGCAGATGACCGGCACGGTCGACAGGTTGGCGGTCAGCCCCTCCCAGCCATGGATCGTCGGGACATAGGTGTAGCCCGTGCGCTCGACCTCCCGCACCGAGCCGCCGCCGCCGCTGCCGTCGATCAGCCGCACGATCGGCAGCCGCAGTTCGCCCGCCATGGCCTCGGCCTGGGCCTGCTTCTCATGGATGGCGGCCTCGGACGATCCGCCCCGGACGGTGAAGTCGTCGCCGTAGACGACCACGTCGCGGCCGTCGATGCGGCCTCGGCCGAAGATGCTGTTGGCCGGGGTGAAGGCGGTCACCCGCCCGTCCGCATCGTACTGGGCCTGCCCCGTGATCGAGCCGACCTCGCGGAAGGTCCCGGGATCGAGCAGGCTGGCGATGCGCTCGCGCACCGACAGCTTGCCCTTGGCGTGCTGCAGCGCGACCTTGTCGGCCCCGCCCATCTCGGCGGCCAGCCCCTGCAGGCGGCGCAGTTCGGCGATCTCGGGCGCCCAGCCCTCGGCGTCTTCGCTCACCTTTGGGCCTCCAGGGTGACCAGCGGCTGGTCCTCCTCGACCACCTGGCCCTCCTCCACGTGGATCGCGGCGACGCGGCCGGCGGCGCCCGCCAGGACCGGCAGCTCCATCTTCATGGCTTCGAGCACCACCAGGGCGTCGTCCTCGCCGACCTCCGCCCCTGGCGCCGCCTCGATCCGCAGCACGGTTGCGGCCATGTCCGACCTGACGACGATCTTCATCTTGCAGTCTCCGTTGATGCATTCGCCCCGTCCGGGGCGGCGGCGAGGGACTCGGCCAGACGGGTGTCCGTCTCGCCCGCGAGGATGGCGGGCCAGGCGGCGAGCCGGCGCAGGAAGTCGAGGTTGGTGGCCACGCCGCGGACCTGAAGCCCCTGGAGCGCGCCCTGCATGCGCTGGAAGGCGGCCGTGCGGGTCGGGCCGTGGGCGATGATCTTGGCGATCATGGGGTCGTAGAAGGGAGAAATCCGGTCTCCGCTGCGGTAGCCGCTCTCGATCCGCAGCCCCTCGCCGGCCGGCGGCGTGAACGTCTCGAGCAGCCCGGGCGAGGGGCGGAAACCGCGGGCGGGGTCCTCCGCGTAGAGCCGGCACTCGACCGCGTGGCCCTGGATCTTCACCTCGGCCTGGGACGGCAGGCGAAGGCCGCCCTCGGCGCAGGCGATCTGCATCTGCACGAGGTCCAGGCCCGTCACCATCTCGGTCACGCCGTGCTCGACCTGGATGCGCGTGTTCATCTCCAGAAAGAAGAAGTCGCCGGTGTCCGCGTCGAGCAGGAACTCGACGGTGCGGGCCCCGGCGTAGGCCTGGCTGCGCGCCAGGCGGACCGCTGCCAGCCCCAGGCGCTCGCGCAGGGCGGGGTCGAGGCGCGGCGCGGGGCTCTCCTCGATGATCTTCTGGTAGCGGCGCTGCAGCGAGCAGTCGCGCTCGAAGAGGTGGATCGCGTCGCCCGCCCCGTCGCCGAACACCTGCACCTCGACATGGCGGGCCCGGCGCACGAGCCGCTCCAGATAGACCGAAGGAACTGCGAAGTTGCGGCGAGCCAGGTCCATCAGGCGCGGAACCCCGGCGGCCAGCGCCACGGCGGTCTCGACGACCTGCATGCCCATGCCCCCGCCGCCGCCGGCGGCCTTCAGAAGCGCCGGAAAGCCTATGGTCGAGATGGCGGCCTCGAGCTCCGCCGGCTCGGCCGAGCGCAGTTCCCGGCCGGGAAGCACGGGAACGCCCGCCGCCTCCGCGGCATTGCGCGCATTCAGCTTGTCGCCCATCGCGCGGATGCAGGCGGGGGAGGGGCCGATCCAGGTGAGGCCCGCGGCGAGCACGGCCTCGGCGAACGCGGCGTTCTCCGACAGGAAGCCGTATCCCGGATGCACGGCGTCCGCGCCGCTTCGGCGCGCCGCGCCGAGGATGCGCTCGACGTCCAGATAGGACTGCGCCGGCGGCGCAGGCCCGATGGCTTCGGCGAAGTCCGCCGCCTCCACGTGCAGCGCCCCGCGGTCCGCCTCGGAGAAGACCGCCACGCTCTCCAGCTCCAGGGATCGGCAGGCCCGCGCGATCCGGCAGGCGATCTCTCCCCGATTGGCGATCAGCACGCGCCGCACGCGGTTCATGAAACTGACCTCATATTTAATTCAGGTCAGCTTTAGAGGCATCCTCTCCTGTCGTCCAGACGCGGCGTCGGGCGCGGCGCTCAGCCCGTCGCGGGGGGACGGGCGGCCGAGCCGAACAGCCAGCGGGAGAGCGCGACGATCGGGCCGGGCAGGTTCTCCGGCTCGGGGGCGTCGGGATAGAGGACGCGCAGCCAGGCCAGGCTCGCGGCGTCGGCGACCATGTCGTCGTCCAGCCCAAGGGCCTCGATGAGCGCCAGGAACTCGCGGTCCGGATAGACGCTCAGCTTGCGCAGCAGGTCGTCCATCATCGCGCCCAGCATGTAGACCACGAGCATCACCGCTGCCTCGTCGACGTCGCCCGGCCGGCGGCGCATGGCGCTCTGGGTGACGCGAAGGAACCAGCTTCGATTGGTCCGCTGCGACAGGTCGGCGAACTCGGGGACCTCGTCGGCGAGCTGGAAGATGCAGCGCATCAGGCCCGCGTTCGCCCGGCCGACGGCGAGCCACTTCCTGTTGTCGGCGCGAATCGCCTCGAAGGCGGTGGCGCCCCGTTCGCCGCTCGCCTGCAGCCCCATGAAATGGTCGATCAGGCCCGTCAGCACGGTGAGGGACGCGTCGGTCTTGTCCTTGAAATAGACGTAGAACGAGCCTTCCGCGACGCCGGCGCACTCGGTGACGTCGGTCACGCGCATCGCGTGGTAGCCGCGTTGCTCGAGCATCTTGGCCGTGGCGATCTTCAGCCGTTCCCGCGTCCGCTGCCCTTTCTGCTTGGCGGGGCGGTCGCGGAGTTCGTCTTCCAGATGCTGAATGTACGAGAACTGCATGGGGCTCCTTCCGAAGCCGCCAGCATAGCTTGCATTGACGAAAACAAAAAATTGAGTTCAATCTCAGAAAATTACAAACCAGTGAGGCTCCTCCCATGTCCGCAGCGTCCCTTCAGGACACCGTCCTTTCACTCCCTCTTGATGCGGAGGTGGGCGTCTCGGAGTGGGTGCTCGTCGACCAGGACATGGTGGACGCCTTCGGCGCGGCCACGCGCGACCCGGACCCCATGCACGTCGATCCGGCCTGGGCCGCCGCGAACGGTCCGTTCGGCGGCACGATCGCCTTCGGCTTCCTGACGGTGTCGCTCCTCACCCACCTGCTCCATTCGGCGCTGCGGACCCAGCCCAACCATGAGGCCGCCGGCCAGGGGTACTACCTGAACTACGGCTTCGACCGCCTGCGGTTCGTGGCTCCCGTGCCCACCGGCTCGCGCATACGCGGGCGGTTCACCAAGCTGCGCCAGGTCCAGGACGAGAAGGGGCGCTGGCTGACCAGCTTCGGCTGCGTCGTCGAAATCGAGGGCGCCGAACGTCCGGCCCTGGTGGCCGACTGGCTCTCCTTGTGGGTGCCGCCGGCAGAGACGCATTGAGCCGATGAGCCTGCGCCGCCTCTCGCGCGCCCAGGTCCTGGCCTATTCGGCAGGCTCGCTGGGCACCGGCGTGTTCTCGACGGTTCCCACGGTCCTCCTGCTGTATTTCTGCACCGAGACCCTGGGGATCGCTTCGGGGGCGGCGGCCCTGCTGATCACGGCGCCCAAGCTCTGGTCGATCGTCTGGGATCCGTTCGTCGGCGCCTGGTCGGACCGCACGCGCAGCCGCTTCGGCCGAAGGCGGCCCTTCCTCCTTGCCGGCCTTCTCGGCGTCGTCGTGGCCTTCGTCGCGGTCTTCTCGCCGCCGCCCCTGGCCCCGGCGGCCCTGATCGCCTGGACCGGCCTCAGCTACTTCGCC
Organism: Phenylobacterium sp.; assembly: GCF_046291545.1. Taxonomy (GTDB): domain Bacteria; phylum Pseudomonadota; class Alphaproteobacteria; order Caulobacterales; family Caulobacteraceae; genus Phenylobacterium. The sequence goes on from NZ_JBKBSM010000009.1 coordinate 91,923, forward strand.
CTGGCGACGGTCTATTCCCTGTTCGCCGTCCCCTACGCCGCGCTTCCCGCCGAGATCGCCGGGGACGAGGCCGAGCGCGCGCGCCTGGTGTCGTGGCGCATGGTGGTGGTGATGGCCGGCGTGCTCGCCGGCGCCGGCCTGGCGCCGATTCTGGTGGAGCGGCTCGGGGGCGGGCGGGCGGGCTATGCGGCCATGTCCGTCGTCATCGCCCTTCTGTGCGGCGCAGCGATGCTCGGCCCGGTGGCCATGATGCGCGGCCGCGACCGCAACGCCGCTGCGGGGGTCGACGCCCCCGGCCTGCCGCGCCAGCTTGCCGAAGCCCTGCGCAGCCGCAGGTTCCGCTACCTCATCGGCGCCTATGTCGCCCAGCTCACCGGGGTGGGCGCCTTCAGCGCCTCCGTGCCCTACCTGGTCACCCACGCCTGGGGCCGGGGGGAGGGGGACATCGGCGTCGCCATGGCCGCGATGCTCGGGACGACGGCCTTCGCCGTGCCGCTGTGGACCGCCGCCGGGCGCCGCCTCGGCGAAGGGAGGGCCCTGGCGCTCGCCGCCGTGGTCTTCGCCGGGGTCGCCTTCCTGGTCGGCATGCTGGCCGCGGGCGGCGCCAGCTGGCCCCTCGTCCTCGGCGCCTTCGTCCTCGCCGGCCTGCCCTTCGCGGGGCTGCAGGTGCTGCCTTACACCCTGGTCGCCCATCTGGTGCACGCCGAAGCCGGCGAGGCCGGCGCCGAGGGCGTCTTCACCGGCGTGTGGACCGCGACGGAGAAGCTCGGCCTGGCCTTCGGGCCGGGGGTCGTGGGCCTCGCCCTGGCCGCCCTCCACGGAGAGGCCGCGCGCCTGGCTCCGTTCGTCATGATCGGTCCTGGGGCGCTGGCCCTCGGATCGCTGCCGTTCCTCGCCCTCGCGGGCGCCCAGAAGAAGGTCGCAATCGCATGAGCCTCACGCCGCCCCTCCTCCCGCGCATCAGCGACTACGTCTCCTGGTGGGCGGAGCGCACGCCCGAAGCCGAGGCGGCGGTGCTCGGAGACATGCGCGTCACCTACGCCCAGCTCAGCCGTTCGATCGACGAACTGGCGCGCGCCCTGCTGGCGGCCGGCGTGGGCAAGGGCGATCGTGTGGCCACCCTGCAGACGCCGCACCCGGACTTCCTCGTCGCCTTCCTGGCGACCGCCTCGATCGGCGCCATCTGGGTCGGGCTCAACCCGCGCTACCGGATCGGTGAGCTCACCCACGTGGTCACCGACGCCATGCCTGCGGTCCTCCTCGCCCGCACGAGCATCGAGGATCGGAACTACGAATCCGACATCGCCGCCCTCGCCGCACTGGACGGCGGGCCCCGGCGGGTCGTCGCCTTCGCCGGGGAGCCCGCGGCGAAGGGCGTGGAGACCATGGCCGACTTCCTGGCGGCCGGCGCGCAGGTGTCCGACCGGCAGCTGGCCGCCGCGCGGGCGGCCTGCGGCGGGCGCGATCCGTGCCTGATCGTCTACACCTCCGGCTCCACCGGGACCCCCAAGGGAGCGCTGCTGCACCACGACGGCATCGCGCGCTTCTGCCTTGAGCTGAACCGGCTGTGGCCGGTCGATCCCTTCCGGGTGGTGAACTACTTCCCGATCAACCACGTGGGCTGCGTCATCGACTGCTCCATGCCCTGCGTGGTCGCGGGCGGCGGCCTGATCTTCATGGAGCAGTTCGACCCGGCCGGGTGCCTGGACCTGATGGTCCGGGAGCGCGTCACGCTCTGGGGCTCGGTGCCCAGCGTCTTCCAGATGCAGGTGAGCCTGCCGGACTTCGCGGACTACGACCTCTCGGCGGTCCAGATCATCATGTGGGGCGGCGCGGCCATGCCGGTCGAGCTGATCCGGCGGCTGCAGGAGATCCAGCCGCTGATGGCCACCAACTACGGCATGACCGAGACCACCAGCGCCATCACCGTGGTCACGCCCACCTCGGACATCGACATCCTTTCCGGCTCGGTGGGCGAGGCGTTCCCCGGGGTGGAGGTGCGCCTGGTCGACGCCGAGGGCCGCTTGGCGGCGCCCGGCCAGGAAGGCGAGATCCAGGCCCGCTCTGGCTACAACCTCCTGGGCTACTGGCGCCGGCCGGAGGCGACGGCCCAGGCCTTCACCGAGGACGGCTTCTTCCGCACCGGCGACCTCGCCGTCCAGCGCCCGGACGGCCGCTACCGCATCTCCGGACGGCTGAAGGAGATGTTCAAGTCCGGCGGCTACAACGTCTACCCTCGCGAGGTCGAGATGGTCCTGGAGGCGCATCCGGCGATCGCCCAGGCGGCCGTGGTGTCGGCGCCCGATCCGGTGTGGCAGGAGATCGGCGTGGCCTACGTCGAGCCGCGCGCAGTGGTGGATCTGGCCGAGCTCGAAGCCCACTGTCGCGCGCACCTCGCCAACTACAAGGTGCCCAAGCGCTTCGTCGTCGATCCCCAGCTGCCGCTCCTGCCGATCGGCAAGATCGACAAGGTGACCCTCAAGCGCCGCGCCGCCGGGGAAGCCTGACATGACAGCGGTGCTCTACGAGGCGCGCGGCCCGGTCGCGCGCATCACCCTCAACCGGCCCGAACGGCTGAACGCGATCAACACCGGCCTGGTCTTCGGCCTGGTCGAGGCCCTCGCCCGGGCCATGGACGGCGACGAGATCCAGGTGGCGGTCCTGGCTGGCGCCGGGCGGGCGTTCTGCGCCGGCGACGACCTCGTGGAGTTCGGGGCCGGGGCCAAGAGCCGGGACGAGGCCACGGCCTTCATCGAAGGGCTTCAGGCCGTGACCCGGCTGATCCAGCTCGGCCCCAAGCCGGTGGTCTGCGCCGCCCAGGGCTGGATCGTCGGCGGGGCCGCGGCCTGGCCGCTCAACGCCGACTTCCTGGTCCTGGCCGAGGATGCGGTGATGTTCTGCCCGGAGGCGGCCCATGGCCTGTTTCCCACCGGCGGCGCCTCCATCCTCCTCGAGGAGCGCCTGGGTCCGGCGCGGGCGGCCGAGATGCTGTGGCTGGGGCGGCGGATCGGCGCCGCCGAACTCTTCTCGGCGGGCGTGGCCGCGGCCATGGTTCCCCCCGCAGAGCTGGACGGCGCGGTCGAGGCGCTGTGCGGGCGTCTCCTGGCCCTGCCGGCGGCCTCGCGCCGGCGGTTCAAGGCCGCCCGGGCCCAGGCGGTCGGACCACGTCTGGAGGAAGCCCTCGCGCGGGAGGCCGGGCTGTGCATGGAAGCGGCGCTGGACGCCGAGACCTTGGCGCGCGTGGCGGCCGCCTGGTCCTGAGGGCTGGCGGCGGAGCCCGGAGCTCCGCCGCCGCACCGCCTCAATAGCTGACCTTCAGCTCCAGGCCGTAGGTCTTGGGCGCCCCGAGGATGATGAACTTCTGGCCCACCAGGTCCTGGTTGGCCAGGTCGAACAGGCGCTGCTTGTAGACCTCGTCCGTCAGGTTCTTGCCCCACAGCGCCAGGCGCCAGCGGCCGTCCTCCGATTCGAGCGAGATCCGCAGATTGACCAGGCCATAGGGCGAGACCCGCCCGTCCGGATCGTTGTTCGCGGTCAGGTAGGAGCGGCCGCGGGCTTCGTACTCGCCATAGAAGGACAGTTCGCCGACCCCGGCGAGCGGGACGCGGTAGTCGGCCGAGACCATGCCGGTGTAGTTCGGCGCGTAGGGGATGTTGCGCAGCGGCGCCCCGTCGGGAAGGGCCCCTTCGTCGTAGCGGGCTTCCTGCACCGACAGGTTGGCCCCGATGTCGAGCCGCGAGGTCGGGCGGGCGGTCAGTTCGAACTCCACGCCCTGGGTGTGCGCCGCGCCGCCGTTCAGGATGATCGGGTCGTAGATCGCCGTGACGGGGTTGTCCTGCGAGATCTGGATGTCGTCCCACTTCATGTAGAAGACGGCCGCGTTGAGCACGGCGCGCCTGTCGAAGAGCGAAGCCTTCACGCCCGCCTCGTAGTTCCACAGCGACTCAGGTCCGAAGGCGATGCCGTTGGCGTCGCCCAGGGCGTCGTTGAAGCCGCCGCTCTTGAAGCCCTTGCTCGCGGTCGCATAGGCCATGACGTCGGGCGAGAACTTGAAGCGGATGTTGGCGTTGGGCGTGAACTCGCTCCATTCGTCGCTGGCGCGGATGTCCGCGTCGCCGCCGAGGATCGCGAGCGGGTCGTCCTGGGTGTAGTGGATCTTCTTCTCGTCGCGCGTGTAGCGGCCCCCCGCCGTCAGGTCGAGGCGGTCGGTGACGGCCCAGGTGGCGCTGGCGAACACGGCGGTGCTGGTGGTGTCGAGTTCGCCGTTCGAGCCGGCCAGCGTCCCTGTGAGCGAGGCGTCGCCGAAGAGATCGGCGAGGTCCGCGCCGATCTCGATGTAGCTCTGGTTCCTGGAGTTCTGGCGGAAGTAGTAGAGGCCGGCCAGCCAGTCGATCGGGCCGGTCGAGGTGTCGATCCGCAGCTCCTCCGACCAGCGCCAGACGCGCTCGGGGTCGCCGTCGTAGGCCATCCTCAGGGCCGAGCGGTCGGTGTCGGTCCGGCTGTAGTACTCGTGGCGGCGATAGGAGGCGACGTTGGTGACGTTGAACGCCCCGACCTTGGTCTTGAAGGTCGCGGCCACGCCCGAGGCGTCCAGGGTCTCGGTGGTGACCGTGTCCGCCTGGACCGTGCGGTCGAAGGGGTCGGCGTTGCGGTTGAGGCCGTAGGCGCCCAGCAGGATCGGCGCGAGGGCCGCGTCGTTGTAGACCAGCGTCTCGAACACGAGGGGCTCGTTGTCCGCCTCGTTGTGGTCGGCGGTCAGCAGCAGGCTGGTGTCCTCGCCGATGTCGAACAGGAGCTGGCCGCGCACGGACCAGGCCTGGTCGTCGTTCACGTCGCGGTTCAGCAGCTCGTTGTGCTCGTAGCCGCTGCGCGACTTGTGGCTCGCCGCGATCTTCCCGCTCACCGCGCCCGGCACAATCGGTCCCGAGACGGAGGCGCCGATGCGGCGATAGTCGAAGTTGCCCGCCTCCACGACGGCGGAGGCCTCAAGCGTGTCGCTCGGGCGCTTGGTGGCGATGCTGATGACGCCGCCGATGGTGTTGCGCCCGTAGAGCGTGCCCTGGGGCCCGCGCAGCACCTCCACCCGGTCGATGTCGTAGAGGTCGAGGTTGGCGCCCGCGCCCTGGCCGACGAACACCTCGTCCACATAATAGCCCACCGCCGGGTCCGCGCCGGCCGAGCCGGCGCTGCCGACGACGCCGCGCAGGGACGTCGGGGAGAGCTTCAGGTCCCCGAAGTCGCCGTACTGCAGGCCGGGCGTGCGGCGCGCCACGTCGGCGATGTCCGCCAGCCCTGCGCGCTCCATGGTCTCGGCCGTCACGGCCGTGATCGAAATCGGGATGTCCTGCAGGTTCTCCGCCCGCTTGCGGGCGGTGACGACGATCTCCTCGATCGCCGTCGGTTCGTCCTGCGCCAGCGCGGGCGAGCCCGCCAGAACCAGCACGCTCGCTCCGGTCAACAGCCAGTTGATGCGCATTCCACCCCCAAATTTCAAATATGAGATCAGTCTCAATATACAGCCCATCAATTCACGAAGCTGTCAATCAGGCGAAAACCGCGGGTCGGCGAACCGCCTCGCCCTTGGGGGTTGATCGCGCCAGAAAATGAGATCAATCTCAATTAAGCGACGCGGCCCGGAGCCGCCGGGGAGGGGATCCGATGAGGGATGGACGCAATCGGCTATGGCGCGGCGCGGCTGCGGCGGTGATGCTCGCCGCCCTGGCCGCCGGTCCGGCGGAGGCCGCCGAGGCCGAGGCCGTGGCGGCGGCGCGGCCTGCGGCCGCGGACCAGTCGTACTATCTGCCCATGCGCGACGGCGTGCGGCTTGCGCTGAGCCTCTGGTTTCCCGAGGGGGGCGCCGCAGGGCCGCGGCGGCCGACCATCCTCATCCAGACCCGCTACGGCCGCGCCGGCGTCTTCGCCTACGGCGAGGCGGGCCGCTATCGCGAGCTGGTCGCCCAGGGCTACGTCGTCGCCGTGGTCGACACCCGCGGGTCCACCTCGTCCTTCGGCGACCGGCAGGTGGAGCTCGGCCCCGAGGAGATCGCCGACATGGACGAGCTGATCAGGCGCCTGCGCGCCCAGCCCTGGTCCAACGGCGAGGTGTTCACCACCGGGGTCTCCTACATGGCCGACACCGCCGACCTGGCGACCGCCTCCACGGAGCGCCTGACCGGCGCGGTGATCCGCCAGAGCGACTTCGACGCCTACCTCGACCTGTTCGCCCCGGGCGGCGTGGCCAACGACTTCATGATGAGCCAGTGGGGCGGCGACACCCTGCTTCGCGACTTCGGCAAATCGTCCGACCCCGCCGCGGGCCTGGACTGCCGCGCGCGCGTCGAGGATTGCCCCAAGCTCTGGCCGCGCCTGCAGCCGGTGGACGACGATCCCGACTTTACGATCCTGCGCCAGGCGATGGCCGATCGCCGCCACTGGAAGCCCGACGACTACACAAACGCCGAGTTCCGCGACGACCCGGGGGCCAACGGCTACAGCATGCTGGGCTCCAGTCCCGCATCGCGCCTGGCCGCCATCGCGCGCCAGGCGGTTCCGGTGCAGTACTGGGCGAGCTGGATGGACGCGGGCACCGCCCAGGGAACCCTGGCCCGCTACCGCTCTCTGCCCGGCGTGCCAATGGAGGTGTGGATCACCGCGCACAACCATTCCGGCGAGCACCTCACCGACCCGTTCTTCCCCGGGGAATCTGCGCCGTCGCCGGCCTTCGACGAGCAGTGGCGGGCGATCAGCGGCTTCCTTGCGAGGGTCCGAGCCGGCGAGCCGGTGGAGCGGGTGATCCACTACTACGTGCTGGGGGCGCGGGCCTGGCGCACGACCGCACAGTGGCCGCCCGGCGACGTGACGCGTACGAGCTTCTACTTCGCCCCCGGCGGCGGCCTGCAGAGGACGGCGCCGGCCTCCGCCGGCCAGGACCTCTACGCCGTCGACTTCTCGGCCAGCAGCGGCCAGGCCACCCGCTGGACCACCCAGATCGGCGCCCCCGCCGCTTACGGCGACCGGCGCGAGGCCGATGCGGCCCTGCTGACCTACACCTCCCCGCCCTTCGAGGCCGACATGGAGCTGGTCGGGACGCCCGCGGTGCGCCTGTTCGTGGCGACGGCGACCGCCGACCCGGCCTTTCACGCCTATCTCGAGGACGTGGCGCCTGATGGGCGCGTGACCTACCTCACTGAGGGGCTGTTCCGGGCGGTGCATCGCAAGACCGCCGAGCCAGGCGCCGCGCCCTATGTCCAGGCCGAGCCGGTGAAGACCTTCAGCCGCGCCGACGGGCGGCCCATGCCGCCCGGGGAAACCGTCGAGGTGGCGTTCCCCACCTTCCCGATCGCCGCCCTGCTGAAGAAGGGCCATCGCCTGAGGCTCAGCTTGGCCGGCGCCGACGCCAGCGCCTTCCGCAGGTACTCGCAGGGCCGTCCCGAGGCCTGGGTCGTCTCCCGCTCGCCGGTCCACCCGAGCAGCCTGGACGTCGACCTGCGCCCCTGGAAGGCGCCCTGAGCCCCGGCGCCGGGACCCGCGCTCATCCCCATCCAAGGGTGAGCGGCCTTCATGGCTCGGCGCCTAGCTCGCCGGGTCGTACATGAACTCGCGCAGTTCCTGAGCGCAGCGGCAGGCGTGCGCGATCTTGCGCGCCCACTCCACGGCCGCCTCCCGCGTGGGCAGCTCCAGCACCGTGTAGCCGCCCTTCAGCCGGCTGCCCGGATAGGTCTTGGGCGAGACCTGGCCGTCGGCGGCGACCAGCACCGGCTCGACCTGCTCGTTGATCCCGCCGCCGAACACATAGACCCCTGCCGCCTTGGCCTCCTCGATCACCGCGTGCGCCGCGTGCGCCACGGCGGGCAGCTCCTCGGGCGTCACCACCATGGCCTCGCTGGGGAAGGAGATCAGATACTTGGTCATGGCTCGATGATCCCTCGCGCCCGCGCCGCCGGCAAGCCGGCTGTGCGGCCTGGGCTTGCCTCCTTCCCGCGGCGCCCGGACGGCGCAGGGGGAGGGGCGCGGGACCTGGGCGGGACGGTGTGCTATGACGCGGGCAGGCTTGGAGGCGTGGCCATGCAAGACGTGCGAGCCTTGAAGAACCCGACCAATCTGAGCTCCTGGAGGGCCTGGGAAGGCGAAGCCCATCGCCGCTCTGGCTCGGGCGCGATCCTGACCGGCGTGTTCGCGCTGACCCTGGCTTTCGTACTCTCGCTCGCCCTGTTGCGGGGCGCGATGGGAGAGGCCTTGCTGCCGATGGCCTTCATCGGCATGGCGCTCTACTTCGCGGTTTCCCTCGCCCTGATAGCCTTGGCGGTCCTGCGCGTGCACGCGTGGAGGCGGGCCAATCCCTGGACCCCACCGTCCTAGCGGCCGGACCGCCGCCCCTCTTCGGCGACCCGGCTCCAGCCCGTGCGTCAAGGCCGCGGCCTTGACACTAGTTGTTATAATGTAACATATGAGCCGCCACGGCCGGCGGCGGCCCGGCTTCGCGTTCACGCCTGGGAGCCTGACGCCCATGTCCGGATTCGATCGCTACTTCGCAGACCCCGAGTTCGTGTCCCGCTATGTGGAGCAGGGCCCGCCCGCCTTCATGCCTGGCCATGCGGGGGTGCTGCAGATGGCGGGCGTGCTGCTGGCCGAGGCGGTCCCGGCGGACGGCCAGGTGCTGGTGGTCGGCGCCGGCGGCGGGCTCGACACCCGCGCCCTCGCGCGCCTGGGGCCCGGCTGGCGCTTCGTCGGCGTCGATCCCTCGCCGCAGATGCTCGATCTGGCCAGGGCGGTCGTGGGCGACGAGGTCGCCGCCCGCCTCCAGCTCATCGAAGGAACGGTCGCCGGCGAAATTGGCGCGGCAGAGCTCGGGCTCTAAACAGGAGAGGCACTTAGGTCCGCTATTCGGCCTAGAGCCAACTTCCGCTTGTGGCGCCATTCTGACTCTGCGCCCAAGCTTGGCGGTCGGACGAAGAGCAGACGCGCCAAAGTGTCGACGGCGTGGATTGCGGACGTTCAGGCCGCCCATCGAGGCGCAAGCCAGAACTCTTCCCATTCAGGTCGTTCGGGATCGTCTTTGACGGAGGGGCGTGCGGTGCTGCGGGACCGACGACGACGCGAGGAACGTCGGGCAATGGCCCGCCGCGCCGCTGAGCGCCTGAGCGCCGTGATCCACTTAACGATGGCGTTGAGTTCGCGCCTTCGTGCCGCCCACCAGGCGACTACCAGGACCTCCACCGCCAACCCGACGTCGATCGAGAGAAAGACGGCGAACGTCTCGGGCGCGGCCGGCCCGGCTATGATCAGTCCGTCCAACTGGCCATAGACGATCAAACCGGCGAATGCGACGACGATCAGGCCGAAGCAGACCATCGTCAGCGGTCGAATGGAGGCGAGTCGCCTAAGACCCGCCATTACCGCTCGGTTCGCTGTCCGCCCGAACCCGCTGTCGGGCGCCCACCATGCAAACCCGATCAACAGCGCCAGAATCAAAGTGACCATCGACACTCCTCCGCCCAGCTCAACCTAGGGTAAGTCGAGTTCCTCGGCCATCCAGAGCGTGCGCAGCGTGCTGGATCGAGAGGGCGGTAAGTGATGACAACGTTCGGAAGTGGCGCCAGGTGGCCATTGAGGCGCATGAGTATCGTGGCGCCGGCAAGCGGATCGCCCAGATGGCCGAGAGGGGGGAAGCGGCCGCTGATGCTCGATGAACTTGAAAATGGACATTAGCCGGACCTCCTAGCGGGGTCTCGTGTCACGTGCAGGATAGGTGGGATCCCCAGGTGGAACTTGGTCAGTTGCCGTGGAGGCGCAGCCTATGAGCGAAGGGATGCAATCTCTGAGCGAGCGCGAAAAGGAGGCGCTGAGACTCCTCCTTGGCGGCCATGACATCAAGTCAATCGCCGCCAGCCTTGGGCTTTCGGTCCACACCATCAATGAGCGGCTTCGTGACGCGCGGAGGAAGCTGGGCGTGTCTAGTAGCCGCCAAGCGGCGAGGCTTCTGGCCGAGGTTGAGAAAGGCGGCGCCGACCTCTCTGTGTCCCCCACCTTTTCTGCGGACAAGGAAATTGGGGTCGCCAGCGCAGCCCCGGGCGCCACAGGCCTTGGACATTCACATCGGACCGTTGGCAAGGACCGCTCCTTTGCCTGGCTCGCAGGAGGAATGCTCATCATGTCGCTGATAATCGCAGCTGCTGTCGCGTCATTCGCACTTCAGGATGGCCAAAAGATCTTGGTCCAGTCGCCCGAACAGATAGCCTCGGCCGCTCCCAACAGTTCCTTGGGCGCCGCCTCCGCGCGGGCGTGGCTGGCGCTTGTCGACGGCAACCAGTGGGAGAAAAGCTGGAGTGCTGCCGGGACCGTGTTCAAGTCTCAGATTTCCGCGGCTGACTGGGCGACAGCCATCCAGCCAGTTCGTGGTCCGCTCGGCGCCGTTTCTTCGCGAACGCTGACAAGCGTACTCAAGGCCACCCAACTCCCAGGCGTCCCGCAGGGCCAGTACGAGGTGCTCCAGTTCACCACGAACTTCGAGGATAAGCCCGGTGTGATTGAGACCGTTACGCTTGTCCGCGAGCCGGCTGGATGGAAAGTCGTCGGCTACTTCGTGAAATGACCGTGGACAGGTGAAACTCAGTCGCTTTGACTTCCTCCCCTAGTTGCCGCCAGTCGACAGAATTGCGCGCCGTGATGATCGTCACAGTGGGAAGCAGACCTTCGCAGTGACAACATTGGGGGGAAAGCGGTCGAAGTGACCGCTAGCGTGGTGGCCGCTTCAGCAACGAAGCGGTCCGACCGGGGGGCGAGACCATGGACGAGACCGAAGAGCTGATCGAGCTCTGTGTGCGGGCGCTAGTTTCGCAGATGATCGCGGCCCCGGGGAGTCGAGCTGAGCATGACCCGGAACTGCGTCCTTGGTCTGACCGACGAGCCCCTGGCCGACTTCAATAGGCTGACCCTAGGCGCCGGTCCCGATGCTGAGGGCTTCCTCATCCGATCAGTGACGCGGGCGAAGAAACGCGCTAGTCGCCGAATGTCTGGGTTTCGGCCTGGTGCCAAATTCCGCATGTGGGCATTGGGGCCGGTAAACCGCTGACGTGCAGGACTGGTCGCGTCAGCTGGATGAAACCCCTGTTGTCGACACCACGCTGTCGTCAGCGTGTTATCATGTCGCGTTGCCCCAAACTCCACTGTGAGAGATCGGTAGAGATCGGCCGAACCAGTCTAAAGTTGGTTTTGAACCACTTCTAGGTTGGCGCGACACGCCCCTGGCGGCCCGGGAGGGACTCGAACCCCCGACCTTCGCTTTAGGAAAGCGCCGCTCTATCCTGCTGAGCTACCGGGCCGCGTGGGCGCGGTGATAGCCTAACCGCGCGCGGCTTGGAACAGCGTGCGCGTTCGTGAGCGGGGGACGGATGGGCGCGCTGCGCTTTCTTCGGGTGCTTTATGTCCAGGTGCTGATCGCCATCGCCCTGGGGATCGCGGTGGGGGCGATCTGGCCGCAGCTGGGGGTCCAGCTCAAGCCGCTGGGCGACGGCTTCATCAAGCTGATCAAGATGGCCGTGGCGCCGGTGATCTTCTGCACCGTGGCCGGCGGCATCGCCCGCATGAGCGACATGAAGGCCTTCGGCCGGCTGGGCGCGCGCACCCTGATCTATTTCGAGGTGGTCTCGACCCTGGCGCTGGCCGTGGGCCTGATCGTCGGGCGCCTGGTGCAGCCGGGCCGCGGCTTCAACGTCGATCCCGCCGGCCTCGACCCGACCGTCGCCCAGGGCTACGCCGAAAAGGCCGCCCACGGCGAAGGCTTCGTCGACTACCTCCTGCACCTGATCCCCGACACCTTCTTCGGCGCCCTGGCCGAGGGCCAGCTCCTGCAGGTGCTGGTGATCGCCATCCTCACCGGCTTCGCCTGCGCGCGCCTGGGCGAGTTCGGCGACCGGGTCTCCGGCGTCCTCGACGACGTGGCCAAGGTGTTCTTCTCGATCATCCACATCGTGGTGAAGCTCGCCCCCGTCGGCGCCTTCGGGGCCATGGGCTTCACCATCGGCAAGTACGGCCTGGAGGCCCTGGTCAAGCTGGGCGCCCTGGTCGCCACCTTCTACGCCACCTCGCTGATCTTCGTGCTGGTGGTCCTGGGGATCATCGCCGCCCTGGCCGGCTTCTCGATCCTGAAGTTCATCGCCTACATCCGCGAGGAGCTGCTGATCGTGCTCGGCACCAGCTCCTCGGAATCGGTGCTGCCGCAGATGATGGAGAAGCTCCAGCGCCTGGGCGCGGGCAAGACCACCGTGGGCCTCGTCATCCCCACCGGCTACAGCTTCAACCTCGACGGCACCAACATCTACATGACCCTGGCGACCCTGTTCCTCGCCCAGGCCACCAACACCCCGATGACCCTGACCCAGGAGCTCAGCCTCCTGGCCGTGGCCATGCTCACCTCCAAGGGCGCCAGCGGCGTCACCGGCGCCGGCTTCATCACCCTGGCCGCCACCCTGGCGGTGGTGCCCGACATTCCGATCGCGTCCCTGGCCCTGCTGGTCGGGGTCGACCGGTTCATGAGCGAGTGCCGCGCCCTCACCAACCTCGTCGGCAACGGGGTCGCCACCCTGGTCGTCGCCCGCTGGGAGCGCGACCTGGACCGCGACGTCCTCGCCCGCGAGCTGGCGCACGGGCCCGACGCGGTCCGCGCCCGGCCGCTGGCCGGCGCCGAGGCGGACTGAGGGGCCGGACGCCCAGGCCATGCGCCGGGGCCAGGCGCCGGGGGTGACGGTTTCACCCTCTGATAAGGCTTGCAGGCTCAGGGTGATCGTCGCAGGCTTTTTCGCGTGCAGCGTGCGCACGCGACTCGCGCCGGCGACGGGGAAACGCCATGGACGTGGCCGTTCAGCATCGCGAAGGCGATCCGCTCCTCACCCTGGTGGAGACGGTCGAAGACCTTTCGGCGGCCCGCAACATCGACCAGATCGCCGCGGTGATCCGCTCCTCGGCCCGGCGCATCTCGGGCGCCGACGGGGTGGCCTTCGTCCTGCGCGACGGCGACAGGTGCTGGTACCTGGACGAGGACGCCATCGGCCCCCTGTGGAAGGGCCGCCGCTTTCCGATGACCGCCTGCATCTCCGGCTGGGCCATGCTCAACCGCCAGACCGCGGTCATTCCCGACATCTACGCCGACCCGCGCATCCCGCACGACGCCTACCGCGCGACCTTCGTCAAGAGCCTCGTCGTCACCCCCGTGCGGCCCGCCGACCCGATCGCCGCCATCGGCGCCTACTGGTCGGTGGAACGCCGCCCCACCGACGAGGAGATCCGCAAGCTGGAGGTGATGGCCCGCGCCACCGCCGCGGCCCTGGAGAACGCCCGCCTCTACGCCTCCCTCACCGAGGCCCTGGACAAGCGCCAGTTCCTGCTGCGCGAGCTCGACCACCGCTGCAAGAACACCCTGGCCTCGGTGCAGTCGATCGCCGACCAGACCCTGCGCGCGGCGCCCACGCCGCAGGCCTTCGTCGAGGCCTTCGCCGGGCGGCTCGGGGCCCTGTCCCACGCGCACGAGCTGCTCACCCGCGGCGGCTGGGGCAGAGCCGGCCTGCGCGAGGTGCTGGCCCAGGCCCTGGCCCCCTACGGCGGCGTCGACGGCGGCCGGATCGCGGCGGCCGGGCCGGAGATCGAGCTGTCGCCGGAGACCTCGGTGGCCATGCACATGGCCTTCCACGAGCTGGCGGTGAACGCGGCCAAGCACGGCGCCCTCAGCCGCCCGTCCGGCCGGGTGGACGTGACCTGGAGCGTCGACTTGGCCGCGCGCGAGCGGGTCCTGTCGCTGGCCTGGCGCGAAACGGGCGGCCCGGCGCCGCCCGAAAAGCCGTCCCTCGGCTTCGGCTCGCGCCTGCTGGAGCGCGCCCTCGGGCGCGAGCTGGGCGGGGAGGGGCGCCTCTGTTTCGAGCCCGGCGGGGTGAACTTCCTCCTGACGGCGCCGCTGTCCTCGCGCCTGGCCCTGGCATGAGCGGCCCGCGGGTCATGCTGGTCGAAGACGAGAGCCTCGTGGCCCTGGTCATGGAGGACATGCTGGCCGACCTCGGCTGCGAGGTGGTGGCCACCTTCGGCGCCCTCAGCCCGGCCCTCGACTGGTTCGCCGCCGGCCAAGCGCCCTTCGACGGCGCCCTCCTGGACGTCAACCTCGGCGGCGAGCTGGTCTTCCCCCTGGCCGAGGCGCTGGAGGCCCGCGGCGTGCCCTTCGTCTTCGCCACCGCCTACGGCGCCTTGCCGGAGGCGCGCTTTCCCGAGGCGATGGTGGTGCGAAAGCCGGTCGACCCGGGCGCTCTGGGCCGCGCCGTGGCCGCCTTCGCCCGGAGCTGAGCCGACCATAGGAAAACCGACACATCCCGGGGCTATCAGCGCGGCTTCCGCCGTGATTCCTCCGGGCCCTGTTCCATGTCCCCAGTTACCGCTTCCGTCCGCCGCGCCCGCGGGGCGGCGATGCTCGCCGTCCTCGTCCTCGTCGCCGCCCCGGCCGCCGCCGCGTCCCGGACGGCCGCCCCCCAGGCCGCCGCCGCCCAGACCGCCGCCGCCAAGGCCGCCGAGCCGGCGCGGGCGCGCAACGTCATCCTCTTCATCGGCGACGGCATGGGGGTCTCGACCCTCACCGCCGCGCGCATCTTCGAGGGCCAGCAGCGGGGGGTCGACGGCGCCTCCAACCTGCTCGCCTTCGAGCGGTTTCCGGACCTGGCCTTGGTGCGCACCTATTCGGCCGACAGCCTGGTGACCGACTCGGCCAACGGCGCCTCGGCGATCATGACCGGCCATCGCACGATCAACGGCGCCCTTGGGGTGTCCGACGCGGCGCGGCGCGACGACTGCGCCTCGGGTCTGGCCGCCGCCGTCCCCACCCTGGCCGAGATCGCCAAGCGCCGGGGCATGGCCGCGGGCGCGGTGACCACCGCCATGATCACCGACGCCACCCCCGCCGCCCTCTACGCCCACAGCCCCTCCCGCGGCTGGCAGAGCGACGCCATGATGCCCAAGGCCGCCCTGGACGCCGGCTGCGTCGACATCGCCCGTCAGCTCGTCGAGGCCCCCGAGGCGGTGCGCCTGGACCTCGTCATGGGCGGCGGCGCGGCGGTCTTCGCCCCCGCCGGGCGCAAGGACGGGCGCGACCTGGCCGCCGCCTGGGCCGCGCGGCCGGGCGCGGCGGTGGTGCGCGACGCCCAGGCGCTCGCCGCCCTGCCGGCGAGGTCCGGCCCCGTGCTCGGCCTCTTCGCCTCCGGCAACATGGCCCCCGAGAGCGCCCGCCCGGCCTCCGCCCCGCGGCTGGTGGACATGACGCGCAAGGCCATCGACATCCTGTCCCAGGACAAGGACGGCTATTTCCTGATGGTCGAGGGCGCCCTGATCGACAAGTCGCACCACGTCGGCCGCGTTCGCGACGCCCTCGTCGAGACCGTGGAGTTCGCCCAGGCGGTGGCCGCCGCCGCCGAGATGACCGATCCGGCCGACACCCTGATCATCGTCACCGCCGACCACAGCCACGGCCTGACCATCAGCGGCGGCGAGCGCGACACCTCGGTCCTGGCCCTGGTGCCCAACGACGCCGAGGGCCCGGCCCTGGCCCTGGACGGCAAGCCCTATCCGATCCTGGCCTACGCCACCGGCCCCGGCGGCCCGCCCAAGGACGCCCCGCGCGCCGACCTGACCGGGATCGACACCACCGCGCCCGAGTTCGTCGCCCCGGCCGCCGTGCCCCTGGCCAGCGCCCGCCACGGCGGCGAGGACGTGGCCGCCTACGCCCGCGGCCCCGGCGCCGATCAGGTCCGCGGCCTGATCGACCAGCCGCGCATCTTCCAGATCATGAGCGCGGCCCTGGGCCTGCCCGAGCGCTGAGCTGAAATGAAAACGCCCGGCCGCAGGGCCGGGCGTCGAGCTTCGTCGAGGGTCGCTCGCCTCAGGCGGCGACGGCCTTGACCAGCGACTTGTTCAGGATGGTGATCGCCGCCTCGCGGTCGATGCGCTCGATCGCGGCGACTTCGCGGGCCATGCGGTCCAGCGCCGATTCATAGAGCTGGCGCTCCGAATAGGACTGTTCCGGCTGGTTCTCGGCGCGGTGCAGGTCGCGGACCACCTCGGCGATCGAGATCAGGTCGCCGGAGTTGATCTTGGCTTCGTATTCCTGGGCCCGGCGGCTCCACATGGTGCGCTTCACCCGGGCGCGGCCCTTCAGGGTGGTCAGCGCCTGGCTCACCACATTGCCCTCGGCCAGCGGCCGCAGGCCGGCGGTCTTGGCCTTGCCGGTGGGGACGCGCAGCGTCATCTTTTCGTGGTCGAACGTGATGACGTAGACCTCGAGCTTAAGACCGGCGACTTCCTGGGTTTCGATCCCCTGCACCTGCCCGACGCCGTGCGCCGGATAGACGACGTGATCACCAACCGAGAAATCGAGACCGTTCTTGCTCATTGCGAGTCCTCTTCAAAAATCCTTCCCGCACCCTGTCGAGCGGTCGTATTGGTCGGCTTCAGCGGACAGGACAACGTCCCCGGAAACTGGGTCCGCGGTCGATTGTTCCTCTGGAGCGGGTAAGACCTCTAAAACACCTTCGCCTTTTCAAGGCGCACGTCGGCCGGGGACGGCTCTTTTGCAGGAGCGATGCGGACAGGCCAGGACGCCTATCGCCACATCGTTTGTAACGATAGCATAAAAACTAGCCGAAAGAAAGAGTTGCCGCAGCGCGTCAGGAGCCCTTGCCGGGCTTCTCGCTGAAGTACTTCTCGAACTTGCCGGTCTCGCGCTCGTAGGCTTCACGGTCGGCCGGCGGCTCGCCTTTGACGGTGATGTTGGGCCAGACCTTCGAATACTCGGCGTTGATCCTCAGCCACTTGCCGTCCGGGTCGTCCTCGGTGTCCGGCTTGATCGCGTCCACCGGGCACTCCGGCTCGCAGACCCCGCAGTCGATGCACTCGTCCGGATTGATGGCCAGGAAGTTCTCGCCTTCATAGAAGCAGTCGACCGGGCAGACCTCCACGCAGTCCATGAACTTACATTTGATGCAGGCATCCATGACGATGTAGGTCATCGCAGCTCGTACTCCGGTCGCCGGGGGCGCGGGTTTTTCACGGCGCAGGCCCGGCTTGTCAACGTCTTGGGCGCGCACGCCTTGCGCCCCTCATAGCGGCCCGGCGTCGCAGGCGCCGCTCAGGATTCCTGCAAGGGCGAATAGAGGCCGCGGGCCTCGGCCGGCGGGCCGCGCCGCTCGCCCAGCGCCGCGACGGCCACGTCCACCAGCCGCCCGCCCACGGCGAACACCAGCCGGTCGCCCACCCGCACCGCGCGCGAGCACTTGTCGATGCGGCTTTCCTGCCCCGCGCGGGTCAGGCGCACGCGCCCCTCGTCGGCGAACTTGGCGGCCAGGCTGCGGGTCTTGAAGAAGCGGGCGCGCCACAGCCACACGTCGATCCGGCAGGCGTCCTCGCTCATGCCCCGCCCCCGCCGCCGCCTGCGCCATGCCCCGCCGCCCGCGCGCCCGCCCGCTTGGGCCGGCGCCGGCGCGCCCGCTGCG
>NZ_JBKBSM010000001.1:0-385244 GCF_046291545.1 Phenylobacterium sp.
GCGGCCGCCGGACCCGCGCGGGACGCCGCTGCGGCCGCCCGCGCGGCCCTGGACGTGGAGACCCGCGAGCGCGACGGGCGGTCCCGGCGGCTGGCGGGCCGGCGCCGGGACCGCGACGACTGGACGCGCCGCGCCCAGTCCGCCGCCCGCCGCCTGGACGAGCTCGCCCAGGCGCGGACAAAGGTGCAGGCTGAACTGGACGCGGCCCGGGACGCCCCGGCCGCCCTGGCCGAGCGGCGCGATCGGCTGATGGACGAACTGGCCCAGGCGGAGGCGCGCCGCGCCCAGGCGGGCGACGCCTTCCAGGCGGCCGAAGCGGCCCGGGCGGAGGCCGACCGTGCGGTCCGCGCGGCCGAGGCCGCGGCGGGCGAGGCGCGGGAACGGCGCGCGGGGCTGGAAGCCAAGCTCGAAGCCGCCCGCGAGCGCCTGGTGGAGATCACAACCCAGATCCGCGAGACGGCGCGAATCGAGCCGGAACAGCTCGCGCGGCGGCTGGCGGACGAGGCGGTGGCGATTCCCAAGGAGGCCGGCGGCGTCGAGGCCCACCTCTACGCCCTGGAACGCCAGCGCGATTCGATCGGGGCGGTGAACCTGCGCGCCGAGGAAGAAGCCGGCGAGCACGCCCAGCGCCTCGAGACCATGCAGACCGAGCGCGCCGACCTGACCGGCGCCATCGCCCGGCTCCGCGAAGGCATCGACGAACTCAACGGCGAGGGCCGCGAGCGGCTGCTGGCGGCGTTCGAGGTGATCAACGACCACTTCCGCACCCTTTTCTCGGCGCTGTTCGAAGGCGGCCAGGCGGAGCTGCGGCTGGTCGAATCGGACGATCCGCTCGAGGCGGGGCTGGAGATCTACGCCTGCCCGCCCGGCAAGCGGCTGGCGACCATGAGCCTGATGAGCGGCGGCGAGCAGGCCCTGACGGCGGCGGCTCTGATCTTCGCGGTGTTCCTGTCGCAGCCGGCGCCGATCTGCGTGCTGGACGAGGTCGACGCGCCGCTGGACGACGCCAACGTCGACCGCTTCTGCAACATGCTGGACGAGATGCGCCGGCGCACCCACACCCGGTTCATCACCATCACCCACAACCCGGTGACCATGGCCCGGATGGACCGCCTGTTCGGCGTGACCATGGGCGAGCGGGGCGTCTCGCAACTGGTCTCGGTGGACCTGCGCCAGGCCGAAGCCATGGCCGCGCAATAGGCGTCGCCGCTCAAATCGCCGAATTTTTCTTGAAAAACAAGGCTTTATTAGGCGTCCGCCTAGCCTTGACGCACCGCACCCGCCCCTATAGGTTCCGCGCGACTTTCAGCCCCGGCTGCGGCGGCGACGGCGCGGTCGCATGACCTCCCGACGCATGACGCAACCGGACGAACCGCGCGACGAGGCGCTAAGACGCCTCGACCAGAGGGCGGACGCGCTCGAGGCGCGGACGGCTCGGGCGACGCAGGAGCACGGCGCCAAGGCGGCCAGCTACGGCTATCGCCTGATCGGGGTGCTCATCGGCGGCGTGTTCGTGGGGCTGGGGCTCGGCGCGGCGATCGACGTGATCGCCAAGACCGCGCCGTGGGGGATGATCGCCGGGGTCCTTCTGGGCTTTGGCGTTTCAATTTGGATGGCCGTTCGTTCGGCCCAGCAGATGACCGCCGAGGCGGCGCGGGAGTGGGGCCCAGTCCGGGACCTGCCCCTCGACGACGAGGAAGATTGAGGAGTTCGAGCCGGCATGGCCAGCCCGATGCACCAGTTCGAGATCCAGCCGGTTCTCACCCTGCCGACGGTGAACGTACCGGGGATCGGCGCGATCGACCTGTCCATCAACAATTCGATCATGGCGATGCTGATCGCCGCGACCATCGTGGTGGTGTTCTTCGCCATCACCACGTCCAAGGCCGCCATCGTGCCGGGCCGCGGACAGGTGATCGCCGAGAGCATCTTCAGCTACATCGACGATCTGGCCACGAGCATCATCGGCCATGAGGGCCGCAGCTTCTTCCCCTACGTGTTCACGATCTTCCTGTTCATCCTGGCGATGAACATGCTGGGCCTGTTCCTGGTGTTCACGGCGACCTCGCAGCTGGCGGTGACCGCCACCCTGGCCGTCATGACCATCGCGCTGGTCATCATCGTCGGCGTGATCCGCAACGGCGGGGCGATGTACAAGCTGTTCGTGCCGTCGGGCGTGCCCTGGTACATGCTGATCCTGGTCACGCCGATCGAGATCATCTCCTTCCTGCTGCGGCCGGTGACCCTGGCCCTTCGTCTCTTCGGCAACATGCTGGGCGGCCACGTGGCCCTGAAGGTGTTCGCCGGCTTCGTCGTCTCGCTGGGCGCCATGGCGGCGGCCGGCGGCGTGGGCCTGCTGGGCCTGCCGGGCGCGGCCCTGTCGCTGGGCGGCGTCGTGGCCCTGACGGCGCTGGAGTTCCTGGTGGCCTTCCTGCAGGCCTTCGTCTTCGCGGTTCTGACGTGCGTCTATCTGAACGACGTGGTCAACCTCGGCCATCACCACTGATCGGCCGGTCAATCCTCAACATCTCAACTTCCAAACGGGACTGAAAATCATGGAAGCGGAAGCGGCTAAGTACATCGGCGCGGGTCTCGCCACCCTCGGCATGATCGGCGCTGGCATCGGCGTGGGCACCATCTTCGGGCACTTCCTGAACGGCGCCACCCGCAACCCCTCGGCCGCCGGCGGCCAATTCACCAACCTGATCCTCGGCGCGGCTCTGACCGAAGCTCTGGGCATCCTGGCCTTCGTGCTCGGCCTGCTCATCCTCTTCAGCTAAGCCACGATCCGCAGTCCCGGGGGCGCGCCCGCGCGCCGCCCGCCTGCCTTGAGGACGTCTAAGCCTTATGGCCGTCGAGACTCACACGCCTGCCGCCGGTCACGGCGAAGCAGGGACGACCGCCGAAGTCGCCGCCCACGGCGGCGGCGAAGGCGGGCTGCCGCAGTTCCAGTTCCAATACTGGGGCGGCCAGATCGTCTGGCTGCTGCTGATCTTCGCGGTGCTCTACACCTTGATCGCCAAGGTGTTCACCCCGCGGCTGCGCAACATCCTGGACACCCGCGCCAAGACCATCGCCGACGCCGTCGAACAGGCGCGCACGGTGCAGGCCGAAGCCGAGGCCCAGGCCAAGGCCGCGCAGGCCGAGGTCGACGAAGCCCGCGCCCAGGCGCGCCAGCTCGCGGCCGAAGCCAAGGCCAAGGCCGCCGCGGAGCTGGCCAAGAGCCAGGCCGCCGAGGACGAACGGCTGAAGGGCCAGATGGCCGAAGCCGAAGCCCGCATCCGTGAGCTGCGCGACGCCGCCATGGCCAATGTCGAGGCGATCGCCGCCGACACGGCCCAGGCCATCGTCGAGAAGCTGACCGGCGAGAAGGCGAACGCCGCGGACATCTCCGCCGCCCTCGCCAAAGGAGCCGCCTGATGCCCGCCTTCCTGAACCCCGCCGAGGCTGAAGCCTGGGTCGGCGCGGGCCTTCTGATCTTCCTGGCCATCGTGATCTTCGTGGCCAAGGCGCCGCGGGCGATCGCCGAAGCCCTGGACGCCAAGACGGCCAAGATCCAGGCCGACCTGGACGAGGCCGCCCGCATCCGCGAGGAAGCCCAGCGCCTGCTGTCCGAGCTGAAGGCCGAGCGCGCCGAGGCCGAACGCCAGGCCAAGGACATGCTGGCCGCCGCCGAGGCGGAGGCCCGCCGCTACGAGGTCGAGGCCAAGGCCAAGCTCGAGGAGAGCCTGGCCCGGCGTCAGCAGATCGCCGAGCGCAAGATCGCCAGCGCCGAGGCCCAGGCCGCGGCCGAGGTGAAGGCCGCCGCCGCCGAGCTGGCGGCCGGGGCCGCCGAGGCCGTGCTGACCAAGCGCATCGCCGCCGCGACCAGCGATCCGCAGGTCGACGCGGCGATCCAGCAGCTCGCCACCCGCCTGCAATAGCCGGCGGACCGGTCGGACGAAAACGATCAGGGCCGGCGCCAGATCCTGGCGCCGGCCCTTCGCTTTTCCGCTCGCTTGTTCGGGGGATGGCGGGCGTCGCCGCCGGGTGAAACGGTCAGACCGCGCGGCGACGGAAGCGCCGGCGGGTGCGCACGGCGAAACGATACTTGCGCGGCACGATCAGCCGTTCGACGCGAAGAACCTGCTGCCAGGCGACCTGAACCACTTCCGGCTCCCGGCGCAGCAGCCGACGGATCGGGAAGACGACCCGCGGGTGGGCCCGCTGGAAGCGCACGAACTGGCGGCGCGCCTTGAACGAATTGCGCAGCACGATCATCAGGCCGACCACCACGACGGGCAGGCCCATGGGACCGGGCAACGGCGCGATCAGCACGCCGGCCAGCACGATCACCAGCCCCAGGACCACCAGCAGGGCGCGCACAATGCGACCGCCGACATCACGGGCGATGTCTGCAGAGGCGTGGCGGCGCGCGCGCGGCATGGATAGGGCGTGGGTCACGGGACATTCAACCTGGGATCGCGCACACGCGGCCATTCGGGGGAGGCCGGCCGCCGTGCACGGTTCAGATATGTAAACCCGCAATGGAGTCGTAAAGACGCGCGGCGGGTTAAATCTTCTCCACGCGCCGCTATTCGAGGCGGGCGCGGCGCGGGCGCCACAGTAGCGAGCGCCACGGCCACGCTCCCCTTTACCGGGTGTTCAGCATAAGCCTTCCACCGGCGGTCAGCGTTCCGGCCCCGTCCCTCAGCCGATGGCCCCGAAGCACCAGGCCAGGATCGACTTCTGCGCGTGAATGCGGTTCTCGGCCTCGTCGAAGATGGTGCTCCGCGGCCCGTCGATCACCTCCTCGGCGACCTCCTCGCCACGGTGGGCGGGAAGGTCGTGCATGAAGATGGCGTGGGGCGCGGCCAGGTCCATCAGCGCCGAATCGACCTGATAGGGCTCCAGCGCCTGGAGCCGGGCCTCGCGGTCGGTGTCGCCCATCGAAACCCAGGTGTCGGTGATCACCGCATCGGCGCCCTCGACCGCCTCACGCGGGTCCTCGGTCAGGAACACGCGCCCCTGGCGCTCGGCCGTGCGCGCCAAGTCGACCCGATCCGGGGCGTAGGCCTTGGGACTGGCGATCCGCAGCTCGAAATTGAACGCCGCCGCCGCATGGATGAAGCTGGAGCAGACGTTGTTGCCGTCGCCCACCCAGGCCAGCCGGCGGCCCTCGATCGAGCCGAAGCGCTCCTCAATGGTCAGGAAGTTGGCGAGGATCTGGCAGGGATGGCTCTTGTCGGTCAGGCCGTTGATCACCGGCACGCTCGAGGCGGCGGCGAAGGCCTCGACGTCCTCGTGGCGGTCGGCGCGGATCATCACCGCATCGACCATGCGCGACAGGACCCGGGCGGTGTCCTCGATGGTCTCGCCCCGGCCGAGCTGCATGTCGGCGGCCGTGGAGATGATCACGTCGCCGCCGAGCTGGCGCATGGCCGCGTCGAAGGAGAACCGTGTCCGCGTCGAATTCTTCTGGAAAATCATGGCCAAGGTGCGTTCGGCGGCCGGGGCGTCGGCGTCGCGGCGCCCCTGCGGCCAGCCCTTGCGGGCGGCCTTGCGCGCCTTGGCGTCGTCCAGGATCAGCCGCAGCTCGTGCGGCTGCAGCCGCCAGAGATCGAGAAAGTGTCTGGGGAAAGAGGTCACGGGGGGGTTCCCATCAGCTCCGCTCGCCCCGGCCAGGACCGGGGTCCAGGTTCAGCCTGAGAGCGAGGTGTCCTTGATCTGGATCCCGGATTTCGCCGGGATGAGCGGGTGGTTCAGGCGGCGGCCTTGGCCTTGGCTCGCGCCGCCTCGCAGGCGCGCTCGAGCTTCTCGACGGCTTCGCGCGCCTCCTCCAGGGTGAGGGTCAGCGGCGGCAGGAGACGTACGCAGTTGTCGCCGCCGCCAGCGATCAGCAGGCGCTCGTCGCGGGCGTGCTGCATGAACTCGCGATTCGGGGTGGCGAGCTTGACGCCGATCAGCAGACCCTTGCCGCGGATGTCGACCACCACGTCGGGGAAGCGCTCCTTCAGGCCGGAGAGCTGCTGCGTGAAGTAGCCGGCGACGGCGCGCACGTGGGCCAGGAGCTCTGGGCTGTTCAGCTCCTCCATGGCGGCCAGGCCGACGGCCATGGCCAGCGGATTGCCGCCGTAGGTCGACCCGTGCGAGCCCACCGTCATGCCCGACCCGGCCTCGGCGGTGGCCAGGCAGGCGCCGACCGGGAAGCCGCCGCCCAGGGCCTTGGCCACGGCCATGATGTCGGGGGCGACGTCGGCCCACTCGTGGGCGAACAGCTTGCCCGTCCGACCCAGGCCGCACTGGATCTCGTCGAAGATCAGCAGGGCGCCGGCCTCGTCGCAGATCTGGCGCATGGCCTTCAGTTCGGCCTCGGATAGGGAGCGAGCGCCGCCCTCCCCCTGCACCGGCTCGACGATCACCGCGGCGGTGGTGGGCCCGACCAGGGCCTTCAGCGCGTCCAGGTCGCCGAACGGCGCCTGGAGGAAGCCCGGCATGCGCGGGCCGAATCCTTCCAGATAGGCGGCGTTGCCCGAGGCGTTGACCGCCGCCAGGGTGCGGCCGTGGAAGGAGCCGTCGAAGCCGATGATGTCGATCCGCTCGGGGTTTCCCTTGGCCCAGTGATACTTGCGCGCCGTCTTGATGGCGCACTCGATGGCTTCGGTTCCGGAATTGGTGAAGAACACCACGTCGGCGAAGGTGGCGTCGGTCAGCACCTTGGCCAGCTTTTCCTGGCCCGGGATCGTGAAGATGTTGGAGACGTGCCAGAGCTTCTCGGCCTGGTCCTTCACCGCCTGCACCAGCTTGGGGTGCGAATGGCCGAGCGCGTTCACCGCGATGCCGGCCATGCAGTCGAGGTAGGCCTCGCCGTCGGTGGTGAAGAGGCGCGCGCCCTCGCCTCGCTCGAACGCCAGCGGGGTGCGGTTGTACACGCCCATGATGTGGTCGCTGGGAACGGGCTGGCTTTGCGTCGCCGTCTTTTCAGTCACCGGAGGAGCCCTCCAAAAGAGAAGCGTCCCCGCCGCTGAGCGACGGGGACCGGAAGGCCCGACGTTTTCAGGTCTGAACGGCGATCTGTCAATGACCGCCGCCCGCCGCCGCGGCTCAGGCGGGCGCGCCCATGAACATGCCGGCGGCGACTTCGGGGTTGTAGAAGGCGAGGTAGCGCCGCGTGCCCTCCGGCGGCAGCACCTCCACCAGGGTGCGGTTGTCGACCCACACCTCGACCAGGTCGAACACCCCGCCGCGGTCGCAGTGGACGGCCCGCCAGCCCTGGGCGCGGGCGAGCTCGATGATCTGCGCGGCGGACAGGGCGCTGGTGATCGCCACGTGCATGCCGTTGGGGGACTCGGCGTCTCCGTCCTGGCGGATCTGGGTCTCCCAGGGCATGACCACCGGCCCGCCGAGCGCCTCGCCGGCCTCGCCCTCGCCCATGTGATGGGCGGTGGCGGCGGGCACCACCTCGACCCCCGTGCCCGATCCGTCGCGGGCGATGGCGACCCAGGCCCCCGGAACCACGGGAAAGGGCATCACGGCGCCGTCGATCAGCCGCCCGAAGAGCTCCGCGGTCGCCTGGGGGTCGCGGGCGGGAATGGAGAAGTGAGCGATCATCGGTCTAGTCCTTGGCAGGGCCGTCCCCGGACGCCCGGGGCCTGATGGGCGCCGAGCCGCGGGCGTGCAGATCGGCCAGAAGGGTTTCGATGGCCCAGCCGGCGGCCTCGGCGGCCGCCTTGCCCGTGACGTTCCACTGCTCGCGCAGGGAGAGCCACGTATAGGCCGAATAGAGAAGCTGGATGACGCCGGCGGCCTTGGCCTTGTCCTCGGGCGAGAGATCGCGCGTGGCCTCAGCCAGGGCGTCGAGGAATGCGTGGCGGCGCAGCTCATTGAGGCTGCCGCGCATCTCGCGGCCGTGCTCGGTGGTGATGGCGGCGGTGATGTGGGCCGGCGCGGCGTCGAAGGTGGCGAACAGCGGTCCGACCTTGTCCAGGATCTCGGCCTCGCTCTCCGGCATGCCGACATTGGCGCCGTTGCGCTGGTTCAGATGCTCCCACAGGCCGCGCAGCAGAAGCTCGCGGCTGGGAAAGTGGCGGTAGACCGTCACCTCCGTCACCCCGGCCCGCTGGGCCACGGCGCGGTTGGTCGCCGCCTCGATCCGCCCATCCTCGGCCAGGATGTCCGCCATGGCCGCGACGATGCGCTCGCGGGTGGCTTCGGCCTGTTCCTGCCGCAGCCGGGAATTGTATGTACGCGTCTCTGACATGATGTAAGTACGTATTACATCAATTTAGGGCATGCAACACGAAAAAGGCCCTCCCCGGTCGGGAAGGGCCTTGTCGCGGACCGGGGCCGGCGCTCGGACGGCTCAGGTCTTCAGCTTGTAGCCGGTCTCGAACATCCACAGGCACAGGAAGGTGAAGGCCACGATGATCCCGGCGGTCATGCCGACGCCCGTGATCAGCGAGCCCTCGGCGTGGCCGATGAAGCCGTAGCGGAAGCCGTCGATCAGATAGAAGAAGGGGTTGAAATGGCTGGCCGAGCGGAACGGCTCGGGCAGGCGGTCGACCAGGTAGAAGGTCCCCGACAGGAAGGTCATCGGCATGATGACGAAGTTGGTGACCGCGGCCATGTGGTCGAACTTCTCGGCCCAGAGGCCGGCCATGATCCCCAGCAGCCCCAGAATGAGCGCCGCCCCGATACCGAAGTAGAGCACGGCCCAGATATGGGTGACCGGCAGGTGGGCGAACGGCAGCACCGCCGCCCAGGTCACCGCCCCCACGAGCACGCCGCGGGTGGCCGCGCCAAGGGCGAAGGCGCTGACGTGCTCGATCGGGGTGAGCGGCGGGGTGAGGAAGTCGCCGATCAGGCCGTTGAACTTGGCCTGCAGCAGGCTGGAGGACGAATTGGCGAAGGCGTTGTTCAGGATCGACATCATGATCAGGCCCGGCGCCACGAAGGTGGCGAAGGCCGTGCCGTGCACGGGCGGCGCCGCGCCCCGCACGGCCACGACGAAGACCATCATGTAGAGCAGGGCCGTGACCACCGGGGCCGCCAGCGTCTGGGTGCCGACCTTCCAGAATCGGCGGACCTCGCGCAGGTAGAGCGTGGAGAAGCCGGCCCAGTTGAACCCCTGGTAGTCCCGCGGCTGCGGTGGAACCACCGCCTCGGACTGCGGATTCAGGGGGATGTCGGCGGATTGCACGGCGGCGAGTTCGGTCATGGACCGTGATGTGCGCCTAAGCACGCTCGGCCGCAAGGGTGCGGCTTTACGACCCAACATGTAGTTCCTGTGGACGAAGGAGCGGGCGCCTATTGTGGTCATTAAGGAAGAGTTTACGATATCTAGTGGTTGGTGGAGGCCAGCGTTGCTAGGCGCCACAAGATGTTGATCCGGGCGCGAACGGGGCCGCCGGGTCGACTTGGAGCGGTGGGAGGCTGACATGGGTTGGACGGACGAACGGGTCGAAACGCTCAAGAAGCTCTGGCAGGACGGGCTGTCCGCAAGCCAGATCGCCAAGCAACTTGGAGGGGTGACCCGCAACGCCGTGATCGGCAAGGTCCACCGGCTGGGCCTGTCCGGCCGCGCCGCGCCCTCGAAGCCCGCCCGCCCCGCGTTCAAGGCGCCGCGTCCGCACCGGCCCGCGGCGGCCGCCCCGTCGGCGCCGCGCCGCATCGCCGAGCCCGCGCCGACGCCGATGTCGGCGCCCACCCCGCCGCCGGTCCGCTACGCCGAGGAGGCGCCCGGCTCGGCCACGGTGCTGACGCTGGGGGCGCACATGTGCAAGTGGCCGATCGGCGATCCGGCCTCGGAAGGCTTCACCTTCTGCGGCCGCCGCGCGACCGACGGCCCCTACTGCGTCGAGCACGCCCGGGTCGCCTATCAGCCCGCCCAGGCCAAGAAGAAGTCCGGCGCCAACGAACTGGCCCGCTCGCTGCGCCGCTACATCTAAGCTGCCAGTCTGCGGACAAGGCGAGAAACGCCCGCCGTGAACGGCGGGCGTTTGCTTTTGGCGAGCCGCCGTCTTCAGCTCCTGAAGAAGGCCAGCAGGTCCCGGTTGATCGTCTCCGGATGGGTCGTGCACATGCCGTGCGGAAGCCCGGGATAGGTCTTCAGGGTTCCGCGCTTCAGGAGCTTGATCGACTTGAGCGCGGAATCGGCGATGGGCACGAGCTGGTCGTCTTCGCCGTGCAGCACCAGGACCGGGACATCGATGGCCTTGAGGTCCTCGGTGAAGTCGGTTTCCGAGAAGGCCTTGATGCAGTCGTAGTGGGCCTTGGCCCCGCCCATCATCCCCTGGCGCCACCAGTTGTTGATCACCCCCTGGTCGATCTTCGCGCCCGGACGGTTGAAGCCGTAGAAGGGCCCGCTCGGCACGTCGAGGAAGAACTGCGCGCGGTTGGCCGCCAGGGCGGCGCGGAAGCCGTCGAACACCTCCAGGGGCAGGCCGTTCGGGTTGGCGTCGGTCTTGAGCATGATCGGCGGCACCGCCCCGATGAGCACCGCCTTGGCGACCCGACCGCCGCCGCCGTACCTAGCGACGTAGCGCGCGACCTCGCCGCCGCCGGTGGAGTGGCCGACGTGGATGGCGTTCTTCAGATCCAGATGCTTGGCCAGTGCGGCCACGTCGGCGGCGTAGGTGTCCATTTCGTTGCCGACTGCACTCTGGCTGGAGCGGCCGTGGCCGCGCCGGTCGTGGGCGATCACGCGGTAGCCCTGGGAGAGGAAGAACAGCATCTGGGCGTCCCAGTCGTCCGCCGTCAGCGGCCAGCCGTGGTGGAAGACGATCGGCTGCCCGGTCCCCCAGTCCTTATAGTAGATCTGCGTCCCGTCGGCGGTGGTCAGCACCCCGCTGCCGGGCTTCGCCGGTTGCGGCGGCGCGGCCGCAGCCGATGAGTTGCTTGCGACGGACGCGGCCGAGGCGACGACGGCGCCCAGGCCCGCGGTCATCACGCCGCGGCGGGAGGCCTCGGTGTTCGACTGGTTCATATCGATCTCCGCTATTTGATATCGCGATAATGTTTATCGCGATCCCCCGCTACCACCCCTCCGAAACGCTGTCCATGGAATTCGTTATCGCGATATGCATTATCTTGCTATCTAACCGCTTCGACCATCCACCCGCGAGTGAGCCCGGTGCCGCTACCCCTGGACAATCAGCTCTGTTTCACCCTCTACGCCACCAGCATGGCCATCATCCGGACCTACAAGCCGATGCTGGACGAGATGGGCATCACCTATCCGCAGTACCTGGTGCTCAACGTGCTGGGCGAGACCGACGGGGCGACCGTCGGCGCGATCGCACAGCGGCTGTACCTGGAATCGAGCACCGTCACGCCGCCGGTGAAGCGGCTGGAGCAGGCGGGGCTTGTGGTGCGCCAGCGCAGCCAGCTCGACGAGCGGCAGGTCCAGGTTCGGCTGACCGACGCCGGCCGCGCGCTCCTGGCGCGCAGCGACTGCCTGGGAGCGACGCTGATCGCCCGCTCCGGCAAGACGCTCGAGCAGCTCGACGCCCTGAACGAAGAGGTTCGATCGCTGCGCGCCGCGCTCGGCGAAAGACTCGGCTGAGCGCTTCGCCTAAGAGGCCACAGCAAGCACCCGGGAGGAACCAATGGCCGCTAGCCTGTTCACGTTCGTCGACCTGTTCTCGCGCCAGGCCGGGACCGCGTCGCACCTGCTGGACAAGGGCGTCGAGTTCGCCGCGCTCAACGGGGTCAGCGAGCGCGAGATGCTGGGCTGGCGCCTGATCGAGGACATGGCGCCGCTGAGCTTCCAGATCATGGTGGTCGCCAACTTCACGCGCCTGTGGCCCGCGCGCGTCGCCGGCCTGCCGCCGCCGGCCGAGGTGGGCGACGACCTGGACGTGGCCGGCTACCAGGCGGTGTTGGCCGACGCCCGCGCCTTTCTGGCCGGTCTGACGCCGGAGCAGTTCGCCGGGCGCGACGAGGTTCCGCTGACCTTCCAGATCGGCCCCGGCATGGAGCCCACCCTGCCCGCCGCCCAATGGCTGACGGTGTTCGCCACCACCAACCTCTATTTCCACCTGTCCACCGCCTACGGGATCCTGCGCTCCAAGGGCGCGCCCATCGGCAAGGTCGATCTGTTCGCCACCGGGCTTTGAGGCCGCGCCAGCCATTGGGTTTCGCCGCGACCCTCGCTAGGGTCGCCCTATGAGCGACGCCGCGCCCGAAGCCGCCGAATCGAACGCCCGGCCCTACTCCGTCTCCGAGCTGGCCTTCGCCCTGAAGCGCACGCTGGAGGACGCCTACGGCTTCGTGCGCCTGCGCGGCGAACTGTCCAAGGTGACCTTTCATTCCAACGGCCACGTCTACCTGACGCTGAAGGACGAGCGCGCGGCCCTGGACGGCGTGGTGTGGAAGGGTTCGGTCCGCGGACTGAAGGTTCGTCCCGAACAGGGGCTCGAGGTGGTGGTCACCGGCAAGATCACCACCTATCCCGCCGGCTCGCGCTATCAGATCGTCATCGAGACCATGGAGGCCGCCGGCGTCGGCGCGCTCCTGGCGCAGCTCGAGCGGCTGAAGGCGCGACTTGCCGAAGAGGGACTCTTCGCGCCGGAACGCAAGGCGCCGATCCCGACCATGCCGGCGGTGGTGGGCGTGGTGACCAGTCCCACCGGGGCGGTGATCCGCGACATCCTGCACCGCATCCGCGACCGCTGGCCCTGCCGCGTGATCGTCTGGCCGGTGGTGGTCCAGGGCGACCAGGCGGCCGCCCAGGTCTGCGCCGCGGTGGAGGGCTTCAACGCCCTGGCGCCGGACGGGCCGGTTCCCCGCCCCGACGTCATCATCGTCGCCCGCGGCGGCGGCTCGGTGGAGGACCTGTGGCCGTTCAACGACGAGCGGCTGGCGCGCACGGTGGCCGCCTCGGCCATCCCGCTGATCTCGGCCGTGGGCCACGAGACCGACACCACCCTGATCGACTTCGTCTCCGATCGCCGCGCCCCGACGCCGACGGCGGCGGCGGAGATGGCGACGCCGGTGCTGGCCGAGCTGCGCGCCTATGTCTCCGACCTCGGGGCGCGCATGCACCGGTGCGGCGGCCGGGTGGTGGAGGACCGCCGCAGCCGCGTGCAGGCGGCCGACCGCGCCCTTTCCCGCGTGCCCGACCTGGTGGAGATGGCCGCCCAGCGCCTGGACATCGCCGCCGGGCGCCTCGGCGCGGCCCTGCACAAGAACGTCGCCGTCCACGAGCGCGAGATGGCGCGGGTCGCCTCGCGGCTGTCGCCGCTGCTGCTGCAGCGGCCCCAGCAGGTCCAGGCCGACCGCCTCAAGGCCGTCGCGGTGCGGCTGGAGCCGACCATCAGCCGCCAGCTCGACCGCTTCTCCGAACGGCTCTCGAACCTGTCGAAGCTGCATGCGGCGGTGAACCCCGACGCGCCCCTGAAGCGCGGCTTCGCCCGGGTGCACCGGGCGGACGGCGAGTTGGTGCGCGCCGCAGGCTCCCTCGCCTCGGGCGAGGCGGTGAGTCTGGTGTTCGCCGACGGTCCGCGCGGCGCGGTGATCGACGGCCAGGCCCAAACATCCGCGCCCAGGCCGCAGAAGTCGGCGCGCAAGGCTGATCCGGGCGCGACGCAGGGCGACCTGTTCTGACGCCGCGGGGCGCGCTACATAGCGGCCATGAACGCCCATGACCGCGACATGGCCGGCCCAGCCGGCGACCTCGCCGTGCTGCACTACGGCGACGGCGACTTCGCCGTGCTCAAGCCCGGCCGCCACGTGCGCTGCGCCGTTTCCGGCCGGCTGATCCCCCTGGAGGCCCTGCGCTACTGGAGCGCGACCCTGCAGGAAGCCTACGCCGGCCCCGACGAGGCCCTGGCTCGCTGGCGCGAGGCGCAGGGCTGAGCCGCCCTCAGGCGCGGGGCTCCACGCGCGAGAGCGCCTCGGCCAGCACCGCCGGGCTGATCGGCTTGGTCAGGTAGTCGTCGAAGCCCAGCCCGAGCAGGCGTTCGCGCGCGCCGGCCATGGCGTCGGCGGTGAGGGCCATGATCGGAACCTGCGGATCGCCCGCCTCGCCGCCGCGGATGCGCGCGGCGACCTCGACCCCGTCCATTCCCGGCATCTGGATGTCCATCAGCACCAGGTCGAAGGCGCGCTCGCGCAGCAGCGCCAGGGCCGCGGGCCCGTCCGCCTCCGCGTGGGGCGTGGCGCCGAGCGCCTCCAGGATCGCGGAGGCGACCGCCCGGTTGGTCGAGTTGTCGTCCACCACCAGGACGCGGAGCGGAGCGACCTGGGGCGGCGCCTCGGGCTCGGCCGGGAGAGGCGGCTCGACCGCCGCCAGCGGCAGACGCACCCGGAACTCCGATCCGCGGCCGGACTGCGTCTCGACCTCGATTTCGCCGCCCATCAGCCGCGCCAGGTCCTGGGAGATGGCCAGGCCCAGGCCGACCCCGCCGCCGCGGCGCGCACCGCCGGCCTCGGCGCCGCTGAAGCGCTGGAAGAGCGTGGCGCGCGCCGCCTCGTCCAGGCCAGGTCCGGTGTCGGCGACGGCCAGGACAACACCGCCCGGCGCCGGCGACAGGGTCAGGCGCACCTGCCCCGCCGCGGTGAACTTGATGGCGTTGGACAGAAGGTTGAACAGGATCTGACGCACGCGCACGGGATCGCCCGCCACCCAGGCCGGGGCGCCCTCCTCGACCCGGCAGGCCAGGTCCAGACCCTTCTCCGCCGCGGCCGGCCGCCAGAGCCTGCCGGCGGTGAAGACGACCTCATGCAGGTCGAACGGGGTCTCGACGATCTCCAGCTTGCCCGCCTCGATCCGCGCCAGGTCCAGGACGTCGTCCAGAAGCGCCATCAGCCCGTCGCCGGAGCGGATCAGGGTGCGCACATGATCCTGCTGGCTGGCGCTGAGGACGGTGGCCTCCAGCGCGTGGGCCATGCCCAGGACCCCGTTCATCGGGGTGCGAAGCTCGTGGCTCATCATCGCCAGGAAGGCCGACTTGGCCAGGCTGGCGGCCTCGGCGGCCTGCTTCTGCTCGGCGAGTTCGCGGCCGGCGGCGGCAAGCGAACGGGCCGAGGCCAGGTTGCGCCTCGCCAGGACCCAGCCATAGGCGGTGAAGGCCAGCATCCCGACCACGGTGATCGCCTGCTGCGGGCCTTCGAAGCGCGGCGCGATCACCGGCGCGGCGACCATGGCCACGGTGATCGGTCCGGTCAGGGCGATCAGCCCCAGGCGCGAGCGGAAGGCCTGGCTGACCCCGCCCAGAAAGACGCAGGCCCAGATGATGAAGGCGGTGAACGGCGCGCCAGGCGAGGGATCGGCCCAGAACAGCAGCGACAGCGCCACCCAGCACAGGTGCAGCGCCACGCCCGATACGAGATAGGCCAGACGGCGGCCCTGGCTGACCGGCGCGCCGCGGGCGAAGGGCCGGGTGACGATCCAGTTGATCGCCTCGCAGGCGGCCAGCGCCACGGCCCACGCGCCGCCCGTTCGCGGGCCGAGCAGCATGAGGACCAGGGGAACCACAACCAGGGCCGTGAGCAATCGCCCAGGTTGCAGCCTGTGGGACCCCGCCGCCACCTCATCGAAGCCGTCGTCAAATACGCGATCGACAGTACGCATCGAGCCCCCACTCGCGCGTGAACCTGCAGCGCGAACGAGAATAAAGCCTTAACGGGCATGTGCGGGGCGATTCGCGCGCAAGGCGAACCTGATCGGCTAGCTCGCCTTCCTGTAGACTTCATTGGGCCAGCGCTTGTGTACCCACCACCACTCGGCGGGCCGCTCGCGCACGCGCGCCTCGATGAAGGCGTTCACCTGGCGCACCCCGGCCTCGATGTCGGCGGAGCGGTCGTCGGTACGGGCAAGGCGTATCGGTTCGTGGACCACTACGCGGAACCGGGCCTTGTCCTTGCGCTGGACCGACATCGGCTGCAGCACTGTGTCGAAACGCAGGGCCAGGCGGGTGGGGCCAGGCGCGGTGTACGCGGTCAGGCCGAACAGCGGCGCGGCGACCCCGCCGTTGAACTTCTGATCGTTCATCAGGGCGACCGACTCGCCCCGCCTCATGCCCTCGAGGAGCTCGCGCGCTCCATCCCCGCCCTTAGGGGCGAACAGGGTCACGCCGTAACGCCGGCGCGTCGCCTTGATGCGGGCGTCGACGTAGGGGTTGTTGGTGGCGCGGTAGGTGATCTGGCAGGGAACGCCGGCCCGCAGGATGGCGGCGGGCATGATCTCGAAGCTGGAGAAGTGCCCCGAGATGAACACGACCGGCTCGCCGGAGGCGGCGATCCGGGCCAGGCGCTCGGCGCCCACCACCTCCACCCGGGCCGGATCGGCGATGATCTTGTCCAGGATCGGGAACTCCATCACCCAGCGGCCGAGCTGCGACCACTGCTGGCGCAGCAGTTCCTCGATCTCCTCGTCGGACGCCTGCGGAAAGGCGATGCGCAGGTTGATCCGGGCCACCCGGTGCGAACTGGTCAGCGGCCCCAGGCGCCGCAGGAGCCAGGCGCCGACGTCTGAGGCGGTGTCGATGGGCAGGGCGCGGACGAACAGGGTGAAGAGGTCGTAGGCGAACGCCTCGACGCGCCAAGCCAGGTTCTGGGCCAGGGAGGGCCGTGTGTCCGCCATGGCCCCTACTAGGGGCGGCGCCGGCGTGGCGCAATGCTGTCGCGGGCGAGCCCCGCTCGCTTGGAACGCGATTTGCCCGGTCGAGGTCGACCCGTCCCGCCTTGGGACGGCGTGGCGACTTAACCTTGTGAGGGGGCTCTGCGGCCCATGGGCAACGACATCGACGTTCATCTCGGCAAGCGCCTGCGCCGCCGCCGCCGTCTGCTGGGCCTGACCCAGCAGCAGCTGGCCGGCGCGTGCGGCGTGCGGTTCCAACAGATTCAGAAGTACGAGTGCGGCGCCAACCGCATCTCGGCGGCGCGCCTGTGGCAGCTGTCCGAGGCGCTGGAGGTGCCGGTGGGCTACTTCTACGACGGCCTGACCGACGCGGCCAAGCGCGAGCACGCCGCCAGCGAAGCCGGCGAGGCGGGCGGCGAGATGTTCGCCCGCAAGGAGACGCTGGACCTGATCCGCGCCTACTATCAGCTCGGCGAGCGTCCCCGCCGCCGGCTGCTGGACCTGGCCAAGTCGCTGAACGGCGACAGCGAGCAGGGCTGAACCCCCTCAGGCGACTGAGGGATTTCGCAACGGCCCACGGCGGGCTAGAGCAGGACCATGCTCGACGCCCGCCGCCTCGCCGACCTCGATTCCTTCGTCCTGGACCTCAACCGGGCCTCGGCCGAGGTGATTCTACCCCTCTTCCGCGCCGACCACGGCCTGGAGGACAAGGGCGGCGCCAGGGGGTTCGACCCGGTCACCGCCGCCGACCGCGGCGCTGAGGCCGCCATCCGAAAGCTGATCGCCGAGCGCTTCCCCGACCACGGCGTGGTGGGCGAGGAGTACGGCCGCGACCGCGACGACGCCGAGTTCGTCTGGGTGCTGGACCCGGTCGACGGCACGCGCGCCTTCATCGCCGGCCTGCCGGTCTGGACCACCCTCATCAGCCTGCGGCACGAAGGCCGGCCGGTGCTGGGCTCGATCGGCCAGCCCTACATCGGCGAGGTGTTCATCGGCCACGCCGGCGGATCGCGCCTGGTCAGCCGCGCGGGCGAGCGCGCGCTGAAGACGCGTACGGGCACGCCGCTGTCGCAGGCCATCATCCATTCCACCGACCCGTCGAGCTATTTCGAGCCGGGCGAGCGCGCCGCCTGGCGCGAGCTTGTCCAGCGCACGCGCCTGGCGCGGCTGGGCTGCGACGCCTACGCCTATGCGATGGTGGCGGCCGGAACCATGGACCTCGTGGCCGAGAGCCGCGTGTGCAAGTGCTGGGACATCGAGGTCGCCGTGCCCCTGATCACCGGCGCGGGCGGCGCCGTGAGCGACTGGGGAGGACGCGAGGTCGGCCTGGGCGGCGGCCAGATCGCCATGGCCGGCGACCAGGCGCTGCTGGACGAGGCGGTGGAGATCCTGAGCGAAGGCGCCCTGCCCCCCG
Source organism: Phenylobacterium sp. (assembly GCF_046291545.1). Lineage (GTDB taxonomy): Bacteria > Pseudomonadota > Alphaproteobacteria > Caulobacterales > Caulobacteraceae > Phenylobacterium. The sequence continues at coordinate 17,976 of NZ_JBKBSM010000001.1, forward strand.
GCTGAGCCGCTAGGGGGCGAGGCGCGCCGCCAGGGCGTCGAACTCGGCCCAGAACTGGGCGCGCAACTCGTCGGTCTCCATCAGGATCTCGTGGGCCGCGCCGCGGACGGCGACGAAGCGCCCCTGCGGCAGGGCCTCGGTCACAGCCTGCTGGGCTACGTTGTCGACCAGGGCGTCCTCGCCGGCCGAGCAGACGACCACGGGGATCTGCACGTCCTTCAGCGCCCCCGGCGCGGCGAGCGCGGCCGTGGCCCTGAACGCGAAGTCGAGCCAGCCCCAGGTCGGCGCGCCGAGCGCGAGGTCCTGGTAGGCTTCAATCTGGTCGTACTGGCGCGAAAAGCGCGCCGCATCATGGGTCAGGACATTGCCCTCGAAGGTGCGGTCGAAGGGCTTGCCCGGATCGTCGCGCACATAACGGCCGGCCCGGCCGGTCAGGCAGTGGGAAAGGGCCATGGCCTTGGCCACCGCCAGGGGCGTCTCGCCGGTCCGCACGCCGAACATCGGCGCCGACAGGATCGCGCCGGCGAAGCGCTCGGCCTGCCCCTTGGCCAGGGCCAGCAGGGTCAGGCACCCGCCCATCGAATGGCCGACGGCGGCCCAGGGCTTGGGCAGGCGCGGCTCGAACGCCTCCAGGAGGGCCGCGTAGTCGCGCAGGAACAGGTCGTAGCCGCGGGCGTGGCCCTTCAGCCGGTCCGGCAGAGCGCGATGCGAGAGCCCCTGGCCGCGCCAGTCGTGGACCAGGACGACGAAGCCGCGCTGGGTCAGCTCGCCGACGACCTCGAAGTATTTCTCGATGACCTCGGTCCGCCCGGGGCTCAGCACCACCGAACCGCGGGCCCGGCCTTCCGGCGCGAACAGCGCCGCACGAAGCCGCGCGCCGCCCGCACCGGTGAACCACTCGGCCGAGCCGCCAGGCGGGACGGGCGCAGACGCGACGGCGATCAGCGGAGCGGCTTCGGCCATGGCGGCCTCCTCAGGCCAGCTTGGAGAAAAGCGCCTGGATCTTCGGCTGCAGCGACAGCGCCAGGCCCATGTCGGACATGCGCAGACGGCCGGTCATGATCGCCTTCATCGGGTCGAGCTCGCGCTTGCCCATGGCGATCAGATCCTTGCGGCTGATCGAGACGGTGAGGTCGGCGGGGCGGTCCTCGTTGACCACCTGGGCGCCGTCCACATGGATGAAGCCTTCACCCTTGAGGTCCAGCTTGATGGTCTTGCCCAGGTCCGAGCCCTGCGCCACGGCGCTGCGAATCCGGTCCGTGAGCTCTTCCAACGTCGCCATGCCGCCCCCCGAAAGCCTGCGCGTGCAGATTGGCGTTTCGCGACGGCGAAGTAAACGGCCGCCGCCGGGCGGGTGACAGACGCGTGCGGGCGGGGCATAGTTGCGAACAAGTCGCAATATACGCCCTGGAGCCCGGTGATGAAGACCCTCGAACTGGCCGACCTCGACCGCCTCTACAAGGCGCCCGGCAAGCTGGTGCTGGACAAGGTGCTCGACCACGTCGACCGGCACGGGCGCGGCTTCGTCGCCCTGTCGCCCTTCTGCGTGGTCAGTTCGGCCGGCCCGGACGGTTCGATCGACGTGTCGCCCCGCGGCGGGGAGCCCGGCTTCGTCCATGTGAGCGAGGACGGACGCGCCCTGTTCCTGCCCGACCGGCCCGGCAACAATCGGCTGGACACCATCCGCAACCTGCTGGCCGGCCCCGGCCGCATCGGCCTGATGTTCCTGATTCCTGGCTTCGACGACGTCTATCGGGTGAACGGCCGCGCCGCGGCCACCGACGATGCGAACCTGCTCGGCCAGTTCGTCGAATTCGGCAAGACGCCCCGGCTGGTGCTGACCATCGCCGTCGAGGAGGCCTTCCTGCACTGTCCCAAGGCGATCATGCGCGGGCGGCTCTGGGACCCGCAGGCGCAGGTCCCGCGCGAGCGCCTCCCCTCGGGGGCGGAGATGGTCATGGACCAGCTCGGCCTCGGCAAGCCGCCGGTCAGCGACGAGCAGATCATCGAGAGCTACAGGACGCAGCTCTGAGCGGCCGGCCCCGCCGGGCTATTTCGCGGCCGGCGCCGCCGCGGCCGCCGGCTTGACGAAGCGCAGGGTCATGCGGTCGCTCTCGCCGATGGCGTCGTACTTGGCGTGGTCGAACGCCGGATCGTCCGGCTCGCCCCGCGGCGAGGAGCGTCGCACTGGCGGCAGGGTCCAGACCCCGAAGGGGTGGTCGCGGGTGTCCTTCGGATTGGCGTTGATCTCGCTGGCTTCCTCGAGGACGAAGCCCGCCTCCTGGGCCAGGCGGATCACATAGGCCTGCTGCACATAGCCGCTCTCGGCCAGGGCGTCCTGCACGCCGCCGGGCTCGGCCCTGTGCTCTTCGACGCCCAGGTATCCCCCCGGCTTCAGCGCCGCATAGGCGTCGGCGAAGGCCTTTTCGGCGATGCCCGCAGCCATCCAGTTGTGCAGGTTGCGCAGGAACAGCACCACGTCGGCCGACCCGGCCGGCGCCACCGGTCCGCTGGTGGGCCCGAAGGCGGTGATCTCCACCCGGCCGTAGAGCCGCGGCCGCGACTGCAGCTTCTGGCGGTAGGCCTCGACCACCTCGGCGGCGGCGGGGTCGGCCGGATTGTCGGTCTGAAGGTTGGCCGCATAGAGCTTGCCGCCGGTGGTGGCCAGGAACGGGGCCAGGATGTCGGTGTACCAGCCCGCGCCGGGCCAGAATTCGACCACCGTGTCGCCCGGGCTGACGCCCCAGAACTTCAGGCTCTCCACCGGATGGCGCCAGGGGTCGCGGGCTGCGTCGGCGGGGGCGCGCCATTCGCCGGCGACCGCGCCTTCCAGGGTGTTCGGCCGCCCGCCCGGCTTCTTCTTCGCGCCGGGCTCCTCGGACCGCGGCCCGCAGGCCGCCAGGCCGAGGACGCCGGCGACCACGCCGCGGCGGGAGAGCGCAAAGGCGCCGGGCGAGATGGGCTGAAGTCTGCTCATGGTCTCTCGATGTCCCCCAGGCGGTCCCCGACTAGCCCGACCGGCCGCGGCGGTCAAAACCGACGGCTCAGCCGGCCTTCACGAATCGCAGCGTCATACGGTCGCTCTCGCCGATGGCGTCGTATCGGGCGCGGTCGAAATCGGGAGCGGGATCCTTGCCGCGCTCGGCGCTCTGGCGGGTCGGCGGCAGGGTCCAGACACCGAAGGGATGGTCCTTGGTGTCCTTGGGGTTGGCGTTGATCTCCGACTGGTCCTGCAGCTTGAAGCCGGCCTTTTCGGCGGCGGCCACCACGGCGGCGGTTGAGACGTAGCCGTCGCGGGCTTCGGCGACCTGCGGGCGGGGGTCGGCGCGGTGCTCCTCAACGGCCAGCACGCCGCCCGGCTTCAGCACCGCGTGGAAGTCGGCCATGGCCTTGTCGAGCATGCCCTCCTGCCACATCCAATTGTGAATGTTGCGGGCGGTGATCACCATGTCGGCCGAGCCGGGCGCGCCCAGCGGCTTGGAGCTCGCGCCGAAGTTGGCGTAGGCGATCGTCCCGTACCTGGCGGGGTCGGCGAAGCGTGCCTCGAAGGCCGCCCGACCCTTGCGGGCGCCCTCGGAGAGCGAGGGGTTGTCCAGATCGGCGACGCCGGCGACGTAGCGGCCGTCCGTCGCCTTGGCGTAGGGCGCCAGGATCTCGGTCCAGTAGCCGCCGCCCGGCGAGATCTCCACCACCGTCAGCCCGGGCTTGAGGCCCCAGAACGTCAGGGTCTCATAGGGGTGGCGATGGGCGTCGCGGGCCACGTTCTCGGCCGTGCGCCCGGGGCTGGCGATGGCCGACTTCAGCGCGGCGTCCTCGTTGGCCAACGCGGGCGAGGACAGCGCCAGGGCGGCGCCCGCGGCCACGGCGGCGACGGCGGCGACGGCGGCGAACAGGTGTCGGGACATCTCTTGGCGCTCCTGAAAGCATGATCGGGGGGCGAGGCCGGCCTGGCCGGGGCGGCAGCCTCGCCGTTTCGGGACGGCCTGACAAGGCGCTCAGGTGGTGGGCGGCGCCCCCTCTTGAAACCCCGCCCATGGGCCCCATCTGAACCATCGAAGGCGCTGGACATCCGGGCCTTCCGAGCGCCACGCGAGGCCGGAACGGCTCGCGGACGGCTCGATCGGAACAACCTTGCTTATGTGAAGAAGGATGTGACTGACATGCGTACGATCGACTTCTCCCCCCTCTATCGCTCGGTCGTCGGGTTTGACCGCCTGGCCGGACTCCTCGAGTCCGCGGCCGCCGATGCGGCCACCGGCTATCCGCCCTACAACATCGAGCGCACCGCCGAGAACGAGTACCGCGTCGAGATCGCGGTCGCCGGGTTCCGGCCTGAAGAGCTGAACATCGAGGTCAAGGAGAACCTCCTGACCGTGCAGGGCCGCAAGGCCGCCAACGACGATCAGCGCCGCTACCTGCACCGCGGCCTGGCCGAGCGCAATTTCGAGCGCCGGTTCCAGCTGGCTGACTACGTGGTGGTCACCGACGCCCGGCTCGCCGACGGCCTGCTCTCGATCTCGCTGAAGCGCGAGCTTCCGGAATCGCTGAAGCCGCGCCGAATCGAGATCGCCACCGGCGAAAGCAAGCCGCTCATCGAAGGCGAAGCGGCCGCCTGATTCCCTCCAGGCAGCCTGCTCACTAAGGGGCGGCGCGGCGACGCGCCGCCCTTTTTCACGTCCGCTCAGTCCTCGTCGAGGCCGATGGCCAAGCTCGGGTCGGTGTCGCGCAGGCTGGCGCCCTTCAGCTTGGCGCCGGTGAAGTCGCAGCCGCGCAGATCGGCCCCGTCCAGCACCGCGCCGGAGAGGTCCGCGCCCGCCGCCAGGGCGTAGCGCAGGCGGGCCTGCTGCAGGGTGCCGGGGGCGGCGCGGTCGGCGCTGATCGGCAGCGGCCCCAGGATTGCGCCGCGCAGGTCGGCCTTGGTCAGGTTGGCCCCCGCCAGGCGGGCGCCGCGCAGGTCGGCGCCGGTGAGGATGGCGCCGCGCAGGTCCGCCCCCTCCAAGTTGGCGCCCTGCAGGTGGGCGCCGGACAGGTCCATGCCCACAAGCCGCGCCCCCCGCGCGCTCATGGCCGACAGGCGAAAGCCCCGCAGCCGCTGGTCGAGCGGGCGCAGGTCCTCGCCGTCCAGCCGCGCCGGCTGGCCGGGCTTGCCGCGGCACCACTCCTGATTGGCCTGGGCCTGGGCGTAGAGGTCCTCGACCCGGGCGAGGGCGGCGGCCGTGGGCTCGGCCAGGGCGCCGGTCAGGTTCGCGCCGCTGGTGCGGGCGGTCGACAGGTCCACCCCCGTCAGGACGGCGTCCGTCAGGTTGGCGTTCTCGAGATTTGCGCCGCCGATGTCGGCGCCGTCGAGGATCGCCCCTTCGAGGCAGGCTTCCTTGAGGTTGGCGCGCGACAGCTTGGCCCCGCGCAGGGAGCAGTCGGTGAGATCCACGGCGAACATCGAGGCGTCATGAAACTGCGAGCCGTCGAGGCTGGCGCCGGTGAAGTTGGCGTGGTCGAGCTGGCCCGGGCGGGCGTGATGCACCAGGGCGCTCAGGCCCTTGCTGGGATGCGGCACCGCGATCTGCCCGACGCGGAAGTCGGCTTCGGTCAGGTTCGCTTCGGCGAGGTTGGCGCCACGCAGGCAGCAGCCGCGCAGATCGGCGCGCATCAGGTTGGCCCGGCGCAGGTCGGCCTTGCGCAGGTCGCTGCCGAACAGGTTGGCGCGCTCCAGCTTGGCGCCGCTCAAGTTGGCCCCGTCGAAGATCGATGAGGACAGATCGGCGTCGGAGAGGTCGCGGCCCGACAAATCCACCCCCGTCAGGTCGATGAACCGCAGGCTCGCGCGGCGCCCGCCCGGCTTGCCGGCCAGGAAGCGCTCGTGCGCGGAGACGAACATCTCGATCTCCCCGGCCGAAAGGCGGCGGCGACCGGACAGGACGACGGCTGGCGCGGCGACGGACACGTGGCGGGCTCCTCCGAGACTGACCCTGCGGTAATACGCCGCAAGGGGCCACCGAACGGTTAAGAACGCTGTTATATCAGCCCGTCGAGCCCCCGAGCCCCGGCGCGCTTGGCGCGGGTGAGGTCGATCTGACGGAGTTGGGCGCCCCTGAAGTTGGCGCGCGACAGGTCGGCGTCGATCATCTGCGCCTGGCGCAGGTCGGCCCCGGAGAAGTCGGCGCCCTTCAGGTTCGCCCCGGTGAGGTTGCAGGGCATCACCCGGTCGGCCCCCAGCAGCAGCGGCCCCATCTGGGCTTCGCGCAGGTCCGCCCCGGCGAGCTTGGCGCCGACCAGGCGCGCGCCGCGCAGGTCGGCGCGCCGCAGGTTGCACGAGCGAAGGTCGGCGTTCTCCAGGTGCGCGCCCTGGAGCTGCACCCCCTCCATGTCCAGGCCGTAGAACACCGCGCCCTTGGCCGACAGCGCCGTCAGGTCGAAGCCGCGCACCGATTCCAGGGCGCGCAGGTCGGCCCCGTCGAAGGAGCTGGGCTTGCCCTCCGCCCCGCCGGTCTCGCACCAGCGCGCGTGCTCGCGGATCATCGTCTGGTAGGGCATGTCGGCGACGGCGGTCCCGGCCGGCTTGTCGGTGAGCACCCCTTCCATGTTGGCAGCGGTGACGTTCCACGACAGCGTCTTGGCGCCCACGAGCACCGCGTCCTGCAGGTCGGCGCCGGACAGGTCCGCGCCGGACAGGTCCGCCCCGGCCAGGTTGGCGCCGGTCATGTTGGCCTGCTTGAAGTTGGCCCGGATCAGCTTGGCGTCCTTCAGCGTCGCGTCGGTGAAGTCCGCCTTCACCGCCATGATGCCCGACAGGCGCGAGCGCTCCAGGTTCACCCCGGCCAGGATCGCGCCGTCGACCTCCCCGGCCCGGTTCAGGTGCTCCAGGATGCGCAGGCCCATCTGCTTGTCGGCGGCGGCGATCGCGCCCTCGCGCAGGTCGGCCTCGAACATGTCCGCGCCGGTCAGGTTCGCGCCGCGCAGGCACACGCCCCTCAGATCCGCCCGCCGCATGGACGCGTCGCGCAGGTCGGCGTTCTGCATGTCGGCGCCGAACAGGTTGGCGTGGTCGAAGCGCACGCCGCGCATGTTGCATCCGGCGAAGATCGCCCCGGTGCAGTCGGCGTCGCAGAGGTTGCGGCCCGTCAGGTCAAGGCCCGAGCAGTCCTTCCACGCCAGCACCGCCCGCGCCCCGCCCGGCTTGGAGGTCCACAGCCGGTCGTGACGTGCGCAGATCACGTCGAGCTCCGCCTGGGTGAGGCGCTGCGCGTTGGGGACCGGAACAGGGTTTACAGGCATTTTCGCGCGGGTTGCCGAAGAAGGTTCTCCGCAAGGCTAGCGCGCGGGGATTAACGGGGTGCTTCCGTGACTTAAGGGTGTTCGCAACCCTGCGTGGCGGGGCGGTAGCTATCGTAAAGAAATTCAGCCTCTTGGGCGAGAAATCCGCTCTCGACCGCAACCCCGGCGGCACCCAGCCGCTCGGTCCCCTGGCCCGAGGCGAAGGTCGACGGATCCTCGCAGGCGATCACCACCCGCGTCACGCCGGCGACCGCCAGGCGCTCGGCGCAGGAGGCCTGGCCGGACGAGCGAGCGCCGCACGGCTCCAGGGTGACATAGCAGGTCGCCCCCCGGGCTCGGGCGCCGGCGATCTCCAGCGCCTGTTCCTCGGCGTGCGGGCGCCCGCCATCGGCGGTGGCGGCCTCGCCGACGACCACGCCGCCGGATTCCAGCACGCAGCCGACGGCGGGATTGTCGCCGGTGCGGCCAAGCTGCGCGCGCGCCAGGCCGATCGCCCGGCGCATCAGCTCAGAGTCCGGCGCGCTCACGCCGCCGCAGGCAGCGGCTGGGCGCGGGTCTCGTCGAGATAGCGCGCCGACAGCGGCTTCAGGTCGGCGTCGAGTTCGATGAGCAGCGGATTGCCGGTCGGGATCTCCACGCCGACGATCGCATCGTCGCCCACGCCGAACAGCAGCTTGACGATAGCGCGGAGGGAATTGCCGTGGGCGGCCACCAGCAGGGTCTCGCCCGCCTTCAAGTGCGGCGCGATCTCCGATTCCCAATAGGGACGCACCCGGTCCAGGGTGGTCTTCAGGCTCTCGGTGTCCGGCAGCGTCGCGCCCGCGTAGCGGCGGTCCTTGGAGAAATCGAACTCCCCGCCCGGCGCCAGCGGCGGCGGCGGCACGTCGTAGGAGCGGCGCCAGATCTTGACCTGGTCGGCGCCGTGCCTGGCGGCGGTGTCGGTCTTGTTGAGGCCCGTCAGCCCGCCGTAGTGGCGCTCGTTCAGCCGCCAGTCCTTGACCACCGGCACGAAGGTCTGGCCGGCGCTGGCCAGGGCCAGCCACAGGGTGCGGATCGCGCGGGTGAGCACCGAAGTGTAGGCGCGGTCGATCTGCACGCCCGCGGCCTTGATCAACTCGCCGCCCTTCACGGCTTCGGCCTCGCCCTGAGGCGTCAGGTCGACGTCGACCCATCCGGTGAAGCGGTCTTCGAGATTCCAGCGGCTCTGGCCATGACGAAGCAGGATCAGGGTGGGCAAGGTCGGTCTCCTTGAGGTCCGGCGAAGGGGGCTAGGGGCCCGCGCCTTCGCCGTCAAGCCCGCCCGCGTCCGGCAAGCCTTGGCCCGACGCGGCCCGAGCGGCTATATGCAGCCGATGCTCGACCGGCTGTTCCTGCCCGCCCTGGCGCTCGCGGCGATCCTCGCGGTGGCGCTGGCCCTCGTCTGGCCCCAGGGACTGGGCGACCGCTCGCCCGGCCCGTTCGGTCACGAACCCGTCCAGCGAACCGCGGAGATGCAAGCGGCCATGAAGCGCGAGACCGAGGCGTCCCAGAAGCGGCTGCGCGAGGCGCGCGAGGCCGTCTCCGACCTGCAGACCCAAGCGGTCGCGCCCGGACAATGAGCGAATTCGACACCATCGCCGTCGGACGGCGGGTCCTGGCCGCCGAGGCCCTGGCGCTGACCCAGCTGGCCGACGGCCTCGGCGAGGCCTTCGTCCGGGGCGTGGAGGTCCTGTTCCAGGCCAAGGGCCGGATCATCTGCACCGGCATCGGCAAATCGGGCCACGTGGCGCGCAAGATCGCCGCGACCATGGCCTCCACCGGCACCTCGGCCATGTTCGTCCACGCCACCGAGGCCAGCCACGGCGACCTCGGCATGATCTCGGCCGACGACGTGGTCCTGGCCCTGTCCAAGACCGGGGAGACCCGCGAATTGGCCGACGTGATCGGCTACGCCAAACGCTACGCGATCCCGCTGCTGGCGATCACCGCGTTTCCGGAGAGCACGCTGGGGCGCGCGGCCGACGTGGTGCTGGCCATCCCCGACGCGCCCGAAGCCGCCGACGCCCTCAACGCCCCGACGACCTCCACCACGCTGCAGATCGCGATGGGCGACGCCCTGGCGGTGGCGCTGCTGGAGCGGCGCGGCTTCCAGCCGTCGGATTTCCGCGTGTTCCACCCGGGCGGCAAGCTGGGCGCCATGCTGCGCACGGCCGGCGACCTCATGCACCCGCAGGCCGAACTGCCGCTGGTGGGCGTCGACACGCCCATGCCCGAGGCCCTGCTGGTGATGACGGAGAAGCGCTTCGGCATCGTCGGCGTCATCGACGATGAAGGCCGGCTGGTGGGCGCCGTGACCGACGGCGACCTGCGCCGCCACATGGCCGGCCTGATGAGCCACACCGCCGGTGAGGTGATGACGCCCGGACCCAGGAAGGCGGTGCCGCCTTCGATGCTTGCGTCCGAGGCCCTGGCGCTGATGAGCGACCCGCCTCCCTCGGTGACCGTGCTGTTCGTCGTCGAGGACGGCCGGCCGGTGGGCATCCTGCACATCCACGACCTGCTGCGCGCGGGCGTGATGTGAGTCCGCCCGCGACGCCCTCGCAACGATCTGTCGCGGCGTGGCTTTAAGACCCGGTTCCGACTAAGACACCCACGAAGCAAACCATAGGAGCGCCGATGCTCGCCGTCCCCCGCGCCGACCTGGCTCCCAACACCTTCGCCTTCGAGACCACCCCGCTGGTCAAGCCGACCGGCTTTCGGGAGTACGACGCGCGCTGGATGTTCGGCCAGGAGATCAACCTCCTGGGCGTGCAGGCGCTGGGGCTGGGCCTGGGGACCTACATCCAGGAGCTGGGACACAAGAAGATCGTGGTCGGCCACGACTTTCGCTCCTATTCCCTCTCGATCAAGCAGGCGCTGACCCTGGGCCTGGTCTCCGCCGGCTGCGAGGTGCTGGACATCGGCCTGGCGGTCTCGCCGATGGCCTATTTCGCCCAGTTCGCCCTGGACGCCCCTTGCGTGGCCATGGTCACCGCCAGCCACAACGAGAACGGCTGGACCGGGGTGAAGATGGGCGCCCAGCGTCCCTTGACCTTCGGTCCCGAGGAGATGGGCCGGCTGAAGGACATCGTGCTGAAGGGCGAGTTCGCCCAGCGCGACGGCGGCAGGATGGTCCAGGTCGCCGACTTCGCCGAGCGCTACATCGCCGAGGTGTCCGAGGGCCTGAACCTGACCCGGCCGCTGAAGGTGATCGCCGCCTGCGGCAACGGCACCGCCGGCGCCTTCGCCCCCGAGGCCCTGCGCCGGATGGGCGTGGCCGAGGTGGTGGAGATGGACTGCGAGCTCGACTGGACCTTCCCCAAGTACAACCCCAACCCGGAAGACCAGGTGATGCTGCACGCCATGGCCAAGACCGTGCGCGAGCTCGGCGCGGACTTGGCGCTCGGCTTCGACGGCGACGGCGACCGCTGCGGCGTGGTGGACGACGAGGGCGAGGAGATCTTCGCCGACAAGATTGGCCTGATGCTGGCCCGCGACCTGTCGGCCCTGCACAAGAACGCGACCTTCGTGGTCGACGTGAAGTCCACCGGGCTCTACGCCACCGACGAGGTGCTCAAGGCCAACGGCGCCACCACCGTCTACTGGAAGACCGGCCACAGCTACATCAAGCGCAAGACCGCCGAGCTGAAGGCCCTGGCCGGCTTCGAGAAGAGCGGCCACTTCTTCTTCAACGACCCGATCGGCCGCGGCTACGACGACGGCCTGGTGGCCGCCGCGGCGATCCTGGCGATGCTGGACCGCAACCCGGGCCGGAAGCTGTCGGACCTGAAGAAGGCCCTGCCGGTCGCCTACACCTCCCTGACGATGTCGCCGCATTGCGCCGACGAGGAGAAGTACGCCGTCGTCGACGAGGTGGTGGCCGAGTACACCGCCCTGCGCGACGCCGGCGGCAAAATCCTGGGCCGGGCGATCACCGACCTGATCACGGTGAACGGCGTGCGCGTGGCCCTCGAGGACGGCTCCTGGGTCCTGGTGCGGGCCTCGTCCAACAAGCCCGAGCTCGTCGTGGTGGTGGAAAGCGCCAGGTCCGAGGACGACATGCGCGCGCTCTTCCGCGAAGAGGTCAAGCCGCGCCTCGCCAAGCGCCCCCAGGTTGGCCGCTACAACCAGGAAATCTGACGGCCCAGAGCCGGCGGTCCTCGTCAGTCATCAATCTAGAGACCTGATCCATGCAAGTTGCGATGATCGGCACGGGCTATGTGGGCCTGGTCAGCGGCGCCTGTTTCGCCGACTTCGGCCATACGGTGACCTGCATCGACAAGGACGCGGCCAAGATCGAGCGGCTGCGCCAGGGCGGCATCCCGATCTACGAGCCGGGGCTGGACGTGCTGGTCGCCCAGAACGTCAAGGCCGGGCGCCTGGCCTTCGACACCTCGGCGGCCGAGGCCGTGCGCAAGGCGGACGCGGTGTTCATCGCCGTGGGCACCCCCTCGCGGCGGGGCGACGGCCATGCGGACCTGTCCTACGTGTACGCCGCCGCCGAGGAGATCGCCGGACTGATCGAGGGCTTCACCGTCATCGTCACCAAGTCCACCGTGCCGGTGGGCACCGGCGACGAGATCGAGAAGATCGTGCGGCGGGTCCGGCCTGACGGCGACTTCGCGGTCGTGTCCAACCCCGAGTTCCTGCGCGAGGGCGCGGCGATCGAGGACTTCAAGCGCCCCGACCGGGTGGTCGTCGGCGCCGAGGACGAGCGGGCCCAGGCGGTGATGAGCGAGCTCTACCGCCCGCTCTTCCTCAACGAGACGCCGATCCTGTTCACCAGCCGGCGCACCTCGGAGCTGACCAAGTACGCGGCCAACGCATTCCTGGCCATGAAGATCACCTTCATCAACGAGATGGCCGACCTGTGCGAGGCGGTGGGCGCGGACGTGCAGCACGTGGCCCGAGGCATCGGCCTGGACAAGCGGATCGGCGGCAAGTTCCTGAACGCGGGGCCGGGATATGGCGGCTCGTGCTTCCCCAAGGACACCCTGGCCCTGGTCCGCACGGCGATGGACTACGACGCCCCCGTGGAGCTGATCGAGACGACCGTGCGGGTCAACGACCAGCGCAAGAAGGCCATGGCGCGCAAGGTGTCCAAGGCCCTGGGCGGCGAGGTTTCAGGAAAGACGGTCGGCGTCCTGGGCGTGACCTTCAAGCCGAACACCGACGACATGCGCGATGCGCCCTCGCTGGACATCATCCCGGCGCTGCAGGCCATGGGCGCTAAGGTCCAGGCGTTCGACCCCGAGGGCGCCGCAGAGGCCGAACACCTGCTGCCCGGCGTAGCCTTCAAGGAGTCGCCTTACGATGCGGCCGAATCCGCCGACGTGCTGGTGATCATCACCGAGTGGGACCAGTTCCGCGCGCTGGATCTGAACCGCATCAAGCTCCTGATGCGCAAGCCCGTGCTGGTCGACCTGCGCAACATCTACAAGCCCGACGACATGCGCGCGCAGGGCTTCGACTACACCAGCGTGGGACGGCCCTAGGGCCCAATCGGACGTCGCGCGCACGTCAGGCGGCCGCGAGCAGTCTCAGGAGGGTTTCGCCGATCCACAGCGCTCCGGCCCAGAAGGCCGCGGCGAGCATGGCCACGAACGCGAGGCAGGCGACCGATTGCACGGCCTTTCCTGCTGGACGCGCCGGGGCCCCGATCAAGGCGGGACGCCTCAGCATGCCGTTTCACTCCCTGTCGTCTTTTCGTTCTAACGATCGGACCGGTCGAGCGATCCGAACATTAAAAAGCTGACATGGTTTTCAGGAGTTGAACAGCCCTTCTTTTTGTAGGGAGATTTCCCCTACGTCAGGCGGCGGCGGTCTTCACCGCCCCGGCGATCTCGCGCACCACCTGCGAAACGAGGCCCTCGTCGTCGCCCTCGGCCATGATGCGGATCAGGGGCTCGGTGCCGGAGGCGCGCACGACCAGGCGGCCTGAGCCGTTGAGCCGCGCCTCGGCCTCGGCGATCGCCGACTTCACCTTGTCGTTCTCCAGCGGCCTGCCGGCGGCGAAGCGCACGTTCTCGAGAATCTGCGGCGCCGGCTCGAACTGACGGGCCAGGGCGCTCATCGGCCGGTCGCTCTCCCTCAGCACCGCCAGCACCTGGAAGGCCGCCATCAGACCGTCGCCGGTGGTCGAGAAGTCCGACAGGATCACGTGGCCGGACTGCTCGCCGCCCAGGTTGAAGCCGCCCTCGCGCATGCGGGCCATCACGTAGCGGTCGCCGACCTGGGTGCGTTCCAGCTTCAGGCCGCGGGCCTGGAGGAACCGCTCGAGCCCGAGGTTCGACATCACCGTGGCCACCACCCCGCCGCCGGTCAGCCGGTCGCGGGCGGCCCAGTGGTCGGCGATCAGGGCCATGATCTGGTCGCCGTCGACGACCTGGCCGCGTTCGTCGCAGATCACCACGCGGTCGGCGTCGCCGTCCAGGGCGATGCCGATGTCGGCGCGGTATTCGCGCACCACCCGCGCCATGGCCTCGGGATGGGTCGAGCCGCACTCGTCGTTGATGTTGAGGCCGTTGGGCTCCACGCCGACGGGAATCACCTCGGCGCCCAGTTCATAGAGGGCGGCGGGCGCCACCTTGTAGGCCGCGCCGTTGGCGCAATCGACCACGATGCGCAGGCCCGCCAGGCTGAGCCCCCGCGGGAAGGCCGCCTTGGCGATCTCCACGTAGCGGGCCTGGGAATCGTCGATCCGCTGCACCCGGCCAAGCTCGGTCGGGGCGGCCAGGCCCTCCTGCAGGCCCTGGTCCATCAGCGCCTCGATCTCCAGCTCGCGCTCGTCGGAGAGCTTGTAGCCGTCGGGGCCGAACAGCTTGATGCCGTTGTCGGCGAAGCCGTTGTGCGAGGCGCTGATCATCACCCCAAGGTCTGCGCGCAGCGAGCGCGTCATCATCGCCACCCCCGGCGTCGGCAGCGGGCCGAACAGGCGCACGTCCATGCCCACGCTGGTGAAGCCGGCGACCAGGGCCGGCTCGATCATGTAGCCCGACAGGCGCGTGTCCTTGCCGATCACCACCAGGTGGCGGCGCGCGTCCTGCGACATGAACAGCTTGCCGGCGGCCATGCCGACACGCAGGGCCACCTCGGCCGTCATGGGATGCTGGTTGGCCCGGCCGCGGATGCCGTCGGTGCCGAAATAGGCGCGCTTTTTGGTGCTCATGGAGGCTCGCGAAACGTTCGGAAACCCAGATTTAGTCGACGGCGCGTTTGCGAATGCTAAAGGCGGCGTCAGCTTCAAGACTAGCCGGGCGCGGCTAGCGGCAAAAGGTGGCATTCATGTGCGGCATCATCGGCATCGTCGGCGTCCAGCCCGTCGCCGGACGACTGGTGGAGAGCCTGAAGCGGCTCGAGTATCGCGGCTACGACTCCGCGGGGGTCGCCGCCCAGGTGAACGGCCGCCTGGAGCGCCGCCGCGCGCCGGGCAAGCTCCGCGAGCTGGAAGCCGTGCTCGAGCAAGACCCGCTGATCGCCACCACCGGCATCGGCCACACCCGCTGGGCCACCCACGGCGCGCCGACGGAGCGCAACGCCCACCCGCACATCGTCGGCCGCGTGGCCGTGGTGCACAACGGCATCATCGAGAACTTCGCCGAACTGAAGGCCGAGCTGATCGCCGCCGGCCACGCCTTCCAGAGCGACACCGACACCGAGGTGGTCGCCCACCTGCTGGAGGCCGAACTGGCCACCGGCCTCGGCCCGCTGGACGCGTTCAAGGCCACGCTCGACCGCCTGCACGGCGCCTTCGCCCTATGCGTCCTGATCGGCGGGGAAGACGAGGTGATCCTGGCCGCCCGCAACGGCCCGCCGCTCGCCATCGGCTATGGGCAGGGCGAGATGTTCGTGGGCTCGGACGGGCTGGCCCTCGGCCCCTTCACCAACCGCGTGGCCTATCTGGAGGATGGCGACTACGCGATCCTCGACCACCACGGCGCGCAGATCTTCGACCAGTCAGGCGCTCCGGCCGAGCGGCCGATCAAGACGGTGCCCGCCTCCGCCGTGCTGATGGAGAAGGGCAACTACCGGCACTTCATGGAAAAGGAGATCCATGACCAGCCGGAGGGGTGCCAGCGCACCATCGCGGCCTATGTCGACACCCTGGAGAGCCGCGCGGCCATGCCCGGCGGCCTGGACTTCGCCGCGATCGAGCGGATCCAGATCGTCGCGTGCGGCACCTCCTACATCGCCGGCGTGATCGGCCGCTACCTGATCGAGCAGCTCGCCGATCTGCCGGTGGACGTGGAGATCGCCTCGGAATTCCGCTACCGCCAGCCGGCCCTGCGGCCGAACGCCCTGGTGATCGCCATGTCGCAGTCGGGCGAGACCGCCGACACCCTGGCGGCGCTGCGCTATTGCACCGAGCGCGGCATGAAGAGCGCCGCCGTCGTCAACGCCACCGAATCCACCATCGCCCGCGAGGTCGACGTGGTCTGGCCGATCCACTGCGGTCCGGAGATCGGGGTCGCCTCGACCAAGGCCTTCACCGCCCAGGTCAGCGTGATGATCGCCCTGGCCATCGCCGCGGCCAAGGGCCGGGGGCGGATCGACGCCATCGAGGAGCAGCGCCTGGTCAGGGTGCTGCTCGGCGCCCCGCGCCTGATCGCCGAGGCCATCGGCCTGGAAGACGCCATCAAGGACATCGCCGCGGAGGTCGCCAAGGCCCGCGACGTGCTTTACCTCGGCCGCGGACCGATGTCGGCCCTGGCCCTGGAAGGCGCGCTGAAGCTCAAGGAAATCAGCTACATCCACGCCGAGGGCTATGCCGCCGGCGAGCTGAAGCACGGCCCCATCGCGCTGGTCGACGACCAGACGCCGATCATCATCCTGGCGCCCTACGACGCCTGGTTCGAGAAGTCGGCCTCGAACATGAGCGAGGTCATGGCCCGCGGCGGCCAGGTGGTGTTCATCACCGACACCGAAGGCGCGGGCCGGGCCCCTGCCGGGGCCAAGGTGGTCGTCACCGCCCCGTCGTCCGACCCCTTGATCTCAACGCTGGTGATGTCGGCGCCGATCCAGCTTCTGGCCTACCACGTGGCCGTGCAGAAGGGCGCCGACGTCGACCAGCCGCGGAACCTGGCCAAGTCGGTGACGGTGGAGTGAGCCGCAGCCCTACGGATTGACCGGCGGTGTGTCCTGGGTCGCCGGCGAGGTCGCGCTGGGATCGGTCGGCGCAGCCGGGTTGACCGGCGGCGTGTCCGGCATGGTCCCGTCTGCGGGGGGCACGGCTTCCATGCCGTCGGCGGGCGGCGCCATCGGGGTTTCCGGCGCGGGGGCCGCTGGCGTCTCGGGGGTCTGCTGGCCGCAGGCGGCGAGCCCGGCGGACAGGCTCGCGGCCAGGGCCACGGCGGCGATCGGGCGCATCATTTGCAGGCATCCTTCCGTAAGGTTGACGCCATCGAACGAACGGGCGCGCCCAGGCGTTCCCAAAATCGTGAAGGCGTTGTGTCGGGATCGCCGGACCGCGAGGTCATGGATTTGAATCCGATGCTCGTCTAGATCGTGGTCCGCCGCCGTGGGGGCCGGTCCGGCGCTGGAAATCGAACGAAGGCCGCAGCCGAGGCCCGACCCACGGGGTCGGGACCGGACGCGACAGCGCGGCCGAACCGGAGGAAGTCGATGTCGAAGCGTGTGCGCAAGGCCGTGTTGCCGGTGGCGGGGCTGGGGACCCGGGTGCTGCCGGGGGCGAAGACCACGCCGAAGAACCTGCTGAACGTGGTCGACCGGCCGATCCTGTCCTACGTGGTCGAGGAGGCCCGCGCCGCCGGCATCGAGCACTTCGTCTTCATCGTCGGCCGCGGCCAGGGCGCGATCGAGGACTATTTTGACTCCAGCCCCGAGATCGAGGGCGCCCTGGAAGCCAAGGGCAAGACTGAGATCTTGCAGGACGTGCGCCGCGACCTGCCCCAGCCGGGGCAGATGAGCTTCGTGCGCCAGATGGCGCCGCTGGGCCTGGGCCACGCCGTCTGGTGCGCGCGCGACATCATCGGCGAGGAGCCCTTCGCCGTGATCCTGCCGGACATGCTGATGGCCGCGAAGACGCCCGCCCTGGCCCAATGCGTCGCCGCGTACGAGAAGGTCGGCGGCAACATCATCGCCGTGGAGCCGGCGCCCGAAGGCGAGACCCACAAGTACGGCATCGTCGCGCTGGACGGCCAGTCGGGCCGCCTCAACCGGATGACCGGCATGGTCGAGAAGCCGCCGCTGGGGACCGAGCCCTCCAACCTGTTCATCTCGGGCCGCTACATCCTGCAGCCGCAGATCTTCGAGCTGCTGGCCCGCCAGGGCAAAGGGGCCGGCGGCGAGATCCAGCTCACCGACGCCATGGTCGAGCTGATGAAGACCCAGGACTTCCACGCCCTGGAATACGACGGCGTCACCTACGACTGCGGCGACAAGATCGGGCTGTTGCGCGCCAACGTCGCCTTCGCCCTGGCCCGGCCGGAACTGGCCGACGCCGCCCGCGCGGCGATCAAGGCGCTGCTCTGAGCGCTCAGCCGTAGAAGCCGCGGTACCACTCGACGAACCGCGGCAGGCCGTCCTCCAGCTTCACCCTCGGCGCATAGCCTGTCAGGGCGTGAAGCCTGGAGACGTCGGCGTAGGTCTCGGTGACGTCGCCCGGCTGCATGGGCTTGAAGACCTTCTGCGCCTCACGGCCCAGGGCCTTTTCCAGCACCCCGATCATGTCCATCAGGCCCACGGGGCGGCTGTCGCCGATGTTGAGCAGCCGGTTGGTCCCGGCCGGGGGAGGGTGGTCGAGCGCGCCGACCACGCCGTCGACGATGTCGTCGATGTAGGTGAAGTCCCGCGCCATGCGGCCCTGGCCGAACACCTCGATGGGCTCGCCGGCCAGGATCTTCCGCGTGAACGAGAAGTAGGCCATGTCCGGCCGCCCCCAGGGGCCGTAGACCGTGAAGAACCGCAGCCCGGTCTGGGGAAAGCCGTACAGCTTCGCATAGGCGAAGCTCATCAGTTCGCCGGCGCGCTTGGTGGCCGCGTAGAGGCTGACCGGCTCGGCCGCCGCGTCGTCCTCGCGAAAGCCCGCACCCTCCCCGGGGCGGTCGCCGTAGACCGAACTGGACGAGGCGTAGACCAGGTGCTCGAACCCCTCGGCGCGCCGGCAGGCCTCCAGCACCGACAGGTGGCCGGCCAGGTTCGAACGTTCGTAGGCGAAGGGATTGTCGATCGAGTAGCGCACACCCGCCTGGGCGGCCAGGTGGACCACCCGCCGCGCGCCCGCATCGCGCACGACGGCGGCCAGGGCCTCGGCGTCGGCGATGTCGAGGCGGACCATCGAGAAGCCCTCGCGCCCCGCCAGCCGTGCGGCCCGCGCATCCTTCAAGGCAGGGTCGTAGTAGTCGTTGAACACGTCGACGCCGACCACCCGCTCTCCCCGCGCAAGGAGCCGTTCAGCCACGTGCATGCCGATGAATCCGGCCGCGCCGGTCACGATCACGGTCATTCCGAATTAGGCCCTTCTACGGATCGAACGGGGGGTTTCTTACGGCTTAACCCGGATTCCGTCGACGCGGCGCCTTCCGAAAGCGGTCTAGCTGCGTTAGCCCTGTTGCCCGAACGCGAATAGCCCGATCGGAGGAGCGATGCGGATTCTGGTTCTCGGCGGCGACGGCTTTTGCGGCTGGCCGACGGCCCTTCACCTGTCGGCGCGGGGGCACGAGGTGGCGATCGTCGACAACCTCTCGCGCCGGCGAATCGACGAGGAGCTGGGCGTCCAGTCGCTGACCCCGATCAGCGACATCGAGACCCGCGTGGCGGCGTGGCAGGAGGTCAGCGGGCGAATCATCGAATTCATTCCCCTGACCGTGGGCAAGGACTTCGACGGCCTCCTGGACATCCTGCGCACCTGGCGGCCGGATTCGGTCGTGCACTTCGCCGAGCAGCGGGCCGCGCCCTATTCGATGAAGTCGGCGCAGCACAAGCGCTACACCGTCGACAACAACCTGAACGCCACGAACGACGTGCTGGCGGCGATCGTCGAGTCGGGCCTGGACATCCACCTGGCGCACCTCGGCACCATGGGCGTCTATGGCTACGGCACGGCGGGCGCCTCGATCCCCGAGGGCTATCTGACGGTCAAGGTGGAGACGCCGGACGGCTGGGTGGAGCGCGAGATCCTCTATCCGGCCAACCCCGGCTCGATCTACCACATGACCAAGACGCAGGACGCCCTGCTGTTCCAGTTCTACGCCAAGAACGACAAGCTGCGGATCACCGACCTGCACCAGGGCATAGTCTGGGGCTGCCAGACCGCCGAGACGCGGATGGACGAGCGGCTGATCAACCGCTTCGACTACGACGGCGACTACGGCACCGTGCTGAACCGGTTCCTGATCCAGGCGGCGGTGGGCTATCCGCTCACCGTCCACGGCACCGGCGGCCAGACGCGGGCCTTCATCAACATCCAGGACACCGTGCGCTGCATCGAGCTGGCCCTGACCCATCCGCCCGAGCGGGGCGAGCGGGTGAAGGTGATGAACCAGATGACCGAGTGCCACCGCGTGCGCGACCTTGCGGCCCTGGTCGCCAAGCTCACCGACGCCGAGATCGCCTACCTGCCCAACCCGCGGGCCGAGGCCGACGAGAACGAGCTGGCCGTGGAGAACCGCCGCCTGCTGGGCTACGGCCTGGAGCCGATCACCCTGGCCGAGGGCCTGCTGCTGGAGGCGACCGAGATCGCGCGGCGCTTCGCGAGCCGCGCCGACCTCTCCAAGATCCCTTGCGTCTCGCACTGGAACGCCGAGCGCGCCGCGGCGGCCGGCGGCGCCCCGCCGCCCTCGCCCAAGGCCGTCGCCGCGGAGTAGGCCGGCGCCTTGCGCCTGTTCATCTTCGGCTTCGGCTTTTCCGCCCAGGCGCTGGCCCGCCGCGTGATCGCCAGCGGCTGGAGCGTGGCCGCCAGCTTCCGCCGGGCCGAGGCCGCCGAGGCCCTGGCCGCCGCCGGAGTCGAGCCGGTTCCGCTGGACGAGCCCGCCGCCCTGGCCGCCCAGATGGCCGCCGCCCAGGCGGTGCTTGTGACCGCCCCGCCGGGGCCCGCGGGTTGCCCGGGCCTCGCCGCCCTCCTCCCGGCGCTGGCGCGCGCAGGCGCCTATCCCGACTGGCTGGGCTACCTCAGCACCACCGGCGTCTACGGCGACCGTGGCGGCGGGTGGGTGTTCGAGGAAAGCCGCCTGGCCGCCCAGTCGATGGAAGGCGCGCGCCGCGTGGCCGCCGAGCGCGACTGGCTGGACGTCGGCCGGGGCATGGGCCTGACCGTCGCGGTGCTGCGGCTGCCGGGCATCTATGGCCCGGGGCGCTCGGCCTTCGACCGCCTGCGCGAGGGGCGGGCGCGCCGCATCGCGGCCCCGGGCCAGGTGTTCTCGCGCATCCACGTGGACGATCTGGCCGCCGGGGTGGAGGCGTCGATCGCCCGGCCGCGGGCCGGCGGGATCTACAACCTCTGCGACGACGAGCCGGCGCCCAACAGCGACGTCGTGGCCTACGCCGCCGGGCTCCTCGGACTGGAGCCGCCGCCGGAGATCCCCCTGGAGGCGGCCCGCCTGACGCCGGCGGCCATGCGCTTCTATGGCGAGAGCAAGCGCGTCTCCAACGCGCGGGCGAAGGCCGAGCTTGGCTGGCGGCCCGCTTACCCCACCTATCGCGAGGGGCTGCGGGCGGTTCTGGCGGCCGGCGGCTAGTCCGCCGTCAGCTCTTCCACCGCCGCGACCAGACGGGCCAGGTCCTGCGGGCGCACAGGCGGTGGTCGCCGTCCTTGATCAGGGTGAAGACGACGTCGCGGCTCTTGAGCTCGTTGGCGAGCTCCAGGGCGTGGGTCCAGGGCACGTCCGGATCGGCCCCGCCCTGCAGCACGCGCACCGGCGCCTCGATCGGCACGGGCCCCGGCAGGATCGACCAGCGCGCCCCGTCCTCCATGAGCGCGCGCGTGATCGGATAGGGCTCGCCATAGGCCGAAGGCCGCATCCACACGCCGTCGGCCTCCAGAGCCGCGCGGGCGTCCGGCCCTAGCTCCGGCGCCATCAGCTTCTCCGTGAAGTCGGCGGCCGGGGCGATCAGCACCATGGCCTTCACCCGCTCGGGCCGCGCCATCGCCGCCAGGCAGGCGAGCCAACCGCCCATGGAGGAGCCGGCCAGCACCACAGGGCCCGACGCCAGTTCGTCGAGCACGGCCAGGGCGTCGTCGCGCCAGCGGGTGATCGTCCCGTCCCGGAAATCGCCGTCGGACCGCCCGTGGCCGAAGTAGTCGAACCGCAGGAACGCCCGTCCCCTGGCCGCCGCCCAGGCGGCCAGGGCGTCGGCCTTGGTCGCGGCCATCTCGGAGCGGAAGCCGCCCAGCCACACGACCGTGGGCCCGCGCCCGGCCACCGCCCGCCAGGCCAGCCGCGCCCCGTCCGGGCGCGGCAGATATCGGATCTGATCGTCCATCCGGCGGGTTTAGCCTGGACGAGGCGGCGCGTCAGCGTCCGGCCGGGGTTTACCAAACCGCCGCGTGCGCTATTTGAGAGGCCCGTGACCCTACCCCCAGACTTCACCTTGCTGCAGGTGGTGCCGGAGCTGGAAACCGGCGGGGCCGAGCAGTCCACCATCGACGTGGCCCAGGCCGTGGTCGCCGCCGGCGGCAAGGCCCTGGTCGCCACCCGGGGCGGGCGCATGGCCGCGCGCCTGGAAGCCGACGGCGGACGCCTGGCCCAGATGCCGGTCCAGTCCAAGAACCCCTTGGTGATGCTGGGCAACGCCGCGCGGCTGGTCGACCTTATCCGGCGCGAGAAGGTGAGCATCGTCCACGCCCGCTCCCGCGCCCCCGCGTTCTCGGCCCTGTGGGCCGCGCAGAGCACGAACACGCCGTTCGTCGCGACCTACCACGGCGTCTACGGCGCCAGGAGCCGGCTTAAGCGCTGGTACAACGCCGTGATGACCCGCGGCGATCTCGTGATCGCCAACTCCGACTACACCCGCGACCACGTGCTGGCCGAACATGGGGTGGCGCCCGAGAAGATCGTGACGATCCCCCGCGGCGTCGACCTCGACCGGTTCAATCCCAACTGGGTCACGCCGAGCCGGGTGGCGGCCCTGCGCAAGGCCTGGGGCGTCGCCGAGGACGACCGCCGCATCAAGATCCTGCTGGCCGGCCGCCTGACCCGCATCAAGGGCCACCTGACCATCGTCGCCGCGGCCAAGCGCCTGAAGGCCGAGGGCCGGGACAACTTCCTGATCGTCTTCGCCGGCGACGACCAGGGCCGCACAGGCTATCGCGAAGAGGTGGAGCAGGCGATCCGCGATGCGGGCCTGGAGAACCAGATCAAGCTGGTGGGCCATTGCGACGACATTCCCGCCGCCTGCCTGCTCTGCAACCTGGCGATCCTGCCCACCACCGTGCCGGAAAGCTTCGGCCGCGCCGCGGTCGAGCCCCAGGTGATGGGCCGGCCGGTGATCGCCTCGGCCCACGGGGGGACCACCGAGACGATCGTCGAGGGCAAGACCGGCTGGCTGGTCCCGGCCGACGACGTGGAGGCCTGGAGCCGCGCCATCGCCCGGGCGCTGGACGCCGGCCCAGGCGCCCTGGCCAGCATGGGCGCGGTCGCGGCCAACCGGGCGCGCCAGCTCTATTCGGCCGACGCCATGTGCGCGGCGACCCTGGCCGCCTACGAGCGCGTGCTGGACGCGCGGGCCTGAAATGCCGCGCCAGATCAAGCGCGTGCTGGTGATCAAGCTCTCGGCGCTGGGCGACGTGGTGCTGGCGCTGGCGGCGATGAAGAAGATCCGCGACGCCCATCCGGACGCCCGCATCGACCTGCTCACCACCCCGCCCTTCGAGGCTCTGGCCCGGCTGAGCCCCTATGTCGACGAGGTCGAGACCGACGGGCGCCCCGAACGCTTCGCCGAATGGCTGGCCCTCGTCGGCCGCCTGCGCCGGGGGCGCTACGACCGCGTCTACGACCTGCAGACCTCCTCGCGGTCGAGTTCGCTGTTCTACGGCCTGTGGCCGTTTCCGCCCCAGTGGTCGGGGATCGCCTTCGGCTGTTCGCATCCGCACCGCAATCCGCGCCGCGACTTCATGCACACCCTGGAGCGCCAAGCCGACCAGTTGAAGGACGCGGGCATATGGCCCGACGCCCCGACGGCGCCCGGGGCCGCCCCGCCGCCGGACCTTTCCTGGATCCTGGCCAGGACCCGCGCCGACCTCGATGGGACGCGGCCGCAGGTGCTGCTGATCCCCGGCGGCTCGTCGCACCGGCCGGAAAAGCGCTGGCCGGTGGAGCGCTACGCCGAGTTCGCCCGCGCCATGATCGAGCGGGGCTTCGACGTGCTGGTGATCGGCGGGGCGCAGGAGACGCCGCTGGCCCGCGCCATCCAGCGCCTCGCGCCCCAGGCCCGCGACCTGACCGGCCAGACCGACCTGCCCCGCATCGCCGGCCTCGGCGCCCGTGCGGCTCTGGTGGTCGGCAACGACACCGGCCCGCTGCACCTGGCCGCCGCGGCCGGGGCGCCGACGATCGTGCTGTTCAGCGCCGCCTCCGATCCGGACCTCTCCGCCCCGCGGGGCCACGTGGCCGTGCTGCGCTCGGCCGATCTTGCCGATCTGCCTGTGGCGCAGGTGCTTCAGGCCGCTTCGGCCTTGGCCCCAGCGCCCGTGGGCGCTTGATCGGGGCGCCCACGTTGGTCATATATGGTCTATGACGGCCGGAGCGCGCCCTGCGCCCGGGCGTTTTGTCGTTTTGAACAGCTCACGGAGCACAGCCTATTCGCCGCCCCATGCAGGCGCCTCCCGTCAAGGACGGGCCGCGCATCAACGAAGAGATCCGCGTACCTCGCGTTCTGCTCATCGACCAGAACGGTGAGAAACAGGGCGTGATGCCCACCTCCGCCGCCCTCGAGGCCGCCGAGGAAGTTGGACTTGATCTGGTCGAGATCGTCCCGAACGCGGATCCGCCCGTTTGCAAGATCCTGGACTACGGCAAGTTCAAGTTCCAGGAGCAGAAGAAGAAAAACGAGGCGCGCAAGCGGCAGAAGGTGGTGGAGATCAAGGAGATCAAGCTCCGCCCGAATATCGACAAGCACGACTACGACGTCAAAGCCAAGTCGATGCACCGCTTCTTCGAGGAAGGCGACAAGGTCAAGGTCACCCTGCGCTTCCGCGGCCGGGAGCTCGCCCACCCGGAACTGGGCATGAAGCTGCTGCAGCAGGTGAAGGCCGATTTCGAGCCGGTGGCCAAGGTCGAATACGAGCCGCGCATGGAAGGCCGGCAGATGATCATGATCCTGGCCCCGCGCTAGGACCGGCTCGTCCGACCACGTCAGCGGCCGCCCTCGGGCGGCCGTTTTCATTTGCGGCCGCGCCCTCCGCGGAGTGCGCTTGCTCCATACTGCGGCGCAGATTACTGGCGTTCACATGTCCGATAACGCCCCGCAGAGGGCGACGACGTCGTCCCCCCTGGCGGCGGCCTCGCTCATCGCCGTCATCTTCATCAACATGCTGGGCTTCGGCATCGTCGTGCCGCTGCTGCCCTTCTACGCCAAGTCGTTCGACGCGCCGGCCTGGCAGATCGCGCTGATCTTCTCCGCCTACTCGATCGGCGCCTTCTTCGGCGAGCCGTTCTGGGGCCGGCTGTCGGACAAGTACGGGCGCAAGCCCCTCCTGATCTCGACCATCTGCGGCAACTGCCTGTGCTATCTGGCCCTGGCCTTCGCCCCCAACGTCTATCTGGCGTTCCTGATCCGCCTGGTCGGCGGCCTGGCCAGCGGCAACGGCGCCGTCGTGCAGGGCTACATCGCCGACGTGACCCCGCCGGAGAAGCGCGCCGGGCGCATGGCCTACATGGGCGCGGCCTGGAACATCGGCCTGATCGTCGGCCCCTCGCTCGGCGGGCTCTTCGCCCATCCGGACGCCGGGCCGATCGGCTTCCGCATCCCGCTGTTCATCGCCTCGGGCCTGGCGCTGGCTTCGGCGAGCTGCATCGCCATCTTCATCCGCGAAAGCCGCATACGCGACGAGACCATCACCCATCGGCCCAGCCGCTGGGCGGCCACGGGCGAGGCGGTGCGCCACCCGGTGATCGGCCGGCTGATGCTGCTGACCTTCCTGATCGGCTTCGCCTTCACCGGCATCGAATCGGTGTTCGGCCTGTGGTCGCAGGCCAAGTTCGGATGGGGCCCGCGGGAGGTGGGGGTGTGCTTCGCCTTCGTCGGGGTCTGCGCGGCCATCACCCAGATGTTCGTCACCGGCCGGCTGTCCGAGCGCTACGGCGAAGGGCCGATGCTGGCCGTTGGCATGAGCCTGACTATGGTCTGCGCGGCGGCCCAGCCGTTCTCCACCGGCTCGGTGATGACCATCGCCCTGATGTGCCTGACCGCCATCGGCCAGTCGGTGGCCTTCCCCAACGTCGGCGCCCTGATCTCGCGCACGGCCGATCCGCACCGCCAGGGTCAGATCCTGGGGCTGAACAACGCCACCGGCGCCCTGGCCCGGGTGATCGGGCCCTTCTGCGCCGGCCTGACCTTCTCCGGAATCACCATTGACGGGCCGTTCTTCCTTGCGGCCATGGTGACGGCTCCAGCCATCTTCCTGGCGATCGCTGCGAGCCGGCGGGCGCGAACCTTTCTGACGGACCGAGCGACCTAGCCATGGGCCAGAGCGCGGACAAGACCGACCTCCGCGCACTCGTCACGTTGCTCGGGGTGATCTTCCTCAACATCGCCGGCTTCGGCGTGGTGATCCCGTTGCTGCCCTTCTTCGGCCACGCCTTCGGGGCGGACGCCTGGCAGATCACCCTGTTGTTCTCGGCCTTCTCCTTCGGGCAGTTCCTGGGCGAGCCGTTCTGGGGACGGCTGTCGGACCGGATCGGCCGCCGTCCGGTGCTGACGCTGACCATCGCCGGAGCTTCGCTGAGCTATGTGGCGTTGGCCTTTTCCCCCAACATCGGCCTGGCCATGGTCGCCCGCTTCGTCGGCGGATTCCTGTCGGGGAACATCTCCACCCTCCAGGGCGCGCTGGCCGACATGACGCCGCCACATGAGCGGGCGGCGAAGATGGGCCTGATGGGCTCGGCGTTCAGCCTGGGCTTTATGACCGGACCGGCGATCGGCGGGCTTCTGGCCCAGCCGCAGCTCGGCCCGGCGGGATTCCACGTGCCGCTGTTCGCGGCGGCCGGCTTCGGCCTGGCCTCGGCCGCGGCGGTGGCGGCCTTCGTGCGCGAGGCGCGCACGCCCAACCGGCATGCGCCGAAGACCTCGCGCCTGTCGGCGCTGAAGGAGGCCTTCGCCCATCCGGTGCTGAGCCGCATCCTGATCATCAGTTTCGTGGTGGTCTCCGGGTTCGCCGGCATCGAGGCGACCTACGGGCTTTGGACCGAGCACCGCTTCGGCTGGGGCCCCAGGCAGATCGGCTTCGCCTTCATGGGCATCGGGATCCTGGGCGCCGTGTGCCAGGGCGTGGTCAACGGCCAGCTGGTGCGCCGCTGGGGCGAAGTGCGCGTCCTGACCACCGGCCTCGGCTTCATGTGGGTCGGGATGCTGGTGCAGGGCTTGTCGCTCAATTGGGTGATGGCGATGGTCGGATTCGCCGCCGTGTGCTTCGGCCAGTCGGTGTGCTTTCCGAACCTGTCGGCGCTGATCTCCAAGGCCACCTCGCCGGACCGGCAAGGCGAGATGCTTGGGATCAACATGAGCTGCAACGCCCTGGCCAGGATCGGCGGTCCCATCTATGCGGGCCAGATCTTCTCGGCGGTCTCGCCGGGGGCGCCGTTCGGCCTGACGGCTCTGCTGATCATCCCGGCCACGTGGCTGGCGCTACAGGTGGGCAGGCGGGTGAAGACCGCGATCTGAGGCGCCGCCGGGGCGCAGGCCTTGCCTTTGGCCGGTCTTTCGCGTATCAGCCCCGCTCTTTGGAGCCGCCTGGCCATTGGCATGCCAGGGCGGCTCGTCAATACGCCAGAGGACGGGGCTTCGGCTCCGCAGAGAAATGCCGAAACTGAAGACCAAGAGCGGCGCCAAGAAGCGCTTCAAGATCACCGCGACCGGCAAGCTCAAGGCCGGCGTGGCGGGCAAGCGGCACCGGCTGATCAGCCACAACGCCAAGTACATCCGCCAGAACCGCGGCACCAAGGTGATGACCGAGGCCGACGCCAAGATCATCCGCACCTTCCTGCCCTACGGCCTGTGATCTTAGAGGAGCGCTGAGACATGGCTCGCGTCAAACGGGGCGTCGTCGCCCACGCCAAGCACAAGAAGGTTCTGGAGCAGGCCAAGGGCTTCTACGGCCGCCGCAAGAACACCATCCGCGCCGCCAAGGCCGCGGTGGACAAGGCCGGACAGTACGCCTACCGCGACCGCAAGGTGCGCAAGCGCAACTTCCGCTCGCTGTGGATCCAGCGGATCAACGCCGCGGCCCGCATCGAAGGCTTCACCTATTCCCGATTTATCTTCGGCCTTGAGAAGGCCGGGATCGAGATGGACCGCAAGGTCCTGTCCGACATCGCGGGCAATGACCCGGCCGCTTTCAAGGCCATCGCCGACAAGGTTCGCGCCGCGCTGGCCTGAGGCCTGGGGATTCCTTGCGGATCCTGAAGCAATCAGAGCCCTCCGGCGCCGCCGCCGGAGGGCTTTTTGCTGCCCTCTTCCCGCGCAGAAGACAGCACGCTAGGACACCCGTCCCATGACCGATCTCTCCCAACTCGAAGCCGATCTGGCCGCCCAGATCGAGGCGGCCGCCGACGCCCAGGCGCTCGAAGGCCTGCGTGTCGCCGCCCTCGGCAAGTCCGGCTCCATCTCCGCGCTCCTGAAGTCCCTCGGCGCCATGAGCCCCGACGAGCGCCGCGAACAGGGGCCGCGCATCAACGGACTGCGCGACAGGGTCGCCGCCCTGATCGCCGAGAAGAAAACCGCCCTGGAGGCGGCCGAGCTCGACGCCCGCCTCGCCGCCGAACGCGTCGACCTGACCCTGCCGGCGCCGCCGCGCCGCAAGGGCGGCGTGCACCCGACCATGCAGGTGCTCGACGAGATGATCGCCATCTTCGCGGAGATGGGCTTCGCCCTCGCCGAAGGCCCGGACATCGAGGACGACTTCCACAACTTCACCGCGCTCAACTTCCCGCCCAAACACCCGGCGCGGGAGATGCACGACACCTTCTGGCTGCCGGAGAACGAGCGCGGCGAGCGCAAGCTTTTGCGCACGCATACGAGCCCGGTGCAGGTGCGCGTGATGCAGCGGACCAACGACAAGCTGCCCGGGTGGATCGCCAACGGGCAGGAGCCGCCGATCCGGGTGATCGTGCCGGGCCGCACATACCGCTCCGATTCCGACGCCACCCACACGCCGATGTTCCACCAGATGGAGGGCCTGGTGATCGACCGGAACATTCACATGGGCCACCTGAAGTGGACCGTGGACACCTTCATCGCCCGGTTCTTCGAAACGCCGGCGGTGGAGACGCGCTTCCGCCCCCACCACTTCCCCTTCACCGAGCCTTCCGCCGAACTGGACGTGCGCTGCGACCGCTCGGGCGGCGAGGTGAAGATCGGCCAGGGCGAGGACTGGATGGAGGTGGTCGGCTGCGGGATGGTGCATCCCAACATCCTGCGCACCTGCGGCCTGGACCCAGACGTCTGGCAGGGCTTCGCCTTCGGCTTCGGCATCGACCGGCTGGGCACCCTGAAGTACGGCATGCCGGACCTGCGCGACATGTTCGCCTCGGACAGGCGCTGGCTCGAGCACTACGGCTTCAGTCCCTTCGCCATGCCCAACGCGGCCACGGGCCTGAGCTGAGGAGCACGCCATGAAGTTCACGCTTTCCTGGCTGCGCGAGCACCTGGACACCACCGCCTCGGTCGACCAGATCGTCGAGGCCATGACCATGGCCGGCCTCGAGGTCGAGCATGTCGAGAACCCGGCCCAGAAGCTGGCGGCCTTCTCGGTCGCCCGCATCGTCGAGGCGGTGAAGCACCCCAACGCCGACAAGCTGCAGGTCTGTCAGGTGGACACCCGCGACGGCCGCAAGGAGATCGTCTGCGGCGCGCCCAATGCGCGGGCCGGCCTGGTCACCATCTACGCCCCGATCGGCGCCTATGTCCCCGGCCTGGACGTGACGCTGGAGGCTCGGCCCGTGCGCGGCGTCGTCTCCAACGGCATGCTGTGTTCGGCGTCCGAGCTGGAGGTCGCCGAGGAGTCCAGCGGCATCATGGAGCTGCCTCAGGACCTGGCCGTCGGCCTGTCGGCCGCCGAGGCGCTGGGTCTGGAGGCGGTGATCGACTTCGAGGTCACGCCGAACCGGCCCGACTGGCTGGGGGTCGCCGGCATCGCCCGCGACCTCGCCGCCGCCGGGGTGGGCGCGCTGAAGGACCTCTCGGTCGCGCCGGTGAAGGGCGGCTTCCCGTGCCCGGTGGAGATCCGGCTGGACGGCTCCGACGCCTGCCCCGCCTTCGCCGGCCGCCTGATCCGCGGCGTGAAGAACGGGCCCTCGCCGGCCTGGCTGCAGCAGCGGCTGGTCTCCATCGGCCTGCGCCCGATCAACGCCCTGGTCGACGTCACCAACCTGATCTCCTACGACCGCGCCCGGCCCCTGCACGTCTATGACGCCGCCAAGCTCTCCGGCGGGTTCATCGAGGCGCGCCTTGGCCGCCCGGGCGAAAGCCTGCTGGCGCTGGACGGCAAGACCTACGAGGTCACCGCCGAGATGTGCGTCATCGCCGACGGCTCCGGCGTCGTCGGGCTGGGCGGCGTGATGGGCGGGGAGTCCACCGGCTCCAGCGAGGAGACCGTCGACGTCTTCGTCGAGAGCGCCTGGTTCGATCCGATCCGCACCGCCCAGACCGGCCGCGCCACCGGCATCGTCTCCGACGCCCAGTACCGTTTCGCCCGCGGCGTGGACCCCGGCTTCGTGGTTCCGGGCCTGGAGCTGGCCACGCGCCTGATCCTGGAGCTGTGCGGCGGCGAGGCCTCCGAGGTCGCGTTCGCCGGCGAACTGCCGGCCGCGCCCCAGCCGATCGCTTTCGACCGCGCCTACGTCCAGCGGCTCTCCGGCCTGACGATCCCGCCCGCGCGGATCGACGCCATCCTCGCGGCGCTGGGCTTCGAGCTCGAGGGCGGGACGGCGACCCCGCCCACCTGGCGCCGCGATGTCGAAGGCAAGGCCGACCTCGTCGAGGAGGTGGCGCGGATCGAGGGCTACGGCGCCCTGCCGGCCGAGCCCCTGCCCGAGATCGCCCGACCGGCCGGCGGCGTGCTCACCGTGCGCCAGACGCGGATGCGCAACGGACGCCGCTCCATGGCGGCCCGCGGCTTCTCCGAGACCATCACCTGGAGCTTCATCCGCCGCGAGTGGGCCGAGCTGTTCGGCGGCGGCGCGCCCCAGCTCGTGCTGACCAACCCGATCGCCGCGGACCTGTCGACGATGCGCCCCTCGATCCTGCCGGGCCTGATCGAGGCGGTCGGCCGCAACGCCCGCCGCGGCTTCCCGGACGTGGCGCTGTTCGAGGTGGGGCCCTACTACGAGGGCGACGAACCGGGCGACCAGAAGACGGCTATCGCCGCCGTGCTGGCGCCGCATCCGCCGCGGCGCTGGGACAAGGCGGGCGACGATCCCCTGTTCGCCCTCAAGGCCGATCTCCTGGGCCTGTTGGACGACCTCGGCGCCCCGGCGCTGCAGATCGCCCAGGGCTCGGCCTCGTCCTGGTGGCACCCGGGGCGTTCGGCGCGGCTGCAGCTTGGGCCCAAGACCGTGGTGGCGGAGTTCGGCGAGATCCATCCGCGGGTGCTGAAGGCCATGGACGTGGACGGCCCGGTGCTCGCCTTCGAGATCACCCTGGACGCGATCCCCGAGCCGAAGCGGAAGGCGACCAAGGGCCGGCCGGCTCTGAACGCCTCCTCGCTCATGCCGCTGTCGCGCGATTTCGCCTTCGTGGTCGCCGAGACCGTGCCGGCGGGGGATCTGGCCCGTGCGGCGTCCGGCGCGGACAAGGCGCTGATCTCGGATGTGCGGGTGTTCGACGTCTACCAGGGCAAGGGCGTGGACGAGGGCATGAAGTCCATCGCCATCGAGGTCGAGGTCCAGCCGCGCGAGAAGACCCTCACCGACGCTGAGATCGAAGCCCTGTCGGCCCGGATCGTGGCGGCCGTGGAAAAGGCGACCGGCGGCAAGCTGCGCGGGTGAACAGGCGGGGCCTTGCGCGCGCCCACGGCGCCGCTACCTAGTCCGAACCGGAGCCCTCGCGCGATCGTGGGCTCCGGCTTCGCGGACTGTCGCCTGGAGGCTCCATGACCCAACCGCCCGCCCACAAGCCCAAGCCCGTGCTGGAGCGCTGGCTGGAGGACGGCCTGTTCCGCTCGCGCTGGCTGATGGCGCCCTTCTACCTGGGACTGGTCGTGGCCCTTGCGGGGCTGGTCGTCGTGTTCGCCAACGAAGCCTGGCGCGAGCTCAGCCACATCTGGACCATGGGGCCGGAGGAGGCGATCCTGATGGTCCTGTCGCTGATCGACCTGTCGCTGGCGGGCAACCTGCTGCTGATCGTGATCTTCTCGGGCTACGAGAACTTCGTCTCCAAGATCGACACCGGCGACGACGAGGACCGCCCCGGCTGGATGGGCACGGTCGACTTCTCCGGACTGAAGATGAAGCTGATCGCCTCGATCGTGGCGATCTCGGCGATCGCCCTGTTGAAGGCGTTCATGGAGCTGGCAGAGGGGCACGATCTACAGGACCGGCATCTGACGTGGCTGGTGGTGATCCACCTGACCTTCGTCGCCTCCGGCGTGCTTCTGGCGCTGATGGACTGGCTGGCGAGCAAGACCGACAAGCACTGATCGCGCAGGATCGCCGGCTTGACTTCCGCGGCGGCGCGCCTGTGCGATGACCGGGCAGGGCCGTTCAGCGGAGGAGAACCGATGGAGATCAACGGCGTCGCCCACACCTTCATCACCGCCGGGGACTTCGAGGCCTCGGTGGCCTTCTACAAGAAGCTGCTGCCCTTCCTGGGCCTGAGGGAAGTCGCCGAGTCCGCAGACACCTACTACTGCGTGGGCGGGCGCACCGGCTTCGCCGTGCGCCGGCCGGCCCCGGAGCATGCGGGCGAGCGGTTCGTGCAGAACCGCGTCGGCCTGCACCACATCTGTTTCCGGGCGCGCGAGCGCGGCGACATCGACGAGGCCCACGCCTTCCTGGTCTCCATCGGCGCGCGGATCGTCCACGCCCCGCAGGAGGACGCCTACGCCCCCGGCTACTATTCGGTTCTGTTCGAGGATCCGGACGGCGTGCGCCTGGAGATCAACCACGTTCCCGGCCGCGGGGTGTTCGACACCAAGGAAGGCAAGGTCTACGGCACGCTCGACTAGGCGAGCGCGTCACCTCGGTGGACCACTACATGGTATCCGGCCCTGAGCTCTAAGCGGCGCCGGACCTTGCGGCCCGGCTCGTGAAATAGGCGCGCCTAGAACGGGAAGATGTTGCGCCGGCGGCTGTAGGCCAGGTAGCCGATGTTGGCCCCCAGGCGCAGGCCCACGCCCGCGCGGATGGGCGCCAGGGTGATGTCGCTGGCCCGCTGATAGTTCACCCCGAGGCCGCCGATCAGGTAGGCCGACCCCTCAACGCCGGGGAAGCGCTGGAAGATCACGTCCGGATACTGAAGATTGTAGCAGAGGGTGAAGACCCGGCTGGCGTTGCCGCCCAGGTCCCAGCCGATGCTGGGGCCCTGCCAGTAGACCTCCAGCGGGGGGCGGTTCTTCATGTAGAGCAGGCCGCGGCCGTAGCGCAGGCCCACGGTGATCGCGCCGGCGGCCTCTTCGCCGGCGATGTAGGCGGTGGGCCGGCCGTTGTCGGCGAAGACCTTTTCCACAACGCCGCCGGCGGCCTCGGCGGTGACGCCCAGGAAGTCGGAGACGTTGTTGACGATCTCGTCGCGCGAATAGGTCTCGGCCTGTCCGGACGCCGGATAGTCGGGCCGCTGGTTCGGCGGCGGCGGGCCCTGAAGCTGGGGCTGGGCCGTGGCGCAGGCGGCCGTGCCGAAAGTGGCCAGGCCCGAGGCGATGAGCGTGCGGCGATCCATTCCGTTTCCGATCCTTGAGAGCTTGTAACAGCCTCCCATCCCTTGGCGCCCTGATTGCGGCGAACCGCTTTAACGCCCGGTTAAGCATGCCACGGCGAGGCGCCCGAGGCCGTGACGCGCGGGCGCCCTCGCGCAAATCCGCGAATGTGATAGACGCTCGCCCATGACGCAGACGCCGCTCTCGCACATCCGCAACTTCTCGATCGTGGCCCACATCGACCACGGCAAGTCGACCCTGTCCGACCGTCTCATCCAGGAGACCGGCGCGCTGACCCAGCGCGAGATGACCGAGCAGGTGCTCGACAGCATGGAGATCGAGCGCGAGCGCGGGATCACCATCAAGGCCCAGACCGTGCGCCTGCACTACAAGGCCGACGACGGCGAGACCTATGTCCTGAACCTGATGGACACCCCCGGGCACGTGGACTTCGCCTACGAGGTCAGCCGCTCGCTCGCCGCCTGCGAGGGCTCGATCCTGGTGGTCGACGCAAGCCAGGGGGTGGAGGCCCAGACCCTGGCCAACGTCTACCAGGCCATCGACAACAACCACGAGATCGTGCCGGTCCTGAACAAGGTGGACCTGCCGGCCGCCGAGCCCGAGCGGGTGCGGGCCCAGATTGAGGACGTGATCGGCCTGGACGCCTCGGACGCCGTGCTCTGCTCGGCCAAGACCGGGCTCGGGATCCACGACGTGCTCGAGGCCATCGTCAAGCGCCTGCCCCCGCCCAAGGGCGAGCGCGACGCGCCGCTTAAGGCCCTGCTGGTGGACGCCTGGTACGACCAGTACCTTGGGGTGGTGGTGCTGGTGCGCGTGTTCGACGGCGTGCTCAAGGTCGGCCACCGGGTGCGCATGATGCAGACCGGCGCGGTCTATCAGGTCGACCGCCTGGGCGTGTTCCGGCCCAAGCAGACCGAGGTCAGCGAGCTCGGCCCCGGCGAGGTCGGCTTCATCACCGCCTCGATCAAGGAGGTGGCGCACGCGGCTGTGGGCGACACCATCACCGACGAGAAGCGCCCCACCGACGCCCCCCTGCCCGGCTTCCGCGAGGTGCAGCCGGTGGTGTTCTGCGGCCTGTTCCCGGTGGACGCCGCCGACTTCGAGGACCTGCGCGCCGCGATCAGCCGCCTGCGCCTGAACGACGCCTCGTTCACCTATGAGATGGAGACCAGCGCGGCGCTCGGCTTCGGCTTCCGCTGCGGGTTCCTGGGCCTGTTGCACCTGGAGATCATCCAGGAGCGGCTGAGCCGCGAGTTCGACCTGGACCTGATCACCACCGCCCCCAGCGTCGTCTACAAGATCAGGCTGACCAACGGCGAGGAGATCGACCTCCACAATCCCGCCGACATGCCCGACCCGGTGCGGATCGACAGCATCGCCGAGCCCTGGATCAAGGCCACGATCTTCACGCCCGACGAATACCTCGGCGCGATCATCAAGCTGTGCCAGGACCGTCGCGGGGAGCAGCGCGAGCTCTCCTACGTCGGCGCCCGGGCGATGGTGGTCTACGACCTGCCGCTGAACGAGGTGGTGTTCGACTTCTACGACCGGCTGAAGAGCGTCTCCAAGGGCTACGCCTCCTTCGACTACGCCATCGAGGGCTATCGCGAGGGCGACCTCGTGAAGATGTCGATCCTGGTCAACGCCGAGCCGGTGGACGCCCTGTCCATGCTGGTCCACCGCAGCCGCGCGGAGATGCGCGGCCGGGCGATGGTGGAGCGGATGAAGGACCTGATCCCGCCGCACATGTTCCAGATTCCGATCCAGGCGGCCATCGGCGGGCGGATCATCGCCCGCGAAACCGTCCGCGCCCTGCGCAAGGACGTGACCGCCAAGTGCTACGGCGGCGACGCCACCCGCAAGCGCAAGCTCCTAGACAAGCAGAAGGAGGGCAAGAAGCGCATGCGCCAGTTCGGCAAGGTGGAGATCCCGCAGGAAGCCTTCATCGCCGCCCTGAAGATGGACGCCGACTAGCCGTCCAGCTCCGGATAGCGCCGGAAAACGCCGTCCTCGTTGAACGGAATGCGGCGGGGCGAGAGCAGATAGTCGGCGATCCGCGGCCGCTGGGCCACCCGCGCGGCTAGGGCGCCGACCTTGGGCAGCCGGTCCTCCAGCCGCGCCATGGCCCGCGGGAAGGCGTAGCGCAGGCCCTCCACCGCCTGGAACAGCGACAGGTCGGCATAGGTGATCTGGCTCGGGACCAGCCACTGGCCGCCGTGGCGCTCCAGGATGGTCTCGAACCAGCCGAGATACTTGGGGATCCGCTGCTCGCGGAACGCCTTGGCCCGGGCCGCCGCGGCCTCCTTCTGCTCGTCGTACCAGGCGCCGACGTCGATCGGGTGGTGGGTGTCGTGCGCCTCGGCCACCAGGTCGGCGATGGTGAGCTGCATCTGGTTCACCCACAGCCGGCCGCCGTGGTCGATCGGCGTCAGCGCCAGCCAGGGGCCCAGGTGCAGCAGGATGTTGGCGGTCTGGGCGATCACCAGGTCCCCGTCCACCAGGAACGGCGGGGCGAACGGCGGCGTCGGCTGGCGACGCTCCATCCGCTCGACCAGGGCCGCCTCGCCGCCGCCGGCGTCCTCGGGCCCGCGCGCCACGTCGACATAGTCGGCGCCCGCGTCTTCCAGGGCCAGGCGCACGAATTCCCCGCGCCCCTGCAGTCCGGGCCAGTAGTGGAGTTCATAGGTCATCGGCCGCCTCGCTTGCGGCGGCGGAACGCTTAAGGCCGCTCGCGGTTCGCAGCCTGGCGCTGCGGCCTGACGAAATCGTGGCGCCCGTGTCGACGCCGCCGAGGCCGGGCGAACGGGATCGGCGCGCGGACGTTGGGTGGCCTATGCTGGCGCCGATGCCCGCTCCGCCCCCACGGTTCCTGTGCGACGAGATGCTGGCGCGCCTGGCCCGGCTGCTGCGCGCGGCGGGGCTCGACACGACCCTGTCCGTCGGCGGCGAGCCGGACGCCGACCTGCTGGAGCGGGCGCGCAGGGAAGGCAGGCTCCTTGTCACTCGCGACCGCGAGCTGGCCGCGCGCGCCGGCGCCGACGCCGTGCTGGTGGAGGGGCGCGGGCCGGCGGAGGAGGCCTGGGACCTGGCGCGCGCCGTCCCGATCGACTGGACGCACGCGCCGTTCAGCCGCTGCGTGATGGACAACGCCCTGCTGAGGCCCGCGACGCCCGAGGAGGTCGCCCGCATGCCGAGGACCGCCCGCGAGCGGCCCGGCCCCTTCCGCGCCTGCCCGGCGTGCGGGCGGCTCTACTGGCCCGGCAGCCACACCCGCCGGATGGCCGAGCGCCTCGCCGGCCTGGGCGCGGGCGATCGTTCGGACTAGGCTTCGGCCTTGGCCTCGCCCGCCGCCGCCCGCGGCGAGAGCGCCTCCACGCCACTGAACGTGGCGTGCTGATAATCAGAGTGGTTCGCTTTTGTAATATGAACAAACGATATAGGCGACGGACCCGTTGACGGGGCGGCCGCCTCGCCTAGAAATCGCCACCAGCTTGGCCGCACATGCGCGGCGAAGCTTCGGAGACGAACATGCGCAAGGTCCTGATCCTGGCCGCTGCGGCCACGGCCCTCTTCGTTTCGGCCTGCAACACCGTGGAGGGTGTCGGCCGCGACATGCAGGCGGCCGGTCGTGCAGTCACCGGTACGGCGGAAGACGCCCGGCGCTGAGCCACGTCCGGTGGCGCACGCGCCGCGGCGCCACCTGCGGGCCTGCGACCTCGCAGCCCCTACCCTTCCTCCGGCCAAGTGAGCATATGGCGCCCATGTCTGAACGTCGGCTTTTCCCCGCCATGGCCCGCGGGCTTCGCGGCCAGTGCCCCGCCTGCGGCAAGGGCGCGCTGTTCTGGCGCTACCTGAAGGTCTCGCCGCACTGCCCGACGTGCGACCACGACCTGGGCCAATACCCGGCCGACGACGGCCCGGCCTATTTCACGATCCTGATCGTGGGCCACGTGATCGTCGCGCCGCTGCTGCTGTTTCCGGTGATCTGGGAGGCGTCGGCGCTGATCGTGCTGCCGGCGACCCTGATACCGCTGGCGGGCCTCACCCTGGCCCTGCTGCCGCGCATCAAGGGGGCCTTCATCGGGCTGATGTACACCTTGAACGTCAAGGAAGCCGACCAGGCGATGCACACCGCCGACGCCGCCGAGTAGGCGCCGCCGCCCGGAACTGCGTCCGGCGCCGCTCGTTCTCCCGCACTGCTCATCCGCACCAGGGTGGGCGCGACCTTGGGAGAGAAGGCGATGACCCTGGGCACCATTCTGCTCATCATCCTGATCCTGGCCGTGATCGGCGCCCTGCCGACGTGGGGCTATTCGCGCGGCTGGGGGTACTATCCGTCCGGCGGCCTTGGCCTGGTGCTGGTGATCCTGCTGATCCTGGTCTTCATGGGCCGAATATAGGCCAGGCTGTCCCGCCGGCCGGCCAAACGCCGCGGCGGCCCTTCCGTTCGGCGGGGAAAGCGCCCTAGCATCCGCCCCAGCGACAACCGGCGGGGGGACGAGGGCGGATGACGGCGACGGAAACGGGAGTGGACGCCCAGGTCCCGGCCGCGGCCGTAGCGCCGGGTCTGACGCCGCTCGCCCGGCTGAAGGCGATCCTGGGCGGATCGGCGGGGAATCTGGTGGAGTGGTACGACTGGTTCGCCTACTCCTCCTTCGCCCTTTATTTCGCCAAGCACTTCTTCCCCGAAGGCGACCGCACAGCCCAGCTGATGCAGGCTGCGGCGGTGTTCGCCATCGGCTTCCTGGCCCGGCCTGTGGGGGCCTGGCTGATGGGCCTCTACGCCGACCGGGCCGGACGGCGCACCGCCCTGACGGCGGCGGTGGCCATGATGTGTCTGGGCTCCTTCGCCATCGCCATCCTGCCGGACTACTCGGTGATCGGGCCGCTGGCGCCGGCCGGCCTGCTGATCGCGCGCCTGGTGCAGGGCCTTTCGGTGGGCGGCGAGTATGGCGCGAGCGCGACCTACATGACCGAGATGGCCAGCCGCAAGCGGCGGGGCTTCTGGTCGAGCTTCCAGTTCGTCACCCTGATCCTGGGCCAGCTCACCGCCCTCATGGTGCTGATCCTCCTGCAGAACCTGCTGAGCGTGGAACAGCTCGAGGCCTGGGGCTGGCGCATCCCCTTCGCGATCGGCGGGGTGATGGCGGTGGTTGTGTTCTGGATCCGCACGGGCCTGGAAGAGAGCGCCTCGTTCACCAACGCCCAGGCCGCCGGCGCCGAGCGGGCCAAGACGATGATGCTGTTCCTGCACTTCCCGAAGGAGACGGCGATGATCTTCGGCCTGACGGCCGGCGGCTCGCTCGCCTTCTACGCCTACACCACGTACATGCAGAAGTTCCTGGTCAACACCGCCGGCTTCTCCAAGGACGCCTCGGCGGCGATCAGCGCGGCGGCCCTGGTGGTGTACATGTTCGCCCTGCCCCTGTTCGGCTGGATCTCCGATCACCTGGGACGCAAGGCGACCCTGGCCTACACCTTCGGCATGGGCATGCTGCTGACCTATCCGATCATGACGGCGATCTCGGGAACCACCGACGCCCTGATCGCCTTCGCCCTGGTGGCCGGCCTGCTGATCATCCTGACCGGCTACAGCTCGGTCAGCGCGGTGACCAAGGCCGAGCTCTTCCCGGCCCATGTGCGCGCCCTGGGGGTGGCCCTGCCCTACGCCACCGCCAACGCCGTGTTCGGCGGCACCGCCGAGTTCGTCGCCCTGCGCTTCAAACAGGCGGGGTTCGAGAGCGGCTTCTACATCTATGTGTCGGCGGTGATGGCGGTGGCCCTGGCGATCTCCCTGGCCCTGCCGGACTCGCGCCGCGAGAGCCGGATCCTGGAGGACTGAGGCCCACATGAGCGACCTGGCGCGGTTCGCCGCCGCCCTCTCTCCGCTGGACGTGGCCGCCCTGGCCGTGTTCGCCGTGGCCTGGTTCGGCTACGAGCCGCTGCTCAAGGCCGCGGCCCGCGGCGGCGGGGTGATCAACCGCGACATGACGTTGATCCGCGCCGCCTGGATGGGCAACATGGCCCGGCGGGAGAACCGGTTCATGGACGGCCAGCTCCTGGGCCACGCCCTGAACTCGGCCTCCTTCTTCGCCTCGTCCAACCTGATCCTGATCGCCGCCACCGCGGGCGCCCTGTTCGGCGGCGAGAACACCTTCCGCAGCGCCTCCAGCCTCCTGGTGCTGAAGACCAGTTCGCGGCTGCTGTTCGAGGCGCAGCTCGCCCTGGTGCTGATCGCCCTGGCCCGGGGCCTGCTCGACTTCATCTGGTCGATCCGCCAGATGAACTACTGCCTGGCGGCGATCGGCGCCGCGCCGGACCTGCCCGAAGGCGGGGCGAACGGCCGGGCCCAGGCGTTCGGCGAGATCGCCGCGCGGCTGCTCAACCCGGCGCTGTCCTCGTTCAACGCCGGGGTGCGGGGCTATTACTTCGCCCTGGCGGCGGCGGCCTGGACCTTTGGCGCGGTCCCGTTCCTGGTGGCGACCCTCGGGGCGGTGGGCCTGCTGCTCTGGCGTCAGCGGCGCTCGGCGGCGGCGCGGGCGATCGGCGACCTGCGCCGGCTGCTTGAGCAACCGGAGCCCGAGCCGGAGCCTAGGCCAGGCCCAGGGTCTTCCGCTGGGCCCGGGTGAGCCGGGCGGCCACCAGGCTATGGGCGCTGGCCAGCCAGCCCTTCATGTCTTCGGGATCGATGGCGTCCAGGTCCTCCATCGCCAGCCATTTGGCGCGGGCGAGGTATGGCGCGGGCCGGGCCATGCCGCTCTCGACCATGGCCGCATAGGCGATGTCGCTGGCCTTGAAGGAGACGCCGCCGCCCAGGCCGCGGATGGCGAAGATGCGCCCGCCGACCTTGTAGACGTCGCTGCCGCCCCACTGGACCACATGCGAAGCCCCGGGCAGGGCCATGGCCAGGGCGTGCAGCGCCTGGGGCGTCACGGCTGCAGGCCAAGGTCGCGGCGCTGGGCTCCGGTCAGCTTGGCCGCGACCAGGCCGTGGGCCGACGCGAGCCAGCCGGCGACCTCGGCGCCGTCGAGCTCGCCGGCGTCGGCGAAGCTGACCCACTTGGCCCGGGCGAGGTAGGGCGCGGGGACGGCGCGGCCGGACCCGATCAGGGCCTCGAAGGCCACGTCGCTGGCCTTGAACGACAGGCGCCGGCCCGTCCCGTCGGTGGCCGCGAACATGCGCCCGGCGAGCTTGTAGACCCGGTCGTCGCCCCATTGGACGGCGAGTTCGGCGCCCGGCAGGGCGAGGGCCGCAGCCTCCAGATCGGCGGGCGTCATGCGCCCACGCCGATCCCGATGGGGCAGGAGACGCCGGTGCCGCCGACGCCGCAATAGCCGGCCGGATTCTTGGCCAGGTACTGCTGGTGGTAGTCCTCGGCGAAGTAGAAGGGCCCAGCTTGGACGATGTCGGTGGTGATGGCGCCGTAGCCCTGCTTGGACAGGGCCTGCTGGTAGGCGGCCTTGGAGGCTTGCGCGGCCGCGGCCTGGACCTCGTCGGCGACGTAGATCCCCGAGCGGTACTGGGTGCCGATGTCGTTGCCCTGGCGCATCCCCTGGGTGGGGTCATGCCCCTCCCAGAACACCTTCAGGAGCTGCTCGTAGGTGACCACGCGCGGGTCGTAGACCACCAGCACCGCCTCGGTGTGGCCGGTGCGCCCGGAGCAGACCTCCTCGTACGTCGGATTGGGGGTGATCCCGTCGACGTATCCGACGGCGGTGACCCAGACGCCCGGGACCTGCCAGAACTTGCGCTCCACGCCCCAGAAGCAGCCCATGGCGAAGACCGCGGTCTGCAGGCCTTCGGGATAGGGCCCCTTCAGAGGACGGCCGTTGACGAAGTGGCTCTCGGCGGTGGGGATCGGCTGGGCGCGGCCCGGCAGGGCGGTGTCGCGCGTGGGCAGATCGAGGGTCTTCTTGGCGAAGAACATGGGGTGGGCTCCGGCGGGGGTTCGCCTGCAAAGATAGGCGCTTGGCGGCCGCTTTGCACGGGGCGCGGCGAGCCTGCGCGGCCGCCGCGAACGGGCGCTTGCCCCAAAGGGGCTCATCGCTATATTGCGCGCCTTCCGCCGGGGGGCGCGCCCTCCGGGCCCGGATGGTGAGGTGGCCGAGTGGTTGAAGGCGCACGCCTGGAACGCGTGTATAGGTGAAAGCCTATCGAGGGTTCGAATCCCTCTCTCACCGCCACTCAGGCGTACCAGCTCAGCTCTTTCGGACGCTGAACCGCCAGCCGCGGAAATTCCGGGGCCTTCCCGACTTCCTTGCCAACAGACCAGGCCGCAATAGGGACGTCTCGGGCCGATTCCGCGCGCTTTCGGCGCCCGGTCTCTCGCGGCCTCCCGCATGCACGGTTTCACCCTGTTAGCCTGTTATTCGCCGAAATTCGCATCGGCGAATGCCTGCCGTGCGTCGCTTCGCTCTGAACACGCGCGGCTTTTCCACGCCGGCAGCGTTCTCCGCCGTCAGACATAACAGGCTGGAACAGGCCCTGCTTAAGCCGAGATCGGGTCCAGCCGGCGGCGACAAACAGGACGAAGACTGCGGAATCAGGCGGCTTCGAAGTCCAGCATCCGCCGCTGGTCCTCCCACGCGACAGGCAGATCGGCCTGGAGCAGCTGATGCAGCGTGAGCTCCGCCCCCAATCCTGACGCCCGTCATCCTCGCCTAATGTGCATTCCATGCAGCCCCACACCGAACATCGGTTTGCGGCTCCTTAGTCCAGGGGAGCTTCGAACGACTCGGCTTCCGTAGGCGGCCAGTCCTTCGCCCACCACCGGAGATTGCTGAAGCGTGGATCGCTCTTCAGGCTGCTTTCGAGATGCCTGAGAAACGCGATCAGGGGCGCCTGGTTGGGCCAGAGCCGCCGGGTCATGTCCTTCGTCTGAAGGATGTAGTCGTCGATGAAGGTGACCTGCATCCAGAAGCGCTGCCCCTGGCCGTAGGCATTGAGCGTCCAGCCGTTCTCATATTCGTTCTCCGGCTCGTCGACGCGATAGCCGCGCGCCCTCAGCAGCTCTGCGACCGCCCGGGCGACGGCCTGTCCGGCGAACTGAATTTCGTTGCCGTCTTCGGCATAGATGGTGTCGTCCGGGAAGTCGGCTTTGAACCAGACGTTAGGCCTCAGCTTCACCAACCTTCGTCCTCCCCTTCCAGATCCTGGAACCCGCCTCCCGCTGCGGCGCCGAGGCCGCCGACACGGGCCTTCAGCGGCGCCGGGCTGCCATGCCAGATTTGGCCAGCAAACCCGTATCTCGGCAAGTCTAAGTCCCGTCCGCTCCAGCGCTCACCGAGCACGCCTGTCCCGTGGAACCGGGGGTCCACCCCATAGTGAAGTTCGTAGAAATCACCGCGGCTGATGCCCGGCGGGATCAGCTTGTTGAACGGCCCGTCCATGTATTCGCGCGGGATCGGTCCGCCCCCCAGCAGGCCTGGCAGCCTCGTCCTTCGAGGGATGAAGTGGCTGCCCCTGTTCGAGGTCGGATAGGGCTGCGCCAGATGCGCGGCCGCCCTCGGGCTGAAACCTTGCGCGACGTACTTCTCGACGTTCCCGACGTTCTCTGCACGCCCGAGCCCCTTCACCGCCTTGGCGACAGGCCCTCCCATGGCCAGCGAACCGACATCGAAGATAAACTCGCCCTGGTTCTGGCCGATGTCGAAGGTCCGCCGAAGCTCGCCGGCGAAAGTCGGCGCGGCTGGCGTCGCATTCGGGTCCAGGTCGATGCGCATCTGGCGGACCCTCGCCTTGACGTCGTCGACCACCATCTGCGGATCGGCCACAGCCCTGCCGGCATACTCCGCCACGTTCCGCGCCGCCTGCGCGAGTTTTTCCCTTGCCGATTGGCCCGGCAGACTCATCACACGATCGAGCGGATTGGGTAGTCGCCACATGAACACGGCCCCGTCGACGAGTCCCTCTGCCGCGTGCTCGGCACCTCTCACGACCCCGGCCAACGTGCCTGCGCTACCGGCGGCGCCGACGGCGACTGACCTGAGCCCCGGCGTTTCACCAACACGGTTCAACGTCGAGCCGGCCATACGTTTCGCCCTATCCACGCCGCTCGTCGCCGCTTCCATCACACGCTTCTCAGACTCCTGCAGAAGCTTGACGCCGTGCCTCATGACATCCCCAGGCGAAGTCAGCTTCAGATCCTGGCCAGCCCGGATCGCCTTGCGGTAGCCTTCATGTGCAGCCGCCTCCGCCTCCCGGCCGAGGCGCGCGGCCCTGCGCCGCTGACGTTCCATGAACTCCGCGATGCTCTCGCCCATGCCCCAGCGCCGGCCCAAGAGGCCGCCCCCTTCATGTGATGTGAATTGGTGCTGAAGCGCGACCACGCTCCGCCCAGCACAAAAATACAATGACTCCCGCCGCCGCGTTTGGGCAGTTATATACTTGACAAAGCAAGCCCGTGAGATACCTTGGCGGACAAGGGAAAACCGCCATGAACCTCACCGACCCCATCTTCGCCGACGCCGACAAGGCCCGCGAGCACCTTGAAAAGACCCGCTGGCCCCATGGCCCGGTCTGCCCGCATTGCGGCTCGGTTGATGACGCCACCAACGTGGGCGGCAAGGCCGCGCGTCCCGGCGTCTACCAGTGCAACGCCAAGGAATGCCGTCAGCAGTTCTCGGTGACGGTCGGGACCGTGTTCGAGTCCTCCAAGGTGCCGCTGAACAAGTGGCTCCTCGCCACCTACCTCATGTCGTCCAGCAAGAAGGGCGTCTCAGCCCACCAGCTCCACCGCACCCTCGGCGTCACCTACAAGACTGCCTGGTTCATGGCCCATCGCATCCGTGAGGCGATGAACCCCGCCGATCCCGCGCCCATCGGTGGACAGGGCAAGGTCGTGGAGGTCGATGAGACCTTTGTGGGCGGCAAGGAGAAGAACAAGCACGTCTCC
Organism: Phenylobacterium sp.; assembly: GCF_046291545.1. Lineage (GTDB taxonomy): Bacteria > Pseudomonadota > Alphaproteobacteria > Caulobacterales > Caulobacteraceae > Phenylobacterium. The sequence continues at coordinate 62,204 of NZ_JBKBSM010000001.1, forward strand.
AAGCGCAGCAAGGGCGTTGGTCCCGGCGCGTGGCGCATGGAACCCGTCGTGACCCTGGTCGAGCGCGACGGTCGCGCCCGTTCGTTCCACGTCGCCAGCATCACCTCTAAGACGCTGCGCCCGATCATCGTTCAGACCGCCGACCGCGCCTCACACCTGATGACGGACGGCGCTCGTATGTACCCCGCCGTTGGCAAGGAGTTCGCCGCGCACTCGGTCGTGGATCACACCGCAGGCGAGTACGCCCGCATGGGCTTCCATCACTCCAACACGGTCGAGAACTACTTCTCGATCCTCAAGCGCGGCGTGACGGGCGTCTATCACCACGTCTCGCCAGCCCATCTGGCGCGCTATCTGGCCGAGTTCGATTTCCGCTACTCGCACCGCTCGGGCCTCGGGATCGACGACGAGCTGCGCACCAACGAAGTCCTGCGCCACCTTGGCGGGAAGCGCCTGACCTATCGGCGGTCTGACGAAGGCGCGCACGCTTAAGCAGAAGGCGAGGAAAGTGCACTCGCTCAGGAGGCGGAACGGAGGGGGAACGGAGGGTTAATTGTCGTTAACCGCTCCAGTGTATCCTTGTTCTGTGGTCGACCGATTCGGGCAAACCACCGGAAAGGGAACTGAGGCTTCAATCTCGCCCAGGTACGTCGCGAATGGCAGAGTTTCCAGCCGAGCCTTCGCGTCGTTCAGGTCGCGAGCCCAAAGCTCCAGCGCCCATTCCGCCCCTCCATGTCGGTACTCAAAAAGGTACCGACTCAATGCGTCAGATGAAGGGAACACACCCATGACGCCTTCTCACTTCTTCGTCTACCGCGACGACAGCGTCTATCGCCATTGGCGCTGGACTCTGTACGCCGTGAACGGCCGCAAGATTGCCAACTCTGGCGAGGGCTACGTCAATAAGCAGGACTGCGTAAACGCCATCCACGGCGTCGCCGCCTCCTACGGCAAGCCCATCAAGTACGCGGCCTAGAGGTTAATCGACCCTTACGCCTTGGGCGCGGGCTTCGGCTCGCGCCCCTTCTTGCCCGCGTCATGCGGCTTGTGAGGCGTCGTCAGCAGGTTCTTCAGGGTCCGGTTGAAGACCGCTTCGGCGTCGGGGTTTTCGTCCTTGGGAGGCTTGTCTGTCATGGAACCAGCCTATCACATACCGCTTTCAGCCGATGAGCGCAGAATGCTTGGCGAGGTTGTCGCCATCCAAGGTCAAATCGAATGGTCTATGCAGGCCACGGTTTGTCGCCTCCTGAATGTCGATGGGGCGCTCTGTCGGACAATCATGGGGTCCACCAGCGTCGAAGCCAATTCGACGATTTGGGTTAGGTCCATTCGCGACAAAGCCTCCAGTGAAGACGCGAAGCTTTGGGCAGAGTGGGCCTACAAAGAAATCGCCCGTCTGGCACAAGGGAGAAACGACTTCGTACATGCCGTCTATGGAATTCCGCGACTGGATGCGCCAGGAGACTTCCTGATGATCGGCACCGATGGCGACGGCGATCTGCATTTTGCCCAGTCGGGCGGACTAGCCATTCGGGTCAAGAACCGGGAAGCACGCCCCGCCGCAGAAATTGCCGCTGTGCGCGCAGGCCTCGCCAAGCTCTCGTGCGTGATCGCCCATATCAACGGGCTCCTGAGGGACGATTCTGAGACAAATCGAGCATGGCGCGAAAAACTCGGGCCACCACCTCAGCCGACGCCTCCCAAGGCTGGACCGAAGAAGGCCAAAGCGCAGCGACCCCCGCCTCAATCATAGCGGGCGTCACTTCGAATTCGCCTTCATCCTCGCTAGCCATCTCTCTGTCCTCGCTGGGACAGCTACACACGCAACGCCTGGAACGCGCTCAGAAATTACCGAATCGCGTCTGCTTTGTCACGTATATAACTGCCCGCGTTTGTCAAGAACAAAAAGGGAACACCCTCGCTCGCCACCGGAGCCCATCATGGCGGAGGCTGCCTCCACCGCCACTCAGGCGCGAGACTAGTCTCTTAGAGCGGCGTTCCGGCCTAGCCTCGGTAATCCCGGCGTCCCTGGCGACCAAACCGCGGTGGATGCGACCCAGCGCCCGCCAAAACCCCTGTTCCAGCGCCCGACCTCCTGCCCGCGTCTCCGCGCGTCCATGGATCGGTCGAGTTTGGCTTCGGAACAGGGACCGGAAAGAATTGCGAGGGCCCGATCAGGCTGCCCGACGCGTCCACCTCTCGGGCAACCATCTGAATTTCCTGCGAGTTGCTGGCTGATTTGCTGTTTCCATGGATCAGGGGAATCGCTCCAGACAGGATGGTGCGAACGTCCGACACCCGCTCGCCAGCCCTCCCCTTCTGAAAGGGCATGACGCCTACTTTGCTAACGCCTTCATGGAGGACGTCGCATTGCGACTGGCTTCCCGCGTCCAGCTCACGTCAGACGGCCACAAAGCCTATCTCAACGCCGTGGAAGGCGCGTTCGGGGCCGACGTCGATTACGCCCAGCTTATGAAGCAATACGGCCCCGCGCCGGGCCCGACGGGCCGCTGCAGCCCGGCCGTATGTACTGGCGCCCGCCGCGTCGAAGTCGAGGGCGCTCCCGATCCAAAGCACATTTCCACGTCCTACGTTGAGCTTCAGAACCTCACGATGCGGATGCACATGCGCCGGTTCACGCGCCTTACGAACGGCTTCGCCGCTGTTCATCGCCTCGTGGACTGCGTACTCGAAGCAGATTCCGCAGTCGCCGTCCCCTGCGCGGTAGAAGCGCGGCAACATCTTCAACTTCACGTTGTCGTATCCGCCGACCTCGGCGACGATGTCCGCTTTCAGGGCATAGAGCGTGCCTTTCAAAATCGGCCGAACCACAGCCGTTAGCGCCAACACCTCATCCGCTACGGGATTTAGTTGCTGCTCTTGTTGAACCCTCATGACGCCCCCGCCTAGTTCCGCGGCCACCGATAAACTGGCCGCCTTGGCGAGTCACGCGATGTGGTTGCGTCGCGCCGCGATAGCGCGCGGGCAGGGTATTTTCAAACTCACCCACTACCGATCTAGCGGTAAGAACAACATAGGAACTTTCGGCCTTGTCCCATCACGGCTTCGGCTCAGGGGCCGCCTCGGAGACCATCTGGGAGGCCGCGCTCGCGGGCCGGGGCTCAGCCGCGCGGCGAGAACCCCCAGGCCTGCAGGGCGAAGCCCGCCCAGGCGGCGGCGAGGACCAGGGCGAGGCCGGCGAAGACGCGCAGGCGGAAGGCGGGCGGGCCGGCGGCGCGGGCGAAAAGCGCCTTGGTGAGGGTGTTGGCGGTGAAGGCGGCCAGGATCGGCACGACGGCGTCGCCGGGAGACAGGGCGCCGGCGGCGGCCAGGGAGGCGATGGAGATCGCCGCGGCGTGGGCGTCGACGAGGCCCGCCACCGCCGCGGCGAGCGCCGCCCCCCGCTCGCCGAACCAGTGGGACAGGGCCGCAGCCGCGACCAGGACGACGCAGAGCAGGCCGGCGAACACCAGCGCGGTGGCCGGGCTGAAGGCCTGGCCCGTGGAGAGGTCCTCGCCCGGCGGCTGGCAGGCCGCCGCGGCGGTGAAGGCCGCGCCATAGGCCAGGGCCGCGACGCCGGCGCAGGCGAGCGGCAGGGCCAGGGCCTGGAGCGTGTGAAGGCTGGCGGCGCCGACCACCAGGGCCATCTGCACCACCGTGGCGACGGTGGATAGCGCCGCGCCGGCCACGGCCGGGGCCAGGACGGCGGGCGCGCGAGCCGCCCGCTCGCCCATGGCGCCGATGGTCGCGGCGCTGGAGATGAAGCCGGAGGCGAGGCCCGCCGCGGGCAGGCCAAGCCGCACGCCCAGGGTGCGCACCGCCACCTGGCCGAGGGCGCCGATCGCCAGGACGAAGATCACCAGCAGCCAGACCTTGTTAGGATTGATGGCGCCGAAAGGTCCCATCGGCCGGTCCGGCAGGAGCGGCAGGACCACCAGGGTCGCCGCGGCGAGCAGCAGGGCCGAGCGCGCCTCGTCCTCGCTGAGGGCGCTCTGGACGAAGCGGTGCAGCGGGGTGCGGGCGGCGAGCAGGATGGCGGTGACGACGCCGAGGCCGGCGGCGAGGTCGGGCAGCTCCGCCGCCAGCCCGCCGAGAAGCGCGGTGAGCACCAGGGCCGCCTCGGTGGTGAGGCCCGGGTCGCCGCCGGCGCGGGTGCGCCAGTAGGACAGGCCCGCCAGGGCCCCTGCGCCGGCGACGGCCAGGGCCAGCAGCGGCGGGCCGCCGACGACCATGGCCACGGCGCCGGTCAGGGCGACGATGGCGAAGGTGCGGATGCCCGCCGCCTGCGGCGCGGTCTGCTGGCGCTTGCGGCGCTCGCGTTCGCCGCCGATCAGCAGGCCGAGACCCAGGGCCACCGCGATGCTGACGATGATGTCGTGCGTGATGGCGGCCTCCCATGGAGCGCGGCGGCGCGGGCCGCCCGCCCTTCATAGGCCCCAGGCGCAGGGCGCGTCATCCGCCCGGGCGCCCATTCGCTGCTCAGAGCCGCCGCTGCGACGCCGCAAAATCGGATCCCGGCGGCCGAACGCCGGGCGCGGGCGGCCCGGCCGTTGACCGGCCCCCTCCCCGCCGCGGCAAGTGGCCAGGACGCGAGGGGCGGGAGATGGTGATGAATTCTGGGGCGGGCAGGACGACGCGGCGACAGCTGCTGTCGGCCATAGGCATGACCGGCGGAACGGCGGCGCTGTACCACGCGATGACGGCGCTGGGACACGCGGCCGAGACCCAGTTCACCGGCCCGCCGGCGCTGTCGGGAGCGCGCAAGGGCGCCTCGGTGGTGGTGCTGGGGGCGGGGCTGGCGGGTCTGCTGGCGGCCTATGAGCTGAACAAGGCCGGCTACAAGGTGCAGATCCTGGAGTTCCAGAACCGCGCCGGCGGCCGCAACTGGACCCTGCGCGGGGGCGACACCTACACCGAACTGGGCGGGGCGACGCAGAAGGTGGCCTTCGCCCCCGGCAACTACCTGAACCCCGGGCCGTGGCGCATTCCCCACCATCACCGCACGCTGCTGCACTATTGCCGGCAGTTCGGCGTGGCGCTGGAGCCGTTCATTCAGTTCAACCACGCCGCTTATGTGCACTCCACCGACGCCTTCGGCGGCAAGCCGATGCGCTACCGCGAGGTGGCCGCCGACTTCGAGGGCCGGGTGGCCGAGCTGCTCGGCAAGGCCATCGACCAGAAGGCGCTGGACGCCGAGCTGACGCTGGAGGACCGCGAACGGCTGCTGGAGGCGCTGCGCGGCTGGGGCATGCTGGACAAGGACATGCGTTATGTCTCGAGCCTGCAGACCTCGGGACACCGCGGATACGCCCGCCCGCCGGGGGGCGGGGTGAACGGGGCGCCCCTGCCCTCCGAGCTCCTCGACTTCCACGAGGTCCTGGACCCGCAGGTCTGGACCAGCATGTCGTTCTTCATGAACCACACCATGCAGACCACCATGTTCCAGCCGGTGGGCGGCATGGACATGATCGGCAAGGCCTTCGCCCGGCAGGTGGAGGGGCTGATCACCTACAACGCCAAGGTCAGCCGGATCGCCCAGGACGAGCGCGGGGTGACGGTGAGCTACCAGGACACCGCCAGCGGGGCGATGAAGGAAGCCAAGGCGGACTGGTGCGTCTGCACCATCCCGCTGTCGATCCTGGCCCAGATCGAGGCCGAGGTGAGCGACGAGCTGGCCGCCGCGATCCGCGCCGTGCCCTACACCGGCCAGGTGAAGGTCGGCCTGGAGTTCGCCCGCCGCTTCTGGGAGGAGGACGAGGCGATCTACGGCGGGATCAGCTTCACGAACCAGGAGATCGGCCTGGTCTCCTACCCCAACAACGCCTTCTTCTCGAACGGTCCGGCGGTGCTGCTGGGCGCCTTCGCCCGTGACATGGGCGGCTACCGCCTGGCGGGGATGACGCCGCAGGAGCGGATCGAGGCGGCCCTGGCCCAGGGCGAAGCGATCCATCCGCAGTATCGCAAGGAGTTCCTGAGCGGCGCCTCGGTGGCCTGGAGCCGGGTGCCCTGGACCCTGGGCTGCTGTGCGCGCTGGAACGAGGAGACCCGCAAGACCCACTACCAGACCCTGGTGGCGATGGACCGGCGTGTGGTCCTGGCCGGGGAGCACGCCTCCTACGTCGGCTGCTGGATGGAGGGCGCCCTGCTCTCCTCGCTCGACGCCATCGGGCGGCTGCACAAGCGCGCGCTGGAGGCCTGAGGATGAAGCGCAGGATCATGTTGGGCGCGGCGCTGGCGGCGGCGGCCCTTTCGGCGGCGGCCCCGGCCGGGGCGGACTCCCCCGGCGGCGGGGGCACCAAGGTGGCGGTCCCGCGGACGGGCGAGGAGGTCTACCGGGCCGTGTGCCAGGCCTGCCACATGGCCGACGGGCGGGGCGCCACCGGCGCCGGGACGATCCCGTCCTTGGCGGGCAACCCGCGGCTGGCGGCGGCGGCCTATCCGATCGTCGTCGTGGCCAAGGGCAAGGGCGGCATGCCCTGGCTCGCCGGCACGCTGAGCAACGCCCAGATCGCCGAGGTGGTCGGCTATGTGCGCACCCACTTCGGCAACGCCTACCCAGCACCGGTGACCGAGGACGAGGTTGCCCGGCTGGCCGGAGACGCGCCCGGCCATTGACGGGGGGCCGCCTGGTCTGGTCATTGGTCCTGCGCGACGCGGCGAAAAGACCGCGCGCCGGCCAACGGCCCAGGGAGGAGTGCGTGATGGCTTGGAACTTCGGCGATATTCTGGACGCGATCGAGCCGGTGCTGCCGCCGGAGGCGCCGGCGTTCATCCATGGCGAGCGCGTGATCAACTGGGGCGACACCCGGCGGATCACCAACAACCTGGCCCGCGCCCTGATCGCCCGCGGCGCCCAGCCGGGCGACAAGGTGGCGATCTACATGCGCAACCGGCCCGAATACATGCTGGCCTTGTCGGCCTGCTTCAAGGCGCGGCTGACCCACGTGAACGTCAACTACCGCTACACGCCGGACGAGGTCTGGTACATCTTCGACAATTCGGACGCCCAGACGGTGGTCTACGCCTCCGAGTTCCGCGAGGCGGTGGAGCAGATCCGCCCGCGCCTGCCGAAGGTGAAGACCTGGGTGGAGGTGAGCGCCGACGGCCAGGTCGCGCCCTTCGCCGAACGGTTCGAGGACCTGGCCGGGGAAGGAAACGGCGGGCCGCTGGACATCCAGCGCTCGGGCGAGGACCAGCTCTTCATCTACACCGGCGGCACCACCGGCATGCCCAAGGGCGTGATGTGGGCCCACCACGACATGCGCGAGATCACCCTGGCGGCGGCGCGCAAGCTCGGCCCCGTGCCGGAGACGCTGGAGGCGTTGGCCGAATTCACCAGGGCGGCGGGCCCCGGCGGACGCATCCTGCCGGCGCCGCCGCTGATGCACGGCACGGGCCTGTTGACCGCCATGGGCGCGCACCTTGCCGGCGGCTGCGTCATCACGCTGCAAGGCGCCGCCTTCGACGCCGCCGAAATGCTGCGGGCGGTGGACCGGCACAAGCCGCAGACCCTGGTGGTGGTGGGCGACAGCTTCGGTCGCCCGCTGCTGAACGAGCTGAACGCGAACCCCGGCAAGTACGACGTCTCCAGCGTGGCGGTGATTGTCTCGTCGGGGGTGATGTGGAGCCTGGAGGTCAAGCGCGGGCTTCTGGAGCACATGCCCGGGGCGATGCTGAACGACGGCTTCTCCTCGTCCGAAGCCCTGGGGATGGGCGCCTCGGTGATGACCAAGGCCGGCGAGGTGCAGACCGCCAAGTTCATGCTGGGCGAGCGCTGCCGGGTGTTCGACGAGAACGATCAGCCGGTGGAGCCGGGCTCGGGCCGCCCCGGGATCGTGGCGCTCGGCCCGCCGAACCCGGTAGGCTACTACAAGGACGAGGAGAAGACGGCGCGCACCTTCCGGGTGATCGACGGGGTCCGCTACTCGATCCCGGGCGACTGGTGCATCGTCGAGGCGGACGGCACCCTGACCCTGCTGGGCCGCGGCAACGCCTGCATCAACACCGCCGGGGAGAAGGTCTTCCCCGAGGAGGTGGAGGAGGCGCTGAAGACCCATCCCTCGGTCGAGGACGCCCTGGTGGTGGGCGTGGCCGACGAGAAGTGGGGCCAGGCCGTGACCGCGGTGGTGGACCTGAAGCCTGGCTTCGACCTGGACGAGGACGCCCTGCGGGCGCACGTGCGGCGCAGCCTGGCCGGCTACAAGACTCCCAAGCGGATCGTCATCGCCGACCGGCCAATGCGCGCGGCCAACGGCAAGGCGGACTATCCCTCGGCCCGCGCCGCGGCGGAAGCGGCGCTGACGCCGGCGGAATAGGCCGTCGAGGCGGGCCGCAGGTCCGCCTGGCGCTGGACGCCGGGCTTTCGCCTCGGCCGCTCCATGTCGACCCGGAGCGTCGACGCCTCCGAGGCCCGGGCCGTCGGCGGCCTGGACGGCGGCCCGGTGCTCTTGGCCGCGTGCAAGAAGACCTTGCCGGATTATCGGCCGGACCCTTCGTCCGCCGGCTAAGCCCCTCCGACCGCACGCGGTCCTACAGCGGCATGCTGGTGAAGCTGGATCGCGGAGGCGCACGACGGACCAGCGGAGGATCGATTCGGGATCGAACCTGTTCCTGCTCAGCGCGAGAGCGGCGATCCGGACGATCTGCTGCTGGGCGGGTCGCCGGGCGAGGCGGCGGCGATCTTCCATCTTTCGGGATGGTGACGTCGGCCGGCCGAGGGGCGGCCCCGCCGCCAGCTCAGGGGCGCGGCGTCGCCGAGCCGGCCAGGGCCTCGAAGGTCTGGTTGCCGATGCCGTAGTCGGCCCAGTCCTTGTAGTCGAAGTGCCACCACTCCTCGGGCAGAACAACGAAGCCCTCCTTCTCCATCTCCCGGCGCAGCAGGTCGCGCAGCCAGCGCTGGCGGCCCGTGCCGCCCGGGTAGTCGGCGAAGGAGCGGCGGGACATCTCGTCGTAGCGGCCGGTCATCTCCACCGGCTGGCCGGTGGCGAGGTCGTAGAGCGTCAGGTCGACGGCGCAGCCGCGGTTGTGGCGCGAGCCGCGGGCGGGGTCGGCGACGAAAATGCGGCTGGCCTCGGGGGTCGCATCCCAGAACATCCTGGTCACGAACCAGGGCCGATAGGCGTCGTGGACCAGAAGGCCGTAGCCCTGGGCCGCCAAGGCCCGGGCGACCCGGCCGAGGGCTTCGGCCGCCGGGCGCTGCAGATAGGCGGCGGGACGTTCGTAGAGGGCGAAGCCCATGAAGTTGTCCGAGCCTGCATAGCGGATGTCGAGACGGATCGTGGGATCGACGCCGGTCAGGTCCACGAGGTCGGCGGGGCGGCGCGGGGCGGGCTCGGCCGGGGGCGAGGCGGCGAGGGCCGCGGCGCGCAGGGCGGCGGGGTCGGCCCGGGTTCCCGCCTGAATGGCGGCGACGGCCTCGGCCCCCACGTCGCGCGCGGGCAGGCGGCGGCCGTCCACGATCACCGCGCCGGGCTCGAAGGCGAGGGCGCGGGGCGGCGCGTCGGGCGGGGCGTAGCTGCCCGGCGACAAGGGCTGGAGCGGGGCGCGCGACCAGCCGCGCCCGTCGACGAACAGGCGGCCGGCGTCCTCGTAGACGGTGAGCAGGCCGTCGTCCGGGCCGTACTCTCCGACGGCGGCGGCGAGGGCCGGCGGCGGGGCGGCCGGCGGGCCGGCCACGGCGGCGGTGGCGGCAAGGACGGTCCCCAGGGCGGCCCCCAGAGCGGCCAACATCGCCAAAGCCCGTCTCATCGCATCTCCCCAGCGCTGCGCCGACGCCACCGTAGCGGCGGGCGGCGTGGGGGGCTATCTAACGGAGCCGAGGGGTGGATCGCATGGAAAACCAGTCTGGCCTGTGGCTCATGAAGTCGGAGCCCGAAAAGTACTCATTCGCCGACCTACAGCGGGACGGCCGCACGGCGTGGGACGGCGTGCGCAACAATCAGGCGGCGCTCTACCTCAAGGCCATGAAGGTCGGCGACCAGGCGTTGTTCTACCATTCGCAGAAGGACCTGGCGGCCGTCGGGCTGATGCGGGTCTCGAAGGAGGCCTTCATCGACCCCTCCGACGCGGCGGGCCGCTTCGTGGCGGTGGAGGTAGAGCCCGTGCGCCTGCTGAAGCGGCCGGTGACCCTGGCCCAGATGAAGGCCGAGCCGGCCCTGGCCGAGATGAAGATGTTCCGCCAGTTCCGCCTGTCGGTCGTGCCGGTCACGCCCGAGGAATGGGCGGTGATCCTGGGCCTGGCGGGCGAAGGCTAGGCGAGGCGCGCCTCAGTCTGCGCCGAGGGCGAGTTCAGCCGCGCAGACCTCGCGGACGCAGGCGCGCAGCCAGCGATGGGCGGGGTCGGCGTCGAGCCGCGGATGCCAGAGCATGGAGACGGTGAACGCCCGGGCCGGCGCCGGGACGGGAAAGCCGACCATGCCCTGGCGCAGGCGCCGGGTGTGCAGATCGGGCACGGTGGCGACGAGGTCGGTGGCGCGGGCCAGGGACAGGGCGGCGGCGAAGCCGCCGACCATGCAGACCACGTTGCGCTGGAGACCGGGCGGCAGGAACGGCAGGTCCACCGCGTCGGCCTCGTGGCCGCTACGCGAGACCACCACGTGCCGCGCCTGGGCGTAGCCGCGCGCATCGACCGGGGCGCCCGACAGGGGATGGCCCGCGCGCACCACGCCGACGAGCCAGTCGCGGAACAGCCCCTGGCTGCGCACCTCGGGGCCCAGGGAGTCCTCCAGCACCCCCGTCTCCAGATCGACGCGCCCATCGCGCAGGGGCGTGCTGTCCTTGTCCGGCTTCTGCAGGAAGGTGAGGCGAACCCCCGGCGCCTCGAGGCCGACCCGCGCCACCAGGGCCGCGCCGAAGGCTTCGACGAAGCCGTCGCTGGTGCGCAGGGTGAAGGTGCGCGCAAGGGCGGTCAGGTCGAGCCGCTCCGCCGGACGCAGGACCGCCTGGGCCTGGCCGACCAGCTCGGCCACCTCGTCCCTGAGGGCCAGGGCCCTGGGGGTCGGCACGAGCCCGCGCCCCGCCTTCACCAATAGCGGATCGCCCGTCGCCTGGCGCAGCCGCGAGAGCGTGCGGCTCATGGCCGACGGGCTGAGCCGCAGCCGGCGGGCCGCGCGGGCGACGCTGGCCTCGGCGAGAAGGACGTCGAGCGCGACGAGCAGGTTCAGGTCAGGGGCGGACATGAAGCGAGCCTAGCACGATCCGATGCGATACACGGCGTTCGATGCACGCCTGACATGCGAATGCTGCCTGTTCCGCCATCCTTCGTCACCGCATAGCCTTGGCGCCGCGATGACGAACCCAAGGAGGCGGCGATGGTCGGCGATGCACTCTTCGACTGCGTAGACGCGATCAGGGCGGACTGGGGGCCGCTGTCCAGCCGCCTGGTGGACGCGTGCCGGCGGCGGCTGGAGGTCCTGGCGGCCGCCCCGGCGTCGGAGTCCTGGCTGAGCGAGCTGCACCGCGCCGGCCCGGCAAGCCGGGAGCTCCACCGCGACGCCGAGCACGGCTTCATGCTGCTCGCCCACACCGAGACCGAGGGGCTCTACCGGCCGCCCCACGACCATGGCCGCGGGTGGGTCATCTACGCAGTGCAGAGCGGCGAAGTCGAAATGGGGTCCTACGCCCGGGTGCAGGACGAGGACGGCAGGGTGCGGCTGGTGAAGCGCGACGCGAGCGTCGTCCGCGCCGGCCAGGCTCGGGTCTATCTGCCCGGAGACATCCACGACACACGCTGCCTGACCCGGACCGCTCTGCTGTTGCGCTTCACCGATCGGGACCTGAAGCGGGAGGATGGCGAAGAGCGGCGCATGACGCGCTACGTCGAGCACGACGGCGTCTGGACTGCGGCGGTCTGATGAGACCGCTCCAGGCGCCCCGCACGTTGGCGATCGCCGCCGTGCTGGGGGCGATGGCGATGGTGGTCCTGGACGCCGGCGTCGTCGCGGTGGCTCTGCCGACGATCGCCGGCGCGTTCGCGGCCTCGCCGGCGCAGGCGATGGCGGTGGTCACGGCCTATCAGACGGCGCTGGTGATCGCGCTCCTGCCCAGCGGCGCCCTGGGCGAGCGGCTGGGGCACAGGCGCGTGTTCGCGGGCGGCGTCGCGGTCTTCGCCCTGGCCTCGGCGCTATGCGCGGGCGCGCCCTCCCTGCCCTCGCTGGCGGCCGCGCGGGCGCTGCAGGGCCTGGGCGGATCAGCCGTGATGGCGTTGGGGGTGGCGCTCCTGCGCCAGTCCGTCCCTGACGCTCGCCTCGGCGCCGCCATCGGCTGGAATGCGACCACCGTGGCGTTGACCTCGGCGGCGGCGCCCAGCCTGGGGGCGCTGATCGTCACCTCGGCGCCTTGGCCGTGGCTGTTCGCCCTGAACCTTCCCCTGGGAGCCGCCATCCTCCTGGCGGCGCGGGCGCTGCCGAAGCCGGAGGGTTCGGCGCGGCCGCTGGACGTGGTCAGCATGGTGCTGAACGGAGGGCTGTTCGGGGGCTTCGTCCTGGGCGTCCAACTGGCGCCGAAGAGCCTAGCGGAGGCGGGCGCGGTCCTGGCGCTGGCGGTCGGATGCCTGGCCCTGCTGATCCGGCGGGAGGCGCCAAGGCCCGCGCCGCTGTTTCCCCTCGACCTGCTCCGGACCCCGAGCCTGCGGATCTCGGCGATGGCGTCGGTGTGCTGCTTTGCGGGCCAGAGCGCCGGGCTGCTGGCGCTGCCGTTCCATCTGCAGCACAACCTGGGCCTGACACCGGCCGCCGCCGGGCTCTATCTGACCGCCTGGCCGCTCAGCGTGGCGGCGGCGGCGCTGGCCGCAGGCCGCCTCGCCGACCGGCTTCCCGCGGCCTGGCTGTGCGCGGGGGGCGCGGGCCTGCTGTCGGCCGGGCTGATCGCCGCGGCGGCCTGGCCGCCGTGGGGAGACGCAACGGCGCTCATCGGCTTCGGCGCCTTGTGCGGCCTGGGATTCGGACTGTTCCAGACGCCCAACAACCGCACCATCTTCCTGTCCGCCCCCGCAACGCGGAGCGGAGCCGCCGGCGGGCTGCAGGGGACCGCGCGCCTGACCGGCCAGACGGCGGGGGCGCTGATGCTCTCGACGCTCTTCAGCCTGGGGCCTGTCGATGCGGCGCCCAGGACAGGCATGGCCCTGGCCGCCGCCCTGGCCCTGGCGGCGGGCCTGGTGAGCCTGGCGGGACGGCCGCGCGCGGCGGACTTGCCTTCGGCGACGCCGCAGTCGCCCTAGACGCCCAGGTCCAGCCGGGCGCCGTCCTGCCCGAAGAGGTGCAGGCGTTCGGGGTCTAGGCGGAGCTTCACCGGGGAGTGGCGGGACGGCTGGGGGCCGTCGGCCCCGTGGCGGACGGCCAGGACGGCGCCGTCGGCCAGCTCGGCATGGACGATGCGCGCTTCGCCCAGCTCCTCGACCAGCATGACCCGGGCGGCGAGGCCCGTGTCGGCCAGAGCGATGTTCTCCGGGCGAACGCCGAGGTCGGCCTTGCCGCCGGGCGCGGCGGCCGGCAGCGACACGCGCTCGCCGGTGGAAAGGACCGCGGCGTCGCCCTCCAGCGTGACCGGCAGGATGTTCATCGTGGGGGAACCCATGAACTCGGCGGCGAAGCGGGTGGCGGGGCGGTGGTAGAGCTCGGTGGGCGTGCCGACCTGCTCGATGTGGCCGGCGTTGAGCAGGACGATGCGGTCGGCCAGGGTCATGGCTTCGAGCTGGTCGTGCGTCACATAGACCATGGTCGCGGCCAGATCCTCGTGCATCCGCGCGATCTCCAGGCGGGTCTGGGCGCGCAGGGCGGCGTCAAGGTTGGACAGGGGCTCGTCGAACAGGAAGACCTTGGGTTCGCGCACGATGGCCCGGGCGATGGCGACCCGCTGGCGCTGGCCGCCGGACAGCTCGCGGGGGCGGCGCTTCAGCAGGGGCGCGATCTGCAACATGTCGGCCACCCGGCGGACACGGGCGTCGGTGTCGGCCTTGGAGGCGCCGGCCAGCTTCAGGCCGAAGGCGATGTTCCGGTAGACGTCCATGTGCGGATAAAGGGCGTAGGACTGGAACACCATGGAGACGCCGCGCCGGGCGGGGGCGATGCGGGTGACGTCCTCCTCGCCGATGCGGATGGTCCCGGAGGTGGCGTCCTCGAGCCCCGCGATCAGGCGCAGCAGGGTGGACTTGCCGCAGCCGGAGGGACCGACGAAGACGACGAACTCTCCGTCCTGAACGGTCAGGTTGATCCCGCGGATCACCGGGGTGTCGCCGAAGCGCTTGACGAGGTTTTCGAGGCTGACGCCGGCCATCGGCTATCCCTTGACTGCGCCGGCGGTCAGCCCGGCCACCAGACGGCGCTGGAAGATCAGCACCAGGACGATCAGCGGCAGGGTGACGATCACCGAGGCCGCCATGATGTTCCCCCAGGGCAGCTCGTACTCGGAGGCGCCGGTGATCAGGGCGATGGCGACGGGCACGGTGCGCTGGTCGTTGGAAAGGGTGAAGGTGAGCGCGAACAGGAACTCGTTCCAAGCGGCGATGAAGGCCAGCAGGCCGGTCGCCGCCAGCGCCGGCCCCAGCAGCGGCAGGAAGATCTGCGTGACCAAGGTCCAGGGCCCCGCCCCGTCCATGATCGCCGCCTCCTCGATCTCCACCGGCAGGTCGCGCACGAAGGTGGTCAGCACCCACACCGTGAACGGCAAGGTGAAGATCATGTAGGAGACGATCAGCCCGCCCAGGGTGTCGTAGAGGCGCAGGACGCGGATTACCTCGAACAGGCCGGAGAGCACGGCCACCTGCGGGAACATGGAGACGCCGAGGATGGCGTAGAGCAGCGGGCCGCGGCCGGCGAAGCGCACGCGCCCGAGAGCAAAGGCGGCCGTGACCCCGAGCGCAAGGGAGACGGTGACGACCGCCAGGGCCACCACCACCGAGTTGAAGATGTTCCGCGCGAACGGCTGTTCGCGCCAGATCGCCTGGTAGTTGGCGAAGTCGAAGCTGGCCGGCCAGTAGTCGACGCGAAAGATCTCCGAGCCCGACTTCAGCGAGGTCACGACCGCGTAGTAGAACGGAAACAGAAGGAAGATCAGCAGGATGGCGCAGGCCAGGAACAGGCCCGCGCGTCCGAGGACGCGGTTCACCGGCGCCTCCCGTCGACGTCGGGCCGCATAGCGGCCATGTAGATCACCGTCATCAGGGCGATGACGAAGAACAGGAGGGTCGAGGCGGCCGAGCCGTAGCCCACGTCCTGGAAATCCACCAGTTCCCGGCGGGCGAAGACCGACAGGGTGATGGTGGCGTCGGTCGTGCCGGTCATGATGTAGACGAGGTCGAACATGCGCATGGCGTCGAGCAGGCGGAAGATCACCGCCACCGCCAGGGCCGGCCGGATAAGCGGCAGAGTGACCTGAAAGAAGACCCTGACCGGATGCACCCCGTCCACCCGGGCGGCCTCGTAGCAGTCCTTGGGCGTCATCTGCAGGGCCGCCAGGGCCAGGAGGGCGACGAAGGGCGTGGTCTTCCAGACGTCGACCATGACGACAGCGGCCATGGAAAGGCTCGGCTCCGCCAGCCAGGCCACCGGCGCAGCGATTAGGCCGAGCTTCATCAGGGCGTCGTTCACCACCCCGAACTGGTCGTTGAGCATCCAGCTCCACATCTTGGCCGAGACGACGGTGGGGATCGCCCACGGCACAAGCAGGGCCGCGCGCATCAGGCCGCGGCCGGGGAAGGCGGTGTTGAGCAGCACGGCCATGGCCACGCCGAGCACCGTCTCCAGGGTGACCGAGACGGCGGCGAAGACGAGGGTGTTCTTCAGCGCCGCCACCCACTGGGGATCGCTGAGCACGCCGTACCAGCGGCCCTGGTCGTAGGCCAGGTAGTTGGACAGGCCGACGAAGCTGTAGCGCCTCATGTCCACCAGGGTGGCGTTGGTGAGGGAGAAGTAGACCGTACGCGCCAGGGGCCAGGCGGCCACCAGGGCCAGCACCGTCAGCATGGGGGCGAGGAACAGCCAGGCGGACCGCGTCCGTTCGCGGGCGGCCTGGCTGCGGACCGGCGCCGTCACCAGCGGGCCCTGTACTTCAGCCGGTCGAGGTCGGCCTCGAGCTCGGCCACGCGGGTGGGGGCCGCCTCGCCGGCCAGGATGTCGTGGGCGGCGCGCCAGACGTCGCTGGACAGCCGGTTGTAGTGCGGACCGGCGATGCGCGAGGGCCGGGCCGCGGCGTTCTCCAGCGACGGCAGGAGCTCGGCGAAGAAGGGGTTGGCCGCCAGCACCTGCGGATCGTCGTAAAGCGCCGGATAGGTCGGGTTGTAGGAGGCCTCGATCGCCCGGATCTTCTGTTCAGGCGCGCTGGTCAGGTAGGCCACCAGGGAGGCGGCCTCGGCCGGATGCTTCGAATAGCGCGACACCGCCAGGTGCCAGCCGCCGAGCACGCCGGAGGTCTTGCCCCCAGCGCCGCCGCTCGGCAGGGGCACGACCCCGACCTTGCCGCGCACCGGGCTGTCGGGGCTCTGGGCCAGGGCCCAGGCGTAGGGCCAGTTGCGCATGAAGACGGCGGCGCCGGTCTGGAAGACGCCGCGGGCGGCCTCCTCGTCATAGTTGAGGACGCCGCGGGGGGAGATGTCGCCGACCCAGGAGCCGGCCAGCGCCAGGGCCTGGACGGCGAGGGGATTGTCCACGGTGATCTCGCCGGACGCGCTCACGATGTGGCCGCCGCCGAAGCTGTCGATCCATTCCAGCGCATTGCAGGTCAGGCCCTCATAGGCTCTGCCCTGGAAGACGTATCCCCAAAGCCGGACGTTCCCGCGGGCCCGCTCGGCGGCCTGCACGGCGCGGGCGATGCGGGTCATCTCCTGCCAGGTGCGGGGCGGGGCGTAGCCGTATTTCGCCAGGAGGTCCTTTCGGTAGTAGAGGACGCCCACGTCGGTCCACCAGGGCATGGCGACCAGCCGCCCGTCGACCGTGTCGTTGCGGATCAGCACGGGGAAGTGGGCCCTGGGGGCGTCGCCCATGTAGGGGCGCAGGTCGATCAGGTGGTCGGCGAGCACCCCTGCCCAGACCACGTCGATCTGCAGGACGTCGAAGGCCTGGGACCGCGATGCCAGCATCTGCAGATAAAGCGCCAGACGGTCGGTGGAGGAGTTCGGGGTCGAGACGATCTTGACCCGGTTGCCGGTCTTCGCCGCCCAGCGGTTCGCCGCCTCGGTGCACAGGCGAAGCTCCACCCCCAGCGAGGCGCAGGAGATGGAGATCTCCACCGGCGCGGCCAGCGCCCGACCGCCCCCGCAGAAGAGCGCCAGGGCCGCAAGGGCCGCCGCGAAGACCGAGCGCATCAGGCCGCGTCCAGCGCCGGCGCCTGACGCGAAGCGAAGCTGATGCCGTCGAACTGATCGGCGACCTCGTCGGCCCAGTGGGCCAGGTCGAAGTGGCGCACCACCTTGTCCATCGCCTGCATCCGCGCACGCGCCTCGTCGGTCGGCATGTCGAGGGCCGCATCGAGGGCGGCGTCCATCGAGCGGGACGAATAGGGGTTGGTCAAGACCGCGTCGGTCAACTCCACCGCGCATCCGGCGAACTCGGAGAGCACCAGCACCCCGGGATGGCCCTGCTTGGCGGCCACATACTCCTTGGCGACGAGGTTGAGCCCGTCGCGCAGGGGCGTGGTCAGGCAGATGTCGGCGATGCGGTAGTGGGCCACCAGCCGCTCGAAGGGGATGGCGGCGCCGAACAGCACAACCGGCGTCCAGTCCAGGCGCGAGAACCGGCCGTTGATCCGCCCGACGATGGCCTCGATCTCGCGCTGGGTCTCTTCGTAGACGGTCATGGTGGCGGCGGCCCGCACCGAGGTGACGAGCAGCTTGACCTTGTCGATCAGCTCGGGCCGGCGCTCCAGCAGGCGTTCGAAGGCCAGGAGGCTTTCGATCATGCCCTTGGTGTAGTCGGTGCGCCCGACGGCCATGAGCAGGCGCCGGCCGCCAAGTTCCTCGCGCAGGCGGGCCTGCAGGATGCGGCTCTCCTCGGCGGCCAGGAGGCTCTCGATCAGTTCCGGATTGGCGCCGACCGGGGCCACCCCCAGGCGCACGCGGCGCCCGCCGGCGCGCAGGGCGGTGGGGACCTCCGGCTCGGCCAGGGCCACGCCGCTGACGGCGAGCCCCTCCTCCACCGGCGCCGTCCCCTCGATCGCCGCCCCGCACAGAGCGCGGGCCACGTCGGCGAAGTTCTTAGCGTAGCGGGGGATGTGGAAGCCCACGAGGTCGCAGTCCAGCAGGCTGCGCACGATCTCCTCGCGCCAGGGCAGGACGTTGAAGACGTCGGCCGCCGGGAACGGGGTGTGGTGGAAGAAGGCGATGCGCACGTTCGGCTTCAGCGCCCGCAGATAGGCCGGCACGAGCCACAGGTTGTAGTCGTGAATCCACACCAGGCCGTCGTCGGCGACCTGTTCGGCGGCCGCCTCGGCGAACAGGCGGTTGACCTCGCGGAACGTGGCCCAGTCGACGTTCTCGTACTGATAGAGGCGCGGGAAGGAGTGGAGGATCGGCCAGAGCGCCTCCTTGGAGGTGACGGCGTAGAAGCTCTCCACCTGCTCGGCGGTCAGCGGCAGGCGCGAAACCGTGTAGCCGCCGCGGGGGTCCTCGACGTGGACCACGCGCTCGAAGTCGACGCCCGCCTCCGGGTCGTAGGTCTTCCAGGCGACCCAGGCGCCGGCGTCGGGCTCCAGGCGGTTGAAGAAGCTCTTCAGCGTGGGGACGATCCCGTTCGGGCTCTTGTGCGTGCGGTAGACGACCTTGCCGTCGACCAGCACCTCCTCACTGGGCTGCCGGTGATAGACGATGACCAGCGACGACTTGTTCATGGTTCGGAGCCCCCTTGAACTTGAAGTGGCGGATGGCGTCGGCGATGCCCGCCGCTCCGGGCAGGCGGCTGACGTGGACGTTGCGCAGGCGCTCGACGGCGCGCAGCAGGCGCGGCTCGGAATTCCCGACGGCCACGCCCTTGAAGCCGGTCTGAAACAGCGACAGGTCGTTCATGGTGTCGCCGGCGACCAGCACCCCTTCGGGGTCCAGACCCAGGGCCTCGACTAGGCGGATCAGGGTCGGCCCCTTGGACACCCCGCGCGGCAGGACGTCGAAGAAGCGGTCGGCGGACAGCAGGCAGTCGAAGCCGGCGGCCTCGACCTTGGCCACGCTGCGCGGCGACAGGCGCGCCGGGTCGTAGTCGTAGCTGACCCTGTGTCGGAACGGGGTGTCCTGCAGGGTCAGACCGGGTTCGCCGACGAGCATCGCCTTGACCCGCTCGCCCGCGTCGTTCCAGGCCGCGGCGATCGGCGCCTCGAGGTCGGCCACCGGCTGCAGCGTGCGGCCGTCGAATACGGAGGTCCCGATGTCGCCGACGATGTAGTGCGGCCGCGGCATGCCGGGCGTCTCGATCAGCCGGGCGACAAAGTCGAGATCGCGGCCGGTGACGAAGATCAGCAGGACGTCTTCGCGGGCGGACAGGCCGGCGTAGAGCGCTTGGCGCGCCGCGTCGAGGCCGCCCAGGAAAGTGCCGTCCAGATCGGTGGCCAGGACCAGGGCGGGCGTCATGGGCGCGCGCTCCCGGCGTGGGGAATCGCTATGCCGCCCTTGCGGGCGGTGATGTCTGACGCCGTCGGTCCCAGGTCGTTACAGAACCGCGTGGCTGCTCCGTTCGTAAGCACGGTCGCCCTCCGCTGTGGTGTAAGCGACGCATCGGCCGCCAGTTGATTTCGGGATTCGCCCAAGCCCCTTGCCATTAGCCGCGGCGTACATAGCCGACAAGTCAGCACATGTCAAACATTCATTTCTTACTCGACAATATTGTTGAGAATTCCGTATTGACCCTCCTTTGGATTGACCATGCCTCAAGTCATCATGGCGCGACATCTTGCGATTTCAGCTATAGGAACGCGCTCAGTTTCCGCACTAGTACAACTGCGCATCGACTCTAAAGATGACGGATATTTATCGGCCGAATAGGCGACCGGCGACGGCGGAAAGCGGCCGAGCGGGGGAACGCCCCCCGCCCGAGGGGGGTTTGGAAGGCGAAACCGAAGGGAGACGCTTCATGCCTCACCAGACCCCGCAGTCCCCGAAGGCCACCGCGCAGAACGCCGCGACGGAGCCGACGGCGCCGAACGACCAGGCGCGCGAGCAACACCGCAGCGTCAGGCCGGAGCCGCGGGCCTACGCCGCCCCGGACGTCGGCGACGCATCCCTGGCCCCGCCCGCCGCGGGCGAAGTCGGCGACTACGCCGACGAGGGCGAGGCCTTGGGCGCGCCGGGCATGCAGCAGGGCCGCACCCATGCGGGGCGGCCGATCAAGACCGAGGCGGAGGCCGGCCAGGGACGCAAGACCCGCCAGGCCAACCGCGACATCGTCAAGCGCGGGCTCTACCGGGACTCCCGCTGACGGCGAAACCCAGCGGCCGCACGCTCAGGCGCCGACGAAGATCAGGGCTTCACGAAGGTCAGGGTGGAGATGTGGTAGACCTTGGCCACGGGTACGCCCGCCAGCGTGGCGGGCTCGGCCGCTTCGTGGGTGACGCCCAGGATGTAGCGGCCGCTCCATGAGGTGGGCGCGGTGAAGCGGCCCGAGGCGTCGGTGCGGAAGGTCTTAGACCAGCGGTCAGGGTTGATCAGGGTGACCGCGGCGTCGGCCACCGGCGCGCCCTTGTAGACCACCTTGAAAACGTCGCCGCCCGGTTCCACAGGGGCGATCTCCAGGTCGAGCGCCGTGCGGGTCTCGCTGCGCCCGGCGCGGGCGTAGTAGATCGCGCCTTCGCGGGCCTCGCCCTCCCCCCAGGGCTCGAACACCGCTGGATCGCGGAGGCGAACGTCGCCCTCGCCCGCGACGGCGGCCTCGATATGGTTGGCGCGGCGAGTCAGCGGGGCGGGCTTGGCCGCATCGGCGGTGAACACCACGGGCGCCTTCAGCTTAGGAAACTCCGGGTCCCCATTCGCCGGCGGAACCTCCATGGGCTCGCCCAGATAGACGCGTGCAGGGCCTGCGCCGTCGCGCTCGACCCACACCTCGTGAGCCGCGGCCGGACCGGCTAGGACGAGCGCGGCGAGCGCGGCGGGCAACATCTTCAGCATGACGACCTCCCGGAGGCCCGGATCAGCCGGGCCGCTGTTGCGAGTGAATTGCAAAACCATCCAGGCCCGCATATAGCAACTGCGTGTCGCTCGCAAATCATGATCCCGCCAACCGCCGCGGCGCTGCGGCGAGAGCCCGTTCGCCCGACCTTCAGCGGCGCCTGGAGGTGGCGACGCGCACGCTCGCCGCCGTGGTCGGCGGCTATGCCGCCACCGCCCTGATCACCGCCCTGCTCGCCCGGCACCTGCCGATGGCCCGGGCCGAGGCGACGATGACCGCCACCCTGGCCTCGTTCGGAATCTACGCCGCGGTGCTCATGACGGCCTTCGCCGTGCGGCGGACGGCGACGGCGCTCGTGGGCCTGGGCGCGACGGTCGCGCTCCTGGGCGCGGCGCTTTGGCTGTCGTTCCAGCTGGGGGGCCGCGCGTGAAGGGCGCGTTCCGCCAGTCGATGGCCTGGCTGCACACCTGGACGGGCCTGGTGGTCGGCTGGGCCCTGTTCGTGATCTTCGCCACCGGCTCGGCGGCCTATTTCCAGGAGGAGATCACCGCCTGGATGCAGCCGGAGGCGCGGCCCGCCACCAATCCCGTCCAGGCGGCCGAGGACGCCCTGGCCTTTCAGCAGCGCGCCGCGCCCGAAGTCCTTGGCCTCTACGTCACCTTGCCGGGCCCGCGCGGGGCGGCGACCCAGCTCTTCTGGTATCCTGAAGCGGACGGGCGCGAGCCGGGCCGGGAGGCGACCGCCTGGCTGGATGCGAGCGGCCGGGAAGTCGCCGCGCGGGCGACGGAAGGCGGCTACTTCCTCTACCGCTTCCATTTCGACCTGCACTACCTGCCGGTGATCTGGGCCCGCTACCTGGTGGGCGTTTGCGCCATGACCATGCTGGCGGCGATTCTGACCGGGATCGTCACGCACAAGAAGATCTTCGCCGACTTCTTCACCCTGAGGCTCGGCAAGGGCCAGAGGAGCTGGCTGGACGCGCACAACGTGACCGGCGTCCTGGCCCTGCCCTTCCACCTGATGATCACCTACACGGGCCTGGTCAGCCTGGGCTCGCAGTACATGCCCTTCGGCATACAGGCGGCCTATGAGGACCCGTTCACCTATCAGGCCGAGATTCTCCCGACCGGCCCCGCCGCAGCGCCCGCCGGGAGGGCCGCGCCGGCGGCGCCGCTGGCGCCGATGTTCGCCGTGGCCGCCGAACGCTGGGACGGGGCGCGGGTGGGTTTCGTCAACGTGGCCAACCCCGGCGACGCCAACGCCAGGGTGACCCTGGTCCGCGCCAGCGACGCGGGCATGGCCACCCGCGGGGAGAGCCTGGTGTTCGACGGCGTGACCGGCGCGCTGATCGCCCCGGCCAGCAACACGGCGCCGGCGGCGAAGACCGAGAGCGTGATGATCGGGCTGCACGCCGGCCGCTACGCCGGAACGCTGCTGCGCTGGCTCTATTTCCTGTGCGGCCTGGCCGGGGCGGCGATGATCGCTACCGGCCTGGTGCTGTGGACCGTCAAGCGACGGGCCAAGCTGCCCGATCCTGCGCGCCCGCACTTCGGTTTTCGCCTGGTGGAGCGGCTGAACGTGGCGGCGGTGGCGGGCTTTCCCCTGGGCCTGGCCAGCTATTTCCTGGCCAATCGCCTGCTGCCGCTGGGCCTTACGGGCCGGGCCCAATGGGAGGTCCACTGCATCTTCATCGCCTGGGGCGCGGCGGCGGCCTGGGCGATGGTGCGGCCCCCGCGGCTGGCCTGGACCGAGGTGCTGGGCGCGGCGGCGGCGGCCTTCGCCCTCGTGCCGGTGGTCAACGCCCTGACGACCCCGCGCAACCTGGTCGCCAGCCTGGTCCAGGGCGACTTCGCGTTCGCCGCGGTGGACCTGGTGATGATCGCTCTGGCGGCGGCCTTCGCCTGGGCCGCCCGCAAGGCGGCGAGCTCCGCGGCCGCCAGGCCCCGGCCGGCGCCGGCGCGGGCGGCGGGGGCCGAAGCGTGATCGAGCTGCTCCTCCTTGTGACGGCCGGCGCCGGTTTCGCGCTGCTCTGCCTGAGCCTGCCGCGGCACCAGACCGAGGTGCTGAGGCGGCGGCTGTCGCCGCAACGCTCACGCCTTCTGCGCGGATGGGGCTTCGCCGGGCTGGGACTGTCCTACGCCCTGGCCCTGGGCGCCCTGGGCTTCGGCCGGGGGACGGTGACCTGGACCGGGCTCGCCGCCGTGGCCGCCGCGACTGTGGTGGCCGGACTGATGATCCAGGCCGGCCGCAGCCAGGCGAGCGGCGGCCGGCGCCGCTGAGGGCCGGCCGCGCCGGGCCGCCTCAGGCCGCGCTGGCCAGGACGGCCAGGCGCGCCAGGGCCGCCCTCGCCTCCGCCGTCATCCGCCGGACGATCTCGGCGGCCGGCAGCACCGCCTCGATGGCGCCGACGCCCTGGCCGGCGGTGAGGCAGGCCTGCTCGAGGTCACCCTCGAAGCTGCGCATCGGCAGGATCGCGCTGTAGCGCGGCAGGGGCGTCGGCTGGTCGCCGATCCGCACGGAGCCGATGACCTCGCCCGCCGCCTCGGCGACCGCCTCCGCCTCCCGGCCGACCGCGGCGCGGGCGCCGTCGTTGAGCAGGACGCGCATCGGCTGGTCCGGCCACTCGGGGCCGTAGATCGAGGTGACGACGGTGTCGCCGACGTCGGCGGCGACGACGCGCCCCTTGTAGCCCTCATGGGCGTCGGCCTCGACGGACGCCAGGAAGCGGCTGCCGCACCAGACCGCGTCCGCCCCCAGGACCAGGGCCGCGGCCATGGACGCGCCGTCGACGACTCCGCCGGCGGCCAGCATCGGCAGGTCGGGGAACAGCCGGCGCACGCGCGGGAACAGGGTCAGGGTCGAGGCCTCGGAGCGGTTGTGGCCGCCGGCCTCCGCCCCCTGGACGACCAGGGCGTCGACGCCCAGGGCGACCGAGGCGCGGGCCTCGGCCACCGAGCCGACCTGCATCCACACATCGACGCCGGCGGCCTGGAGGCGCTCGACCTGTTCGGCGGAGGGCAGGCTCCAGAAGAAGATCGCCAAAGGGACCTTGTGCTCGATCAGCACGTCCAGGTGGGCGTCGGTCACGAAGTCGCCGATCAGGTCGACGCCGAAGGGGCGGCGGGTGAGGCCGCGCAGCTCGGCGACCATGGCGGCCAGGGCCTCGGGCGGGCTCACGTCGCAGCCGATGGTTCCGAGGCCGCCGGCGTTGGAGACGGCCGCGGCGAGCGCGGGGCGCGCCACCATCGCCATGCCGGCGTTGACGATGGGCGTGGTCAGGCCGAAGCGGCGGGTGATGGACGTGGAGAACATGGATCCGGCTCCCTGTCAGGCGGCCAGGGCGGGGATCGCGCCGATCCCGGCCAGGAGCTGGAGTTCGTCGATGTGCAGCCAGGTCTCGGCGATCAGGCCACGCTCCATGCGATAGAGCGCCATGCCGTCGAAGCCGATCCGGCGGCCGTCAGGTTCGACGCCGGCGAAGGCGCCGACATGGTCGACCTCGACCCGCCAGCGCACGGCGACGAAGGCCTCGTCGGCGACGGTGACGTGGATGGTGAAGGCCATGCCGTCGAAGGCCTGCCGGAAGGTGCGGAAGAAGGCCTTGTAGCTTTCGCGGTCGACGGGATCGCCGCCGGGAAATCCGTGGCAGACGATGGCCGGCGAGACGGTCTCGTCGATCACGGCGAGGCCGGCGAGGTCCGGGCCATGCGTGCCGGCCAGGAAGCGCGCCACCGTGCGGCGGTTGGCGTCGATGGTGTCGGATGCGGTCATAGGAAGGGTCTCGAACAGGTGGTGGGAGGGGACGGCGTCAGGCGGCGAGGGCCGCCGCGACCGCCTCGGCGGCCAGGGGATCGGGGGCGCGCTCGGCGCCGCTGGCCCACGCGTCGGCGACGATGCGCGCCAGGGGCTCGATCGGACCGCAGGCCAACGGCAGGTGGCCGCTCAGCACCACGGCCGGATCTAGACGCGCGAGCCCGTTGAGGGCGGCGGCCAACGCGGCCGGATCGGTGAGCTGGAGCCAGGGGGCGTCGATCGCCGACCAGGCGACCATGCCGTCGCGCAGGTCGTCGGGCGCGATCGCCTCCACCGAGTCGGCCGGCGCCGGCAGCAGGGCGCCGAAGCTGTCGGCGGCGAACAGAACCCGCGAAGCCGGATCGAAGAAGCCGAGGGTTTCGGGGGCGTCGTAGTAGGGCGGCCGCAGCGGCACAAGGCTGCGCCCGCCGACCTCGAAGCGATCGCCCGGCTGCAGCACGTGGGCGCGGGCGGGGTCGATGCCGGCCAGGCCCATCTTTCCGGCCCCCAGGAAGCTGGTGACGACACGGGCCCGAGGCGCGCGGTCCAGGATGGCGGCCAGGGCGCCGGTGTGGTCGGCGTCCAGGTGGCTGAGCCAAATCCAGTTCAGGGTCGACAGGTCGACCGCCTGCTCCAGGGCGGCGACGAAGGGATCGGCCAGGGCGGCGAGGCCCGTGTCGACCAGCATCGGCTCCGGGCCTTCCAGCAGGAAGCTGTTGACGGCCAGGGCGCCGAGGCCGGGGACCGGCATGAAGGCGGGCAGGACCGACCAGTCGGCGGCGGCGCGCTGAATCGGCGACAGGACAGGGGCGTCGAGCATCGCGGTTCCTTTCGGCAATTTCATTGAACATGTACGTTTGTTGAAATCTGGCTACCCTGCAGGCCGGACGCTTGTCAAGCGTTCATTGCACAGATATGTTCATCGAATGTCGGGAAAGCGGCCGTACACCCTGCGTAAGCGCGCGGAATCACAGGATGAAACGCGCCAGCGGATCGTCGAGGCCACCATGCATCTTCACGAGGAGATCGGCCCGCGGGCGACCACGATCAGCGCCATCGCCGAGCGGGCCGGGGTGCAGCGGCTGACGGTCTATCGCCACTTCCCCGACGAGACGGCGGTGTTCCAGGCCTGCACCTCGCACTGGCTGACCCTGCACCCGCCGCCCGACCCCATCGCCTGGTCGAAGGTCGAGGACGGGCTGGAGCGGGCGCGCCAGGCGCTCGAGGCCTTCTACGGCTATTATGCCGGCACCGAGCGGATGTGGACGGCGGCGTTCCGCGACGTCGCCGAGGTGCCGGCGCTGCAGGGGCCGATGGCCGAGGTCGGCGCCTTCATGGGCGCGGTGGGCGACGACCTGATCGCGCGTCTGGATCCGGCGGCGCAGAACCCGGCGCTGTCCGCCACGGTGCGTCACGCCCTTGCGTTCCCGACCTGGCGCTCGCTGGACGAACTCGGCCTGGATCATGCCCAGGCGGTGGCGACGGCGATGATCTGGATCGCCGCCGCCCGCGGCTAGTGGGCGGTGTAGCCGCCGTCGATCACCAGTTCGGCGCCGGTGACGAACTTGGCCTCGTCGGAGGCCAGGTAGACCGCGCCCCAGGCGATGTCGTCCGGCTCGCCGATGTGGCCGAGGGGGTGCAGGGCGTCGGTCGCCTTGCGGCCTTCGGAGATGTCGCCCATGGCCTCCAGATGGTGCTCGACCATCGGCGTCCAGATGAAGCCGGGATGGATGGAGTTCACCCGGATCCGGTCAGGGGCGTAGATCAGGGCGTCGGTCTTGCTCATCAGGCGCACCGCGCCCTTGGAGGCGTGATAGGGCGGCACGTCGGGCGCGCCGACGAGGCCGTAGATCGAGGACAGATTGATGATCGAGCCGCCCCCGGCCGCCTTCAGGTGGGGGATGGCGTGCTTGGTGCAGAAGAAGACGCCCTTGACGTTCACCGCCTGGACGAAGTCCCACTCGGCCTCGGTGACCTCGTGGGTCGGCTTGTTGGCGCCGGAGACGCCGGCGTTGTTCACCAGGATGTCGAGGCGGCCGAAGTGCGCGGCGGCTTCGCCGATCACCCGGGCCACCTCGGCCTCGGAGGTGACGTCGCAGCGCCAGAATCGGGCCTTGAACCCGCGCCCCTGAAGCTCGGCGGCGAAGGCCGCGCCCTCGGCCTCGAGCATGTCGAACACCGCGACGGCGGCGCCCTCCTCGGCCATGCGGATGGCGGTGGCGCGGCCAAGGCCGAGCGCTGCGCCGGTGATGATCGCGACCTTGCCCTGCAGGCGGTTCATGTCGGCTCTCCTCTCGCTGGACGGCGCCGCCCGATGGCGGCTGGGAATGGTCCCCACTAAACGCCAGAAGGGCGCGACCGGCCTTGCGCGACGTCAAGAAGAGGCCGCATCGGTCCCGAACGTCAGCGCCTGGCGCCAGCGGAACACCTGCCCGGGCTGCAGCACGGCGGGGCGATCCGGCCGCGCCTGGGGTTCGAGGGCCACGCCGGCGCCCGCGCCGTAGAGGCGGCCGGCCTTGCCTGGGGGACCGCCGGAGAGCCCGCCCCCGCCATAGGCGACGAAGGCCTCGGCGTCGGTTTCGATGGTGAGGCTGCGGCCCGACGGCGGATGGTCGAGACGGGCGGCCGGCTCGCGGTCGGCGAGGACGAAGACGTGGTCGAGGCCGCCCACGGCCCGCACCGCCGGATCGTCGGCGGCGATCACCTCGGCCAGGCGTCGGGGCGCGCGCAGGTCCAGGGCCGTGCCGGCGACGGAGCTGGGCGTCCGGGCGGGCACCAGGTCCTCGCCCATGAGGAAGGCCTCGTCGGCGGCGATGCGCAGGCGGTGGTCGCCGATGTCGCCGCCCGCCCCGGACAGGTTCCAGTACGGATGGCTGGTCAGGTTCACCCGGGTGGGCGCATCGCACCTGGCCTGAAGGTCGAGCGACAGCCGGCCGGAGGGCTCAAGCCGCCAGGTCGCCTCCACGCCGAGGGCGCCGGGAAAGCCCTGGTCGCCGTCGGGGCTGTGGTGGACCAGGCGCAGGACCGCCGCGCCCCCGTCGAGCCCGGTGGATTCGACGCGCCAGAGCGCCCGGTCGAAGCCGGCCGGGCCGCCGTGCAGGGTGTTCGCGCCATCGTTGCGGCCGAGTTGGAAGACGCGCGCGCCGACCTTCAGCCGGCCGCCGGCGATCCGTCCGGCCACGCGGCCGATCAGGGCGCCCATGTAGGCGCGGTCGGCGAGGTAGCCGGCCAGGTCGTCGAAGCCCAGGACGACGTCGGCGAGCCGCCCCTCCCGGTCGGGCGTCAGGAGAGACTGGACGATCCCGCCGAGGCTGAGCACACGCACGCTGACCCCGGCGGGGGAAGACAGGGTGAAGGCCTGGACCTCACGCCCGTCGGGCAGGCGGCCGAAGGGCTGGGACTGAATCTGGACGGTCATGGCGGGGCCGCGGAATCGGGACGATCGCAGGACCATACCGCCGGCGGGCGCGATCGACGCGGGGTTTGACCTCGATCAAGGCCGCCCGCGCCGCCCGCCCGGCAGAACCTGTGCAAACAGGATGGAGGCGAGCATGGGCGAGGGACAGGACATCGGAACCGAGCCGGACCTGGGGGTGCTGACCCGCGGCGACGGTTTCGTGCAGGCCAAGCTGACCCGGCTGTTCGACCATCCGCCGGCGAAGGTGTGGGCCGCCCTGACGGACGCGTCGCAACTGCCCCTGTGGCTGGCGCCAGGCGAGATCGCGCCCGAGGTCGGCGGCCCGGCGCGGCTGGACTTCGTGGACAGCGGCATCGTCATCGACAGCAAGGTCACGGCCTATGAGCCGCCGCGGCTGGTGGAATACTCCTGGAGCGGACCTGGCGAGCCGGAGCGGCCGCTGCGGTGGGAAGTGGCGGCCGAAGGCGACGGCGCACGCCTGACCCTCACCCTGCGCAGCCCGGCGGGCGAGGACGCGGCGCGAAGCTGCGCCGGGTGGGAGGCGCACCTCGAGATGCTGGCGGCGGCGCTGGAGGGCGTGCCGATCAAGTTCCCGTTCGAGCGGTTCAAGACCACCCGCGAAGCCTACAAGGCGATGCTGGTCTGAGGACCCGGCGGGGGCTCAGAGCCGGTCGCGCAGGGCGTACCAGCTCATGCCGGCCACCAGGGCCGGCCAGCGCAGCAGGCGCCCGCCCGGGAACGGCGGGGTTGGCAGCCGGGCCAGCAGGTCGAAATCCCCGGTCTCGCCGAGCGCAGCCAGGGCAAGCACGCGGCCGCACCAGGGCGCCAGCATCACGCCCTGGCCGGAATAGCCGGTGATGGCGCGGACTCCCGGAGCGAGTTCGGCCGCATAGGGGACGCGGCTCATGGTGATGCCCAGCCTGCCGCCCCAGGCGTGGGTGATGCGCGCGTCGTGCAGACGCGGATAGACGCGGAGCATCCGCTTGCGGACGAAGGCGGCCAGGTTGGGCGGATCCCAGGGGGTGTAGGTCTCGCCGCCGCCGAACAGCAGGCGTCCGTCCGGCGTCTTGCGGAAGTAGTTGACCACGAACCGGCTGTCCGAGACGGCGGCGTTGGAGCGGATGATCAGGTCCGCGTCCGCGCCCAGGGGCTCGGTCGCCAGGACGAAGTTGCTGATCGGCATGACGCGGGCGTCGATGCGGGGCGAGAGGCCGTCGCCATAGCCGTCGCCAGTGACGATGAGCTGGTCGCAGGTCACGCGCCCGCCGTCCGTATGGACCAGGATGCGGCCGCCGTCGCGTCGCCAGGCGCTCACGCGGGAGCCCTCGTGGATGACGGCGCCTTCGTCCAGGGCCGCGCGGGCCAGGCCGAGGGCGAGGTTGAGCGGGTGCACATGGCCGCCGCCACGGTCGACCACCCCGCCGAAGTAGACGTCCGTGCCGAGTTCGGCGCGCAGGGCGTCCCGGCCGATTGGCTCGATCAGCTCATAGCCGTAGCGCTCGCGCAGATGGGCGATGTGGGCCTGGTTCGCCGCCTCCTGCCCCGGCCGGTGGTCGGCGTGGATCAGGCCCATCGTCAGGTCGCAATCGATGGCCCGTTCGGCGATGGTGCGCAGGAGCCAGTGGCGCGCGTTCTCGGCCAGGCGCCACAGGTCGGCCGCGTCGGCCGCCCCTACCGCCCTTTCGAGCCAGACCTGATCGCGCCGCTGGCCGACATGGATCTGGCCGCCGTTGCGCCCCGAGCCGCCGGACCCCACGGTGGCCGCTTCCAGCAGGACGACCCGCACGCCCCGCTCGGCCAGGGTCAGGGCGGCGCCGAGGCCGGTGAACCCCGCGCCCACCACGCAGACGTCGGCCCGCGCCTCGCCGGCCAGGGGCGGCTGGGGCGGAAAGGGGTTGGCGGTCGCGGCGTACCAGGAACCCGCGGGATGGCCGGCGTTGCGCACGGGGACCTAGACGTTCAGCAGCAGGAACTCGCGCTCCCAGGGGCTGATCGTGCGCATGAACACCTCGTACTCGGTCTGCTTCACCCGGCTGAAGGCGGCGACGAAGCTGGCGCCGAGGAGCTCGGCCAGCGGCTCGCAGTTCTCGAACAGCACCACCGATTCCAGGAGACTGCGCGGCAGGGCGATGCCGGTCTGATTGGCGTCGTGGTCGTAGGGCTCGGTCGGCGTCAGCTCCTCGATCATGCCCAGGTAGCCCGCGGCCAGGGAGGCGGCGATCGCCAGGTAGGGATTGGCGTCCGAGGAGGGGATGCGGTTCTCCACCCGCCGGTTCTGGGGATCGGACGGCGGCACGCGCAGGCCGGCGGTGCGGTTGTCGTGCCCCCATTGCAGGTTCACCGGCGCGCCGGAGTCGCGGGCGATCCGGCGGTAGGAGTTCACGTAGGGCGCCATGATCGCCATGATCGCCGGCAGGTACTTCTGCAGCCCGGCGATGAAGGCGAAGAAGGTCGGCGTCGGCTCGCCGGTCTCGGGATCAGAGAACAGGTTCCTGCCGTTGGCGGCGTCGACCACCGACTGGTGGATGTGCATCGCCGAACCGGGCTCGGCGGCCATCGGCTTGGCCATGAAGGTGGCGTAGATGTCGTGCTCCATCGCCGCCTCGCGGATGGTGCGCTTGAACATGAACACCTGGTCGGCCAGCTCCAGGGCGTCGCCGTGGCGCAGGTTGATCTCCATCTGCGCCACGCCGCTTTCGTGGATCAGGGTGTCGATCTCCAGGCCCTGGCGCTCGGAATACTCGTACATGTCCTCGAACAGGGCGTCGAACTCGTTGACCGCCGAGATCGAATAGCCCTGGCGGCCGGTCTCGGGCCGGCCCGAGCGGCCGACGGGCGGCTTCAGCGGATAGTCCGGGTCGATGTTCTTCTCGACCAGATAGAACTCCATCTCCGGCGCGACCACAGGACGCCAGCCCTTGGCCTCATAGGCCTGGACCACGCGGCGCAGCACCTGGCGCGGGCTTTCCCCGACCGGCCGTCCGTCGGGGTGGAAGGCGTCGTGGATCACCTGGGCGGTCGGATCGCTGGCCCAGGGCACCACGGCCAGGGTGGCGAGGTCGGGGTGCAAGAAGACGTCCGTGTCGGACTGCACCGCGCCCACCAGGCCCTCGAGTTCGGGGAAGTCTCCGGTGATGGTCTGGTAGAAGACCGCGAGCGGCAGGTTCATGGCAGGCATCGCCAGGAACTTGCGCACGGGCATGATCTTGCCCCGGGCGACCCCCGCGAGGTCGGGGATCATGCACTCGATCTCCTCGATCCCCTGGCGGCGGCACCAGTCGGCGGCCTCATCGAGGGTGGCGACGCCGCGCTTGTCGGAGGGACCTGGCTTGGCCTTCTTTTCCTTGTACTTCATGGCTGGGCTCCCGAGCCCCCTTATAGCGCCCTCAGGGCTGGAGCGGCCTCGTCGAGCGAGCGGGCGATGGTGTCGACGAGGCGATCGATCTCGGCGTGGGTGATGATCAGCGGCGGGCAGCAGACGATCGTATCGCGGATGCCGCGCACCATCAGTCCGTTCTTGATGCAGATGTCGCGGACCATGGGGCCGGCGGTCCCCTCCTCGCCCTTGAAGCGCTTGCTGGTCCCCTTCTCGGCGACGATCTCGACCGCGCCGAGAAGCCCGATGGAGCGGGCCTCGCCCACCAGGGGATGGCCGGCGAGCCGGTCGGCGAAGGCCTTGGCCAGATAGGGGCCGGTGTCCTCGCGAGTGCGCTCGACGAGGCCCTCGCGCTCCATGATCTCGATGTTCTTCAGCGCTACGGCCGCGCAGGTCGGATGGCCCGAGTAGGTGAAGCCGTGGACGAAGTCGCCCCCCTTCTCGCGCAGCTCGCGCACGATGTGGTCCGCCACGCCGACGGCGGAGATCGGCAGGTAGCCGCTGGACAGGCCCTTGGCCATCGGCACGAGGTCGGGGGTGATCCCGTAGTGCTGATGGCCGAACCACTCGCCGAGGCGGCCGAAGCCGGTGATGACTTCGTCGCAGACCAGCAGGATTCCGTACTTGCGGCAGATGGCCTCCACCCGTTTCCAGTAGCCCGGCGGGGGGATGATCACGCCGCCCGCGCCCTGCACCGGCTCGCCGATGAAGGCGGCCACGTTCTCCGGACCCACCGCCAGGATGCGGTCCTCGATCGCCTGGGCCGCCCGGGCGGCGAAGGCGTCCGGCTCCTCGCCGAAGGCTTCGCCGAACAGGTAGGGCTGCATGACGTGCTCGACGCCGGGGATCGGCAGGTCGCCCTGGACATGCATGTGCTTCATGCCGCCGAGGCTGACGCCGGCTACGGTGGACCCGTGATAGGCGTTCCAGCGGCTGATGAAGACGGTGCGCTGCGGCTCGCCCTTGAGTTTCCAGTAGTGGCGCACCAGGCGGAAGACCGTGTCGTTGGCTTCCGACCCCGAGGAATTGAAGAAGACGTGGGTGAGCGCCCCGCCGAGCTTCTCGGCGATCCTGGCGGCGAGCTTCACCGTGGGCGGCGTCGCGGTCTTGAAGAAGGTGTTGTAGTACGGCAGCTCCAGCATCTGGTCGTAGGCCGCCTGGGCCAGTTCGGTCCGACCGTAGCCGATGTTGACGCACCAGAGCCCCGCCATGCCGTCGAGAATGGCGTTCCCTTCCCCGTCGTAGATGGTCGAGCCCTCGGCGCGGGTGATGATGCGGCTGCCCCCCAGTTCGGCGATCAGCTTGTGGTCGGCCTGGGCCGGCAGGTGGTGGGCCAGATCCAGGCGGCGGAGTTCGGCGATGTCGTAGTTGCGGAGGGGGGCGGACACGTCTGTCACCTTTGGAATGCGGCCCTCAGGCCGTCAGGGGATCGCCGCGGAGGGCGCGGCCGAAGAGCGCGAAAAACGCGCGCGAGTTGGGATCGGCCTGCGGCTGCCACTCCGGATGCCACTGGACCGCAAGAAGCGGGGCGCCGGACAGGTCGGCGGAGACGGCCTCGACCACGCCATCGTCGGCGCGCGCCTCGACCCTGAGCCCTTCGCCGAGCCGGTCGACGCCCTGGTAGTGCACGGAGTTGACCGTGATGCGCTCGGCACCCAGGCCCCGCGCCAGGACCCCGCCGGGAACCAGCGAGACCGGATGGCGGTGGTCGAACATCTCGTTGAAGCCGACGTCGTCGGGGGCGTGATGCGCGAGTTCGGTCGCGCCGAGATCGCGGCGCAGGGCGCCGCCGAAGGCGACGTTGATCTCCTGCAGGCCGCGGCAGACGCCGAAGACCGGCTTGCCGAGGTCGGCCATGGCCTTGATCAGGTCGGCGGTCATGGCGTCGCGGCCGGGATCGAAGGGCCCCGGGGCGTCGTCGGCGGCCTGGCCGTAGCGGTCGGGCGACAGGTTGGAGGGGCTGCCGGTGAGGAACAGGCCGTCCAGGCGCGCGGCGACCTCGGAGGCGCGCATCAGCTCGGGCATGGAGGGCACCAGCAGGGCCGCGGCGTCGGCATGGGCCAGCACTCCGGCGACGTAGCGGTTCATCACCGCCTGGGCCGGCTCGATCCCGACGATGCGGGTGCAGCAGATGACGCCCGCGACGGGCCGCGCGGCGGACATGGAACTCCCTACGACAACAGCACGGCCGGCGAGCAGGCGTGCCAGAAGAGCCAGACCTCTTCGCCGACGGCGAAGTCCTCCTGGTCCCAGCGGGTGAGGTTCGAACGGGACACCTTGATCCGCCGGCCGCCGGCGATCTCCACTTCATAGACGCTTTCGCTGCCCAGGTAGACCTCCTGGTGGATCACGCCGGGCACCGCGTTGGCGCCGGCCGGGGCGTCGTCGATGGACGGCAGGGGCGAGCCGGGGCCGCGCTTGTGCAGCTCTATCTTCTCCGGCCTCAGGGCCGCCCAGACCGTGGATCCCTTAGCGCCGGTGACGCCGTGGTCGAGGAAGATGTCGGCCTCGATCTCCGGCGACTTGATGATGGCGTGGTCGGGCTCGTCCACCACCAGCGCGCCTTCGAACAGGTTCACCTGGCCGATGAAGTCGGCGACGAACCGGGAGTTGGGGAACTCGTAGAGGTCGTTGGGCGGGGCGACCTGCTGCAGGAGGCCGCGGTTCATCACCGCGCAGCGGGTGGCCAGGGCCAGGGCCTCGTCCTGGTCGTGGGTGACCATGATGAAGGTGACGCCGACCTTCTCCTGAAGGGAGGAAAGCTCGGTGCGCATCTGGTCGCGCAGCTTGGCGTCCAGGGCCGAGAGCGGCTCGTCGAGGAGCAGCACGCGGGGGCGCTTGACCAGGGCCCTCGCCAGGGCGACCCGCTGGCGCTGGCCGCCGGAGAGCTGATCCGGCTTGCGCGCGCCCAGCCCCTCGAGCTGGACCAGGGCCAGGGCCTCCTCCACCCGCCGCTCGCGCTCGCCGGCGGGCACGCGGTCGACCTTGAGGCCATAGCCGACGTTCTCGGCGACGGTCATGTGCGGGAACACGGCGTAGGACTGGAACACCATGTTCACCGGCCGCTTGTTGGGCGGGATGGAGGAGATGTCCTTGCCGTCGATGAGGATGCGGCCTTCGGTGGGCGTCTCGAAGCCGGCGAGCATGCGCAGGAGCGTGGTCTTGCCGCAGCCGGAAGGACCCAGGAGGCAGAAGAACTCGCCCTCGGCGATGGTCAGGCTGACGTCGTCGACGGCGACCATCTTGCCGAAGCGCTTGGTCACGTTCTCGAAGCTGATGATCGGCTTGCCGGTGTCGGACATGGGAGGCTCTAGGACTTGTCGGCCGGGCCGTGGCCGGCGGCCGCGGCCGGGTCGCCCTGCAGGCGCAGGGCGACGGCGGTGAGGATGACGGTGAGCACGATCAGCAGGGTCGAGGCGGCGTTGACCTCGGGCGTCACCGAGAAGCGGACCATCGCATAGACCTTGACCGGGAAGGTCACGGTGTCGGGCCCCGAGGTGAAGAAGGTGATCACGAAGTCGTCGAGGCTGAGGGTGAAGGCCAGGAGCGCGCCAGCCACCAGGGATGGGCCCATGTGCGGCACGATGACGTCGCGCACCGTGCGCCATTCGCTGGCGCCCAGGTCCTTGGCCGCTTCCTCCAGCTCGCGGTTGAAGCTGGCCATGCGGGCGCGGACGACCACCGCCACGAAGGGGAAGGAGAAGGAGACGTGGCTGATGATGATGGCGCCGAGGTCCAGCGGCCAGGGCAGGCCCTGCGGCCAAGGCAGGACCTTGGCGAAGAACACCAGGAGCGCCACGCCCATGCAGATTTCGGGCACCACGATCGGCAGGGCCATGGCCCCGTCGACGGCCGGCTTGCCGGGGAAGCGGAAGCGCCACAGGGCGAGGGCGGCCATGGCGCCCAGGACGACGCTGATCAGCGTCGAGAGCGCGGCGATGGTCAGGGAGTTGACGAAGGCCTGGATCAGGCTGTCGTTGTTCAGCGCCTTCTCGTAGTACTTCAGGGTGAAGCCCTGCCAGACGATGTTGCGGCGCGAGTCGTTGAAGCTGAACACCATCAGGGTGATCAGCGGCGTGTAGAGGAACACCGCCACCATCGCCAGCCAGGCCCGCAGCGGCCAGCGGCGCAGGTATTCCAGCGGCCCCGGGGCCTCCCTCCTGGCGCGGCGGCTCATGCGCGGGTCTCCCGGCGGCGCGAGAGCAGGCCCTGGGCGGCGATCGCCAGGAAGGTCAGGTACATCAGCATGAACGACATGGCCGCGCCGAACGGCCAGTCGTTGGCGCGCTTGAACTGGCGCTCGATCACGTTGGCGATCATCTGGCTGTCGGGGCCGCCCAGGAGGTCGGGGGTGAGGAACGCCCCGAGCGCGGGAATGAAGGTGATCAGCACGCCTGAGAGGATGCCCGGCAAGGACAGGGGCACGACGATCAGGGCCAGGGTGCGCAGGTGGCCGGCGCCGAGGTCGAGGCTGGCCTCCAGCAGCGAGCGGTCCAGTCTGTCGAGGGCCGCGTAGAGCGGCAGGACCATGAAGGGCAGGTGCACGTAGACGAGGCCCACGACCACGGCGAAGTTGTTGTGCAGCAGCTCCAGCGGCGTGAAGGGGGCGAGGGCCGGCAGGCCCAGGAGGGCGGCGAGGGCGCCGACCTGGCTCCACAGCCAGCCCAGCGCCTGGTTGACGTAGCCCTCGGTGCGCAGCACCGCGATCAGGGCGTAGGTGCGGATCAGCAGGTTCGTCCAGAACGGCAGCATGATCAGCAGCAGCAGCCAGGTCTTGGCCTTGGGCGGGGCGAAGGTGATGGCCAGGGCGACTGGGAAGCCCAGCACGATGCACAGGAGCGTCGTGAGCCCGGCCACCCCCGCCGACTTCAGGAAGATCTTCAGGTAGAGCGGCTCGATCGCCCGGGCGTAGTTGGCGAAGGTGCCGGTGAAGGAGATCTCGGTGAGCCCGACGTTCTGGCCGAAGCTGTAGCCCCAGACGATGGCCATGGGGACGAGGAAGAAGGCGATCAGCCAGAGCAGCGGCGGACCCAGCGCGCCGGCGAACACCGCCTTGGCCCGTTTCCAGCTCTGCTCCATGACGACGCCCTCCTCCTCGCCGGTCGATCAGGCCGCGCGGACGCGGGTGATGACCTCTTCGTAGAGCTGAGCCTTCTCGGCGCCCTCGAACGCCCCGTACTCGCACTTGGCCAGCACGTCCGCGGGCGGGAAGATCACCGGATTGTTCTTGTAGTCGTCCGGCATCAGCGCCTTGGCCGCCGCGTTGGGCGTCGGATAGAGGATCGTCTTGGAGATCTCGGCGCCGGCGGCCCCGTCGAGGATATAGTTGATGAACTTGTGCGCATTGTCCGGGTGCGGCGCGCCGACCGGGATGCACAGCGTATCGGAGTTCAGCAGGCTGCCCTCCTTGGGCACGACGAAGTCGATGTCGTCGTCCTCGGTCATGATCTGGGCGATGTCGCCGTTGTACTCGAGCACCAGGTCGACCTCGCCGGACAGCAGCATGTCCTGGCCGTTGTCCTCGTGGAACGCCTTCACGTAGGGCTTCTGGGCGATCAGCATCTTCTCGATCTCGGAGACGAGCTCGGGCGGAATGCCGTTGACCGAATGGCCCTTGTACTTGGCGGCCAGGCGCACGAGATCGGCCGATTCCGACAGGAGGGCGATGCGGCCCTTGTACTGCGGGGAGTCGAACAGCCACTTCCAGCTGTCCGGCACGCCGTTCACCTTGGACTTGCGATATCCGATCCCCAGCACCAGCCAGGTATAGGGCATGGAGTACTTGCGGCCCGGGTCGTAGGCGGCGTCCATGAACGCCGGGTCGATGTTCTTGATGTTCGGGATCTTGGCGTGGTCCAGCGGCATGAGCATGTTCGCTTCCGACATGCGGGTGACGAACTCGTTGGACGGGACGATCACGTCGAAGCCGGGGTTGCCGGCGCGCAGCTTGGCGAACAGTTCGTCGTTGGTCGCGAACAGGCTCATGTTCACGTCGATCCCCGAGGCCTGCTTGAAGTCGGCCAGGGTGGTTTCGCCGATGTAGGTGTCCCAGTTGTAGAAGTTGAGCTTGGCCTCCTCAGCGCCGGCGGGCGTGGCCGGCTTGGGGCTGCAGCCGGCGACCGCGCCGCCGAAGGTCAGGCCGACGGCCGCCGCGCCCAGGCCCGTCAGCAGCGAGCGACGGGACGCCCCGCCTCCCAGCAGGTTCTTGTTCATGACGCTCTAGCCTCCTCGATTTTCAGGATCCGTCGCCAGACGACGGCCTCCCCCCAAGCACTATTTCAATACGAAAGCGGCCGGCTTTTCACGCCCCTCACGCATTGCTCAAATACCAGTCATAGTCGAGCGCGGTGATGACCTCGAAGAATCTGGCCTGCTCAGTACGCTTGACTGAGACAAACATATCGACGAACCGGTCGCCCAGGTAATCGCGCAGGACGCTCGAATTGTCGAACAGATCGACCGCTGCGTACCAGTTGGACGGCAGCCGGGACTTCTCCTGCGCCGCGGCGGCGTAGCCGTCGCCCACCACCGCCGGGCCGGGATCGAGCCGTTCCTTGATCCCGTGGTGCGCCGCCGCCAGCAGCGCCGCCAGCACCAGGTAGGGATTGGCGTCGGCGCCGGCGACGCGGTGCTCCACATGGCGGGTGTGCGGCGGACCGGCGGGCACGCGCAGCGAGACGGTGCGGTTGTTGACGCCCCAGGTCGGCGCGACCGGCGCATAGGAGTTGGCCCTGAAGCGGCGGTAGGAATTGGCGTTGGGCGCCAGGACGGCCATGCATTCGCCGAGCAGGGCCTTCATCCCGCCGATGGCGTGGCGCAGGAGCTCGGAGCCCTCCGGGTCCTCGCTGGCGCAGAGGTTCTCGCCGGTGCGGTCGTTGAAACTGACGTGGACGTGGAAGCCGCTGCCGGCGCGGTCGCCCCAGGGCTTGGCCATGAAGGTGGCCTCGCAGCCGTGGCGCAGGGCCACGCCCTTGGCGGCGCGCTTGTAAACCACCGCGTCGTCGGCGCAGGCCAGGGCGTCGGGCTTGTGCTTGAGCGTCAGCTCCACCTGGCCCGGGGCGAACTCGGAGATGGCGCCTTCGAGGGGAACGCCCAGGACGTCGGCGACCGACCACAGCTCGCGCAGGAAGGGGGCCGCGGCTTCGAGTTCAGGCAGGCCGTAGACCTGGATGCCGGCGGGCCGGCGGCCGGTGAGGGCCGAGCGCGCCGGCTGGGGCGCGCCGTCGGGACCGCGCTCGATGTCGACGAGGTAGTATTCCAGTTCACAGGCGGCGACGGGGGTGAGGCCGTCGGCGGCGTAGCGCTCGAGCACCCGGCGCAGGACGTGCCGAGGGTCCAGGTCGTTGGGCCGGCCGTCCAGTTCGTAGAGCGAGAGCATCACCTGGGCGACGTCGGGCCCCAGCCACGGCGCGGGCTTCAGCGTGCCGGGCACCGGACGGGCCAGGCGGTCGGCGTCGCCGTCCTCCCACACCAGGCCGGTGTCCTCGCAGTCGGCGCCGGTGGTGTCGACCACCAGGATCGAGCCGGGCAGGAAGCGGCCGTAGTCATAGACCGCCTGGATCTCGTGGCGACGCAGGCGCTTGCCCCGCGGCACGCCGGTCATGCTGGTGAAGAACACCTCGACGAAGGCGATGTGCGGGTGCGCCTGCAGGAAGCTGCGGCATTCCTCCGGATCGGCGACCAGGACCGGACCGCTCACGCCGCGTCTCCCTGCAGGGCGGCGGCGAAGCCGTCGGCGGCTTCGACAAGCCGATCGATCTGAGAATCCTCGGTCACGGGCGACACCAGCATCATGTTGTGGAACGGCGCGATCAGAACCCGGCGGTTGATCAGCCAAAGATGGAACGCCGCCAGAAGATCATGATCCAGCGCCTTGCGCATCCCTGCGGCGTCGCTTGGCGGCGGATCGGCGAAGACCAGCTCGACCCGCGCCCCCGCCTGGACCGCGGACCAGGCCAGCCGGCGGCGGGCGATCATGGCGGCGAGGCCGGCGACCAGGCGCTCTGCGCCGGCGAGCATCCGGGCGTAGGCGTCCTGGCTCATCACCTCTTCCAGCATCACGCGCATGGCCGCCAGGGCCAGGGCGTTGCCGGACAGGGTGGTGCCGATGCCGGAGTAGCCGGGGCCGATCGCCGCCTGCGCCTCGTCCATCCGGACGGCGAGTTCGGCGGTGAAGCCCCAGACGGCGGCCGGCACCCCGCCGCCGATCGCCTTGCCGACGGTGAGGATGTCCGGCTCCAGCCCATGGGCGCGGGTGTAGCCGCCCGGGCCGGCCGACAGGGTGTGGGTCTCGTCGATGATCAGCAGCGTCCCGGCGCGGCGGGTGAGATCGCGCAGCGCCTCGTGGAAGCCGGGCCTGGGCAGGATCATGCCGCAGTTGGTCATCACCGGCTCGGCGAGGACGGCGGCGACCCGGCCGTCGGCGAGCGCCCGGGCCAGGGCCTCCACGTCGTTGAACGGAACCACCCGGGCGAAGGCCGCCACGTCGTGCACCTGGCCGACCAGGCCCGGCTTCATGCCCGCGGCGCCCGACTGCAGGCTGACGAAGGTGTCGTCCACCGCGCCGTGGTAGCACCCGTCGAACACCAGGATCTGGTCGCGGCCGGTCACGGCCCGGGCCCAGCGGATGGCGGCGCGGTTGGCGTCGGTGGCCGTGGTCGCCGCCTGCCACAGCGGCAGGCCGAACCGCTCGGCGAGCAGGCGGCCGACGGCGACGGCGTCGGCCGAGGGTAGCATGAAGCCGGCGCCGCGGCGGGCCTGGGCCGAGACCGCATCGGCCACCCGCGCGTCGCCGTGGCCGAACATGGCCGGCGTGTCGCCGAGGCAGAAGTCGTCGTAGACCCGCCCGTCGGCGTCGATCAGGCGGGCGCCGCAGCCGCGGGCGGCGAAGATCGGCGCCGGCGAGGCCCAGTCCCCCATCCAGTGCAGCGGCGCGCCGCCGCGCCACACCGTCCGCGCCTGTTCGGCCAGGGCCAGGCAAGCGGGGTGCTGGGCCATGAAGCGGGCGCGCTCGGCCGCCATCAGCTCCCGCAGGCGCTCAGCCCCCGCCGGTGGCGGGAAGCTCGGGAGCGGCGCTGAAACCGAAGCGGAAGCGGGCACGAAGCGGCCTTTGCAAAACTGTGATCACGGTTTCTCACGGCCAAGGCGGAGTCAAGCCACGCCGCTCGCCCGCCCCTCCTCTTCGACGGCGGCCCGCATGGCGTTCATGCCCACGGCGATGTCGGCGGCCATGGCGGCGTGCGCGGCCTGGGCGTCGTGCGCGGCCAGGGCGTCCATCACGTCCACATGGTGGTCGCGGGTGAGGTTGACCGTGCCCAGCCGGTCGAACACCACGCGCATGAAGGGACCGACCTGCAGCCAAAGGCCGCCGGCCATGGCCAGCAGCACCTCGGCCCCGGCGGCCTGGTAGACGCCGAAATGGAACGCATGGTTGGCCGCCATGTAGGCGTTGACGTCCCCATGCACGATGGCGGCGTTGAGGGCCTCGTCCGCCTGGCGCAGGCGCCCGATGAAGGCCGCGTCGGCGCACGGCGCGGCGCGGGCGGCGAGTTCGGGCTCGATCCAGGCGCGGGCGACGGCGAGTTGTTCCAGGCGCTCGGCGGTGAGCGAAGGCGCGGACAGGCGCTTGTTGGCCTGGTTGATCACCAGGGCGTGCTCGGCCACCAGCCGCCGCACGGCGTCGCGCACGGGCATCGGGCTCACCCCCAGCTCGGCCGCCAGGCTGCGCAGGGAGACCCCGCGGCCAGGGGGGATGCGGCCGGTGAGCAAGGCGTCGCGGATGGCGGCGTAGACCTGGTCGTGCACCGCATGGATGTCGGCGAGGGGGCGGCGCGGCGCAGGCTTGGGCAAGATCGTCCCTTCCTCAGGACGGCGAAGCGGATGTGGGCGCAACCCTGCGTCAAAGACCGGCGCGACGCCAGAGACCGGCGGGCGAGCGCTCACCCGTCCGGCGAGCGGGCGAAATGCGCCGCCGCGGGCCGGTCCGGCGAATTGGGACTTGAAAGGCTGCGGGCGGGCGGCGCAAGGAGCGGCCCGACGTCAGCATGGGAGCCTGCCGATGACCTACGATTTCGCGCGCGACGGCGTGTTCATCGCTGGACGATGGCGGCCGTCCGGGTCCGGCGACACCCTGCCGATCGAGGACCCGTCGAGCGGCGAGACCCTGGGCGAGCTGGCCGCAGCCAGCGCCGCCGACGTGGACGAGGCGGTCGCCGCCGCCCGCGCGGCGAGCGAGGGCGACTGGGGCGCCATGCCAGCCTTCGAGCGCGGGCGGATTCTCAGCCGGATCGGCCAGGCGGTGCTGGCCGAGATGGACGCCCTGGCGGCGCTGGAGGCCACGGACGTGGGCAAGCCGCTGAGCCAGGCCCGCAACGACGTGGTCGCCCTGGCGCGGTACCTGGAGTTCTACGGCGGGGCGGCCGACAAGCTGCACGGCGAGACGATCCCGTTCCAGGCCGGCTACACCGTCTACACCCTGCGCGAGCCGCATGGGGTGACGGGGCACATCATCCCCTGGAACTATCCGATGCAGATCATCGGCCGCTCGGTGGTGGCGGCCTTGGCCACCGGCAACGCGGCGGTGCTGAAACCGGCCGAGCAGGCGTCGCTGACCGCACTGAGCTTCGCGCGGATCGCCGCCGAGGCCGGACTGCCCGCCGGGGCGCTCAACGTGGTTCCCGGGACGGGGGCGGTGGCGGGCGCCATCCTCGCCGCGCATCCGGGGGTGGACCACATCTCCTTCACCGGCTCGACGGCGGTGGGCCAGGCGATCCAGGCCGCGGCGGCCAGGAACGCCGTGCCGGTGACCCTGGAGCTGGGCGGCAAGTCGCCCCAGCTCGTGTTCGACGACGCGGACCTGGACAAGGCCCTGCCGTTCCTGGTCAACGCCGGGATCCAGAACGCCGGCCAGACCTGCTCGGCCGGCTCGCGCATCCTCGTGCAGCGCGGCGTCTACGACCAGGTGGTGGAGCGGATGGCCGCCCGCTACGGCGACCTGCGGGCCGGACCGGCGATGGCCGACCTGGAGGTCGGCCCGCTGATCAGCGCCAAGCAGCGGGTGATGGTGGAAAGCTATCTGGAGCTGGGCCGGCGCGAGCTGACCGTGGCGGGCGAAGGCAAGATCGCGGCCGAAGCGCCGGCGGGGGGCCATTATGTCGCCCCGACCCTGTTCGCCGACGTGCGCGGCGACCACGCCCTGGCGCAGGAAGAGATCTTCGGCCCGGCCCAGGTGGTGATCCCGTTCGACGACGACGCCCAGGCCGTCGCCATCGCCAACGGCACGCCCTATGGGCTGGTGGCCGGGATCTGGACCGCCGACGGCGGACGGCAGATGCGCCTCGCCAAGCGGCTTCGCGCAGGCCAGGTGTTCATCAACAACTACGGCGCGGCCGGCGGGGTGGAGCTGCCCTTCGGCGGCGTCGGCCGCTCGGGCCACGGGCGGGAGAAGGGGTTCGAAGCGCTCTACGCCTTCACGACCCTGAAGACGGTGGCGGCGCATCATGGGTGAGGCGAAGGGCATGCGGCTGACAGGCAGGACGGCGATCGTGACGGGCGGAGCCTCGGGCTTCGGCGAAGGCATCGTGCGCAGGTTCGTCGAGGAGGGCGCGCGGGTGGCGATCGTCGACCTCAACGTTTCGGCGGCGCAGGCGCTGGCGGGCGAACTGGGCGACGCCGCCATCGCGGTGGGCGCGGACGTGTCCAAGGACGCGGACGTGGCGCGGCTGGCCGCCGAGGCGGTGCAGAAGCTGGGGCCGGTGGAGATCCTGGTGAACAACGCCGGCGTCGGGCACACGCCGCAGCCGCTGGAGACCCTGTCGGACGCCGACTTCGACCGGATCTGGGCGGTCAACGTGAAGTCGGTCTACCTGACGGCGCGGCACATCGTGCCGGCGATGAAGGCG
The DNA here is from genome assembly GCF_046291545.1 of Phenylobacterium sp. Classification (GTDB taxonomy): domain Bacteria; phylum Pseudomonadota; class Alphaproteobacteria; order Caulobacterales; family Caulobacteraceae; genus Phenylobacterium. The sequence continues at coordinate 105,767 of NZ_JBKBSM010000001.1, forward strand.
GCCAGGCGCGGAGCGATCCTGAACGTCGCCTCGACCGGCGGGGTCAGTCCGCGGCCAAACCTGACCTGGTACAACGCCTCCAAGGGCTGGATGATCACCGCCACCCGGGCGATGGCGGTGGAGCTGGCCCCCTTCGGCGTGCGGGTGAACGCGATCAATCCGGTCGCCGGGGAGACCCCGCTCCTCAAGACCTTCATGGGCGAGGACACCCCCGAGGTGCGGGCCAGGTTCCTGGCGTCGATCCCGCTGGGGCGGTTCTCGACGCCGGCGGACATGGGCGCGGCCGCGGCGTTCCTGTGCTCGGACGACGCTTCGATGGTGACGGGCGTGGCGATGGAGGTCGACGGTGGCCGCTGCATCTGAGCCCTTCCGCCTGCTGGTCCTGCCCGGGGACGGCATCGGCCCGGAGGTGATCGGTCAGACCCTGCGGGTCGTCGACTGGTTCGGCCGATTCCTCGGGCGGCCCTTTGCGATCAGCCAGGACCTGGTCGGCGGGGCCTGCCTCGACACGCACGGCGTTCCGGTGACGGACGCGGTGGTGGAGACCGCGCTCAGCGCCGATGCGGTGCTGTTCGGGGCGGTCGGCGGGGAGAAGTGGGACAGTCAGCCCATCCACCTGCGCCCGGAGGCCGGGCTGCTGCGGCTGCGCAAGGACCTGGACCTCTTCGCCAACCTGCGCCCGGCGATCTGCTATCCGGAGTTGGCCAGCGCCTCGGCGCTGCGGCCGGAACTGGTCGAGGGGCTCGATATATTGATCATCCGCGAGCTGACCGCCGGGGTCTACTTCGGCGAGCCGCGGGGCGTGGAGACCCTGGCGAACGGCGTGCGCCGGGCCTTCGACACCCAGGCCTACACCTCCGAGGAGGTGGAGCGGGTGGTGCGGGCGGGGTTCGACATCGCCCGCGGCCGCAACAGGCGCGTGTGCTCGGTGGACAAGGCCAACGTGATGCAGACGGGCGCCTTCTGGCGCGAGATCGCCACCGCCGTCGGCCGCGACTATCCCGACGTGGAGCTGACCCACATGTACGCGGACAACTGCGCCATGCAGCTGATGCGCCGGCCCAAGCAGTTCGACGTGGTGGTGACCGACAACCTGTTCGGCGACATCCTCTCGGACGCGGCGGCCATGCTGACCGGATCGCTCGGCCTCCTGCCCTCGGCCTCGCTGGGAGCGGCGGGCCCGGACGGCGTCCGCAAGGCGCTCTACGAACCGGTGCACGGCTCGGCGCCGGACATCGCCGGGCGGGGGCTGGCCAATCCGCTGGCGACGATCCTGTCGTTCGGCATGTGCCTGCGCCACTCGATGCGCGCGCCCGAGGCGGCCGATCGCCTTGAAGCCGCCGTGCGCCGCGTCCTGGCCCGGGGCGTTCGCACCGCCGACATCGCCCGTCCCGGCGAGGCGGGGGTGTCGACGACGCAGATGACCGACGCCGTGCTGGCGGAGTTGGATGCGATGTAGCTGCTCAATCGGTTGAGCACTAAACCCGGTTGGGCGCCGCGGGACGCGGGACTAGACTTGCGCGCTTGGGGACGCATTCGGCGGAGGGGGCCGTGCTGGCGAAGATCGGAATGGGGGTCTTGATCTTCATCGCGGCGCTCGCCGCCCTGGCGGGGCTGGCTTTCGCTGGGCTCTACCGGCCAGACATCCCCTATGAGAAGCTTGAGGCCAAGTACGCCCGGCCGACCTCCCATTTCGCCGACCTGCCCGGCGGGGTGCGCATGCACTACCGCGACGACGGTCCGCGCGACGCGCCGGTGGTCATGCTGGTGCACGGCTACGGGGACAGCTTCCTGACCTGGGAGCCCTTCATCGAGCGGCTGTCGCCGAATTTCCGGGTGATCACCATCGACCTGGCGGGCCACGGCCTGACCCGGGCGCCGGCGGGCTATGCGCCGGACATGGACCGCTTCGCCGAGCAGGTGGACGCCCTGGCTGCCAAGCTCGACCTGCCTCCCTTCGCCATCGTCGGCAACTCCATGGGGGGAGGCGTGGCCTGGCAGACGGCGGTCAGGTTCCCCGAGCGGGTGAAGGCGCTGGTGCTGGTGGACGCGGCCGGCTGGCCGGCGGACCCGAACAAGCCGGTCCCGGCCGCCTTCAAGATCCTGCAGAGCGACCTAGGCCGCTTCCTGCTGCAGCGGATCGAGACCCGGCCGCTGACGGCCCAGGGGCTGAAGATGGACGTGGTCGACGATTCCCTGATCACCCCGGCCTTCGTCGACCGCTGGGTCGAGGTGCAGCGCGCGCCTGGCCACCGGGCCATCCTGATGGGCGTGCGCCCGGGGCGGCACACCGTCGCCAGCGAAGCGGCGCTGGGCCAGATCAAGGCGCCCACCCTGGTGCTGCATGGCGAGCAGGACGTGATCATCGATCCCGCGGACGGCCGCAAGTTCGCCGCCGCCATCCCCGGCGCGGCGCTGATCACCTATCCCAACGCCGGCCACCTGCCGCAGTATGAAATCCCCGATCGCTCGGCCGCCGACGTGACGGCCTTCCTCCTGGCGCTGCAGGCCCCGCCCGCCGCGCCCGCCCCGCAACCCGCCAGGGACCCGGCATGACCACCCACTTCAAGCCCGCCGCCAATTCGCTGGACGCCTATTGGATGCCGTTCACGCCGAACCGGCGGTTCAAGGCCGATCCCCGGTTCGTCGAACGCGCCGAGGGCATGCACTACTTCACCCCCGACGGGCGGCGGATCCTGGACGCCACCTCGGGCCTTTGGTGCGTGAACGCCGGCCACAACCGCCCGCGGATCGTCGAGGCGATCCAGAAGCAGGCGGCCGAGATGGGCTACGCCACCACCTTCAACATGGGCCACCCCAAGGCCTTCGAGTTCGCCAACCGCCTGGCGGCCCTGGCGCCCGGCGACCTGAACCACGTGTTCTTCACCAACTCCGGCTCCGAGGCGGTCGACACGGCGCTGAAGATCGCCGTCGCCTACCAGCGCAGCCGCGGCAAGGGGACCAAGACCCGGCTGATCGGCCGCGAGCGCGGCTATCACGGCGTCGGCTTCGGCGGCATCTCGGTGGGCGGCATCGTCAAGAACCGCATGTACTTCGGCTCGCTGCTGACCGGGGTGGACCATCTGCCGCACACCCACGACCTGGCGCGCAACGCCTTCTCCCGCGGGCAGCCCGAGCACGGCGCCGAGCTGGCCGACGAGCTGGAGCGGATCGTCACCCTGCACGACGCCTCCAACATCGCCGCGGTGATCGTCGAGCCGGTGGCCGGCTCGACCGGGGTCCTGGTCCCGCCCAAGGGCTATCTGCAGCGCCTGCGGGCGATCTGCGACAAGCACGACATCCTCCTCATCTTCGACGAGGTGATCACCGGCTTCGGGCGGCTGGGCGCCTCGTTCGCGGCCGAGTACTTCGGCGTGCAGCCGGACATGATCACCATGGCCAAGGGCATCACCAACGCGGCGGTGCCGATGGGCGCGGTGGCCGTGCGGCCGCACATCTACGAGACCATGCTCGACAACGCCGACGCGCCGATCGAGCTGTTCCACGGCTACACCTATTCGGGCCACCCCTTGGCCTGCGCGGCCGGGCTGGCGACCCTGGACACCTATCGCGATGAAGACCTGTTCGGCCGCGCCGCGCGCCTGGCGCCGATGTGGGAGGAGGCCCTGCACGGCCTGGCCGACGCCCGCCACGTGATCGACATCCGCAACCTCGGCCTGATCGGCGGAATCGAGCTGGCGCCGCGTCCCGGCGCGCCGGGGGAACGGGCGATGGAGGCGTTCCGCGCCAGCTTCGACCGGGGCCTGCTGGTGCGCGTGACCGGCGACATCATCGCCCTGTCGCCCTCGCTGATCATCGAGGAAGCCCAGATCGGCGAGATCATGGACACCCTGCGCCAGACCCTGGCCGAGATCGCGTGAGCCCCGCCGCCGGCCATAGGACGAGCGGTCCGGCGGACTATCTCGGCAGCCCGGTGAGCCCGTGCGAGCCGGCGACGCTGGCGGCCGTCGACGACTTCGTCGGCGGCTTCCTCACCTATGAGCCGCGCGCCCTGGCGGTGCTGAAAGCCGCGGACGCCGACGCCGAGAGCGCCCTGGCCAACGCCTACGCCGGCGTGCTGCACATGCTGGGCGAGCACATGGCCGCGCCAGCCAAGGCCGCGGCCTACCTGGGCCGCGCAGAGGCGGCGCCCATGGCCAACGAACGCGAGCGGGGGATCATCGCCTTCCTGCGCGCCTGGATCGCCGACGACATCGACGCGGCCCTGGCGATCGCCGACGAGGTGGTGGAGGCCTTTCCCACCGATCTGGCGATGGTCAAGCTCAGCCAGTACCTGAACCTGAACCGCGGCGACTTCCCGGCCATGCTGCGCATCACCGACGCGGCGCTGGCGGCCAACTTCGCCGTGCCGCAGCTGCACGGCATGCGGGCCTTCGCCTATGAGCAGTGCCACCTCCTGGCCGACGCGGAAGCCGCCGCGCGCCAGGCGCTGCACATGCACATCCGCGAGCCCTGGGCGCAGCACGCCCTGGCCCACGTGATGCTGACCCAGGGGCGGATCTCCGAAGGCGGCGAGTTCATGGACGCGGCCTCGGAGACCTGGGCGGGCCTGAACTCGTTCATGTACACCCACAACTGGTGGCACCTGGCGCTGTTCCACCTGAGCCAGGGCCGCGGCGAAAGGGTGCTGGAGATCTACGACCGGCACTGCTGGACCCAGGACCGCACCTATTCCCAGGACCAGATCGGCGCAGTGTCGCTGCTCGCCCGCCTGGAGTTCGCCGGGCTGGAGGTGGGCGAGCGCTGGGCCGGCGTGGCCGAGCACCTAGTGGAGCGGGCCGAGGACGTGGTGCAGCCGTTCCTATCGCTGCAGTACCTGCTGGGCCTTGCCCGCGCCGGCCGGCCGGAGGCCGAGACGCTGATGGCGGCGATCGAGCGGCGCGTGCACGAGGCGCCGGCGCACAGCCGCCGCGCCTGGGCCGAGGCGGCCCTGCCGGCCGCCCAGGCGATAATGGCCCTGGAGCGGGGGCGGCCCGGCGCGGCGGTGGAGCGGATGGGCGCGGCCCTGCCCCGGCTGGTGGAGGTGGGCGGCAGCCATGCGCAGCGCGACCTCTTCGAACAGATCTTCCTGGAAGCCCTGCTGCGGGACGGGCGGCTGTCGCGGGCCCAGCAGGTGCTGGAGCTGCGCCGCGCCTTCGACCCGGACGGCGTTCCCCTCAACCTGGCCCTGGCGCGGGTCTACGACTCCCTCGGGTTGCCGGAACTGGCGGCCCGCGCCGCCTCCCGCGCCCTGCGTACCCAAGAAAGGCATGCGTGCTGATGCCCCATCCCCGTGAAGACGCCCTGCTCCGCGAGATCGAGGCACGGCGCGACGACCTGGTGGCCCTGACCCAGGACCTGATCCGGTTTCCGACGATCAATCCGCCGGGGGACGCCTATCGCCCGTGCGCCGAATACCTGGGCGAGCGGCTGAAGAAGCGCGGCTTCGCCGTGGAGTACGTGCGGGCGGAAGGCTCGCCGGGGGACTGCGAGGCCTATCCCCGGATCAACGTCATCGCTCGCTGGGAGAGCGGCCGGCCGGGGCCGTGCGTGCACTTCAACAGCCATATCGACGTGGTATCGGTGGGCGAGGGCTGGACGGTGGACCCCTTCGGCGGGGTGGTGAAGGACGGCAAGGTCTACGGCCGTGGCGCCTGCGACATGAAGGGGGGTCTGGCCGCCTCGGTGATCGCGGTGGAGGCGCTGATCGATTCCGGCGTCGAGCTGCCGGGCGCGCTGGAGATTTCGGGCACGGCCGACGAGGAGAGCGGCGGCTACGGCGGGGTCGCGTACCTGGCCGAACGCGGCTGGTTCTCCAAGCCCCGCGTGGATCACGTCATCATCCCCGAGCCGCTGAACGTGGACCGGGTGTGCATCGGCCACCGCGGCGTCTGGTGGTCGGAGATCACCACCGAAGGCCACATCGCCCACGGCTCGATGCCGTTCCTGGGGGACAACGCCGTGCGCCACATGGGCGCGGTGATCGCGGAGCTGGAGCGGCGGATCTTCCCGACCCTGAGCGCGCACCAGACCTCGATGCCGGTGGTGCCGGAAGGCGCGCGCACGCCGACGCTGAACATCAACTCCATCCACGGCGGGGAGCCGGACGTCACCGGCTCGGGCCTGCCCGCGCCGGTGGTCCCGGACAGCTGCCGGATCGTGCTGGATCGCCGGCTGCTGATTGAGGAGGACCTCGACGAAGTGAAGGCGCAGATGCGCTCGGTGCTCGACGGCCTCACCCAGACCCGGCCGAACTTCCGCTACCGGATGCGCGACCTGTTCGAGGTGCGTCCCTCGATGACCGAGCCGGACCGGCCGGTGGTGCGCATGACCTGCGAGGCCATCGAGCAGGTGCTGGGCAAGCCCGCCGACATCTGTTGCTCGCCAGGCACCTACGACCAGAAGCACATCGACCGCATCGGCAAGCTGCGGGACTGCATCGCCTATGGCCCCGGAATCCTGGACCTGGCGCACCAGCCGGACGAGTACGTCGGCATCGACGACATGGTGAACTCGGCCAAGGTGATGGCCCTGTCGGCCTATGCCCTGCTGACCGGCCAGGCGTGAGCCGCCGTTGAGCCGCAGCGCCGACCATAGGGGCCGCTGGGCAGGGCTGCTGGCCCTGCTCTTCGGCGTGCTGCTGCTGGCGAGCCCGGCGGCGGCGCGCGACGTGCTGCGGATCGGCCAGCAGCTCGAGCCGCCGAACCTGGACCCGACCGCCGGCGCCGCGGCGGCCGTGGACGAGGTGGTCTACGGCAACGTCTTCGAGGGCCTGATCCACATCGGACGCAACGGCGGCGTGGAGCCGCGGCTGGCAGAGTCCTGGGAGATCTCGCCGGACGGCAGGATCTATGTCTTCCACCTGCGGCGGGGGGTGCGCTTCCACGACGGCGAGCCGTTCGACGCCAGCGTTGTGAAGTTCACCCTGGACCGGGCGCGGGCGCCGGAGTCCGCCAACGCCCAGAAGGCCAGTTTCGAGGTGATCGAGCGGGTCGATGTGGTGGACGCCCAGACCGTCCGCCTGGTGCTGAAGCGGCCGGACACGCGCCTGCTCTACGTGCTGGGCTGGGGCGATGCGGTGATGGTTGCGCCCAGGAGCGCCGCCGACAACGCCGTGACCCCGGTCGGGACAGGCCCCTACCGGTTCGTGGAATGGCGGCGGGGCGAATCGATCACGCTCGAGCGCTTCGCCGACTACTGGGGCCCTGCGCCCCGCATCGGACGGGTGGTGTTCAAGTTCATCGCCGACCCGACCGCCGCCTTCGCCGCGGTGAAGGCCGGGGACCTGGACGCCTTCCCCAATTTCCCCGCGCCGGAGAACCTGGCCGACCTTGCCGCCGACCCGCGCTTTCGGGTGGTGGTCGGTTCGACCGAAGGCGAGACGATCCTGGCGCTGAACAACGCCAAGCCGCCCTTCGACAAGCTGAAGGTCCGCCAGGCGATCAGCTACGCCATCGACCGCAAGGCGATCATCCAGGGGGCGATGTTCGGCTACGGCAAGCCGATCGGCAGCCATTTCCCGCCGCACAGCCCCGACTATGTCGACCTGACCGGACTCTATCCGCACGATCCGGCCAAGGCGCGGGCGCTGCTGGCGGAAGCGGGCTATCCCGACGGCTTCGAGGCGACGCTGAAGCTGCCGCCGCCCAGCTACGCCCGGCGGGGCGGGGAAATCGTCGCCGCGCAACTGGCCCAGATCGGCGTTCGGGTGAAGATCGAGAATCTGGAGTGGTCCCAGTGGCTGGACCAGGTGCTCGGCAACAAGAGCTTCGACATGACCATCGTCTCGCACACCGAGCCGATGGACTACGACATCTATGCGCGGCCGGACTACTACTTCGGCTATCGCAGCCCGGCCTACGACGCGCTCATGGCGAAGCTCAACGCCGCCGTGGATCCGGCCGAGCGGCGCGCCCTGCTGGCGCAGATCCAGCGCAAGCTCGCCGACGATGCGGTGAACGGCTTCCTCTTCCAGTTCCCCAAGCTGAACGTGTGGGACGCCAAGCTGGAAGGCATGTGGGTCGACGCGCCGGTGCAGGCCAACGAGGCGGCCGAGGCCTGGTACGACGAACCGGGCGCGGCGGCCGCGCCGGCGGCCAGCCGCCGGACCGGCGGCGCGGGCGCCCTGCTCGGCTATGGCGTCCTCGCCGCCTGTGCGGCCTTCGCCCTCTACGGGTTCCTGCGGCTGGGGGCGGCCTATGTGGCGGGCCGGCTGGTGTCCCTGGCGCTGACCTTCCTGGCCGCCACGGTGGTCGTCTTCGCACTGATCCAGATCGTGCCGGGCGATCCGGCCGCCTTCATGATGGGGCTGAACGCAAACCCCGAGGCGGTGGCCGCCCTGCGCGCGCAGATGGGCCTGGATGCGCCGGCGCCCGAGCGTTACCTGACCTGGATCGCGGGCTTGGCGCACGGCGACTTCGGCGCCAGCTACACCTACCGCGTGCCGGTGGCCCAGTTGATCGCCGAGCGGATGGCGGTGTCGCTGCCCCTGGCGCTCCTGGCCCTGGCGATCAGCCTGGCCGTGGCCCTGCCGATTGGCGTGTTCGCCGCAAGCCGCCGGGGCAAGGCCTCCGACGCCCTGGTGATGGGCGCGACCCAGGTGGGCATGGCGCTTCCCAACTTCTGGCTGGCGATGCTGCTGGTGCTGGTGTTCGCCATCGGCCTTCGCTGGCTGCCGGCGGGCGGCTTCCCGGGCTGGGACGCGGGACTCTGGCGCGGGCTGAAGGCGCTGGTCCTGCCGGCGACCGCGCTGGCCCTGCCGCAGGCGGCGATCCTGGCCCGGGTGCTGCGCTCGGCGCTGGTGGAGACCCTCGGCGAGGACTATGTGCGCACCGCGCGGGCCAAGGGCCTCTCGGAGAGCCAGGTCATCCGCCGCCACGCCCTGCGCAACGCCATGATCCCGATGCTGACGATCCTGGGCCTGCAGATCCCCTTCCTGCTGGCCGGGGCGGTGATCGTGGAGAACGTCTTCTTCCTGCCTGGGCTCGGACGTCTGGTGTTCCAGGCGATCACCCAGCGCGACCTGATCGTCGTGCAGAGCGTGGTGGTGCTGCTGGTCTTCGCCGTGGTGCTGGTGAACTTCCTGGTCGACCTGGGCTATGCGGCCGTCGACCCGCGGCTGAGGCGGGGGCGATGAGCGCGCTTCGCCGCAACGCCGGCCTCGCCCTGGGCGCGGCCCTGACCCTGGCCTTCCTGTCCGCGGCGCTGCTGTCGTTCGTGTGGACGCCGTACGACGTGGCGGATCTCGACATCGCCGGGCGCCTGCAGGCGCCCTCGGCCGCCCACTGGCTGGGCACCGACCACTTCGGCCGGGACGTCGCCTCGATGATCCTGGTCGGGGCGCGCAATTCCCTGGCGGTGGCCCTGGTGGCGGCGGGGCTGGGCATGCTGGTGGGCGTGCCCGCGGGGCTGGCGGCGGCCGCGCGCAGGGGCTGGCTGGACGAGCTGGTGATGCGCACCAACGACCTGATCTTCGCCTTCCCCTCGCTCCTGCTGGCGATCATGATCACGGCGGTGGCCGGGCCGGGGGCGGTCAACGCGATCATCGCCATCGGCGTCTTCAACATCCCGGTGTTCGCCCGGGTGGCGCGGGGCGCGGCCCTGTCGCTGTGGACGCGCGATTACGTGCTGGCGGCGCGGGTGGCGGGCAAGGGACCGGCGGCGATCTCGCTGCAGCACATCCTGCCCAACATCGCCGGGCTTCTGATCGTGCAGGGCACCATCCAGTTCTCCATGGGCGTGCTGGCCGAGGCGGGCCTGTCCTACGTGGGGCTGGGCGCCCAGCCGCCGATCCCGAGCTGGGGCCGGATGCTGAACGAGGCCCAGACCATGATCGGCTTCGCCCCGTGGCTGGCGATCTTCCCGGGGCTGGCGGTGGTGACCACGGTGATCGGCCTCAACCTCCTGGGCGACGGGCTGCGCGACGCCCTGGACCCCAAGCTCGACCGGAGCCGCTGAGATGGCGCTGCTCGAGATCGACGACCTGAAGCTCTCCATCGGCGGCGCCGAGATCCTGAAGGGGGTGTCCCTGACCCTGGAAGCCGGGGAGATCCTGGGCCTGGTGGGGGAGTCCGGCTCCGGCAAGTCGATGACCTCGATGTCGATCCTGCGGCTGCTGCCGCCGGAGGCGACGGCGAGCGGCGCGATCCGCCTGGGCGGCGAGGACCTTCTGGCCTGCAGCGAGGCGCGTATGCGCGCCCTGCGGGGGGCGGACATCGGCGTGGTGTTCCAGGAGCCGATGACGGCGCTGAACCCGTTGATGACCATCGGCGACCAGGTGGCCGAGGCGGTGCGCCTGCACCGCGGGGCCTCGCGGGCCGAAGCCCTGGCCGCCGCGGCCAGGGCCCTGGATCGGGCGGGACTTCCCAACGCCCGATTTCCCCTGAGCCGCTATCCGCATGAACTGTCGGGCGGACAGCGCCAGCGGGTGGCGATCGCCATCGCCACGGCGCTGAAGCCCAGGCTGCTGATCGCCGACGAGCCGACCACGGCGCTGGACGTGACCACCCAGGCCCAGATCCTGGAGCTGCTGAAGTCCCTGGCCCGAGAGGACGGGGCCGGGCTGATCCTGATCACCCATGACCTGGCGGTAGTGGCCGAGACCGCCGACAAGGTGGCGATCCTGCAGGCGGGCGAGGTGGTGGAGGCCGGGCCGACCCTGCCCCTGTTCCGCAACCTCACCCATCCCTACGCCCGCCGCCTCGCCGAGGACGCGGTCTTGGCCAAGGCGCCGCCGGCGGCGCCGACGCTGGCCGCGGCCGAAGTGCTGCGGGTCGAGGGGCTGGTGCGCACCTATCCCGGCCCGCGCCCGGCGCCTTGGCGCGCGCCCACGGCCTTCAAGGCGGTGGACCAGGTGAGCCTGAGCGTGCGGGCGGGCGAGACGGTGGGACTGGTGGGAGAATCCGGCTCGGGCAAGTCGACCCTCCTGCGGGCGGTGCTGGCGCTCGACCCGCTGCAGGGCGGGGCGGTGACGCTGGACGGGCGCGCTTTTCCGCCGAAGCGCAAGGACGAGGCGCGGCGGGCGCGGCGGGACGTGCAGGCGGTGTTCCAGGATCCCTACGGCAGCTTTGATCCCCGCTGGCGCGTGGCGGACCTGATCGCCGAGCCGTTCCACCTGATGGAGCGGCCGCCGTCGGCGGCGGAGCGCGCGGCGCGGATCGCCGCCATGCTGGAGCGCGTGGGCCTGAGCGCCGACGCCGCGGGCCGCTATCCCCATCAGTTCTCCGGCGGCCAGCGCCAGCGCATCGCCATCGCCCGGGCGCTGATCACCGAGCCGAAGCTGGTGGTGCTGGACGAAGCCGTCTCGGCCCTGGACGTGACCGTGCGGGCGCAGATCCTGGCCCTGCTGGCCGAACTCTCCCGAGAGCTTGGGGTGGCGTATCTCTTCGTCACCCACGACCTTTCGGTGGTGCGGGCGGTCTGCCACCGGGTTCTGGTGATGCAGTCCGGTCGGATCGTGGAGGAAGGGGAGACGGCGCGCGTGTTCGATGCGCCGCAGCATCCCTACACGCAGAGTCTGATCGCCGCGACGCCCGACCTGGAGCGGGCCCTGGCGAGCCGCGGCTGAGCCCCGCCGCCAGATCCGGCCCCGCGCCTGCAGCGGGTGTCGGGCGGCGGCGCACGGGAAAGCCCCTAGCCCTTGAGCGCCTCGTGTACGCCGCGGGCGATGGCGCGGGCGGTGCAGTCGGCGGCGGCCGAGCCGATCGCGGCGAGGCGGACGGCGCGATCGTCGCCGTGGCCTATCGAGCAGGCGCCGGTGGCGATGGCGAACAGGGTGTCGCCGTCGAAGGGCATGTGCGCCGGCCGCACCGCCCGGGCGAGGCCGTCGTGGGCCATCATCGCCAGGCGCTTGCATTCGGCGGTGGTGAGGTCGGCGGTGGTGGCGACGACGCCGATGGTGGTGGCCGCGCCCGGTTGCAGGCGCCCCAGGCTGGCCAGCCGGCCGTCGTCGGGCACCGGGTCGATGGCGCCGACCGCGGGGTCGGGCCGGCCGCCGCCGAACTCCCCGTCGATCTCGAAGGGCCAGGCCCAGAAGGCGCGGCCGTCGGGGGTCATCACCGAGCCCACGGGATTGGCGACGATCAGCGCCCCCGCCACAAGGCCCCCGCCCATGTCCAGGGAGGCCGAGCCGACCCCGCCCTTGATCAGGCCGGCCATGGCGCCCAGTCCTGCGCCCGCCGAGCCCAGGGCGAACTGCGGCCCGGCGGCGTCCAGCGAAGCCATGCCGAGGCGGCGGTAGGGCGGATCCAGCCCCCAGGCCTTGTCCCCCGGGTTGGCGAGGTCGTGCAGGACCGCGGCGGGGACGATGGGGATGGCCGGAGACCCGGGCTTGAGATGCAGACCGACGCCGCGGGCGGACAGGGCGGCGACCACCCCGTCGGCGGCGGCGAGGCCGAACACCGAACCGCCGGACAGAACGACGGCATGGGCGCGGCCGACCAGGTTCTCGGCCGCCAGGGTCTCGGTCTCCCGCACGCCGGGCCCGCCGCCGCGCACGTCGACGGAGGCGTTGTAGAAGCCCTCGCAGACCAGGGTGGTGACGCCGGTGCCGGCGGCGGAGTCGTCGGCGTGGCCGACCATGAGGCCGGCCACGTCGGTGATCAGGTTCCGGGGCCCGGGGCGGGGAAGCTGGCGCATGTCCGCGCCCTTCTGCCTCCTCGCGCCCGGGATGGAAAGCGGCCTCAGTAGGCGTAGGTCAGCCGCACCCCGTAGGTGCGCGGCGTGCCCCGCTGACCCACCTCGGCTTCGGTGAAGAAGTTCCGGGTGAGGTCGTACTCCTCGTCGAACAGGTTGCGCACCCAGATCGACGCGCCCCAGGGGCCGTCGGCCGGCGTCACGCCGATGCTGGCGTTGGCCAGCCAGTAGGCCGGGATGTCGTACTTCTCGCCCAGCCAGGAGACCTGGTCGTCGCGCCAGCTGTAGTTCAGCTCGGACCGGACCACGAAGTCGCCGACGTCCGCCGTGTAGGCGACGGAGCCGCCGTAGGTCCACTTGCCGAAGGGGATCTCCTGGCCGGACTTGTCGATGTAGACCTCCACGCCGGCGGCGCGGGTGGCGGGCACGTCGAGATCGCGGAACTCCTTGAACTCGCCGTCCTTGTAGCTGGCGCTCTGGCTGATGGTCAGGCCCGCGGTGGGGGCCCACACCAGCTCAAGCTCGCCGCCCCAGATCTCCGACTTGGGCGCGTTGACGAAACTGCCGACCAGCCCGTTGGCGGTGAGCCGGGCCGAGAGGACCTGCTGGTCGCGGTAGTCGTAGAAGAAGGCCGCGCCGTTGAACTGCAGGGCCGCGGTCGGGTTGGTCTTGAAGCCGACCTCGTAGGCGTAGAGCGTCTCCGGCTTGAAGGCGGCGATCGCCGCGCGGTTGGCCGTGTTGTAGGTGGTGAAGCCCCCCGACTTCACGCCCTTGCTGGCCGAGGCGTAGATCAGGACGTCGGCCATCGGCTTGTATTCGAGCGCGATCTTCCCGGTGGTCGGGTTCATGTCGGTCTCGACCGAGCTCTCCGGCAGGGCCGTGGCGCCGCCGAAGGCCGAGGTGAAGTCCTGCAGCTCGCGGGTCTCCTCCTCGTAGCGCAGGCCGCCGATCAGCTTCCACTGGTCGTTGAAGGCGTATTCGGCCTGGCCGAAGACGCTCGCGGAGGTCACTTCCTGGGTGTAGCGGACGCGGGCGGTGAGGCCGTAGTTATCCAGGAAGTCGGAGTAGTAGCGCTCGCGCAGGACCTGACGGGAGACATAGACCCCGGCCACCCACTGCAGCGGCCCCTCGGTGTTGGACGCCAGGCGCAGCTCGTCCGACCAGACCTTCACCTTGGAGCCGAAGAAGACGTCGGCGGCGATGGAGGAGGAGGCGTCGTAGTCGCCGTATTCCTCGCGGTGCAGGTAGTCGTAGGCGGCGATGTTGGTGAGCTTGACCGCCCCCAGGTCCCAGGAGGCGTTGGCCGAGGCGCCCCAGGTCTTGTTGTCGCGGCCAGGCTTGGAATCGACTTCCAGGCGGGTGTCGGCGACGAGGCCGGGCGAGATGCTCCAGCCGGTGCCGGTGGTGTCGGTGTCGGCCGGGATGGTCGGGCCGGCGCCGAAGCGGGTGGAGAACGGCTCAGTCAGGTAGAGGCCGATGTTCTCGGACTTGTCGATGCCGGCGTGAACGTCGAGCATCACGCCCAGGTTCGGCGTCACATCGATGTCGAGCATCGCCCGGGCCGCGACCTTGTCGGCGTCGCCCAGGGAATCGCCGGTTTCCCGGTTGTGCTGCCAGGCGCCGCCCTGCTCGGTCCCGAAGGACAGGCGGCCGCGGATCGATTCGCTGATCGGGCCGGAGATGTAGCCCTCGGCCTTCAGCGCCTCGAATCGGCCGAACTCCACCGAAGCGCCGGCCGCCACTTCGGCGGTGGGCATGCCGGTGATGAAGTTGATCGCCCCGCCGGTGGTGTTGCGGCCGTAGAGCGTGCCCTGCGGCCCGCGCAGCACCTCGACCCGCTGGACGTCGAAGATCAGACCCTGGGTCATGACCGGGATCGGATAGGCGACCTCGTTCACATAGACGCCGACGGTGGGCGTGTTGTTGGTGGCGTAGTCCTGGAAGCCGACGCCGCGCAGGCGGAACTGGGCCGCGCCCGAGCCGAAGGCGGGCTCGATGTCCAGGCTCGGCGTCGCGGTCTGCAGCTGATTGACGTTGGTGATGCCCCGCTGGGCGAGGTCGTCGCCGCCGAGCACGGACAGGGCGATGCCCACGTCCTGGGCCGCCTGCTCCCGCCGCTGGGCCGTGACCACGATTTCTTCGACCGAGGCCTCGGCGGGCCTGGCCTGCGCCGCAGCGGCCCCGGCATGGGCGGCGCCCACGATCCCGACGGCTGCGCTCACTAGGAAACGCTTCATGACTATCCCCGTTCTTCGACGCGCCTGCGCGCGCTCGCGACATGCTCCTCTGGAGCCCATTGGCCCGCCCGCCGGCGGCGGGACGAGCCTCTCCAGTCTAACCGCTCGATGAAGGATTCTTGAAGACTTACCGGCGTCGAGCGTTGGATGGCTAACAATCAGGCCTGTTCACGGTCAACGCGCCGAATACAGAACCTCCCCAAGATTCCATTTTTCGACCAATAAAATTGCGCACCCATCCAAATGCTAAGCAACAATATTTCGAGGGCGGGCTTTTATCGACGAATTCAATCACGTAAGGAGAAGCGGCCGGGTGGGGCAAGTAAGCACCCGCCACGTTCCTTCGCTCTAGTTGTTCGACGGCATGATCACTCGGCCGCAAGGCGGCGAACAGACTATTTGTTTGAATCGCCAAGCCATTGATTTTGCCCAACTAATGTCGCGACATGCTCAATATTCCGAGCAGGGACATCGTCCGTGGACCGCGCGCGGTTCAGAAGGTTGGCGGCGTGCAGGCGCTGACGACGATGCAGACGCCGTCGCCGACGTTGCGGAACCGGTGAGGGATGGTGCTCTTGAAAAGATAAGCCTCGCCGGCCTTCAGCACCCGGGTCTGCTCGCCGACGGTCACCTCGAGACGACCCTGGATGATGACGCCGCCCTCTTCACCCTCATGGGTGAGCATCACGCGGCCGCTGTCCGATCCGGGCTGGTAGGTCTCGTAGAGGATCTGCAGGGTGGATAGGCCGTTTCCCGCGCCGACCTGCCGGTAAGACACGTCGCCGCTTGAGATTTCCGCCAGCTCGTCGGCGCGGAAGAAGACCTGGGCCTCGGTCTTCAGCTCGAAGCTGAAGAACTCGGCCAGGGACAGGCCGGCGGCGTCGAGCAGCCGCTTGAGCGAGCCGATCGAGGGATTGGTCCGGCCGCCCTCGATCAGGGAGACGGTGCTGGACGGCACGCCGGCCCGGCGGGCCAGGGCGCGCTGGGTGATGCCCAGCCGCGTGCGCACCGTACGCAGCCGCGCGCCGACTTCCTGGTCCATGGGCGCCTCCGATCAGCCTGCTCAAAACGATGAGCGATCCGGCCAGAATGATGCGCTAATCAGCGATCTAGCCATCGCAAATAATAGGGTTGCGACTGCAGGAACAGTCGGGCCGAATGCTGTGCGCATGTGTCGTCCGCAGGGCGGGATGGTCAGATCGCAGGCACGGCCCCCCGGCCGGCCGCGCGCGGACGCCTCCACCCCGGCGGGACCCGCAAACCGGTTGCGCCGCCGCGCGAACCTGACTTCAACCGAGCCCTCGCCCCCAGTCCGGAGCACCAGATGAACCGCCGCGCCCTTCTCGCCTCCCTGATGACCGCGGCCGCGGGGGCTTCGGCCGCCCGCGCCGCCGAGTCGGCGCCGCCGCGGGCCGTGATGCTCCCGGGCAAGGCCGGTCCCCTGAACCTGATCACCGACGTGCCCGGGCTGAAGGTGGGCCAGGCCGAGGACGCCAAGGCCCGCACCGGGGTGACCGTGATCCTGCCCGACGAGGCGGCGGTGGCGGCGGTGGACGTGCGCGGCGGCGGCCCGGGCACCCGCGAGACCGACGCCCTGGACGTGGAGAACCTGGCCCACGTGGCGCACGCGATCTGCCTGTCCGGCGGCTCGGTCTACGGCCTGGCGGCGGCGGACGGGGTCTGCGCCTGGCTGGGCGCCCAGGGACGCGGCTTCGGCATGGGCGCCCTGCCGCCGGGGGCGCCGCCCTCGCCGATCGTGCCGGCCGCGATCCTGTTCGACATCCCCAACGGCGGCGACAAGAACTGGGGCCTCGAGCCGCCTTATCGCCGCCTCGGCCTGGAAGCGGTGCAGGCGACGGGGACGATGTTCAAGCTGGGCACCGCCGGCGCCGGCTACGGCGCGCGCTCGGGCGGGTTGAAGGGCGGGCTCGGCTCGGCCTCGGCGGTCAGCGCCGACGGGATGACCGTGGGCGCGATCGTGGCGGTCAACAGCGCCGGCTCGGTGCTGGCGCCCGGCACCCGGCAGTTCTGGGCCGCGCCGCTGGAGATCGGCCGGGAGTTCGGCGGTCTCGGCGTCGACCGCCTCGCAGCCCTTCCCGACGAGTGGGGCCCGGCCAAGGCCGACCCGCAGGCGCGCCAGAACACCACAATCGCCTGCATCGCCACGGACGTGCGGCTGGAGCCCGGCGAGATCAAGCGGGTGGCCATCATGGCCCAGGACGGCCTGGCCCGCGCCATCCGTCCGATCCATGCTCCGTTCGACGGCGACGTTGTCTTCGCCCTGTCCACCGGCAAGCGCGAGGCGGCCGAGCCGCGCGCCTTCACCGTGGCGCGAATCGGGGCCCTGGCCGCCGACGTCCTCGCCCGGGCCGTGGCCCGCGGCGTCTACGAGGCGACCACCTGGCCCGGAAGCCCGACCAAGGCCTGGCGCGACCTGCCGGCGGACGCAAATCCTTAACGAGCGGTTAGGGGCGCTCGCCTAGCCTGGCCGGGCAGAACTTGACGAGGCAGACCCGTGGCGATCGCGCCGATCCAGGGCGTCTCCACGACGCTCGTGACGATACCGGTCACGCCCATACGGGCGGTGGCGCCGGCCGTGCGCGCCGATGTCGAGATCGCCCAGGCCAAGACCCCGCCGACGCCGGAGGCCGCTGCGGCCGAGGCCCGCACCCGGGCCGTGGCCGAGGCCGTGCAGACAGCCGCCCCGCGCCAGAGCGCGCTCGCCCCCCTGTTCGCGGACCTGGGCGAGGCCCTGAAGTCGAGGGCGCTGCCGAGGGAGGTGCAGGCCGCCGCCGCCCAGGTGCTGGCCCAGGCCACGCCGCTGACGGCCCGGCTGGACGGCGCGGCCATCGCCCGCGCGTTCGCGCAGTCGGGCCTGTTCCTGGAGCACAACCTCGGCGCGCGCCCGAACGCCTCGCCCGCCGGCCGCGACCTGAAGGCCGACCTCCTGTCCCTGCGCGGGGCCCTGGCCGCCTGGCTCGGCGAGGAGGCGCCCGCCGCCCGTCCGCGCGCCCAGACAGGACCGCCGCCGCCCTTCCGCGGCGGTCCGACCGCGGCCCAGCCGGCCGTGCGCGCGCAACTGCCGGCGGACGCCTCCCCCACCGCCGTCGGCGCGCGCCTGGCTGAAGACGCCGAGGGCGCGCTGGCTCGCCACGAACTCCTGCAGGCCGCTTCCCTGCCCGGACGGGCCGATCCGGGAGAGGCCCCTGGCGCGCGCTGGATGTTCGAGATTCCCTTCACCACGCCGCAGGGCGCGCAGGTGGCGCAGTTCGAGATCAGCCGCGACGATCCCGAGACCGCCGCGCAGCGCTCCGGCCGCGGCGCGACCTTTCGCGCGCGCTTTTCCATCGACCTGGAGCCGCTGGGCCCCATCCACGCCCAAGTGGCCCTGAGCGGCGAGCGGGCGGGGGTCAACCTGTGGGCCGAGCGGGCCGCGAGCGTGGAGGTGCTGCGCCGGACCCGGCCGTGGCTGAGCGAGGCGCTGGCGCGGGCGTCCATCACGGCGGACATCGGCATCCACCCCGGGGCGCCGCCAGCCGCCCAAGCCGGGGCCGGCCGCTTCCTGGACCAGACGACATGAGCGGCCCTGACAGGCGCACCCTGGCGGTGGCCCTGAAGTACGAGGCGCCGCATGCGCCCAAGGTGGTGGCCGCCGGCCGCGGCTTCGTCGGCGAGAAGATCATCGCCGCCGCCGAGGCCCATGGCGTGCCGATCGAGAAGAACCCGGCGCTGGCCGAGGCGCTCTCCACCATCGAGCTGGACGAGGAGATCCCCGAGCAGCTCTACCTGGCCGTGGCCGAGATCCTGGCATTCCTTCTGCGCGCAACACATGCGGAACTTTGAAGATGTGCGCCGACTCGGGATGGGGTTTATCGGGCGTTAAGCGGCGACGTACTACCTGAGGGCCGCAGGGGCGCCAGAGTGCACACTTCCGAGATCGAGAGGGCCTGGACGGAGATCGTCGCGTTTCGACAGCGCGACCGCATGATCATCCTGCCCATGACCCTGCTGGCCGCCTGCGCCGCCGCCGGCTGGCTGGGCGTGCGCTTCAGCCTCGTCTGGTTCGCCGTGAACGTCGGGTTCATGGGCGCAAGCAAGGTCTTCTGCGACTGGGTCGCCACCCGTCCGGCGCCCGGCCCCCGCCTGGAATGGGCGATGGCGGCGTTCAC
Organism: Phenylobacterium sp.; assembly: GCF_046291545.1. Classification (GTDB taxonomy): domain Bacteria; phylum Pseudomonadota; class Alphaproteobacteria; order Caulobacterales; family Caulobacteraceae; genus Phenylobacterium. The sequence continues at coordinate 124,806 of NZ_JBKBSM010000001.1, forward strand.
CTTCGCCATGACCGTGGCTTACTGCGCCCTGCCCCTGGCCCTGGTGGGACACGGATCGCTGAGCGGCGCCATCGCCGGGGCGGCGATGGTGGGCGCCATCGCCCTGTCGAGCATCGGCGAGTTCGTGATCTCGCGGCGGATCGGCGGCGCGGCCCTGGGCGCGATGTTCGTCATGAGCCTGGCCGGGGCGCTTCACCAGGCCAAGGCCGACCCGTTGGCCTACATCGCCTTTTCCCTGACCGCGGTGACGGCCTTCTTCTTCTATGTGCTGCAGGCGGCCCTGCGCCGGGAGCGGATGGAGCGGCAGATGGCCGGGGCCCTGGCCGCCGCCCGCCGCGCCGAAACCGCCGCCGAGGCGGCCAACGCCGCCAAGAGCGCGTTCCTGGCGACCATGAGCCACGAGATCCGCACGCCGCTCAACGGGGTCCTGGGCATGGCGCAGGCGATGGACGCCGACGCCCTTTCGCCGCACCAGCGCGACCGCCTGGCCGTGATCCGCCAGTCGGGGCAGACACTGACGGCGCTGCTCAACGACATCCTCGACCTGTCGAAGATCGAGGCCGGGCAGGTGGAGCTGGAATCGATCTCGTTCGACCTGGAGGAGGTGCTGCGGGCCGGGGCGGCGCCCTTCGCCGCCGCCGCCGCCGCCAAGAACGTCGCCCTGCGGCTGGACGTGGCGGCGGACGCGGCCGGCGCCTACGAAGGCGATCCGACGCGCCTGCGCCAGATCGTCCACAATCTGGTCTCCAACGCCGTGAAGTTCACCGAGGCGGGCGGGGTGACCGTGCAGGCCGGCCGGCGCGAGCAGCAGCTGGTGCTGTCGGTGACCGACACCGGCGCCGGAATCGCGCCCGACCAGATCGAGAAGCTGTTCGACAAATTCGTCCAACTCGACGCCTCCACCACCCGCCGCCACGGAGGGACCGGCCTGGGCCTGGCGATCTGCCGGGACCTGTGCGCCCTGATGGGCGGTTCCATCGAGGTGCGGAGCGCTCCCGGCGAGGGCTCGACCTTCACGGCGGTGCTGCCCCTGCCCCGGCTTGCGCCGCGGGCGCGGGACGCGGACGCGGCCAGGCCGGCGCCCGAGGTCTCCCGCGAACTGCGGGTGCTGGCGGCGGAGGACAATGCGGTCAACCAGCTCGTGCTGCAGACCCTGCTCAAGCAGGCGGGGGTGGAGCCGGTCACCGTGGGCGACGGCGCCAAGGCGGTGGAAGCCTGGCTCGCCGCCGACTGGGACGTCATCCTGATGGACGTGCAGATGCCGGTGATGGACGGGCTGAGCGCCGTGCGCGAGATCCGCGCGCGGGAGGCGGCGAGCGGCCGCCGGCGAACGCCGGTGATCGCCCTGACGGCCAATGCGATGACCCACCAGATCGCCGAGCTGCGGTCCGCCGGCATGGACGCGCACGTGAGTAAGCCGATCGACGTGGCCGCCCTATTCGCCGCCCTGGAGGCGGTGCTCGTCGACGCGCCGGGCGGCGAGCCCGCCCCGGCCGGACGCACGGCCGCGATGTAGCCGCACGGGCGCTGACGCGGCCGTCAGGATCGGGCTATCCTTAGCGGGCGCCGCGAAGACGGGCCGCAGGGGGAAGTCGCTTGATCCGTCGTTACGCCATTCTCGTCGCCGCGGCGCTGCCGCTCGCCGCCTGCGCGCAGGCCTCCGGGCCGCCCGCCGATCCCGCCGGCCTGCGCCCGGCCGATGCGCGCCTGGCTCAGCTCTACGAAGGCTCGTGCAAGACCTGCCACGTCACCGCCGACTCGGGCGCCCCGATCGTGCAGGACAAGGCCGCCTGGGCGCCGCGCTGGAAACAGGGCGAGGCGGTGCTGCTGGATCACGTGATCCAGGGCTATCGCGGCATGCCGGCCCTCGGCCAGTGCGCGGCCTGCAGCCCCGACGACCTGAAGCGCCTGATCCGCTTCCTGGCGGCACAAGAGGAGGATGAGCGATGATCTCCAGGCGAGCGGCCCTCCTGGGCGGCGCGGCGGGCGTCGTGGCGGCCGGCGCCGGCGGCGTGTGGCTGGCGACCCGCGAAAAGCCCGAACCGCCGGCGCCGCCGAGCGTGGACGGCGAAGGCCGCCTCTTGTGGCGCAACTGGTCGGGGGTGGAGCACTCCTATCCGACCAGCCGCCTGGCGCCGGCCAGCGAGGCCGAAGCGGCCGAGGCGCTGAAGACGGCCCCCGCCCCGGTGCGCGTGGTCGGCGCCGGGCACTCCTTCACCGCCCTGGTCCCCACGTCCGGCGCGTTGATGACGCTGGACCAGCTCGCCGGCGTGGCCGGATGGGAGGGGGACGAGGCCCTGGTCTGGGCCGGCACGCGGCTGGGCGCCCTGGGGCCCGCCCTGGCGGAAAAGGGCCTGGCCATGCCCAACCTGCCCGACATCAACAAGCAGTCGCTGGGCGGCGCCATGGGCACGGCCACCCACGGCACCGGCGTGAAGCTGGGCGCGATCCATTCGGACGCGCGGATGCTTCGGCTGGCCACCGCCGACGGCCAGGTCATCGAGTGCGACGCCGAACGCGAGCCGGACGTGTTCCAGGCGGCCAAGGTGTCGATGGGGGCTTTGGGGGTGATCACCCAGGTCCGGCTCGCGACCTCGCCCAACCGGCGCCTGCACCGCAAGGTCTGGGTGGAGCCGCTGGAGGAGACCCTGGCCCAGGCCGAGGCGCGCTGGGCGGCGCACCGCAATTTCGAGTTCTACGCCGTCCCCTTCACCGACCTTTGCGCCAACATCACCCACGACGAGACCGACGCGCCCGCCATGGCGGCGAAGGCCTCGAGCGACGACGCCTTCCTCGAGGCGCTGAGGCAGCTTCGCAACCTGACCGGCTTCTCCACGCCCCTACGCAAGGCCGCGGCCAAGGCGCTGCTGTCGGGGGTGGAGCCCGAGGAGGCGATCGACGAGGGCTGGAAGCTGCTGTCGACCGAACGGCCGGTGCGCTTCAACGAGATGGAGTACCACCTGCCGACGGACGCCCAGCTCCCGGCCCTGCGCGAGGTGCTGGAGGCGATCGAGACGAGCCGGCCGGATGTGTTCTTCCCCATCGAGCTTCGCAGGATCGCCGCCGACGAGGCGTGGCTCTCGCCATTCCAGGGCGGCCCCCGAGGCTCCATCGCCATCCACGCCTACTACAAGGACGACCACGCCTTTCTGTTCAGCCTGGTAGAGCCGATCCTGCGCCGGCATGGCGGACGCCCGCACTGGGGCAAGCTGCACAGCCTGAAGGCCGCCGAACTGGCCGCCCTCTATCCGAACTGGAACGACTTCCTGGAGGTGCGTCGGCGGCTCGATCCGCAGGGCCGGCTGCTCAACCCCTATCTGCGCGCGCTGTTCGGCGTCCAGGCGGGCGGCTGACCGAGATTCCCGCCGCAACGGCGTCGATTGCGAATTGCCAGGACTCGCGCGCGCCGCGAAGGTGCAACCATAGGGGATTGTCCGCAAACGGGGTCGGAGTGAACGCGCGCGTAAGGCAGCGGGAGGCGACGCAGGCCAGCATTCTCAAGGCGGCGCTGCAGGAGTTCTCGAGCAAGGGGTTCGACGGCGCCTCGACCCGTGAGATCGCCGCCGGGGCCGGCGTGCATCACGCGCTGATCAAGTACCACTTCAAGAGCAAGGAACTGCTCTGGCGGGCCGTGGTGGCGGAGCTGTTCGACCAGGAGATGGAGGCGCTGGAGCTGCCCTCGCCTGACGATGCGGCCTTCGCCGATCCCCGGACCTATGGCCGCGAGACGATCCGTCGTCGCGCCCGCTACTGGGCGCGGAACCCCGAGCACGCGCGTCTGATGGTGCAGGAAGCCTTTCGCGACGGCGACCGGCTGGCCTGGATGATCGAGGAGCACCGCGCCCGGTTCGGCGACGCCGATGAGGCGTTCGTGCGCTTCCTGCAGACACACGGCCTGGTTCCCGTCAACGCGCCTCTGGCGAGCCTGGTCTATATCATCCTGGGCGCGACTCAGTTCTTCTTCGCCGCGGGGCCGCAGGCCAAGCGGATGTGGGGCGTCGATCCCGCCGACCGGGAGGTGATCGACCGCCACGTGGAGTCCCTGGCGCAGATGCTGATCCCCTGACGGGTCAGTGGATCGTCGGGGCGGCCGGGGTGTCGTCGAACAGGCGGACCGGCAGGCTGAGGCCCTCGACGGCGAGCACCGTGTTCAGCGCACGGGCCAGGCAGACCACCGAATCGGCGTCGCGGACGAGAGGCTCCAGCAGCCGGGCGGCGATGTCCGGCGCGACGGCGCAGACGCCGCAAGCCAGGACCAGGCGCTGCTCGTCGTCGGCGTAGCCGGGGCAGGCGCCGAGATGGACCTGGAGCGGGCGCCGGCCGCCGCTTTCGACCGCCTGCATCAGGGCCGCGAACAGGGCGCCGACCCGGTCGGAGGACACGCAGGCGATGGCCTCGCGAACGCTGCGGTCGGGCGCGCGGCGGCTGCAGCGGCTGCGCGCCCAGGCCCTGAGGCCGGCCAGAAGCAGGCGTTCGCCGTCCCACAGTCCGGACGGGCCGGGCAAATCGGAACGGGCCCTCATGCGACCGACCGCCCGGCTGCGACCGCCACTGCACGGGCCTGGGCGGGGCGCGAGCCGACTTCGGCCTGGCGCAACCGCCGGCCGCTCATGGCCAGGGCCTGGGCGACCACGCCGGCGGCCGCCTGGAACGGGGGCTCTGGCGGGCGGGCGATCAGCCAGGCCAGGCGTGCGTCGAATCCTGCCTGGTCCCCGGCCTGGGCGTCGGCGAACAGGGCGGCGATCTGCTGTTCGTCTCGGGTCAGGGCCAGCCGGCCGGGCACGCTGACCGCGATGCGACGACGGCCGCGCAGGACCAGTTGCTGGGCGAAGACGAGGAAGGCGCGGCGCGCCTCCACCGCCAGGGCGCCGCAGGCGGTTTCGAACTCGCGGACCACCACGGGACAGTCGATCCGCCCGGCGACAAAGGCGCGCATGGCCCAGATCACCAGGTGCTCGCCATAGGTGAGTTCGCGCAGATCGCCGGGGGCGGCGGGATCGGGACGGACGTTCATAGTCTGGCCTTATTTGCGAATGACTCGCAAAAGCATCCTCCTGCCCTGGGCTCTCGTCAATCTCAAAGACGCGGTCGCATGGCGCCGAACGCCCGTTCCCTCGCCCGAAGATTTCCGCTTCGCGTCTGGACGCAGGGCCGTCCCCCTGGGCTAGGGTGGGTTTTCCGCCGCTCCATGGAGCCCCCCGCCATGCGATCCCGCGACGAAATCCGCCTCCTCGGCCGCATCCTGGGCGATGTGATCCGGCTGGAAAACGGCCAGGCCCTGTTCGACCAGATCGAGGAAATTCGCAGGGCGTCGGTCGCCCACCACTTCGGCGGCGAGGCCGACGCGGAGGCGCTGGACCGCATGCTGGCGAGCCTCAGCCTGCCGGACACGGTGCGCTTCGTGCAGAGCTTCGCCTGCTTTTCTCAGCTTGCGAACATCGCCGAGGACCACGGCGCGCGCCGCGCCCTGCGCCAGGGCCGCAGCGACGGCGGGGTCGACAACCTGAAGGGGGCGCTCGCCGAGCTCGCGCAGCGCGGGTTCGACGCCCGGGCGGTGGCCGATTTCCTCGACCAGGCGCTGATCGCCCCGGTGATGACAGCCCATCCGACCGAGGTGCGCCGCCACGCGGTGATCGACAGGGTGAGCGCCATCGCCCGCGACCTGGACGCCCACGACTCCGCCCGCAACGAGGCGCAGCGCGAACGTGTGGAGCGCGACCTGGCCCGCCAGATCACCATCCTTTGGCAGACGCGGCTCCTGCGCCATGCGGGCCTGGGGGTTAAGGACGAGATCGAGAACGCCGTCACCTACATGGAGCGCAGCTTCCTGAACGAGCTGCCGGGACTCTATGCGGAGTGGTCGGAGCTGCTGGGCGCGGACCGCCCGCTGGCGAGCTTCCTGCGGGTCGGCTCGTGGGTCGGCGGCGACCGCGACGGCAACCCCAACGTCACGGCCGACACCCTGCGCGAGGCCTTCCGCCAGCAATCCCGGGCGGCGATCCGCCGCTATCTGGACGAGATCCACGCCCTGGGAGGGGAACTGTCCTTCTCCGACCGGCTGACGCCGGTGACCGCCGAGCTCGCCGCGCTGGCCGACAGCTCGGGCGACGATTCCCCGCAGAGGGCGGACGAGCCCTATCGCCGCGCCCTGTTCGGCATGCACCGGCGCCTGACGGCCACGCGCTGGCGGCTGACGGGCGAGACGCCGACCACGCGCGCGCCCGCAGGGGTCGTTCCCTACGCCTCGGCGGACGAGCTGATCGCCGACCTGAAGGTGATGCAGGACTCGCTGACCCGGGCGCACGGTGCGGTGTTCGCCGAAGGGCGGCTGCCGCGCCTGATCCGTGCGGTGGAGACCTTCGGCTTCCACCTGGCGACGGTCGACCTGCGCCAGAACGCCGACGTGCACGAACGGGTGGCGGCCGACCTCCTGGCCAGGGCCGGCGCCTGTGCGGACTATCTGGCGCTGGACGAGGCGGCGCGGGTGGCGCTGCTGGTCGAGGAGCTGCAGAGCCCCAGGCTGCTGTTCTCGCCGTTCAACGCCTACAGCGAGGAGACGCTGAAGGAGTACGAGGTGGCGAAGGCGGCGGCGGACATGCGGGCCGCCTACGGCCCCCTGGCCATCGTGACCTATGTGATCTCCAAGACCGACTCGGTGTCCGACCTGCTGGAGGTCTACCTGCTCCTGAAGGAGGTGGGCCTGTTCCACCCCGGCGAGCCGGCTTCGAGCGACGTCCTGTCGGTGCCGCTGTTCGAGACCATCGCCGACCTGAGAGCCGCGCCGCAGACCATGCGCGCCTATTTCGGCCTGCCGCTGATCGCCCGGATGCTGAGCGCCCGCGGCGTGCAGGAGGTGATGATCGGCTATTCGGACTCCAACAAGGACGGCAGCTATCTGACCTCGACCTGGGAACTGCACCAGGCCTCGATCCGCCTGGTGGCCGTGGCCGCGGACGCCGGGCTGAAGCTGCAGCTCTTTCACGGCCGCGGCGGCGCGGTGGGACGTGGCGGGGGATCCAGCTTCGAGGCGATCCTGGCCCAGCCGGAGGGCTCGGTCCGCGGGCGCATCCGCATCACCGAACAGGGCGAGGTGGTGGCCAACAAGTACGCCGACCCCGAGCTGGGCCGGCAGAACCTGGAGAGCCTGACCGCCGGGGTGCTGCTGGCCTCGCTGCGGCCGGCTCGCGCGGGCGCCGCGCCGCGCACCACCTATGCGCCGGTGATGGAGGAGCTGTCGGCCGCCGCCATGCGGGCCTATCGCGGCCTGGTCTATGAGACGCCAGGGTTTCTGGAGTTCTTCCGCGCCGCCACGCCGATCTCGGAAATCTCGGACCTGAAGATCGGCAGCCGGCCCGCCTCGCGCACGGCCTCGGCGCGCATCGAGGACCTGCGGGCGATCCCGTGGGTGTTTTCCTGGGCGCAGGCGCGGATGATGCTGCCCGGCTGGTACGGCTTTTCCGCCGCCGTCGAGGAGACCGGCGCGCCGGTGGAGCAGCTGGCCGAGATGGCGCACGAATGGCCGGTGTTCGCCACAGCCCTGGCCAACCTGGAGATGGTGCTGGCCAAGTCGGACATGGCGATCGCCCAGCGCTACGCCGACCTCGTGCCCGACAAGGATCTGGGCCAGGCGATCTTCGGGCGCATCCGCGGCCGCTGGCAGGCGACCCACGACCTGCTGCTGCAGATCACCGGTCAGCCGCGCCTGCTGGAATCCAATCCGGCGCTCCAGGCGGCGATCCGCGGCCGCGCCCCCTACATCGACCCGCTGAACCACCTGCAGGTGGAGCTGATCCGCCGCCGCCGCGGCGGCGACGACGACCCGCTGGTGCACGAGGGCATCCACCTGACGATCAACGGGGTCGCCGCGGGCCTGCGCAACACCGGCTGAGCGGCCTCAGCCGGCGGCGAAGCTCTGCCGCAGGGCCGCCAGGCTGGTCTCGCGGATGGGCTCGAGGTCCATTTTCGGGTCGATCAGGAGCTGCATGGACAGGCCGAGCAGCAGGGCGCCGATCATCAGGGCCGCGGCGTCGGCGTCGATCTCCGGGCGGATCGCCCCTTCGGCCTGGCCGCGCAGGACCAGGGACTCCAGCTTTCGCTCCACCTCCACGTGGGCCTTGGCGAAGGGCGCGCGCTGGTCGGACAGGTCTCCGATCGCCCCGGCCATCAGGATGAAGTAGGCCCGAGCCTCGCCGTCCTCGGCCAGGTTGCGCAGGAACACGTCGACGAAGGCGAGGATGGCGTCCAGCGCCGGCAGGCCGTCGACGTCGCGGGCGTCGAGCTGGTCCTGCAGGCGCGCCTGAAGCTGGGCGATGAGCGATTCGATCAGCCCCTGCTTGGAGCCGAACTTCTGCGCCGCTAGCCCGCGGCTGTAGCCGGCCCGCTGGCCGATGTTCTCGAAGGTGGCCGCGCCGACGCCACGCTCGTCGATCAGGCCGGCGGCCGCCGCCAGCAGCAGGCGCTCGGACTGGTCGCGGCGTTCGGCCTGGGTGCGGCGGGGCCGTGCGGCTGGACGCGAAGCAGTCATGCGGCGAGCTTACTTATTTGTTGAACGTCCAGCAACTTGATGGAATGCTTCGATCGACGGCCGGCCTGGAGACCGGCGCGCGCATCAGGGAGCCAGACGTGACCATTCCCCAGGACGTGGCCGACACCATCGTCGATCCGAAGGCCTATGCGGCCGGCAAGCCGGTGGACGAAGCCTTTGCGTGGCTGCGGCGCGAGGCGCCGCTCGAACAGGCCCAGCCGGCGGGGTTCGACCCCTTCTGGGTGGTCACGCGCCATGCCGACATCCTGGAGGTCGAGCGCCAGAACGAACTGTTCCACAACGGCGACCGCTCCACCGTGCTGACCACCATCGAGGCCGACCGCAAGGTGCGCGAGATGATGGGCGGCAGCCCGCACCTGGTGCGCTCGCTGGTGCAGATGGACAACCCCGACCACATGAACTACCGGCGCCTGACCCAGGGCTCCTTCGTGCCGCAGAACCTGCGGCCCCTGGAGGCGCGAATCCGCGAGATCGCCAAGAGCTTCGTCGACCGCATGGCCGAGCACGGCGGACGCTGCGACTTCGCCCGGGACGTGGCCTTCCTCTATCCGCTGCACGTGATCATGGAGGTGCTCGGCGTCCCCGAGAGCGACGAGCCGCGGATGCTGAAGCTGACCCAGGAGCTGTTCGGCAGCGCCGACCCGGAGCTGAACCGGACGGGGACCGAGGTGCGCGACGCCGACGTCAACACCGGGGTGGACACCATCCAGTCGGTGGTCATGGACTTCATGACCTATTTCAACGCCATCACCGAGGACCGCCGGGCCAAGCCGCGCAGCGACATCGCCAGCGTGATCGCCAACGGCAAGATCGACGGCCAGCCGCTCGGCCACCTGGAGGCGATGAGCTACTACATCATCGTCGCCACCGCCGGCCACGACACCACCTCCTCGACCACGGCGGGCGCCCTGTGGGCCCTGGCCGAGAACCCCGAGCAGTTCGCCAAGGTCAAGGCCGACCCCTCGCTGATCGGCGGCCTGATCGAGGAATCCATCCGTTGGGTGACGCCGGTGAAGCACTTCATGCGCACGGCGACCGCCGACGCCGAGCTGGCCGGGCGCAAGATCGCCAAGGGCGACTGGCTGATGCTGTCCTATCCCTCGGGCAATCGGGACGAGGCGGTGTTCCAGGATCCGTTCAAGTTCGACGTGCAGCGCACCCCCAACAAGCACGTGGCCTTCGGCTACGGCGCCCACGTGTGCCTGGGCCAGCACCTGGCGCGGATGGAGATGCGCCTGTTGTGGGAAGAGCTGCTGCCGCGGCTGGAATCGGTGGAGCTGGACGGCGAGCCGAAGAACATGCAGGCGTCCTTCGTCTGCGGCCCCAAGGCGGTGCCGATCCGCTTCAAGATGCACTGAGGCGGCGCGCGTGACGGCAGAGCCCTACAAGACCTGGCAGTGCCGCACCTGCGGCTATCTCTACGACGAGGAAGCGGGCGACCCGGGCGAAGGCTTGGCGCCGGGAACCCGCTGGGCGGACATTCCCGACACTTGGATCTGTCCGCTCTGCGGCACGCCGAAGGCCGACTTCGACATGGTGGAGATCTAGGGCCCGGCGCCCTCCCCGGCGGGGGAAGGGCGCCTTCCCGCCCGTCTCAGCCGGCGGCCATGGCCCGGGTCTCGATGTTGAGCTGGCCGGCCAGGCCGGCGGCGCGGTGCACCTCGATCTCGTGGAACTCCGGCATCTGGGTCATCGCCAGGAAGGCCGCGCGGGAGGGGTATTCCATCAGGGCCACCGCATCCCACAGCTCCTCGACCTGGCCCAGCATCAGGCCAGTCACCGCGCCGGAATAGATCACGCGCCCGCCGAGGGATTCGGCCAGGACCCGCACCCGGTCGCCGTAGCGCAGGTAGGCCTCGCGCCCGGACACCTTCTCGCCGCTGGCGTAGTCGGCGACCTCACGGAACTTGAGCAGATTGACCATCACGAACGGGCCCGCTTCCGGCGCGTGGAAGGTGGCGGCGATCTGGTCCATGGTGGGCATGACGGCGTTTTCGACGTTCATGGGGGCTCCTCCTCAGGCTTTGGCCAGGCGATCAAGCAGGGCGGCGATTTCGGCGGGGCTGTCCTCCTGCAGGAAGTGCCCGCCGCGCAGGGTCACGTGGGCCTGGCCCATCGCGCCGGGCACGCGCGCCTGGAACGGGGCGTCCGCGCCCTTGGTTACGGGATCGGCGTCGCTGAAGGCGGTGACGAACGGCTTGTCGAACGCTTCCAGCACCTTCCAGGCTTCCAGGTTCTCGGCCACTGAAGGATGCTGGGGGGTGATCGGCACTAGGGCCGGGAACTGGCGGGCGCCGGCCTTGTAGCTCTCGTCCGGGAACGGGGCGTCGTAGGCCGCCACTTCGGCGTCGGTCAGCTCGCGCACCGAACCGGCCTGCAGCAGGGCCCCGACGGCCAGCACCGGCACGTTCTGGCTGAACGCCAGCCACTGGTCGAAGCCCGCCGAGGAGCCGGTCCCCGTGGGCAGGAAGGTGTTGGCGGCGACCACCGCCTTGAAGCGCTCGGGGAAGGCGGCGACCAGGCGCAGGCCGATCAGCCCGCCCCAGTCCTGGCAAAATAGGGTGATGTTCCTCAGGTCCAGGGCGGTGACCCAGGCGCTCATCCAGGCGACGTGCCGCTCGTAGGTGTAGTCGGCGCGGGCGGCCGGCTTGTCGGAGCGGCCGAAGCCGATCAGGTCGGGCGCCACGACTCGATGCCCGCCCGCCGCCAGCGGCGGAATGATCTTGCGGTAGAGGTAGCTCCAGGAGGGCTCCCCGTGCATCAGCAGGATCGGGTCGGCGGCGCCGGGCCCCTCGTCGACATAGTGGATGCGAAGCGAGGTCCCGTCGGCGTCGCGGACCTCCCGATAATGCGGTTCGAACGGCCAGTCGGCCAAACCCTCGAAGCGCTCATCCGGCGTGCGCAGGACGTTCATGTCTCCACCCCTGGCTTGACATCGCCCGCCTGAGGGCGAAGTTATGACAATATCCGTGTCATTATATCCCGACGCGGTCAACAGGGAGGCGGCGATGGCGGCCCGGGGTTCGATCAGAATTGTCCTGCTCGTGGCGTTGGGGCTGGTCCTGGCGGCCGGCGCGGCGGCGTGGCTGGCCCGTGGCCAGCTTGCGACCGGCATGATGCGCCGGGTGCTGGCGGCGAACCTGGGGCGCGATCCGATCGCGGCCCTTCCGGACGGGCTGCACGTGGGGCTGTGCGGCACCGGCTCGCCCCTGCCCGACCCCAAGCGCAACGGCCCCTGCGCCATGGTGATCGCCGGAAAGCGCATGTTCATCGTCGACTCCGGGGAAGGCGCGGCCAAGGGCCTGACGATGATGGGCTTCCGGCCCGCACGGGCGGAGGCGCTGCTGCTGACCCACTACCACTCCGACCACATCGACGGCCTGGGCGGCGTGATGCTGCAGCACTGGGCCGGCGGAGCGGCGCGGGCGCCGCTGCCCGTCTACGGCCCGCCGGGCGTCGAGGCCGTGGTCAAGGGCTTCATGGACGCCTACGCCCTGGACCAGGGCTACCGGATCGCCCACCACGGCCCGGCGGTCGTGCCGCCCGAGGGCTTCGGCGCCGCGCCGCGCCCATTCACCGTGGCGGCGGACGGAGGCGAGACGGTGCTGATCCAGTCCCCCGACCTGAAGGTCACGGCCTTCGCCGTGGATCACGACCCGGTCGAACCGGCGGTCGGCTACAAGTTCGTCTACAAGGGCCGCAGCGTCGTGATCAGCGGCGACACCGCCCCGTCCAAGGCCGTCGAAACCGCCGCCAGGGGCGCCGACGTGCTGGTGCACGAAGCGCTGTCGCCGACGCTGGTGGGCCTGCAGGAAGAGGCCGCGCGCAAGGCGGGCGCGGCCAACCTGGCCAAGGTGTTCCACGACATCCTCGATTACCACACCAGCCCCGAGCAGGCCGCGGACGTCGCCCAGGCCGCAGGGGTCAAGATGCTGCTCCTGACCCACATCGTTCCGGCCCTGCCTGTCGCCGCCCTGGAGGGGCCGTTCCTGGGCGAGGCGCGCATGCGGTTCGACGGCCGCCTGCGCCTTGGGCGGGACGGGGACCTCGTGAGCCTGCCGGCGAACGAAGCGACGATCAGCCTGTCGAATCGCTCGGCGATGCGCCCCTGACCCCTGGCCCTCGGCCTCCAGCCTCGCTAATCACGGCGCAAGGCAAGGAGACGGCGTTGAGCGGCGAGCGCACGGCCACGATCGAGACGAAACCTCAGCCGTCTGAGGAAAAGGACGGCCGGCGCCTGCGCTCGCAGGACAGCCGCGCGCGCATTGTGGCGGCCATGCTTGCCCTGATCCGCGAGGGCGAGGTCTCCCCGAGCGCCGAACAGGTGGCCGGCCGCGCCCAGGTGGGCCTGCGCACGGTGTTTCGCCACTTCAAGGACATGGACAGCCTGTACCGCGAGATGTCCGAGGTCATCGAGACCGAGGTCCACCGCATCAAGGACGCGCCGTTCATCGCCGCGGACTGGCGGGGGCGGGTGCTGGAACTGGTGGACCGCCGCTTTACGGTGTTCGAGCGGATCGCTCCCTTCAAGCGCGCCTCGGACGTCTATCGCCACCGCTCCCGCTTCCTGGGCAACGACAACCGCCGTCTGGTGGTGGGCCTGCGCGAGATCCTGGAGCGGGTGGTTCCGATCGAGGAACTGCCGGATCCCAGGTTGTTCGAGGCGCTGGACCTTCTGCTCAGTTTCGAGGCCTGGGCCCGACTGCGCTTCGAACAGAACCTCTCCCAGGCCGAGGCGAGCGAGGTGCTGCGCGCCGCCGTGGCGCGGCTGATCGCCTGAGCCGCACGCCGCCGGACGTTGCCAGCGGCCCCCGCGCCTGATCAGCTAGGCGCGGAATCCGGATCACGCCGGAAACAGGGGGAGCCGCGCATGACCCATCGAACCTTCGACGTCCGCCGCCCGGCCCTGGCCGCCCTGGCCGCGGCCCTGCTGTCGAGCGCCGCCCACGCCGCCCCGCCCGCCGAGGAGAGCCGGGCGGTGGCGGGCCTGGGTGCGCCGGCGGAGATCCGCGTAGACCGCTGGGGGGTGCCCCACATCTATGCAGCCAGCGTGCGCGACGCCCTGTTCCTGCAGGGCTACAACGTGGCCCGCGACCGGCTGTGGCAGGTGGACCTGTGGCGCAAGCGGGGCCTGGGCCTGCTCGCCCGCGATTTCGGCCCGGCCTATGTGGAGCAGGACCGCGCCGCGCGGCTGTTCCTTTATCGCGGCGACATGGACGCCGAATGGGCCGCCTACGGTCCGCACGCCAAGACCTACGCCGAGGCGTTCACCGCCGGCGTCAACGCCTTCGTCCAGGAGATCCGCGACGGCGAGCGCCCACTGCCGGAGGAGTTCGTCATCGCCGGCTCGCAGCCCGACCTATGGCGGCCGGAAGACGTCGTGCGCATCCGCAGCCACGGCCTGACCCGCAACCTGTCCGCCGAGGTTAAGCGCGCGCAGATCGCCTGCGCGGCGGGGCTGGAGGCCGCGCAGCTCTACAAGAAGCTGGAGCCGGCCTGGACCCCGGCCGTGCCGGCCGGCCTCGATCCCTGCGACGTGCCGGCCGACGTGCTGAAGGACTATGACCTGGCCACCGCCTCGGTCGCGTTCAGCGCAGGGCCGGGCAAGACCGCAGAGCTGGCCAGCGACCTGCCGCCCGAAGCGATCGGCTCCAACAACTGGACGGTGTCGGGGTCGCGCACGGCCACCGGGCGGCCGATCCTGGCCAATGACCCGCACCGGGCGCACGGCGCGCCCTCTCTGCGCTACATCGTGCACATGGAGGCGCCGGGCTTTTCGGTGATCGGCGCGGGGGAGCCGGCGCTGCCGGGGGTCTCCATCGGCCACAACGGCACGATCGCCTTCGGCCTGACGATCTTCGCCGCCGACCAGGAGGACCTCTACGTCTACGAGACCGACCCGCAGGAGCTGGGCCGCTATCGCTACGGCGACGGCTGGGAGCCCTTCCGCGTCGAGCGCGAGACCATCGAGGTCAAGGGCGAGGCGCCGCGGGAGGTGACCCTGCAGTTCACTCGCCACGGGCCGGTGCTCGCCGTCGAAGCGGCCAAGCGCCGGGCCTTCGCCGTGCGCAGCGTCTGGGCCGAGCCCGGGACCTCCGCCTATTTCGGCTCGGCCGGCTACATGACCGCCAAGGACTGGGCCGGCTTCACCGCGGCCCTGGAGACCTGGGGCGCCCCATCCGAGAACCAGGTCTACGCCGACACCTCCGGCCACATCGGCTGGATGGCCGCCGGGCGGGCGCCCCGGCGCGGGAACTGGGACGGCCTGCTGCCGGTCCCCGGGGACGGCCGGTTCGAATGGAGCGGCTTCCTGAAAGCCAGCGAACTGCCCAGCCTCTACGATCCGGCGCAGGGCTGGATCGCCACCGCCAACCAGATGAACCTGCCCGAGGGCTATCCCTACGCCGAGCGCAAGGTCGGTTTCGAATGGTCCAACAATGCCCGGATGACGCGGATCGCCGAGGTGCTCGCGGCCAAGACCGAGCTGACGGTCGCCGACGCCATGGCCCTGCAGACCGACGTGGTGGACGTCACCGCCCGGCCGCTGCTGGCGCTGACGGCGCGGCTCGAGGGGCGGGACCGGGACGCCAAGGCCGCGCTGGACCTGCTGCGCAACTGGGACCGGCATGTGAGCGCCGACAGCGCGGGCGCTGCGCTGTTCGAGACCTGGACCACCAAGCACCTCGGGCGGGCGACGGTCGCCCACGCCGCGCCCAAGGCCGCGCAGGCCCTGATCGGCGCCGGCGACCTGGCGGCGGTGATCGACTATCTGGAGGCGCTCGGACCGGGGGCGCAGGGCGAGCGCGACGCGATCCTCACCGACAGCCTGAAGGCCGCCTACGCCGAACTTCGCGAGCGGATGGGGCCCGACGTCTCCACCTGGTCGTGGGGGCGCCTGCACCAGGTCAAGTTCGAGCACGCCCTTACGCCGCTGGCCGATCCTGCGACCAAGGCGCGCATGACCGCGGGCCCGGCGCCCTTGGCCGGCACGGCGCTTACGCCGCTGGCGGCGACCTGGCGGCCCAACGACTTCCGCGTAACGGCAGGCGCCTCGTTCCGAATGGTCCTGGACGTGGGCGACTGGGACAAGAGCCGGGTGGTGAACACCCCTGGCCAGTCGGGAAACCCGTCCAGCCCGCACTACAAGGACCTGTTCCCCCTCTGGGCGGCGGGGGAATACGTGCCGCTGGTCTACTCCCGCGGCGCCGTCGAGGAAGCCACCGAGACCGTGATCCGCCTGACGCCGGCCCAGCCGTGACGCCGCCCCGTCGCGGGGCCGCCTCAATCTCTCGTCAAGGTTGACGGGGCTTCACCGCGTTTGTTCGCGGTTGCGCAAGTTCTCGCTCCGTATCGTGAAGGCCGCACAAACGGTCCGTAGCGTGGGGGCGATGCGGGTAGTCACGATTGCAAGTCTGGGGGCTTCGGCCCTGCTGGGCCTGGCGGCCCTGGTCGTCGCCAAGGCGGTGCTGCCGAACAAGACCGCGGCCGCCGCCTCGGCGGCGAGCGCGGCCGTCCAGGCGCCGCCCCGCGGCGAGCCGGTGGTGGTGGCGGCCAAGGCCATCCCCTATGGCGAACGGCTCGAAGCCAGCCACCTGAAGCTCGTCCACTATCCGCAAAGCGCCGTGCCCGAAGGGGCGTTCGGCTCGATCGAGGCGGTGCTCTCGCAGGACAACGGCGGCCCGCCCGTGGCCATCACGCCGATGGCCGAGCGCGAGCCCCTGCTGCCGGCCAAGCTGAGCGGCCCCGGCGCGCGCGCCTCGGTGGCCGCCGAGATCGCCGAGGGCATGCGGGCCTACACCATCCGCGTCACCGACGTCTCCGGCGTGGGCGGCCACGCCCTGCCCGGGGATCACGTCGACGTGGTGCTGACCCGCGACCTGTCCACCGACGACGTGCAGAAGCAGCTGGTGAGCCAGGTGGTGATCCAGAACATCCGGGTCCTAGGCGTGGACCTGAACGCGGACCCGACGTCGAACAAGCCGACCATGCCCAACACCGCGACCCTGGAGGTCACCATGGCTGACGCCCAGAAGCTGGCCGTCGCCGGGGACATGGGCACCCTTTCACTGGCGCTTCGGCCCACCGGCTCCACCGAAGTGGCGCAGGTCCGCACCCTGCAGAGCCGCGAAGTCATCGCGGGCGCGCCGGCGCGCAGCGCTCGATCGCCGGCCTCCGCCGCGGCCCCCGCGCCGCGGGCCTCTCGTCTGATCACCGTGGTGGAGGGCGAAGGCCAATGATCCGCAAGCCGCTCGTGGCCGCCGGCGCGCTCGCCGCGGCCCTCCTCGCCTGCGCCGGACCGGCCGGCGCCGACGCCTTCCCGACCGAGGCGGCGACCAGCCGCACGATCCACGTGCCCAAGGACAAATCCCTGTCCTTCCGCCTGGACGGCCCGGCCTCGCGCATCGTGGTGGCCCAGCCGGAGACGGCGCAGATCGTCGCCACCACCGATCGCAGCTTCTATGTGCGCGGCAAGGCGCTGGGCTCGACAAACCTGCTGGTCTACGGCGACAACGGCGTGCTGCACGAAGTGATCGACGTGGAAGTCGGCCATGACGTGCAGTCGATCCAGGCCGACCTGGCCGCAGCCCTGCCGGGCGAGATGATCACCGTGCGCAATCTCGGCCAGGGGGTGATCCTGACCGGCGAGGTGTCGAACACCTCGGTCGCGGCCCGAGCCAAGAGCCTGGCCGAAAAGATGGCGCCCGAGGCGGTCACCTCGGCTCTGACCGTGCGCGCGGCCCAGCAGGTGCTGCTCGAGGTGCGGGTGCTCGAGGCGGGCCGCTCGGCGCTGCAGGACCTGGGCTTCAACATCGCCGCCGCCAACAACTCCACCTTCTCCTTCGCCTCGGGGACCGGGCTCCTGGGCAACTCCGACCCGCAGGCGGCCCTGACCGTGGGCGGCGCGGTGGGCACCGCCCGCCTGGACGTGACCCTGCAGGTGCTGGAGGAAAAGGGAATCCTGCGCACCCTGGCGCGGCCGAACCTGGTGGCCCTGTCCGGGGAGAAGGCCAGCTTCCTGGCCGGGGGCGAGTTCCCCTATCCCGTGCCGGCCGGCAACAACCAGGTCGGGATCGAGTTCCGGCCCTTCGGCGTGAAGCTCGGCTTCCAGCCCCTGGTCGAGGACAACGGCCTGATCCGCCTGCAGGTGAGCCCGGAGGTCAGCCAGATCGACGGCCGCACGAGCCTGACGATCGAGGGCTACGACATGCCGAGCCTGACGGTGCGGCGGGCGGAGACCACGGTGGAGCTGCGCAGCGGCGAGAGCTTCGCCATCGCCGGCCTCTTCCAGCAGGACTACTCCAACGCCGTGCGCAAGGTGCCCGGCGCGGGCGACCTGCCGGTGCTGGGAATGCTGTTCCGCTCTGCACGCTGGAAGCGCCAGGAGACCGAGCTGGTCATCATCGTCACCCCAAGGCTGGCCTCGGCCGCCGAGGTCAACGCCCTGGCGCCGGCCCCGTTCGCCAACAGCCGCGAACCCTCGGCGGCCTCGGTCATGCTGGGCGGCCAGCCCCTGGACCGGCTCCTGGAGCCGACGGTCGGCGGGGAGCCCACGACGTGACGGGCCCAGAGTTCCACAAGTATCGGAGTAGCCGGGCGTGACGCACTGGAGCCTGCTCGGCCGGCGCGTGCTGGCCATCGGACCGGACCTGCCCGCCCTTGCGCGGGGCCCGCTTTTCGGCGCGGCGCTGGAGCTGGGCCGGCTGGAGCGCCTGGGCGAGGCGCGGGCGGAGACCACCGACCTTCTGCTGATCGACGCCGACGGGGCGGACGAGGCGGCCCTGGCGAGCGCCCTGGCGGAACTGGCCTCCCAGGGGGCGCCGCCGCCGACCCTGCTGCTCGGCTCGCGCCTGCCCGCCAGCCTGGTGCGCACCCTTCTGCGCCTGCCGGTGTCGGACGTGCTGGAGACGCCCTTCAGCGACGAGGACCTGCTTAACGCGGTTTACGCCCTGCTGGACGCGGCCGGTGCGCAGGCGAGCGCCGCAGCGGGGCCCCGCTCGCGCTGCTGGACGATCATGGGCGCGGTGGGCGGCGCGGGCGCCACCACCATAGCCATCGAGGCCGCCTGCGCCCTCGCCCGCCGCAGCCGCAAGGACCGCAGCGTCTGCCTCGTGGACCTGAACCTCGCCGACGGGGCGACGGCGGCCTATCTGGGCGCGACGCCGGCGATGGGGCTGGCCTCGTTCGGCCCGGCGGCCGAGCGCATGGACGCGGCCCTGCTGGCCGCCTTCGCCACGCCCATCGGCAAGGGGCTGGACCTGCTGGCCTGTCCCCGCGACCCGCAGGGGTTCGACGAGATCAGCCGCGAGGCGGTGCTGCGCATCCTGGAGATCGCCTGCGAGGCCTATGACCACGTGGTGGTCGACATGCCCCGCCACCGGCGCGGCTGGACCCTGGAGGTGCTGGCCGGCTCGGACGAGGTGCTGATCATCTCCGAGCTGACGGTGCCGGCCCTGCTGGCCGCCCGCGCCCTGTCCGAGGAGATCGAGCAGGCGCTGCCCACCGGCGCGCGGCCGCGGATCGTGCTGAACCGCCTGGCCAGCCGGATGTTCGGGGCCGCGCCGTCGCTGGCGGAGGCCGAGCGGGCGCTGCAGCGCAAGGCCGACGGCGGCGTCAGCTCCGACTGGGACGCGGCCGCCGCCTCGGTCAACCTGGGCGGGCCGATCAGCCAGCACCGGCCCAAGTCGAAGATCGTGCGCGACGTAGACGCCCTGGTCGAGCGCATCGCCGGCCGCGAGGAGCGGCGCGCGGGCGCCGCGCCGAGAGCCGCCTGATGGGACGCTTCACCCTGCACCGCGCGCCGCCGCCGCCTGCGCCCGATGAAGCCGACCAGATCCTGGCCGCCGCGGCCCCGCCTCCGCCCCCGCCGCAGCCTGCGGCGGGCCAGCAGATGCTGGAGATGAAGCTGAAGCTTCACAGCCGGCTGATCGACGAGCTGGACCTGTCCAAGCTGGACAAGCTCGATGAGGGCGAACTGCGCCGCCAGGTGATGAGCCTGGTCGCCGACTTCGCGCGCGGCGAGCGCATGGTGCTGAACGCCTCGGAACTGGAGGAGCTGGGCTCGTCGGTCTACGACGAGATGGTCGGGCTGGGTCCCATCGAGCCCCTGCTCAAGGACGAGAGCATCAACGACATCCTGATCAACGGGCCGTTCCAGGTCTATGTGGAGCGGCGTGGGGAGCTGGAGCTGACCCCCGTCCGCTTCCGCGACAACGACCACCTGCTCAGGATCATCAACCGCATCGTGGCGGGCGTCGGCCGGCGCATCGACGAGTCCTCGCCCATGGTGGACGCGCGCCTGCCCGACGGCAGCCGGGTGAACGCGGCGATCGCGCCGATCACCATCGACGGCGCCTGCGTGTCGATCCGCAAGTTCTCCAAGAAGCCGTACACCTTCGAAAAGCTGGTCGAGTTCGGCGCCATGCCCACCTGCGTGGCCGAGTTCCTCCAGGGGGCGGTGAAGGCGCGGGTCTCGACCGTGATCTCC
This sequence comes from Phenylobacterium sp., assembly GCF_046291545.1. Lineage (GTDB taxonomy): Bacteria > Pseudomonadota > Alphaproteobacteria > Caulobacterales > Caulobacteraceae > Phenylobacterium. Next base: position 144,836 of record NZ_JBKBSM010000001.1, read on the forward strand.
GGCGGCACCGGCTCGGGCAAGACCACGCTCCTGAACGCCCTGTCCTCGGCGATCAGCCACAAGGAGCGGCTGATCACCATCGAGGACGCCGCCGAGTTGCAGCTGCAGCAGCCGCACGTGGTGCGCATGGAGACGCGGCCGCCGAACATCGAGGGCAAGGGCGAAATCCGCCAGCGCGAACTGGTGAAGAACGCTCTGCGGATGCGGCCGGACCGGGTGATCCTGGGCGAGGTCCGCGGCGAGGAGGCCTTCGACATGCTGCAGGCCATGAACACCGGTCACGAAGGCTCGATGGCCACCATCCACGCCAACACCCCGCGCGACGCCATCACCCGCCTAGAGCAGATGGTGGCGATGTCGGGCATGAAGCTGCCGGCCGAAGCCGTGCGCGGCCAGATCGCCGCCGCCGTCGGCATGATCGTGCAGGTGATGCGCCTGTCCGACGGCAAGCGGCGGGTGATGAGCGTGTCGGAGATCACCGGCATGGAAGGCCAGGTCGTGCAGATGCAGGAGATTTTCGCCTTCCAGCGCACCCACACCTCGGCCGACGGGGTGGTCCATGGCGAGTTCCGCGCCTCGGGCCTGCGGCCGCGCTGCCTGGACGAGATGCTGCGCCGCGGGATCGGCTACGACACCGCCAACTTCGACCCCACCCGGGTCCTGGGCTGAGGCGGCCATGGACCTGCGCGCCGTCTATCTGATCCTGGTGTTCGCCGCGGTGTTCTCCGCGGCCCAGGCGCTGATCGGCCTGGTGCGCGTGGTGGACGTCAAGCGCAAGGTGAACCGCCGCCTGGTGGTGGCCGAGCGCGTCGGCGGCATCTCCGAACTGGTGGTCGAGCTGCGCAAGCAGCGGGGCCTGACCGCGACGGGGGAGCGCGGGACGCAATGGCGTTGGCTGTCCGACCTGATCCTGCGCTCTGGCGTGCCCTACGACCCCAAGGTCTGGGCCGCGGCGGCGGCCGGAGCGGCGATCGCCGGGGCGATCCTGGGGCTTCTCCTGACGCACAAGTTCCTGGGCGCGGCGGCGGGCGCGGTCGTGCTGGGCGCGGGCGGGCCGTTCGGGTTCCTGAAGTTCATGGCCGGACGTCGCACCAAGCAGCTCAGCCTGCAGCTTCCCCAGGCGCTGGACATCGTGGTGCGCAGCCTGGAGGCTGGCCACCCCGTGCCGACCGCCGTGGCCCTGGTGGGGCGCGAGATGCCCGATCCCATCGGCTCGGAATTCGGCCTGGCGGGCGACGAGATCGCCTATGGCGCCACCCTGGAGCAGGCGGTGGCCCGGATAAGCGAGCGCTGCCAGCACCCCGACGTCGACCTGTTCGCGGCCACCGTTCGCCTGCAGGAACGTGCCGGCGGCAATCTGACCGGGCTCCTGAAGCTGAACGCCCAGACCGTACGCGAGCGGCACAAGATGCGCCTGAAGATCAAGGCCGCGTCCTCGGAAGGTCGCGCCTCGGCGATGATCCTGACCGCTGCGCCGATCGCGGCGGCGGCCTTCATCCAGATCACCTCGCCGCATTTCTATGGCGAGGTCATCCACGAGCGCTTCATCCAGGTGGGCCTGGCCGGCCTGGGCGTGTGGATGCTGATCGGCAACATGGTCATCCGCAAGATGATCAACATGCGGATCTGAGGCATGGACGCGGCCGGCCTTCAGCAGATCCTGACCCTGGCCGCAGGGGTGTTGCTGGCGTTCGCCGGCGGCGGCGCCCTGCTGGTGGCGTCCAGCGAGGTGCGCATGCGCGCCCAGCGCCGCGCGCGCCTGACCGCCCAGGTCGAGGCCGCCCGCGCCGCCACCTTCCGGTCCGACGACACCTTGGGCGGCAAGGTCACTGCGGGATTCCTGCGCATGGGCCAGCGGGCGGCGGTGAAAGATCCGGCCAAGCTGTCGGCGGTGCGCAGCAAGCTGATGCGGGCCGGCTTCTTCAGCCGGGAGTCGGCCGCCGTCTACCTCGGCGCCCGGGCGGCGGCGCTGATCGTGGCGACCATCGGCACGGTGCTGCTGCTGCCGCTGGTGATGAAGGGCGGCGGGCTCGGCCCCCTGCTGCTCGCCGGAGGGCTGTCGGCTGCGGCGGTGCTGGGACCCGACCAGGTGCTGAAGATGCGCCGCCAGGCCCGGGAGCTGGAGTACACCGAGGGCTTCCCCGACCTTCTGGACCTGCTGGTCGCCTCGGTGGAGGCCGGCCTGAGCCTGGACGCGGCGGTGAGCCGGGTGACCGATGAGCTGGTGCGCCGCTACCCGAACCTGGCCGTCCATCTGCGGTTCCTGACCCTGGAGCTGCGCGCCGGCAAGTCGCGCAAGGAAGCCTGGCTCGGCTTCGCCGACCGCCTCGGCATCGACGACGCGCGGGCCCTGGCCACCATGCTGCGCCAGGCCGAGGACATGGGCACCAGCCTGGGGGAGACCCTGTCGGTGTTCTCCAGCGACATGCGCGCCAAGCGCATGCTGCGGGCGGAGGAAAAGGCCTTGGCGCTTCCGGCCAAGCTGACCGTGCCCTTGATCCTGTTCATCTTTCCCTGCCTGCTCGGCGTGCTGTTGCTGCCGGCCATCTTCCGCCTGGTCGGGGCGCTGGGCGGCCAATAGCCGCCCGAGGCCTTCCCGAGGCCGATTCTTGAACAGCTGAGCCTGTGACTGCCCTTCGATGAGGCGGAATTGGCGCGGGCCGGGTGCGGCCGGGCGCCGGGCTTGAGACGACGCGGCCGGGCGGGTTCAACCGCTTGCACGGGCGACGCGGGGGCTGGGCCAAAATCCTCATCCGCCGCGCCGCGCGCCACCTTACCGCCCCTGCGACGGGACCTTGCATTTTGTGTGAAAACAACGGCTCGCTGGTGTCTACCCGGGCCCCATTCCTGGATTTCCAATCATGAACAGCGACAGCTTCGCCAGCGCCTTCGGCGGCATGTCCCGCCGGATGTTCCTGGAGCGTTTGGGCGGCGTGGGCGGCTCGGCCCTGCTGCTGGCGGGCATGAGCGCACTGGGCTTCGGCATCGCCTCGGCCAGCGAGCGGCCCCCCACCCTCGGCGGGGGCGGCGGCAAGAAGGTGGTGGTTCTGGGCGCGGGCCTGGCCGGGCTGACCTCGGCCTACGAGCTCTCCAGGGCCGGCTATGAGGTGACCGTGCTGGAGGCGCGCGGCTTCGCCGGCGGCCGCTGCCAGACCGCGCGCAAAGGCTTCAAGCTGCAGGAACTGGGCGGCGAAGAGCAGGTCTGCGACTTCGACGACGGGCTCTACCTGAACCACGGGCCCTGGCGGATCCCCTATCACCACCGCTCGACCCTGCACTACACGCGGGAGTTCAACGTGCCGCTGGAGGTCGTGGTCAATGACAACGACGCGGCCTACGTCTACTTTGAAAAGGGCTCCGGCCCCCTGGCCGGCAAGCCGGTGCGCAAGGGGCAGGTGGCCGCCGACATCCGCGGCTACTCGGCCGAGATCCTCGCCAAGCAGGTCAAGCAGGGCGCCCTGGACCAGCAGATGACCGCCGAGGACCGCGAGCAGTTCATCGCCTACCTGCGCCGCGAGGGCTATCTGACTGAGGATCTGGCCTACAAGGGCACCGACGGGCGGGGCTTCGCGGTGAACCCGGGTGCAGGGACCGACCCCGGTCCGGGCAAGGAATCCACGCCCTTCGCCATGACCGACGTGCTGCATTCCAACGCCTGGCGCACCCTGTCCTCGGTCGCCGGGTACGAACAGCAGCGCACGATGTTCCAGCCTATCGGCGGCATGGACCAGATCCCCAAGGCCTTCGAGAAGCGCGTCGGCCAGATGATCAAGTACTCCAGCCTGGTGAAGCAGATCCGCCAGGACGGCTCGGGCGTCTCGGTCACCTACACGGACGGGACGGGCAAGACCTCGACCCTGCAGGCCGACTACTGCATCTGCACCATCCCGCTATCGGTGCTGCGCCAGATGGACGTCGGCGTCTCGCAGAAGTTCAAGGACGCCATCGGCGCGGTCTCCTACTCGCTGGTCGGCAAGATCGGGCTGCAGATGAAGACCCGCTTCTGGGAGGAGAACCACCACATCTACGGCGGCCACATCTATACCGACGACCCGAACGTGGGGACGATCTCCCTGCCTTCGACCGGCTGGCAAGGCCGAAAAGGGGTGATCCTCGGCTACTACAACTTCGGCTCCAACGCGGCCAAGGTCAGCGCCCTGGACGTGTCCGGCCGCGCCGCCCTGGCCCTGGCCACCGGCCAGAAGGTGTTCCCCGAGTACAAGGACAGCTTCGAGACGGCTTTCGCCGCCTCCTGGCACCGGATCGAGCACAACCTCGGCGGCTGGGCCCAATGGGACGAGCAGGCCCGGGCCGAGGCCTACCCGGTGCTGTGCGAGCCGGACGGCCGGATCTACCTGGCCGGCGAGCACCTCAGCTACCTGACCGGTTGGCAGGCCGGCGCCATCGAGTCCGCCTGGCAGCAGATCGCCAAGCTGGACCAGCGCGTCCACGCCGCCTGAGCGCTTAGACAATCCGGAGCTGCAGATGATCCGTATGAGAACCCTGGCCCTGGCCTTCGCCGGCCTGGCGCTCGGCGCCTCGGGAGCCGCCGCCGCGGACGGGCGCCAACTCTTCCTCGACAACTGCTCGGCCTGCCACCAGGTGACCGGCAAGGGCATTCCCGGCGCCTTTCCGGCCCTGGCCGGCAGCAAGGTGGCCCTCGGCCCGGCGCCGGCCGCGGCGAGCATCGTATTGAACGGCAAGGGCGGGATGCCGGCCTTCCGCGACGATCTGTCGGACGCAGACATCGCCGCGGTGCTCAGCTACGTCCGCACGGCCTGGGGCAACAAGGCCCCGCCGCTGACCGCGGCGCTGGTCAATCCCGTGCGCCGCACCGGCAAGCGCGAGAATCCGAAGGCGGCGCTCACCGCCCACTGATCCGTCGGCCCGCAAGCCCAGGTCCACTTTCGCCTTTCTTCACTTCCATCGGGCATGATGGTGGTTCAGGAGGGGGGCATGGACGGCGATTGGCGCGGTGAGTCGCTGACTGGCGCGGACGCCAGGATCGCGGCCCGGCTGGCCCGGGCGGCCGAGACCACGCGCCATGGGGTCATCCTGTGCGATCCGGACGGCCGGGTGGAGTGGGTCAACGAGGGCTTCACCGCCATCACCGGCTTCACCCTGGACGACGCCGCCGGCCGCCGTCCGGGCGAGCTCCTGCAGTGCGAGGCGACGGACCCGGCGACGCGGAACCTGATGGCGGCGCGCATCGCCGCACAGGAAGGCTTCCGGGTCGAGATCCTGAACCAGGGCAAGGACGGCCGCCGCTTCTGGATCGACCTGGAGGTGCGGCCCACCTACGCCGCGGACGGCGCCCTGGAGGGTTTCCAGGGCACGCTGGTGGAGAACATCCATTCGGCGCAGATCGAGCAGAGCAACGTGGCGACGCCGGTCGCCGTCCGCTCGGCCGCACGGCTGGCCCGGGTGGGCGGCTGGGACATCGACCTGAAGACCCGCACGGTTCGCTGGGGCGGCGAGCTGTGGAAGCTGCTGGGCCGGCCGAGCCAGGTGGAGAGCGCCGCGGACAGCCTGACCCTCTACGCCGAGGAGGAACGCGACCGGGTCGAGGCGCACATCAGCGAGAGCATCCGGACCGGCCGGATGGTCGACCTCGAGGCCCGGGCGGTGGCCGGCGACGGCAAGCCGCTGTGGCTTCGGATCATCGGCGAGCCGGAGTTCGTCGATGGGGTCTGCGTGGCGGTGCGCGGCGCCTCGCAGGACATCACCGCCCAGCGGAACGCCACCGAGGAGTTGCGCGAACAGCAGCGCTTCGCCCAGGGCGTGGTCGACGGGGTGCCGGCCCTGCTCACCGTCATCGACCAGGACGGACACATCGTCGCCGCCAACCGGGCGTTCAAGGCGCTGGGCGCGGCCCTGCGCGGCGAGGACGTCTACCCCATGGGCGGCAATCTCTTCGAGATCGTCGCGCGTCTGCCCGGTGCGCACGGGCGCGCGATCGAGCGCGGCCTGCGCAAGGTGCTGGACGGGCGAAAGGACGCCTATTCGCGCGCCTACCACGCCCGCAGCGGCGAGTGGTTCCGCATGAGCGCGGCGCGTTTCGCCGGCGAGGGGCCGGTGCGCTGCGTGGTGATCACCCAGTCGATCGAGGACCTGAAGCGCTCGGAACGGCGGCTGCGCCAGCTGAACGCCAATCTCAAGAAAGCCCGCGATGAGGCCGACGCGGCCAACGCCGCCAAGTCGGCGTTCCTGGCCACCATGAGCCACGAGATCCGCACGCCGCTGAACGGCGTGCTGGGCATGGCCCAGGCGATGGCCCGCGACGCCCTGCCCGCGCGCCAGCGCGAGCGGCTGTCGGTCATCCGCCAGGCCGGGGAGACCCTGCTGGCCCTGCTCAACGATCTTCTGGACCTGTCGCGGATCGAGGCGGGCCGGCTGGAGCTGGAGGACGGGGTCATCGACGTGCGCCGCCTGCTGGAGAGCGTGCGCGGCACCTTCGAGAGCCTGGCCCTGGAGAAGAACCTCGCCTTCACCGTGGCTGTCGAGCCGCAGGCCGAGGGCGCCTGGCGAGGCGACGCCACCCGCGTACGCCAGATTCTCTACAACCTGGCCTCCAACGCGGTGAAGTTCACGGCGGCGGGCTCGGTGCAGGTGAAAGCCTACGTGGACGGGGGCCGTCTGGCGCTCGAGGTGCGGGACACCGGTCCTGGCATTGCGGCGGACCGGCTCGACGCCCTGTTCGAGAAGTTCGTCCAGGCCGACGCCTCCACCACCCGAAGGTTCGGCGGCTCCGGCCTGGGCCTGGCGATCTGCCGCGAACTGGCGACCCTGATGGGCGGCGAGATCACGGCGCGCAGCGTCGAGGGTCAGGGCTCGGTGTTCACCGTCCGCCTGCCGCTGGCGCGGGCGCCGCACGCCACGGCGCCGGCCGATCCGGCCGCCCGGCCGCTGCTGGAGGCCCGCCGCGAACGGCTGCGCATCCTGGCGGTGGACGACAACCCCATGAACCAGTTGGTGCTTCGCACCCTGCTCGAGCAACTGGACATCGAGGTGCGGGTGGTCGCGGACGGCCTGCAGGCGCTGCAGGCCTGGGAGCAGGAGACCTGGAGCGCGATCCTTATGGACGTGCAGATGCCGGTCATGGACGGTCCGACCGCGACTCGGGCGATCCGCGAACGGGAACAAGACTCCGGACGGCGCCGCACGCCGATCATCGCCCTGACGGCCAACGCCATGGCCCACCACGAGGCCGAGTACCTGGCCGCCGGCATGGACGCCCTGTCGCCCAAGCCGATCGAGCTGGAACGCCTCCTGGACACGCTTGAGGCGCTGCTGGACGCGCCCCGCGACGCCTGAGGCGCAGGCGGGATCGATCTAGCGCTTGTAGAGGCGCGCCCTCAGCCGCTCGGTGCGCGGCGGGTCGGCGCGGAAATCCTCGGCCTTGCCCAGGCGGGCGTTGCAGCCCGGACAGCGCACGTCGCCCTCCAGCGGCATGTCGGCCAGGGCGATGGCGGCGCCGCAGGGCTTGCACTTCCACACCTCGCCCGTCAGCGCAGGCGCCGCCGGCTTGGCGGGCCGGGCGGGGGCGGCCTTGACCGGCGCCGCAGGAACCGCCGGGATCGGCGGCGGGCGGTCCGGATTGAGCTTGAGATGCAGGATGGGCCGACGGGGGCGCTCGGTCATGGGTTCGGATGGATTGGCAGCGATGCGGCGCTTGCACCACTAATCTGTGACAGGCTCAACCCCATGGGCAGGATTCCGTGGCTGGACAAGCGGTTTGTGGGCGTCGTACCGCCGCAGGGGCGCAAGGTGCGGCGCCGGCGACACGGCCAAGCTTGGCCTGACGCCGCGCTCAGGCGCGCTCGGCGCGCCGGGCGGCCTGGCCGAACGCCGGCGCGGCCTGCTCCGCCGCCGCCACGCCGCGGGCCTTGAGATAGGCGAAGGTGCGGACCGTCTGGGCGTAGAGGTGCTCGCCCGAGACGATCGGCGGATAGCGGGCGGGCCGCCCGGGGCCGACGAACCGCGGGTGGGGCGCCACGACGGTGTGATAGTCGCAGGTCGCGAAGAACGGGAAGCTGTAGCGCTCCTCGGCGACCTTCCGCACCCGGTGCGAGGTGGCCACGAACTCGCCGTTGGACCACGCCTCCAGCATGTCGCCGATGTTGATGACGAAGGCGCCGGGCACGGGCGGGGCGTCGATCCAGCGACCCTGGCCGTTCATCACCTCCAGCCCCGGCGCGGTGCCCCGCAGGATGGTGAAGAACTCATAGTCGGTGTGGGCGCCGATCCCTTCCTGGTCAGGCGAGGGGACGGCGTCGAAAGGATAGTGGATCAGGCGAAGCTGACTGGGCGGACGCGTCAGGTGCGGCTCGAAGTGGTCTTCCGGCAGGTCCAGGGCCAGGGCGAAGCCGGCGAACAGCCGACGGGCGAGGGCCGCGACCGCGGCGTAGTAGGCCGAGACCGCCTGCTTGAACCCGGCCAGGTCGGGCCACAGGTTGGCCCCCAGCATCGGCGCCGAAGCATCCCCCTGCGGGCAGTCGAGGCTGATGTCGTAGGCTTCCTTTCGGTCGATCTTGCCGGAGGCGAACACCTCCTCGCCCTCCGGCACATAGCCGGTGTGGTTCGCCGAGCGGCCGATGTACCAGTCCATCTTGCGCTCGAGCGGCTCGGCGAAGAGCGTCCTGGCCGCGACCAGCAGATCCTGGAAGAGCGTCTCGGAGAGCCCGTGGCCGGTGACGTAGATGAAGCCGACCTCCCGCGCCGCCGCCCCCAGCCGCTCGGCGACGAGACGGCGCGCCTCGGGCGAGGGCGAGGCGAGGTCGGCGATGTCGACCACCGGAACGGACTGGAAATCGCGATCGGTCACGGCGCTGCTGCCTCCATGCCCGGATATTACGAAGGCGCGCGGACGTAACACCCGGCGAGGGCCCGCCGCCGGCTCGCAGACGTCGCCTGTGACCGCCCCGCACGCAATCCGAGGCGCCGGCGCCTGCTTTCTCGGCGCCGTGGCCGGCGGTGGCGATCCTGCGCGGTCGCCTGTTGGATTATTACGAATGCGCCGGTCTGTAATACCGACGGGCGGACGCAGAGCAGCCCCGCCGAGAGCAAGGGGATCCGATGATGGGATGGCTTAAGGGTGTGCGTATCGCCGCCGCCGCCGCCGTGTGCGGCCTGGCCCTGGCGAGCTGCGGGCAGAAGCCGGCCGAGAAGGCCGAGGCGAGCGCGCCGGCGGGCAAGGAGTACCAGATCGGCTGGACGATCTATGCGGGCTGGATGCCGTGGCCCTACGCCGAGCAGGCCGGGATCGTGAAGAAGTGGTCCGACAAGTACGGCGTGAAGATCAAGTTCGTGCAGGTGAACGACTACGTCGAGAGCCTGAACCAGTTCACCGCCGGAAAGCTGGACGGGGTGACCTCCACCAACATGGACGCCCTGACCATCCCCGCCGCCGCCGGCAAGGACTCCACCGTCGTCATGATCGGCGACTACTCCAACGGCAACGACGGCATCGTGCTGAAGGGCGGCGCGACCCTCGCCGCCATCAAGGGCCGCTCGGTGAACCTGGTGGAGAACTCGGTGTCCCACTACCTCCTGGCCCGCGGCCTGGAGACCGCCGGGCTGAAGCTGAGCGACGTGAAGGTGGTCAACACCTCCGACGCCGACATCGTCGCCGCCTTCGCCGCGCCGGAGACCACGGCGGTGGTGCCCTGGAACCCGCAGCTCTCCGAGATCAAGAAGCAGCCGGGCGCGGTCGAGGTGTTCGATTCCTCCAAGATCCCCGGCGAGATCCTCGACATGCTGATCGTCTCGACCGATGAGCTGAAGGCCAACCCCAACCTCGGCAAGGCGCTGGCCGGCATCTGGTACGAGACCATGGCCCTGATGCAGCAGCAGGACGCCGCCGGCGCCGCCGCCCGCGAGGCGATGGCCAAGCTCTCCGGCACCGACCTCGCCGGCTACGAGGCCCAACTGAAGACCACGCACCTCTACTACTCGCCCAAGGACGCCCTGGCCGCGACCGTCAGCCCCGACCTCGTCGCGGCCAACGACAAGGTGCGCCAGTTCAGCTTCCAGGCCGGGCTCTTCGGCCAGGGCGCCAAGTCGGTGGACGACATCGGCATCGAGTTTCCCGGCGGCAAGATCCTCGGCGATCCGCAGAACGTGAAGCTGCGCTTCGATCCGAGCTTTGTGACCCTGGCCGCGGACGGCGCCCTCTAACGTCCGCGCTCCCTGAAGGCGACCACCCTATGCGACGCTTGCTCAACGTCAGGCCCAGCCGGGGTGGTCGCCTCTTTCTCGGCCTCGCCCCGATCCTGGCCCTGGTGATGCTCTACCTCGTCGCCTCGGCGGCGCGGCACGCCGACAATCCCGCCGACCGCATCCTGCCGACCCCGGCGGCCATGGGCGAAGCGGTCAAGGTCATGGCCTTCCAGGCCGACCCGCGCACCGGCGAGATTCCCCTAATCGCAGACACCCGCGCCAGCCTGCGGCGGCTGGGAGCGGCCCTCACCCTCTCCACTGCCACCACGCTGATCCTCGGACTGGGCATTGGCCTGATGCCCCTGGCCCGCTCCGGGCTGGGGCCGCTGGTCTCCGCCATCGCGGTCGTCCCGCCGGTCGCCGTGCTGCCGATCCTGTTCATCGTGTTCGGCCTGGGCGAGACCGCCAAGATCGCCCTGATCTTCATAGGCCTGACGCCGGTGATGGTGCGCGATCTCGCCGGACACGTGGCCGCGATTCCCGAGGAGCAGATCGTCAAGGCCCAGACCCTGGGCGCCTCCACCTGGCAGGTGCTGCTGCGTGTCGCCCTGCCCCAGGCCATGCCCCGCCTGATCGAGAGCCTGCGCCTGTCGCTGTGCCCGGCCTGGGTGTACCTGATCTCCGCCGAGGCGATCGCCGCCGATGTCGGGCTGGGCTACCGGATCTTCCTGGTGCGGCGCTATCTGGCGATGGACGTGATCCTGCCCTACGTCGTCTGGATCTCGCTGCTGGCGGTGGCGATGGACCTGGCGCTCAGCCTCCTCAGCCGCTCGGCCTACGCCTGGGCCCATCCGAGGCCGGCCAGATGAGCGGTCCGGTGCTGTCGTTCCGCGACGTGTGGGTCGAGTACGGCGAAAAGATCGTGCTCGAGAAGGTGAGCCTGGAGGTGGACGAAGGCGCCTTCGTCTCCATCGTCGGCCCGTCCGGCGCAGGCAAGAGCACCTTCCTGCGGCTGGTCCTCGGCCAGGAGGCGCCGAGCCGCGGACGCGTGCTGCTCGACGGCGAGCCCCTGCGCGCCGAGCCGGACGCCGACCGCGGCGTGGTGTTCCAGCGCTATTCGGTGTTTCCGCACATGAGCGCGCTGGACAACGTGGTGTTCGGCCTGGAATGCGCCCGCGCGCCGGTGCTGGCCCGGCTCTTCGGCGGCCGGCGGCGAGCCGCGCGCGAGGAGGCCGCCGCCATGCTCGCGCATGTGGGCCTCGGCGACAGCCTGGACATCTTCCCGCGCGAAATGAGCGGGGGCATGCAGCAGCGGCTGGCGATCGCCCAGGCGCTGATCAAGCGCCCGCGCATCCTGCTGCTCGACGAGCCCTTCGGCGCCCTGGACCCCGGCGTGCGGCTGGACATGCACGCCCTGATCACGGGCCTGTGGCGCGAGCACGGCCTGACGATCCTGATGGTCACCCACGACATCAAGGAGGCGTTCGTGCTGGGCACCCGGGTGTTGGCCTTCGACAAGCGCCGGCGCGATCCCCAGGCGCCGCATCGCTACGGCGCGACCGTGGTCTACGACTTTCCCCTGGACGAGAAGAAGAAGCGCGCCGTCCCGGCTGAACTGGAGGCCATGCCGGCCCAGGTGAGCTGAGCGCGGCACGCGCGTGGGTGACAGGGCCGCCCGCGTCGGTTATCGCACGGCGCCGATCAGCCGGAGCCGCCGAAGTGACCGACAACCCCCAGGAGCAGGGCTGGGCGACCGCCAAGACGCTCGCGGAGTCCCTGCCGTACATCCAGATCTATGACCGCGAGACCGTGGTCATCAAATACGGCGGCCACGCCATGGGCGAGGAGTCGGTGGCCAAGCTGTTCGCCGCCGACGTGGTGCTGCTGAAGATGCTGGGCGTCCATCCGGTGGTGGTGCACGGCGGCGGGCCGCAGATCTCGGCCATGCTGGACAAGGCGGGTGTGAAATCGACCTTCGTCGACGGCCTGCGGGTGACAGACGCGGCCACCATGGAGGTCGCCGAGATGGTGCTGTCCGGCGCCATCAACAAGGAGATCGCCAACTGGATCACCCTGGCCGGGGCCGAGGCCGACGTGCGCGGCGTGGGCCTGTCGGGCAAGGACGCGCGGCTGATCACCGTGGAAAAGGCCCGGCGCACCAAGAAGGACCCGGACAGCCAGATCGAGCAGGTGGTGGACCTGGGCTTCGTCGGCGAGCCGACGCGGATCGATCCCAAGCTGCTCGAAGCCCTGATCTACGCCGACGAGGACTACATCCCCGTGGTCGCGCCGATCGGCGTGTCGATCGAGGGCGAGACCTACAACATCAACGCCGACACCGTGGCCGGCGCCCTGGCCGGGGCGCTTAACGCCAAGCGCATGCTGCTGCTGACCGACGTGGCCGGCGTGCTCGACAAGAACGGCGAGCTGATCCGCCAGATGACCGTGGCCGAGGCGCGCGAGGCGATCGCGTCCGGCGTCGCCACCGGCGGCATGATTCCCAAGCTGGAGACTGCGATCGCGGCCGTTGAGAGCGGGGTTCAGGCCGTGGTGATCCTGGACGGCCGGCGGCCGCACGCGATGTTGGTCGAACTGTTCACCGAGCATGGCGCCGGCACGATGATCCGCCCATGACAATCGATCTGCGGCACGTCGACACCTGGCTCTTCGACCTGGACAACACGCTCTACCCCGCGGAGACCGGCTTCATGCGCCAGGTCGAGGCGCGGATGACCGAGTTCGTGATCCGGGTCACCGGCCTGGCGCGCCCAGAGGCCTACGCCCTGCAAAAGAAGTACCTGGCCGAGCACGGACTGACCCTGGGCGGACTGATCGCCCACCACGGCGTCGATCCGGCCGACTTCCACGCCATGTTCCACGACCTGTCGCTGGACGCCCTGGCGCATGATCCGGAGCTGGTGGCGGGGCTCGAGCGCCTGCCGGGGCGGCGGCTGATCTTCACCAACGCCGACGCGATCCATGCGGAGCGGGTGATGGCGCACCTGGGCCTGTCGCACCTGTTCGACGAGGTGTTCCACATCCACTCCTTCGGATTTGCGCCCAAGCCCTCGGCCGAAGGCTTCGAGCGGATGGTCGCCGAGCACGGGGTCGATCCCGCGGCCACCGCCTTCTTCGAGGATTCCGAGCGCAACCTGGCGCCGGCCGCCGGCCTGGGCATGACCACCGTGCTGGTCGGGGCCCATGCGCCCGGCTCCGCCGCCCCCTTCGTCCACCACAAGACCGAGAAGCTCGCGCCGTTCCTGGCGAGCGCGAGCCTGAAGGAAACCGCCCGATGACCGCGATCACCCTCGACGACCTGAAGACCGAGATCGAAGCCGCCTGGGAGGCCCGGGACGGCGTCTCCACCGCCACCACCGGCCCCGTCCGCACCGCCGTCGAGGAAACCCTGCGCCTGCTCGACCAAGGCAAGCTGCGGGTGGCCGAGCGCCAGGCCGACGGCCAGTGGCTGGTCCATCAGTGGGCCAAGCAGGCGATCCTGCTGTCCTTCCGCCTGAACCCCAACAGCGTGATGCACGCCGGCGCGCCGGGCCCCTACTGGGACAAGGTCCCGACCAAGTTCGAGGGGTGGGGCGCGCCGCAGTTCGAGGAAGCCGGCTTTCGCGCCGTGCCGGGCTGCGTGGTGCGCCGGGGCAGCTTCGTGGCCCGCAACGTCGTGCTGATGCCCTCGTTCGTGAACATCGGCGCCTATGTCGACGAAGGCACGATGGTCGACACCTGGGCGACGGTCGGCTCCTGCGCGCAGATCGGCAAGAACGTGCACCTGTCTGGCGGCGTCGGCATCGGCGGGGTCCTGGAGCCGCTGCAGGCCAATCCGACGATCATCGAGGACAACTGCTTCATCGGCGCCCGCTCGGAGGTCGCCGAAGGCGTGATCGTGCGCGAGGGCTCGGTGCTGTCGATGGGCGTCTACCTGACCTCCACCACGCCGATCATCGACCGCAAGACCGGCGCGGTCACCACCGGCGAGGTGCCGCCCTACTCGGTGGTGATGTCCGGCTCGCGCCCGAGCCCGCACGAGGGCATGCCGTCCACCTATTGCGCGGTGATCATGAAGACGGTGGACGCGCGGACCCGCTCCAAGACCAGCATCAACGAGCTGCTTCGCGACTGACGCGCACACCCCGCAACCGGAACACGAGCCCGGCGCGACCCCGCGCCGGGCTCTTTGCGATTCGTCCTTAAGTCCACAGGAAAGGCGCCCCGCAGACGCCTGGTCCACCCATTTTGGGCGAAGGGCGGCTTCTCGCGCCACGAGTGTGCGGATAGAATAATTTCAGTCAGGACACGATTAAGCCGCACTATAGGAAGATAAATCTTTCGCAGCGCGGCGATGCTGAAAATAAATAACAAAGGAAAACAAAAGCATCAAATCCGTGTCTACTGTGGTTAATTGGGCGTTAATTGGCAAGATCCGGCACATGCTTCCTGCACACATCCCCAACGACGAACCGAACTCCCGGCAGGAGCGCGCCAGCGCCAACAGTGGTCGCGCAATAGACGCCGCGTCCGAGCCGGTCCCCGGCTATCTGGATCAGGACGTTTCGCGCTTCTTCTACCGCTGGGGCGGCCATCTCTCCGCGACGCTGGTGCGGGTGCGCTCGCGCTTCGACGGGGACCTGGACCAGTACCTGCTGTACCTGGTCTTCCTGCTGTCGGAGCTGCAGCAGACCATCGCCGCCGGCGGCCAGGACCGGAGCTTTGCGCCTCGCCGCGGGCTCAACGCCCTGAGCCTGTCGGACATCACCCAGATCCCGCGGGAGACCGCCCGGCGCAAGCTGCTGGCGCTGGCCGACCGGGGCTTCCTGGTGCGCGACGACCAGGGGCTGTTCGTGCTGGGCGACCGCTACGGCCTGGACGACTTCTTTCGCGACCTGAAGCCGCTGTTCTGGGACGCCGTGCGGGTCGAGCGCTGAGGCGGAGCTCCTCTTGCGGACGGGGCCTGGAGCCGCCTTGTCCGCGAACGTGGGAGATGAGCGGACGCGCCGGCCCGGCGCGTCCGTTCCTCATTCCACCTCGTCCATCCAGCGCCAGAGCTCGCCGACCGACAGGGCGCGCAGGGCCGCGTCTTCGGAAGGCGGCGGCGCGAGGCCGGCCTGCGCCAGGCAGTCGGCCAGGCTGAGCGGGGCGCCGCGGTCGACCCGCAGGCCCCTGGTGTGCGCCACGCGCTGGAAGCGCCGCCACGCGCACTCGACCCCGCCCGCGGCCGCCAGCCCCGCCGGCGGCAGGAGGCCGGCCTGCAGCACCCGGTGGAAGGTCACCAGCCGGGCGCCGCGGCAGATCCGGCTCACAAGCTCGTCCACGGCCCCCGCCTCCATCGGCTCGACGGCGAGGTCGTGCGGCGGCGTGGCCAGGACCAGGGCCACCGGGCTCGGCGAGCGGGCGAAGACGCTGGCGGCCACATTGCCGCGGTCGTCGGCGAAGGCGTACTGCAGGACGTGCTCGCGGGCGCTGGCGGCGACCGAGCGCACAGCGAAGTAGAGCCGGTCGCCGGCGCACGGCCTGGGCGGGCGCCTGGCGAAGCGGCCGAGCCGGCCCTCCCGCGGCGGCGTGGGGCGGCCCAGGGCGAAGGCGATCCGCTCGGCGGAGGGCCTGGCGGCCCCAAGACCCAGACGAGAGAAGATCATCGGACAGCTCCTGACGACAGGCTCCTGTGATCGTTCCTCGACCTCAGATTGTCGATGAACTGGGGCCTCAGTCTGGGGCGATCGGGACGCCCCATTGCCGCGGCCGGCGCCGGGAGCTACCAGCAGGCCATGACCGCGCTCGACCCCGTCCTCCTCACCCAGGACCTGATCCGCCGCCCCTCCGTCACCCCGGCTGACGCCGGCGCCATGGACGTGCTGCAGGCCGCCCTCTCCGGCCTCGGCTTCACCTGCCGGCGGATGCGGTTCGGCGAGATCGAGAACCTCTACGCCCGCTACGGGACGGCGCGGCCGAACCTCTGCTTCGCCGGCCATACGGACGTGGTGCCGGTGGGCGACGCCGGCGCCTGGAGCCGCGACGCCTTCGCCGCCGACATCGTCGACGAGGTGCTGATCGGCCGGGGGGCCGTGGACATGAAGAGCGCCCTGGCCGCCTTCGCCGCGGCGGCCGCCAAGGCGATCGCGTCCGGCCAGGCGAAGGGCTCGATCTCCTTCCTGATCACCGGCGACGAGGAGGGCGTGGCCACCCACGGCACCAAGAAGGTGGTCGAGGCGCTGATGGCCGAGGGCGAGATCATCGACCACTGCGTGGTGGGCGAGCCGACCAGCGCCGAGAGCTTCGGCGACATGATCAAGATCGGCCGGCGCGGCTCGATCAACGTCGAGATCCGCGTCGAGGGCGTCCAGGGCCACGTCGCCTATCCGCACCGCGCCGCCAACCCGGTGCCGGTGCTGATCCGGCTGCTGGAGCGCCTGCAGAGCCGCGTGCTCGACGAGGGCTACACCGACTTCCAGCCTTCGAACCTGGAGGTCACGACGATCGACGTGGGCAATCCGACGACCAACCTGATCCCGGGGCTGGCCACGGCCCGTCTGAACATCCGCTTCAACCCGGCGCACACGGGCGCCGAGCTGGCCGACTGGATCCGGCGGGAGGCGGACGCCGCCGCCGAGGGCTTTCCCGGGCGCATCGAGCTGAAGCCGGCCATCAGCGGCGAGGCCTTCCTGACCGAGCAGGGCCCGTTCACCGAGTTGGTCGCGGCCGCGGTGCGCGACGTGACGGGACGCGAGCCGGAGCTCTCCACCAGCGGCGGCACCTCCGACGCCCGCTTCATCCGGGCCATGTGCCCGGTGGTGGAGCTGGGCTTGGTGGGCAAGACCATGCACTCGGTGGACGAGCGCGCGCCGGTGGCCGAGATCCGCCAGCTGCAGGCGGTCTACGAACGCCTGATCGCCCGGTACTTCGAGACCTTCGCGCCGGCCTGAGGCGCCGCCTCAGTAGCGCACGCCGGTCAGATAGAGCCCCTCGGCGGGGGCGACCGGGCCGCAGGCCCTGCGGTCGCGCGCATCGAGCGCGGCCTTGAGGTCCTCGGCGCTCCAGCGGCCGACGCCGACCTCCGCCAGGCTGCCGGTCATGGAGCGGACCTGGCGGTGCAGGAAGGAACGCGAGGCGAACTCCAGCAGCACGTAATCGCCCTCGCGGCGCACGGCGGCGAGGTCGAGGGTCTTCATCGGCGTCTTGGCCTGGCACTGCAGGTCGCGGAAGGTGGTGAAGTCGTGGTGGCCGACCAGCGCCTGGGCGGCGGCGTGCATCGCCTCGGCGTCCAGCGGCTTCTTGACGTGCCAGACGCGCCCCTGGTCCAGAGCCGGCGGGCTCTTGCGGTTGAGGATTCGGTAGAGGTAGCGCCGCTCCTTGGCGGAGAAGCGCGCGTGCCAGTCGCCGCCGGGGACGTCGACCGCAAGCACGCTGATCGGCTCGGGCACGAGGTGCGCGTTCATGGCGTCGCGCACCACCTCGCACTTCCAGTCCCGCTCCAGGTCGATGTGCACCACCTGGCCGGTGGCGTGGACGCCGGTGTCGGTGCGGCCGGCGGCCTGCAGGCGCAGAGCCTGGCCGCTGAAGCCCTTCACCGCGCGCTCGAGAGAGGCCTGGACGGAGGGCAGGTCGCCCTGGGCCTGGAAGCCCTTGTAGGGCGCGCCGTCGTACTCGACGACCAGCCTGTAGCGCGGCATCAGCCGAGCCTCGCGCCGCGCTTCAGCGGAAAGCCGCGCAGGAACACCTCGGCGTCCTGAGGCCCCTTGCCCTCGCGCTGCACGCGCAGCAGCCGCACCGCAGCGTCGCCGCAGGCCACCAGCAGCTCGTCGTCCAGGAGCTCGCCCGGCGCGCCCTCGGCCCCTGGCTCGAAGCGGCTGAGCAGGGCCTTCACGCGCACCGGCCCCTTGTCGCTGGGGGCCTCGAACCAGGCGCCGGGGAACGGGGACAGTCCGCGGATCTTGCAGTCCACCACCTCGCCCGGGCGCTCCCAGTCGATGCGGGCTTCGCGGCCGCGGATCTTCTTGGCGTAGGTCACGCCCTCGGCCAACTGCGGCGTCTCCTTCGCCTCCCCCCGGGCCACGGCGGCCAGGGTGTCCGCCAGGAGCTCCGCGCCAGCGGCGGCCATGCGGTCGTGCAGCGACCCGGCGGTGTCGAGCGGTCCGATGCGCAAGGTGGCGGTGGCCAGCACCGGCCCCTCGTCCAGCCCCTCGGTCATGCGCATGACCTGCACGCCGGTGACAGGATCGCCGGCCATGATGGCGCGCTGGATGGGCGCGGCGCCCCGCCAGCGCGGCAGAAGCGAGCCGTGCAGGTTGAACGAGCCCAGGCGGGGCGCCTCCAGCACCTCGGCCGGCAGGATCTGGCCGAAGGCGACGACGGCGGCCGCGTCCAGCCCCAGGGCCTTGAAGGCCGCGATCTCCACCGGGTCCCGCATCGAGGCCGGGGTGCGCACGACAAGGCCGTGGGCCTCGGCGAAGGCGTGCACCGGCGAAGGCTTCAGGACCTGGCCGCGGCCGCGGGGGGCCGGCGGCTGCGAATAGACGCAGGCGATGTCGTGACCGGCCTGCACCAATCGGGCGAGGGCCGCCACGGCGAAGTCGGGGGTTCCCAGGAACGCGAGACGCATGCCGGCGGTTTATCCCTTCCCGCCGCCGGCGGGAACCAGGACCGAGCTTGACCGTTGAAGCTCCCGGGAAAGGGAGCACTCCATCATGCGCAACATCCTGATCGTTTCCGCCGCGGCGCTCGGCCTGGGCCTCGCCGCCTGCAGCCAGTCCGAACAGGCCGAGGTGAAGGCCGACACCAACGAAATGGCGGCCGACGCCGGCCAGGCGATCGAGGAAGCCGCCGACGCCACCCGGGAAGCGGCCTCCGACGCGGTCGACGCCACCAAGGACGCGGCCGAAGAAGCCGGCGACGCCATGTCCGCGGCGGGTTCGGAGATCAAGGAAGGCGCGACGGACGCCAAGGATGCGACCGCCGACGCCGTGGACGGCGACAACCGCTAAGCTGGCCGGCCCGGCTCGCGAGCCGGTCGCCTCAGCCCAGTCAGGCCGCCTTGACCTGCTTGCGGACCTTCTTGACCGCCTGCTCGCGCTTCAGCCGCGACAGATAGTCGATGAACAGGACCCCCTCGAGGTGGTCCATCTCATGCTGGATGCAGACGGCGTAGAGGCCCTCGGCGTCCTCCTCCACCAGTTCGCCCTGATAGTTGAGGTAGCGCAGGCGCACCCGCGCCGGCCGCTCCACCTCGTCATAGATTTCGGGCACCGACAGGCAGCCTTCCTCGTAGGGCGCCGTCTCCTCGGACTTCCAGAGGATCTCCGGATTGACGAAATAGCGGGGCTGCTTGTCCTCGTCCGGCCGCGCCAGGTCCATGACGATCACGCGTTTGGGCACGCCGATCTGGATCGCCGCCAGCCCTATGCCCGGCGCGGCGTACATGGTCTCCAGCATGTCGTCCATCAGGGCGCGCAGCTCGTCGTCCACCTGCGCCACGGGCAGGGAGGTCTGCTTCAGCACCGGATTGGGAACGGTGAGGATCTCGCGAATGGCCATGATCGGGAGGTAAGGGCCTCAATCCTGAGCGTCAAGGTGGGGCATGGCGCGGGGACTATTCGCCGCCCGCCACGCGGAACTTCGGCGCCTCGGCCGGCGGCGCCAGCTTGCTGAGCGGACGCACGCCCGCCTCCACGGGCGCGAGTTCGGGCAGCTCGCGCCCCTCGTGGTCCACCTTGAGGTCCTCGAATCGGCGGGCCTGCGTCATCACCTGGGTCTCCAGGGAGCCGACGAAGGCGTTGTAGCGGCTGACCGCGGCCTCCAGGGCCTTGCCGACCGACGCGGCGTGACCGCCCATCACCGACAGGCGCTTGTAGAGCTCGCGGCCGAGCTTGGAGATCTCCTGGGCGTTCTTGGCCTGCTCCTCCACCCGCCAGCCGTAGACCACCGCCTTGCACAGCGCGAAGAGCGTCGTGGGCGTCACCACCAGCACGCGCCGGTCCATGGCCTCGGTCATCAGGTCGGGGGCCCGCTCCAGGGCCGCGGCCAGGAAGCTGTCGCCGGGGATGAACATGGCCACGAAGTCGGGCGAGGCCTCGAACTGGTCCCAGTAGGCCTTGGCCGACAGGCTCTGGACATGGCTGCGCACGCTCTGGGCGTGGCGGGCGTAAGCCGCCTCGCGCGCCGCCTCGTCGGCGGCGTCCTGGGCGTCGAGGAAGGCGTTCAGCGAGCACTTGGCGTCGATCACGAACACGGCGCCGCCCGGCAGGCGCACCGTCACGTCGGGGCGGCGGCGGCCCTCCTCGGTGTCCAGCGAGAACTGCTCGTCGAAGTCGTAGCGGTGGGCCAGGCCCGCCGCCTCCAGCACGTTGCGCAGGGTCTGCTCGCCCCAGCGCCCCTGTACGCCGGCCCCGCGGCGCAGGGCGGCCGAGAGCTTGCGCGCCTCGTCCTGGGTGGCCGTGGAGGCGGCCAGGAGCTGGGCGATCTGGGCCTTCAGGCCGCCGGTCTCCTCGATGCGCGTCTTCTCGACGGCCGCGACCTGTTCCTGGAACTTCATCAGGGTCTCGGCCACCGGCTTCAGCTGGGCCTCCAGGCGGGCCTGGGCAAGCTGCTCGCGGGTGCGGAAGGTCTCGTCGGCGCGCTTCAGCAGGTCCTCGGCCACGGCGTTGGCCGACTGGGCGGCCTGGGCGCGCAGGATCTGGGCCTGCTGCTCGCCCTGCTCCTCCAGCAGGCGCACCCGCGCCTCGGCGCTGGCGGCGCGGTCGGCGAGCTCCCAGGCGCGGGCGTCGGCCTGGGCGGCGCGGCGACGTTCCAGAAGCGCCCAGACCAGGGCGAGGAGGGCGACCACGCCGCAGGCGGCCGCGACGACGAGAGAGGCGTTCATGTTGCGTTCTTTAGCCGGAGTCGGGCGTCAGGGCCAGGGCGCCCCGCCCCGCCCCGCCGCCGTCAGGCCGGCCTGCGGGCGCGCAAGGCCTGGGCGATGGTGCCGTCGTCCAGCCAGTCGAGCTCGCCGCCTACCGGCACGCCGCGGGCCAGCATGGTGACGGCCACGCCGCTGGGGGCGAGCCGCTCGGCCAGGTAATGGGCCGTGGTCTGGCCGTCGACGGTGGCCGGAAGCGCCAGGATCACCTCGCGCACGGCGCCGTCGGCGGCCCGGGCGGTCAGGGGGCCGATGCGCAGGGCTTCGGGTCCCACCCCGTCGAGCGCCGACAGGAGGCCGCCCAGCACGTGGTAGCGGCCGCGGAAGGCGCCGGCCCGCTCCATCGCCCACAGGGCGCCGACCTCCTCGACCACGCAGATCAGGGATGCGTCGCGCGTCCGATCGGCGCAGACGGCGCAGGGGTCCTGGGTGTCGAGGGAGCCGCAGACCGAGCAGGTCTTCACCCGCTCCGCCGCCTCGGCCAGGGCGGCGGCGAGGGGCGACAGCAGTTGTTCGCGCTTCTTCAGAAGGGCCAGGGCCGCGCGCCGGGCCGAACGGGGGCCCAGGCCCGGCAGCTTGGCCAGCAGGCTGATCAGGCGTTCGATTTCGGGTCCGGCGGACGCAGCCAAGTTAGAACGGCATCCCCGGCAGCTTCATGCCCGCCAGCGGGCCGGCGGCCTCGCGCATCAGCTCGGCCTGCTTCTCGTCGAGCTTGCGCTTGGCGTCGGCATGGGCGGCGACGATCAGGTCGGACACCACCTCGCCCTCGCCGGGCGCCAGGAGGCTCTCGTCCAGCACCACGCCGGTCAGGGCGCCGGTTCCCTGCAGGGTGACCTTGACCATGCCGCCGCCGGAGGTGCCCTCCACGCTCAGCTCGGCCAGCCGCGCCTGGGCGTCGGCCAGTTTCTGCTGCATGGCCTGGGCCTGCTTCATCAGTGAGCCCAAATCCTTCATCGGCGATCAGTCCTCGTCAGCTTCGGTTTCGGCGTCTTCCAGGGCCGGCGCCTCGGGCTGGGGCAGCACGCGCACCCCGACGATCTCGGCGCCGGGAAAGGCCTGCATCACCGAGCGCACGAAGGGGTCGGCCTCGATCTCGGCCATGACCTCGCGTTCCTCGCGCTTCTGGCGCTCCCACAGGCTCTCGGCCCCGCCGCCCCCCTGGGCGGCGATCAGCCACGGCTGGCCGGTCCATTCGCGCAGGCGCGAGGCCAGCCGCTGGATCAGGTTGCCCGGCGCGCCAGGCGCGGGCTCGAACTCGATGGCCCCGGGCCGGAAGCTGATCGGCCGCACGAAGCGCTCGACGTCCAGGCGCAGGGTGATGTCGCGCTTCTGGTCGATCAGGGCGAGCACGTCCTCGAACTTGGCGAGGGTGATCTGGGGCGGAGCGGCCGGTTGGGGATGAGGGGAGACCGCGCGAGCAGCGGCCGTGGCCCCGCCGCCGCCGGAGGATCCGCCCGCGCCCGCCGGAGCCCCGGCGCTCCCGCCGCCGAGAGGCTCGCCCGACTGCAGGCGCTTCAGCGCCTCTTCGGGGCCGGGCAGGTCGGCGGCGTAGGCCAGGCGGATCAGGGCCATGTCGACCGCGGCCGCCGCGTCGGGGGCGCGGCGCACCTCGTCATAGGCCTTGAGCAGAAGCTGCCAGATGCGCGACAGCGAGCCGGCGGACACCGCCGCTCCCACCGCCGCCAGGCGGGCGGCCTGTTCCTTGGGCAGGGTCAGGGCCTGCGGCCCGACGGCCTTGGCCACCGAGGCGCCGTGGCAGTGGTCCAGGAGGTCGAGCATCACCTGCCCCGGATCGGCGCCGAAGCCGTAGAGGGTGCGGAAGGTCTCGATCGCCGGCCCCGCCTCCCCCCGCATGATCTGTTCGAACAGGCTGATGGTCTGGGCCCGGTCGGCCAGGCCTAGCATGTCGCGGATCGAGGCGGCCGAGACGGTCTGGCCGGCCTCGGCCTGGACGATCGCCTGGTCGAGCATGGACTGGGCGTCGCGCACCGAACCTTCGGCGGCGCGGGCGATCAGCATCAGCCCCTCGGACTCCACCCGGGCGCCTTCGCGCTCGGCGATCATCTCCAGGTTCTTCATGATCACGTCCGGCTCGACCCGGCGCAGGTCGAAACGTTGGCAGCGCGACAGGATGGTCACCGGCACCTTGCGGATCTCGGTGGTGGCGAAGATGAACTTGGCGTGCGGCGGCGGCTCCTCGAGGGTCTTCAGCAGGGCGTTGAACGCCGCCGTCGAGAGCATGTGCACTTCGTCGATGATGTAGACCTTGTAGCGCGCCTCGACCGGGGCGTAGCGTACCCCGTCCAGGAGCTCTCGCATCTCGTCGACCTTGGTGCGGCTGGCGGCGTCGAGCTCCAGCACGTCCATGTGCCGCCCCTCGATGATGGCGCGGCAGTGGCGGCCCTCGGCGGCGAGGTCCAGGCTCGGCTCGTGGACTGCGTCGGTCTCGTAGTTCAGGGCCCGCGCCAGGAGGCGCGCGGTGGTGGTCTTGCCGACCCCGCGCACGCCGGTGAGCATGAAGGCGTGGGCGATGCGGCCGGTGGAGAAGGCGTTGCGCAGGGTGCGCACCATCGCCTCCTGGCCGAACAGGTCCTCGAAGGTCCGGGGCCGGTACTTGCGCGCGATGACCGTGTACGCCGCCCCGCCCTCTTCGGCCGCGGCCGGCTTCGGCGGCGGCGGGGCGCCGAACATGTCCGCCGTGTCGGGATCACGCTCGGGCGTCTGCGGTTCGAGCGTGAGGTCTTCGTCGGCCATGCGTCCTTAGGACGGCTGTGCGTGGAGCTGGGTGGAGACCGGACGACGACCCGGAGCGAAACTCGTTACGGCTGCTTCCTTCCGGACCTGACCGGGTTGGCGAGGCGTCCGCCCGCCGCCGATCTCCGCCCCCTATATCGCGGCCGGAAGGCTCGCGCGCAAGCTTAAGCGACGCTAGAAGGTGGCCATGCCCCTCGACGCCTTCATGAACACCTTCGCCGGCAACCCTCTGAACCGCGCCAGCGAACGCCGCGGCGACGCCGCCTGGCTGGCCGAGAAGCTCGACGCGCCCGACTCGCTGGCCGTGGCCATCTGGAACGGCAAGCCGTTGGTGGAATCGACCAAGGACGGCGGCGTGCAGATCGCCTACCTGCGCGCCGACATGGCCCAGGAGCTGGCCGACAGCTCCTGGGAGCGGCTGCTGTTCCTCGGCCTGTGGAAGGACACGGCGGTCTTCGCCGTGGACATGGAGGGCGCGGCCGATCCGACCGAGGGCCCGCTGCAGGGCCTGGGGCGATTCGAGGACCTTCGCGCGACGGCCCTGCGCATGCCGGCCACCGACGCGGCGATCCTGGCCACCTCCAAGCAGATGTTCGAGTGGCGCCGGCGGCATCGCCACTGCGCCAACTGCGGCGAGCCGAGCGCGGTGGCCGAGGGCGGATGGAAGCGCGTCTGCCCGGCGTGCAACGCCGAGCACTTTCCCCGCACCGACCCCGTCGTGATCATGCTGGCGGTGCATGGGGAACGCTGCATGCTGGGCCGTGGCGCCAACTGGCCGAAGGGCATGTTCTCGGCCCTGGCCGGCTTCCTCGAGCCCGGCGAGACGATCGAGGAGGCCTGCGCGCGCGAGCTGTTCGAGGAGGCGGGCCTGAGGGCGAGCACGGTGCGCTACCACTCCACCCAGCCCTGGCCCTACCCGTCCTCGCTGATGATCGGGCTGATCGCCGAGGTCGACGGCGACCAGGCCACGCCCGACCAGACCGAACTGGCCGAGGTGCGCTGGTTCACGCGCGCCGAAGCCCGCGATCTCCTGGCCGGCAAGGTCGAGGGCGCTGGGGCGCCGGGCGCCATGGCCATCGCCCACCAGCTCATCCGGGCGTGGGCCGAAGCCGAGGTCTGAGCCGGCTCTAGCGGACCTTCAGCACCAGCACCACCAAGAGGGCCGACAGCCCCAGGTGCACCAGCATGAAGCGCACCAGCACCTGGGCGTTCGACCAGCCGAGAGCCTTGCGGCAGTGGTCGTGCAGGGGAAAGCGTATGCTGGTCAGGATCGGGATCTTGAAGAAGCGGGTGACGGCGACCTTCACCAGGCCGGTCGCTCCGTTGAGCAGGATCACCGAGGCCACCAGCAGCAGGAACAGCGGATTGCCGGTGGCCACGACCAGCATGCCGATCAGCAGGCCGAGGGGGCGCGAGCCGGCGTCGCCCATCAGCACCAGACTCGGCGGAGCGTTGTACCAGAGGTAGCCGGAGACGGCGCCGACCATCAGGAACGCCATGATCGCCCAGTTCGCCCCCTGCGGGTTGAACGGAATGTTCAGGTGCGAGGCCACCACCTCGTTGCCGATCACCGTGTAAAGCAGGCCGCCCAGGATCAGGATCGCCGTTCCGCTGAGGCTGCCGGACAGGCCGTCCACCCCGTCGGTGCAGTTGGTGGCGTTGATCGACAGCCAGATCAGGCCGCTGGCCAGCGGAATGGCGAGCCATGGGGAGAGGGCCAGCGCCCCCTTCCAGCCGGGCAGCCAGATCACCCAGTCGCCGAAGCCGAGCATGATCGCGGAAGCGGCGAGCGCGATGGCCGCGTCCATCACCGCCAGCTGGTACTCGGTGAAGCCCCCGCGCCGGTCGTCCAGATAGCCGACGGCCATGGCCGCCAGGATCAGGGGCACGACGTGCAGGGCTGAGGCGTGGATCGGAATGAAGACCACGGCGGCGAGGCTGAAAAGGCTGACGAAGATCAGTCCCGCGCCCACCGGCTTGCCGACGCTCTGGTCGGCGTTGACCGCGAAAGCACGGCCGCGATCGGTGGTCAGCCGCCCCCACAGGCGCGGCAGCAGCCACCAGACGCTGAGCGCCACGAGCGCGTAGCCCACCCCCGCCAGGAAGAAGAAGGAGTTCAGCAGGCGCAGCGGGCCCCAGAGGTGGCCAAGGTTGTCGGCGATGAAGCTCAGCATCGGCTATCCTGCTTCGGGTCCGGACCGGCGTCCTCGGACGCCGGGCGCGTCACCCGCGGTCGCGGAAGGGATCGGCGGGGTAGACGCCGAGGACTTCGAACCGCTCGGAAAAGAACTGCAGTTCCTCGAAGGCGCGGGCCAGGCCCCGGTCCTCGGGCCGCCCGTCGACCTCGGCGTAGAAGAAGGTCGCCGTGAAGGCGCCGTTCTCCATGTAGCTCTCCAGCTTGGTCATGTTCACGCCGTTGGTCGCAAAGCCGCCCAGCGCCTTGTAGAGCGCGGCCGGGATGTTGCGCACGCGGAAGACGAAGCTGGTGATGCAGGGGGCCGTGAACGGCGGCGGCGGCGGATTCGGATCGGCCGTCATCACCAGGAACCGGGTGGTGTTGTGCCGCTCGTCCTCGATGTCGCGCAGGAGAATCTCCAGGCCGTAGATCTCGGCGGCCAGGGCCGGCGAGATGGCGGCGCGGTGCGCATCGGGCTTCTGCGCCAGCAGCTTGGCGGCCAGGGCGGTGTCGCCCACCGTCTCGGCCCGCAGCTTCAGGCGGCGCACGGTCTTGCGGCACTGGGCCAGGGCGATCGGCATGGTCTGCACGACCTGGACATCCTCCAGGCGCACGCCGGGATTGACCATGAGCTGGAAGTGGATTGGCTTGAACCGCTCGCCGATGATCTTGAGCCCCGAGCTCGGCAGCAGGTGGTGCACGTCGGCGACGCGCCCGGCGATGGAGTTCTCCACCGGGATCATCCCCAGGCTGCAGTCGCCGGACTTGATGGCCTCGAACGCCTCCTCGAACGTCGGGTGCGGCGCAGGCTCCATGTCCGGGAAAGCGGCCAGGCACGCCTCGTGGCTGTTGGCGCCCAGTTCCCCCTGGAAGGCGATCCGCCCCTTGGTCATGTCAGCCCCCCTGCAAAGGCCCGCGCGCGCTCAAGGTCGGCGGGATTGTCCACCGAGATCGGCGGCTCGTCGATGACCGCGGCCCAGATGGTCATGCCCATCTCCAGCGCGCGCAGCTGCTCCAGCTTCTCGCGGGTCTCCAGCGGCGAGGGCGGGGCGGCGGTGAAGCGGCGCAGGGCTTCGCGGCGATAGGCGTAGACGCCGTGGTGGTGCCAGACCGGCGCGTCGCCGTAGAGCACCGAGCGGGTGAAGTATAGGGCGCGCCCGCTGCGGCCGTCCGGCGCCATGGCCAGCACCGCCTTGACCATGTCGGGGTTGGTCCGCACGGCCGGGGAGGCCTCGCGCTCGACCACCGTGGCGATGTCGCATTCCGGGTGGGCGGCCAACAGGTCGATCCCGGCGC
The DNA here is from genome assembly GCF_046291545.1 of Phenylobacterium sp. Classification (GTDB taxonomy): domain Bacteria; phylum Pseudomonadota; class Alphaproteobacteria; order Caulobacterales; family Caulobacteraceae; genus Phenylobacterium. The sequence continues at coordinate 172,117 of NZ_JBKBSM010000001.1, forward strand.
GAACGACCGAGGGGGCGACGAAGGGCATGTCCCCCTGCAGGTTTACCACCACGTCGTGGCGGCCTTCGGGGTCGAGGGTCTCCAGGGCGGACAGGATGCGGTCGGACCCGGAGGGCAGGTCCGGATCGGTGAGCACGGCGCGCCCGCCGAGGGCTTCCACGGCCTCGACGATCTCCCTGTCGCCGGCGGCCACGGCGGCCGGGCCGACGCCCGCGGCCTCCGCCTGGCGCAGCACACGGACGATCATCGGCACGCCGCCGATGTCCGCCAGCGGTTTTCCCGGCAGGCGTGTGGCGGCCATCCGGGCGGGGATGAGAATGATCGGCGTCATGTGAAATTCGGCGAGGACGGGCGGGCCTGGACCTTGGGCGGAACCGGGGTGAGACGAAGCTTCGCAGAGGCCAACTGGCCGGTTGCGCGAGCGCCGGTAGCGTGTAAGAGAGCCGGGCGCAATAAGGGGCGGGGATTCCCGCGCGGACGCCGGCCTTCGTGGCCGGCCGTGGAGAGGGCCGATTTTAGGACTATGAGCGACCTCACGTTCAACAAGGTCGCCGGCGCGCTGCTGGCGACGGGCCTGGCCATCGTCGGCCTTCGCGAGCTGTCCAGCGGGATCTTTTCGATCGAGAAGGCCGAGAAGCCGGGCTATGCGATCGCTGTGGCCGAGACGGCGAGCGAAGGCGGCGGGGCCGCCGCCGATGCGCCGATCGACTGGGGCACGGTCCTTCCGGCCGCCGACGTGAACGCCGGCGCGGCCGTCTTCGCCAAGTGCAAGTCCTGCCACACCGTCGAACAGGGCGGCGCCAACGGCACCGGCCCGAACCTCTGGGGCATCGTCGGCCGCGCGCCGGGCGGCCACGCCGGCTTCGCCTACTCCGACGCCATGAAGGCGTTCGGCGCCCAGCAGCCCGTCTGGGACTACGAGCACATCTCCGAGTTCGTGAAGGCGCCGCAGAAGTACATTTCCGGCACCAAGATGACCTTCGTCGGCCTGAAGAAGCCGGAAGACCGCATCAACCTGATCGCCTACCTGCACACCCTGGGCTCGACCCTGCCGATCCCGGCCCCTGCGCCGGCCGCGGCGGCGCCGGCCGAGGGCGAAGCGCCCGCCGAGGGCGCAGCGCCGGCGGAAGGCGCGGCGCCGGCCGAAGGGGCCGCTCCCGCCGCCGATGCGGCGGCGCCGGCCGCCCCGGCGGCGAAGTCCTAAGGCGCTGCGTCAGGGCCGGCGGTAGGACGTCGGCTCTCGACCTTCTGCGGCGAGGACCCGCGCCGCCACCTCGTCCAGCGGCTCCACCGTCACGGCCATGTGGTGGGCGTTGGCGTGGATGAGTCGATCCGAGTCCACCATCATGCCGACGTGGCCTCGCCAGAAGACAAGGTCGCCGCGGGTCAGGTCGGCGCGCGCGACGCTGGCGAAGGCCGCTTCCTGCTGATCGGTGTCGCGCGGGCACGCCCGGCCGCAGGCGTAGAGCGCCTGCTGAACCAGTCCTGAACAGTCCAGGCCCAGGCTCTCGCGCCCGCCCCACAGATAGGGCGCGCCGACGAAGCGTTCGACGACGGCGGCCGGATCGCTCTCGAACGCCTCCCCGATCGGGGCGAGGTGTGAATCCACGAACCAGCCTCCGCCGGCGGCCTTGAGGAAGCGGCCCTCGCGGCCCTCCTGCACGACCAGGGCGTTGAGGGAATAGGGGCCGAGCGCGCGCGACTTGATGCTCGGCTCTGCGAAGGCGTAGGTCCGAATCGCCCGCAGCCGATGCGTGGGCGCAGCGCCGGCGGGCGCGAGCGCCGCGGCCTCGACGAAGCCGACGTAGCCGTCCCGCCGCGCCTGGCCCCACGAAAAGCCGCCCTCAGTCTCCAGCACCTCGAACACCTCGCCGAACAGAAGCTGGTCGAGCTGTTCGGCGTCCGGATGCGGCGCCCGCCGGATCGCGGCGGACGGGGCGGCGCAGACCATCAGCGCCGGATCGGCGTAGGCTCCCGCCGGCAGGACGCCCTCCAGCGACCGGGCCGCCAGGTCCGGCCGCGCCAGGGTGGTGCGGGGGTCGTGGCTCACGAATGGCGGTCCGCGATCAGCCGCAGGAGCGCGCGGGCGCCCTGGACCTCCCCGCCCGCCGGCCAGCCCGGCCGACCGCGGGGATTCCAGGCCATGATGTCGAAGTGCAGCCACGGACCGGCCGGGGCGAAGCGCTGCAGGAACAATGCAGCCGTCACCGATCCGGCCTGGGCCCAGCCGTCAGGATCGTTCTTCAGGTCGGCGACGTCGCTCTCCAGGGCGTCGGCGTAGCCTTTCCAGAGGGGCATGCGCCAGAGGGGATCGCCCACGGCCCTGGCGGCCGCCTCGAGCTGCGCGGCCAGGTCGTCGTCGTCGGTGTAGAAGGGCGGCAGTTGCGGGCCCAGGGCCGCACGCGCGGCGCCGGTCAGGGTGGCCATGTCGATCGTCAGGACCGGATCCATCTCGGCCGCCCGGGCCAGGGCGTCGGCCAGGATCAGGCGACCCTCGGCGTCGGTGTTGCCGACCTCGATGCTGAGCCCCTTGCGCGACGCCAGAACGTCGCCCGGCCGCATGGCGTCGCCCGAGATGGCGTTCTCCACCACCGGGATCAGCACGGCCAGGCGCACCGGCAGGTTGGCGGCCATGATCATCCGGGCCAGGGCCAGCACATTGGCGGCGCCGCCCATGTCCTTCTTCATCAGCCGCATGCCGGACGAGGGCTTGATGTCCAGGCCGCCGGTGTCGAACACCACGCCCTTGCCGACCAGCGCGATCAGCGGGTCCTTGGAGCGGCCCCAGTCGATCTCGATCATGCGCGGCGCGCGCTCGGGCACGGCGGCGCGGCCGACGGCGTGGACGGCGGGATAGTTCGCCTCCAGGAGCCCCTCGCCGACGATCACGGTGATGCGGGCCTTGAACTGCTCGGCCACCTCACGGGCGATGGTCTCGATCTGCAGCGGGCCCATGTCGTTGGCCGGGGTGTTGATCATGTCGCGCGCCATGGCGCAGGCGTGAGCCTGCTGACGGGCGCTTTCGAGGTGGGCGGCCTCGACGACGAGGCGCGGACGCTCCGCCGGCTTCTTCTTGTAGCGGTCGAAGCGGTAGCTCCCGAGGGCGAAGGCCACAGCCACCAGTTCGCCGTCCAGCCCCGCGGGCGCCTGGGCGATGCGGTAGTCCCCGCCCGGCAGCCTGGCCGGCAGCCCGCGGAAGGCCATGGCGTCAGGCACGCCCGCCGCTCCCAGGCCGAACAGCACCCGCTCCACGCCTCCGTCCGCGTCCGGGACGGCCAGAAGCTGGCCGGCCTTGCCCTTGAACTCCTGCAGGCCGGCCAGGGCGCGGGCCATCGGCGGAGCGGCGTCGAGGGCGGCCGCGACCTCGGTTTCGAAGATCGCGTGGACCGGGACGGCCCGGTCGGCGGCGGTGACGAGGACTTCGGACATGGCGGATCCTGGGCGCGTACTTATGCTTAACGCTTCCTTTAAGCGGCGGGCGGATGCTGGGCGCGTTCAGCAGGAGCCCGCAATTCCATGTGTCGCATGTCGGCGCTCGCCGCAACCGCCCTCGCCCTGATCCTGGCCGCCGAGCCGGCGTACGCCTGGCCCGGGCGCGGCGGCGACAAGACCGCATCGGACAAGACCGGGTCGGACAGGGCCGCGTCGGACAGGGCCGCGACCGCGGAGCCGGCCAGGGCCTCCGCCGCGGACAAGGCTGCGCCGCCGGCCCCGCCCCGCCCGGCCACGCCCGAGGAACGGGCCATCGCCAACCGGCTGGACCCGCTGGCGCGGGCGGCCTTCTGGGCGCGGGAGGCGGAAATCGCCCCCAGCGACGCCGAGGCCGGCGCGAACCTGTCGCAAGCGCTGCGAGCCATGGGCAAGTATCCCGAGGCCGCGGCCGCCGCCCAGCGCACCCTGTCGGTGGCGCCCGACAGCGTCGAAGTGCTGCTGGAACTCGCGCGCGCCCAGATCGGCGCGGGCCGGGGCTTCTACGCCATCGAGCCGGCCAGGCGCGCCCAGGCGCTGGCGCCGCGGGACTGGCGGCCCCTGTCGCTGCTGGGCGTCGCCTACGAACAGGCCGAACGGCCGGGCGAGGCCCTGGCCGCCCACCGCCAGGCGGTGGCCCTGGCTCCGAACAATCCCGCGGCCATCGGCAACCTGGCGATGTTCCTCGCCGGCCAGGGCCAGACGGCCGAAGCCGAACAGTTGCTGCGCAAGGCGGCGGCCATGCCTGGCGCGCCGATCCACGTGCGCCAGAACCTGGCCCTTGTGCTAGGCCTGCAAGGACGGCTGGCGGAAGCCGAGGCGCTGGCGCGCCAGGACCTGCCCCCGGCGATGGTCGAGAGCAATATGGCCTACCTGCGGGCGGCCAATTCCCTGGGCGCGTCGCGCTCCTGGGATTCGGTGCGCGGGACGCCCTGACGGGCGCCCAGGCTACTTCATCGTGTCGGTGACCTTGATGATCGCCGGCCCGAGGATCACCACGAACAGCACCGGCAGGAAGAACACGATCATCGGCACGGTGAGCTTGGCGGGAAGCTGGGCCGCCTTCTTCTCCGCCGCCGCCAGGCGCATCTCGCGGTTCTCCTTGGCCATGACCCGCAGGGCCGCGCCGAGGGGCGTGCCGTAGCGCTCGGCCTGGATCATCGCGGTCATCACCGACTTCACGCCTGGATGGTTGGTGCGCCGGGCCATGCCCTCGTAGGCCATGCGGCGGTCGGGCAGGTAGGACAGTTCGGCGGTCAGCAGTGTCATCTCCTCGGCGAGCTCGATCGAGTTGCCGCCGATCTCCTGGCTGACCTTCTGGATCGCCGCCTCGACGCTCATCCCCGATTCCACGCAGATCAGCAGCAGGTCGAGCGCATCGGGGAACGCGCCGACGATGGATTCCCGCCGCTTCTGGGCGACGTTGGAGATGTAGAGGTTGGGGGCGTAGTAGCCGAGCGTCAGCCCGCCCACGGTGGCGGTGATGCGGGTGATCGTCGGCCAGCCGAAGTCGTTGACGACGAACAGATAGAAGCCGATCGCCGCGGCGAACAGGAACGGCGAGACGAAGCGGAAGAAGTAGAAGGTCGTCACCGGCCGCGGGCCCCGGTAGCCGGCCTGGGCCAGCTTCTCGACGACGTTGGGGTCCTCCAGCAGCCGCGACAGCTCCAGGCGCTCGACGATCTTCTTGTAGAGACCCTCGTCGGTGTGGCGCAGCGATCCCTGGCTCTTGGTGGCCAGCGCCTCGCGCGACTTGCGCCGCAGTTCCTCGCGCCGCGTCGACACCGACTTCAGCCGCGCCTCCAGGTTGGAGCGGCTCATCAGCGGCATGGCGACGGTGACCACCGTGGCGAAGCAGACCAGGGCCACGAACACCGTCAGGAGGTTGTCCGGGTTCTCGATGAAGGCGATCAGATCCATGCGCCGGCCCTAGATCTTGAAGTTGATCATGCGGCGCATCACGAAGATGCCGATCGCCATCCAGACCCCGCCGGCCGCCAGCATGAGCTTGCCGCGCGGGTCGGTGAACATGGGCAGCATGTAGGCCGGGCTGGTCATGCTGATCAGCATGACGACGCCGGGAGGCAGCGAGCCGATGATGAAGGCCGAGGCGACGGCTTCGCCCGACAGAGCCTTGATCTTCTCGCGCATCAGCTTGCGGGCGCGGATGACCGAGGACAGGTTGGCCAGGGCCTCGGCCAGGTTGCCGCCGGTCTTGGACTGGATCGACAGGACGATGCCGAAGAAGCGCAGCTCCGCCGTCGGCATGCGCTCGTACATATTGTCCAGCGACTGATCCATGCTCATGCCGAGCGCCAGGTTCTCGGTCAGGCGCTTGAACTCGCCGGCCAGCGGCTCGGCCGTCTCCTGGGCGATCACCCGCAGGCTGTCGTGCACCGGCAGGCCCGACTTGATGCCGCGGGTGATGATGTCGAGCGCGTCCGGGAACGCCTCGGTGAACTTCTTGGTGCGCCGGTTGGCGAGGAAGCCGACCACCCAGCGCGGCAGGCCGAGCGCCGAGGCGAAGCCCAGGCCGAAGGCGACGGGCGCGCTCTGTCCGATCACCAGCAGGATCAGCACCACGGCCGCCCCGAGGCCGGCGCTCATCATCCAGAAGACGCGGACGTTGTCGCCAAGGCCGGCCTGCTGCATCCGCGCGGCGATGTTGAAGCGCGCCTTCTTCGACTTGCGCTCCTCCTCGCGCAGGGTCTTCAGGATCTGCTTGCGGCGCTGCTCCTGGGCGCTCGACTGCCCCCGGCGGCTTTTGACCTCGCGCGCCTCGTTGCGGCCGATCACGGCCTGGGTGCGCTTCTGCGTGCGCGCCTGCGACGGGTTCACCCCGACCAGCACGAAGCCGAAGCCGGCCACCGCCACGAAGCCGAGGACGGCGACCAGCAGGGTGAGAAGCGTCGGGTCCATGGCTATTCGGCCGCGTCGAGCGCTTCGGCGAGCTCGCGCTCAAGGCCGTAATAGCGCGCACGGTCCCAGAACCGCGGGCGGGCGATGCCGGTGGAGCGGTGGCGCCCGACCACCCGCCCGTCGGCGTCTTCGCCGGTGATCTCGTAGACGAACAGGTCCTGGGTGATGATCACGTCGCCTTCCAGGCCCACCACCTCGGTGACGTGGGTGATGCGCCGCGAGCCGTCGCGCAGGCGGGCGGCCTGGATGATCACGTCCACCGAGCCGACGATCATCTCGCGGATGGTCTTGGAGGGCAGGCCGTAGCCGCCCATGGTGATCATGGACTCCAGGCGGCTGATCGCTTCGCGCGGGCTGTTGGCGTGCAGCGTGCCCATCGAGCCGTCGTGACCGGTGTTCATGGCCTGCAGGAGGTCGAACGCCTCCGGCCCGCGCACTTCGCCGACGATGATCCGCTCCGGGCGCATCCGCAGGCAGTTCTTGACCAGATCGCGCATGGTGATCTGGCCCTGGCCTTCCAGGTTCGGCGGCCGGGTTTCCAGGCGCACCACGTGCGGCTGCTGAAGCTGCAGCTCGGCGGCGTCCTCGCAGGTGATCACCCGCTCGGTGGGGTCGATGAACGCCGTCATGGTGTTGAGCAGCGTGGTCTTCCCCGAGCCGGTGCCGCCGGAGATGATCACGTTGCATCGGCAGGCGCCGATCACGCCCAGCACGCGCGCCCCTTCCGGGCTGATGGAGCCGAACTCCACCAGATTGCGCATGGTGAGCTTGTCTTTCTTGAACTTCCGGATCGTGAGCGTCGGCCCGTCGAGCGCGAGCGGCGAGGAGATGACGTTCACGCGGCTGCCGTCGGGAAGGCGCGCGTCGCAGATCGGCGAGCTTTCGTCGACGCGCCGGCCGACTTGGCTGACGATCCGCTGGCAGATGTTCATCAGCTGGGCGTTGTCGCGGAAGCGCACGTTGGTGAGCTGGACCTTGCCGCCGACTTCGATGAACACCCGGGTGGCCCCGTTGACCATGATGTCGGCGATGTCGTCGCGCGCCAGCAGGGGCTCGAGCGGCCCGTAGCCCAGGACGTCGTTGATGATGTCCTGGACGAGCATGTCCTGCTCGGACACCGACATCGAGACGTTCTTGATCGCCACCAGCTCGGCGACGATGTCGCGGATCTCCTCCGCCGCGGCCTTGGCGTCCAGCTGGGCGAGCTGGGCCAGGTCGATCGTGTTGATCAGGGCGTTGAAGATCGTGGTCTTGGTGGCGTGGTAGTAGTCCGACTGCTCGCGCACGATCTGCGCGGCGGGCGCGGGACCCTGGGCCTGCTTCAGCTGTTCGAAGGCGGAGGTCAGCTTCGGCCCGCCGCCTGCGGCCGGCGTCGGGGCGGCCGCGGAGGGCGACGCCGGGGCGGCCTTGGCCTTGGGGTCGATCCGCTGGGGACGCGTGGCGATGGCCGGCCCGCCCGGCGCCGGTGGCGGAGGCGCCGCCTCGGCGGTCTTGCGCGCGTCTGCGTCGGTCGGGCGTCTTCCGAACATCTACTTGCGCTTGAACAGGCTGGAGAGGAACGAGGACTTCTGCGGCGGCGGCGGATCACGCCGGCTGATCTGGCGGGCGAGCTGGTCGATCGCCTCAGCGGCCTTGGACTTGGGGCCCACCTCGCAGATCATCTGTCCGTTGTTGGCCGCCTGGCCGAACAGCTTGGCGTCGAACGGCATGACCAGGGCGGGGGTCAGGCCGAGGGCCTCGCCGAAATCCTTGATCGGGATCTCCGGCCGGCCGGGCACGCCGACCTGGTTCAGGACCAGCCGCGGCGGGGCGTCGTTGGGCCGCGCGCGGCGGACCAGGTCGACCATGTTCTTGGCGTTGCGCAGCGAGGCCAGGTCGGGCGTGGCGACGATGACCAGGTCGTCGGACGCCAGCAGCACCCGGCGGGTCCAGGCGCTCCACAGGTGCGGCAGGTCGAGGACCACGAAGGGCGCGGCGCCGCGGATCTTCTGGGTGACTTCCTCGAAGGCCTCGACGCTGATCTCGTAGTCCTGATCGAGCGTCGCCGGGGCGGCGAACAGGCTCAGCCGCTCGCCGCAGCGGACCATCATCCGCTCCATCAGGACGCTGTCGAGCCGGTCGGGCTGGCTCAGGGCGTCGGCGATGCCCTGCAACGGGTCCTGGTTGAAATCGAGGCCGGCGGTGCCGAACGGCAGGTCCATGTCGACCAGGACCGCGTTGGTCATCAGCTGTTCGGTGATCGCGTGGGCGACGTTGTGCGCCAGGGTCGAGGCGCCGACGCCGCCCTTGGCCCCGCAGAAGGCGATCTGGCGGCCCACGAAGGGCGAGGAGGGATCGGCGTAGAGGTTGGTGAAGGCCTGCACCGCCTGCAGCGGGGCGAACGGCGGCACGAGGTACTCGCTCACTCCGCGGCGCATCAACTCGCGATAGAGGCCGATGTCGTTGGCGGCCCCGATCACCACCACCTTGGTCCCGGGGTCGCAGACCTCGGCCAGTTGATCGAGCTGGGCCAGCATGGCGGCCGGCGCATCGACGCACTCGACCACCACCAGCGAAGGCGTGGCCAGGTTCTGGTAGGCCTCGACGGCTCCTTGCAGGCCGCCCATCTCAAGGCTGACCGTGGCCCGCTCCATGCGCCGGTCGGCGGCCGCGCGCTCCAGGATGGCGGCCGTTTCTGGCCGGGCGCAGAACATGTGCACGGTGATGCGCGGCAGGCTGGCCTCGCCGAACGCGGCCTCGGCGCCCGCGATCATCTCGTGGACCGGATGAGGGGCGGGCGCGGCGGCTTCCGGCGGCGGGTCGAAGGGATCGGCGGCCGGCGGGCGGGCCGGCGGCAGGTCGGCGAAGGGGTCGGAGCTCTCGTCGAGCGCCGAGTCCGCGTCGTCCCAGGCCTGGTCGCGCGGGGCGGCGGTGAACTCGTCGTCGGCCTCGAACTCCAGGTCGAAGGGATCGTGGCTGGCGGATTGGGGATTCATCTCTACACGCCCTCGCCTACCGCACCGCCTGGGAAACCGCGCCGCTGGCCCTCTGGTCGGCGGCGGCGGACGTGACCTGACCGGCGCGGTACTTCTCCAGCACCGTCTCGCGCCGGCCGGCGTCGGCCGGATCCATGCCGCGGGGGGCGGCCAGGTCCGCGGGATTGGCGATCTGGGCGGCCATGTTGGCCGTGACTGCGCAGCCGAAGTTGGGCTGGACCTGGTTGGCGGCGCTGCGGGCCAGGTTCGTCCACTTCTGCCCGCACTGCGGGATGCTGACCTGATGGCGCAGGAAGCCGACGACGATCGGCGCGGCGGCGTCCCCCGCCGCGTCGTAGCCGACGAGTTCGATCATGTGGTCCGGCACCCCCAGGGCGGCCAGGCGCGCCCGGGCGCCCTCGGCCGTGCGGTGCACCGCCGCGCCGTCCGGTCCTTCCCCGGCCGGGGCCTGGATGCGGATCGCGCCGGCCTCGGCGTCGCGCCAGCTCTGGGCCATCGCCGCCAGCGCCGCCGCCTGGTTGGCCGACAGGCCCTGGGCGTGAGGCGCAAGGCGGATCTCCTCGGGCTGGGCGCTGACCTGGGGCGCGAACTGCTCGGTCGGCGTCCGGGCGTCGGCCACGGCGTCGGGGGCAGGCTTGGTGGCGCAGGCGGCGAGGCCGGCGCTCAGGGCGGCCGCGGCGAACAGGCTGATGGCGGGATGGGTCATGCGCGCGCTCATTCGATCACGTAGCCGTAGGGCCCCTGGTAGGTGCGCCCCTCGGTCGCCTGCGGCTTGACCTTGTAGGCCTTGTTCAGCCGGCCCAGGAGCAGGGTCGAGGCGTCGTCGGCGATCTTCAGCCCGTCGACCGGGGTCTGCAGTCGGTCCGGCGAGGTGGGCGAGACGATGTAGGGCGTGACGATCACCACCAGTTCGGTCTCGCCCGACTGGTAGTCGCGCGAGCGGAACAGGGTCCCCAGCACCGGCAGGTTCATCATGCCGGGGAGCGAATCGAGGGTCTGCTTGGTGGTCTCCTGCAGCAGGCCCGCGATCATCAGGGCGCCGCCGGAGGGCAGCTCGACGCTCGTCTCGGCGCGGCGCACCTTCAGCGCCGGGATGGTGAGGGTGGTGGTGGAGCTGGCGGCCAGGCTGAAGGCGCCCTCGGTCGACAGCTCCGAGACCTCCGTCGACACCTTCAGGGCGATGCGCCCGCCGGAGAGCACGACCGGGGTGAAGCCGAGGCCGACGCCGAACGGCTTGAACTCCACGGAGACGCGGCCGTCGGAGTCCGCCCCCGTCGGCACCGGGTATTCGCCGCCGGCCAGGAACCTGGCCGACTCGCCCGACACCGCCGTCAGGTTCGGCTCGGCCAGGGTGCGGATCAGGCCGACGCGCTCAAACGCCTTGATCTGGCTGTTGGCCTGGTTGAGGCCGGGGCTGCCGGCCGTCTCCTTCACCGACGCGGTGTCCCAGTTGGAGGCGACCGTAGAATCGCGGGTGACGATGTCGCAGAGCTTGCCGTCCCAATCGACGCCGTCGCAGGGGAACTGGGTGACCGGCTGCTGGGTGGTGTCTGTCGTGTAGCCGCCGGTGACGCCGCCCAGAAGGCTGCCGTTCACGCCGAAGGTGGCGGCCTTGGAGATCAGGTACTGCGTCTCCCCGACCTGGCCCAGCACGGCCGATAGGTCGAAGCCGAGCTGCTTGATGACGCTGCGCTGCATCTCGACGATGCGCACCTTCAGCATCACCTGGTCCTTGCCGGCGATGCTGAGCATGTTCAGCACCTGCTCGGGCTTGGTCACCGCCGCACGGGCGATCTGGACCGCCTTGTCCGCGTCGGCGGCGCTCATCACCTGGCCGGAGAGGATGACGCTGTCGTTCATCGCATCGACCCGCACGGCCGAGCCGGGGACGATGCGGTTGATGGTCTGGGCCAGCGCCGAGGTGTCCTGGTCGACCCGCACGTCGAGGGACAGGATGCGGCGCCCCTGGGCGTCGAAGAAGACCGCGTCGGTCTGGCCGGCGGCGACGCCGAGCACATAGATCCGCCGCGGCGTGCGCAGGACCGCGTCGGCCACGGCGGGATTGGTCACCAGCACGTCGCGCGCGTCGACCGGCAGTTCGACGATCGCCGACTTGCCGCGCGGCAGGGACAGCGACTGGGAGGCGCCGCCCGCGGACAGGTCCACGCGCACCACCGCCGACGAGGCCGAGGCGCCGGCGGCCAGCGCCATGTCGCGCGCCGTGGACTGCGCCAGGGCCGGGCCGGCCGCCGCCGCGCAGGCGACGAGGGCGAGGATCAGTCTGGACAAGCTCATCGCACCGCCACCTCGGTCGCTTTGTCGGCGCGGAAGACCCGCACCGTGGTGTTCTCGCCGCCGCCGCCGCGGCCCACCGGGCCGCCTATGTCGGAATAGGCCCGCAGGACCAGGACCATCTGCCCCTGGGCGCGGCCCCGGACGAGCACAGAGGCGTCCTGGGCGGGCACTTCCAGAGTGGCCACCGAGCCGACCATCGACTTGGCGTCCTTGCCCGGCTCCAGCGACTGGTCGATCGCCAGCACGCGGACGTTGCGAAGCAGGGTCTCAGTGACGAAGCCGCGGTCGCCGCCGGCGTCGCGGCTCTGCATCACGTCCACGCGGTCGCCCGGGAGGACGAAGCCGCCGGCGGTGGTCTCGTTGGAGATCGGCACCGCCACGGCGCGCATTCCCGGCTGCAGGACCACGGCCATGTAGCCGCCCTCCCCGCCGCGGACGATCTTGCGGGCGATGATCGGCTCTCCCTTCAGGATCGGTTCCTTCACCACCGCGCCTTCCAGGGCCTCGATCGGACCGGGGCCGGCCACCAGGTCGCCGGCGGCCTTGGCGACCTTGGCCGCCCCCTTGGCTTCGGGCGCCGGCGCGGCGCCGTCGGTGATGAAGGTGGCGTTCAGCGATTCCACGGGCCAGGCCTGCCAGCCCACGTCCGCGGCGACCAGGGTGGCGCCGATCGGCAGGTCGCGCTGGGCGACCAGGACCCGCGCCATCGGCTTGCCGGCCTCGGCCGCGACCGGGGCCTGCGGCTTGGGCGCCATCATGCCGCGCACGAGCAGCGCGACGGCGATCGCGGCGATCGCGGCGATGGCGAGAATGGCGATTCGAAGAGCGCCCATGGACTCGATCAAGCTCCCGCGCGGCGGGTGACTGGCGGCGTCCCATGCTTCCACGCGGGCGCGCACGATTCGGTTGGCCGGCCTTCTGGCGGCGGTTCAAATTCGCGTCCGCATAGTTAACGCCCCGCTAAGGCGCGGGCCGCGGCGGCCTTAAAACACTGGCGCCAGTGCGGAGAGCGGAAAGGCGACGAGGGCGCCCACGCAGATCGCCGCGCCGTAGGGCACGTTTTCCCCCCGGGTGGCCAGTCGGCCGAGCCAGGCCGGGCCGGTGGTGAGCAGCGGCTGAAGGATCGAGTTGCGGGCGGCCAGGAGGATGACGGCCAGGGCCCCGCCGGCGATCGCCGTGACCACCACAAAGGTGAGCGCCGCCGGCCAGCCCAGCCACAGGCCCGCCGCGGCGAACAGCTTGGCGTCGCCTCCGCCGATCCAGCCGAGGGCGAACATCACCATGCCGGCCAGCAGGGCGGCGACGCCGACGGCGAGGTGCTGCCCCGCGAGCGGCAGCGGCAGGCCCTGGACCAGGGCGGCGGGCACGAAGGCGGCGATCAGGGCCAGGGAGATCCAGTTGGGGATGGTGTAGCTGGTCACGTCGCGCAGGGCCGCCGTGACCACCAGGGCCGGAAACACCAGCATCAGCGCCGACTGCAGAACCATCATCCTCTCCTTGGGTCGCCCGATCATGCCGCGCACCGATGAACGGAGGGTTGAGCCGGGCTGCGCGCCGAATGCGAAAAGGGCCGCGGAGCTTTCGCCCCGCGGCCCCGTTCCGGTGCTGGCGTCGCCGATTAGGCGGCGTTGTCCAGCGAGGTGCCCACGTCGCCGAAGGTGTTGGCGATCGAGTTCTTCAGCAGGCTGAGGGCCGACACGAGGGCGACGGCGATCAGAGCGGCGATCAGGCCATATTCGATGGCGGTGGCGCCGGATTCGTCCTTCACGAAGCGCGAAACGAACTTGGTCATGTCATTCTCCTTCATAGCTCTTCGAGCAGCTAGTTGAGGGACCAAGCCGTTGACTTGCCCGCCCCCGAAACACGAGGGCAATTTGAACGGTCGCGCTTAATGGCCAGTAAACGCCGCAGTATTCGCCGACATTTTTCTATAGTTTACTTGGGTTTACTATTAGATTCCGTTAACCAAGGCGGCCAATCGGGGCGGAATCGCCGGATTTACATAATGATTCTCGCGCGCGCGTATGGGGCGCGAATTCAGCCTTTCTTGACCATTCCGGCGGAGTCTCCCGATGCAGATTTCGAGAGCCCCGCCCATGCGCCGCCTTCTCATCACCGCCCTCGCCGCCGCCGCCGCCCTGGGCGGAGCCGCCCAGAGCGCCGCGGCCGCGCCGCCCCTGGTGGTGCGGATCGATCAGGGAACCCGGGTGCTCTTCGCCGGACCGATCCGCGACGTCGTGGTCGCCAATCCCAATATCGCCGACGTCAACGTGCTCGACTCCCGGTCGATCGTGGTGCTCGGCAAGGCCGCCGGCTCCACGAGCCTGCTGGTGATCGACCAGGCGGGCCGGGTGCTGGCCGACCGGCCGGTGATCGTCTCTTCCTCCGACGAGGGGCGGATGTCGTACTACAGGGGCGCGACGGCGGTTCGGGACTTCGCCTGCTCGCCGCGCTGCGGGCCGATCGACCCGAACGCGGAATCCGCCGCGCCTTAAACCCTCGATTAGGGTCGTTCGCCTATCCTCGGGGTTCCGCTCGAGGATCGATCGTCCATGGCGCGACGCCGATTTCACCCCCTGGCCGCCGTCCGGCGGTTCGTCCGGGCCCGACAGGGCGCGACGGCGGTCGAGTTCGCCCTGGTGGCGATGCCCTTCATGCTGCTGCTGTTCGGCATCATCGAGCTGGGCTGCGTGTTCCTGGTTTCGGCGACGCTCGACTTCGCCACGGACAGGGCCGGCCGGATGATCCGCACTGGGGAGTTCCAGACCAGCGGCGCCAACAGCAAGAACGACTTCAAGAGCCAGGTCTGCTCACGGATGTCATGGCTCTCGAGCCCATGCGGGAATTCTTTGAGCGTCGACGTCCAGACCTTCGACAACTTCACCGAGTTGAGCAACGCCGAACAGGTCTCGGAAGAAGACATGGAAGACGACAGCACCTGCTTCACCACCGGCAACCCGGGCGATATCGTGCTGGTGCGCACCTACTTCACCTGGACGCTGTTCACGCCGCTGCTGGACGATGCGCTCGACAACACCGGCGACGGCAAGCGGCGCATCAGTTCCATCGCCACCTTCCGCAACGAGCCGTACAGCGACGACGCTCCGGTGGGGGCCGCATGCTGAGATCCCTGATCCAGGACCGCCGCGGCGTCTCGGCGGTCGAATTCGCCCTGATCGCCCCCGTGATGATCGTCCTCTATCTGGCGATGACGGAGGTGACTATGGGGCTGATGGCCAATCGCCGGGCCGACCACGTGGCCTCGGCCATCGGCGACCTGGTGGCCCAGGTGTCGACCACCAGCACCGACGACATCTCCGACGTCTTCACCGTCGGCGAAGCGATCATGAGCCCCTTTCCGACCGGCTCCCTCAACATGCGGCTGTCCAGCGTCAAGGCCGACGCCGGCGGCACGCCCAAGGTTGTCTGGAGCCGCAGCCAGGGCTTGGCCCTGCCGGCCTATGCCGACAACACGGTCATCGACCTGCCCGACGACCTGGTCGCGCCTGGGGAGTCGGTGATCATGTCGGAGACCCGCTACACCTACACCTCGCCGGTGGGCCAGATCCTGCCGACGCCGCTGCGGTTCAACGACGTCTACTACCTGCGCCCGCGGCGGGCGACCGAAGTCACCTGCTCGAGCTGCTAGCCCAGGGCCGGCTCTCCCGGCCCGCCGCCGCGCACGAACAGGAGGCCGACGAAGCCGATCGCCAGCAGAAGGGTGATGGTGGCGAATCCGCCCTGCTGGGTCTTGAACACCTGGGTGCCCAGGTTGACCAGGAACGAGCCCAGCCACACCGTCGCCGTGCCTGACAGAGCGTAGACGCCGAAGAAGGCGCCGGTCTGCCCGGGCGGGGTGAGCCGCGTCAGCAGCGTGCGGCTCGAGGCGTAGTGGGCGGTGATAAAGACCGCGTTGGCGAAGCCGATCAGCAGGAAGATCCATTCCGGCAGGGTGGTGAACACCGGGCCGTTCCAGAGCGGCGGGTGCGCCGCCGGATCATAGCGCCAGACATAGAGGATCCGGTCGGGCGCCATCCCCAGGAAGGCGATGATGCCCAGCAGCGACATGCCGATCTCCACCTGCACGGCGCGCTTGGGCCCCAGGCCCTCGTCCAGCCAGCGGCCGACGAACCCGCCTAGCACGGCCAGGGTCGATAGGACGATGCCGTAGATCAGCATCTCCAGGGCGCCCCACTTCATCACCCCGGTGGCGTAGATACCCGTGTAGATCAGGATCGCCGTCATGCCGTCGACGTAGAACATGCGGCTGGCCAGGAAGATCGCGGCGTCGCGGTGGTTGCGCATGCCCGAGACCATGCGCCAGAGCTCGCCGGCCCCGTCGCGCAGGGCTTTCAGCACCGGCACGCCGGTCCTCGGCGCATCGGGCGTGAACAGGAACAGGGGGAGCGCGCCGAGCGCGAAGATCACCGCGGCCATCGGGCCTACGATCCGCTGCGGCTCGTTCAGCGCCGGGTCGAGGCCGAAGAGCGGCGCGGCCGGCGTCCAGCTCCAGTCCACCTTGCCCGGAAGCGCGAAGGCCCAGGCGGTGAAGGCCAGCGCCACCAGGGCGAAGCCGTTGCCCAGGGCCAGGGCCAGGCCCGAGGCCTTGTGCGCCGCGCTCAGGCCGGCCGCCCGCACCAGCAGCGAGTTGTGCAACACCTCGGTGTAGGTGAAAAGCACCCCGATCAGGGTGGCCAGGATCATCACCTGGGTGACCGACAGGCCGGTGCCGTCGGCCTTGCCCCACCACAGGGCGAACATCATCGGGACCATGGCCGCCACCGCCAGGCCCAGCCAGGTCTTGCGCCGGCCGAGCTGGTCGATGGAAGCCCCGAGGAACGGCGCCGTCAGCATGATGAACCAGCCCGAATACTGGCTCCAGCGCGAGATGATCTCCTGCCCCTTCACCGGGTCGCCCACCATGGTGGAGGCGACATAGGGCATGAAGATGTAGATGGTGATCAGGATGACGTAGGGGTTTCGCGCCCCCTCGAACAGGGCCCAGGCGACGCCGCCCCTGCCGAGCCGCCCGTCCCCGCCGAAGTCGGCCACAGCCGGCGGTTCGACTATGGCCCCGACGCCGTGCGTCTCGGCGGCCGACAACGGTCCACTCAAGGTGCTCTCCCCGTGCGGCCCGCTCGTCCGCGGCGGGCCTTCGGCGCGACGTTAGCGACGTGCGCGCCGTTGTCGACGGGACATTGGCCTCAGGCCGCCAGCCTGCGCTCCAGGCTGGCCTCGGCCGCGGCGACCGCGGCGGCCGCGTCGGCCGTGAAGCCTTGCGCCGCAAGGGCTTCGCACAGGGCCGTCAGGCACAGGCGCACGTGCCAGGGGGTGGCCGAGGCGCCCATCAGGCCGATGCGCCAGATCTTGCCCTTAAGCGGCCCCAGGCCGGCGCCGATCTCCAGGTCCCAGCGCTGAAGCACATGGGCGCGCACCGCGGCTTCGTCGACGCCCTCGGGCACGACCACGGCGTTGAGCTGCGGCAGGCGATGCGCCGGATCCACCAGCAGCTTCAGCCCCGCGGCCTCCAGCCCGGCGACCAGCGCCTCATGCACCCTGGCGTGGCGCACGATCGCGGCCTGCTGGCCCTCCTCGAACAGCATCACCAGCGATTCGTGCAGGCCGTAGAGCGCGTTGATCGGGGCGGTGTGGTGATAGGTGCGGCCGCCCTCGCCGCCCCAGTAGCTCATCAGCAGGTTGAAGTCGCAAAGCCAGTTGCGGACCTTTTCTCTGCGGCCCGAGATCGCCGCCTGGGCCCGCTTGGACAGTGCGATCGGCGACAGGCCGGGCGGCGCCGACAGGCACTTCTGCGTCCCGGAGTAGACGACGTCGGCGTCCCACGCCGCGACGTCCACGGCGATGCCGCCGAGAGAGGTCACGCAATCGACGATCGACAGGGCCCCGTGGGCGCGCGCGAGGGCGCAGAGGGTCTGGGCGTCGCTGCGCGCGCCGGTGGAGGTTTCGGCATGGACGAAGGCCAGCACCTTGGCCTGGCGCGCCTTCAGCGCCGCCTCGATCCGCGCCGGATCCACGGGCTCGCCCCAGGCATGGTCCACCGTCACCACTTCTGCGCCGGCCCGGCCGGCCATGTCGGCCATGCGGCCGCCGAAGGCGCCGTTGACGGCGATGACCGCGACGTCGCCCGGCTCCAGCAGGTTCATGATCGCCGCTTCCATCCCCGCCGTGCCCGGCGCCGGAAGGGGCACGCAAGCGTGATCGGGGGCGTTCATCAGCCGCGCGAGCCCGGCCTTGATGTCCTCCATCAGCGCCTGGAACTCGGGGTCGAGGTGGCCGATCGTCGGCCGCGCAAGGGCCGAGAGCACCCGGGGGCTGACGTCGGAGGGGCCCGGCCCCATCAGGATGCGCCGCGGCGGCTGGAAGCTCTGCATCATTCCTCCCGGTTCTCTCACGGCGAGGTGATTAGGCCGAGAGGGCCCCGAAGCGCAATCTTTCGGACGAACCCTCTGAGGTTCTGTCCCGAAGCGCCCGTCGTCGATTCCCGGATCGGCGGCGGGCGCGGTCGTTTCGGCCGAGGGCGCGGTGCTTGGGGGCTCAGCCCAGGAGCCGGGCTTCCAGGCGCTCACGCAGGTCGGAGTCGAGACCGAGCGCCTCGTCCAGATAGCGGTCCAGGCCCCCATGCTCGGCCTCGATGCGGGCGAAGGCCTGCTCCAGGTACTCGGGCGCCACGCTCAGCGCCGCGCGCAGGGCCTCGTCGGCGATGACCTGCCCGGTCAGGTCCCGCAGCCAGGGGCCGAAGGTCTCCATCCGGCGCAGGATACGGACCTCGTCGTTGGTCAGCAGATAGTCGGCCAGGATGTCGTCGCGGTGCACGCCGGCCAGGTGCTGGGTGAAGGCGCACAGCATGCCGGTGCGGTCCTTGCCGGCCGCGCAGTGCACGACCACAGCCCCGTCCGTTTCCGCCAGGGCCCGGAAGTATCGGGCGAACAGGTCCAGGTGGCGCGGCTCGTAGGGGGCCTTGTGATAGAAGCTGAGGCCGTCCTGGCGGAACCAGTCCGGACCGATGGCGGCGACCTCCTTCAGCGCGTCGGCCCAGTCCTGGTAGCCGCCGTCGATGTCGTTCTCGATCACCTGGCCGGCGAAGTCCGCCCATCGGCGGGACGGCTCGCGCTGGCGCTCGATCGGCCGGCGCAGATCGACGATCACGGAGACGCCCAGCGCCTTCAGGGCCTCCAGGTCCGCGTCCGTCGCCCGGGCGTGGTTGGCCGAGCGGTACAGCACCCCACGCTTCAGGCCGCGGCCGCAGGCGGTGTCGTAACCGCCGAAGTCGCGGAAGTTCTCGATGCCTTCGAAGTCGATGTGGCGGTTCATCCGCGTCTTCCCCCCTGTGCGCGGGCCCCGCTCACCTGAACGGCGGCTCGTCGAAGCTGCGCAGCTTGCGCGAGTGCAGCCGCGGCCCCTCCTGGCGCAAGAGGTCCATGGTGGCCACCCCAATCTGCAGGTGCTGGCCGATGGCGCGCTCATAGAAGGCGTTGGCCTGGCCCGGCAGCTTGATCTCCCCGTGCAGCGGCTTGTCGGACACGCACAGGAGAGTGCCGTAGGGCACGCGGAAGCGATAGCCCTGCGCGGCCAGGGTGGCGCTCTCCATGTCGATGGCCACCGCGCGGGACTGGTTGAAGCGCAGGGCGCTGAGGGAGTAGCGCAGCTCCCAGTTGCGGTCGTCGGTGGTGACCACGGTGCCGGTGCGCAGCCGGCGCTTGAGCAGGTCGCCGCTCTCGCCGGTCACCGCCTCGGCCGCCCGGGCCAGGGCCACCTGGACCTCGGCGATCGGCGGTATGGGGATCTCCGGCGGCAGCACCGCGTCGAGCACGTTGTCGTCGCGCAGATAGGCGTGAGCGAGCACATAGTCGCCGATCCGCTGGCTGCCGCGAAGGCCGCCGCAGTGGCCGATCATCAGCCACGCCTGCGGACGCAGCACCGCCAGGTGGTCGGTGATGGTCTTGGCGTTGGAGGGGCCCACGCCGATGTTCACCAGGGTGATCCCGCGCCGGTCCTCGGCCATCAGGTGGTAGGCGGGCATCTGGTGGCGCCGCCACGGCCCCTCGGCCACCGCCCGCTCGGGATCGGGCGTGTCGCGGGTCACCATCACCCGGCCGGCGGCGGACAGCGCCGTATAGGGGCCGTCGCCCTTGAGCTGCTCGCAGCCCCAGCGCACGAACTCATCGACGTAGCGATGGTAGTTGGTGAAGAGGATGTACTGCTGCACGTGCTCGACGGGCGTGCCAGTGTAGTGCGCCAGGCGGGCCAGGGAGAAGTCGGTCCGCAGGCCGTCGAACAGGGCGATGGGAAGGACGCGGTCCTGTCCGGGCATCCAGGAGCCGTCGGCGATCTCGTCGCCGATGTAGGCGAGCTCGGTGGACGGGAAATAGCGGGCGATGTCGGCCGCGCCGATGTCGGCCATCGCCATCTCGCCGGTCCCGTCCAGCACGTAGGGGAAGGGGATCTCCTGGGTGGAGCGGGCGACGTCCACCTCCACCTCGAAGTCGGCGATCAGCAGGCTGAGCTGCTCGATCAGATAGTCGCGGTAGAGGTCGGGCCGCGTCACCGTGCCGGCGTAGCGGCCGGGCTGGGACAGCCGGGCGTAGGCCCGCGACAGCCGCGGATAGACGTGGCCGGGCGGCCAGGTGAGGCGCAGCTCCGGATAGACGAAGGCGCCCGAGGCCCGGTCCGCGGGGTCAGGCGGCGGTCCGCCGGAAAGGAAGGATTTCAGCGCCGCGCGAAGGGCGTTCACCGAAGCGCGGTATTCGTTCTCTAGCCGCTCCACGATCCGAGCGGCGGTCTCTTGCGTTTTCATGCGGCGTTATAGCGCCGCCAGACGGCGGATTCGAGACAGGGGCTGCGTCAGGGTTCCTGCCGGGTGGACGAAACGGCCCTTCCCGGCCACAAGGACGGCTCAAGTACAGTCGGGGGCCTCCATGAACCGCATTTTCACCTACATGATCGTCGGCGCCATGATCCTTGGCGTGGCGGTCGGGTGGGCCTGCAATCAGTACCTTTCGCCAGATCAGGCCAAGGCGGCGGCGGACGGCTTTTCCATCATCACGGACGTGTTTCTGCGGCTGATCAAGATGATCATCGCGCCGCTGGTGTTCTCCACCCTGGTGGCGGGGATCGCCCACATGGAGGACGCGGCCACGATCGGCCGCGTCGGCGTCAAGACCATGGGCTGGTTCATCAGCGCGTCGGTCGTCTCCCTGACCATCGGCCTAATCATGGTCCACCTGCTGCAGCCCGGCGTGGGGCTGGCCCTGCCGGCGCCCAATGCGGCGGCCGCCACGGTCGACGTCTCCACCTTCACCCTGCGCGACTTCATCACCCACCTGGTGCCCAAGTCGATCGTCGAGGCTATGGCCAACAACGAGATCCTGCAGATCGTGGTGTTCTCGGTGTTCGTCGGCACGGCGGTCTCGGCCATCGACGACAAGGCCCCGGCCGTGCTGGCGCTGGTCGAGCAGATCGCCCAGATCATGCTGAAGGTCACCGGCTATGTGATGCGCACCGCGCCGTTCGCGATCTTCGCCGCCCTGGCGGCCACCATCGCGACCCAGGGCATCGAGGTCCTCTTCACCTATGTGAAGTTCGTCGGCGGCTTCTACCTGTCGCTGGGCATCCTGTGGGGCCTGCTGGTCGCGGCCGTCGTGCTGATCGTCGGACCGCGGGCGCTGAAGCTGATGGGCGCCATCCGCCAGCCGGCGCTGCTGGCCTTCTCCACCGCCTCGTCCGAGGCGGCCTATCCGCGCACCCTGGAGGAGCTTCAGAAGTTCGGGCTGTCGCGCAAGGTGGCCAGCTTCGTCCTGCCGCTCGGCTACTCGTTCAATCTGGACGGGTCGATGATGTACTGCACCTTCGCGACCCTGTTCATCGCCCAGGCCTACGGCATCGACATGTCGATCGGCCAGCAGATCACCATGCTGGCGCTGCTGATGGTGACGTCCAAGGGCATGGCCGGGGTGCCGCGCGCCTCCCTGGTGGTGATCGCCGCGACCCTGGCCTATTTCGACCTGCCCGAAGCCGGCCTGCTGCTGATCCTGGCGGTCGACCACCTGCTCGACATGGGCCGCTCGGCCACCAACGTGGTCGGCAATTCCGTGGCCGCCGCCGTGGTCGCCAAGTGGGAGAACCAGATCGACACGCCCCAGGACGAGCAAGCGGCGCCGCTGAAGGCCTGACCACTTAACGGCTGGGCGAAGGGTCCCCATATCTGGCGCGGGGTCCTTCGCCCTGTCATTCATTGGGAAAGATGCGCAACACACTACGCACCTTCATGCTGCTGGCGGCCCTGACCGCCCTGTTCGTCGGCGTCGGCTACATGCTGGGCGGCGTCGCCGGCATGGCGATCGCCTTCGTCTTCGCCGCCGGCATGAACCTGTTCAGCTACTGGAACGCCGACAAGATCGTGCTGCGGATGTACCGGGCCCAGCCGGTGGACGAAACCCACCCCAGCAGCCTGGTCCGCAACTATGTGGCCGACGTCGCCGAGATGGCCCAGAAAGCGGGCCTGCCGCGCCCGGCCGTCTATGTGATCGAGAACGACCAGCCGAACGCCTTCGCCACCGGCCGCGACCCTGACCACGCGGCGGTGGCCGCCACCACCGGCCTGCTGCGCATGCTCGACCGCCGCGAGGTCCGCGGGGTGATGGCCCACGAGCTGGCCCACGTGAAGCACCGCGACACCCTGACCATGACGGTCACTGCGACGATCGCCGGGGCCGTCTCGGCCCTCGCCAACTTCGCCTTCTTCCTGGGCGGCAACCGGGAGCGGACCGGGGGGCTGATCGGGACCATCGCGATCGCGGTGCTGGCGCCCATGGCCGCAGCCCTGGTGCAGATGGCGATCAGCCGTGGACGCGAGTACGAGGCCGACCGTGGCGGCGCGGAGATCAGCGGGGATCCGCAGGCGCTGGCCTCGGCCCTGCAGAAGATCGAGGCCTACGCCCGCGGCGTCGTCAACGCGGACGCCGAGCGCAACCCGGCCACCAGCCACATGTTCATCATCAACCCGCTGTCGGGCAAAGGCGCGGACAACCTCTTCTCCACCCACCCCGCGACCCACAACCGGGTCGAGGCCCTGATGAAGCTGGCCGGCGGCGGCGGCGCAGGCGGCTGGACCGCCCCGGCCGGGCGCCCGGTGCGGCGCTCGGGCACGGCGGTGCCGGTCACCGGCGAGCGGCGGGGGCCGTGGAGCTAGGGCGGGCCTCGCTGTTCCTGCTGGCGCTGGGGGGCGCGGCCGTCCTGTCGGGCTGCAGCCCGGCGACGGCGAAGCTGCAGCCCGTCCGCACGGACGCCGAAGCGATCGCCACGGCGCGAAAGGCGTTGAAGGACGCCCCGGGCGCGGACGAGCCCTATGTCGTGCAGCTTGATTCCATCGGCTGGCTGGTCATGACCGCGCCGCATCCGACGGCCGCAGGCGAAGCCCGCTACATGGTGCGCATCGACCGGCGCACCGGAAAGACCGACGTGGGCCTCTACCAGGTGGCCCACGTCGTCGACGAAGCGTTCTAGCGACGGCTATTCCGCCGGCAGGGTGTTCTCCGACCGCTTGGCCATCAGCCGGTCGAAATCAGCCCAGACGCCGGCCTCGCCGTGCCATTGGCCCTTGGTGGCGGCCTTGGAGTATTCGGTCGAGCGGGCCTCGAAGAAGTTGGCGTGCTCGACGCCAGACAGCATCGACTGCAGCCAGGGCAGCGGGTTTTCCTTCACGCCGTAGACTTCCGGCAGGGCCAGCTGGCGCAGCCGCCAGTCGGCGATGAAGCGGATGTACTGCTTGATGTCCTCGGGCGTCATGCCCTGGACCTCGCCGGCCTCGAAGGCCAGGTCGATGAACTTGTCCTCCAGGCCCACCACCGTCTTGCAGCAGTCGACGATGTCGTCGGCCACCGTCTTGGTGACCGCCCGCGTCTCGGAGTTGAAGGCGTGGTAGAGCTTGATGATCCCCTCGCAGTGCAGGCTCTCGTCGCGCACCGACCAGGAGACGATCTGGCCCATCCCCTTCATCTTGTTGTGGCGGGGGAAGTTCATCAGCATCGCGAAGCTGGCGAAGAGCTGCAGCCCTTCGGTGAAGCCGCCGAACATGGCCAGGGTGCGGCAGATGTCGGCGTCCGAGTCGACGCCGAAGGTCTGCATGTAGTCGTGCTTGTCGCGCATCGCCTGGTAGTCGAGGAACGCCGTGAACTCCGAGTCGGGCATGCCGATCGTCTCGAGCAGCAGGGCGTAGGCGGCGATGTGGATCGTCTCCATGTTGGAGAAGGCCGCCAGCATCATCTTCACCTCGGTGGGTTTGAAGACGCGGCCGTAACGTTCCATGTAGTTGTCGTTCACCTCGACGTCCGACTGGGTGAAGAACCGGAAAATCTGGGTGAGGAGGTTGCGCTCCTTGTCGTTCAGCTTGGTCGCCCAGTCCTTGCAGTCCTCGCCCAGGGGCACTTCCTCGGGCATCCAGTGCACCTGCTGCTGCTTCTTCCAGAAGTCGTACGCCCAGGGATAGCGGAACGGCTTATAGGCGTAGGAGGGCGTGAGCAGGCCGGGAAGAGGGCGCGAGGTGGAGGACACGGGACGGACTCCGAGGCGTGATGCGGATTCTGACATTAACGATCATATCGACAACATCTAGCGGCGAGTTAACGCACCTGCCCAAGATGTTGTGAATGGCCTGGGGATGAAGCGATGACGACTCGCGATGACGGGGAACTGACGCTGTTCAGCGCGCGCGGTTCCGGCGGGGTGGCGGTGGAGGCCGCGCTGACCCTCGCCGGCCAGCCGTACCGGCTGGTCGACGCCTACACCTGGGACAAGGACGATCCGCAGAGCGGCGACCGGGTGCTGGCGGCCAATCCGATGCGGCAGGTGCCGGCCCTGGTGCTGCCGGGCGGCGAGGTGCTGACCGAAAGCGCGGCGATCCTCCTGTGGATCGTGGAGGCCTATCCCGAGGCCAGGCTCGGCCCCCTGCCGGGCGCGCCGGGCCGCGCGCAGTTGCTGCGCTGGGTCAGCTTCGTCTCGGCGGCGATCTATTCGCTCTACTGGGTGAAGGACGACCCGTCGCGCCTGGTCCCCGATCCCGCCGGCCACGAGGCGCTGGAGAGCCGCGTCCTGGACCGCATCGCCGAATGCTGGGGCAAGATGGACGCCCAGGTGGAGCCGGCCGCCTTCCTCCTGGGCGAGGCGCCGAGCGTGCTCGACCTTTATGTCGCCGTGGTCTCCCGGTTCCGGCCCCGCCGGCGGCGGTTCTACGCCGTGGCGCCCAGGATGGCCGAAGTCGTGCGCCGCGTGGACGGTGATCCGCGCCTCGCCGCGCTGTGGGCCGAGCGCATGCCGTTCGGTCCGGGATGGGAGGGATGAGGCTCTACACCAATCAGCGCAATTCCGCCGGCGAGCGCGTGCGCATCGCCCTGAACCTGAAGGGCCTGGCCTATGACTATGTCTCCGTGCCGGCGATGGCGCCGGGCGAGTATCAGAAGCTCAATCCCCAGGGGCTGATGCCGGCCCTGGAGACGGACGGGCGGATGATCGCCCAGTCGGCGGCGATCCTCGACTTCCTCGAGCAACGCTGGCCCGCTCCCCCTCTGCTGCCGGCCGACCCGCTGATCCGGGCCGAAGCCCGCGCCTTTTCCCAGCACATCGCCGCCGAGATGCACGCCCTGACCGTCGACCGGGTGCGCCGCTTCCTGGCCGAGGAGCTCGGCGTCGACGAGGATGGCGTGGCGCGCTGGCTGCGCCACTGGATGGCCAAGGGGCTGGCGGCGCTCGAGGCGACGCTGGAGCGCCGCGCCCAGGACTGGCCGTTCTGCTTTGCGGACACCCCCGGCTGGGCGGACCTGCACCTGGTTCCCCAACTGCGCAACGCCCGCCGGTTCGGCTGTGACGTGGAGGCCTACCCCCGGCTGCTGGCGGTGGAGGCTCGCTGCGTCGGACTGGACGCCTTCGTGCGCGCCAGGCCCGAGAACCAGCCCGACTACGCCGGGGCGTCAATCGCCTAGGCCGGCTCGACGAGCCAGCCGACGATCCGGCGCACCAGGGGCAGCACCAGCAAGAGCGCCGGATAGGCGACGAGCCAGGACATCCCCCAAGCCCCCATCCAGGTCGCGGGATAGTGCGGCGACAGGCCGATGCTCCTGAACGTCGAGACCGCCGAGACGATGAAGGTCATCAGGACCGACAGGATGAGCGGCATGACAAGGGCGGCCGATCGGGCCGGCAGACGACGAACTTGGATGGGCATTGCGCATCTCCATCAATGGCCGTTTCGGAAGCCCCGGCGCAGCTTGGCTGTCGCGAGGCCGCGTGGACGGCGAGTGGGATGCGTTGAATGACGGTAACGCTTACGGCCGCCTGAGCGGCGCGGCGTCAGTAGCTCATTTTAGATATATCGGCAAGGCCCGCCGAAGCTAATCGCGCTGGGGCTTGATGGTCAGCGAGAAGGCCAGGAGGGAGTCCTCCTTCGTCTGCTGACCCCAGATCATGTTTTGGCCCTTCACCTCGCGGTGGACGTAGCCGAGCGAGGTCTGCAGAGGCCCCTTGCGCCAGCCCACGCCGAGGTGGGCGTCGCCGATCAGCGCACTGGCGCTGTCCGTCGACAGGCCCGCCTGATCCCATTCGCCCACGTCCCGCATCATGTTCAGGCCCACGGCCCGCCCGCTGGCGGCGGCGAAAAGGTACCAGCGGCCCCGGTCGCCGAACTCGGCGCCGTCGCGCACGCCGAGATCTTCCAGGGCCTCGCGCACCTCATCGTCGCTGCGCTGGGTGATCTGCAGCCGCGCGCCGGCCTCGGCCAGGGCGCCGCCCTGGTTGGTCCAGCCCAACCTTGCGTGGGGCGAAATGTCGACGTCGTAGGCGCCGGCGTCGAACCGGGCGGCGGACCAGTCGCGCCGCAGGGCCACTTCGTAGGCGTCCGGCTCGTAGGCGGCCCGGCCCATGCTCAGCGGCAGGCCCCCGGGCGCACGCAGGCTGCGCCCGACCGAAACCTGCAGCGAATTGATCGCCCGCCCGCCGGAACCGCCCAGGCGGACGCGGTCGGTGCGCCAGTCGTAATCGACCTCGCCGGCTTCGGGCGCAGACAGGCGCGAGGATCGCTGCACCCGCTGGTCCAGGTCGTCAGCCGTTCTGAGAGCGGCGGGGGTGAAATCCGCCACCTTGGTCGAGGGCTCGAGGAATCGGTCCGCGGCCGAACGCTCGCCTGCGGCGGCGCCGGTGGCGCACTGGGCGCCCATCGTCAGGGTCAAGGCCGCGACAGCCAAGAGCCGCATATCTCGGGGTTCTCCAGTCCCAAGCGTGGGCCTTTCGGCCCAGCTTCATCCTTCCATGGAATCGGAATGACGGGGAGCCGAAACTGGTTCCGGGCGAGCGGCAAATCGCCCTTCAGGCGCGCGATGCGGCGCCTGCGAGGGGTCAGGCCCGGCCTACTGACAGGCCAGGCACTCTTCGTAGTCGGTGCGCTCGGCCGACACGACCTGGACTTGCGTCGCTTCGCCGCCGGCGTGGGCCGCGCGCTGCACCGACTTGGAGCGCAGGTAGTAGAGCGACTTGCAGCCCCGCTCCCACGCCTGCCAGTGCAGCATGTGCAGGTCCCACTTGTCGACGTCGCCGGGCAGGAAGATGTTCACCGACTGGCTCTGGCAGACGTCGGGCGTACGGTCGGCGGCCAGCTCGACGATCCAGCGCTGGTCGATCTCGAAGGCCGTCTTGAAGACGTCCTTGTCGTCCTGGGTCAGGAAGTCGAGGTGCTGCACCGAGCCCTCGTTCTGCAGGATGGAGTCCCACACCGCCGGCGTGTTCTTGCCGTGGCTCTCCAGCAGGCGCTCCAGGTAGGGGTTCTTGACCGCGAACGAGCCGGACAGGGTCTTGTGCGTGTAGATGTTCGCCGGGATCGGTTCGATGCCGGCGCTGGTCCCGCCGCAGATGATCGAGATCGACGCGGTCGGCGCGATCGCCAGCTTGTGCGAGAAGCGCTCCATCACCCCGCGCTCGGCCGCGTCGGGGCACGGCCCGCGCTCGGCGGCGAGGGTGCGGCTGGCCTTGTCGCACTCGCGGCGCAGGTGCTTGAAGAGCCGCATGTTCCAGCTCTTCGCCAGAGCGCTCTCGAAGGGCACGTTCTGGCTTTGCAGGAACGAGTGGAAGCCCATGAGGCCGAGGCCGACCGAGCGCTCGCGCATGGCGGCGTAGACGGCGCGGTCCATCTCGGGCGGGGCGCGCTCGATGAAGTCCTCCAGCACGTTGTCGAGGAAACGCATGACGTCCTCGACGAAAGTCGGATGGTCGCGCCACTCCAGGAACTTCTCGGCGTTGACCGAGGACAGGCAGCAGACGGCGGTCCGCTCCTTGCCCAGGTGGTCCTTGCCGGTGTGCAGCATGATTTCCGAGCACAGGTTCGACTGGCGCACCGACAGGCCCAGCTCGCGCTGGTGCTGCGGCATGGCGCGGTTCACCGTGTCGGAGAAGATCAGGTAGGGCTCGCCGGTCTGCAGGCGGATCTCGAGGATCTTCTGCCACAGGCTGCGCGCGTCGATCTCGCGCACGACCTCGCCGGTCTTGGGCGAGCGCAGGCCGAACATGGCCCCGTCGCGCACGGCTTCCATGAACTCGTCGGTGATCGAGATGCCGTGGTGCAGGTTGAGGGACTTGCGGTTGAAGTCGCCGGACGGCTTGCGGATTTCGAGGAACTCCTCGATCTCGGGGTGGTGGACGTCCAGATAGACGGCCGCCGAGCCGCGGCGCAGGGAGCCCTGGCTGATCGCCAGCGTCAGGGAATCCATCACCCGGATGAAGGGGATGATGCCGCTGGTCTGGCCCGCGCCCTTCACCTTCTCGCCGATGGAGCGCACGCCGCCCCAGTAGGTGCCGATGCCGCCGCCGTTGGAGGCCAGGGCGACGTTCTCGTTCCACACCCCCTGGATCCCTTCCAGGCTGTCGGGCACCGCGTTCAGGAAGCAGCTGATCGGCAGGCCGCGCCCGGCGCCGCCGTTGGACAGGACCGGCGTGGCCGGCATGAACCAGAGGTTGGAGATGTAGTCGTAGATGCGCTGGGCGTGGTCGGCGTCGTCGGCGTAGGCCGTGGCCACCCGGGCGAACATGTCCTGGTAGGACTCGCCAGCCAGAAGATAGCGATCTTCCAGGGTGGTCTTGCCGAAGTCGGTCAGCAGCGCGTCGCGGCTGCGGTCGACCTCGACCTTCCGAACCAGCTGCAACTGCGGTCGTTCGGCCCGCTTCGGCGCGTCCTTGACGCCTTGGGAAACCGACCGCTGGACCGCTTCACTGCTGCTCATGCCCCAAAATCCTGAACTATCAGGCGCTTCGAGCCCCCCGCCCGATTTGCGCCTGTACGTCTATATCTAGTGGGCTCGCCGGCCCCACACCCACGATATGGGGGCTAACCCTAACGACTCGTCAACGGGGCGATCGGGTCCGTCCCCAGGGTTTTTCGTGAACGAGATCTTAACACGCCACCGCACCCAAGGCTGCGCAAGGGATTGCCGCCCACTGAGGATTCCCCTCTCACGCGACTGTGACAAAACGCACCGCGGCGCCTTCCGCGAACGCCCCGCTTGCAGGCGCCCGCCGTCGCCGTTAAGCAGCCCACGTCACTGGGGAGTAGCCGCCCGCGCGTTCAGCGGGGGGCGCGTCAACAGACTTGTCCGAGGGCCGACGGTCCGAGGACATGGCGCGCCCGTGCCGAAAGGCTTGGCGAGACCTTTGGCTTACGCGCGTCGATCTATGCGGGGTCGGCGGCGCGGAAAGCCATTGGTCATGCGCCGACCCCGCCAGGACGTCTTATGGAATCCTTCCTCGTCTCCACGGGCCTCGTGGCGATCGCCGAGATCGGCGACAAGACCCAGCTCCTCGCCCTGCTGCTCGCCGCCCGGTTTCGCGCGCCCCTGCCGATTCTGGCCGGCATCCTGGCCGCCACCATCGCCAACCACGCCCTGGCCGCGGCGGTCGGCGCGGCGGCGGCCTCGCTGCTGCAGGGCCCCTGGATGCGCTGGGTGCTGGGCCTGGCCTTCCTGGCCTTCGCCGGCTGGGCGCTGATCCCCGACCGCTTCGAGGAGGACGAGGAGCCCCGCCCCCGCGCCGGCGGTTCGGTGTTCTGGACCACGGCGATCGCGTTTTTCCTGGTGGAGATGGGCGACAAGACCCAGGTGGCGACCGTCGCCCTGGCGGCGCGCTTCCACGAGGTGATCGCCGTGGCCGCCGGCACCACGCTGGGGATGATGATCGCCAACGGCCCGGTGGTCCTGGCCGGCCACGCCTCGGCCGGGCGCATTCCGCTGAAGTTCGTGCGCTGGGCGGCGGCGGCCTGCTTCGCGGCGATCGGCGTCTGGATCCTGCTGGCGGGCTAGGCCGAGCGCAGCGGCCAGACCAGTGCGATCAGCGCCACGCCCAGCGTCAGCACCAGCAGGCTGAGCGGAGCGCCCAGCCGCGGATAGTCGGAGAACCGGTAGCCGCCGGGCATCATCACCATGGTGTTGCACTGGTGGCCCACCGGGGTGAGGAAGTCGCACGCCGCCCCCACCGCCACCGCCATCAGGAAGGGGTCCGGACTGAGCCCCAGCCCGCGGGCCAGGCTCACCCCCACGGGGGCGACGATCAGCACCGTGGCGGCGTTGTTCAGGAAGGGCGTGGCGGCCATCGACACGGCCATGATCCCGGCCAGGGCCAGCAACGGCGACTGGCCACGGAACACCGCCGAGAGCCACCCGCCGATCAGGTCGGCCCCACCGGTGGACTGCACGGCCTCGCTGACCGGGATGAGGGCGGCGACCAGGACGATCAGCGGCCCGTCCAGGGCCTGGTAGGCTTCGCGCATGCGCAGGGCGCCGATCAACACCATCGCCAGGGCCGCGCCGAAGAAGGCCACGGCGACCGGCGCGACGCGGAAGGCGACCAGCACCATGGCCGTCGCCAGGATCGCCGAGGGCGCGATCATCCGGCGGAAGCCGCCGAGCCGCAGCTCACGCTCGGCCAGGGGAAGCAGGCCCAGCGTCTGCAGCACGCCCGGCAGGGTTCGCTCGCCGCCCTGCAGCATCACCACGTCGCCGGCCTGCAGGCGCAGGCTGCGCAGCTTCTGCGTGGGGCGATACCCGGCGCGGCTGACGCCCAGCAGGTTGATCCGGTGCTGGCCGTGCAGGTCCAGGCGCTGGGCCGACTGGCCCACGAGGCCGGAGCCGGGACGCACCACCGCTTCGATCATCTGCACCTCCTCGGAGCGGGCCTCGGTGGCCACCGGACGATCCGACCGGGCGAGCTTGAGCCGCGCCTTGAGGATCAGATCGTCCAGCGCCTGCTGCTCGCCCTCGAGCATCAGGGTGTCGCCGGGCCGCACCTTGGTGTTGGCGTGCGGAGAGCTGATCCGCCGGCCGGAGCGCAGGATGGCCGCGACCCGCACCTCGCCTTCCGCCTGGCGATGCAGGTCGCCCACGCGATCCGCAGGCGCGGCCCAGTCCTCGGGAACCGAGGTCTCGATCAGATAGGCGGAACTGGCGAGGGCGGTGGACAGCCCGACGACCGGATGCCGGTCCGACGGCAGGAGCCGATAGGCGAACGCCAGGAAGGCCAGGCCGGCGGCGGTCAGGCCCAGGCCGACAGGGGCGAAGTCGTACATGCCGAAGGGCTTGCCCAGGATCTGTTCGCGCACCTGGGAGACGATGATGTTCGGCGAGGTGCCCACCAGGGTGACGAGGCCCCCCAGGAGCGAGCCGAACGCCATGGGCATCAACAGGCGCGACGTGGGCGTCCCCGTGCGGCGCGAAAGCTGAATGGCGATCGGCATCAGGATCGCCAGGGCCCCGACGTTCTTGGTCACCATCGACAGGAGGGTGGCCGCCGTCGCAAGCACGATGACCTGCGCGGCTTCCGACTTCAGCCGCGGCAGCAACGGCCGCAGCAGCCGCTCGATGGCGCCCGAGCGCGAGACCGCCGCCGAGACCACCAGGGCCGAGGCGATGATGACGGTGATGTCGCTGCTGAAGCCGGCGAAGGCCTCTGCGGCCGGCACCACGCCCAGGGCCAGCCCGGCGCCCAGGGCCGCCAGGGCTACGAGGTCGTAGCGGAAACGTCCCCAGACGAAGAGGGCGATCGTCACCCCCACCAGGCTGAACGCCAACGCCTGATCGTAGCTCATCGCGCCTCCGCTGCTGCGGACGGCGCAGCGGGGAGCTTAACGCGCCACGCGCGCCTTGGCGCCAGGGCCTACATCGCCAGATTCAACAGGCTGGGATCGCCCCCCTGGGCGGCGATGTTGACGCTCACCGCCCGCTCCACAGCAAAGCGCAGCAAGGCGTTGGGGCCGCCCGCCTTCGGACCTGTTCCGGACAGCCCTTCGCCGCCGAACGGCTGCACCCCGACCACGGCCCCGATGATCGAGCGGTTCACATAGGCGTTGCCCGCGGGCACGAGGCGGCGGACCTCCTCGGCGAAGCCCTCGATCCGGCTGTGCACCCCCAGGGTCAGGCCATAGCCGGCGGCGGCCAGGGGGCCGGCCGCGGCGGCCAGGTCGGCCGGATCGTAGCGCACCACGTGCAGGATGGGCCCGAACACCTCCCTGGCCAGGAAGGCGGCGGAGGGGATCTCGGCCATCAGCGGGGCGAAGAAGACGCCGCTGGCGGGCGGGGCCAGGCGGTGCAGCACCTTGGCCTCCGCCTCCAGCCTGGCGGCGTGGCCCATGAGGGCGGCGCGGGCTTCCTCGTCGATGACCGGCCCCACGTCCACCGCCGGATCGGCCGGATCGCCAAGCACCAGGGCGTCCATCGCCCCCTTCAGCCCCGCGATCACCTCGTCGGCCGTCTCGTGCGGCAGGAACAGGATGCGCAGGGCCGAACACCGCTGGCCCGCCGAGCCGAAGGCCGAGAGGATCACGTCGTCCAGCACCTGCTCGCGCAGGGCCGTGGTGTCGACGAACATGGCGTTGAGGCCGCCGGTCTCGGCGATGAAGGGGATGATCGGCCCGGGGCGGGCCGCCAGGGCGCGGTTGATCGCCCAGGCCGTGTCGGTGCCTCCGGTGAAGGCCACGCCGCTGCAGGCCGGATGGGCGACCAGGGCGGCGCCCACGCTGGCGCCGTCGCCGGGCAGCAGGTGCAGCAGGTTCGGGTCGAGCCCCGCCTGATGATAGAGGCGCACGGCGGCGGCGGCGATCAGCGGCGTCTGTTCCGCCGGCTTGGCCACCACCGCATTGCCTGCGGCCAGGGCGGCGGCGAGCTGGCCGGTGAAGATCGCCAGCGGGAAGTTCCACGGGCTGATGCAGGCGAACACGCCGCGCCCATGGAGAGACAGACTGTTGGTCTCCCCGACCGGCCCCTTGAGCGGCTCGGGCTTTTCGAACTGCCGCTCGGCCAGCATGGCGTAGTAGCGGCAGAAGTCGGCGGCCTCGCGCACCTCGGCGATCCCGTCCGCCAGGGTCTTGCCGGCCTCGCGGGCGCAAAGGGCGACGAGCCGGTCGCGGTCGGCCTCCAAGGCGTCGGCCATGGCCCGCAGGACCTGGGCCCGCGCATGGCCTCCGGCGGCGTCCCAGGCCCCCTGGGCGGCGCGGGCCGCAGCGAACGCCGAGTCAATCTCCTCGGGGCCGGCGGTCCAGGCGCGGCCGATCGCAAGGCCGCGATCGTGCGGGCAGGTTCGCGCCGCCCCCTCCCCGCGGCGCACCTCGGAGCCGCCGATGATCGGGGCGGCGGTCAGTTCTTCGTCCCCGATCGCCCGCACTGCGGCCGCAAGCGCCTGGCGCTCGGCGGCGATCGAGAGGTCCGCCCCGCGGGAGTTCCGGCGGCCGGGGCCGTAGAGATCGGCCGGAAGCGGGATTCGCGGGTGCGGGCCGCCGCCCGCCGCCTGCACCGTGGCGATCGGGTCGCCGACCACCGCCGCCACCGGCGTCTTCTCGTCCAGCAGGGCGTGGACGAACGAGGTGTTGGCTCCGTTCTCCAGCAGGCGCCGGACCAGATAGGGCAACAGCTCCTCATGCCCGCCGACGGGGGCGTAGACCCGCAGCTTCATCGGCCCGTAGCGGTCGGCCGCCCCGGCGTAGAGCGCCTCGCCCATGCCGTGCAGCCGCTGGAACTCCGGCTCCACCCCGGCCTGGCGCGCCATCTGGCGCACGGCCGCCAGGGTATGGGCGTTGTGGGTGGCGAACTGCGGATAAAGCGCCGGCGCCGCCTTCAGGAGCGCCCGCGCGCAGGCCAGGTACGACACGTCGGTCGCCGCCTTGGTGGTGTAGACCGGATAGTCCGGAAGGCCGGCCACCTGGGCCCGCTTGATCTCGGTGTCCCAATAAGCCCCCTTGACCAGGCGCACCATCAGACGGCGCCCGGAAGAGCGGGCGAGGTCGGCCAGGGCCTCGATCACCTGCGGCGCCCGCTTCTGATAGGCCTGGACGGCCAGGCCCAGGCCGCGCCAGGCGCCGAGGTCGGGCTCGCGCGCCAGCCGGTCCAGGAGCTTCAGCGACAGCACGAGCCGATCGGCCTCCTCGGCGTCGAGGGTCAGGTTGACGTCCCCGGCCGCGGCGATCTGGGCCAGACGCACGAGGCGCGGGTAGAGGTCGTCCCATACGCGGGCCTCCTGGCGCGCGTCGTAGCGGGGGCAGAGCGCGGACAGCTTCACCGAGACGCCATGGCCCGCTTCGGGCCCGGCGCCGCCGGCCTGACCGGCTACGGTCTCGATGGCGCGGGCGTAGGCGGCCTCATAGCGGTCGGCGTCGGCGGCGGTCCGGGCGCCCTCGCCCAGCATGTCGAACGAACAGACGAAGCCCTCGGCCCTGGCGCGCCTGATCGCCTGGTCGATCGTCCGGCCAAGGACGAACTGCTCGCCCATGATGCGCACGGCGGCGGCCACCGCCTGGCGGATGACCGGCTCGCCCAGCCGCCCGGCGAGGCGGCGCACGAAGCCGGGAAGGTCGGCGCGGGCCTCCTCGTCCGGATCAATCAGCCGGCCCGTGAGCATCAGGCTCCAGGTGGAGGCGTTGACCAGCAGGCTGTCGGAGCGGCCGAGGTGCGCGGCCCAGTCGGCCGAGGCGATCTTCTCGGCGATCAGCCGGTCGCGGGTCTCTTCGTCGGGGGTGCGCAGCAGCGCCTCGGCCAGGCACATCAGCGCCAGCCCCTCGCGGGTGGACAGGCTGAACTCCTGCAGGAAGCTCTCCACCACCCCCTGCCGGCGGGCGCTCCGGCGCGCGGCGCGCACGAGGGCCTCGGCCTCCTGCCGGACGGCTTCGCCCTCGTCGGCGCTCAGGGGGCGGGCGTCCAGCAGGGCGGCGACAGCCGCGCGCTCGCCCGCAAATTTTTGTGCGTCCAGATCATCCCACGACATGTTCATCCCTCATGGAGGGCGGACAATGGAAAGTTCCTTCGCAACTTGCAAGCGGCGGAGCATTGCCGCCCTCAAGCCGGAGGAGCCGCCGGCGCCGGCGACAAAAAAAGGAGCCCGGCCTTGCGACCGGGCTCCCATCTCGGCGGCTGAGCCGTCCGATCGAGATCAGAAGTTGATGTCGATCGTCGAACGACGGTTCAGCGGTTCCTTCACACCGTCGCCGGTGTCGACGGCCGGAGCGGTTTCGCCCTTCCAGTCGACCTGCAGGGCGCCCTGGTTCACGCCCAGGCCCACCAGCGCGTCGGCCACGGCCTTGGCGCGGCGTTCCGACAGGCGGACGTTGTAGGCCAGCGAGCCGGAGGTGTCGGTGTGGCCGACCACCACGACCTGGGTCGCGTTGCCCGAGGTGGCGTAGTTGGCGGCTTCCTGCACCACCGCCTGGGCTTCCGGCGTCAGCACGTACTGATCGAACGGGAAGTAGACGATGAACTGCTTCGCCTCATAGGCCGGCGGAGGCGGCGGCGGAGGCGGAGGCGGCGGGGGAGGCGGCGGGGGCGGAGGCGGCGGCGGCGGCGGCGGCGCGGCGAACGAATACCGCAGGCCCACGGTCACCGACTGGTCGCGGTAGTCGCCGCTGAACACGCCCGGCTGAAGGGCCGCAGAGCCCACCGAGGCGAAATCCAGGTCCGAGCCGCCCAGGTAGCGGTAGGTCAGGTCGACGTCGAGGCGATCGGTCGCCTGCCAGGCGAGGCCGGCCAGGACCTGCCAGGCCAGGGCGGTGTCGTCGTCGTCGATCGTCAGGTTCTGGATGGCGGGGTTGGCCGCGGTGATCGCGCCCGTCACGTTCGAGAACTGGCCGACGGTGTCGACCTTGACGTGGTTGATGCCGACGCCGGCGCCGAGGAACGGATTGATCGCAGCGCCTGGGGCGAAGTCGTAGATGACATTGCCCATCAGGGTCCAGGCTTCGATCTCACCGGTCGGCGCGCCGCAGTTCGGCGCAGCGGCCGTGCGCACCACGCCGGGGGTGCAGAGGCCGGCGATCGACTGGCTGGAGCTGCCGCGGATCGACTCGATGTCGCCGGGGCGATAGCCGCCCTCGAGCTCGACGCGCCAGTTGTCGTTCAGCTGGTAGCCGAGGCGGGCGAAGCCGGTCCAGTCTTCTTCCTGGTTGAAATTCCAGTTGTAGACCGCGCCGTTCGCGGCGGTGTTGGAGGACTCGCCTTCCAGCGCGTCCGGCCAGTGATATCCGAGATCGACGGCGCCGTACCAACCGGTCGTCTGGGCGGACGCGCCGGACGCGGCGAACACCGCGGCCAGGGCGGCTCCCGCCAATAGTTTGAACTTCATGATTAGAGCCCTCTCTTGCCGTCTGCTGCGGCCCATTGACCCAGCGTCGTTATACCAAGGCCGAAGCCAATCGGAAGTGCGCCGAAGCCACACCCCCCTCGCATTCTCTCCTGACGGTGGTGCGCCTGGCGCGACGCTACACAACATTCTGGAGAAGAATCAACGATCGGTTGAAAATGGTCGTCCTGTTGCGGATGATCCACAGGCGCCTCGCCGGGCGACGAAAAACCACCCCGATGCCTCGCCGGGCGCGCCATCTTCGGCGCGACTCCAACCCTGTCCCTGTGGCTTCGCCGCTGAATTCCTGGGAAGACTTGTAAAGCCGGCGATTTGACGCGCACGGGCGCCGCCGAACGGCGCGCCCGGCCATCAGCCTCCAGCTCCGGCTGGCTCCCCATGTCGCCCTCGTCTCCCGCGCGCCCTGCCGCGCCGGGGGTTCCAACGCCCGTGCCCAAGCTTGGTTCCGCGGCCCTCGAAATCGTCTGCGTTCAGGCCGGATCCGCGCGCCGGAATCGGCGCGCGCGCCCCCCCAGGGCTTCGGGGCGGTTCAAGGCGGCGCGGAACTCGTCGCGCCGTTCGTGGATCGAGGCGATGACCAGGCCCATCGGCACGCCGATCTCCACCAGCACCGTCTCCGAGAGCTGCAGGCTCGCCTCCACCGTCTCGGGAACCGCGTCGGTGGCCCCCAGCTCGTAGAGCCGCTGGGCGTGGCGGGCGTCACGGGCCCGCGCGACGATGGGCAGGCCGGGGTTCATGACGCGCGCCAGCCCGACCACCGCCTCGGTTCCTTCGGTGTTGTCCATGGTGACCACCAGGGCTGGCGCCTCGCCCAGGCCGCAGCGGCGCAGGAACTCGGGCCGAGCCGCGTCGCCGAAGAAGATGGCCTTGCCTTCGCGGCGGCCTGCCTCGACCAGGCGCGGATCCCGCTCGGCGGCGACCCAGGCGATCTGGTGGCGGTCCAGCATCTCGCCCACCAGCCGGCCGACCCTGCCGAAGCCGACCACCACCACCCGAGCCTCCGACGGCGATTGTTCAGGCGCCGACTCCAGCGGCGTTTCGGACGGTTCGGGCCGGCGGCCGACGATCCGCGCGCCGATGGCGGCCATCAGCGGAATGGTCATCATCGACAGGGTGGCGGCGACCACCACGCTCTGAGCCAGGGCGCGGTCGATGATGCCGGCGTTCATCGCCGCGTTGAGGATGACGAAGGCGAACTCCCCGCCCCCTGCGAGCAGCAGGGCCGATTCCAGGGCCGCCGGCGTCGGCAGGCCGAACAGCCGGGCCAGGACGAACACCACCGCCCCGGTCAACAGCATCAGCCCCACGGCCATGCCGAGGATGAAGAGCGGCGCGGCGGCGACCAGCGACAGGTCCAGGCTGATGCCGACCGACAGGAAGAACAGGCCCAGGAGCAGGCCCTTGAACGGTTCGATGGTGACCTCGACCTCGTGGCGGAACTCGGTCTCGGCCAGCAGCAGTCCGGCGATGAAGGCGCCGATGGCCATGGACAGGCCGGTCAGCGCGCTGACGAGGCCGGCGCCGATCACGACCAGCAGGCAGGCGGCCATGAACAGCTCTTCGCTCTTCGCCCGCGCCACGGAGCGCAGCATGGGCCGCAGCAGCCAGCGGCCGGCCGCCAGCAGCGCCAGGACGCCGAGGGCGGCCGGGGCGAAGGTGAGCAGCAGCTGCGGCGACAGCGCTTCGGCCTCGCGGCCGCCGAGGATCGCCAGGGTGACGAGGATCGGCGCCACGGCCAGGTCCTGGAACAGCAGCACCGAAAAGGTCGCGCGGCCGGCCAGGGAATGCTGGCGCTTGCTCTCCACCAGTGAAGGCATGACGATCGCAGTCGACGAAAGCGACAGGGCCGCGCCCACGGCCGCCGCCGTCAGCGCCGGCAGGCCGAGGGCCATGGCCACGCCGGCGATCACGGCGATGCTCAGTCCGACCTGCGCCGCGCCCAGGCCGAACACGTAGCGGCGCATCAGGCGCAGCCGCTCCCATGAGAGCTCCAGGCCGATGGTGAAGAGCAGGAAGACGACGCCGAACTCGGCGAGCTGGGCGATCTCTTCGGGATTGTCGACGGTGAAGTAGCCGAGCCAGGCCACGGTGTCGGACAGGGCGCCCAGCCCGTAAGGCCCCAGCACGACCCCCGCCCCCAGGAACCCCAGGATCGGGCTGATGCGCCAGCGCCGGAAGAGCGGCACGACCACGCCGGCGGTGGCCAGGAACAGGACCAGGTCCTTGTAGTCGCCGGGCGATACGTGGCTCTCCAACAGGGTCTCCCGTTTGCGTTCGGCGGACTATGCCAGCCGCGTGCGCGGCGGAGAATCCCGCATTGCGAGAATTCCCGAGGAGGATCCGCCTCGCTTGACCTAGCGGCGCCTGCGGCCGTTGACACCCCAGGTCCGCCTACCCCTTATGCCGCCCATATTTTAGGAATGGAGGACGGCCCATGGAGGCATGGAATTACGCGAATCTCTGGGAATCCGTCGCCAAGGCGATTCCCGACCGGCCGGCGCTGATCCACGGCCAGCGGGTGATCTCCTGGCGCGATTTCGACCGGCGCGCCAACGCCCTGGCCGCGCGCTTCCTGGCCGCGGGCCTCGGCCGCCAGTCCAAGGTCGCCGCCTATCTCTACAATGGCCCCGAGTACCTGGAGACCTATTTCGCCGCCTTCAAGGCGGGCCTGGCTCCCTTCAACACCAACTATCGCTACGGCGGCGAGGAACTGACCTATCTGTTCGACAACGCCGACGCCGAAGCGGTGGTGTTCCACGCCTCTTTCGCCGAGACGATCGACAAGGTGCGCGCCAACCTGCCCAAGGTGAAGCTCTGGGTCGCCGTGGCCGAAGACGGGCACGCCGCCCCGGCCTGGGCTGTGGACTACGACAGCGTCGTCGCGGCGGGCGCCGACCGCATCGAAGCCCCCTGGGGCCGCTCGGCCGACGACCTCTTGCTCATGTACACCGGCGGCACCACCGGCATGCCCAAGGGCGTGATGTGGCGCCAGGAGGACCTGTTCAAGGCGCTGGGCGGCGGGGCGAACCTGCTGGCGGGCCTGCCGCCGTTCGAAACGGTGGCCGACGCCGGCGTCCGGGCGGGGGCTGCGGCCGCCTCCGGCGCCCCCCAGGCGATCACCATTCCGGTCGCGCCCCTGATGCACGCCACCGGCCAGTTCATCTCCTTCGGCCAGCTCAACGCGGGCGGCGCCATCGCCACCCTGCCCTCGCGGCGCTTCGACCCGGCCCTGCTGTTCGACGAGGTCGAGCGGCTGGGCGTCAGCGGCCTGATCATCGTCGGCCTGGCCTTCGCTTCGCCGATGCTGGAGACGCTGGAGGCCAACCCCGGCCGCTGGAAGATGCCCACCCTGCAGCGGATCGTCTCCTCCGGCACGATGTGGAGCGCCGAGAACAAGAAGGGCCTGCTCAAGCACCTGCCGCACATCAACCTGATCGACAGCCTGGGCTCCTCGGAGGCCCTCGGGCTGGCCGGCTCCACCTCCAACGCCGGCGAGGCCGCGGCGACCGCCAAGTTCATGGCCGGTCCCAACGCGGCGGTGTTCACCGAGGACGGCCGGCGCGTGGCTCCCGGCTCGGGCGAGCGCGGCCTGGTCGCCGTCGGCGGCTTCACCCCGGTCGGCTACTACAAGGACCCCGAGAAGTCGGCCAAGACCTTCCGCACCTTCGAGGGACGGCGCTGGTCGGTGCCCGGCGACTGGGCGACGCTGGAGGCGGACGGCTCCATCACCCTGCTCGGCCGCGGATCGCAGGTCATCAACACCGGCGGCGAGAAGGTTTTCCCCGAGGAAGTGGAAGAAGCCCTCAAGCGCTTCCCCGGCGTGCGCGACGCCGCGGTCGTGGGCCTGCCCGACAAGCGGTTCGGCGAGCGGATCTGCGCGGTGGTCGACTACGCCGGCGACGGCGAGCCGAGCCTGGCGGACTTGGCCGCCCACGTGAAGGCGCACCTGGCCGACTACAAGGCGCCGCGCGAACTGGTGCTGGCGCCAGTGGGCCGGGCGCCCAACGGAAAGCTCGACTACAAGGCCGTGCGCGCCCAGGCCATGGACGCCCTCGGGGTGGCCGCGGGCTAAACAAATTGTAATGAGCCTTCGGAAGCCACGGCGGGCATGGTCCGGCCACGCATGTTTCCGAAGGCTCTTCTTCCATGAAAAAACTCTGGTTCGCGGCTGCGGCCGTGACGGTGCTGGCGGCGGCTGCGCCCGCCCTGGCCTTCCAACCCCGTTCCTTCGTCTCGGCGGCGGACGCGCCGTCCGGCGAGGGGGCGGCCAAGATCAGCGACCTGACCACCGCCCCACGGATGGGGACCTGGGGCTTCGATCTCGCCGGCCGCGACACCAGCGTCTCGCCCGGCCACGACTTCTTCGCCTACGCCAACGGCCACTACCTCGAGCAGCTCGAGATCCCCTCGGACCGCTCGCGCTACGGCGCGTTCGACGCCCTGAACGAGCTGTCGGTGAACCGGATGCGCGCCGTCGTCGAGGCGGCGGCCAACGACTCCGGCGCCGTGGGCGACCGGGCCAAGATCGGCGACTTCTACAAGAGCTTCATGGACGAGGCCCGGGTCGAGGCCCTGGGCGCCAAGCCGCTGGCGGCGGACCTCGCCGAAGTGTCGGCGGCCAAGACCCGCGCCGACCTCGCGCGGCTGATGGGCAAGTCGCAGGCGGCGTTCGGCGGCTCGTTCTTCGGCGCCTACATCTCCGACGACGCCAAGGACCCGGAACACTACGCGGTCTATCTGTTCCAGGCCGGCCTCGGCATGCCCGACCGCGACTACTATCTGCAGGAGCGCTTCGCGCCGCAGAAGGAGAAGTACGAGGCCTATGTCGCCCGGCTCTTGAGCCTGGCGGGCTGGTCCGAGCCTGAGGCCCACGCCAAGGCGATCGTGGCCATGGAGACCAAGATCGCCGAGGTCTCCTGGACCCGCGCCGAACGCCGCGACGACGACAAGACCTACAACCCCTTCGAGACCGCCAAGCTGGCCGAGTACGCCCCTGGCTTCGACTGGGCCGCTTTCATGGAGGGCGCGGGCCTGGCCAAGGTGGACCGCGTGATCGTCGCCGAGAACACGGCGTTCCCGAAGATCGCGGCGGTGTTCGCCGAGACGCCGGTGGACACGCTGAAGGCCTGGGCCGCCTTCACCCTGGCCGACAACGCCGCGCCTTACCTGTCCAAGGACTTCGACGAGGCCCACTTCGACTTCCGCAACCGCACCCTCTCGGGCCAGCCCGAGCAGCGGCCGCGCTGGAAGCGGGGCGTCTCCCTGGTGGACAACCAGATCGGCGAGGCCCTGGGCAAGGTCTATGTCGAGGCCTACTTCCCGCCGGAGAGCAAGGCGAAGATGGAGGCCCTGGTCGGCGACATCAAAACCGCCATGCACGGGCGCATCGAGAAGCTGACCTGGATGAGCCCGACCACCAAGGCCAAGGCCCTGGAAAAGCTCTCCAAGTTCAACGTCAAGATCGGCTACCCCGACAAGTGGCGCGACTATTCCGGCCTGGCGGTCGCCGCTGACGACCTCTATGGCAACGTCGAGCGGGCGGTGGCCTTCGACTGGAACTACCGCGTCGGGCGCCTCGGCGGCCCCGTGGACGACAGCGAATGGGGCATGACCCCGCCGACCATCAACGCCTACTACTCCTCGACGAAGAACGAGATCGTCTTCCCGGCGGCGATCCTGCAGCCGCCGTTCTTCGACCCGGACGGCGACCCGGCGATCAACTACGGCGGTATCGGCGGCGTGATCGGCCATGAGATCACCCACGGGTTCGACGACCAGGGCCGCAAGTCCGACGGAGACGGCCGCCTGACCGACTGGTGGACCCCGGAGGACGCGGCGAAGTTCCAGGCCCAGGCGGCGAAGCTCGGGGCGCAGTACGCGGCGGTCGAGGTGCTGCCGGGCGCGCACATCAACGGCGATCTGACCATGGGCGAGAACATCGCCGACCTGGGCGGACTGCTGCTGGCGCTGGACGCCTACCACCTGTCGCTGGGCGGCAAGCCCGCGCCGGTGATCGACGGCCTGACCGGGGACCAGCGGGTGTTCCTCGGCTGGGCCCAGGTGTGGCGGGGCAAGTACCGAGAAGACGCCATCAAGCAGCAGCTGGTGTCCGATCCGCACTCGCCGCCCAAGTACCGGGTGAACGTACCGATCACCAACATCGACGCCTGGTACGCCGCGTTCGGGGTCAAGCCGGACGATGCGATGTACGTGAAGCCCGAGGACCGCGTCCGCATCTGGTGACGCGCCCCGGACCCTAGACGCAGGAGGACGGCCGCGCGGCCGCGAACGCATGGTCGACCGGCTGTTCTCCGACGCCTATCTCGCCGGGCTCTACGACGTATGGCATCCGCGTGAAGTGCGCGACGACTTCGACTTCTACATGCCCCGCGTCATGGCGGCGAAGGCCGTCCTGGACGTGGGTTGCGGCACGGGCATGATGCTGCACGACGCCCGCGACCGCGGCCATGCGGGGCGGCTCTGCGGCCTGGACCCGGCGGAGGGGATGCTGGCGCGGGCTAGGCGCCGGACGGATGTCGAGTGGGTGCTGGGCGACCTCGTCTCAGCCGGATTCGAAGACGCCTTCGACCTCGTGGTCATGACCGGCCACGCCTTCCAGACCCTGGTGGAGGACGACGAGATCGCCGCGGCCCTCGCCGCGGTGCGTCGGGCCCTGACGGCCGACGGCCGCTTCGCCTTCGAGACCCGCCATCCCGCCGCCCGGGCGTGGGAGCAGTGGCGGCCGGAGCGCGCGGTGGAGATGACCGACGCCGATGGCCGGCCCCTGCGCATCACCACCGAAGTGGTCCGTCCGTTCGACGGCCGCACGGTCAGCTTCACGCACACCTTCACCGGGCCTCATCCGGCCTTGCCGATGGTGAGCAGAAGCACCCTTCGCTTCCTCGACCCGGCGGCGCTGGCGATCGCCCTTGAGGCGGCCGGCCTGGCGGTGGAGGCGGAGTATGGGGACTGGGACGGGGGAGCGCTCGGTGCTGCGAGCCCCGAGATCATCGTCCTCGCCCGCCGCGCTTGAGGTCCCCCTCGGCATCGGCAGGTTTTTGACAGCAGAGTCAAAAGAAGGGTGGGAAAATTTTGGCCCGCTGCGGGGGATATTCGCAGCGGGCCTGATTTGAGCTGTCGCTCTTATGTAGAGGGCGTTTCCTCCCCGAAACGCCGGAGACTTCAGGACTTAGTCGCCGTCTTGTCTCTCGCGCTTTTGAGAGAACGGCAAAAATGTTCCCAAGTCAATGCACCCGCAGGCGCTCTGAGGGCAGATTCCGATCAGATTTCCGAGAGGAACCACATTTTTTCGACTCAAGAGCGGCGCTTTTTATGCAGAAGCGTCAAAACTGCGCGAGTTTGCGACGCAAACGCTCGAAGGGCGGGCACCCGAGATCGAAAACGAAGTCCGGGCGGGACACAGTCACCGGCCCCATTCCCGCGGCGGCGAGCTCCAGGGCCACGTTCGACAGGTCGCGCGCGGCGACAAGCAGGCCGCCGGGCCGGCGAACGGCGCCTTCGGCCACCAGGCGGTCCACCAGCCCCGGCGATTCGCCCGCCTCGGCCGGCCAGATCACGGTGGCCGATTCGTGCGCGGCGGCGCGCGCCTCGATGATCCGCAGCAGCCGTTCGGCCGCGGCCAGCTGATTGGCGCTCCAGGCGGCGCGCAGGCTGGCGGCGAACTGGGCCTGGCTGGACAGGATCAGGCCGTCGGACAACACCTTCAGCCCGTTGGCCGCCAGGGTCGCCCCGGTGGTGGTGATGTCGACGATCAGTTCCGCCGCCCCAGCGGCCGGCGCGCCTTCCGTGGCCCCGCTCGATTCGGTGATCCGATAGTCCACAAGGCCGTGCCGCGCGAAGAAGGCGCGGGTCTGGACCAGATACTTGGTGGCCACGCGCATCCGCCGCCCGGAGCGGGCGAGGAAGTCATGCGCCACCGCCTCCAGGTCGGCCATGGTGTCGACGTCGAGCCAGGAGCGGGGGGCCGCCACCACCAGGTCGGCTCGCCCGAAGCCCAGGGCGCGCAGCAACAGAACCCGCGCGTCCAGATCCCCGCCGCGCTCGCGCAGCAGGTCCTCCCCCGTGACGCCCAGGTGGGCCTCCCCGGCGTCCAGGGCCTCGGCGATGTCGCCGGCGGACAACAGCCGCACCTGCACCCCGGCCTGGCCCTTGAGCGCGGCCAGGTAGCCGCGGGCGCCGCCGCTGACCTTCAGGTCCAGGCCGCAGTCGGCGAG
This sequence comes from Phenylobacterium sp., assembly GCF_046291545.1. GTDB lineage: Bacteria > Pseudomonadota > Alphaproteobacteria > Caulobacterales > Caulobacteraceae > Phenylobacterium. The sequence continues at coordinate 216,665 of NZ_JBKBSM010000001.1, forward strand.
CCACTCCTCGACCTGTTCCTTGAGCCGGCCCTTGGAGGGGACGGCGACGATCAGGGGAGCGCTCATGCCTCGCCTCCTGCGAAGGCGCGCCAGGGACGCACCATTGCGCCGACCGCGCGCGCGCCGGCCGCGCCGCCCAGCCGGGCGCTGAGCCCGTCATAGCGTCCGCCGACCGCCACCGGCCGGTCCGCACCCAGGGCCCGGCTGCGCACCTCGAAGGTCAGGCCGTCGTAGTAGTCGAAGGTGTGGCCGAGCCGCGCGGCGAACCGGGCCTGCTCCAGCGGCACGCCGGCGGAGGCCAGCCGGGCCAGGCGCTCGCGCCAGTCCTCCAGCGCTTCGGCGAAGGCGCCGCCGGCCGAAGCCAGCGCGCCAAGGGCGGCCAGGGCCTCGTTCGGCGCGGCCTCCACCGCCAGGAACCGGCGCACGGCCTCGGCCTCGGCCTCGGTGAGCGCCGGCGCGCGGGCGTCCTCGGCTCGGCGGATCAGGCGCTGGGCGATCTCGGCCGCCCCGCGGCCGCCGACCCGCTCCACGCCGGCCAGGGCCCAGACCTCCTGCAGGAGCGCTTCGGCCTCGGGCTCCGAAAGGCCCGCCAGGGTGGCGGCGAGCTGCCCGCCGCCTGCCGAGGGGGCCGCCGCGCCCGCGCGGTCGAGTTCGGCCTGCATCCGTCGCGGACGCGCGGCGGCGCGCTTCAGCCGCGCCGCGAGCCCGGGGGCGAGGTCCAGGGCGTCCACGAAGGCGGCGAAGAGGGCGACGTCGCCGAGCCACAGCACCAGGTCGTCGCGGCCGCCGGCCGTGCTGGCCCGCCAGGCCAGGGCGGCGATCTCGGCGTCGGCCTCCACCACCGAGCCGTCCGCGGCGCCGTAGAACTCCAGTCCGATCTGCAGGAATTCCTCGGCCCGGTCCGAGCGCTCCGGCGCGGCGCGGAACGCGCGCCCCTCATAGTAGTAGCGTCCCTCCCCGCCCCCGTGCTCCAGGTGCAGCCGGGCGACGGGCACGGTGAAGTCGGGACGCAGACAGGCTTCGGCGCCGCCTTCGGCCTGGACCACGAACAGCCGCGCGCGCAGGGCTTCGCCGGCGAGGTCCAGGAGCGCGCCCAGCGGCTGCAGGATCGGCGGGTCCACCACTTCGGCGCCCGCCGAGGCGAAGGGCGCGCGCATGGCCGCCAGGACTTCGGCCGGAACGGAGGGCTCGCACCTCATCGGCCGCCCTCCACGATGCGGCGCACGAAGGCCACCAGCTCCCCGCGCGGGATCGTCGCCTGGCCGGGCCGCTGCTCGCGCCACTGGCTGTTGTCGGAGACGCCCCGGGCCAGCTCGCGGCCGAGATCGAGATCCTTGACCGTGACCGTGCCGGCGGCGATCTCGTCGCCGCCCAGCATCACCGCGGCCGGGGACAGGCGGCGGTCGGCGTACTTCATCTGCGCCTTCATGCCGGACGAGCCGAGGTAGACTTCCGCGGAGATCCCGGCGGCGCGCAGCTCGCGGGCGACGGCGTAGTATTCGGCCATGTGCTGCTGGTCGAAGGCGATGACCACCACCGGCCCGCGCACCTCGCCGCCCAGGTCGCGGCCGGCGGCGCGAAGCGCCGCAGCCAGGCGCGAGACCCCGAAGGAGAAGCCCGTCGCCGGCACCGGCTGGCCCGTGAACCGCGCCACCAGGTCGTCGTAGCGGCCGCCGCCGCCGACCGAGCCGAAGCGCACCGGCTGGCCCCGCTCGTCGGTGGTCTCCAGCATCAGTTCGGCCTCGAACACCGCGCCGGTGTAGTACTCGAGCCCCCGCACGACGGTGGGGTCGATCCGCGCCAGGTCCGGCCCGACGCCGAGGGCGGTCAGCGCCGAGTCGATCGCGGACAGCTCGCCCAGCGCCTCCTGGCCGGCGGCGCCCATCGGCAAGCCTGCGAGCACGCCGATGACTTTGCTTCTGGCAAGATTGCTCGCTCCCGCCGAGACCAGGAAGGTCTCGATGGCGGCGATCGTCTTGAACGGCAGCTCCGCGCCCTTGGTGAAGTCGCCGGATTCGTCCAGGCGCCCCGGGCCCAGCAGGGCGGCCACGCCCTCCCAGCCCAGGCGGTCGTACTTGTCGATCGCCCGCAGCACGGTCAGCTTGCGCCGGTCCTCGCTCACCCCCTCCTCGGCCAGCAGGCCGTCCAGGAGCTTGCGGTTGTTGATCTTCAGCACCGCTTGGCCGCGCGAAAGGCCGGCGGCGTCGAAGCCTTCCACCGCCATGGCGACGATCTCGGCGTCCGCCTCCGGGCGGGACGAGCCGACGGTGTCGGCGTCGCACTGGGTGAATTCGCGGAACCGGCCGGGTCCCGGCTTCTCGTTGCGCCAGACCGTGCCGAAGGCGTAGCGCCGGAACGGCTTGGGCAGGGTTTCCCAGTTCTGCGCGGCGAACCGGGCCAGGGGCGCGGTCAGGTCGTAGCGCAGGGCCATCCACTGCTCGTCGTCGTCCTGCAGGGCGAAGACGCCCTCGTTCGGCCGGTCGGCGTCAGGCAGGAACTTGCCGAGGGCGTCGGCGTACTCCAGCGCCCCGGTGTCCAGGGCCTCGAAGCCGTAGCGCTCGTAGACGGCGGAGACGGCGGCCAGGATGCGCCGCTCGGCGGCCAGGTCTCGGGCGCGGCGGTCGGCGAATCCGCGCGGGGCGCGCGCTTCGGGGCGGGAGGCGTCGCTGGTCATGGGCGGGCGCTTAGAGGATGCGGCCGCGGGCGGCAAGGCGGCGCTGGCGGACGGGGGCGGCAAGCTCATTGGAGAAGTCCATCGTCGGGGTCCTGGGAAGGGCGAACGATGGGGCGCGAAAGGCCGGGCCCCATCGCGGGGCGTCGGCCGGAGGATCGCGTCAGGCCAGGCGATCCCGGCCGATCCCGCCGTGCGAGATCGGATGGTGATGGCCGTGGTGGTGCGCGCTCGTCGTCATCGCCGCCGCCTATAGCCGAGGCGGGCGGCCAAGGCGAGTCCCGGGCCGTGCGGCCCCGCCCTTGACCGGGATCGCCAAGCAGGATTCACCGGGGGCATGACCCAGGCCGAACCCTCCGCCGGCTGGCTGGACGGCAAAGAGCACGTCCTGCCGGTGCGCATCTATTATGAGGACACCGACTTCACCGGGGTGGTCTACCACGGCAACTACGTACGCTACTTCGAACGTGGTCGATCGGACTTCCTTCGCCTGGCGGGCGTCGGGCACGCCGACCTCCTCGACCGGGCCGACCCCGCCGCCTTCACCGTCGTCAGGCTGGAGATCGACTTCAAGGCGCCGGCCCGCATCGACGACGCCCTTCAGGTGCGCACCGTCTACGAAAGCGCCCGCGGGCCGCGGCTGTTCATCCGCCAGCGTATCCTGCGCGGCGAGACCCTGATCTGCGCGGCCCGGGTGGAGGCGGCCTGCATCGACCTTCAGGGACGGCCGCGCAAACCCCCGCCAGGCCTTCTCGACACCCTGCGACCGCTCTTCGATTGATGGGCGAAGCGCCTTAGTTTCACCACCACGCCGATTCAAACGGCCAGTTCGTCGCCGCAAATTCGGGAGCCCCGGAAGCATGGACCCCTCCACGCCTCTGACGCCAGAGAGCTTTTCGTTCATCGCGCTGTTCCTGCGCGCCGGCTGGGTGGTCAAGGCGGTGATGATCGGCCTGGGCCTGGCCTCGCTGGCGTCCTGGGCGGTCATTCTGGACAAGGGCGTTCGCTTCACCCGGCTGAATCGCGAGGCCGACGCGTTCGAGGACAAGGTGTCGTCCGGCCGTCCGCTGGAGGAGATCGCCCAGGAGGCCGGCGAGCGGCCGACCCACGCCCTGCCACGGATGCTGCAGGCCGCCCTGAAGGAATGGCGCGACGCCCGCGCCAAGGGCCTGACCAGCGAAAGCCAGACGGTGTTCCTGACCCAGCGGATCGACCGGGTGCTCGACACCATGATCGCCCGCGAGTCCGGCCGCGCCGAGGAAGGTCTCGGCACGCTTGCGATCGTCGCCACGGCCTCGCCGTTCGTCGGGCTGTTCGGCACGGTCTGGGGCATCATGCACGCCTTCCAGGCCATCGCCCTGCAGAAGAACACCAACCTGGCCATCGTGGCGCCGTCCATCGCCGAGGCGCTGTTCGCCACCGCCATCGGCCTGATTGCGGCCATTCCGGCCTACATCGCCTACAACAAGTTCTCGACCGACGCCGGCAAGTACGCCGCGCGCCTGGAGGGCTTCGCCGACGACCTGTCCACCGCCATCCAGCGGCGGCTGGCCGACCGGGCGGGCTAGGCCATGGCGCTTTCCACCCATGACGCATTCGCGGCCGGCGGCGGCGGCCGGCGGGGACGACGGCGCCGGGGCCGCCGCGGCGCCCTGAGCGAAATCAACGTCACGCCGCTGGTCGACGTGATGCTGGTGCTGCTGATCATCTTCATGATCTCGGCCCCGCTGCTGACCGCCGGCGTTCCGCTGGAGCTGCCCAAGACCGAGGCCGCCGCGATCCAAGACCAGAACGAGCCTCTCACCGTCTCGGTGCGGGCCGACGGCGCCATCTTCATCCAGGACGCCGAGGTGGCGTTCGAGGAGCTGTCGCCGCGGCTGACCGCCATGGCCGGCCAAGGCCTGACCAAGCCGATCTACGTGCGCGCGGACGGCCGCGCGTCCTACGAGACGGTCGCCCGGGTGATGGCCTCGCTCTCCACCTCCGGCTTCTCCTCGATCAACCTGATCACCGACACCGGCGGGCCTTCCTCCGGCGGCGTCCAGCGCCCGGAGGCGCCTTAGCGCGTGACGGCCCGGCCCATGAGCGCGCGGATATTCTCCCCGGCGACGGCCGCCTCGGCGCTGCTGCACATCCTGGTGCTGGTCGCCATGCTGGTTTCCTGGCCCTGGGCCAAGGAGATCCGCATCGGCGCGGCCGTGCCGGTGAACATCGTGGCCAACGCGCCGGCCACAAACCTGCGCCCCGCCGTGGAGGCGCCGGAAGCCCAGACCGCCCAGACTGAAGTGCCTGCGCTCGACGCGCCGGAGGAGACGGTGACGCCCCAGCCGGAGCCGAGCCCGGCGCCGCCGACCGCCGCCGCCCCGCCGCCGCCCGCCCCGGCCCCCAAGGCCGCGCGGCCTGCGCCGACCGCCAAGTCCAAGCCCGCCGAGAAGCCCTCGGACATGGATTTCGACGCCCTGCTCGCCAGCATCAACAAGTCCGGAAAGACCTCGGGGGCCGAACGGGCGCGGGCCGAGAAGGGCCGCTCGCGCGCCGAGACCGCGCCCCAGGGCAGGCCGGACCTGGGATCGGGCCTCTCGGCCAGCGCCCTGGCGGGTCTCGCCGACGAGCTGCAGCGCCGCTGGAACCCCAACTGCGAGGTCGAGGGCGGCCAGGACGTTCAGATCCGAACGACCTTCACCCTGGGGCCCACGGGTCAGGTGATCGGCGAGGTGCGCTCGGAGATCCGCGCCGGCGGCGCCGGCGGCGTGGCCCAGGCGGCCGCTGAGCGCGCCACCCGCGCCGTCTACGCCGCCGCCCCGTTCCGCAACCTGCCCCGGGAGCTCTACGGACAGAGGATTGCGGTGAACTTCAACGCGCGCGAAGCGTGTTCCTGAGGCAAGAGGAGATGCGACCCATGCGCCTTACGACCTTTGTGGCCGCGCTCGCCGCGGTGTTCGCCGCGGCCTCCGGCCTCGCCGTCGCGCCGCCCGCCCGGGCGGAGATCGTGGTCGACGTCAACCGCGGCGACGTCCAGCCCCTGCCGATCGCCATTCCCATGTTCCAGGGCGAACAGGGGGCCGAGATCTCGAAGGTGATCGCCAACAACCTGGAGCGGTCCGGCCTGTTCCGGCCGATCGACCCGAACGCCTTTATCGAGCGCGACCTCAGCGTCAACGTCCAGCCGCGGTTCCCCGACTGGAAGGCGATCAACGCCCAGGCCCTGGTCAACGGTCAGGTCACGGTCGAGCCCGGCGGCCGGCTGCGGGTGGACTTTCGCCTGTGGGACGTCTTTTCCGAGCAGCAGCTCCTCGGGCTGCAGTTCACCTCCACTCCCGACAACTGGCGGCGGGTGGCGCACAAGATCTCGGACGCGGTCTATGAGCGGCTGACGGGCGAGAAGGGCTATTTTGACACCCGCATCGTCTTCGTCGCCGAGAGCGGCGGGCGGGTGAACCGCGTCAAACGTCTGGCCATCATGGACCAGGACGGCGCCAACCCGTCCTACTTGACCGACGGCTCCTACATCGTCATGACGCCGCGCTTCTCCTCGACCAGCCAGGAGATCACCTACATGGCGCTGCGGCCGGAGGGCTCGTCGGTCTACCTGTTCAACCTGGAGTCCGGCCGCCGCGAGAGCCTCGGCGACTTCAAGGGCATGGTCTATGCGCCCCGCTTCTCGCCGGACGGGGGCAAGGTGGTCTTCTCGGTCGAGCGCGGCGGCAACAGCGACATCTATGTGATGGACCTGCGCGACCACCGCACCACGCGGCTGACGGCCGACCCGTCCATCGACACCTCCGCGTCCTTCTCGCCCGACGGGCGGCAGATCGCCTTCAACTCCGACCGCGGCGGCAGCCCGCAGATCTATGTGATGAACGCCGACGGTTCGAACGTGCGGCGCGTCTCCTTCGGGTCGGGCCGCTACACGACGCCGGTCTGGAGCCCGCGGGGCGACTTCATCGCCTTCACCAAGCAGACCGGCGGCCAGTTCCACATCGGGGTGATGCGCGCCGACGGCACGTCCGAACGCATCCTGACCACCAGCTACCTGGACGAGGGTCCCACCTGGGCGCCCAACGGCAGAGTTTTGATGTTCTCCCGAGAAACGCCCGGTGGAGCTCCGCGTTTGTGGAGTGTTGACGTTACCGGCCGTATTGAACGCCCGGCCCCCTACCCCGGCTCGGGCTCCGACCCAGCGTGGTCGCCGCTGCTGGATTGACAGTCTTGTGAGGTCAAACCTTCGCCGCAAAAGGGCCCGAGGAATGTTCGCGGGCTCGGGGGTCAGGTAGAATTGGAATAAATCGCCGTTCGCGGCGCATGTGTTAACTTTAAATGAGGAGAGGCCCGCGTGCCGACCACGAGCTTCAATACCAGCCGCGCCGTCCGACTGGCGCTCATCGCCGCCGCCGCGACCTCGCTCGCGGCCTGCCAGCGTCCGAAGCCGGAGCCCGTCGCGCCGACCCCGCCGCCGCCTGCGGCCACGCCGGCGCCTGAGACGCCGCCGCCGGCGCCGCCGGTCGCCCAGGGTCCCCTGCCCGGCACCGAACAGGACTTCGTCATCAACGTCGGCGACCGCGTCTACTTCGACCTCGACAGCTATTCGGTGCGCGACGACGCCGCGCCGGTGCTGGACGCCCAAGCCGCCTGGCTCAACAGGTATCCGAGCGTGATGGTCCGCATCGAAGGCAACGCCGACGAACGCGGCACCCGCGAATACAACCTCGGCCTGGGCTCGCGCCGGGCCAACGCCGTTCGCGACTACCTGGTGAACCGCGGCGTCGCCTCCTCGCGGATCTCCACCGTGTCCTACGGCAAGGAACGTCCGATCGACCCGGGCACGACCGAAGACGCCTACCAGCGCAACCGGAACGCCCACACGGCGATCGTCAGCGGCGCGCGCTGAGCCGCCTCGGACGCCACGATGCAGAGGGGGCCGCTTGCGGTCCCCTCTTTTCGTTTGAACCGCCTTCAACTTCGGGCCGATCGGGCCTAAGCCCCAATTTCGCCGCCAGCCGCAGCCTCACTTCGCCCGTGAAGATGACCACCGCCATGACGCTCCGCCGCCTTTTCGCTCCCGCCGCCGCCTTCGTCCTGATCCTGGCCGCCGCGCCGTCGATCGCGCAGACGCCGATGGACGATCCGCTCGACGCCCGCGACGCCCGCCGCCTGGACCGCATGGAAAAGGTCGTGCGCGAGCTGCGCTCGATCGTCTACCAGGGCCGCGACAGCGGAAAGCCGGTGGTGGTGCAGCCGGCCGAGACCGACTTCCAGATCCAGGAGCTGACCCGGCGCGTCAACGACCTCGAACAGACGCTCACCCGCGTGAACGGCCAGCTCGAGACCACCACCTACGAGCTCTCGCAGGCGCGCCGCGCCCTGGAGTCCTCGCAGGCCGAGGTCAAGGCCATGGGCGACCGGCTGACGGCGATGGAACGCAGCCTTGCGCCCGTCGAGACCGACGCCGGATCCAGTGACGAGAGCGCCGCCGCCGGCGTCTCCCTGCCGCCGCCGGCCGAAGCCTTCGCCGAGGCGCGCCAGGCGATGCTGAACGGCGACTACGACGGGGCCGAGCGCCAGTGGCAGGCCTTCGTCGAGAGCTACGACGACGACGCCAAGGCGCCCGAGGCCCGCTACTGGTACGGCAAGACCCTGTCCGCGCGCGGCGTGCACGCCGACGCGGCGACAGCGTATATCGGCGCGATCCGCGGCTGGCCGAAGACGAGCTGGGCGCCCGACGCCACGGTCGAGCTGGCCCGCGAGCTGATCGCGCTCAGGAAGAACGCCGAGGCTTGCCAGGCCCTGAGCGAGCTTGCAAAGCGCTATCCCTCGGCGCCGGCGGCGGTGAAATCCCGCGCCGCTTCGGCCCGCACCCAGGCCAAGTGCGCCTGAGCCCACCGCTCGACGGCCTGGCTGGCCGCGTCGCTGAGCGGCTCGACCGCCGGCTGAACCCCGAGTCCGCAGCGCCCCTGGCGATCGCCTTTTCCGGCGGCGGCGACTCCCTGGCGCTGCTGCTGGCGGCCGACGCCTGGGCGCGGGCGCACGGCCGCGACCTTCAGGTCCTGCACGTCGATCACCGGCTGCAGCCGCAGAGCCGGGACTGGGCCGCCTGGTGCGCGCAGGTGGCCGCGAGCCTTGGCCGCCCCTTCACGGTCCTGGCCTGGACGGGGGCGAAGCCCGAGCGCGGGTTGCCGGCCGCGGCCCGCGCGGCCCGTCACCGCCTACTGGCCGAAGCCGCGCGGGCCTCCGGCGCGAGGGTGATCCTTCTGGGCCACACGGCCGACGACGTCTCCGAGGCCGCCGCCATGCGCGAGGCCGGCTCGACGACGCCAGCCCCCCGCGAATGGGCGCCTTCGCCCGCCTGGCCGCAGGGGCGCGGGGTGTTCCTCCTGCGTCCGATGCTGGCCTTGGGCCGAGGCGAGATCCGCGAGGCCCTCGCCGCCGACGACCGCACCTGGGTCGAGGATCCAGCCAACGCCAACCAGGCCTACGCCCGGGCCCGGGCCCGGGCACAGGCCCGGGGGGCCGGCGCCGTCGCGCGCACGCCCCCGGAGAAGTCCGAGGCGCGAGCCGAACTCGCCAGGCTGGCGGAAGGCGTCGACGCCGCGCCCTGGGGCGGCCTTTCCATCGCCCGAGAACGCCTGCGGCAGGCCTCGCCGCCGGCCGCCCGGGCCCTCGTCGGCGCCGCCTGCCTTTGCGCCGCCGGAGAAAGCCGCCCGCCGCGGACCGATCGCCTGGAGCGGCTGCTCGATCTGCTCCGCGGGACCGAACCGCTCGTCGCGACCCTCGCCGGCGCCCGCATCGAGGCGGACGGGCGGATGGTCCGCTTCCTGCGCGAACCGGGGGAACTGAAGCGGACCGGCCTGTCGGCCCAGGCGCTCCCGCCCAACGCGCCGATCGTCTGGGACGGCCGCTTCGAACTGCGGGCCGATCAGCCGGGGCTCGTCGTACGCCCCCTCGCGGGCCACGCGGCCCGGCTTGCGCCGAGCCTTAGGCGCGCCCTCGCCGCAACGCCGGCCCACGCCCGGGGGGGCCTGCCGCTCGTCTTCGGCGATCCGCCCGGACCGGCTTGCCCGCTGCTGGAGCCGGTCGCCGGCCTCGCCGTGCAAACGCTGGCGGGCGGTCGGCTGGCGGCCGCCTGCGGCCGGATCTTGCGCGAGCCTTAGGGCCTCAGAGCCCGGCGGCCTCGAGCACGTGCACAACGCCGCGCACCACCGGATCGGCGAAGCGCTCGCCCAGCAGGCTCGCATGGTTGGCGCCGGGCACGTGCTCCACATAGCCGTGCTCCGAGGCGCGGGCGGCGGCGGTCTGGGCCGCCTTCAGCCGCGGCGCGCGCCCTTCCGGCCCGGCGGTGATCACGGCCACCGGCAGGGTCGGCGCCAGGGGCGCGGCGCGGGCGAGTTCGGAAGTCGCCGGCCACTGCTCCACCTCCTCGGCCGCGCCGCGGGCATGGGCGGCGTTGGCGTAGATCCGCCGCTTCTCCACCGCCGCCTCGCCGACGAGGCCGATGAGGTTGCCCGTCACCTGCGCCACCGGCCGCATCAGGCCGGCGCGCGCGCCCAAGCCCACCAGGCGCATGCCGCTCCAGAACAGCGAGACCGCCTGGGGTGCAAAACGCAGGTCCATGGCCTCCGGCGTGACGGCGTCGACCAGCACGAGGCCGACGACCCGCGCCGGCTGGGCGTGGGCGAACAGGCGCACCATCAGCCCGCCCATGGAGTGGCCGACGAGCACCAGGGGCCCGGTCTCGCCCGCATGGGCCAGCATGGCCTCGGCGTCGGCGACGATGGCGCGGCCGTCGCGGGGGGCGGGGCCAGGATCGGACAGGCCCAGGCCGGCGCGGTCGTAGGCCAGGCTGTGCAGGCCGAGCGCCGCGAGCCGGGCCTGCACGCTCGCCCAGTCGGCGGCGCAGCCGAAGGCGCCGTGCTCGCAAAGGACGGTCGGCCGGGCGCTCGGCGCGCCGGCGCGCACGACGCGGAGTCGCCGGCCGCCGATATCGATCAGTTCCCCGCGGACGGGATGAAAGCGCTGGGCGCCAGACATGGGCCCAGCCTCGCCAATCCGCCGCGACGGCGCAATGCCGTCGCGGCCGCTCGGCGGCTATTTCCAGACCGCCGTCACCGGCGCGTCAGGCTCGCCGAAGTCGATCTGCACCTGGGTGATCGCCTTGGCCCCTTCCGGGACCTTGAACGAAGCGCGGGTCGTCGAGGGTTTGATGTCCTGCAGGGGCCCGCCGTCGAAGGCGAGCCGCACGGCGCGCACGCCCTGGTCCGGATTGGTCAGCCATTCCGGCTTCTTGGCCGCATCCCCGCTCTCTTCGGCGATCTGGAAGAAGCGCTTGGTCTGGCTGAGGCCGGCGTACCAGCTGACGAACAGCTCGCCGCCGCTGACCCGCCAGCTAGGCGTCAGGGTGACGTTGGCCGAATAGCCGTCCTTGGACGCCACCTTCACCGTCTGCGGCGGCAACACGCCGTTGGCGTGCTCCGCCGTGGCCAGGGCGAAGGCCGCCGGCGCCTCTGGAGCCGCCGGCTCCGGTTCACTGCAACTGGAAATACCCAGCCCCGACAGGGCCAGAACTGACGCGAACACGGCTCCGCCTGCACTAAAACGCATTGACGCCTCCCCGATCGTTGTTCTGTGAACCATGGGCTCATGAACAGCAGGGGACAAGCGCGGCGGGAAAACGCTTGCCATAGAGGCGCTTGGCCGGCGGATGACCCGCCCGCGGGGGCGAATCAGGCCGCGAAGGGCGCCTAGAGCGCCTTAAGGATGCCCTCGACCATCTTCTTGGCGTCGCCGAACAGCATCATGGTGTTGTCCCGGAAGAACAGCTCGTTCTCCACGCCGGCGTAGCCCGAGCTCATGCCGCGCTTCACGAACAGCACGGTGCGGGCCTTCTCCACGTCGAGGATCGGCATGCCGAAGATCGGGCTCTGCGGATCGGTCTTGGCCGCCGGGTTGGTCACGTCGTTCGCGCCGATGACGAAGGCGACGTCGGCGGTGGAGAACTCGGAGTTGATGTCCTCCAGCTCGAACACCTCGTCGTAGGGCACGTTGGCCTCGGCCAGCAGCACGTTCATGTGTCCTGGCATGCGGCCGGCGACGGGGTGGATGGCGTACTTCACCTCCACGCCCTCTTCCTTCAGCTTGTCGGCCATTTCGCGCAGGGCGTGCTGGGCCTGGGACACGGCCATGCCGTAGCCGGGTACGATGATCACCTTGGAGGCGTTCTTCATGATGAAGGCCGCATCGTCGGCGCTGCCCTGCTTGACCGGACGGGTCTCGACCTTACCCCCCGCCGCCGCCGCGGAGTCGTCCGCGCCGAAGCCGCCGAGGATCACCGAGATGAAGGAGCGGTTCATCCCCTTGCACATGATGTAGGAGAGGATCGCGCCCGAGGAGCCGACGAGGGCGCCGGTGATGATCAGGGTGGTGTTCTCGAGCGTGAAGCCCAGCGCCGCGGCCGCCCAGCCCGAATAGCTGTTCAGCATCGACACCACGACCGGCATGTCCGCCCCGCCGATCGGGATGATCAGAGTCACCCCGATCAGGAGCGACAGGGCGAAGATGCCCCAGAACGCCCACAGGGCCGAGCCGCCGCTCGCCACGAGCACGACGATCAGGGCGACGATCGCCAGGGCGATGACGATGTTCAGGAGGTGGCGGGCCGGCAGGAGGATCGGCGCGCCGGACATGTTGCCGTTCAGCTTGGCGAAGGCGATCACCGAGCCGGTGAAGGTGATGGCCCCGATCGCGAGGCCCAGCGACAGCTCGATCAGCGAGTTCAGGTGCACATGCCCGTCGGCCCCGACGATGCCGTAGGCCGCCGGGGTGTGGATGGCGGCCACCGCCACCAGGCAGGCGGCCATGCCGACCAGGCTGTGGAAGGCGGCCACGAGCTGCGGCATGGAGGTCATGGCGACCCGGCGCGCGATCACCGCGCCGACGCCCCCGCCCACGGCGACGCCGCCGACGATCAGACCGAGCGTCAGGGCGTCCAGCGCCCCCTGACCCCAGAGGGTCAGCAGCACCGTGCCCACGGCGATGGCCATGCCGATCATGCCGTTGCGGTTGCCCGTGCGGCTGGTTTCCGGGCTCGAAAGCCCGCGCAGCGCCAGGATGAAGAGCACGCCCGAGATCAGGTAGGCGATGGCGGCGATATTGGCGTTCATGATGAGCCCCCGGACCCCGGCCTACTTCTGCTTCTTCTTGTACATGGCCAGCATCCGCTGGGTGACGAGGAACCCGCCGAAGATGTTGACGGCCGCAAAGGCTGCGGCGATCGCGCCCGCCCCCTTGGAGATCATCACGCTGCCGGTCATCGCCCCGTCCGGGCTGCGCGCGGCCACGGCCAGCAGGGCCCCGACGATGATCACCGAGGAGATCGCGTTGGTGACCGCCATCAGCGGCGTGTGCAGGGCCGGCGTGACGCTCCAGACCACGTAGTAGCCCACGAAGATCGCCAGCACGAAGATCGCAAGGCGGAAGACAGTGGGGTCGACGGCTTCCATTCTATCCTCCTGTGGGATCAGGCCTTGAGCGCGGGGTGGACGATCGCGCCGCCCTGGGTGACCAGCGCCGCCTTGAGGATCTCGTCCTCGAAGTCGGGCGCCAGGCCGCCCTCCTTGTCCAGCAACAGGCCGGCGAAGGCGAAGAGGTTGCGCGCATAGAGGGCCGAAGCGTCCGCGGCGATGCGGCCGGGCAGGTTCGGCGCGCCGAGGATCTTCACCCCGTTGGCCGTGACGGCGGTCTCGCCCAGCTTCACGCCCTCGACGTTTCCGCCCTGCTCGACGGCCAGATCGACGATCACCGAACCCGGCTTCATCGAGGCCACCTGGGCGGCGCTGACCAGCCGCGGCGCCGGCCGCCCCGGGATCAGGGCGGTGGTGATGACGATGTCCTGCTTGCCGATGTGCCCGGTGATCAGCTCGGCCTGCTTGGCCTGGTACTCGGCGCTCATCTCCTTGGCGTAACCGCCGGCGGTCTGGGCGTTCTTGAACTCCTCGTCCTCGACCGCGATGAACTTGGCGCCCAGGCTCTCGACCTGCTCCTTGGTGGCCGGACGCACGTCGGTGGCCGTGACCACCGCGCCCAGGCGGCGGGCGGTGGCGATGGCCTGCAGCCCGGCGACGCCGACGCCCATGACGAACACCTTGGCGGCGGCCACGGTGCCGGCGGCGGTCATCATCATCGGCAGGGCGCGGCCGTAGGCCTCGGCGGCCTCGATCACCGCGCGATAGCCGGCGAGGTTGGCCTGGGACGACAGCACGTCCATCACCTGGGCGCGGGTGATCCGCGGGATGAACTCCATGGCGAAGGCGCTCGCGCCCTTGACCGCCAGCGCCTCCAGGACGGCCTTGTCCTGGTAGGGGTTGAGGCTGGCCGCGACGATGGTTCCCGGCTTCAGGGCTGCGATCTCGGCCTCGGAGGGCGCGCGCACCTTGAACAGGATGTGGGCCTTGGCGAGGGCCGCGGCGGCCGAGGCGGCGATTTCGGCGCCGGCGGCGGCGTAGTCGGCGTCGGGATAGGAGGCGGAGGTCCCCGCGCCCGCCTCGATCACCACAGCAAAGCCCGCGCCGATCAGCTTCTTCACCGTCTCGGGGGTGGCGGCGACCCGCGTCTCACCCGAACGGCTTTCCTTGGTGACGGCGATGACGGCCATGCCGCAGGTCCCCCCTCATGCGCGGAGCCGCGACCTTACGGAAAGCCGCTGACTCCGTCCAGCGGCCGAACGCCGCTTTTCGAACGATTGTTTGAATCCTTGACGCGCAAAGGCGGACGCCCGCGACGTCCGCCTTCGAAGCTCAGGAAATCAGTGGGCCGCTTGCGGCTTTTCGCGCAGGACCAGCACGCCGATCACCGTCACGACCAGCGCCGCGACGAAGCCGGAGAGAAAACCCGCCGGCGTGCAGAACCACAGCACCAGAAGCGCCAGCAGGGCGACCAGCGACAGCGAGCCCCACTTGGTCATGGCCATGAACAGGTCGTAGGTGGCGTTCTGCTCCTGGATGTCCATTTCGCCGCGGACGTAGTCGGTAGCGTGGTCGGCCATGTCGCTCTCTAGGTGCTCAATGATGGGTTGGGCGATACACGAGACCGCGCGCGCGCTCAAGCCGGCCAGACTGCGAGCAATGCGCGCAGGGCCGCCACCAGCGCCAGGGGCTGGTCCACCATCACGTGGTGCGCCGAGTCCGGAATGGCGATCTCCAGGATGTCGTCCGGGAACGGCGAGGGGAACTGGCCTTCGGCGCGACGGGTGATGATCACCGAGCGGTCGCCGTAGATGTGCGCCAGCGGGACCTTCACCTCCGGGCGGCCGCCCTGGGCGATTTCGTTCATGGCCGAACGATCGAGCTTGTTCCACATGTTGGGATCGAACCGCCAGGTCCAGCCCTCGCCCGAGCCGTCCTCCAGCGGCGCGCGCTTGAGCGAGCGGCGAGCGATGAAGTCGGCCACGAACAGGTTCCCCGCCGCCTGGGGCGGCATGAAGCGGAAGCGCGCCAGCGCCGCTTCCAGCGTGGGATAGACCCGGCTCGCCCGGTCGGCGGTCGGGATGTTGCGCACCTGCTCCATGCGCTTGGCCTCGGGCGAGTTCGGCGGCGGGCCGCCGAAGCCGGTGTCCACCAGAATCGCGGCGTGCATCCGCTCCGGGTGGCTGGCCGCGGCGAAGAACACCTGCGAGCCGCCGAAGGAGTGGCCGACGTAGATCGGCTTGCGCCCGCCCTCGTAGAGTCCCGCGGCCCGGGCGCAGGCCTCGGCGTCCTCGGCGAAGTCCTGGAAGGCGTAGCTCTCGCGCCACTCAGAGGCGCCCATGCCGGCCAGCGACATGGAGGCCACCCGGTAGTCCTGCGCCAGGTAGGGCGCGATGAAGCTCCACCAGTCCGCATGAGCCGAGTTGCCGTGCGCCAGCAGCAGGCCGGGCTTGCCCACCTCGCCCCAGGTCAGCATCTCGATCTTGCTGCCCAGTGAGTCGACGAAGCTGCGTTCGGGCTCCTGGGCGATGGCGTCCTTGAACCATTGCGGCGCCGGCGGTTCGGCCCCGGCGAAGGGCGCAAGCGGCGCCTGGACCTCCGGCGGCAGTTCGCCCGGCTCGGTATGGATCGGCCGGTCGTCGTAGGTCTCGACCGCGCCGGGCTTGTTGTCGTCCGCCATGCTACTCCCCCGCTTCCCGATAGCCCGCCTTGCGGACGATCGAGCGTATCCCCTTGTAGACTCCGGTCCCGGTCATCAGCGTGCGCTCGCCGCACCAGATGCGTCCGCGCACGGTGAACAGGTCGTCCTGCTCGGCTATGATCTCGCTGGACCCTTCCACCCAGTCGCCCATCTGGGCCCCGGAGAGGAAATCGGTGGTCAGGCGCACCGTCACCCAGCCGATCTCGCGCTTGTTGGAGATCACCCGCCCCCAGGCCATGTCCGCAAAGCTCATCAGCATGCCGCCGTGGCAGTTGTTCATGCCGTTGGCGTGGTGCTCCTCCACCCGGAAGGCCATGGTCTCGTTGTCGTCGGCGTCGCGCCGCGAATAGAACGGGCCGACGGTGCGACCGAAACCGCGCTGCCAAAGGTTGATCACGAAGCCGTCGGGCACGACGGCGGCCTGGACGGGAGTGAGGTCGTCGGACATGGGCCAAGCTGACTAACGGGCGTTTGAGAAATGGCAAGCCCGGATGGGCCGGCCCGTGCGCTGATGGACAAGGCGCCGCGGCAGGTCTATGCCGCCGCCCCATGGTGAGGGGCGCAGGTCACAGGGGCGAGCTGCGGCGCACGGGCCTTGTCCTGGTGGCGCTGGCGCTGTTCATGCGCGTTCTGATCCCCGCCGGCTACATGGCCTCGGCCAGCCCGGGCGGCCCGGCGCTCGTGATCTGTACGGGCGAAGGCCCGCTCCAGGTCTCGGTCGATCCCGCCCAGGCCGCGTTCGAGGCCTCGCTCGGCCATGACGGCAAGCCGGCCGGCCCCGAGCCCAAGAGCGACCACCCCTGCGCCTTCGCCGGCGCCGCCGCGCCGCTGACCGCGCCGAGCTTGGCCGAGGCGCCCGCGCCGCTCCCCGCCTACCCGGCCCCCGCGACCGTTCACGCGGTCCACCAGCGCCCGGGGCTCGGCCTTGCCGCCCCGCCCCCGCCGACCACCGGACCGCCCCGCCTGATCTGACCCGAGCCGCCCCCCGGCCGCCCCGCGCGCCGGGCACAGAACGCTTGTCAGATCGGACATCCAATGCACCGCAACGCCTGCGCCGGCGCCTCGCCGCGCGCCCTCGCCGCCGCGGCCCTGGCCGCCGCCGCCCTGCCCCTATGCGCCCACGCCGAGACCGCCGCCGACGCCGCCAGCGTCAGCGAGCTGATCGTCATCGGCCAGGGCGACAGGCCGATCACCGTCGAGCCCCGCGGCCTGTCGGCCTCGCTCGGCCAGACCGAGTTCGAGGCGATCAACGCCGTGAACGTCGAAGACCTGATGAAGTACGCGCCGAACTTCTTCGTGCGCAAACGCTACGCCGGCGACGACAACGCCGTGGTCGCCCTGCGCGGCGCCAATACGATCCAGAGCGCGCGCACCATCGTCATGGTAGACGGCTTCGTCGTGTCGAACTTCCTCGGCAACCGGTACGACTTCCCCCCCAAGTGGAACGTGGTCGGCCCGGCCGAGGTGCGCCAGTTCGACATCGTCTACGGCCCTTACTCGGCCCGTTACGGCGGCAATTCCATGGGCGGGGTGATTTCGGTCACCACCCGCGAGCCCGAGGGCAAGGAGGTCTACGCCCAGGCCCAGACCATGATCATGCCGTGGAGCGAATACGGCGTGGACGAAACCTTCCAGGGCTACAGCGCCGAGGGCGGAATCTCCTGGAGGCAGGACAAGGGTCCCTGGCGCCTGCGCGCCGGCTTCCGCCACTTCAACAACGTCGGCCAACCGATGAGCTACAGCCTGCTCACCGCCGCCACGGGGACCGGCACCGCCGTCACCGGCGCCTATGTCGACCCGCGCCTGGCGAGCCCTGTCTTCGCCGCGGCCTCGCCGACGCATGTGATCCAGGACCAGGCCCGTCTGCGCCTGGGCTATGAGTTCGACAACGGCTGGAGCGCCGAGGCCCTGGCCTTCGCCTGGGTGACCGACCAGGACGGGACCGACGCCAGAAGCTTCCTTAGGGATGCGGCCGGAAACACCGTCTACCAGGGCAAGGTCGTCTTCAACGGCAAGACCTACAACGCGACGGGCCTGACCCAGTCGCTCACGGAGCGGACCGAACACCTGACCGGCCTGAAGCTGGCCGGGCCGCTGACCGGCTGGGACCTCTCGGCGAACCTGTCGCGCTACTGGATCGCCGACCAGGACGCACGGACCTCGAAGGACTATCTGACCGGCGCGGCCAACGGGGCGGGAACCCGCACGCTGGCCGACGAGCCCGGCTGGGTGACGCTGGACCTGCTGGCCGAACGCTCCCTCGGCCGCCACCAGCTCGCCGTCGGCCTCAACGCCAACCGCTACGAGACGGCGCAGAACACCTTCTCGACCACGGCCTGGAAGGACGCCTCGGGCGCGGTCTTCTCGTCAGCCACCTTCGGCAAGACCAGCCTGTGGGGCGTGTTCGTCGAGGACGAGATCGACCTGGGCGGGACCTTCGTCCTGACCGCCGGCGCGCGCTTCGACAGCTGGCGGGCCTTCGACGGCGGCATCGGCAAGCTCTCGGGCGGGGCGGCCGTCTACGACGCCTATCCGGAGCGCGAGGACACCTCGTTCAGCCCCAAGCTCAGCCTGCAGGGAAAAGTCGCCCGCGACTGGGACGTGCAGCTTAGCCTGGGCGTGGCCAGGCGCTTTCCGACCGTCGGCGAGCTCTTCCAGGGCCGGATCGACGACGTGACCCGCGAGATCGACCCCCAGAGCTTCGATCCCAACCTCAAGCCGGAAAAGTCCAAGGACGCGAGCCTGGTCGTGCGGCGCGGCTTCGACGGGGTGAAGGTCACCGCCAGCCTGTTCTACCAGGACATCGAGGACGCCATCTTCAGCTTCAGCGGGCTCAACCAGTACGGCTCGGTCGTCTCCTCCTACAAGAACGTCGACGAGGTCCGGCAGTACGGCGCCGAACTGATCCTGGAGGCCACGGACGTCGGGATCGAGGGCCTGGACGTCGACGCCAACGTGGCCTGGATCGACGCCACGACCGCGAAGAACAGCGCCAACACGGCGGCCGAGGGGGTCATGTTCCCGCGCATCCCGCGCTGGCGCTCCAACGGCAATGTCCGATACCGCGTGAACGACCGGCTGAAGCTGTCGACCGGCTGGCGCTACGCCACGCGGCCCAACTCCGACCTCTTCGGCCTGGTGCGCGGCGACGCTTACGGCTTCCAGACCGAGTACTTCATCATCGACGCGCGGGCGTCCTGGAACCTGACGGAGACGACGCAGGTCGGCCTGGGCGTGGACAACCTCTTCGACAACCAGGCCTACGTCTCGCACCCGCTGCCGCAGCGGACCTTCGTCCTCGACCTGAAGACCCGGTGGTGAGGCGATGACCCAGGCGATTGACGCGTCCCGCGAAGCCGGCCGGCGGCGCTGGATCGACTATCGGGCGATCTGGCGCTGGCACTTCTACGCCGGCGTCGTCTGCATCCCCTTCATGATCGTGCTGGCGCTCACCGGCTCGATCTACCTGTTCAAACCGCAGGTCGAGGCCGTCATCGACCGGCCCTACGACCGCCTTGCGCTCCAGGGTCCGCCCGCGCCCCTGGAGGCCCAGGCCGCCGCAGCCGTGGCGGCCGTCCCCGGCGGCAGGCTCAAGACGATCGAGCTGCGCGCCGATCCGACGGACGCCGCCCGCATCATCGTGCGGGACGCCGAGGGTGCGGAGACCCGGGTCTATGTGCGGCCCGACGATTTGGCGGTCATCAAGACGGTGCGCGAGGACGAACGCTTCATGGAGGTGGCCAAGACCATCCACGGCGAACTCCTGATGGGCGAGCGCGGCTCGATCCTCGTCGAGCTGGCGGCCTGCTGGGGCATATTGATGGTGGTCACCGGCCTCTATCTGTGGTGGCCGCGCGGACGCTCGGGCCTGGCGGGCGTGGTCTTCCCGCGCCTGGGCCGGGGCTCGCGGCTGATGTGGCGCGACCTGCACGCCGTGACGGGGTTCTGGATCTCCGGCCTCGTGCTCTTCCTGCTGGTCACGGGCCTGCCCTGGGCGACCGTCTGGGGCGACGCCTTCAAGGAGGTCCGGCGGCTGACCGGCACGGCGGCGGTGCGCCAGGACTGGACCAACAGCCGGGCCGACGAGCACGCCGAACACCGCGCCGCCGCCCAGGCCGAGGACCACATGGCCCGGCACGGCCACTTGGACGCGGCGGGACCGCGCCTGAGCTACGACCGCATCGCCGCGAGCGTGCGCGCCATGGACCTGCCGCCGCCGGTGCTGGTGACGCCCCCTTCGGCGCGGACGCCCAACTGGGTCGTCAGCTCCGAAACGCAGGACCGGCCGCTGAGAGTGGAGCTGGAGCTCGACCCCGCCACGGGCGCGGTGGCGCGGCGCGAGTCCTTCGCCGACCGCCACATCATCGACCGTGTGGTGGGCGTCGCCATCGCCGCCCACGAGGGCCAGCTCTTCGGCCCGCTGAACCAGGCGCTGGGCGTGCTCGCCGCGCTGGGCCTGGTGACCCTGAGCGCCACGGCGGCCATGGTCTGGTGGCGGCGGCGTCCGGAAGGCGTCCTCGGCGCGCCCGAGCGCCTGGGCGACGGCCGCGTCTCCGCCGGCTGGATCGTGCTGGTGGTCGTCCTGGGGGTGCTCCTGCCGGTGCTGGGCGCGTCGCTGATCGCGATCGGCCTCCTGGAAACCCTGCTCCTGCGCCGGTTGCCCGGGGTGCGAACGTGGCTGGGGCTCGCGCCGTCCTAGAGCACGCCAGGGCTGAGTGGACTCCGGTTAGCCCGCCCGGCGCGCTCTAGGCTCCTGGTTTAGAGCCTGTTTGATCGGTTTGGATGGTTCCATCCAAACCGAACAGGCTCTAGGCGCGAGGCCTCAAACCAGGGTCTCGAACTCGTCCACCAGCCGCTCGATCTGGTGCATGCCGGCGGCCCAGAACGCCTTTTCCCGGGGATTGAGGCCGAAGGGCTTCAGCGCCTCGACGTAGGTTCGCGTGCCGCCGGCGGCCAAGAGGTCCTCGTAGAGCGGAGCGAAGCCGGCGGGGTCCTCCCGGCGCTTCTCCATCAGCCCGCGCACCAGGAGGTCGCCGAAGGCATAGGCGTAGACGTAGAACGGCGCGTGCACGAAGTGGCTGACATAGGCCCAGTAGTGCTCGTAGCCCGGGTTCAGCTTCACGGCGGGCCCCAGGCTCTCGGCCATGACCTCGCGCCACAGTCCGCCGATCTCGTCGGGCGCCAGCTCGCCGGCCCCGCGCGCGGCGTGGAAGCGGGTCTCGAACCGGTGGAACGCGATCTGGCGGACCACCGTGTTCAGGCCGTCCTCGATCTTGCCGGCCAGGAGACCGCGGCGCTCCTCCTTGGAGGCCTGGGCGAGCAGGCGCTCAAAGACCAGCCCCTCGCCGAAGATCGAGGCGGTCTCGGCGAGCGTGAGCGGCGTGTCGGCGAGCAGGGTGCCGAGTGGCGAGCACAGCGTCTGGTGGACCGCGTGGCCAAGCTCGTGGGCCAGGGTCAGCACGTCGCGCCGCTCGCCCATGTAGTTCATGAAGACGTACGGGTGGCGCTCGGCGGTCACCGGGTGGGAATAGGCGCCCGACTGCTTGCCGGCCCGCGGCCGCGCGTCGATCCAGGGCTGGGCGAAGAAGGTGCGCGCGGTGTCGGCGAAGCGCGGCGCCAGGGCCGCGAAGCTGTCCAGCACCATGCTGCGGGCCTCGTCCCAGCCGTAGGTGCGCGGCGGGGCGGTGTCCAAGGGTGCGTTGCGGTCCCAGTAGTTCAGGACCCTCAGGCCCATCGCCTTGGCCTTCAGCGCGTAATAGCGGTGGCTGACGGCCGGATAGGCCTCGACCACGGCGGTCTCCAGGGCGGCGACCGCGTCGGCGTCCACCTCGTTGGCCAGGTGGCGGGCGGCGGCGGGATCGGGATACTTGCGCCAGCGGTCCTCGACCTGCTTTTCGAAGGCCAGGGTGTTCAGGCACAGCGCCTGCACAGTGGCCTTCTCCTCCAGCGCCTGGGCCAGACCCTGGGCGGCCTGCTTGCGGCGGGCCGGCTCCGGATCGGACAGGCGGTTCAGCGCCTCGGGCAGGGTCAGGCGTTCGCGGCCGGCCCGCACGGCGAGCTTGGCCAGGGTCTCGTCGTAGAGCCGAACCCAGTTGGACACTGCGGGGCCGCGGTCCACCAGCATCCGCTCAAGGTCCGGGCTCAGCTCGTGCGGGCGGCCCAGGCGCACCCGGCGGATCCACGGCCGCCAGCGCCCGAGGGCGGGAAAGGCGGTGAAAGCGGCCTCGATCTTCTCGTCCTCGAGTTCGTTGATCTCCAGGGTGAAGAACAGGCTCTCGGCGGCGATCTGGGCCGAGCGTGCGCGAAGGTCGGCTTCGAACTTGGCCCAGGCCGGATCGTCCCGGGCGGTGGAGGCCGAAAGCGAGGCGAAGGCGCCCACGGCCCAGAGCCCGTTCGTGGCCTCTTCATAGAGACGAACGCCCTCGTCCAGCAGGGCGCCGAGGGTCACCGGGTCGTCGCCGGCCGCGACGAAGCGGCCCTTCATGGCGGCCAGCGCGTCGTTGGCCTGCTTGGCGGCGGCCAGATCGACCTCGATGCGCGGATCGTTGCGCCCGGCGTAGAGGTCGTCCAGGCGCCATTCGGGCAGGGTGTCGGGTTTGACAGGGGCGTTCATGCCCCAAGACTTAGTCCTTTCCCGCCGCGCGCGCGAGACGCCGCGCGGCGGGATTCGGATCAGCCTCTGGCCGGGGCGGACGCCTTGGCGTTGGCCCTGGCTTGGGCCTGGCCCTTGGCCTTGCGGGCCTCGGTCAGGACGTAGGCGCGGATGTCCTCGGCGTCGGCGGGCGAAAGGAAGCGGCTGAAGCTCGCCATCCCCCGCGAGGCGCTGGCCCCGTCGATCACCACCGACTTGAAGGCCTCGGCGGTCGTCAGCATCTGCGAGCGCTTCAGGTCGGGCAGGTAGGCGCCCGAGGCGTTCGGCCCGTGACAGACCTGGCAGTTCTGGTGGTAGAGCGCAAAGCCGTGCTGGGCGTCGCCCGGGGAGCTGACGCCGGTCAGGTCGATGTCGATCTTCTCGGGCAGTTCATAGGCCGGCGCGGTCGCCTTGCCGCCGAGCTTGAACACCAGCAGGCGGCCGGGCAGGCGCGGGCGATCGGGCAGGAAGCTCGGCGAGGACAGCGCCCCGGCGCCGCCGTAGCCGACCATGATCGCCACGTACTGCTCGCCGTCCAGCTCATAGGTCATCGGCGCGGCGATGACCCCGTTCTCGGTCTTGTAGCTCCACAGCTTCTTGCCGTCGGCTGCGTCATAGGCCGCGAACTGGCCCTCGGCCGAGCCCTGGAACACCAGGCCCCCGGCGGTGGTCAGCACCCCCGCGTTCCAGAAGTAGGGATGCTCGACCTTCCAGCGCGCCTTCTTGGCCACCGGGTCCCAGGCGACGAGCTCGCCCTTCATCATCGCCTTGACGGCGGCGAGCTGGGCCTTGTCGTCGGGCAGGGCGTTGGCCAGGAAGTCGACCCCGGTGTTCCACGAGCCGTGGCGATAGCTGTACTTGCCGTCGTTGACGTAAGCGAACGGCACCTGCTGGGTTGGGATGTAGACGAGGCCCGTCTGCGGGTTGAACGCCATCGGGTGCCAGTTGTGGGCCCCGAAGGGCGCAGGGAACTGGAGCGAGGGCTTGGATTCGTAGCGCACGCCCGGCGCCTCGATCGGCCGGCCGGTCTTCATGTCGACCCCGGTCGCCCAGGTGACCTGCGAATAGGGGGTGGCCGACAGCAGTTCGCCGGTGGCGCGGTCCAGCACGTAGAAGAAGCCGTTCTTCGGCGCCTGCATCAGCACCTTGCGCGGCTTGCCCTCGATGGTCAGGTCCGCCAGCGTGATCTGCTGGGTGGCGGTGTAGTCCCAGCTCTCCCCCGGGGTGGTCTGGTAGTGCCAGACGTACTCGCCCGTGTCCGGCTTCAGCGCCAGGATCGAGGAGACGAACAGGTTGTCGCCGTTGTTGGCCGAGCGATCGATGCGGTTCCAGGGCGTGCCGTTGCCGACGCCGACATAGAGAAGGTCCAGGGCCGGATCATAGGCCATGGCGTCCCAGGGCGTGCCGCCGCCGCCGGACTTCTTCCAGCCGTCGCCGAACCAGGTCCCGGCGGCCTTCTCGGCGAGCACCTTGTCGGAGGCGGCTCCGTCCGGTTTGCCCTCCGGATTCGGCGTCATGTAGAAGCGCCAGACCAGCTTGCCGTCGTCGACGTTGTAGGCCGACAGGTAGCCGCGCACCCCGTACTCGGCGCCGCCGTTGCCGATCAGCACCTTGCCCTTCACGACCCGCGGCGCGCCGGTGATCGTATAGGGCTTGGAGGTGTCGGTGGTCTGCACGGACCAGACCTCCTTGCCCGTGGCCGCGTCCAGGGCGATCAGCCGCCCGTCCAGGGCCCCCACGAACACCTTGCCGTTCCACACGGCCACTCCGCGGTTCACCACGTCGCAGCAGGCGTCGAAGCCCTTGGAGCCGTCCACCTTGGGATCGTACGACCACTTCAGCTCGCCGGTCCGGGCGTCCAGAGCGTAGACCTTGGACCAGGCGGTGGTGGTGTAGAGCACGCCGTCGACCATCAGCGGCGTCGCTTCCTGGCCGCGGTCGGTGTCGAACTCATGGTGCCAGGCGAGGCCCAGGTCGCCGACCGTCTTGGTGTCGATCTTGGTCAGCGGGCTGAAGCGCTGTTCCGAGTAGGTGCGCCCGTAGGAGAGCCATTCGCCGTTGGTCTCGGCGGCTTGCAGACGCGCGGCGTCCACGGCGCCCGGCGCAGGCGCCGGCTTCTGGCAGCCTGCGAGGATCGCGGCGAACGCGAGCGACAGGATCAGCTTGGTGGTGTTCATATGGCCCTCCCCGGCCTGCGCTCTGCGGCGCAGCTCATGGATCAGCACTATTCGGTTTACGCAGCGGCGAGCAAGGGGCCGGAGCGTCCGCGCCGGTCCACCGCCCAGGCGGCGAACCCGAGCGCCAGGTAGACCGCCAGCGCCATTCGGCCCATCGCCACGGGGTCCTCGGCCGCCGGCAGCACCATGGCCAGGATCTGCACGGCGATCAGCAGCAGCAGGAACATCGGCGCGGCCCAGCCGCCCTGTCCGGCCCGCCCGCGGGTCCAGGCCCAGGCGGCGCCCGCAAGCGCCAGCAGGCCGATCTCCACCGCCTGCTCGGGCACGGGATAGTTCCAAAGGCCGAGCCCCGCCTTCGGCCCGCCGAACCAGAGCTCCAGGTCCGGCCGGTGGACCAGGAGGTCCGCCAGCCAGTGGGAGAACACCGTCAGACCCACGAACACCGCCGCCCGCCAGGGCAGCTTCAGCGCCCAGCGCGCGGCCAGGGCCGCGGCCAGCGACCACAGGATCGAGGCCGGCAGGCTGTGCGTGTAGGGCATGTGCTCGAGCACAAGGGCGCTGCCGGGCAGCGAAGGGTCGAAGCTGACCTTCTCGACGCCCGTCATGATCAGGGCGCTCCAGCCGATGTCCACGAGCTGGCAGCCGATGACGTAGGTCCAGAGCGGCGCGCGCGGTTCGGCCGCCTTGGCGGCGAGCGCGGCGGCGTAGTGGCCGGCGAACATGGACGAGCCCTCCCCTTCAGACGCCCCATTCTCGTTCGTCGGCAGGCTAGGACGAAACCGGGCTTTCGCGAAGCGCGGCCATGCGAAAACGCATGACCCGGCCGACCAAGAAAAAGGCCCCGCGGCCGGAGCCGGGGGCCTTTGGCGTCGGAAGGGCGGCGTCCGCCCGACCGAGTTCTGCTTTACGACAGCACCACCAGCACGACGCGGCGGTTGGCCGAACGGCCTTCGCGGGTGTCGTTGGGGGCCACCGGAACGTCCTCGCCGTAGGAGATCGTCCCCATCCGGTTGAGCGCCACGCCCTGACGGTTGAGGTACTTGCGCACCGCTTCGGCGCGCTCTTCGCCGAGCTTCTGGTTGTAGTCGGCGTCGCCGGTGGCGTCGGTGTGGCCTTGGATCTCCACATAGACGTTGCGGTTGTCGCTCTTCAGCTTCTCGGCCAGGGCGTCGAGCCGGGCCTGGGCCTCGGGCGACAGCTCCCACTTGTCGAGCGCGAACTTCACCGAGTCGTCCGACAGGACGACGGAATAGAGGAACTTGCCTTCAGCCAGTTTGCCGGCGGCGGTCGCCCGATCCAGGGCTTCCTTGGCCGTTCCCTCGACCTGTTCGAGGCGTGCGCCTTGGGCGGTAACCTGCGTCTCGACGCGGCCAACTTCCTCGTTGACGTACTTCTTGGTGGCGCACCCGCCGAGGCTCAGCGCCCCCAGCACGAGCGTCCCAGCAATCAAAACGCCCTTGTTACGGCCTCTCATGCGAGACCTCCTTCCCAGTTTCAGCCAGTGCGGGACGCCACATTAAAGATGGTTAATGTGTCTTACCCGCGCAGGCTCGATGAAGCGTCAAAAAGGCCATTTCGGGGCGGCGCGCGCCGCCTTGGCCGTAGAGCGCTCCATCGTGGCGCGATTGCATCATCCTGGAGTTGAGCCTGCGCAAGGCCCCCCGCGGGGCGTTAACCTGCGACTCAGTTCTGCGAAACCCCGCCTTTACCCCGCCCCTGTATCAATCCGGGCCACAAAGAGCCTCGCCCCATGAGGCGAGCGGCCGGTTCAGGTGGGTGTATTCGAATGAGCAAGACGGTCCTTGTCGTCGACGACGATCCGACGCAGCGCAGGCTGATCCAGGCGGTCCTGGAACGCGACGGCTTCGCCGTGGCGCAGGCGGAGAACGGCGATGCGGCCCTGCAGCACCTGATGGGCGGGAAGGCCGCGGACGTGGTGCTGCTGGACCTCGTCATGCCCGGGCTGAACGGCCATGACACCTTGCAGGAGATGCGCGCCCGCGGCTTCAACCAGCCGGTGATCGTGCTCACCGCCACCGGCGGCATCGACACGGTGGTCCAGGCCATGAAGGCCGGCGCCTGCGATTTCTTCGTCAAGCCGGCGGCGCCGGAGCGGATCATCGTGTCGATCCGCAACGCCCTGTCCATGGGGGCGCTGAAGGGCGAGGTCGATCGCCTGAAGAAGCGCGCCAGCGGCCGAACCACCTTCGACGACCTGATCGGCGACAGCCCGGCCATGCAGATGGTCAAGCGCCTGGGCGAGCGGGCCGCGCGCTCCTCGATCCCCATCCTGATCACCGGCGAGAGCGGGGTCGGCAAGGAGGTCATCGCCCGCGCGGTGCACGGCTCCTCCGACCGGGCCGGCAAGCCGTTCGTGGCGGTCAACTGCGGCGCCCTGCCCGAGAACCTGGTGGAATCCATCCTGTTCGGCCACGAGAAGGGCAGCTTCACGGGCGCCACCGACAAGCACCTGGGCAAGTTCCAGGAAGCGAACGGCGGCACCCTGTTCCTCGACGAGGTCGGCGAACTGCCGCTGGACATGCAGGTCAAGCTCCTGCGCGCCCTGCAGGAGAGCGAGATCGACCCGATCGGCTCGAAGCGCTCGATCAAGGTGGACGTGCGCATCGTCTCGGCGACGAACCGCGACATGTCCCAGCAGGTCAAGGAGGGCCGGTTCCGCGAGGACCTGTTCTACCGGCTGAACGTCTTCCCGATCGAAGCGCCCGCCCTGCGCGAGCGCCGTGGCGACATCCCCGCCCTGGTCGACACCTTCATCCGCCGCTTCAACGTCGAGGAAGGCAAGTCGGTGGTCGGCGCCACGCCCGAGACCCTGGAGTGCCTGACCGCCTACGACTGGCCCGGCAACGTGCGCCAGCTGGAGAACGCGGTCTATCGCGCCATCGTCCTGGCCGATCAGCCCTACCTGCAGCCCTACGACTTCCCCGCCATCTCCGGCGTCGCCCCGCCGCCGCCCGAGGCCGCGCCGGCGCGCGCCGCGCCCGCCCCGGCCGCCGTGCCGGCGGCGCCGCTCACCGCCGAGGACCTGGCGGGCGCCATGCCCAAGGAGGCCCCGGTGCGCGTGCTCGACGAGCGCGGCCACCTGCGCACCCTGGAGGAGATCGAGCGCGACCTGATCCAGCTCGCCATCGAGATCTACGCCGGACACATGAGCGAAGTGGCCCGCCGCCTCGGCATCGGCCGCTCCACCCTCTATCGCAAGGTCCGCGAACAGGGCCTGGAGGACATCGTCAAGGGCGGCGGCGAAGGCGAGGATTCCTCCGCCGCGGTCGCCTGACCGGCGCCCCGGCGCGCTAGGTCCATTCGGCCCGCACCTCGGGGTCGGCTTCCTGCGCCAGCCGCGCTTGTCGCACGGCGGCGTAGGCGGCCGGATCGAGCAGCCGCCCCGCGGCCCAGGCCGCCGCCCCTCGCACCAGCGCGGAGGCATCATCCAGCCTGGGCTCCACCGCCCGCATCAGCTCCGGATCGCCGGTGTTGCCAAGCGCGTAGAGCACGTTGCGCACGAAACGGTCGCGGCCGATCCGCTTGACCGGGTTCCTGGCGAAGAGCGCGCGAAAGCCCGCATCGTCCAAGGCGGCCAGGTCCTCCAGGGTCGGCGCCTCCAGCGCCTCGCGCGCGGCCAGCCTGGCCTCGGCGCCCGCCTTGGCGAACTTGTTCCAGGGACAGACGGCCAGGCAGTCGTCGCAGCCGTAGATGCGGTTGCCCAGCGCCGGGCGGAACTCCCGCGGGATCGGCCCCTTCAGCTCGATGGTCAGGTACGAGATGCAACGCCGTGCATCGAGCTGGAAGGGCGCGGGAAAGGCGTTGGTCGGACAGGCGTCCAGGCAGGCGCGGCACGAGCCGCAGCTTTCGACGCCGGTCTCGTCCGGCGCCAGCTCGAGCACCGTCAGGATCGAGCCCAGGAACAGCCAGGACCCGAAATCGCGGCTGACGAGATTGGTGTGCTTGCCCTGCCAGCCCATCCCCGCCCGCTCGGCCAGCGGCTTTTCCATCAGGGGGGCGGTGTCGACGAACACCTTCAGTTCGCCGCCGAAGCGGCCCTGCAGCCAGCGCGCCAGGGCCTTCAGCCGCGACTTGATCAGGTCATGGTAGTCGTCGCCCTGGGCGTAGACCGAGATCGCGCCGCGGTCGCGACGCTCGAGCCGCGCCAGCGGATCGTCCTTGGGCCGGTAGTTCACGCCGAGCACGACGGCCGAGCGCGCCTCGGCCCACATCGCCGTGGGATGGCCACGGCGCTCGAGGGTGTCGGCCATCCAGCCCATCTGGCCGTGGCGGCCGGCCTCGACGAACTCGACCAGCCGCCCCGAGGCCGGCCAGGGCTCGCGGACGTCGGCGAAGGCGCAGATGTCGAACCCCAGGCGGCGGGCCTCCTGACGGATCAGGTCTTCTCGGGTCGCGGCTGTCGGCTCAGAAGTCGAGGTCGTCATAGTGGGCCGCCGGCGCCAGGCCCGGCCAGCGGTCGGCCAGGAGGGGCCGGAAGCAGGGCCTGGACTTCAGCTTGACGTACCACGTTTTGACTCCCGGGAAGTCCCGCCACGGGACGTCGCCGAAATAGTCGATCACCGACAGATGGGCCGCTCCGGCGAAGTCGGCGAGGCTGAGCCGGCGGCCCGCCAGCCATTCGCGCTCGGCGAGCAGGCCCTCCATATAGACCATGTGAGCGCGCAGCGCCTCGCGCCCGGCGCGCAGATTGGCGAGGTCCGGGGCGCCCAGGCCCAGGAGCCGCTTCTCCATCTTTTCGTGCAGCAGGTAGCCGCCGACCTCATAGTCGAACTTGCGGTCGAACCATTGCAGCAGCCGCCGGGCTTCGGCCCGCTCCTGCGGCTCGCGGCCCAGGAGCGCAGGCTCCGGGTGGGCCTCCTCCAAGTGGTCCAGCACCGCGCGGCTTTCGCACACGATCAGCCGCCGACCGTCCTCTTCCTCCACCAGCACCGGCGTCAGGCCGGAGGGGTTGAGCGCCACGAAGTCCTTCGGCCGCTCCCAGTAGCGGATCGAGAGTTCGGCGAACGGCAGGCGCTTTTCCCCCAGCGCCAGGCGGACCTGGCGCGAGGCGGGATCGAGGGGGAAGTGGATGAGGGTGCGTTCTACACTCATAGGGGGATCGCAGGAGATCGAACTCTCTTAGAGCGCTCAATCCCTTAAGGCCCGTTTAAGGAGCCGTTTACGACGTCTGCGGGGTCTCGGCGAAGGCGCCGCCGTGGGGCTCGGCCCGCCCGCGCGGATCGGCGTGGATCAGGATGTCGGCGGCGGGGAACTCGGCCAGCACCCGCTTTTCGGCCCTGACGATCGCGGCGTGGGCGGCCTCCAGGGTGAGGTCCGGGTCGAGGTCCACGTGCATCTGGATGTGCACATAGGGTCCGGAGGCGCGCGTGCGGAGCTGATGAACGCCGGTCATCGCCCGGTCCTCGGTGATCAGGGAGACGATCCGCGCCCGATCCTCCTCCGGCAGCTCGCGGTCCATGAGCTGGTTGGACGCCTCGCGGAACACGCCGACCGCGCCCCACAGCAGCAGCGCGGCGACCACGATCGCGGCGACCGCGTCCAGGTTGTTCACCCCCAGGACGGCCGAGGCGGCGATCCCCAGCAGGGCGACCAGATTCGAGGCCAGGTCCGTGGCGTAGTGCGCCCGGTCGCCGGAGACGGCGACGGAAGCGGTCTGGCGCAGCACCCGGCTCTGGGCGGAGATGAGGAGCGCCGTCAGGACGGTCGAGACGATCATCACCGCCACCGCCCATCCCTCCGCCTCCAGCGGATGGGGCTGGAAGAGGTGGCGGATCGCCTCCTGGCCGATCAGCGCCGCCGAGGCGAACACCAGGCCGCCCTGCATCAGGCTGGCGAAGGCCTCGGCCTTGCCGTGGCCGAACCGATGCTCCGCATCGGGCGGCGCCGCCGCGTAGCGGACGGCGAAGAAGGTGACGAGGGAGGCGATCAGGTCGAGCCCGGAGTCGGCGGCCGAGGCGAGCAGCGCCACCGAACCGCTCACCAGCCAGGCTGCGACCTTGATCGAAACCAGCACCGCCGCCGTGCCCACCGACATCAGAGTGACGCGGCGGGTGAGCGCGGCGGCCTGCGACGGCGTCAGGCCCTTCTGGGGAACCGGGGTCATCGCCGCTGTTTACAGCCCTCCCGCCTCGCCCCGAAGCGCAATCGACTCTCAGGCCGCGCGCAGGGGCTCTGGGCCGACATAGCGCGACTGCGGCCGGATCAGGCGTCCGCCGGCGAGTTGCTCACGGGCGTGGGCGATCCAGCCGGCCACGCGGCCCATGGCGAACACGCAGGTGAAGGCCGCCGGCGGGAAGTCCAGGGCTTCCAGCAGGAGCGCCGTATAGAACTCCACGTTGGTGTCGAGCGCCCGGTCCGGCTTGCGTTCCTTCAGGATCGCCAGGGCCGCGGCCTCCACCGCCTCGGCGAACGCCAGCCGCCCGGGGGCGGCGCCTGCGCCTTCGGTCAGGCGGCGGACCGCGCCCTTGAGCGCCCCGGCGCGGGGATCGCGCACCCGGTAGACCCGGTGGCCGAAGCCCATCAGCCGGTCGCCGCGGGCGAGGGCCGCCTCGATCCAGGCCCTGGCGTTCTGCGGCGTTCCGATCCCGTCCAGCATGTCGATCACCGGCCCTGGCGCGCCGCCGTGCAGCGGGCCCTTCAGGGCGCTGATCCCGGCCAGCACCGCAGAGGTGAGGCCGGCCCGGGTCGAGGCCGCGACCCGCGCGGCGAAGGTCGAGGCGTTGAGCCCATGGTCGCAGACCGTGACGAGATAGGTGTCCAGCGCCGCGGCCTGGGCCGCGTCCGCCGGCCGGCCGCGAAGCATGCGCAGGATGTCGGCCGAGTGGCCGAGGGCGGCGTCCGGCGCCACCGGGGGCAGTCCGTCGCGGGCGCGGACCACCGCGGCGGCGAACACCGCCGGGGCCGCCACCAGGCGCAGGGCCGTGGCCAGGTCGTCCCCGTCGGCGAGGCGGGCGGTCAGTGCGCGAACCGCCTCGATCGGCTCGCGGGTCAGCAGGCGCGCGTCCAGAGCCTCGACTTCGGCGAACACCTCCGCCCGCGCCTCGCCGAGCGGCCGCGCCAGATCGTAGGGCAGGTCGTCGAAGAAGCCCTCGAACAGCAGGCGCACCGCCTCCTCGAAGCGGGTGCGGCCGGCGAGGTCGTCGAGCGAACGGCCCCGGATGATCAGCCGGCCGGCCAGGCCGTCCACTTCAGACAGCACGGTTTCGGCGGCGACGACGTTTTCGAGACCATCGGACATGGCTGAGCCTCCAAACTGCTTGCAATGGCGCATGTCTGCCGCCAAGCTCTCTGCGTCAATCTTGATCAACTGAATCAATGTAAACCCATGGCGGACTGGATCTCGGCGGAGGCGGCGCGGGCGCGGCTCGGCGTCAGGCCCCAGACGCTCTACGCCTATGTCAGCCGCGGCCGGCTGCGCGTGCGGCCCGATCCGCAGGACCCGCGGCGCAGCCTCTACCGGGCCGCCGACGTCGCCGCCCTCAACGAGCGCAAGGCGCGCGGGCGCAAGGCCGCAGACGTCGCCGCCTCGGCCATCGCCTGGGGCGAGCCGGTGCTGGATTCGGCGATCACCACGGTCGCCGGCGGGCGGCTCTACTACCGGGGCCGCGACGCGGTGGACCTGTCCGGGACCGAGACGCTGGAGGCCGTGGCCCGCCTGCTGCGCGGCGGCGACGGCGCGGCGCTGAAGCGCACCGACCGCCCCGCGCCGCCAGACATGGCCGACATGCGCGCTCGGGCCTTCGCCGCCCTAGCGGTGCGGGCCGGCGCCGATCCCCCCGCGCGCGGCCGCCATCCCCTGGCCCTGGCGGTGGAGGCCGCGACCCTGCTCGACGTGCTGGCCGACGCCGTGGCCGGCGAGATCGGCGGCGGGGCCATCCACGACCGGCTGGCCTCGGCCTGGGGGTGTCATGCGGCGGGGCGGGCGTCGGACCTGATCCGCCGGGCGCTGGTGCTGCTGGCCGACCACGAGCTCAACGCCTCGACCTTCGCCGCCCGGGTGGCGGCCTCCACCGGCGCCTCGCTGGCGGCCTCGGCCCTCGCGGGCCTGGCGGCGCTGTCGGGCCCGCGCCACGGCGGCGCGCCGGCGGCGGTGCGCGGCCTGCTCGCCGAGGCGGCGGGCGTGGGCGCCCCGGCGGCCGTCGCCGCCCGGCTCGCGGAAGACCGCGTGATCCCCGGCTTCGGCCACCCGCTCTATCCGGAAGGCGATCCCCGCGCCGAGGCCCTGATCGACCGCCTGTCGCTGCCGGCGCCGGTCCAGGCCCTGCGCACGGCGGTGCTGGACCAGACGGGCCTGGCCGCCAACGTCGACTTCGCCCTGGTGGCCCTCAGCGAGACGCTCGGCCTGCCGCCCGACGCCCCCTTCGCCCTCTTCGCCGTCGCCCGCTGCGCCGGCTGGATCGCCCACGCCATGGAGCAAGGCCAGACCGACCAGCTCATCCGCCCGAGAGCGAGGTACGTGGGGCCGGCGCCGGGGTGATCTCGCTCGCCTCCGGCATTGCCCCGGCCGTGACGCGCGAGCGCAGGAGCGTTCGAAGTTCGTCCCCATCGGAGAAGAGTTGCGCGGGAGGTGGTCAGACTCAGGGCGATCTGGTTACGGTCCGATCGGCAGGTTCGGAGGAGGACGAATGAAGTCGGTACGTGAACAGATTGACCTCCTTTCAAGCCTGCGCTTGCCTGACCGGTACGAGCCTCTCTACGGACTTGTCGGAGAGGAATTGGCTACGATTTTGGTCCCTCCTTCACCTGAGGCGAAGGACGTGATCGAAGGGATAGTGGATTTTGTCCGCGCCGGAACCCAGGGGGCACTTCTTCCACTCGCCGGAAGCTCTGGCGCTGGCAAGACGACCTTCGCCTCATCGATCAATCATTGGGAGGGCAAGGAGTTTACTTCGACTCTCACGTATAGTGGTCGCATCGAATTCGACGACCTTGCGGCCGCAGTCACCCGGTTTCGCGCAGACTTGCCCACAAACGACAAGCGGGTGATTCCCATCAACATTGACCATAGGGAGTCCGCGCCGCCGACAGATGGAGAACTCGCAGCTTTGAAGCGGTTCCTGCGCACCTCACCAGGTGGCGCACCTGCCCTGATCTTCTGGCCCGAAACTGACACGGATATTGCTCGATCCCTAGGCGAGCGATACAAGTCTATCGCAGGGGCCCAACCGACTGCGGTGTTAAGTGTCGAAGGACCGCCCCGTTCGGAATGGATACAGATTGCGGGTCAGACTCTCCAGCTAAGCAACAATATCACAGATCTGGAGTACATCGGGGTCAGCCCTGCTGACTATGATCCCCAAGAGTTTCCCTCGCTTGGCGAGTTTCTTCGGAAGATCAAGAACGATTTCAATGCAAACCTGGCGACGCTTAGGCGTTCGATCACCAAGCCAGTTGCACTAGTTATCGCCTTTGCTAGCGAGAGTGACAGTCCTGGCGTGTTGGCGTCGCTGACAAACAGCAGCCGATATGGCTTGCTGGACGCGACGGGCCTCTTGGCGGCAACACCAGACTCGGTGATCGGAAAGTGGTGGTCCACAAGGCGCGGGCTGCTTACGCGGGTCATCGTGCAGCTGAACGTGCATGCGCTCTCCCTTTCACCGGCCGCGACCATCTCTGCGATTCGCAACTGCGGGCCAGCCGCTGACGAGTTCCTTGATAGCATTGGAATTCGACGCCACGGGGCGGGACGAGCGGTCCGCGACCTCGGACGGACAGACCTCGGACGCCTCCTCTTGGGTAAGCCGCTGGCGCGCTTCGAAGCTCGGGGCACCCCGGCTAAGGATGCGGGAGCTGCTTTCCAGCTCCTTGCTGAGAGGGGATTCAACTTGGGGAAGGACAAAAAGCTAAATCAGATAATGGCCGACGCCTGGAGGGCATTCTTAGCGACAAATATCTCAGGAGATGGTGTCGTTCAACCTGATGTGCGCCACGAGAAGAGTCTCGAATTCTGCCAACTTATACCTGACAACTCAATTCTATACGCGGATTTTGCTATCTGTATCGAATATACTTGGCGAAAGGGTGATTTTCTCTCGCAGGGAAACAGATCGACGGTCGCCCAGTACATCCTTGAGAAACTGAAAAACTATGCCCGGGAGTTGGGCTGGACGCCGGCCTAGCGGGTGTAATAGGTCCTACGGCGGCACCAGCAAGCGGACACTCCCAAGAATAGCGGAGAGCCCTGGCTAACCGCCGTCGCTACGGACGGCCGGTTCGCCCGCAGCGCAGTCACCCGCACCAGCGCGAGGACGGCGTCGCGACTTCACCCACACCCGACCGCCCCCCCTAAGCCCGATGATGCACGGCCTCCTCCTCGGCCAGGGGCTGATCGAGGCGGTGGAGCATCTCCTTGGGGACCACCTGCCAGAACCGGCCGACGAACCGGCCCCAGTCGCGCAGCAGGCTCCGGGCGAGGGCCGATCCCGTCTCGCGGGCGTGTTCCTCCACCAGCGCCCGCAGCACGCCGTCCCAATGCTGGGTGGCGATCCGCTGGATCACCACGCTGTCGGGGTTGAGCATGGTCGGCAGGCGGTCGTTCAGGTCGAGCACGAAGGCCATGCCCCCGGTCATGCCGGCCGCGAAGTTGAAGCCCACCGGCCCCAGGATCACGGCCGCCCCGCCGGTCATGTACTCCAGCCCGTTGGCGCCGCAGCCCTCGACCACGGCGGTCGCGCCGGAGTTGCGCACGCCGAAGCGCTCGCCGGCCAGGCCCGCGGCGAACAGGCGTCCGGCCGTGGCCCCGTAGAGCACGGTGTTGCCGATGATCGCGTTGGTCTCCGGCGCCGCCAGGTGCGGCGAGGGGCGGATGACGATGGTCGCCCCCGACAGGCCCTTGCCGACATAGTCGTTGGCCTCGCCGGTCAGCTCGATGCGCAGGCCCTGGACGGCGAAGGCGCCCAGGCTCTGGCCCGCCGAGCCCTTGAGCTGGACGGTCAGGTGGCCGGGGGCCAGGCCCTCCATGCCGAAGCGCCGCACGATGTGCGAGGAGGTGCGCGCGCCGATCGCCCGGGCGGTGTTCTGCACCGTGTAGGTGAGCTGCATCTTCTCGCCCCGCTCGAGCAGGGGGGCGGCGTCGCGCACGATCTGGGCGTCCAGGGTGTCGGGCACCTCGTTGCGGCCCTGCACCGTGCAGTACGGCTTGTTCGGCCCAGGGTCGGCCTTCACCAGCAGCGGGTTGAGGTCGAGGTCGTCCAGGTGCTCGCCCCCGCGGGAGACCTGCATCAATAGGTCGGTGCGCCCGACGATCTCCTGCAGCGAGCGCACGCCAAGGCTCGCCAGGATCTCGCGCACCTCCTCGGCGATGAAGGTGAAGAGGTTGACCACCTTCTCCGGGCTGCCGGTGAACTTCGCGCGCAGCGCCTCGTCCTGGGTGCAGACCCCCACCGGGCAGGTGTTGGAATGGCACTGGCGCACCATGATGCAGCCCATGGCGATCAGGCTGGCCGTGCCGATGCCGAACTCCTCGGCGCCCAGCATGGCGGCGATCACCACGTCGCGGCCGGTGCGCACGCCGCCGTCGGCCCGCAGCCGCACCGAGTGGCGCAGGTTGTTCAGCGTCAGCACCTGGTTGGCTTCGGAAAGGCCCATTTCCCAGGGCCCGCCCGCGTACTTGATCGAGGTCTGCGAGGAGGCGCCCGTGCCGCCGACGTTGCCGGAGATCAGGATCACGTCGGCCTTGGCCTTGGCCACCCCCGCCGCGATCGCGCCGATGCCGGTCATGGCCACCAGCTTCACGCAGACCCGCGCGTCGGGGTTGATCTGCTTCAGGTCATAGATGAGCTGGGCCAGGTCCTCGATCGAATAGATGTCGTGGTGCGGCGGCGGGCTGATCAGCATCACGCCGGGGGTGGCGTGGCGCAGGCGCGCGATCAGCTCGGTGACCTTGAAGCCGGGCAATTGGCCGCCCTCGCCGGGCTTGGCGCCCTGGCTGACCTTGATCTCGATCTCGCGGCACTGGTTCAGGTACTCGGCGGTCACGCCGAACCGGCCCGAGGCGATCTGCTTGACCGCCGAGTTGGGGTTGTCGCCGTTGGGCAGGGGCTTGTAGCGGGCGCGGTCCTCGCCGCCCTCGCCGGAGACGCTCTTGGCCCCGATCCGGTTCATGGCGATGTTCAGCACCCCGTGCGCCTCGGGCGACAGGGCGCCCAGGCTCATGCCCGGCGTGACGAAGCGCTTCCTGATCTCGTTGACGCTCTCGACCTCGTCGAGATCCAGCGCCCGCTCGGCGGGACGCCAGTCCAGAAGGTCGCGGAGCTGGATCGTCGGCAGGGCCCGCATGCCCTCGGAGAAGCGCTTGTAGATCGCATAGTCGCCGGTGTCGCAGGCCCGCTGCAGGGTGTGCACCATGCGCGCCTCGAAGGCGTGGCTCTCGCCCGAGCGGCGGGCCTTGTAGAAGCCGCCGACCGGCAGCATCACCGCGCCCGCGGTCCAGGCCCTGCGGTGCAGCTCCACCATCTTGGCCTCGATGCCGGCCAGGCCGATGCCGGAGATCCGCGAAGGCATGCCGGGGAAGAACTCGGCCACCAGCGAGCGCGACAGGCCGACGGCCTCGAAGTTGAGCCCGCCGCGATAGGACGAGATCACCGAGATGCCCATCTTGGCGATGATCTTCAGAAGACCGCCCTCGACCGCGTGCTTGTAGTTCAGGCACAGCTCGCGAAGGCCGAGGTCGCCCGTCAGGCCCCGGTCGAGCCGGTCATGGAAGCTCTCCTGCGCCAGGTACGGGTTCACCGCGGTCGCGCCCACCCCGACCAGCACGGCGAAATAGTGGGTGTCCAGGCACTCCGCCGCGCGCACGATCAGCGAAACGTAGGAGCGCAGCCCCTTGGCGACGAGCCAGGAATGCACCCCGCCCACGGCCAGGATCATCGGCAGGCCCACGCGATCGGGGCCGGAGCCCTCGTCGCTGAGGACGATGGTGGCGCAGCCGCGCAGGGCCGCGTCCTCGGCCTCGGCGCGGATGCGGTCGAGATTGGCCCGAAGGGCGTCGCCGGGCCGCGATTCGGCCGCCGGGATCGGCATGGTGCAGTCGATCACGGCGATGTTCCTCTCGCCGATCACGCCGCAGATGCGGTGGTACATGCCGTTGGTCAGCACGGGGCTGTCCATGACGAAGACGTCGGTCTGGGCCTCGTCCTGGGCCAGGATGTTGCCGAGGTTCTTGAACCGGGTCTTCAGGCTCATCACCGCCGTCTCGCGCAGGGAGTCGATCGGCGGGTTGGTCACCTGGCTGAAGTTCTGGCGGAAATAGTGCGACAGCGGCCGGTACTGGTCCGACAGCACCGCGAGCGGCGTGTCGTCGCCCATGGAGCCGACGGCTTCCTTGCCGTCCTCCACCATGGGCGCGAGGATCAGCTCCAGGTCCTCCAGGCTGAGGCCGGCAGCCACCTGACGGCGCACCAGCTCCTCGCGGCCGTAGGCGCGCGGCTCGGGGCCCCAGACGATCTCGCCCTCCAGGTCCACCATGTTGCCGAGCCAGCGGTCGTAGGGGTGCTGGGCCGCCAGCCGGTCGATGATCTCGTCCTCGCCGTAGAGCCGCCCCTCGACCAGGTCGACCGCCAGCATTCGCCCGGGGGAGATGTGGGCCTTGCGCACGATCCGGGCCTCCTCGACCCGGCACATGCCCGCCTCGGACCCGATGATCAGCAGGCCGTCGTCGGTGTAGGCGACGCGCAGGGGCCGCAGGCCGTTGCGGTCCTTGCCCGCCAGCACCCAGCGCCCGTCGGTGGCGCAGATGGCCGCCGGCCCGTCCCAGGGCTCCATCACCGCATTGCAGTAGGCGTAGAGCGCCTTGTGCTCGGGCTTGAGCTGCTCGTCGGAGCGCGCGTTCCACGCCTCGGGGATCAGGAGGGTCTTGGCCATCGGCGCGTCGCGGCCGGCGCGCACCAGCACCTCGAAGGTGTTGTCCAGGGCCGACGAATCCGAGCCCCCCGGCTGGATGACCGGCTTCACGTCCTCGCCCAGCTCGCCGAACGCGTCGGCGGCCATGCGGATCTCGTGGCTCTTCATCCAGTTGACGTTGCCCTTCAGCGTATTGATCTCGCCGTTGTGGGCCAGCATCCGGAACGGCTGGGCCAGCCGCCATTCGGGGAAGGTGTTGGTCGAATAGCGCTGGTGGAAGATCGCCACCGCCGCGGCGAACCGCTCGTCGCGCAGGTCCGGATAGAAGGCGTCGATGTGCTGGGCCAGGAACATGCCCTTGTAGATCAGCGAACGCGCCGACAGCGAGCAGAGGTAGAAGTGGGCGATGCCGGCCGCCGCCACGCGCTTTTCGATGCGCTTGCGGCACAGGAACAGGGCGCGCTCCAGCGCTTCGCCCTCCAGGCCGGGGGGCGGAGAGAGCATGATCTGCTCGATCTCGGGGCGGGTGGCGTTGGCCTTGTCGCCGATCACGCTGGTGTCCACCGGCACCTGGCGCCAGCCGTAAAGATAGAAGCCGAAACGCAGGGCCTCGGCCTCGACGATGGTGCGCGCGGCCTCCTGGGCCGCCAGGTCGTTGCGCGGCAGGAACACCTGGCCCACGGCGATCGGGCCCGGGCGCAGCTTGTGGCCGATGCGGACGACCTGGTCGGCGAAGAAGTCCTGCGGCACCGACACCAGCACGCCGGCCCCGTCGCCGGTCTTGCCGTCGGCGTCCACGGCGCCGCGGTGCCAGACGGCCTTCAGCGCGCGGATCGCCAGCTCCACCACCTCGCGGCGCGGCTGGCCGTCGATGGCGCACACCAGGCCCACGCCGCAGGCGTCGCGCTCGCAGGCCGGGTCGTAGGCGTGGGCCTCGATCAGGCGCTGGCGGTTTTCCAGGTAGCGGGCCGCCCCGTCCCATTCGGACGCTGCGGGCGGTGCGGGGATCGTTTGATCGCTCATGGGTCTTACTCCGCCGCGGCCAGCGCGGGCTGGGTCAGGTAGGCGCCGATGGCGTCGGCGGCGTCGCGTCCGTCGCGGATGGCCCACACCACCAGCGAGGCGCCGCGGACGATGTCGCCGGCGGCGAACACGCCGGGGATCGAGGTCATCTGGGTGCGGAAGTCGGCCTTCACCGTCCCCCAGCGGGTGACGGTCAGGTCCGGCGCCGACAGGGCCGCCGGCAAGTCCTCCGGATCGAACCCGAGGGCCTTGACGACCAGGTCCGCCGGCAGGTCGAAATCGGCGCCCTCCACCTCCTCCGGCGACTGGCGGCCCGAGCGGTCGGGCGGGCCGAGGCGCATCCGTGCGGCGCGCACCCCGGTCGCGGCGTCGGCCTGGCCGGTGACGGCGCGGGGGGCGGCGAGCCATTCGAACACGACCCCCTCCTCCTCCGCATGGGCCACTTCGCGCACCGAGCCGGGCATGTTCGCCCGGTCGCGCCGATAGAGGCAGGTGACGGAGCGCGCGCCCTGGCGCACCGCGGTGCGCACGCAGTCCATGGCCGTGTCGCCGCCGCCGACCACCACCACGTCGCGGCCCGCAGCGTTCAGGGTCCCCGCCTCGAAGGCCGGGACGCGGTCGCCCAGGCCCACGCGGTTGGAGGCGATCAGATAGTCGAGGGCGGCGACCACCCCGGCCGAGCCGGCGCCGGGGGCGGCCAGGTCCCGCGCCGCATAGACGCCGGTCGCCAGCAGGACCGCATCGTGCCGCGCGCGCAGGTCGGCCAGGCTGGCGTCGCGACCGACCTCAAAGTTCAGGCGGAACTCGACCCCGCCGTACGCGAGCCGCCGGGTGCGACGCTCGACCACGTCCTTCTCCAGCTTGAAGCTGGGGATGCCGTAGATCAGCAGGCCGCCGGGCCGGTCGTGGCGGTCGTAGACCACCACGTCGAAGCCCGCTTCCCGCAACCGCTCGGCCGCCGCCAGCCCGGCGGGGCCCGCGCCCACCACGCCCACGGACTTGCCCTGCGGCGGGCCCGGGCGCAGCGGCGCCACCCAGCCCATGTCCCAGGCCCTGTCGGTCAGATAGCGCTCGACCGCGCCGATGGTGACGGTGCCGTGGCCGGACTGCTCGATGGTGCACGAGCCTTCGCACAACCGGTCCTGCGGGCAGATGCGGCCGCAGATCTCGGGCATGGAATTGGTGGCCTGCGACAGCTCGTAGGCCTCCTGCAGCCGGCCCTCGGCGGTCATCCGCAGCCAGTCGGGGATGTTGTTGTGCAGGGGGCAATGGGTCTGACAGAACGGAATCCCGCATTGCGAGCAGCGCGCCGCCTGCTCGGCCGCCTTGGCGTCGATGAAGTCCGCGTAGATCTCGTGGAAGTCCCTGGCGCGCGCCTCGGCGGCGCGCTTGGCTGGCGTCGCCCGCGGGGTCGTCGTGAACTTCAGCATGCGTTCGGCCATCGCGCACCCTCCCGCCCTCCATGGGCGACAGGCCGCATCTACTCCGCCGGCAGATCGCCGAAAAGTAGATTGTCCTGAATCAGGACTATGATTCCGCAGCACGCGTTGAAGATGGCGCCGACCCTCCCGTCAGCGCCGCATTTTGGTCCATAAACTGGATGAACTGCATTTTTACCGTGAATCCCGCCATTGCTCGGCCTGGAAACCGCCTTTAGGGAAGCGCCATGCCCGACTGGATCTACGCCGTCATCCTGGGGGTGGTCGAAGGCCTGACGGAGTTCATCCCGGTCTCTTCCACGGGCCATCTCCTGCTCACCAAGACGGCCCTGGGCCTGCCGAACGGCTTCTGGGACACCTTCAGCGTGCTCATCCAGCTCGGCGCGATCCTCGGGGTGGTGGCGCTCTACTTTCAGCGCCTGTGGGGCGTGCTGATCGGCCTGCCGACAAATCCGGCCGCCCGCCGCTTCGCCCTGTCGGTGCTGATCGCCTTCGTCCCGGCGGTGGTGCTCGGCTTCGCCCTGCACGACCTGATCAAGGAGGTGCTGTTCGAGAGCCCGCGCCTGATCTGCTGGTCGCTGATCGTCGGCGGCGTAGTGCTGCTGGCGATCGACCGCTGGCCGCCGCCGGCCCGTCATCACGACGCGATGAAGACGCCCCTGCTCACCGCCTTCGGCGTGGGCCTTGTCCAGTGCCTGTCGATGGTGCCGGGGGTGTCCCGCTCGGGCGCCACCATCGTCGGCGGCGTGATGATGGGCATGGACAAGCGCGCGGCGACCGAGTTCTCGTTCTTCCTCGCCATCCCGACGATGGTCGGCGCCTTCACCTACGACCTCTACAAGAACGTCGACGCCATCGACACCAGCCAGGCCGGGATCATCGCCCTGGGCTTCGTGGTCTCGTTCGTCTCCGGCATCGTGGTGATCCGCTACATGCTGGATTTCGTCCAGCGGCGGGGCCTGGCCCCCTTCGGCTGGTGGCGGATCATCGTCGGCGTCGTCGGCCTGGCGCTGCTGGGGCTGAGCTGAGCTGAGCGGACGCTCAGGCCACCGCCTTCGGCCGCGCCGCCTGGACCACGAAGCGGTCGATGTCGGCGAGCATGCCCGCCCAGGCCGCCTCGGTCCCGGCGCTCCAGTCCGCTCCGAGCAGCTCCCTGAGCGTGTCCCGCACCACGGCGAAGAAGGTGGCGAACACCTCCCGCGGGACGTCGAAACCCTCGTGGTTGACCAGTTCGGTGCCGATCAGGTGGTCGGCGTAGCGCCGCTCGCCGACGAAATCGAGGATGGCGGCGAACACCCGCGCCAGCATCTCGCCCTTGATCGCGCCGCTCTCGTCCCTCCAGAACAGCGCCTCCATCTGGGGATTGGCGGCGAACAGGCGCTTGTAGACGTGGGCCGTCGGATCGACGCCAAGCTCGCCCACACGCTCCAGGCTGGCCTCCACGGCCTGGCTGTAGCTGTAGCTCATCGCGCTCCTCCCGTCTGGTTGGCGTCCAGTCTGGGATGGCGGTCCGATCCGCGCAAGCGCGGCCCACCCATCCGGGCGAGCGTCAGTGCGCCGCGGGGGCGCCTTCGCTCACCAGGTCGGCGTACTGGCCGCCCTTTCGGTAGCGCTGCATGTAGGTCGGCAGGATCGCCTCCAGGGCCGTCGGCTCGATGCCAAGGTCGGCCAGGCCCGGCAGCGAGCCGCCGACCACGTTGTCCGACTTCAGCAGCACCACCTGGTCGGCGCTGATCGGCGGCGGGACGAGGCCGGCCGCCAGGTCGAACAGGCCGCCGAGCATGCCGGCGACCCCAAAGGGCACGGGAACCAGGGCGCGCCGACGCTCGGTCTCGGCCAGGACCAGCTCCATCAGCTCGCGGAAGCTGTACTGGGCCGGCCCGCCGAGTTCGAAGGTCTTGCCCGCGCAATCCGGATCGACCGCCGCGCGCGCGACCGCCTTGGCCACGTCGCCCACATAGACCGGCTGGAACCGGGTGCGTCCGCCGCCCACCAGCGGCAGGGCCGGCGCCATCGAGGCCATTTCGCCGAACTTGTTGAAGAAGTCGTCCTCGGGCCCGAAGATGACCGAGGGGCGGAAGATCGTCGCCTGCGGGAACGCCGCGCGCACGGCCGCCTCGCCCTCGCCCTTGGTCCGCGCGTACTTCGAGGCCGACGCCGGATCGGCGCCGAGGGCCGACATGTGCGCCAGCCGCTTCACCCCGCCCGCAGCCGCCGCTTCGGCCACGGTCTTGGCGCCCATCACGTTCAGGGACTGGAACTTCTGGCGGCCGTGCTCATAGAGCGTGCTCACCAGGTTCACCGCCGCGTCGGCGCCCGCCAGCGCCCTCTGGACCGAGGCGGGATTGCGCACGTTGGCCTGGACGATCTCGATCTGGCCGACGTCCCCGTGCAGGCGCTGGTCCCCCGCCAGGTGCGGGTGGCGGACGGCCACGCGGATGCGCGCGCCGCTGCGGGCGAGCGCCCGGACCACCTGGCTTCCGACGAAGCCCGAACCTCCGAAGACGGTGACGAGATCTGGCATGGCGACCATTTGCGACAAGGGATGGACGAACGCCCGGATAGACGATGAGCCGCCGCGCGGCAATGCGCGCAAACCTCGCCGTTGACGCCGGGGCTGCTTTTCCCTATCTAGCGCGCCTCCCGATCCGATGGACCGGGGCCCAGGTGGCGGAAT
Organism: Phenylobacterium sp.; assembly: GCF_046291545.1. GTDB lineage: Bacteria > Pseudomonadota > Alphaproteobacteria > Caulobacterales > Caulobacteraceae > Phenylobacterium. The sequence goes on from NZ_JBKBSM010000001.1 coordinate 260,298, forward strand.
TGGTAGACGCGCTGGTTTCAGGTACCAGTGGTTAATAGCCGTGGAGGTTCGAGTCCTCTCCTGGGCACCATCCCTCGACAGCGAGGGTGGCCTTTCTTTCGTTTCCCCCGCGGGATGACTAAGTAGGGCTCGCACCGCGCGGGCCGGATTCTGCGGAGACGACGAACCTTGGCGACATTCCTGCACGACGGCGACCTTCCCGCGGGCGCGCTCTCCGGCGCGACGGCCGTTGCCGTGGATTCGGAGACCATGGGCCTCAGGCTCGGCCGCGACCCGCTGTGCGTCGTGCAGCTCTCGGCCGGCGACGGAAACGCCCATGTGGTGCAACTCCGCCGTCCCGCCTACGACGCGCCGAACCTGAAGCGGCTGCTCACCGACCCGGCGGTGACCAAGATCTTCCATTTCGGCCGCTTCGACATCGCCATGTTCCACCTGCACCTGGGGGTGGTCACCGCGCCGGTCTACTGCACCAAGATCGCCTCCAAGCTCGCCCGCACCTACACCGACCGCCACGGGCTGAAGGACCTGGTGCGCGAACTGCTTTCCATCGACCTCTCCAAGGCCCAGCAGAGCTCGGACTGGGGCGCGGACAAGCTGTCCGACGACCAGCTCGCCTATGCGGCGAGCGACGTCCTGCACCTGCACGCCCTGCGCGCGCGGCTGGACCAGATGCTGGCTCGCGAGGGCCGCGACCACCTGGCCCGCGCCTGCTTCGACTTCCTGCCGCACCGCGCCGTCCTGGACGTCGCCGGCTGGGAGGAGGTCGACATCTTCGCCCACACGTGAGGCGCCCATGACCCTGGCGCACGCCGATCCCGGAGTGATCAGGGCGCACCACACGACCGCGGTGCGCTGGCGCCGGCGCGCGCGCCTGATCCACATCCTGCGGATCGCCCTGCCGGCGGCCATCGCCCTGATCCTGGCGGCGATGGCCGCCACGGTGGCCTGGCGTACGATCGCCGGCGGCCAGGCCCGCACCGGCGACGCCGACGCCCCGATCCGCCTGGTCAACGCCCGCTTCGTGGGCCGCGACAACGACGGCCGCGCCTTCGTCATCACCGCGGCCACGGCGGTGCGTGACGACGAGGACTACCAGCGCGTCCTGCTCGACCGCCCGACCCTGATGCTCGACGAGGACGGCGCGCGGCCGACCCGCGTCACCGCCAAGTCCGGCGTGTACCACGAAGGCACGCGCAAGCTGCAGCTTCAGGGCGGCGTGCGGCTGGTGAGCGATCAGCAGACCTTCGACACGGCGACCTCGCTGTTCAACACCGCCACCGGCGAGCTGAGCGGTTCAGGCCCGATTCAGGGCGTCGGGTCTCTTGGAGAAATCGACGCGAAGTCCTATGCCGTCTACGACAAGGGCGAGCGCATAGTTTTCAAGGGCGGCGTGCACGCCCGCATTCCAACAGATTAGGCGTCGGCTGCGGCATGAGCTTCATTGTGAAATCAAGGCGATGGGTTGCGGCGGCGGCGGCCTCCGCGGCTTTGGCGGCCCCGCCCGCGGGTGCGCAGATCGCCCAAAACTCCAAGGCTCCGGTCGATATGACCGCCGACGAGCTGGAAGTGGTCAACACCCAGTGCCTGGCCATCTGGCGCGGCGCGGCCGAAGCGCTGCAGGACAACGCCCGCCTGCGCGCCGACGTGATCCGGATCTACAACAAGGCCCAGCCCTCGGCCCGTCCCGGCGCGGCGGGCGGCGGCTGCGGCGCCCTGGACCGGATCGAGGCGGCGGGCTCGGTCTACTACGTCACGCCAAGCCAGCGCGTGCGCGGGGACGCTGCCGTCTACCAGGCCGCCGCGGACACTATCACCTTCACCGGCGACGTGGTCGCCACCCAGGGCAGGAACGTGCTGCGCGGCGAGCGGCTGGTGATCCAGGTGTCCACCGGCGCGGCGACCATGGAAACCAGCGTCAAGGGCCGCAACAAGCCCGGCCGCGTGCGCGGCGTGTTCTATCCCAACGAAGAGCGCCAGGCCCAGCCTGCCGCGCCCCGCTAGGCGGCGCGGCCGTGCGGCAGGAACGCTTCCAGGACCTTGAGACCCTGGCCGGGGAAGGCCTGGTGGTCGACAACATCGGCAAGTCGTTCCGCGGCCGGCCGGTGGTGAAGGGCGTGAGCCTGCGGCTCGCCCGCGGCGAGGTCGCCGGCCTGCTGGGTCCGAACGGCGCCGGCAAGACCACCTGCTTCTACATGATCACCGGCCTGATTCCGGCCGACTACGGCGCCATCTATTTGGACGGCGAGAACATCACCGCCCAGCCCATGTACCAGCGCGCGCGCATGGGCGTGGGCTACCTGCCCCAGGAAACCTCCATCTTTCGCGGCATGACCGTGGAGGAGAACGTCATGGCCGTGGTCGAGCTGCGCGAGCCGGACGCCCGCCGCGCTCGCGAGACGGTCACCCAGTTGCTGGGCGAGCTGCACATCGAGCACCTGCGCAACGCCCCGGCGATCTCCCTGTCCGGGGGCGAGCGGCGGCGGGTGGAAATCGCCCGCGCCCTGGCCAGCGAGCCGTCCTTCATGCTGCTGGACGAGCCGTTCGCCGGGATCGACCCCCTGGCGATCGCCGACATCCGCGAGGTGATCGCCTATCTGCGCAAGCGCGGCATCGGCATCCTGATCACCGACCACAACGTGCGCGAGACCTTGGACATCATCGACCGCGCCTCGATCATCCATGCCGGCGAGTTGCTGTTCGAGGGCACGCCCGACCAGATCGTCGATGATCCCGAGGTGCGCCGCGTCTATCTCGGCGACCGCTTCAGCTGATTCCCCTCAAGGGCGAGCTTCATGCCGCCGGCGCCCGTTTTCCGCGAGCCGGTTAACCAATCAGTTGGGATGACGCCCTTAGCCTGAGCAAGAACCAGGCCAGGAGGGTGTTTTGGCGCTCAGCGCGCGTCTCGAGTTCCGGCAGGGCCAGGGCCTTGTCATCACGCCGCAGCTCCAGCAGGCCATCAAGCTCCTGCAGCTGTCGAACCTCGAGCTCGAGGCCTTCGTGGAGGCCGAGCTGGAGCGCAATCCCCTGCTGCAACGCGACGAACGCGACGCCGAGCCCGAGGCGGAAGCGCCCAAGGACGCCGCGGTCGAGTATTCCGCCGACGAGATTCCCGCCGGTGCGGCGGGCGCCGAGATGGACATGAGCCACGACGAGGTCTCGCCGGGCGAGCGCGCCACGGGCGACGCGCCGGAGGCCCAGGACGCCGGCGGCGCCGTCGACTGGTCCAAGGCCGGCCGCGGCGGAAGCTTCGAATCCGACGGCGACGACTACGAAGGCGCCGACACCCGGGCCAAGACCCTGTCCGAACACCTCAACGACCAGCTCGCGACCGCCGGCCTCACCGGTGCGGCCCTGGCCGCCGCCACCGTCCTGATCGACGCCATCGACGAGGGCGGCTACCTGCGCGCCGACCTTGTCGAGACCGCCGAGCGCCTCGGCTGCGGCCTGGAGGTCGTGGAACGGGCGCTCCAGGCCATCCAGGGCTTCGAGCCGACCGGCGTGGGGGCGCGCAGCGTCGCCGAGTGCCTTGCGCTGCAGCTCAAGGAGCGCAACCGCTACGATCCGGCGATGGCCGCTCTGCTCGACAATCTGGAGCTCTTGGCCCGCCGCGACCTTTCCGGCCTCAAGCGCGCCTGCGGGGTCGACGACGAGGACCTGCGCGAGATGATCGCCGAGGTGCGTGCGCTGACGCCGCGTCCCGGCGCGGCCTTCGGCGGCGACCCGGTCCAGCCGGTGGCGCCGGACGTCTATGTCCGCGAAGGCCAGGGCGGTCTGTGGAACGTGGAGCTCAACTCCGAAACCCTGCCGCGGCTGCTGGTCGACCAGCGCTACCACGCCCGGGTCTCGGCCGCCGCCCGCAACGACCAGGAGAAGGTGTTCGTCTCCGACTGCCTGGCCTCGGCGAGCTGGCTGGTGAAGAGCCTGGACCAGCGCGCCAAGACCATCCTGAAGGTGGCCAGCGAGATCGTGCGCCAGCAGGACGGCTTCCTGGCCTACGGCGTCGAGCACCTGCGCCCGCTGAACCTGAAAACCGTGGCCGACGCCATCGGCATGCACGAGTCCACCGTCAGCCGGGTCACCTCGAACAAGTACATCGCCACCCCCCGCGGCCTGTTCGAGATGAAGTTCTTCTTCACCTCGGCCATCGCCTCCTCGGCCGGCGGGGAGGCGCACTCCGCCGAGAGCGTGCGCCACAAGATCAAGCAGTTGATCGACGGCGAACGCACCGAGGCCGACGTGCATTCCGACGACCGCATCGTCGAGATCCTGAAGGAGGCCGGCGTCGACATCGCCCGGCGCACGGTGGCCAAGTACCGGGAGGCCATGCGCATCCCGTCCTCGGTGGAGCGCCGGCGCATGCTGAAGGAAGCCGTCTAGCCCTCGTCCTTCGGCCCGCGGCGCATCGGCCGGCGCGCCATAGGCGGCTTGTCGCCCTTGGCCTTGGCGGCGATCTCCTTGAGCTTGACGTGCTGCATGGCCGAAAGGGCCTCGCCGGCCGCCCCCTTCTCCGGGTCGCCGAAGGCGCGGCCATAGGTCTTCACCCGTTCCTCGACGCTGCCGAGGAATTCCCCCTCCCACTCCGAAAGCTTCACGCCGGCGCGTTCGGCCTGGCGGCGGGCGCGCTTCAGGGCGTTCAGCGCGGCCCGCTTGGCCTGCGCCTTCCGGTCAGGAGGGGCGCGCTTCAAATCTCTCCCAGCGCGGAGAGATAGAGGTCGAGGATCGCGTCCTCCTCCTGGCGCTTGGCCCGGTCCTGCTTGCGCAGGCGCACCACCTTGCGCAGGATCTTCACGTCGAAGCCGTTGCCCTTGGCTTCTGCGAAGACTTCCTTGATCTGCTCGGCGATCTCGGACTTCTCCTGCTCGAGCCGCTCGATGCGCTCGATGATGCTCTTGAGCTGGCCCTGGGCCGTCGTATTGAGCACGTCGGCGTGGGCGAGATCGTCGGCCATGGGAGAGCCTCTCCGGAATCGGGTCTTGGAAGGTCGGCGAACCTAGCCGCCTTGCCCGGCCCTGTCATCCGTCGCCGCCAGCAGTCCGCGCGCTTCCAGCGCGGGGCGCAGCGCCGCCGGATCAGTGAAGTGGTGGGTGTCGAAGCCGAGGGCCCGGGCGGCCTCGATGTTGCCGGCGCCGTCGTCGACGAACAGCATCTCGGCGGGCGAAAGGCCGAAACGCTCGCAGGCCAGGCGAAAGATCGCCGGATCCGGCTTGATGACCCCCTCGTCGCCCGAGACGACGATCCCCCGCAACCGCCCGAAGGCCGGGCTCATCGCCCGCGTGCCGGCGATGGTGTGCTGGGAGATGTTGGACAGGCCGAACTGCGGCACGCCCGCCGCGTGAAGGTCCTCGATGGCCTGCTCGGTCTCGGCGATCGGGCCGGAGAACATCTCCCACCAGCGGTCGCCCCAGGCGCGGATCGCGGCCTCATGCTCGGGGAAACGTGCGATCAGCCCGATGCGGTTGTCCTCGAAGGACACGCCCCGATCGTGCGCGAGGTGCCAGTCCATCGTACAGACGCAGGACAGGAACCGGTCGCATTCGGCCGGGTCGGGAAAGATCTTGGAATAGAGCGTGCGCGGATTCCAGCGCACGATGACGTTGCCGATGTCCCAGAGAACCGCCTTGGGCATCCCCGGGGGCCTGCGACCTCAGCCCTGCTTGGCCTTGAAGCGCGGATCGGTCTTGTTGATCACGTAAACCCGGCCCTTGCGGCGCACGAGCTTGCAGTCGCGATGGCGAGTCTTGAGCGACTTGAGCGAGCTTCTGACCTTCATGACCGTAATCTTCTTGGGCGCGCGAGCGCCGCCGGGTTGCGTTCGGAGGGCGGGCATATACGGGCCGAACGGCGGGAAGTCAACGCCGGGCAGCCGTCTCGGGCTTGTGATTGAGCCTGTGCGCCGACGCCCGCTAGATTCCGCCGAATGCATCGCAGAGCTTTCGTTTCTCTCCTCCTGGCCGCCCTGCCCGGCGCCTCCGCCGCCCAGACCGCCGCCCCGCTCCTGGGGGCGAGCCCGTCGGGCAGTCCCGCCTTCGACGCCTGGCTCCAGAGCTTCTACGGCCGCGCCGCCGCCGCCGGCGTGCCCGCCGTGGTCCTCGACCGCGAGCTTTCCGGCCTGACGCCGGACGAGCGGGTCTCGATCGCCGACGGCCGCCAGCCGGAGTTCTCCAAGCCGGTGGGCGACTACATCAAGGGCGTCGTCACCCCCGACCGCATCGCCATCGGGCAGCGCAAGCGCCAGGAACTCGCCTTCCTGGGCGGGCTCGAGCAGCGCTACGGCGTGCCGCGCGACATCCTGATCGCCATCTGGGCCATGGAATCGGGGTTCGGCGCGATCCAGGGCAAGTACGACGTGGTCCGTTCAATGGCGACCCTCGCCGCGGACGGCCGCCGCCGCGGCTTCGCCGAGGACCAGCTGATCGCGGCGCTCAAGATCATCGCCTCGGGCGAGTTCCCGCGCGAGCGGCTGATCGGCTCCTGGGCGGGGGCCATGGGCCAGACCCAGTTCATTCCCACGACCTTCCTGTCGACCGCAGTGGACGGCGACGGCGACGGGCGGCGCGACATCTGGGGCTCCACGGCCGACGCCCTGGCGTCGGCCGCCAACCTCCTGGACCACGGCGGCTGGACGCCCGGGGGGGCCTGGGCGCGGGAGGTGGTCGCCCCCCCGGGCTTCGACTATTCCCAGACCGAGGGCCCGCGGATGACGCCGGCCGCCTGGGCCTCGGCCGGGCTGCGGCCGGCGGACGCCCAGCCCTGGGCGCCCTCGGACCAGGCGGCCGAGGCCATGCTGATCGCGCCGGCCGGGGCGGCGGGTCCGCTGTTCCTGGCCTTCCCCAACCATTTCGCCATTCGCCGCTACAACAACTCCACCGCCTACGCCCTCGGCGTGGGTCTGCTGGCCGACGGCTTCGCCGGACGCGGCCCCCTGACGGCCGCATGGCCGACCGAGACGCCCCTGGCCCTCGCCGACCGCATGGACGCCCAGAAAGCGCTTGCGCGGCTGGGCTTCGATCCCGGCGAGCCGGACGGGGTGGTCGGCGTCAACACCCGCACGGCGCTTCGCGCCTGGCAGAAGGCCCGCGGCCTCACCGCCGACGGCTACCTGTCGATGGAGATGGTGCGGCGCCTGCGGTCAGAGGCCGCGCCGCTCTAGGTGCGGCTGCCGGGCGCGCTCAGGGCGCGCCGCCGCTCTCATCCCGTTTTTCGAGGGTGGCCATGGCCGTGTCCGCGCGCGTGGCCGGCTTGGGATCGGCGTTGCGCAGTTGCGGGTTGCGGAAGGCGTAGACCAGCAGCGCCAGCATCATCGCCATGTTCAGGACGAACGGCGCGGGGTGAACCTTCTCGTAGAGCCATACGAAGAAGGGCGCGAGCACGACGTTCACCCCATTCACCGCCGCAATCGCGCCGGCCACGCGGGCCTGCTCGTCGAGGTTCACGGCCAGGGACGAGCCGGCGGTGAAGCCCGGCCGAGCGAAGCCGAATCCGAGGCTGGATATGGCGTATCCGGCGACCACGGCCCAGTAGTTGGGCGCCAGGGCCACGATCAGGTTGCCCAGGGCCGCGACCCCCACGCCCCAGCGCAGCAGTTCGCGCGGGGTCATCTCGAACATGCGGATGATGCCCCACTGCGCCAGGAGCCCGGCCATGGCGCCGAACATCATGGCGATGGCGATGAAGCCCTGGGCCTGGGTCGGCGACATCTGAAGCTGGTCGATGATCAGGAAGCCCAGGGTCTGGCCCTGGGCCGTCTGGCAGACCGCCACGATGAAGCCGTAGATCAGAAACGGCGTGATGCGCGGGTCGCGCCACATCGGCGAGGGCTTGGGTCCGGCGGGGTCCGCCGCCTGCGGGGCCGGCCGGTGCTCGCTTTCGGGCAGGTAGCGGATGACGATGAAGAGCATCACCGCCGCGATCAGGGCGAAGCTGAACAACGGTCCCGCCAGCCCGACGAAGGGCAGCACGAACAGCGGCGCCAGGAACGGGCCGATGACGGTGCCGAGGCCGAAGGCGCCGGCCAGGCTCGACATCGACTGGGTACGGCGGTCCGGCGGGGTGTACTCGGCCACGTAGGCCTGGGTGGCCGGGTTGGAAGCCGCGCCGAAGAAGCCGAACAGCGCCCGGGCGAACAGGAACAGCCCGAAGATGATCGGCCAGGGCGCCAGGTGCCGCAGGCCCGCGCTGACCACGAAGCCGCAGCAGATCATCGAGATCATGAAGCCGGACAGGCCGACGATCATCATCGGCTTGCGCCCGAAGCGGTCGGAAGCCCGCGCCCACATCGGCGAGGAAAAGGCCCAGAGCAGCGCCGAAAGCGAGAAGATCGCCGCCACCCACGGGTCCGGAATGCCGGTGGAGCGGCCGATCGCCGGCAGGACCGAGATCAGGCCGGTGTTGCCGAGCGCCGTGGCCAGCGACACGCAGAAAATGATGGCGAAGGACCTGCGGGGCAGGCCCAGCGGTTCGGGAGCGGCGCCGGACATGCTGAGGCTGTTAAGCCGCCCCGCGCCGCCGTGCAATCAGCCAGCGTGCTCACCGGCCATTAAGCATTAACTCCCATGCTGGCGGCCGATTTCCGTGGGGCGTCCTCTGCATGTTTCAGATCATCGGCATCGTGCTGCTCTTCGTCCTGGTCTTCGGGAGCTACCTGATTTCCGGGGGCAAGATGGACGTGATCCTGCACGCCGCGCCCCACGAACTGATGGCGATCGGCGGCGCCGGCCTGGCGGCCTTCCTGATCAGCAACTCGATGACGGTCATCAAGGCCACGGGCGCCGGCTTCGGCAAGATCTTCGGCGGCCCCAAGTGGAAGGCCAGCGACTACCGGGATCTGCTCAGCCTTCTGTTCCTGCTGACCAAGACGATGAAGTCCAAGGGCGTCATCGCCCTGGAAAGCCACATCGAGAACCCCGGCGACAGCACTATCTTCTCGCGCTTCCCCAAGATCATGAAGGACCACTTCGCGGTCGACTTCATCTGCGACACCCTGCGGATGATGACCATGAACCTGGAGGATCCCCACCAGGTCGAAGACGCGATGGAAAAGCAGCTCGAGAAGCACCACCACGAGGCCCTGGCCCCGGCCCACGCCCTCACCGCCCTGGCGGACGGCCTGCCGGCGCTCGGCATCGTCGCCGCCGTGCTCGGCGTCATCAAGACCATGGGCTCGATCACCGAGCCGCCCGAGATTCTGGGCGGCATGATCGGCGGCGCCCTGGTCGGCACCTTCATGGGCGTGTTCCTGGCCTATGGGCTGGTCGGCCCCATGGCCACGCGCCTGAAGGACGTGATCGAGGAGGAAAGCTCCTTCTACAAGATCATCCAGTCGGTGCTGGTGGCCCACCTGCACGGCAACGCCGCCCAGATCTCGGTGGAGATCGGCCGCGGCAATGTGCCCTCCGCCGCCCAGCCCTCCTTCGTGGAGCTCGAAGAGGCGCTCTCGGCGATCCCGAACGAGGCCTGAGGCCCTGGAAACACCCCCGTTCGTCGCGCGCCGGGCGAATTGTGAACGATCTGATCACGAGGGCGTGAATAAAGGCCTTGCCAGTGGCCGCAAGCACGGCATATTCCTGACTCGCGCTTGAGGTGGTCCCCGACCCGCCGACCTGGTCACAGGGCGTCGGGTGGGCGAATTCGCCGGGCGCTTAAACCTCCGATCTAGGGGACCAGGGACATGACCTCCGAAGTTCTTCGCAAGCTGCTCGTCGCCGGCGCCGCCGTCGCCGCCCTCTCCGTCGCCGCCTGCAGCAAGCCGGCCGAAACCACCGAAGCTGCTCCGGAAGCTCCGGCTGCCGAAGCTCCGGCCGCCGACGCCGCCGCTGCTGACGCCGCCGCCGCGACCGACGCCGCGATGGCTCCGGCCGCCGAAGGCGAAGCCGCTCCGGCCGCCGACGCCGCCGCTGCTCCGGCCGCCGACGCCGCTGCTGCTCCGGCTAAAGCCGCGCACTAAGCGACAAGACGCTTTCAGCGTCTTGAGAGGGCCGCCCATCGGGCGGCCCTCTTTCGTTTTGGGCCCGCCCTCGTTCGGCCCGTCTCGCGACGCTGGCCAGCATCGCCTCGGCGGGCGACATCTGGTTCATGAGCGATTCGCCCCCCTCGGACGCCTCGCCGCTCGTCTGGACAGAGGACGGCCGGCCCCGTTCGCGCCTCTATGACGACATCTATTTCTCGGCCGAAGACGGCCTGGCCGAGACGCGCGCCGTGTTCCTGGACGGCTGCGGCCTTCCCGACGCCTGGGCCGGCCGGAGCCGATTCGTGGTCGGCGAGCTCGGCTTCGGCGCCGGCCTCAACATTCTGGCCCTCCTGGACCTGTGGCGCGCCAGCCGGCCGGCCGACGCCCGCCTGCACGTCTTCTCCGTCGAAGCCCATCCCATCACCGCCGACGAAGCCGCCCGCGCCCTCTCCGCCTGGCCCGAGTTGGCCGACCTCGCCGCCCTGCTGACGGCCCGCTGGCCCGGGCGGGCCCGCGGCTTCCACCGCATCGACCTGCCCGAGGTGGGGGCCATCGTGGACGTGGCCGTCATGGAGGTCGGCGAAGCCCTGGCCGCCTGGAGCGGATCGGCCGACGCCTGGTTCCTCGACGGCTTCTCCCCTGCCCTCAATCCGGCGATGTGGCGCCAGGAGGTGCTGGACCTCGTGGCCGCCCGTTCCGCCCCCGGCGCCAGCGCCGCGACCTTCACCGTGGCCGGGGCCGTGCGACGGGGCCTGGCCGACGCCGGATTCGCGGTGGAGAAGAAGCCTGGCTTCGGTCGCAAGCGCGAACGGCTGGAGGCGCGCCTGCCGGGCCGCCCTCCCGCCGAGGCGCCGCGGCCCCGACTGGCGGTGATCGGGGCGGGGGTGGCCGGCTGCGCCACCGCGCGGGCCGCCCGCGCCCTCGGGGCGGCGGTGGACCTGTTCGAAGCCGAACGAATCGGCGCCGGCGCCTCAGGAAACCCGGCGGCCCTGGTGACGCCGCGGCTCGACGCCGGACTTGGCCCCACCGCGGCCCTGTTCGCCCAGGCCCTCGCCCGGGCCGGCCGTCTCTACGCCGAGATCCCGGACGCGATCATCGCCCGCGGCGTCGTACAGGCGGCGGTCGGCGAGCGGGACGCCGAGCGGTTCGCCAGGGTCGCCGCGAGCGGCCTCTTCGAGGCGGAGGCGCTGGTTCCGCTCCCGGCGCAGGCGGTGTCCGCCAGACTGGCCGAACCCGCCGCAGCGCCGGGCCTGGCCATGGAGGCGGCCCTGGTGATCGAACCGGCCCTCGCCCTGGCGGCCTGGGCGGCGGGCGAGCCGCGCCACGCCCGGGTCGCGGCCCTGGAGAGGGCGGCGACGGGCGCCTGGCGCCTGCTCGGCGCGGCCGGCGAACTGATCGCAGTCGCCGATGCAGTGATCGTCGCCGCCGGGCTGGACACCGCCCGCCTGGTGCCCGGCCTGCCCCTGCGGCCGGTCCGCGGGCAGGTGAGCTGGTCCGATACGGACTCGCCGCCGGCGGCGTCGGCCTGGGGCGGCTACGCCGCGCCCACCCGCCACGGCCTCGTCTTCGGCGCCACGCACGATCGCGACGATGAAACGACCGAGGAGCGCCAGGGCGATCACGCACGCAATCTTCAGACCCTGACGGACGGACGGCCCGCCCTGGCCCGCGCCGTCGGCGGCCGCCCCCTGCACGGCCGCGCGTCGGTCCGGGCCGCCACACCCGACCATCTGCCGCTCGCCGGCGCCGCGCCCGAGGGCGCGGCCGGGCTCTTCGTTCTGAGCGGTCTGGGCGGCCGCGGCTTCGCCACCGCCCCGCTCCTGGCCGAGCACGTCGCCGCCCTGGCGGTCGGGGCGCCGTCCCCCTTGCCGGCGCCCGTGGCCGCGGCGGTGGATCCCGCGCGGTTTCGCTCGCCGCGCCGCGCGGAAGGGCCGTTCCTAGGGCGTCCGGACGCGCGTATATAATGGCCTGCAACGGGGGGCCTGAGCCCGAGGCGCCGACCATGATCCATCCCATCCTTCGCGCTGCGCCCTTTGCGGCGGCGATCATGCTGACGGCCTGCGCCGCACCCGGCGCGAAAGGCGCCGGGGACCAGACGGCGTCCGCCGCCGGCCAGGGGCGCGAGTGCTTCACCGCCCGCGACGTCACCAGCTTCAACGCCGTGGACGACCGCACGGTGAACCTGCGTGTCGGCGTGCGCGAGATGTATCAGCTGGAGCTCTTCAGCACTTGTCCCGATGTCGACTGGGCCACCGGCATCGCCATCCAGGCCCGCGGCGGCTCTTGGATCTGCTCAGGCATGGACGCCGTCGTCATCGCGCCCGGGCCGTTCGGACCGCAGCGGTGCCTGGTCCGGAGCGTGCGCAAGCTCACCGCGGCCGAGGTCAAGGCCATGTCTGAGAAGGACAAGCCGTAAGAAAAGGGCGCCGCCGGAAGCCGGCGACGCCCATGTCCCCTCCGGCCGGGGAGCCCCGGCCGGCGGTGTCGAAAACGCCCCTAGAAGCGCTTCTTCAGGCCGATCTGGAAGACGCGGCCCAGCGGATTTCCGCTGCCCGGGTCGTAGTTGTACTGGGTGCCGATCGCGAACGGCGGGTCCTCGTCAAAGATGTTCTGGACCGTGAAGGTCGCCGTGGTGTCCCACGGCAGGTCCGCCCGGATGGTCAGGTCGTGCTGCCAGTATTCCGGGATCTTCGTCGTCGAGCCGACGTTGCGGGCGATGTTGATCGAGTTGGTCTCGACCTGGGTGGTCGAAGACACGTGGCGCACCTGCCAGCGCGCGTTGTAGCGGCCCATGGCCCAGTTCACGTAGGCGTTGGCCCGCAGGCGATTGTAGCCGGTGAACAGCGAGGCGCGGTAGGTGCCGGCCCGCTCCTGGGTGCCCGTGGCGCTCGAGGAGAAGCCCTCGATGTCGTAGGGATCCTCGTCGTACTTCAGCAGGTAAGTGCCGTCCACGCCCGTGGAGAGCTCGCCGCCGAACACTTCGCCCACCTCCAGGCTGGCCTGGAAGTCGATGCCCGAGGTCTTCACGGTCCCGCCGTTGATGTACTGGGTGCGGTAGGACAGGATGTTCGCCCGGCTGCAGGAGCCGGCGAAGGTGAACCGCGCCTGGACCGCAGCATAGGCGGGATTGCCGCAGTTGCCCGTCGCCGAGCCGCCCGGGAACATGACGTTCAGCAGGTCGGCCGTGGTTTCCGAAGTCATCGGATCTTCGAAGTCGAAGCTCCAGTAGTCGACCGTCCCGCGGAAGCCGCCGAAGTCCACGGCCGCGCCGATGTTGTAGGTCAGCGCGGTTTCCGGCTCGAGGTCCGGATTGCCGTAGAGGTCGTTCGCCCGATAGGTCCCGTTGGCGTTCGTAAGCTGGCGGGTGAAGTTCGTGGTGGTCAGGGTTGCGGCCGGGGCGCGGTAGGTGGTGCCCACGGAACCGCGTAGGGCCAGCCAGTCCAGCGCCTGCCAACGGACGGAGGCCTTAGGATTGAAGGTCTCGCCCTGGCTTTCGTAGTACTCGTAGCGGCCGGCGACGGTCAGCTCCAGGTCGTCGGTGATCGGGAACAGCACCTCGGCGAAGGCCGAGCTGATCTTCCGGTTTACGTCATACGGACGCAGGTTCGCGTTGAACAGGAACGGACCGTTGGCGGTGGTGGCGCAGTAGGGCGAGCCGTCGCCGAACGGCGGCGAGTCCACGCAGGGCGTGGCGTTCGCGTCGTAGAGCTGGTCCGGGTCCTGGATGGTGCGGTCGTAACGGAACTGGCCGCCCGCCGCCCAGGCCACGTTGCCGCCGCCCAGTTCCCAGGGCGCTTCGCCGTTCAGGACGAGGTCGGCGACGAACAGCTCCGATGAGATCTCGTTGCGCTGCTTCTCGTCCATCCAGGCGACGACGTCCGGACGGGCGTCCGCCGCCTCGTTGAAGCCGGGGATGGTGCTGGAGCCGATGTAGTAGGGATTGGCCCCGACGCCGGCGAGGCTTTCGGCGAAGGCGTTGGTGAAGGGGTTGAAGTAGTAGCAGCCGATCGCAGCGTTGCCGGCGTTGGCGGTGAAATTGGCCGTCTCCGCTGCGGTGCACTGGTCGGCGGCGCCTTCACGGCTGCCGAAGCCGCGCAGGGCGAGCTGCAGCCGGTTCACCGACAGGTCTTCCAGGTTATAGTTGTAGTCTTGCTTCTGGTACGTCATCGAGACGTCCCAGCCGATGCCGTTCTCGAACTCGCCCTTGAAGCCGCCGGCGACGCGGAACGTGTCGATCTTGTAGGAATAGTGGGCGTGCCGGTCCTCGGTGTAGGGGCTGCCGGCGAAGCCGATCGGACGCCAGGCGGTCTGGCTGGAGGCCACGCCGTAGAGCGCCGCATTGGCGACCTGGCTGCGCGCCAGGGCCAGGCCGGTGGCGCAGGACGCCGCGTCGACCCCGTAGGGGAAGACCGGACCGGCGCAGCTGGCGCCGTTGATCTGGCCGATCAGGGCCACCAGGCCGGGGTTGGTCGCCGGAATGTAGAAGCGCGACTGCTCGCCGGTGCCCGTCGCCGGGATCGGCGACACGCCGCCGCCGGCCGAGGCGCCGGAGGCGAGAACCGGCGCCGGGAACTGGTTCGGCCCGGTGATCGCCCAGCTCTGCAGCGGCGTCTCGTGCATGGCGTAGAGCACTTCGATCTTGGCCGAGATGGTGTCGGTGACGTCGAAGTTGAACTTGCCGTAGGCCTGGTAGTGGTCCTCGTTCTCGACCAGGTTGTCGAAGGTCGTGTACTGGAAGTTGCACGACGTCGGGCTGACGATCGCCGTGGTCAGGGCGTAGGGCGCGCCGCCGTTGGCCGCGCAGCCGATGTCGGGCAGGGCGCCGGTGAAGCTGGCCGAGGTGAAGCCCGTGAGCGGGGAGCCCACCGGAGCGGTGGTCGCGGTCTGGTACTGCCCGGGATTGCCGGTGCCGGCCCAGCCGCCGAGCGGATTCTCGAGATAGCCGCTGGGGCCGGTGCGCAGCGCCCATTCCCGTTCCGAGATGGGCAGTTCCGAGCGATGGCGGTAGCCCAGGGTGATGATGCCGTCCGAGCGGTCGGCCTGGTAGCCCCAGGCGAGGCTGATGTCGTAGTCGCCGTCCGAGCCGTCGATCGCCTGGTAGTTGGCGTTCATCTCGAAGCCGTCGAGGCCGGTGCGGGTGATGAAGTTGACCACGCCGCCGATGGCGTCGGAGCCATAGGTCGCGGCCGCGCCGTCCTTCAGCACTTCCACCCGGCCGATCGCGGCCGAGGGCAGGAGGTTGATGTCGACCGAGTTCAGCCCCTGGGGCGAGACCGGCAGGCGCCGGCCGTTGAAGAGCACCAGGGTCCGCGTTCCGGTGACAGACGAGTTCAGGCTGCGCAGGTTGATCGTCGCCGCGCCGCTGCCCGAGCCGAAGCGGTTGTTTTCCCCGATCACCGCCCCGGACGAGGGGATGGTCTTGATGAACTGGACCATCGTGGGCGAGCCGCGGTCCTCCAGTTCCTTTGCGCCGATCACATCGACCGGCAGGGCCGCGTCTTCGGGCGTTCCGGCGATGAATGAGCCGGTGACCACGACCTCTTCGACAATGCTTTCGCCCTCCTGGGCCGCGGCCTGGCCAGCCCCGAAAGTCGCAAGGGCGACGGCCAGGATCGATCCGCCGCAGAAATATCTGCTCTTCGACATCTATGTTTCCTTTCCCCCTCAGGAGCCCACGCCCGACTGGAACGCTGCGGGCTTTCTGGCTCTGAGTATGGAGATCATCGGACTTGCGCCGCTTTGGCGCCAGCGCCGATTTTGCGCGCGTGAATCGTACCCGACGTCAGAATTGCGGCCGGGATACGCGCGGAAACAAACGGACGATCAGCCGCGGGGCCATACCGCCGTGCGGAAAACGGACCGCCGGGCACGCCCATTTGCACAGCTTGTTTAAATTTGTTGGAATTTCGACCACGGCGGCAAATCCGGTCGCCGTCCGGATCATGCCACGCGCTCAAACCGCACACGGCCGCAGGGTCCGGGAAGGCCTCACCCTACGTAAGGCCGGTGTTGCCCAAAGGCCGCGCCGGGCAAGAAAAAAGGCGCCGCCGGAGACCGGCGGCGCCCTTGGGTCAGGCGCGCCGGGGCGCGCCTGACGCGGCGATCAGAACTTCTTGGTCAGGCTCAGCTTGTACGTGCGGCCGAGCGGATTGCCGGTGAAGGGGTCGTAGTTCAGGTCCAGACGGGCGTAGGAGGGATCCTGGTCCGTCAGGTTGTCGATGGAAAGCACCGCCGTGGTGTCCCAGGGCAGGAGCACCCGATAGGTGAGGTTGGCGGTGAGCCAGCCGTCGATCTTGCGCCCCTCGTTCGACTTGAACACCGTCGTGCCGGTCGAGGTGGCCAGGACGTTCGGCGCGTAAGGCGAGGTGCGCTGGTCGATGTAGCTGTCGATGTAGTTCAGCGTCAGCCGCACGTTGTGCGGACCATTGCTGTACTCGCCGTAGAGCTGGGCCTTCCACTGCGGGACCGGCACGATCTGCGTCTGGTAGTTCAGCTTGTTGACGCCCTCGAGGGCCGGCTGGACCTCGATGCCTTCCACGGTGGTCGCGTCGACGTCGTACTTCAGCACGTAGGTCATGCTGCCGCCGAACTCGACGTCGCCGCCCAGCGTGTCGGGGAAGTCGAGCGTGCCGAGCACGTCGAAGCCGCTGGTCTTGGTGCCCGGGCCGTTGATCGTATTGGTGACGATCCGCGACAGGGTCGAGACCCCGCAGGCGCCCTGGAACACGAAGCGCTGCTGCAGGGCCGCATAGGCGGGATTGCCGCAGTTGCCCGTGCCCGCGCCCGTCGGGAACATGGCCGCGAACATGCCGCCGACCGGCTCGGTGACGATCGGGTTCTCGAAGTCGAAGTCCCAGTAGTCGATCGATCCGCGGAACGGCCCGGCGTCGACGATCAGGCCGGTGCTCCAGGTGAAGGCGCTTTCAGGCTCCAGGTCGGGGTTGCCGAGGATGTCCACGGCGCGGAAGGCGCCGCCCAGGAACTGCAGCGACGTCACCTGGCCGGGATCGAGCGAGGTGAGCGGCGGCGCCCGGAAGGTGGTGCTGACCGAGCCGCGCCAGGCGAACATGTCGTTGATCTGCCAGCGCAGCGACAGCTTCGGGTCGAAGGTCGAGCCGCCGTTGTCGCCATAGTCCTCGTAGCGGGCGGCGAGCTGGGCCTGGAAGCTGTCGGTGAACGGCAGGCTGACTTCGCCGAACACGGCGTAGACGTCGCCTTCCAGGTCGGACGGCGTCGCGCCGCCCAGGAACATGAAGGGCCCGTTGCGCACCGCGCAGTTCGTCGTGCCCGTCACCGGGGTGTCGACGCAGGGCGTGGATTCCAGACTGGAGAGCCCGTCGTACTCGCCCTCGAAATAGCCGCGGCGGAACTGGCCGCCGACGGCCCAGGCCACCTTGCCGCCGCCGAGCTCGATGCCGGTCTCGCCGTCGAAGACGAGGTCGGCGACGAACAGCCGGGTGGTCAGGTCCGCGCCGGTGGGCTGGAAGAACCAGGACAGGAGCTCAGGGCTGTTGGCGACCGTGGCGCTGTAGTTCGGGTTGGTCTGGCCGGTCTGGTAGTTGGACGGAATGGCGTTGCCGAAGGGGTTCCACCACATGCACCCGCCCTGGCCGGGGGCGCCCGTCTGATAGTTGCAGTTCGGGCCGCCCAGGCCGCGCAGGGCGAGCTGGAAGCGGCTGACGACCGTGTCGTAGCCGATGCGCTCCAGGTTATCGACCATGTAGGTCAAGCCGGCGTCGTAGCGGATGCCGGCGATGCCGAGGTCGCCCTTGATGCTGGCGGAGACGCGGTAGGCCTCATACTTGCGCGAACCGGTCGAGGAGCCGTCGCCCCACAGGGGGTTGCCGGCCAGGCCCAGCGGGCGGAACAGCACGCCGGGGAAGTAGGCGCCGGTGGCGATCGCCGGAATGGCGCCGGGGTTCTGCGCCGCATAGAGCTGGAAGCCCGGATTGGTCGAGGGCACGAAGAAGCCGGCCGACAGGCCGCTGGCGGCGGCCGGGTTGGTCGCCGAGGTCGGCGCCTGCAGGGCCAGATAGGACGGCGAGGTGTCCCACTCGGGCGTGTCGGTCTGGGAGTAGAAGGCCTCGACGTGCAGCCGGGTGGTGTCGTTCAGGTCGGAGTTGACCTCGCCGTAGAGCTGGAAGCGCTCCTCGCGCTCCACCAGGTTGTCATAGGGCGTGTAGTTCCAGGCGCAGACCGGGGTCGTGCCGGAGAAGGTCGCCGTGCCGCCGAGCGGCACGCACGATGTGTCCCGCTGCAGCCCCGCCGCCGGCGCGAATCCGCCCGTGCCGGTCGTGTAGAGCGGCAGGAAGGTCGAAGGGTTGCCGCCCGTGGACCAGCCGCCTTCCGGGCTTTCGAAATAGTCGCGCAGGGCGAAGTCCCGCTCCTTCACCGACAGTTCGGAGCGGTGCTGGTAGCCCGCGGTCAGCAGGACGTTGGCGGTGTCGCCCACCCAGCCCCAGGCGATGGAGGCGTCGTAGTCGCCGTCGGAGCCGTCGATGAACTTGTAGGAGCCCGAGACCTCCAGGCCGTCGAGGTTTGTGCGGGTGATGAAGTTGACCACGCCGCCGATGGCGTCCGAGCCGTAGGTCGCGGCCGCGCCGTCCTTCAGGACTTCGACCCGGCCGATCGCGGCCGAGGGGATCAGGTTGGCGTCGACGGCGCCGGCGCCGATCGGCGCGTTGACCATCCGGCGGCCGTTCATCAGCACCAGGGTGCGCGAGGCGCCGAGGCCGCGCAGGTTGACGGTGGCCGCGCCTTCGGAGCCCTGGGCCCGTGCGTCGAACTGGTTGGTGTCGCCCAGCACGCCGTTGGAGACGGTCAGCGACTTCATGAGTTCGACGGTCGAGGGCGAGCCCTGTTTCTGCAGGTCGTCCTGCGAGATGACGTCCACGGGCAGGGCGGCGTCTTCAGGCGTGCCGCGGATGAACGAGCCAGTGACGACGACTTCCTCGACGACGGCGGGTTCCTGGGCCGCGGCCTGGGAGGCGGCGCCGAACGAGAGCGCCACGGCCACGGCGGAGGCGCTGCAGAAAAATCTGCTCTTGGACATCTGTTTCCTTCCCCAATAGGAGCCGGCGCCCCGCTATTTGTTTCGGGGACGTATGGCTCGTAACGATGTTCTTTCGTGAGGCGCGGCTTGCGCAAGCCCTTTCGGCCCCCGCGGAGCGCGGCCGAACGTCATAGCGGCGCTAATGCAACACCTTGGCGCTCAAGGGTTTTTTGACCATCGGCGTCAGGAAGACATACCCGCGCAGGCAAAATCCGGACGGTGTTCGAAAAGCGTCACCGG
This sequence comes from Phenylobacterium sp., assembly GCF_046291545.1. Classification (GTDB taxonomy): domain Bacteria; phylum Pseudomonadota; class Alphaproteobacteria; order Caulobacterales; family Caulobacteraceae; genus Phenylobacterium. The sequence goes on from NZ_JBKBSM010000001.1 coordinate 279,536, forward strand.
ACGATCGCCATTGTTGCAACAGTGTTATCAATGGTCACCAAAGCGCCGGGCGGACCTCGTGAGCGGTACCGCTGATTCAAAAGCGCGCTGAGATCCTTCCGCGCGGCGGCTCGCGGCGGCGACGGGGATTCAGCCCCGGAGTCAGGCGACGACGATCCGGCGAAGCGCCGCGGCGATCTCGGCGCGCTGGCTGTGGGCGCCGATCTCCGTGCGCCGGGCGGCGCATTCGGCGATTCGAGCGGCTTCGCCGTGGGCCAGCACCCCGGCGTCGGTGAGATGGTCCAGAAGCCCCGCAACGAGCCTCAGCGCCACCTGCGCCTGGACCGCAGCATCGACGGCCAGGGCTTCGCGCGACGGCGGCGCGCTGAATTCGGTTTCGTGGATCGGCACGTCTGGCGTTCCTTGGGCGGGTGCGGAGTCTCCACTCCGTGCTAGCAGCATGCGAGGCGGCGACGCACCGGTGACGCCGCCCATACCGGGCGCCCGCCCGGGGGCGCGGCGGGCGTCGATCGTCAGGCGACCGGTGCGCCGGCCCGCGCCCTCAGCCCTCTGCGGACAGGCTCGTCATAGAAGCGCTGAACGGCCCAGGCCAGGAGGAGAATCGCCACCACAGCCAGCCCCCAGTACGCGGCCCTGACGCCGGCCGCGGCGTCGCGAGGGGTCGCGGCTGCGGCCAGGGCGACCAGGGGCATGTGAATGGCGTAGAGCGGATACGAGACGGCGCCGGACCAGGCGGCGAACGGTCTCAAGACCCGCCCCGGCTGGGATTCCAGGCCGGTGAGGACCAGCAGGGGGAACAGAAGCGTCACGTAGAGCACATCCGGCGCATGCGGCGGCCGAGGAGCGGCGAGCGCTACGGCAAGCACTAAGGCCGCCAACCAGAACGGCGCCTTGAGGCGCGGAAGGCGCCCTTCGCGATAAAGCCGGTAGATCAGGACGCCGGCGAAATAGGAGAACAACGCCCGCAGGCCTCCCATCCCCAGCGTCTCCACCGTCGCCCCCACGTTCAGGTCGCCCTGCGCGGCTTCGACCGCGAGGAGGCCGGCCGCACTCAGGGCCACCAGCGCGGCCAGCACTCGGGTCGACGACCACGGCAGCACCGCAGCGTGCAGCGCGTTCACCGCCAGTTCGACGGATAGCGACCACTGCGCGACATTGAGGGGGAACGCCTCGCCCCGGCCTACGACCAAGGGGACGTAGACGAGTTGCAGGGCGAAGGCCAAGGCCAGGTTCACGTCCAGGCGCAGGACCGCGCCCGCCAAGAGGCCGATCAGAGCGCCGGCGACCACCATGGGATAGAGCCGACGGAGGCGCGCGCCCATGTACTCGGTCCAGCGAAGGCCCGCGGCGAGGCGTTCCTCATAGGCTGCGCCGATGACGAAGCCGCTGAGCATGAAGAAGAAGTCCACCGCGAGGTAGGCGTGGCCGAACACCAGAGTCTGATGGCGCGCCGCGGCCAGATGGTGCCCGAACACAGCCAGCGCCGCGATCCCGCGCATCCCGTCCAGGGCTTCGAAGCGCCGCGTCGTCATGGCGGACTTCCAGGCATCTCGCGTCGCTTGGCGCCCTGGGCGCCGGATCGTGGTGAAAGCCTTCTAGGCCGCAGGCGAAGGTCCGCCCCCGGCCGCCGCGCCGACTTCGCCGATCATGGAGGAAAGGATGGTGGACGCGGCTGGGATTGAACCAGCGACCCCTACGATGTCAACGTAGTGCTCTCCCGCTGAGCTACGCGTCCGTGCCATGCGTCTTCCGCCGTTCGGCGGAAGCGGGAAGGCGGGGATATAACGGGGCGGCCGGAGCCGCGCAAGCGGCGATCAGGCGGCCATCATCCGTTCCACCTCGGAGACGATCTCGCGCAGGTGGATCGGCTTGGACAGCACCTTGGCGCCGGCCGGCGCGTTCTCGCCGGCGGCCAGGGCCACGGCGGCGAAGCCGGTGATGAACATGATCCGAAGCCCCGGGTGACGCGCGGCGGCGCGGCGGGCCACTTCGATGCCGTCGATGCCCGGCATGACGATGTCGGTGAGGAGGAGATCCCACGCCTCGTCGAGGGCGGCGGCGGCGGCCTCGCCGTCCGGACAGGCCAGCACCTCGTAGCCCGCCCGTTCCAGCGCCCGGGCGAGGAAACCCCTCAGGGAATCGTCGTCTTCGGCGAGAAGGATTCGAGGCATGGGGGCTCCGGGGCGATCGACTTTACGATGATCATGCTAGCGCCGGGTTCGTAAACCCGCGATGAACCCACATCGGGCCGTTTTCCCCTCGCGGCGCCGCTGTCATAGTGAGTCGCATGAACGCCTGGGAGCCCCTGACGGCCGGTGACGCCGCAAGCGGCGCAGACGCCTTCGACGTGGCGCGCGCCGCCGGCGAGGGCGAGCCGCCGCCGACGCCGCTGGTGTTCGCCTCTCCCCACTCCGGGCGGATCTATCCCTCTGACATGATGGCCGCCTCGTCCCTGGACGCCACCGCTATCCGCCGGTCCGAGGACGCCTACGTCGACGACCTGATCGACCAGGCGCCGGCGCTCGGGGCGGCCCTGATCCGCGCCCGGCTGGCGCGGGCCTATATCGACGTGAACCGCGAGCCGTTCGAGCTGGATCCGGCGATGTTCGCCGACGAGCTGCCCGAGTTCGCCCGCGCCCGCACCGCCCGCGTCGCCGCCGGCCTGGGGGCGATCGCCCGCGTCGTCTCCGAGGGCCAGGAGATCTATGCGCGCAAGCTCACCTACGCCGAGGCCCACGCCCGCATCGAAGGGGCGCACAAGCCCTATCACGCCGCCCTGGCGCGGCTGATCGCCGAGGCCAAGGGCGCGCACGGCTTCGCCATCCTGGTCGACTGGCACTCGATGCCGTCGGCCGCCGCGCGGGGCGCGGGACGGCGGGGCGGCTGCGACGTGGTGCTCGGCGACCGCTTCGGCGCCTCCTGCGCCGACGTGCTGACCGCCCGGGTGGAGGACGCCCTGGAGACCATGGGCTATCGCGTCACGCGCAACAGCCCCTACGCGGGCGGTTACACCACCGAGCACTACGGGCGGCCGGCGCGCCGGGTGCATGCGCTGCAGATCGAGATCAACCGGGCGATCTATCTGGATGAGGCCAGGCTGGAGCCGACGGCGGGCTTTGCTCGCCTGAAGGCGGATCTGGAGACCCTGACGCGCAGTCTGGCGACGGCGGACTGGCGCGGCCTCGCCTGAATCCCGACCAGGCGAAAAAAAAAGCCGCGCCAAACGGCGCGGCTAGTTCATTAGGGAGGAAACGCCCAGGAAGGGCAGAGACGTCAGCGACGCCTCACGGATCGACATATACGGTGCGGCGCACAAACGAGCAAGCGTCGTTTGCATACCTTCCCCTCAAAATTCTCGAAAAATTCGAAAGACCATTATATTTCAGACTCTTGTGGCGGCTGCGGCAGGACGTCACATATTGTTGCAGCGCACAACATCCTCGTGCGGCGCGGCATTTTCGTGTAGAGCGCTGCGCTGATCCTGAACACGCGCGGGCCGCCGGGCCGCCAGGCGGCCGATTGGCGCTGGCGGAAACCGACCGCCTCGCCTACAAGCGCGCGCCTCCCCGAAAGAACCTGAACGCCCCCATGTCGTTGCGAAACATCGCCATCATCGCCCACGTCGACCACGGCAAGACCACGCTGGTGGACCAGCTGCTGGCCCAGTCCGGCGTTTTCCGCGCCAACGAGGCGACGGTCGAACGCGCCATGGACTCCAACGACCAGGAGCGCGAGCGCGGCATCACCATCCTGGCCAAGTGCACCAGCGTGCTTTGGAACGGCAAGGCGGGCGAGACGCGCATCAACATCATCGACACCCCCGGCCACGCGGACTTCGGCGGCGAGGTGGAGCGGATCCTCGGCATGGTGGACGGCTGCGTCCTCCTGGTGGACGCTGAGGAAGGCGTCATGCCCCAGACCAAGTTCGTCCTGGGCAAGGCCCTGAAGATGGGCCTGCGTCCGATCCTTTGCCTGAACAAGGTCGACCGGCCGCACGCCGATCCGGACCGGGTGCTGAACGACGCCTTCGACCTGTTCGCCGCCATGGGCGCCACCGACGAGCAGCTCGACTTCCCGCACATCTACGCCTCGGGAAAGAACGGCTGGGCGACCCTGGACCTGGCCAAGCCGAACGACGATCTGGCGCCGCTGTTCGACCTGATCGTCGAGCACGTGCCCGCGCCAAAGGCCGAGGCCCGCAAGGACGAGCCCTTCCAGATGCTGTCGGTGCTGATCGAGGCCGACCCCTTCCTGGGCCGCCTGCTGACCGGCCGCATCGAGGCCGGCAAGGCCGTGCCGGGCCTGGCGATCAAGGCGCTGTCGCGGGACGGCAAGGAGATCGAGCGCGGGCGGATCACCAAGGTGCTCGCCTTCCGCGGCCTCAAGCGACAGCCGATCGACTTCGCCGAGGCCGGCGACATCGTGGCGATCGCGGGCCTCAGCAAGGCGACGGTGGCCGACACCCTGTGCGCCCTGGAAGTGGCCGAGGCCCTCCCGGCCCAGCCGATCGACCCGCCGACCATCTCCATGACCGTTTCGGTGAACGACAGCCCCCTCGCCGGCCGTGAGGGCGACAAGGTGCAGAGCCGCGTCATCCGCGAGCGCCTGTTGAAGGAAGCCGAGTCCAACGTCGCCATTCGGGTCGCCGAGACCGCGGAGAAGGACGCCTACGAGGTCGCCGGACGCGGCGAGCTGCAGCTTGGCGTGCTGATCGAGAGCATGCGGCGCGAAGGCTTCGAGGTCTCCATCAGCCGTCCGCGGGTGGTGTTCCAGAAGGACGAGGCCACCGGCGAGCGGCTGGAGCCGATCGAGGAGGTCGTCATCGACGTGGACGACGAGTTCACCGGCGTGGTGATCGAGAAGCTTTCGGCTCGCAAGGCCGAGCTGAAGGACATGGGCCCCTCGGGGGCGGGCAAGACGCGGATCAGCCTGATGGCGCCCTCGCGCTCCCTGATCGGCTACCAGGGCGAGTTCCTGACCGACACCCGCGGCTCGGGCGTGCTGAACCGGGTGTTCAGCCACTACGAGCCCTACAAGGGGCCGATCGACGCCGGCCGCAAGGGCGTGCTGGTGTCCAACTCCGACGGCGAGACGGCGGCCTACGCCCTGTGGAACCTGGAGGAGCGCGGGACCATGTTCGTCGGCGCCGGGGAGAAGACCTACCAGGGCATGATCATCGGCGAGAACAGCCGGGCCGACGACCTGGACGTCAACCCGATGAAGGCCAAGCAGCTCACCAACGTCCGCGCCTCGGGCAAGGACGAAGCGGTGCGCCTCACGCCGCCGCGCCGGCTGACCCTCGAGCAGGCCATCGCCTACATCGAGGAGGACGAGCTGGTGGAAGTGACGCCCAAGTCCATCCGCCTGCGCAAACAGGTGCTGAACCCCTCGTTCCGCAAGAAGCGCGTCAGGGAAGACTAGGCGTCCTTGTCCGGATAGACGCCGGCCAGCACCTCGTCGAAGTGGGCCTTGACCAGTTCGTTGCAGTTGCAGGAGAGGCGTGAAAGCCCGGCGGGCGACAGGACCTTGATCCGTCCCCGCCCGGTCTCGACGAGGCCGCGGGCCTTCAGCGACTTCAGGAACTGGCTCATGTAGCTGCGGCCGACGCCGAGCAGGCTGGCCAGTTCGTCCTGGGTCATGGTGATGCTGGTCGCCCCGGTGCGCTCGACGGCCGCCGCCAGCCACTTGGAGGCGCGCTCCTCGATGGTGTGGGCCGCGTTGCAGGCGACCGACTGAAAGACCTGGGCCAGGAGGCAGTCGGCGTAGCGGGCGAACAGATGGCGCAGGCTCGGCGAGCGGGCCTTGGCCGCCTCCAGCTGGACCGTCTCGATGCGCAGCAGGGGACCGCCACGGTTCTGCACCACCGCACGGCAATAGGCCGGCAGGCGCCCCTGGCTGACGATCCCGCCGACCGCCCCTTCGCGGCCGATGAGCGCCGTCTCGATCCCGCGGCCGCCGTCCACCGAGACGACGAAGGAGACCATCGTCGCGCCGGTCGGGAAATAGGCGTAGCGGACCGTCTCCCCCTGTTCGAACAGCACCTCGCCGCCGGCCGTTTCCTGAGCCGTCAGATGCTCGTTCAGGGCGGCGGCGTCGGCCGGCTTCAGCACGGCGAGCAGGTTGTTGACGAGGTGCGGCGGAGGGGGACTGAGGGTCATGCGGCGGCTCCGGTGAAGCTTGTTGGCGAACGCTTCAAGTCCAGTTTGGTTCACCAGTGTCGAGTTGTGGACAGACGCGCCGGTCTACAAATGTTAAGAGTCCGCTTGTGCCAGTCAGCGTTGCGTCGCAACCACTGAATTCCCAAAGTATTCCTGTTCATCACAGTCGAGGGTGTCGTGGGCGGAGCTCGAGATCACCTCAAGTCGGCGACTTTGCTCAAGCATGATCGGCTCGACCGCAGGCTCTCCGAGCTGCGGCTCGAGCACGCCGGAGACTATCTGACCTTCCTCCTGCTGCAATCACCCGTTGCATCTTTGGAGGCCGCGCTCGACGCAGCCGGCGTAGGGCTCGACCTGCCGGATTGGCCGCTGCGCGTGCGCGCCGACGCCCTGAGCGCGGATCTCGACAGCCTCGGCTCCAGCCTTCCGGACGTGTCCCTCGCCCCGCCGGACCTCACCTCCGCGCCGGCCCGCATGGGGGTGGCCTATGTGCTTGAGGGAAGCCGGCTTGGCGCTGCGGTCCTGCGCCGGGCGGTGCACGGTTCGCCGGACCCGCGGGTGCGCGCGTCCAGCCGCTTCCTCGACCATGGCCAGGGGCAGGACCTGTGGCGGCGCTTCCAGGTTCGCCTTGAGGACGCCTTGGACACCGAGCCGCGCCGCGCCGCCGCCGGACTGGCGGCCTGCTGGGCGTTCGACGCCTTTCTCGCCCGCGTCGGGCCGCAATGCCGCCCGCCCCTGGCCATCCGATGAGCCACGCCGTCGACCTGACCGACTGCGATCTCGAGCCGATCCACATTCCCGGCTCCATCCAGCCGTTCGGGGCCATCCTGGCGATGTCGTCCGGCTGGATCGTGCGGCGGGCTTCGGCCAACGCGCCGGACTGGTTGGGGCGGAGCCTGGAGGAGATCCTGGGCTCTCCCCTGGCCGCCCTGATCGACGCGGACGCGCTGCACGCGGTGCGCGGCCGGCTGCAGATGGCCTATGGCGCCGGTGTCGTCGAGCGCCTGTTCGGCCTTGCTCTCACCGGCGGGACCGATCGGTACGACGTCGCGGTCCACGTCTCCGGCGCCGAGGTGATCCTGGAGTTCGAACCCTCGCTCTCGGACGAGCACGCCAACGCCGCCACCCTCGTCCGATCCATGATCGGCCGGGTGGAGGCGTGCGAAGAGTTCTCGGCCCTCGTGCGCGAAGCGGCGCGACAGGTGCGGGGGCTGACGGGCTTCGACCGGGTGATGGTCTACCGGTTCGACGACACGGGCGCCGGCGAGGTGGTGGGCGAATCCGTGCGCTCCGGCGCGCCGCCCTTCCTCGGATTGCGCTACCCGGCCTCGGACATCCCCCAGCAGGCCCGCGCGCTCTACGAGCGCAACCTCATGCGGCTGATCGCGGACGTCGACGGCGCGCCGTGCCCGATCCTTCCGGAACTGGACGAGAGCGGCCAGCCGCTGGACCTGTCGATGAGCATGCTGCGCAGCGCCTCGCCGATCCACATCGAGTACCTTCGCAACATGGGCGTGCGCTCGTCCATGTCGATCTCCCTGCTGCAGGGCGGCCGTCTCTGGGGGCTGATCGCCTGCCACCACAGCCGGCCCCTGCGGCCGTCCTTCGACCGGCGTTCCGCCGCCGAACTGTTCGGCCAGATGCTGTCCTACCTTCTGGAGAGCCGGCTGCGGGCCGAGGACGCCCGCTACGAGCTGCGGGTGCGGGAGATCCAGTCGCGAATCTCCTCGGGCCTCGCCAAGAGCGCGGTCGAATGGGCCCACTCGCCCGTCTTCCACGAAAGCGTCCGCGAGATGCTCGACTGCGACGGCGTCGGCGTCTGCCTGGGCGGCAAGACGTCCCTGCATGGGGCGACGCCCTCTCCCGAGGAGTTCGAGGCCCTGGTGCGGATGCTCAACCGCACCAGCGACGGGCGCGTCCTGGCCGCCGATGATCTTGGCCAGACCCACCCGCCGGCCCAGGACTACGCCGAGCGCGCCGCCGGCATGCTGGCGATCCCGATCTCCCGGCGGCCGCGGGACTATGTCGTCGCCTTCCGGCGGGAGGCCGTGCGCGCGGTCACCTGGGCGGGAGATCCCACCAAGCCGGCGAGCCTGGGACCGAACGGGGTGCGCCTGACGCCGCGCAAGAGCTTCGAGGCCTGGCGCGAGATCGTTCAAGGCCGGGCCGAGCCCTGGACGGCGGCCCAGCAGCGGGCCGCCGAGTCCCTGCGCGTGGCCCTGATGGAAGTGGTGCTGCAGCTCACCGACGTGGCCGACGCGCAGCGGCAGGCCGCCGACAAGCGCCAGCAGATCCTGATCGCCGAGCTGAACCATCGGGTGCGCAACATCCTGGGCCTGGTGCGCGGCGTCATCACCCAGAGCTCCACCTCCGCCGTCAGCATTGCGGACCTGACGAGCGTCCTGGAGGGCCGGGTCCAGTCCATGGCCCGGGCCCACGACCAGCTCACCGCGCGCCGGTGGGACGCCTCTCCGCTTCGCGGCCTGATCGAAGCCGAAGTGGAGGCCTATCTCGGCGACGCGCAGGAGCGCTTGGTGATCGAAGGCCCCGAGGTGGGGCTGGCCCCCCAGGCCTTTACGGCCGTGACCCTGGTGATCCACGAGCTGACCACCAACGCGGTGAAGTACGGCGCGCTCAGCCGCCCGTCCGGGCGGGTCGAAGTGAACGTCGAAATCGAGCCGACGAGCGAGCTTCACCTGACCTGGCGCGAGGTCGGCGGCCCGCCTGTGCTTCCCCCCGAGCGGCACGGCTTCGGCTCCACCATCATCGAGCAGGTGATCCCCTTCGAGCTGCGTGGGGAGAGCGGCGTCGACTATCGGCCGACCGGCGTGCAGGCGTTCCTGCGGATTCCGGCGTCGCTGGTGCATCGTCTGGAGCCTCGCGCCGTCGAGGCCGTCCGGCCGTCTGCGCCGCGGCCCGAGCCGCTGAGCGGCGCGGTCCTGCTGCTCGAGGACAACCTCTTCATCGCCATCGACGCGGAGGAGATGCTGACCCGCCTCGGCGCGGCCACGGTCACCGTCGCCCGCTCGGTCGACGACGCCCTGGACGCCCTGCGGGCCCAGAGCTTCACCTTCGCCCTGCTCGATGTGAACCTCGGCGGGGAGACCAGCCTGCCCGCCGCCCGCCGCCTGAAGGAGGCCGGCGTGCCCTTCGCCTTCGGAACCGGCTATGGCGACGGCCTGGCGCTGCCGCCGGACCTGGAGGGCTCGGTGGTGCTCACCAAGCCCTACAGCCTTCGCTCCCTTCGCATCGGGCTCGCCCCGCTCAGCGGGTGAGCGCCGATCCGCCGGCGAACCGGACCCGCCCTGCAAGGCCCTTGCGGGAACGCGGGCCCGGCTTCAAAGCATGGCCATGGCCAATCCGATCTTCGCCGCCCTGCCGACCACGGTCTTCGAGGAGATGTCCGGCCTCGCCCGCGAGCTGGGGGCGGTGAACCTCGGCCAGGGGTTCCCCGACGATCCCGGACCGCTGGACATCCGGCGCAAGGCGGCGGACGCGGTCCTGAACGGCTACAACCAGTATCCGCCCATGGCCGGCCTGCCCGAGCTGCGCCAGGCGGTGGCCCGGCACTACGCGCGCGCCCAGGGCCTGGACCTTGACTGGGCGCGCGAGGTGACCGTGACGTCCGGCGCCACCGAGGCGCTGGCCTCCGCCTTCTTCGCCCTCATCGAGCCCGGCGACGAGGTGATCGTCTTCCAGCCGGTCTACGACGCCTACCTGCCGCTGATCCGGCGGGCCGGCGGGGTTCCGCGGCTGGTGACCCTGTCGCCCCCCGACTGGCGCTTCACGGCCGCCCAGCTCGAGGCGGCGATCGGCCCGCGCACCCGGTTCGTGGTGCTGAACAATCCCATCAATCCGGCCGGCGTGGTTCTCCCGGACGAGGACCTGGCGCTCCTGGCCGAGGCGTGCGTCCGGCACGGCCTCACAGCCATCTGCGACGAGGTCTGGGAGCAGGTGGTGTTCGAGCCCGCCGTCCACCGGCCGCTGATCGCCTATCCCGGCATGCGCGAGCGCTGTGTGAAGGTGGGGTCGGCCGGCAAGATGTTCGGCCTCACCGGATGGAAGGTCGGCTTCCTCTGCGCCGCGCCCGAGCTGTCGCGCGCGCTCGGCAAGGCCCACCAGTTCCTCACCTTCACCACCCCGCCCAACCTGCAGGCGGCGGTCGCCTTCGGCCTGGACCAGCCGGGCGACTGGTTCGAGGCGATGCCGCGCCAGCTCGCGGCCGGCCAGGCCCGGCTCGCCGAGGGCCTGCGCCGAGAAGGCTTCGTCGTGCTGGAATCCCAAGGTACCTACTTCCTGAACGTGGACCTTCCCGCCTCAGGGATCGCCGAGCCGGACCGCGCCTTCTGCCTCCGCGCGGTCAAGGAGGCCGGCGTCGCCGCCATCCCGGTCTCGGCCCTCTACGAGGCCGACCCGGTGACCACGGTCATGCGCCTGTGCTTCGCCAAGGCCGACGCCACCCTCGACGAGGGCGTCGTGCGCCTCGCCCGCGCGCGCGACCTCAGCCGGGCCGCGGCGCGCTAGGCGCGCGCCGATAGTAGATGTCCGTCGCGTCGCGGCCGGTCTCGACGAAACCGAACCGCTGGTAGAACCGGTGCGCCGGGCTCTCGTGCACGACGGAGAGCTCCACCGCCGTCCCGGCCGCGTCCGCTTCGGCCAGCAGCGCATGCAGCACCGCCGAACCCAGGCCGCGCCCCTGGATCGCCGGCTCCAGATAGAAATGCTCCAGCCGCAAGGCGCCGGCCGTGCCGGGGCCCATGGCCACGCAGCCGGCCAGCCGGTCGTCCGTGTGGATCAGGCGCGTGTGCTCAGGCCGGTACTGGTCGACCATCCGGCGATAGGCCCGGTCCGGATCGAACCGGCCGATCCGTTCCAGACTCTCGCGCATGGCCGCGGCCCGAAGCGTCGCCAGACGCTCCAGGTCTTCAGGGCCGGCCGGGCCGAAGCGGAACTCCGGCCCCGGGGTCATCAGCTCGTCGAACCGCCGTCGACGACCACCGTCTGGCCGGTCATCCAGCCGCCGGCGCGCGAGGCCAGGAACACCGCCGCCCCGGCGATGTCGTCCGGCTCGCCCAGACGGCGCAGCGGCGTGCCCGAGCTGGCGCGGCGTTCGCCTTCGGGGGTGTCCCACAGGGCGCGGGCGAAGTCGGTCTTCACTAGGCCGGGCGCGATGCAGTTGACGCGGATGTTGTCGGGGCTGAGCTCCTGGGCGAGGTTGCGCGCCAGTTGCATGTCGGCCGCCTTGGAGATGGCGTAGGCCCCGATCACCGGCGTGCCGCGCAGGCCGCCGATGGACGAGATGATGATGATCGCCCCGTCCTTGCGCTCGCGCATCTCCGGCGAGACCATGTTGATCAGCCAGTTGTTGGCGATGATGTTGTTTTCCAGGATCTTGCGGAACTGGTCGTCGCCGATCCCGCTCATCGGGCCGTAATAGGGATTGGAGGCGGCGTTGCAGACGACGATGTCGATCTTGCCGAACGCCTTTCGCGTCTCGTCCACCAGGTGCTGCAGGTCGTCCTTGGACGAGATGTTCGCCGGCACGGCGATCGCCGCGCCCGGGTGCTTGGCGTTGATCTCGGCCGCCACCTCGTCGCAGGGGCCCGCCTTGCGCGAGGAGATCGTCACCTTCGCGCCATGTTCGGCCATGCGCTCGGCGATCGCCTTGCCGATCCCGCGGGACGAGCCCGTGATCACCGCCACCTTGCCCGTCAGATCGAATAGCTCGCCCATGGCGCTCCCCTTAAAACGGCTGTTTGATTGAGTGGCGCCATTTGAGACCAGGGCGCCGTGGGGTCAAGCGCCCAGCTAGCTGCAGACGCGGAAACGGCCGTAGTCCAGGTGAAGGTGGTCGGCGTGGGCGGCGTTGTAGTCGGGCGACAGGGTGGCCCGGAACCAGCGGCAGGCGCCGGCCCGGGCCCGGTGCAGGAATTCGCCGCGTTCGTCCTCCGTGCGGAAGTGTCGGGCCACCGTCACCAGCCGCCCGTCGCCGAGGCGAAAGCCGGCGACGTCCAGGGCGTTGGCGGCGGCGTGCTCGCTGCGCCGGCCCTGGGCTCGCCCATAGACGTTGCGGCAGGCGTAGACGCCGTAGTGCTCGATCCGCGTCACCCGCTCGCAGAGCTCCGCGCGCGCCGCCGGCTGCACGGCGTGCCGGTCCCAGAAGACATAGGCCAGGGCGAGAGGACAGCTCATCACCGGCGCAGCGGGGGACAGCGGCGTCGTCCCGCCGGTGAGGCGGACCGCGTTCGCGGTCTCGCATGCGCCGTCAGCCCGATCCGGTTCCTCGGCGAAGTCCACGCCGCCCTCGCTCATCACCGCGCGGCAGAGCGTCGGATCGGCCGCGGCCCGGGCGAACTTGGCCGCGGTGGCCAGGCCCGGCGGGTCGGCCAGGCGCAGCGGCTTCCACGGCAGATCCTGCGGCGGGGCCCAGGCGTCGACCACCACCACCATCACCAAGGCGGCGATCGCCATGTCCGCGAGGGCGGTCCAGAGGCCGGCCCAGCCCAGCGTCTCGGGAGAGGGCGGGCGCAGGACGGCCGGCTTGAGGCGCATGGAAACCTAACGGCTCGGCCAGCCGCGGGTTCGACGCCCTTGACCTTCGCCCGTTTTCTTGCGCCATGCCCTTGCGGCGGGGCGCGGGGCGACGCACGTTCCGGCCCGACCTGGAAAATTTAGGAGACCCGCTTCATGGGCATTTGGATGGACGACGAGGACGACGACGGCGCGCGCAAGCCCGACATGCCGATGACGGCGGGTCCCGTCCAGAACGCGCTGTTCAACTCCCGCACGGTCCTGGTCTTCGGCGAAATCGACATGCGCCTGGCCGAGCGTGTCAGCGCCCAACTGCTGGCCCTGGCCTCGGACGGGTCGGACAAGCCGATCCGGGTGGTGATCAACTCGCCGGGCGGCCACGTGGAAAGCGGCGACACCATCCACGATATGATCCGCTACTGCGGCCCGCAGGTGAAGGTGATCGGCACCGGCTGGGTCGCCAGCGCCGGCGCCCACATCTATCTGGGCGCGACCAGGGAAAACCGGCTTTGCCTGCCCAACACCCGCTTCCTGCTGCACCAGCCCATGGGCGGCGTGCGCGGCCAGGCCTCGGACATCCAGATCGAGGCCGAAGAGATCGTGAAGATGCGCGAGCGGGTGAACCGCATGATCGCGCGCGAGACCGGCCAGCCCTACGAGAAGATCGTCACCGACACCCAGCGCAACTTCTGGCTCAACGCCGAGGAAGCGGTGGCCTACGGCCTGGTCTCGCGGATCATCACCCGCGCCGACGAGGCCTGAGGCGCGGCCAAGCGTGGGCGGGCGTTTGATCCAGATCACGCCCGCCTGCGGCGGCCTGGGCTAGGCTCGCGCGCCCCCAACGGATAGATTCGCGCCATGCCCGAAGGCGACGCCCGCCCCGCCCGCACCGACACCCGCTTCGGCGAGGGCTTCCTGACCGACATCTGGTACTTCGCCGCCCTGTCCGGCGACCTGAAGCCGGGGCGGCTGCAGCGGTACGAAATCCTTGGCGAGCCGGTGCTGCTGGGCCGCACCCGTGGGGGCGAGGTCTACGCCATTCGCGACGTCTGTCCGCACCGCGCCGCGCCCTTCTCCGCCGGCAAGCTGGTGCGCGAAGCCGACGGACGCGAGACGATCGAGTGCCCCTACCACGGCTGGCGCTTCGGCACGGACGGCGCCTGCACGGCCATTCCGTCGCTTGTCGCCGACCAGGAGATGGACGTCTCGCGCATCAAGGTGCGCCGCTATCCGACAGCCGAGAGCCAGGGCCTGGTGTTCATCTGGATGGCCTCTGACGCCCGTGGCGGCGAGCCGACCGAACCGCCTCCGGTGTTCCCCGGCGTGGTCGGCGGCGAGCCCAAGCTCGTCGACCGGATGGACTTCGATTCCCACATCGACCACGCCGTCGTCGGCCTGATGGACCCGGCCCACGGGCCCTATGTGCATCAGCAGTGGTGGTGGCGCTCGTCCAAGAGCCAGCACGAAAAGGCCAAGAAGTTCGAGCCGCGGGACGCCGGCTTCGCCATGGTCCGCCACGAGCCGTCCAAGAACAGCCGCGCCTATGTCATCCTCGGCGGCGAGCCCCTGACGGAAATCAGTTTCCGGATCCCCGGCCTGCGCTGGGAGCACGTCACGGTCGGCCAGCGCCAGGTTCTGTCGCTCACCTGCCTGACGCCGATCCACGAGAGGAAGACGCGGATCACCCAGATCGTCTGGTCCGATCATCCTGCGTTCGTGCTTCTCAGACCGTTCATCGCCGCCGGCGCGCGCGCGTTCCTGCGGCAGGACGGCGACATGGTGAACCTGCAGAACGAGGGCCTGAAGTACGACCCTTCGCTGCTGTGGATCGACGACGCCGACCGCCAGGCCAAGTGGTATCAGCAGCTCAAGCGCGAATGGACCGCAAGCCGCCGCGAGGGCCGGGCCTTCCGCAACCCCGTCGAGCCGGCCGTGCTGCGCTGGCGCAGCTAGGGCGCGAAGCCCTCAGGCCGCCGCCGGCAGCGCCAGGTCAGGCGTCTCGATCGGCGCAAAGCTCTCCGCCGCCGTCCACTCCATCCGCCCGCCGAAGTCCTTGACCGCCTGCACGGGATCGAGGTCCTCCAGCCTGGTCTCGGCCAGGGCTCGGTGGCCCACCTTCACGTGGAGGACCTGGGCCCGCTCGACCTGGCCCGTGACGCGGTCGGTGATGTCGCACTCGACCACGACCTCCACCCATTCCACCGGGGCGGCCGAAAGGACTTCGGCGGCGACGCGCAGGGCGGCCGAGCAGACGCACTGGCGGTGCAGGGCGGCCATGGCGCCGCGGGCGAGCGGGCGGAAGACGAGCTTGCCGCCCTGCCGCTCGCAGCCTTCGTCGGGCATGTCCTCCAGGTCCAGGCCCGCCACGACCACCACCAGACGGCCGCGGGCGGGGACATGCACCCGCACGCCCTCGATCGCCGGCCCGATCGTGGCCAGGGTGGTGTGGGTCAACAGCGACTTCTCGATCGTGGGGACGTCGAGATCCAGGAGACGCAGGGCGAACTGGACCTCGGCGTTGTGCTCGTCCACCACCTTGCGGGCGACGCGATAGGCCGCCTCGTCCCTGGCCGCGGCCTCGGCGACCCGCGCGGCGAGCGCGCGGCGCTTGTCCTGGTCGAGGCCCAGAAGCCGATCCAGGAGGCCGGGCCGAAAGCTGGTCAGCGCCTTTCGCGCGGCCGCCTCGTTGAGGTTGCTGCGGGTCGGGTAGGCGAACTCCCCGCGCGCGGCGACCGAGGCCCAGTCCTGCGGATCGTAGGCGAGGTGGTGGACCTGCGTGAGGGCGGCGATGCGCGCCTCGAGCGCGGCCGCCTCCGCGGCCGTCGCCTCGGGGCTCTCGCCACGGCGCTGGTGGCGGTCCTGGCGGTCCTTGTCGCGGGCGAGCCGCTTGGCCACGCGTTCCACCCGGCTGCTTGGGCGGGTGATCGGCCGGCTCTTCTTGGTGTCGATCATCGCTTCCCCCAGTCCGCGACGAATGGTCGCCTGCTTTTTTGACAGAACGCGATTATCGCTGCCTTAACGACAGGCGAAATTTTACGCCCGCTTAACGTGTGGCGTCCGTCCACTTGGAGTGGAGCCGTGGTTTTCGACCGCGCGTCGGTTTTCATGCGGGCCGGCGTGGCCTTAGGATGCAGCATTCATTCAGGCGCATTCGGTCGATCCCCTTCACATGGCTTCATTCACATCGGACGGTCTTGAGCTGGCCTATGACGACGTCGCGCCCGCGGGGGGCGGCGGACGGACGATCGTCCTGGTCCACGGCTTCACCTCAAATCGCAACGAGGGCTGGAGACGCACGGGCTGGTACGGCGCCTTCGAACGCCGGCGGGTCCGCTGCATCGCCCTGGACCAGCGCGGGCATGGACAGAGCGCCAAGCCGCACGAACCCGGCGCATACGGCCGCGAAGCCCTGGCGGGCGACGTGATCGCCCTCCTCGACCACCTTGGCCTGGGACGCGTCGACCTGTTCGGATACTCCATGGGCGCGCGGGTGGCCCTGGCCGCCGCGCTGGCCGCCCCCGACCGGGTCTCGAACCTGATCCTGGGCGGGGTTGGCGAGCGACTGCTGGAGGAGCGCGACGGCGCCCGGGGCCTGGAGTCGCCGATGGCCAAGGCCATGCTGGCCGACGATCCGGAAACGATCGAGGAGCCCATGCTCCGCAGCCTCCGCCAGTTCGCCGACGAGCAGGGTGAGGACCGCCACGCCCTGGCCGCCGTCACCGCCGCCCTCAATCCGCCGCTGGACCAGGCGGCGATGGCCGCCCTGCCGACGCCGGTGCTCGTGCTGGCGGGCCAGCGCGACGTCCTGGCCGGCGATCCCGAAGGACTGGCCCGCGCCTTTCCGCATGGCCGGGGCATGACGATTCCGGGGTGCGACCACTTCTCGGCCATACCCCACGCCCTCACCAAGGCCGCTGTCTTCGACTTCCTCGACGGGCTCCTGGACGACCCCTTCGAGGGTCGCTTCTAGGGGAAGCGGCGGCGATGGCGGCGAGGCTCCTGCTTCCGGCGCTGTCGATCCTCGTCGCGCTCGGGGCGTGCGCGCCGGAGCCAAAGCCGGCCCTGCCGCCGATGAGCCTCGTCCTCGGCGACCCGGTCCCCCTCGACGGCGCCACCGGCTTTCCGGTGCGGATCGTCAACGACAGCGACAGGACCTCGCCGCCGATCAACCTGGCCTGCCGGTTCCGCAACGCCGAGGGGGTTCTGATCTTCTCGGACGGCCGCAAGGTCCCGGCCTTGGCCCCTGGGGCCGCCGACGACTGGACGATCCGGGCGCCCGAAGACCTGGCCGCCGATGTCGAGCGCCTGACCTGCGCGGTGCTCGACGACTAGGCCGCCTCAGCCGGCGAGGCCGTAGGCGCCGCCCTTTTCGATGGAGGCCTTGAAGGCCGGACGCGCATGCAGCCGCTGAATCCAGCCGGCGAGGTTCGGATAGGTCGGCAGCCGGCCGAAGGCGCCGGCGACTTCGCCCACGAAGCTCATCTGCACGTCAGCCCCGGTGAGTTCATCGCCGACCAGGAACTGGCGGCCGGCCAGCGCGGCATCGACATAGCCGAGGTGGTTGGCGATCTCGCCGTCGATGCGCGGATGCAGCGGCGCCCCCGCCTCGCCCAGGCGCGCCACGTACATGAACATCATCAGCGGCAGCATGGCCGAGCCCTCGGCGTAGTGCAGCCACTGCAGGTAGGACTCGTGCTCGGCGCTTCCCGGCTTCGGCGCCAGCCGCCCGCCGCCGTGCCGGCGGATCAGGTAGTCGATGATGGCGCCCGATTCGTGGACACGCTGGTCGCCGTCGGTGATCACCGGCGACTTGCCGAGGGGATGCACCGCCGTCAGCTCGGGCGGCGCCAGCCGGGTGGCGGCGTCACGCGCGTAGTGCTTGATCTCATAGGGCGCGCCGAGTTCTTCGAGCAGCCACAGGATGCGTTGCGAGCGGGAGTCGTTCAGGTGGTGGACGATGATCATCGGACGCTCCATTTTTATTTTACAATGTATAATCAAAGCCCGTGGCATGACGCAAGGACTCCCGGCTAGAGCGCGCGCATGACCGATCTGATCCTTCCGGACCTTCCCGACCTGCTCCGCCGCGGCGCCGACGCCGCCCAGGGGCTCGCCGCGCGCATGCGCACGGTCCTGGCCGAGCGCGCCAGCCGGGACGGCCGGCTCGATCGCGCCGCCCTCGACGCCGAACAGCACCTGGCGCACGGCCTGGCCTGGGCCGCCAGCTACGCCGAGACCCTGGCCCAGACCGCCGGGTGGGCCCAGGCGCTGGAGGCGCGCGGAGCCTTGGGCGAGGCAGAGGCCCTCCCCGCCCAGTTGCTGGCGTTCGAGTATCTGTCTCAGCTCGCCGGCGGCCTGCCGATGAACCAGGGCGAGACCGTCCGTCCGGGCGACTTCGGCCTGGACGCCGCGGCCCTGTCGCCGATCGTCGAGGCGTTGCGGCCCGGCGCCGGCCAGGCGGTGAAGACGCGCATCGTCGAGCTTCTGGAGCACGCCCGCGGCCGCCCCTCGCTCGAGGCCAGCGGCCTTGACGAGACCCTGGAGCAGGTGCGCGACCAGTTCCACGCCTTCGCTGCGGAGAAGATCGCACCCTTTGCGCACGGGTGGCATCTCAACGACGAGCTCATCCCGCTGCCCCTGGTGGAAGAGCTGGGGGCGCTCGGGGTCTTCGGCCTGACGGTGCCGGAAGCCTACGGCGGATCGGGCCTGGGCAAGACCGCCATGTGCGTGGTCTCCGAGGCGCTCTCGCGGGGCTACATCGGCGTGGGCTCCCTGGGCACCCGGTCCGAGATCGCCGCCGAACTGATCCTGGCCCACGGCGCCCCAGAGCAGAAGGACCGCTGGCTGCCGGCCATCGCCTCGGGCGCGGTCCTGCCGACCGCCGTCTTCACCGAGCCGGAGTCCGGGTCGGACCTCGGGTCGCTTCGCACCCGGGCCGTGCGCGATGGCGAGGTGTGGCGCGTGACCGGCGCCAAGACCTGGATCACCCATGCGGCGCGCGCGGACCTGATGACCCTGCTGGTTCGCACCGACCCGCAGTCGAAGGACCACCGCGGCCTGTCGATGCTGCTGGCCGAGAAGCCGCGCGGGACCGAGGCCGACCCCTTTCCCGTCGACGGGCTCACGGGCGGAGAGATCGGCGTGATCGGCTATCGCGGCATGAAGGAGTACGAACTGGCCTTCGACGGCTTCGCCGTGCCGGCCGACTCCCTGCTGGGAGGCCAGGAAGGGCAGGGCTTCGTCCAGCTCATGGCGACGTTCGAATCGGCTCGCATCCAGACCGCCGCGCGCGCCATCGGCGTGGCGCAGAACGCCCTGGACCTGGGACTGGACTACGCCCTGCAGCGCCGCCAGTTCGGCCGGCCGATCGGCGACTTCCCGCGGGTGGCCAACAAGCTGGCGATGATGGCCGCCGAGCTCCTGGGCGCCCGGCGGCTGGCCTGGTTCGCCGCCCGCGCCAAGGACGAAGGGCGCCGCTGTGACCTGGAGGCCGGGATGGCCAAGCTGGTGGCGGCGCGGGTCGCCTGGGCCGCGGCCGACAACGCCGTGCAGATCCACGGCGGGACCGGCTTCGCCGTCGAGCAACCGGTCAGCCGCGTGCTCGCCGACGCGCGGATCCTCAACATCTTCGAGGGCGCCGGGGAGATCCAGGCCCAGGTGATCGCCCGCCGGCTGCTCGACGGCGGAAACTGACCTCTAGATCAGCGGCGAGGCCGCGCCCCGCGGGCGCAGGCCGTCGCTGATCAGTCCGATCTGGCGGTCCATCACCGCGCTCATCGCGTTCGCGTCGGCGCCTTCCCAGGCCGCCAGCCGATAGGTCCACGCATAGGCGGCCATCAGCAGGTCGACCGCTTCCTGGAGATCGACGCCGAGATCCACGTCGCCCCGCGCCGCGCCCTCGGCTAGGCAGTCGAAGATGATCTGCTTAAGCCGCGGATTGCGTCCGTAGGGCATGGCCGCGGGACTGCGCGTCCAATCGTAGGCGGCGGCGATGTGGGCCAGGAACAGGCGCGTGCGCCGGGTTTCGAAGTTGAAGTGGATCGCGAATATCGAGCGCAGCCGATCGGCCGTCGAGCCGCGCAGGCAGGGCACCACCCGGTCGAGCTCGGCGTAGAGGTCGTCGAGCCGGTCGGCCATGACCTGGCTGAGGATTTCGCTCTTCGAGGCGAAGGTGGTGAAGACGCTGCCGACCGCGACGCCGGCTTCCCGCGCGATCGCCCGTACGGTGGTCTCCTCGTAGCCGAGGGTCTCGAACAGGTTCCGGGCGGCGTCCAGCACCCGCTGGCGCGTCGCCGCCTTCTGCGCCTGGCGCATGTCCTGTCCCCCCCTTTTTTCGCCGTTCTCGGCTTGTGTTCTTTCCCGGAAGGCGCGCCGCGCCTCAGGCGCGGCGGGCGCCCGCCAGGATGATCCGGATCTGGTCGCGCGAACGCGTCTGCAACGCGTCCAGGCTCCAGCCGTCGAAGATCGCCTGCGGGTAGTTCGACAAGTAGCAGTCGAACAGCATCTGGCTGCGCAGCTTCACCTCACATTCGCGCGAGAGCTCGCCGCGGCCCACGGCCGCATTCAGTTCCTCGGCGATGAGTTCGATCAGGGCCGCGGACGGCTCGATCCGGCGCAGCACCTGACCGTGGTCGGCGGTCCAGGACACGCTGAAGGCCGCCCGCGCGAGGGGAAGCTGCCCCTTGTAGAAGGCGTAGCCGGCCATGAAGATCTTCAGGAGCGCCTCGTCGACCGTCCGCGCCCGCCCGGCCGCCTCGCGCATCTGTTCGGCGAGCTGGCCGAGGTCGGCGACCATGATCTCGTGGAAGAGGTCGGTCTTGTCGGTGAAGTTGGCGAACACTGCGCCGGTGGACATGCCCGCGGCGGCCGCGATGTCGCGGATGGTGGCTCCTTCGTAGCCCTCTTCGCTGAACAGCCTGCGGGCGGCGGCCAGCACCTTGGCGCGCGTCTGCTGCTTGGCGAGCGCGCGGCGTGTGGGAACGCGAACGTCTGCTTCACCAGCCGGCAGAATATTTCCGGTCACGTGTTTCATTGAACGTCTAACCTCGCTAGCGCCGCTTCGGCGCGGTTCTCAAATTCGACGCAGTAATCGTCTACGATCTTCTCCAGCAGCTCGGCGTAGCGGCGGACCAACCGGCGCCCGTCCTGCGCGGCGTCCCGCAGGTCGGTGATCAGTTGGCGGATCTCTTCCTCCGCTTCTTGCCGCTCCGGCCTCATGGCGGTGTCGGCAGGCTCTGGATTCATCGGAAGGTCCTTTGGCCTCGCCGCCGCGGCAGGCGGGCGACAGCTTTCGTCGATCGTGTTCAGCGTACCCCGGTACGCGATACGGAGCACGGGCCGAGTATCGCATGTCGGCCTTGTATACATTGCGACTGAGCGTCGCAGTACGGATGCAGGCGGGACATATGCACGTATAGCGAGAGCCCGATCCTCCTTGACGCAGGTAACGGTGCTTAATGAGCGCATTCAACTAACGCAATACGCGGAACCTCGTGTGTGGTGGCGCGCCCCCGCGGCGCCGAATAGACTGGCGCCCATGCCCAACCTCTTCGACATCCTGATCCCGCTGTCGCTGTTCGCGGTGACCGTCACCCTGGGAATCGGCATCTACGCCCTGTTCCGCGGCGGCGACTTCGGACGCTCCTATTCCAACAAGCTCATGCGGCTGCGGGTGCTGCTGCAGGCGGTGGCGGTGGCCCTGCTGGTCGCCGCCGTCTGGTGGCGCAGCCGCGGGTGAGGCCGACGCCATGGTCACGCTGAACCGCATCTACACCCGGGCGGGAGACGACGGCGTGACGCGCCTGGCGACCGGCGCCCCCGTGAGCAAGGCCTCCCTGAGGGTCGAGGCCTACGGCGCCGTGGACGAGACCAACGCGTGCGTCGGCCTGGTGCGGCTGCACACGGCGGGCGACGACGTCTTCGACACCATGCTGGGACGGATTCAGAACGAGCTTTTCGACCTCGGGGCCGACCTCGCCACGCCGCCGCGGGCCGACGAGGCGGCCGACCAGGTGCTGCGCATGGTCGACGGCCCGGTGGAGCGGCTGGAAGCGGAGATCGACGGCATGAACGCGGATCTGCCGCCGCTGGAATCCTTCATCCTGCCGGGCGGGACGGCCGCGGCGGCGGCCCTGCACCTGGCGCGCACGGTGTGCCGCCGGGCCGAGCGCGCCGCCATCCGCCTGCGCGACGAGGGGGGCGAGCCGGTCGGCGCTCCCGCGATCCGGTACCTGAACCGGCTCAGCGACTTCCTGTTCGTGGCCGCGCGCTACGCCAACGACCGCGGCAAGGCCGAGGTGTTCTGGAAATCCGGCGCGACGCGTTAGGCCGTCGTCGTCAGGGCTGGGCGGGCGTCGCGGCTTTCGGGGCGGGCTCGGCCGGGACCGCAGCCGCCTTGGCCGCAGCCGCCTTGGCGGCGGCCGCCTTCTCCGCCTGGACCTCTTCCATCGTCCGGCCTGTGATGTCGGAGATCAGGATCGGATGGGCGCAGGTGCGGCCCTGCCAGTCCCACCAGTCGCCCTTGGCTTCGCACTTCTGCCGCGGCCACTCCCAGCCCACGTGGTAGACCAGGACGCCCACGCAGGACACGGCGAAGATGGCGACGAAGATCAGCTTCAGGCGATTGATCGTACGGTTCATGAAATTGCTCTAGTCGAGGAGGCCTGCGGGCGCCTAGAGGTCATTTCATCCCGAATTGAGGCGTTCGCGCGGCTTGCATTGCGCGCCGGAACCGTTATGCCCCCATCCGACCATTTCTCTAGCCATTCTAATTTGAGGCGGTAGCGACCCATGAAGGTGTTGGTCCCGATCAAACGGGTGATCGATTACAACGTGAAGGCGAGGGTGAAGCCCGACCAGTCGGGCGTCGACCTGGCCAACGTGAAGATGTCCATGAACCCCTTCTGCGAAATCGCCGTCGAAGAGGCGGTGCGCCAGAAGGAAAAGGGCGCGGCGACCGAGGTGGTGGCCGTCTCCGTCGGTCCGACCCAGGCGCAGGAAACCCTGCGCACGGCGCTGGCCATGGGCGCCGACCGCGCCATCCTGATCCAGACCGACCAGGATCTGGAGCCGCTGGCCGTGGCCAAGGTGCTCAAGGCGGTGATCGCCGAGGAGAACCCGGACGTGGTGATCATGGGCAAGCAGGCGATCGACGGCGACAACAACGCCACCGGCCAGATGCTCGCGGCCCTGCTCGACTGGCCCCAGGCGACCTTCGCCTCCTCGGTGGAGCTCTCGGCCGGCAAGGCCAAGGTGACCCGCGAAGTCGACGGCGGCCTGCAGACGATCGACGTCGACCTGCCGGCGGTGGTGACCGCGGACCTGCGTCTCAACGAGCCGCGCTACGCCAGCCTGCCGAACATCATGAAGGCCAAGAAGAAGCCCCTCGACGTGAAGGAACTCGGCGCCCTGGGCGTCGACGCCTCGCCGCGCCTGAAGGTGCTGAAGGTCACCGAGCCGCCGAAGCGCGGCGGCGGCATCAAGGTCGAGACCGCCTCTGACCTGGTCATGAAGCTGAAGAACGAAGCGGGGGTGCTCTAATGGCCGTTCTCGTCATCGCCGATCACGACAACGCCACGCTGAAGGACAACACCCACAAGACCGTCACGGCCGCCCAGGCCGTTTCGGGCGACGTGGACGTGCTGGTCGCCGGCAAGGACGCCAAGGCCGCGGCCGACGCCGCCGCCAAGATCGCTGGCGTGCGCAAGGTCCTGCTGGCCGAGAGCGACGCCCTGGGCCAGGGCCTGGCCGAGGCCTTCTCGGCCCTGGTGGTTCCGCTGATGAGCGGCTACGACGCCCTGCTCGTGCCCGCCACCTCGCAGGGCAAGAACATCGCCCCGCGCATCGCGGCCAAGCTCGACGTCTCGCAGATCTCCGACGCCATCGAGGTGGTGGACGCCAACACCTTCGTGCGCCCGATCTACGCGGGCAACGCCCTGGAGACCGTCCAGTCCTCCGACGCCAAGAAGGTCGTCACCGTCCGTCCGACCGCCTTCAAGGCGGCCGCTGAAGGCGGCTCGGCCAGCGTGGAATCGATCGCCGCCGGCGACGGCGCGCCGAAGACGCACTTCATCGACCAGCAGCTCGTCAAGTCGGACCGCCCGGAACTGGCCGCGGCCAAGATCGTGGTCTCCGGCGGCCGCGCCCTGGGCTCGGCCGAAGAGTTCCAGCGGGTCATCGAGCCCCTGGCCGACAAGCTGGGCGCCGCCGTCGGCGCCAGCCGCGCGGCGGTGGACGCCGGCTATGCCCCCAACGACTACCAGGTCGGCCAGACCGGCAAGGTCGTGGCGCCCGAGCTCTACGTCGCCATCGGCATCTCCGGCGCCATCCAGCACCTGGCCGGCATGAAGGACTCCAAGGTGATCGTCGCGATCAACAAGGACGCCGACGCGCCGATCTTCCAGGTGGCCGACTATGGCCTGGTGGCCGACTACAAGACCGCCGTGCCGGAGCTGATGGACGCCCTGTCCGCGGCCGGCAAGTAAGGCGATCCGGGCCTCCTGGCCCGTCAGCCGACGCTCCGGTGTCGAAGTGTTGAGCGAAGGGGCGGCTTCCGGGCCGCCCCTTCTGCGTTTCAGGTGGGCGGCGAAGGATTCGCACAGCCTGGGCGCGCAGTCCTGCGGCGGCGCCCTCCCTGCGGTCGGCGGCGCCTTTTCGGCGCGTCCTCGGCGCCACAGTCTGCCGCGCCGCCCTCGCTGCGGCGCAGCAAAAGCCTTGGCGGCGGCGGCGCGGCCCATGTTAGAAGAACGTCACAAGCGGCGCGGCGCGCACCGCATCCGCATAATTGGGGCTTAGGCGGCATGGTTGATATCAAGTCGGTTGGCGTCATCGGCGCAGGCCAGATGGGATCCGGCATCGCGCATGTCTGTGCGCTGGGCGGCTACGACGTGCTGCTCCACGACGTGGCGCCGGACAGGATCACCGCAGGCCTGAAGCTCATCGAGAAGAACATGGCCCGCCAGGTCGGCCGCGGCATCATCGAGCCGGCCCAGATGGAAGCGGCCATGGCCCGCATCCATCCTGCCGCCGAGCTTCAGGCCGTAGGCGCGACGGACCTGGCCATCGAGGCGGCCACCGAGGACGAGGAGATCAAGAAGACGATCTTCAAGGCCCTCTCCCCGCATCTGGGCCCCGACACGCTGCTCGCGTCCAACACCTCGTCGATCTCGATCACGCGCCTGGCCTCGGCCACCGACCGGCCCGAGCGCTTCATCGGCCTGCACTTCATGAACCCCGTGCCGCTGATGAACCTCGTGGAGATCATCCGCGGCATCGCCACGGACGCGGTGACCTACGAGACCGCCGTCAACTTCGCCCGGTCGCTGGGCAAGACCACCGCCAACGCCGAGGATTTCCCCGCGTTCATCGTCAACCGCATCCTGGTGCCGATGATCAACGAGGCGATCTACACCCTGTACGAAGGGGTCGGCACGGTGGAGGCGATCGACACGGCGCTGAAGCTGGGCGCCAACCATCCGATGGGCCCGCTCGAGCTGGGCGACTTCATCGGCCTGGACACCGTCCTGTCGATCATGAACGTCCTCTACGAGGGCCTTGCGGATTCCAAGTACCGGCCCTGTCCGCTGCTGGTGAAGTACGTCGAGGCCGGGTGGCTCGGCCGCAAGGCGGGCCGCGGCTTCTACGACTATCGTGGAGACGCGCCCGTTCCGACGCGCTAAGTCTTGCGGCGGATAGGCGCGGGACGGGGGGCAGGTCGTTAATCCATTCGACTTCGCCTGCGGCCGCGTTCGATACTTCGTTGCGATTCGGACCGGCGGACCCATGCGACGGCTCACCCTGGCGCTGCTTTGCGGCGCCTATCTTTGTCTGGCGCTGATCATCGCCCTGTCGCTTTGGCGCAACGGGGGCGGCTGGGGCGCGGGCGTCGCGGCCCTCGTCGGCGGCCTGGGCCTGGCCTTCGCCTTCCATGGCCTGATCGAGCGCGCGCTGGACTCGGCGCAGATCCGCAACGAGATCGAAGCGGTGCGCGAGGCCCACCGGATCCTGATCGACCAGATCGAGAACATCGACCGCCGCGTGTCCCAGGTGGTGGAGACCGTCAGCGAGGACGCCCTGCGCCGCTCCGAGGCGCTGTCCGACGAGGTCCACATGCTGGAGGGCCTGGTGCAGCGCATGAGCCAGCGCCTGGAGGAGCGGGTCGCCACCGGTCCGCTGGTCCCGCGGATCGGCCAGGACGTGCGCCAGTCCGCCGCCCTGCTGGAGACGGTGCGCGAGGCCCTGGCCGACAACCGCGTCGATCTCTACCTGCAGCCCGTGGTCGGCCTGCCCCAGCGGCGGACCATGTACTACGAGAGCTTCTCGCGCCTGCGCGACCCCACCGGCCGGGTGATGATGCCGGCCGAGTACCTGGCGGTGGCCGAGCCGGAGGGCCTGGTCACGGCGATCGACAACCTGCTGCTGTTCCGCTGCGTCCAGATCGTGCGGCGCCTGGCCAAGCAGGACCGCAAGGTGGGCATCTTCTGCAACGTCTCCCTGGCGAGCCTCGCCGACGAGACCTTCTTCCCGCAGTTCCTGGAGCTGTTGTCGGCCAACCGCGACCTGGCCGGCGCGCTGATCTTCGAGCTCGGCCAGGCGGCCTTCGACGCGCGGGGCGCCGTCGAGGCGCGCAACATGGCCAAGCTGGCCGACCTCGGCTTCCGCTTCTCGCTCGACAAGGTGGTCAACCTCGACTTCGACTTCCACGACCTGGCCCGGTCGGACGTCAAGTTCGTCAAGATCGCCGCCAAGGTGCTGCTGGACGAGATGGTCGAGCGCGACGGCCGGCTGGTCCTGAAATCGTTGCCGGACCTCGCCGCCGAGGACTTCGCCGCCCTGACCCGTCGCTACGGCGTCGAGATCATCGCCGAGAAGGTCGAGAGCGAGCGCCAGATCGTCGACATCCTCGAACTCGACATCTCGCTGGGCCAGGGGCACCTGTTCGGCGAACCGCGGCCGATCCGCGACCAGGTGCTGGCCGAGGCGGACCCGCCGGCCGACTTCCTGCGCAACAGCCTGCGCCGCCGGATGGGCGGACGGGCCTGACGCCGCCCCCGCCGGGGCCGCTCCATGCGCCCGGGCGATTGACCGCGCCGTCCGCGCCCGCTACCGCCCCCGCCCATGACCGCGCCCAAGCTTATCTCCGGCCTCTCCGCCGTCGCCGACCGCTACGACGTCCTGCTCAGCGACGTCTGGGGCGTGATCCACAACGGGCGGGAGCACTTCCCCGCCGCCTGCGCCGCCCTCGCCCGCTTTCGCGCCGAACGGGGCCCCGTGGTGCTGATCTCCAATTCGCCCCGGCCGCACCCGCCGGTGGTGGAACAGCTCGATTCCCTCGGCGTGCCGCGCGCGGCCTGGTCGGCCCTGGTCACCTCGGGCGACGCCACGCGCGCGCTCCTGGCCGCGCGCGCCCCCGGTCCGGCCTGGGCCATCGGCCCCGAGCGGGACGGGGCGCTGTACGAAGGCCTGGGCCTGCAGTTTGCGGGTCCCGGCATTGCGGCGTTCATCTCCTGCACCGGCCCCTATGACGACGAAGTCGAGACGCCGGAGGACTATCGCGAGCGCCTGAGCGCCGCCGCCGGCCGCGGCGTCGAGATGATCTGCGCCAACCCCGACATCGTCGTGCAGCGCGGCGACAAGCTGATCTACTGCGGCGGCGCCATCGCCCAGCTCTACGCCTCCCTCGGCGGGAGGGTGAGCATGGCCGGCAAGCCGCATCCGGCGATCTACGACCTTTCGGTCGCCGAGGCCGAACGTCTGGCCGGCCGCGGCGTCTCGCGCGAGCGCATCCTCTGCATCGGCGACGGCCTGGCAACCGACGTCGCCGGCGCCAACGCCCAGGGCCTGGACGTGCTGTTCATCGCCAGCGGCATCCACGGGGCCGAGACGGTGGGCGAGAGCGGCCTGGACGCCGCCGCCGTGGACGGCCTGCTCGCCCGCGGCGGCCACAGCGCCGCCTTCGTCGCCGCGGACCTTGAATGGTGAGCGCGCCGCCCAGGACGCTTCGCATCGGACGCCAGGGCGGCTAAGGAGACCACTGGGACAGGAGGGCCGGGGTGAAGGGCATCCATTTCGAGGATCTGACCGTGGGCCAGAGCGCGGACCTGACGCGCGTGGTCACCGCCGCCGACATCGAGTCGTTCGCCGAGGTGTCCGGCGACACCAATCCCGTGCACCTGGACGCCGAGTACGCCAAGACCACGACCTTCCAGGAACGCATCGCCCACGGCATGCTGTCGGCGGCCTACATCTCGGCGGTGCTGGGCACGCGCCTGCCCGGCCCGGGCGCCATCTATCTGAACCAGTCGCTGCGCTTCCGCCGGCCGGTGCGGATCGGTGACGCGGTCACGGCCCGGGTGACGGTGCAGACCCTCGACGAGCGGCGCGGCCACGTCACCCTCGCCACCGTCTGCCTGGTGGACGGCAAGACCGTGGTGGACGGCGAGGCGGTCGTCATGGTTCCGCGCCGGAGCGCCTGACACATGCGCATCGTGCGAAGCTGGAAGGACCTGGCGGCGGCGGACCGGGGTGCCTCGGTCGCCCTGGGCAATTTCGACGGGGTCCACCGTGGACATCAGCACGTCATCGCCCTGGCGGCCCGGGCCGCCGGCGAGCTGAAATCGCCGCTGGGGGTCGTCAGCTTCGAGCCGCACCCGCGCCGCATCTTCCAGCCCGACGCGCCGTCCTTCCGCCTGATGAAGCCGGAGCAGCAGGCCCGCGCGCTGGCCGCCCTGGGCGTCGACCTCCTCTACGTGCTGCCGTTCGACGCCGAACTCGCGAACCTGACCGACCGCCAGTTCGCCGAGGAGGTGCTGCACCAGGGACTGGGGGTGGCCCACGTCGCGGTCGGCTTCGACATCTCCTTCGGCAAGGGCCGCACCGGCAGCCCGGAGATCATGGCCGGATACGGCGAGGCGTTCGGCTTCGGCGTCTCGATCGCCCCTGCCGTCGGCCAGGAGGACGAGAAGTTCTCGTCCACGGCTGTGCGCCAGGCTCTGCGCGAGGGCCGCCCCCAGGATGCGGCCGCCGTCCTGGGCCGCCCCTTCGCCATCGAGGGCGTGGTGCTGCACGGCCGCAAGCTCGGCCGACAGCTCGGCTTTCCGACCGCCAACATCGCCCTGGACGACTATGTGACGCCCCGCTTCGGCGTCTACGCCACCCGCACGCGCCTGCCCGACGGACGCGAGGTGCCGGGCGTCGCCAACATCGGGGTCAACCCGACCGTCGGCGAGGTGGACCCGCGCCTGGAAGTCTGGCTGTTCGACTTCGACGAGGATCTGTACGACCAGACCCTTGAGACCGACCTCGTCGCCTTCCTGCGGCCCGAACTCAAGTTCGACGGCCTCGACGCCATGGTCGCCCAGATCCGCGAAGACGCGCGCCAGGCCCGCGAACTCTTGACGCCGGACTTCTGAGGAGGAGTCGGCGGCGTTTGAACCGCGCCGCGCCCTCTGCTACAGCCCCACGCCATGACCTCGGTTCGGACGGCTCTGCGAATTATCCGCCCGGCGTGACGCCGCCGGACGACCTCCAGCGCGCGCCGGGTCCTGCCGCACATCCTCCGAACCCCGTTGGAAAGACCCATGGCCGACGACGCCGAGACTGCTGGCCGCGATTATCGCGAGACCGTCTTCCTTCCCGACACGCCCTTTCCCATGCGCGCGGGCCTGCCCCAGAAGGAGCCCCAAATCCTGGCCCGCTGGGAGGCCGAGGGCCTGTACCACCAGTTGCGCAAGACGCGGCAGGCGGCGGGCGCGCCCTTGTTCGTGCTGCACGACGGCCCGCCTTACGCCAACGGCGCGATCCACGTGGGCCACGTGCTGCAGAAGACGCTGAAGGACTTCGTGGTCCGATCGCGCTTCGCCCTTGGCTACGACGTCGACTACGTGCCCGGCTGGGATTGCCACGGCCTGCCGATCGAGTGGAAGATCGAGGAGGAGCTTCTCGCCCAGGGCCGGCGCAAGTCCGAAGTGTCCAAGGCCGAGTTCCGCGAGCGGTGCCGGGCTTACGCCGCGCACTGGATCGACGTGCAGCGCGAGGGCTTCAAGCGCCTGGGCGTGCTGGGCGACTGGGACAACCGCTACGCCACCATGGACTTTGCGTCCGAGGCGGCGATCGTCGCCGAGTTCCACAAGTTCGTCGCCTCCGGCCAGCTCTACCGCGGGTCCAAGCCGGTGATGTGGAGCCCCGTCGAGCGCACCGCCCTGGCGGACGCGGAAGTCGAGTACCATGACCACGTCAGTCCGACGATCTGGGTGAAGTTCCCGGTGGTGGAGGGCTCGGACGCTTCCCGCGGCGCCAGCGTGGTGATCTGGACCACCACGCCCTGGACGATCCCGGCCAACCGCGCCGTCGCCTACAACGACGCGATCGCCTACGCGGTCTACCAGGTCGAGGCCATGGAGGAGGGGCTCGCCTTCGAGCCCTGGGCCAAGGCGGGCGACCGGCTGATCGTGGCCGAGAAGCTGGCCGAGGACGTCTTCAAGGCGGCCAAGGTCGCCCGGTGGCGGCGCATCGAGCGTTTCGATCCCCAAGGCGCGGTGCTGGAGCACCCCCTGGCGGCGCTCGACACCCACTACGCCTTCCAGGTGCCGATGCTCGCCGGCGACCACGTGACCGACGAGGCCGGCGCCGGCTTCGTCCACACCGCCCCAGGCCACGGGGCGGACGACTACCTGGTCTGGCTGGCCCACGGTCATCGGGAGATCCCCGACACCGTCGATCCGGACGGCGCCTATTATCCGCACGTGCCCCTCTTCGGCGGGCTGAAGGTGCTTGAGACCGAGGGCAAGAAGGCCGGCAAGTTCGGGCCTGCGAATGATGCGGTGATCGAGAAGCTGATCGCCGCCGGCCGGCTGCTGGCGCGCGGCCGGATGGAGCATTCGTATCCGCACTCCTGGCGCTCCAAGGCGCCGGTGATCTTCCGCAATACGCCGCAGTGGTTCATCCGCATGGACCAGCGGCTGGACGATCCGGTGCACGGCGGGCGCACCCTGCGCGAGACGGCGCTGGAGGCGATCGAGGCCACCACCTTCCATCCGGCCGGCGGCAAGAACCGCATCCGCACCATGGTCGAGAGCCGGCCGGACTGGCTGATCAGCCGTCAGCGCGCCTGGGGCGCGCCCCTGGCCATGTTCGTCGACAAGGAGACGGGCCAGCCGCTGCACGACGAGACCGTCAACGCCCGCATCGTCGAACTGATCGCCAAGGAGGGGGCCGACGCCTGGTTCAACCGGCCGGACTCCGACTTCCTCGGCTCCCACGATCCGCAGCGCTTCGAGAAGGTCGAGGACATCCTCGACGTCTGGTTCGATTCCGGCTCCACCCACGCCTTCGTGCTGGAGGGACGCGAACACACCCGCTGGCCGGCCGACCTCTATCTCGAGGGCTCGGACCAGCACCGCGGCTGGTTCCAGTCCTCGCTGCTGGAAAGCTCCGGCACCCGGGGCCGCGCGCCGTACGACGCCATCCTCACCCATGGCTTCACCATGGACGAGAACGGCGAGAAGATGTCCAAGTCCAAGGGCAACACCGTCGACCCGGACAAGGTGATCAAGGACTCCGGCGCCGAGATCCTGCGCCTCTGGGCCGCCATGGTGGACTACGCGGAGGACCAGCGGATCGGCAAGACGATCCTGGCCACCACCACCGACGCCTACCGCAAAATCCGCAACACCCTGCGCTATCTGCTCGGCGCCCTCGCCGGCTTCGATGACGCCGAGCGGGTCTCGCCTGCGGACATGCCGCCGCTCGAGCGCTACATCCTGCACCGGCTGTGGGAGCTCGACCGCCAGGTGCGCGCCGCCTACCAGGACTACCTGTTCCAGGACGTGGTGCGGCCGGTCATCGAGTTCTGCCAGAACGACCTTTCGACGCTGCTGTTCGACATCCGCCGCGACGCCCTCTACTGCGACCGGCCGGACAGCCTGCGCCGTCGGGCGGCGCGCACGGTCATGGATCTCGCCTTCGAGCGCATCACCGCCTGGCTCGGCCCGCTGATCCCCTTCACCACCGAGGAGGCCTGGACCACCCGCTTCCCCGACGCCGGCTCCAACGCCCTGCGGGTCCTGCCCCACACGCCCGACGCCTGGCGCGACGAGGCCGTGGTCGGCCAGTGGGGTTCGGCCCTGGCCGTGCGCCGCGTGGTGATGGGCGCCCTGGAAGTGGCCCGCCGCGAAAAGACCATCGGCTCGGGACTCGACGCCAGGGTGGAGGTCTACGCCGACAGCGCCTTCGCCTGGCCGTTCGGCGAGGACATGCCCCTGGAGGACGTGGTGATCACCAGCCAGGCCGCTCTGCATGTCGGCGCCGCCGCGCCGCAGGACGCCTTCCGCCTCGCCGACGAGCCGGGCTTCGCCGTGGTGGTCGCTCGGGCTGAGGGCGCCAAATGCGCCCGCTCCTGGAAGGTGCTGCCGCAGGTCGGCTCGGATCCGCGCTATCCGGACCTGACGCCGCGCGACGCCGAGGCGGTCGCCGCCTGGGACGCCGCCCACGGGCGCGGAGCCTGAGCGTGGGGCGCATCTCTCGGCTCGGCTGGGCGGCCTATGGCCTGGCGGCCAGCATCGTCGCCGTCGATCAGGCGGTGAAGTTCTGGGTGCTCTACGTCTTCGACCTGCCGGCGCGGCTGTCCGTGCCGGTGGCCGGGCCGTTCTCGCTGACCATGGTGATGAACAAGGGCGTCAGCTTCGGGCTGCTGCGGGCGGACCAGGATCTTGGCCGATGGGCCCTCAGCGCCTTCTCGCTCGTCGTCGCCGCGGCGCTGGCGGTATGGGCCCGCAACGCCGAGCGCCGGCTGACCGCGGTCTCCCTGGGACTGATCATCGGCGGGGCGATCGGCAACGCCATCGACCGCATCCGCTTCGGCGCGGTCGTCGACTTCCTGGACTTCTCCCGCCTGATGTTCCCGTGGGTGTTCAACGTGGCGGACAGCGCCATCACCGTCGGCGTCGTCCTGCTGCTGCTCGACAGCCTGACCGGCGATAAGTCGCGGGCGGGCTAAACCGCCTTGGCGTCACCGGCGCGGTTAGGGTATCAGAAACGTTCTTTGCCGGCCGGGGGCGGCCCTACGGAGCCATAAGCTCATGAGTTTGAACCGTGTGATCGTCGCTACCGCCCTGATCGCGGCGGCCGGCCTCGGCGGCTGCCAGTCGACGCGCCAGGCGCTGGGCATGACCAAGGTCACGCCCGACGAGTTCCGCATCGTGACCAAGGCGCCGCTGGTGGTGCCGCCGGACTACGCCCTGCGCCCGCCCGCGCCCGGCGAACCGCGCCCGCAGGAGCTGCAGCCGGAAAGCGCCGCCCGCGTGGCCCTGCTTGGGCAGCGCGACGCCCAGTCCCGCTCGCAGGGCGAGCAGCTTCTGGTGGCCAAGGCCGGCGCCGACAAGGCCGACCCGCTGATCCGCTACGTGGTCGACGACGAGTTCGGCGACGTGGCCCACAAGGACAAGAGCTTCGCCGACCGGGTGATGTTCTGGCGCGAAGGCGACGCCCCGGCTCCGGGCGCGGCGGCGGCGGCGGCCGACAACGTGCCGGCCCCGGTGGACGCTGAAACCGAGGCCGAGCGCCTGAAGAGCCTGACCGGCGGCGAACCGGTGGTCATCCGCCGCGAACAGGCCGCCCGCATCAAGCTGCCGGGGCTCTAGGCCCGCAGCCTCAGCCGTCGATGAAGCCTGCGCGTCAGACGCAGGCCGGGGGGAATCTATGCGCTCGTCGAACTATGATGAGGTGGTCCTGGGCCGCCGCAGCATCCGCGGCTACAAGCCCGAACCCGTGCCCAAGGCGCTGATCGAGGAGATCATCGCCCTGGCCATGCGCGCGCCGTCCTCGCTGAACACCCAGCCCTGGAACTTCTACGTCGTCACGGGCGAACCCCTCGACCGAATCCGCGCCGGCAACACCGAGCGCAACCTCGCGGGAACGCCGGACTCCCGGGAGTTCCGCAGCCACGGCGCCTACGAGGGAGTCCACCGCGAGCGCCAGATCGAGATCGCCAAGCAGCTGTTCGCGGCCATGGGCATCGAACGGCACAATCAGGAGCAGCGCCGCGACTGGGTGCTGCGCGGCTTTCGCCAGTTCGACGCGCCGGTCTCCATCGTCGTCACCTACGACCGCTCGATCCACGGCGGCGACATCGGCCCGTTCGACTGCGGCGCGGTCACCAACGCCCTGGTGAACGCGGCCTGGTCCCGCGGCCTGGGGTGCGTGATCAACAGCCAGGGCATCATGCAGTCGCCGGTGGTGCGCGAACACGCCGGCATCCCGGACGACCAGGTGATCATGATCTGCGTGGCCATGGGCTGGCCGGACGACGACTTCCCCGCCAATGCGGTGGTCTCCAACCGCAAGTCGGTGAACGAAGCCGCCGTCTTCGTGGGCTTCGACGACTAGCGGCGCGCCGGGTCTCGGCCGGCGGCGAGCCGCAGCCAGGGGCCCATATGGAACGCCGCCATCAGCAGATACATCATCGACATGCCGTTCAGCGGCGCGGCGGGCGCTGCGGCGCACAGCATGTCCGTCGCGCCGCCAAAGGCCGCTGAAGCCGCGCCCATCCCCGCAAGGACCGGGGCGGCGGCCAGGTTGAGCCCATCCGCCGCCCGGCGCGCGAGGCCCGCGCTCATCCCCTCGCCCCCTCGTCAGCCTTGCGGAACGCCGCCTCGCCCGCATCGCTCACCTCCACCCACCGCTGGTCCGGGGCGGCGCCGTCGACGTAGCTGTCGTGCCAGTTCCACCACTTGTAGGTCGGCGTCTGGGGATAGCCTGGCGGGGAGTCCTCCCACGCCTCCTGGCGGCCGAGCGGGGTGATGTCGAGGTAGTTCCAGGTCCCGCCCATCTGCTCGTCGCCGCGGTTGTTGAGGAAGTAGGTGCGGAACACGCGCCCGCCGTCGCGGATGAACACGTTGGTGCCATGCCACTCGTCCACGCCGAAGTCGGCGTCGAAGCTGTCGGTGATCGTGTACCAGGGCATTCGCCAGCCCATGCGCGCCTTCAGTCCCGCGATGTCGGCCTGCGGCGCGCGGGAGACGAACGCCAAGGTCGTGTCCCGTGCGTTCAGATGCGCCACATGGGCGACCTGGTCGGCCACCAGGGAACAGCCGCGGCAGGCCCGTTCGGGCCACCCGAACACGCCCGGTTCATAGAAGGCGCGGTAGACGATCAGCTGGCGGCGGCCTTCGAACAGGTCGATCAGCCTCGCCGGCCCCGCCGGCCCAGCGAACGCATAGTCGGCCCTGACCGGCGTCCAGGGCATGCGTCGGCGCTCGGCGGCCAGGGCGTCCCTGGCCCGGGTCATCGCCTTCTCCTTCGTCAGGAGCTGCTGGCGTGCGGCTTCCCAGGCCTCGGGCGAGACGACCGGCGGCCGGCCCGCGTCCAGGGTCGCCGCAGTCGGGATGCGGCCGGATGTCGTGGTCATGACGGTTGAAACCTCCAAGTTTCGGGCGACATCCAGGTGGACGCCGCTCGTCGCGTGTTGCTGACGGCGCCAAGCTTGGGGCCGCGCACGGCGGGGTGGAGAGTTACAAGTTTGGCGGGATTTGCATGGACTCCCTGATCACGGCCGCGGCCCGCGCCCTGGCGCGGGGCGACGCGTTGGGCGCGCTCAACCGGGTGGCCCTGCGCGAGGATGCGCCCGCGCTCGCCCTGCGCGGCGTCGCCATGGCCCAGCTCGGCGACCTGGAGCGCGCGCGCGACCTGGTCCGGCGCGCCGCGCGCGCATTCGGTCCCAGGGAGGCCGTGGCCCGCGCCAGGTGCGTGGTCGCCGAGGCGGAGATCGCCCTGGCCGCGCGAGATCTCGGCTGGCCCGAGGCCGCGCTTGAGGGCGCGCGACAGGCGCTCGAAGACCACCGCGACGCCGCCAACGCCGCACACGCCCGGCACCTGCAGGTGCGCCGCCTGCTCCTGATGGGACGCCTGGACGAGGCGGAAGCGGCGCTCGCCCTGGTGGACGCCGCGCGCCTGCCGCCGGCCCTCTACGCCATCCACGCCCTGATCCTCGCCGGCCTCGCCATGCGCCGCCTGCGCGCTGGGGCGGCCCGCGCGGCCTTGGCCGAGGCCGGCCTGGCCGCACGGCGCTCCGGCGTCGGCGCCCTTGTCGCCGAGGTCGAAGCGGCGGCGCGGATGCTGGACGCCCCGGCCGCCCGGCTGATCGCGCACGGCGCCGAGCGCCCCCTGCGCCTCGATAAGGTCGAGGCGATCCTGGCCGCCGACGTCCTGGTGCTCGACGCCTGCCGCAACGCCGTGAGGGCCCCGAACGCTGTCGTCTCGCTCGCCACCCGGCCCGTGCTGTTCGAGCTGGCCCGCGCCCTGGCCGAGGCCTGGCCGGGCGCGGCCTCGCGCGGGACGCTCGTCGCACGCGCCTTCCGCGCCAGGGACGCCGACGAATCCCACCGCGCCCGGCTGCGGGTCGAGATCGGCCGGCTGCGCGCCCTGCTGCGAGGCCTCGCGCGCGTCGTCGCGACGCCGGGCGGCTTCGCCCTGAAGCCTGCCGCGGGCCGTCAGGTCGTCGTGCTGGCCCGCCCCATCGAGGAACGGCACGCCGACGTGCTCGCCCTTCTGGCCGACGGCGAAGCCTGGTCGAGTTCGGCTCTGGCGATCGCCCTCGGCGCCAGCCAGCGGCGCATCCAGCGGGCGCTCGAGACGCTTGCTGCGGACGGCAAGGTGCAGGGCGTGGGACGCGGCCGCGCCTGCCGCTGGATCACCCCGCCGCTGCCGGGATTCGCGACTGCCTTGTTACTCCCCGCCCCGCTTCCCGCCGGCTAGGCTGAACGCCATGAAACGAGCCCCAGCAGAAATCGTGCGCGAGTACGGCCCTTTCGAGGGCGTGAACGAGGTGGCCGGAGTCACCTTCGACGGCCAGCGCGTCTGGTACGCGTCCGGCGAGCGGATCAACGCCCTCGATCCGGTCAGCGGCGAGCCCGTCGGGTCCTTGGCCGTCGCCGGGCACGCGGGCACGGCCTTCGACGGCCGCCACCTGTTCCAGATCGCCGAGGACCGCATCCACCGCGTGGACCCGCAGACGGGCCAGGTGCTGGCCTCGATCCCGGCTCCGGGCGGGGGCGGCGATTCCGGTCTCGCCTGGGCCGAGGGGACGCTCTGGGTCGGCCAGTACCGCGATCGCCGCATCCACCAGATCGACCCGGACACCGGGGCGATCCTGCGCACGATCGAGTCCAGGCGGCTCGTCACCGGCGTCACCTGGGTAGACGGCGAACTCTGGCACGGCGCCTGGGAGGGCGAGGAGAGCAGTCTGAACCGCATCGACCCCGAGAGCGGCGAGGTCCTCGAACGCCTGGACCTGCCGCCCGGCGTGGGCGTGTCCGGCCTGGAGTCCGACGGCCGCGACCGCTTCTTCTGCGGCGGCGGCGACAGCGGCAAGGTGAGGGTCGTGAAGCGGCCGCTTTGACGCGGCGCCGGCCCCTGCCGCGTCACCCGCAGCCGACGGGCGCCGGCGGCGGCTTGGCGAGTTCCGCCTTCGC
This sequence comes from Phenylobacterium sp., assembly GCF_046291545.1. GTDB lineage: Bacteria > Pseudomonadota > Alphaproteobacteria > Caulobacterales > Caulobacteraceae > Phenylobacterium. The sequence continues at coordinate 316,689 of NZ_JBKBSM010000001.1, forward strand.
CGCGGCCATGTCGGCCGTGAACGCCGGATCGGCGTGCAGGCGGGCCACCATGCCCGCGCCCAGGGTGCGGCCGGCCTCAACGTCGCTGGGATAGTGCACCCCGCAGACCACGCGGCTTTCCCCCATCTCCTGGCCCAGCTTCAGCGCCACGTCGGCCTTGGAGGGGATCAGCTCGGTCAGGATCAGCGCCCAGGACCATTCCACCAGGGAGTGGCCGGAGGGGTAGGAGGCGTTGGTCTTCAGCCAGTCGGCGCGCGGCACGCAGATCGGCTTGTCGTTGCCCAGGGCGGGGCGCGGACGGGCGTAGTGGTCCTTGGGCGGGGTGCCCACGGTCCGGCCGTCCAGCTCGATCCGGCGCAGGATGCGCATCACCGCCGGGGTCGTCTTCTCGGACAGGTCGACGCCCAGGGCGCAGGAATACCGGCGCACCGCGCCCCCGGTCCAAAGGTCGTTGTCCTGGATGGCGGCGGCCCATCGCGGCGTGTCCTTGAGCGCACGGGTCTCTTCATAGGCCGCGCGATCCGCCAGCCCCCGGGGGGAGTCCGCCGCCGGCGGCGGCGGCAGGATCTGCGCCCCATGGAGGGCGTCGGCCGACAGGTAGCCTTGCAGCTTGGCCGCTTGAGCCGGAGCCGGCGCGACATCCCCCGCGGGCGCCGAGACGCCCGCGCAGGCCGCCAGGACGGCGAACGCCGCCCCGACGATGATGATCCGCATGTGAATGACGTCTCTCCTCAGCGCAGGACCGTCAGGCCGTTCTTGATGACCGTGGCGTTGCGCGCCTTCACCCGCGCCTCGAAGGAGATCTCCTTGCCGTCGCGCCACAGATCCACCGTGATGGTGTCGCCGGGGATCACGGGCGCGGAGAAGCGCGCCTGGTGCGAGAAGATCTGGTCCGGATCGAAGTCGGTGATCGCCTGCAGCACGGCGCGGCAGGTGATGCCGTAGGTGCAAAGCCCGTGCAGGATCGGCTTTTGGAACCCGGCCCGGCGCGCGACCTCCGGATCGGAGTGCAGCGGATTGCGGTCGCCGTTCAGGCGGTACAGCAGCGCCTGGTCGGGACGGGTGGTGAAGTCCACCGACAGGTCCGGCGCGCGGCTCGGCGCCACATGCGGCTCGGGCGCCCCCTCGGAGGGGCCGCCGAAGCCGCCGTCCCCGCGGGCGAAGGTGGAGCCGGTCAGGGTGGCGACCTTCTCGCCCGCCTCGTCGGTCCAGACGGTCTCGTTGATGATCACCGCGCCCTTGCCTTCGCCCTTGTCATAGGCGCCGATGGTGCGGCTTTCGGTGGTGAAGGTCCCCTTGGCGGGCAGCGGCTTGTGCAGCTCGACCTTCTGTTCGCCGTGCACGACCATCAGGAAGTTGATCTGGCTCTGACGATGGCCGGGCTTGTTCGAGGTCGCCGGCGCGCGCGGCGCCGAGGCGGCCAGCACGGTGGCCGCGGTCGGCACCACCTTCAGGTTCTTCTCGTAGACGAAGGCCAGCTCGGTCTCGTTCATGGGATCGGCGCCCATGCCGATTCCGAGGGCGTAGAGGATCACGTCCTTGTCCCCGTAGGAGAAGGTGCGGGGCTCGGTCTTCTGATCCAGGATGTCCGGGTAATAGATAGGCATGAAATGATTTCCTCCGCAGAGCGGCCAAGGCGCAGCTTTATTATGCGTGGAGATTGAAGCGGCTCGGCCCGACCCTGGCAAGGCTTGCAGGCCGTGATTTGCCGCCCTGGGCGGGATCGGTTAGAAGCGCGAACCTCGCCGCACCGGGCTGTCCGGCCCGCCGTCGCGGCCAACGTCTTCGAAGGTTTTCCATGGCGACCGAACCCACCCCCGCCCAGGGCGAGATCACCGGCAACGTGCTCTTCTATTCCAGGCCGGAGCCCCTGACCCAGCAGCTGCACGGCAAGCTCGGCGTGAGGCGGATGGACGGGCCTTTCAGCTTCGCCAAGACCGGCCACGTGGTGCCGCTCACCGTCGGCGAATTCCCGGTGGCCGCGCTTTCCGGCCCGATCATCTTCGTCGGCGAAGAGAAGACCCCGCTGGCGGTCATGGGCCTGAACCCCGGTGAAAACATGTTCGTCACCGACCAGGGCCTGTTCGAAGCCGGCGTCTACATCCCGGCCTACGTGCGCCGCTATCCCTTCGTCTTCGCCAATGACGAAAAGGCCGGCCAGATGATCCTGTGCATCGACCGCAACGCCGAGTTCGTGGTCGAAGGCGGCGACATGCCCTTCTTCGACGCCAACGGCGAGCCGTCGGATTACACGAAGAGCTGCATGGAGTTCTGCAACAACTACGAAGCCGAGCGCCAGCGCACCATGAGCTTCGTCCAGCTGCTCCGGGCCATGGACCTGTTCGAGCTGAAGACCGCCACCTTCACGCCGACCAATCCCGACGGGACCGCCGGCGAGCCGCAGAAGATCGCCGAATACTTCGGCGTGTCGGAAGACAAGCTGAAGGCGCTCAAGCCGGAACAGCTCGCCGAGCTGCGCGACAACGGCGCCCTGCAGCAGATCTACGCCCACCTGACCTCGCTGGTCGGATGGGACCGGCTGATCGCCCTGGCGATGTACCGCAACAGCCAGGCTCCGCAGGCGGCCAACGCCTGAGCCCGGGCGCCGTCCCTCCCGCCGGGAGCGGGCGGCGCTTCCTACCTGGCGAACACGCTCCGCGTCAGGCAGGAGAAGACGAGGCGCCCCGCCTCGTCCAGAAGGTCGTGCTGGGCGATGATGATGCCCTTGCCCTCGCCCACCGGGTCCTTGCCCATCACCGTCATGCGCCCGCGCAGAAGCTCTCCGGCCGGCGGGTTGCGCACCCAGCGCAGGGCGTCGACGCCCAGCCGCTTGGTCTGCGGCCAGCCGACGACCGAAGTTGCATCCAGCCGGGTCCAGATCGCGTAGACCATGGCGTCGGGCGCGCCGCGCTCGACGGGCCAGCCCGGAGCGAACGCCGCGATGAACGCCTCCAGAGCCTTTGCATCGACCGCCGCCGTGCCGAGGGAGACCACCTGCCCGATCTCGATGTCGTCGAATGCCCCCGGCACGCCCGTCTCCCCGCCCGATCAAGCTGATTCGTCGATGATGGCGGGGCCGCAGATGATGTCGAGCGGTTTGCGCAGGCGGGCGACCACGCCATATAGCCGCATGAACACCTTGGGCGGGATGTCGGCATGACGCGTTTCCTGGCGGGATTGATCCTGGCGCTGTTCGCCCTGTCGGCGCCGGCCGCCGCACAGCCTGTGGACACCGGCCACCTGGTCGCCGAGCTGGTTCCCGCCTCCCAGGGCGTCTTCCCCGGCCAGACGGTCTACGTGGCGCTGCGCCAGAAGATCGACAAGGGCTGGCACACCTACTGGCGCAATTCCGGCGATTCCGGCGAGGCGACCCGCATCGCCTGGACCCTGCCGCCCGGCTGGACCGCGGGCGACATCGTCTGGGCGCCGCCCGAGCGGCAGCCCACCGGCCCCCTGATGAACTACGGCTACAAGGACGAGGTGCTGCTGCCGGTGGCGATCACCGCGCCGGCCGACGCCCGTCCCGGCCAGAGCGTCACCCTGAAGGCCGCCGCCACCTTCCTGGTCTGCGAAGAGATCTGCGTGCCGGAGGACGCGGCGCTGCAGATCGACCTGCCGGTGACCGCCGCCCCGCCGCCGAAGGACCCGCGCTGGGCCGGGCCGATCGAGGCGGCCCTCGCGGTCTCTCCCAAGCCGGCCGGCCTGACGGCGTCGTTCCAGAACGTCGATGGAAAGCTGAAGCTCGCCGTCACCGGCGCGGCCGTGAAGGGCCTCGACGCCTACGACGCCTATTTCTTCCCCTTTTCCGGCGCGGCCATCGACCACGCCGAGCCGCAATCGGTCGAGCGCGGTCCTGAAGGCCTGACCCTCGCCATCACGCCCGGCTACGCCTTCCAGCAGGCCGACGCGCCCAGCGCCCTTGGCGGCGTGCTCGAGGTCGGCGGAAAGGCCTTCGAGATCGAGGCCAGCGCCGGCGCCCCGCTCCCCGGCGCGGCCGGCCTGGGCCCGCCCCCCGCCCCGGCGCAAGGCCCCGCAGGCGCCGGGCTCGGCCTGCCCCTCGCCGCCCTCTTCGCCGTCCTCGGCGGGCTGATCCTGAACCTGATGCCCTGCGTCTTCCCGGTGCTGGCCATGAAGGCCGCCTCCCTGGCCGGGCACGGACACGAGCACGCCGCGGCCCGGCGCCAGGGACTGGCCTTCCTGGCCGGCGTGCTGGCCACCTTCCTGGCCCTCGCGGGCGGCCTCATCGCCCTGAAGGCGGCGGGCGCGGCCGTCGGCTGGGGATTCCAGCTCCAGTCGCCGCCGGTGGTCGCCGCGCTCGCCCTGCTGATGCTGGCCGTGGCCCTGAACCTCTCCGGCGTCTTCGAGGTGGGAACCTCGGTGCAGGGCGTCGGCGCGGGCCTCGCCTCCCGCGCGGGCCTTCTCGGCGCCTTCTTCACCGGCGCCTTGGCCGTGGTGGTGGCCGCCCCCTGTACGGCGCCCTTCATGGCCCCGGCCCTGGGCTGGGCCCTGACGCAGGATCCCGCCTCGGCGCTGGTGGTGTTCCTGGCCCTCGGCGTCGGCTTCGCCGCGCCCTTCACCGCGATCGCCTTCGCGCCGGCGCTGCTGCGCCGGCTGCCGCGCCCGGGCCCGTGGATGGACGGCCTGCGCCGTCTGCTGGCCTTTCCGATGTACGGCGCCGCGGCCTGGCTGGTGTGGGTGCTGAGCGTGCAGGTCGGCCCCGCCGGCCTGGCCCGTCTCCTGGCCGCGGCGGTGGTCGCCGCGTTCGCCGCCTGGCTGGCAGGCGTGGCCCAGCGCCGAGGGGCGGCTGGCCAGGGCCGGGCCAGGGCCACGGGGCTCGCCGCCGCCGCCGTGGCGGCGCTGGCCCTGGTCGCTGCGGTCTGGCCGCCCTACGGCCAGCCGGCCGCCGCCGGCGAATCCGCTCCGGTCTCCGCCGCCGTGCCCTATGAGGCCTACAGCGCCGAGCGCCTCGCCGCCCTCCGCGCCGAGGGCCGGCCGGTGTTCGTCAACTACACCGCCGCCTGGTGCGTGACCTGCCAGGTGAACGAGCAGGTGGCCTTGTCCACGCAAGGGGTCGCGGACGCCCTGTCGCGAACCGGCGCGGTCTATCTGAAGGCCGACTGGACGCGGAAGGACGCCGCCATCGCCGCCGAGCTCGCCCGTCACGGGCGTGCGGGCGTGCCGCTCTATCTTGTCTACGCCGCGGGCGGCGGCGAGCCCCGGGTTCTGCCCCAGCTTCTGACCGAAGGGGCGGTCGTCCAGGCTCTGGAGGCCGCCGCCCGGGGATCGTGAGTTCGCAAGCCGAACCAAGGAGGAAAACGACCATGACCATGAGTTCGCGTAGGGATCTCCTGGCCGCCGGCCTGGCCGCCGCCGCCCTCGGCCTCGCCGCCCCCGCCGCCGCCGCGCCCCTCCTGGGTGAGGCCGCCCCCGCCTTTTCCGCCGTGGACGCGGACGGCCGGACCCGCAGCCTCTCCGAGTTCAAGGGCAAGACCGTCGTGCTCGAATGGACCAACGAAGGCTGCCCCTATGTGCAGAAGCACTACGGCGCGGGCGCCATGCAGGCCCTGCAGAAGAAGGCGGTCGGCCAGGGGGTGGTCTGGCTGACCCTCGTCTCCTCGGCGCCCGGCAAGCAGGGCCATCTCAGCGGCCAGGCGGCCAAGGGCTGGAAGGCCAAGCAGAAGGCCGCCTACACCGCCCTGCTGCTGGACCCCAAGGGCGACGTGGGGCGCGCCTACGACGCCAAGACGACGCCGCACATGTACATCATCGATCCGGCCGGGACCCTGGTCTACACGGGCGGGATCGACGACAGGCCGACGCCCGACCCGGCGAGCCTGAAGGGGGCGAAGAACTATGTCGTCGCCGCCCTGGACGACCTGGCGGCCGGCCGCCCGGTGGCCGAGCCCGCCACCCGGCCCTATGGCTGCAGCGTGAAGTACTGACCCCGCTAGGCCGGCGGCTGCGGCGGGGCGGTGATCACCTCGACGTTGTCGTTCAGCAGATAGACCATGTCGGCCAGGGCCTCGTCCTTGGCCGCCGGGTCCTGCGCCATCTTCATGGCGGCGAGCTTGAGCGACAGGTCCTCGGCGATGCCGCGCAGGATGCACTTCAGGTCGCCGTCCGTGCCGCGGGCGGCGAGGGTCTGGTGGCCCTTCATGTCGAGCTCGCTCAGCTCGGCGACCTTGTCGGCGAAGTCGGGGCTCAGGGGCTTTTCGTCCCGGCGAAAGGCCTCGACCTCGAGCTTCAGGGCCCCGGCGCGGCGCACGATGTCGGCGAACAGCGGCTCCAGGGCGACCGCCGAGGGCGGCATGGTGAGTTCCGGCTTCATCGGCTCCTGCGGCGCCATGGCGGCGAGCCACAGGACGGCGGCGGACGCGACGGCGTCGCACGACATGGGCGAGCTCCTTCACCTCGTCAATCGGGGCCGGGGAACCAAGACGACGGCCTGCGCATCTGATAACCCCTGGCCCATGTAGATGCTCCGCTTCGCCCTGAACGGGAACTGAATTGCGCATGACCGACCTCTCCGCCGCCTGGTCCCGCCTCGAAGCCGCCGCGAAGGGCGCCGAGGGCCGCTCCATCGCCGGATTGTTCGAGGCCGAGCCGGACCGCGTGCCGTCCATGTCGTTCGAGGCCGCCGGCCTGCATATCGACCTGTCCAAGCAGCCCTGGAGCGCGGCCGACCGGGCGCTCGCCGTCGAGCTCGCCCGCGCCGCCGGCGTGGAGGGCGCCCGCGACCGCCTGTTCGCCGGGGAAGAGGTCAACGCCTCCGAGCACCGCGCCGTGCTGCACCCCGCCCTGCGCGCCCCCGCCGGCTCCCGCTTCGCCGCCCTTGGCGCCCCCGTCTCCGGCGCGGTGGAGGAGACCCGAGCCGCCATTCGCGCCTTCGCCGAGGCCGTGAGATCGGGCACCCGCCGCGGAGCCACGGGCGAGCGCTTCACCGCCGTACTGCACATCGGCATCGGCGGGTCCGACCTTGGCCCGCGCCTGGTCTGGGAAGCCCTGCGGCCCCTGGTCCCCGATCTCGATCTGCGCTTCGCCGCCAACGTCGATCCGGCGGAGCTGGCGCTGGCTCTGCAGGGCCTCGATCCGGCGAGCACCCTGGTGGTGGTGGTCTCCAAGACATTCACGACCCTGGAAACCCTCTCGAACGCGGAAGCCGCGAGGGCCTGGCTGCGCGCGGGGCTGGGAGACGCCGGGGATTCCCACCTGGTGGCGGTCTCCGCCGCGCCCGACGTGGCCCAGGCGTTCGGCGTGCCCGCCGCGCAGGTCTTCGCCTTCTGGGACTGGGTGGGCGGGCGCTATTCCCTGTGGTCCGCGGTCGGCCTGTCCTGCGCCGTCGCCCTGGGTCCCGACGCCTTCGAGGCCCTGCTGGCGGGCGCCGCCGCCATGGATGCGCACTTCGTCTCGGCGCCGCTGGAGACGAACGCGCCGGTGCAGCTCGCCCTGGGCCATGTCTTCAACCGCAACGGGCTGGGCCGGCCGATCCGGGCCGTCGTGCCCTACGCACAGCGGCTTCGCCTCTTCCCGCCGTTCCTTCAGCAGCTGGAGATGGAATCCAACGGCAAGCGCGTGGACGCCCACGGCCGTCCGGTGGCCCGCCCCACCGCCGCAAGCGTGTTCGGCGACGCCGGGACCAACGGCCAGCACGCCTTCTTCCAGCTCCTGCACCAGGGAACGGACGTCATCCCGGTGGACATCGTCGCGGTGCGTCGCGCCGGCGAGGGCGATCCCCGGGCGCAGACCAAGCTCCTGGCCAACGCCGTGGCTCAGGCCGAGGCCTTGATGGTCGGCCGCCCCGAGGCCGAGGTCCGGGCCGAACTCGAGGCCAAGGGCCTGGCCCCCGCCGAGATCGAGGAATTGGCGCCGCAGCGCGCCTTCCCCGGCGACCGGCCCTCCAGCTTCATCCTGATCGACGCCCTCACCCCCGAGGCCCTCGGCGCGCTGATCGCCCTCTACGAGCACAAGACCTTCGTGGAGGGGGTGCTCTGGGGAATCAACAGCTTCGACCAGTGGGGCGTCGAGCTGGGCAAGACCCTGGCCGGCCGCATCCTGGAGGACCTGGGCGGCGGCGAAGCGCGCCTGCACGATCCCTCGACCGCGGCGCTCATCGAACGCCTGAAGCGCTGAGCCGCGGCGCTAGAGCGCAGTCCGCCGAAGTGGCGCCCGGTTCGGCGAAGAGACTGCGCTCAAATTCTAAGAGGTAGAGCCGGATGATTCCGATCAGGTTGATCCTACCTGATCGGGTCAGGCTCTAGCGGCGCCCGAACAGCTTTTCGATGTCCGCCAGCTTGAGCTCCACATAGGTCGGGCGGCCGTGGTTGCACTGGCCCGAGTGGGGCGTCGCCTCCATCTGGCGCAGCAGCGCGTTCATCTCCGGCGCGGAGAGCCTACGGCCCGCGCGCACCGAGCCGTGGCAGGCCATGGTCGAGCAGACCTCCTCCAGGCGCTCCTTCAACGCCAGGGCCTGGCCGTTCTCGGCGAGGTCGTCGGCGATGTCCCGCACCAGCCCGGCGACGTCGGTCTCGCCCAAGAGCGCCGGCGTCTCGCGCACAAGGATCGCGCCGGGGCCGAACGGCTCGATGATGAGGCCGAGGGCCGCCAGTTCCTCCGCACGGCCGGACACCCGCTCGGCCTCGACGGGATCGAGCTCGACCACCTCGGGCAGCAGCAGGGCCTGGCGGGCGACGCCGCCCGCGGCCATTTCGGCCTTCATCCGCTCATAGACCAGCCGCTCGTGCGCGGCGTGCTGGTCGACGATCACCATGCCGTCGCGCGTCTGGGCGACGATGTAGGTCTCGTGCACCTGGGCGCGGGCGGCCCCGAGGGGAAAGTCCACGGGATCGACCACCACGCTGGCCTGGGGCCGCGGCGCCTCGGCGACGCCGTGGGCGTAGGCGCTCGGCGGCTGGACGTAGTCCGGCTCGGCGCGGGCGGAAATCTCGGCGAGGCCGGGGATCGCCTGGGCCACGGCCGCGGCCTGCGGCGTCCAGCCGCCCGCCCGCCAGGCCGAGAAGCCCTGGGCCGACGGCGGCGGCGCGTAGCCTGGGCGCAGGCCGCCGAGGGCCTCGGCGGCCACCGTGGTCGCCGCCCGGTGCCCGGCGCCGGCCAGGGCGTGCCGCAGGCCGCCGACGATCAGACCGCGCACCAGGGCCGGATCGCGGAAGCGGACCTCGGCCTTGGCGGGATGCACGTTCACGTCCACCAGCACCGGGTCCAGTTCGACGTAGAGCGCCGCCAGGGGGTGCCGGTCGCGGGCCAGGAAGTCGGCGTAGGCGGCGCGGAGCGCCCCCTGGAGCAGCCGGTCGCGGACCGGCCGGCCGTTGACGAACAGGTACTGGTGGGCGGCGTTGCCGCGGTTGTAGGTGGGCAGGCCCGCAAAGCCGGTCAGGCGCACGCCCTCGCGTTCGTGGTCGATGGCCAGGGCGTTGTCGGAGAACTCCCGGCCCATCACGGCGGCCAGCCGCGCCAGCCGGCCCTGCGGCCCCGGCCGCTCGGCGGGCAGGCGCAGGGCCCTGCGGCCGTCGATGTCCAGGGTGAAGCTCACCGCCTCGTGCGCCATGGCCTGGCGCTTGATCTCCTCGGCGATCGCCATCGCCTCGGCGCGCTGCGACTTCATGAACTTCAGCCGCGCCGGCGTGGCGTAGAACAGGTCGCGCACCTCGACCCGGGCGCCGTGCGGACCCGGGAACGCCGCCGGCGCCACCGCGCCCACGGCGCCGCCTTCCACATGGATGGCGTGGGCGTCGCCGCCGCCGCGGGGACGGCTGGCGATCGACAGCCGCGCCACCGAGCCGATCGAGGGCAGGGCCTCGCCACGGAAGCCCAGGGTGGAGATGTGCAGCAGGTCGTAGTCGCCAGCGTCGTCGGGAGACAGCTTTGAGGTAGCGTGCCGCTCGACCGCCAGCGGCAGTTCGCCCGGCCCCATGCCGCAGCCGTCGTCGGCGACCAGGATGCGGGTCAGCCCGCCGCCGTCGGCCTGCACCTCGACCTGGCTCGCTCCGGCGTCCAGCGCGTTCTCCACCAGCTCCTTGATGGCGCTCGCGGGACGTTCCACCACCTCGCCGGCGGCGATGCGGTTCACGGTCTCGGGGGGAAGGCGGCGGATGGGCATGCGGATGAAATCCTCGCGCCACATATAGGACGATTCCAGGTGCGAATGCGGCGCGCAGCGAACGGAGAAGGATGATGAGGCGAATCCCGTGGCTCGGCCTCGCCATGGCCGCGGCCCTGGCCGCGCCGGCGGCGGCCCAGGCCCCCGAGCCCTACGACCCCGACGCGGCCCTGGTCGAGGAGCTTGTCGTCACCGGACGCGAACCGGGGCCGGCCTGGTGGCGGGTGTCCGATGCGGACACCACGGTCTACGTGCTGGGCTCCCCCTCCCTGGCGCCCAAGCGCATGCAGTGGGACCGCGCCGTCTTCGAGCGGCGGCTTTCCGGCGCCAACGAAGTCATCCTGCCGTTCCAGAACGTGCGGGTGAAGTTCAAGGGCGTGGTGGGCGCGACCTTCAACTTCATGCGCCTGCGTTCGGGCGCGCCCTTCGAGGAGACGCTTTCCCCCGCCGCCCGCGCCCGGTTCGCCGCGGTGCGCGAGCGCCTGGGCCAGCCGGCCGACCACTACAAGACCCGCAACCCGCTGGCCGCCGGCCTGATCCTCGCCTCCGACTACCGCGATCACGAGAACCTGACGACCAGCGACCCGACCAAGCTGATCAAGCTGCTGGCGGAGCGATCCCGGATTCCGGTCCGGCAGAAGACCTACGATCTGGGGCCGCTGATGGGGCAGATCCTGAAGACCTCGGACGCCGCGGGCCGCGCCTGCCTGGACGAGGTGCTGGAGCAGGCCGAGGCAGGTCCCGCGGGAACCCTCGCCGCCGCCCGCGCCTGGGCCGAGGGCGACGTGCGCGGCGCGCTCGCCGCCGAGCGCAGCTATGAACGGTGTCTGGCCATGGTGCCCGGGGCGCGGGCCTTCGACGACCGGGTCAAGGCCGACCAGGCCGCGGCCATCGTCCAGGCCCTGAAGAAGCCTGGCCACGCCGTCGCCGTCGTCCAGCTTCGCCCGCTGCTGTCGCAAGGCGGGGTCCTGGACCGCCTGCGGGCCCAGGGCTTCACCGTAAAGGCGCCGGGCGAGGTCTAGGCGGGGGCGGCCACGTAGACGACGTGCGCCCGCAGCGGGTGGTCGGCAGCCAGGCGCGGATGGTCGAAATCCCGCTGCGCCGCGCGCACCATGCCGATGCGCTTCATCACCGCCTGGGAGTTCAGGTTGGTGCTGGCGGTGAAGGCGATGATCTCGTCGGTCGGAATGTTGGCGAAGCCCCAGTCCAGGGCGGCCCGCGCGCCCTCGCTGGCGTAGCCCGCCCCCCAGGCGTCGTGCGCCAGGCGCCAGGCGATCTCGATGCACGGTCCCACCGGCAGCGTCCCTGCGGCGACCGTGCTCAGGCCGATCATGCCGATCAGCCGCCCGTCCGCCTTGCGCTCGGCGGCCCAGGCGCCGAAGCCGTGCTCGGCGATGTGCGCGCCGATGCGGTCGACCAGGGCGTCGCTGGAAGCGCGGTCGATCGGCCCCCCCAGCCAGTCGCCGACGTGCGGGTCGGCGTTGATCGCGGCGAACGGAGCGCGGTCGTCTTCACGCCAAGGCCGCAGGATCAGGCGCTCGGTCTCGATCACGGCGCCGGCCGCGCGCCCGCCAGCGCCCCATAGAGGTCCGTGCGCCGGTCGCGGAAGAATCCCCAGGCGGCGCGGTGGGTCTGCAGGAAGTCCAGGTCGAACTCGGCGGTCAGCACGCCCTCCTCCCCGCGGCCGAATTCGGCGACGAGGTCGCCGCGGTGGTCGCTGATGAAGCTGGAGCCGTAGAAGGTCTGCCCGCCGCCGGGATAGCCCGGCCAGGGCTCGAAGCCGGTGCGGTTGGCGCCCACGACCGGGATCACGTTGGACACGGCGTGCCCCTGCATCGCGCGGCGCCAGGGTGCGGCTGTGTCGAGGCTGGCGTCGTGCGGCTCAGAGCCGATCGCGGTGGGGTAGAACAGCACCTCGGCGCCCATCAGGGCCATGGCGCGGGCGCACTCGGGGTACCACTGATCCCAGCAGATGCCGACGCCCAGGCGGCCGAAGCGCGTGTCCCAGACCTTGAAGCCGGTGTCGCCGGGCCGGAAGTAGTACTTTTCCATGTAGCCCGGGCCGTCGGGGATGTGGCTCTTGCGATAGAGCCCCATCAGCGAGCCGTCGGCGTCCACCATCACCAGGCTGTTGAAGTAGTGCGGCCCCTCGCGTTCGAAGATCGAGATGGGCAGCACCACCCCAAGCTCGGCCGCCAGGGGCGCAAGGGCGGTGACGCAGGGATGCTCGCGCCAGGGATGGGCCGTGGCGAACCAGCGCTCCTCCTGGGCGACGCAGAAGTACGGTCCCTGGAACAGCTCCGAGGGCAGCACCACCTGCGCGCCCTGGCCGGCGGCCTCGCGGATGAAGTCGGCGGTCCTGGCGATGTTGGCGGCCATGTCGTCGCCATAGGCGGTCTGGATCGCCGCCACCTTGATCGTGCGGGCCATCAGGCGGGCTCCTGCTGGGTGATGCAATGAAACGATCCGCCGCCGGTGAGGATCGCGTTCGAGGAAAGCCCGATCACCTGGCGGCCGGGGAAGGCTGCCTCCAGGCCCTGCAAGGCCAGCCGGCTGGCGGCGTCCTCATAGGTGGGGGCGATCACCGCCCCGTTGGCGACGATGAAGTTCATGTGGCTGGCCGGCGCGTACTCTCCCTCCGGCCCTTCGATGTAGCCGGGCGAGGGGATCCGCAGCACCTGCAGCGGGCGGCCGTCGGCGTCGGTCATGGCCGCCAGGCGGCGGGCGCAGTCGTCGTAGACCTCGGCGTTGGGGTCGCCTCGGCCGAAGGCGAGCGGGCAGACCACCACGCCCGGGGCGACGAAGCGGGCCAGGTTGTCGACGTGGCCGTCGGTGTGGTCGTTCTTCAGGCCGTCGCCCAGCCACAGCACCTTGCGCACGCCCAGGGTGCGGGCGAGCGCGGCCTCCGCGTCGGCCTCCGTCCAGCCGGGGTTGCGGTTGGGATTGAGGAGGCACTGGCGGGTGGTCAGCACCGTGCCCGCGCCGTCGTGGTCCAGGGCGCCGCCCTCCAGCACGAAGTCCGCCCCGGTCAGCGGGGCGCCGGAGGCGCCGGCGATCTGCGCGGCGACCTCGTCGTCGTGGGGCAGGACGTACTTGCCCCCCCATCCGTTGAAGCGGAAGCCCTGGGCCCTCGCCGCGCCGGCGTCGGTCTGGACGAAGATCGGGCCGGTGTCGCGCAGCCAGATGTCGCCGAACAGGCCGCGCACGATGTCGACGCCCTCGACGTCCCCGAGCAGCGCCTGGGCGGCCTCATGCCCCTCGGCCGAGCCGGTCAGCAGGCGCACGCGCTCGCCGCCCGGTCCGGCCAGGGCGCGGGCCACGGCCGCGACCTCGGCCTGGGCCGGCTCCAGATCCTCCTCCCACAGGTCCGCATGGCTGGGAAAGCCCAGCCACATGGCGCGGTGGGGGGCCCATTCTGCCGGTACGATGAGGCTCATGGCGTCGTGATCCCTCTAGCGCGCGCCGCACGGCGGCGGCGGCCCGTGAACGCGCGCAGATGGGCGGCCCGGCCCCCCACGTCAAGCGCCCAAAAAGAAGAGGGCGGCCCGTCGCCGGACCGCCCTCCCGATGTCCGTTCCGGACGTGCGTCCTAGAACTTGTACTTGATGCCCAGCTTGACCTGCCAGAACGAGCTCTCCGTCCGGACATAGGGCTTCTGGACGTTCAGCGAGCCGCCGACGCCGGTGCCGGAGTATTCATAGATCGCGCCCGGCGTGGCGCAGCTCGTGGCCGAGCCGCCCGAGGTGATGCAGCGTACGTTCACCACGGGAACCGAGCGGTGGAAGTCGTACTGTTCGAGCACGCCCCACTCGTCGTTCAGCAGGTTGCCGAGGTTCTCGATGTCCATGTAGCCGATGAGCTTGGCCCCGTTGGGGAAGAACGCCGGCAGTTCCTGGCTCAGGTGGACGTCGATGGTGAAGACGTCCGGGGTCTTGAAGGCGTTACGCGGCGCGATGGAGCCCGCGTACTTGGCCAGGCCGCTGTTCTGCACGAACTCGTTGAACTGCGCGACGAAGGCGGAACCGCCGACATAGCGCACATTGGCGTCGCTGGTGGCCGTGATGGCGCCGTTGTCCATCGTCGGCACGTAGATCAGAGCGTTCGACGACGCCTGACGGCCCGAGTAGCTCGAGACGTTGTAGCCGAAGTCGTTGTCGAAGCTGCCGCTGCGGCTGTTGGCGAAGGTGTAGCTGAACGGCAGGCCCGAACGGTTCTGCATGAACACGTGCACCAGCGTCTCGTTGTCGCCGAAGAACTTGCGGGCATACGAGAAGTCGGCCGAGAACCGGTTGCGGATCTCGTAGTCCGAGGTCGCCGCTTGCGGGTTCTGCGGGTCGGAGACGCCGTAGCGCGTATAGCTCGACTGGGCGATCGAGCTGGTCATGGGGTTGGCGTCCGTGGCGCGGGTGTTCGTGTAGATCAGCCGCATGCCGAGGCCGTCCCACAGACCTTCGCGCCAGTTCTTGGCCACGGTGATCGAGTGCGAGCGGGATTCGCCCTCGTCGGTGTTGGCCAGCATGAAGTCGTAGTTGTTGCCGGTCGAGGTCACCGTGCTCTGGGCGTAGACCGGTCGGCCATCCGGCGCCGTGCCAACCTGGACGGAGCGCAGATTGTACCAGTAGAGGGCGTTCTGGTTGACGGACTTCAGGTAATCGACCTGAACCAGCCAGTCGTCCCCGAAGCGCCCGAGGTCGAAGGTGTAGCCGACCGAGATGTTGCCCTTCCAGACGGTGGGGATCTTCAGCGCCGGGTCGATCACGTTGGTGTCGCCGTTGCCGGGCGTGAAGGTGCAGCCCGCCGGCGCCCGGGTCAGGTCGACGTTGGTGTACGGCCCCGCCGGGCAGACCGCGTTGGTCTGGCTGACGCCGGTGTTGGAGTAGGCGTTGGACACCCACACGTTCAGGCCTTGCGACGAGAACTTGCCGATGCCGCCGGAGACGCGCAGCCGGTCAACCGGCTCCCAGTTGAAGGAGACGCGCGGCAGCAGGACGTGCTTGCCGTCCAGGTTCTGCTGGTTCGAGAACTTGTTCCGCTCGAAGAAGCTCGCGTTGTAGAGCGGCTTGTCGTCCATCGAATACCAGTCGAAGCGGAAGCCGGCCGAAACGTCGAGGTTCGGCAGGATCTGCAGCCGGTCTTCGGCGTACAGGCTCGACAGGCGGTAGCTGAAGGTCGCCGCGCCCAGTCGCGCCGTGCCGAGCGTCGCCGGGACGGTCCCGGCGGTGGGGTCGACGCCGCCGCTCAGGGAGAAGCTGCTGGCCCGCCGCGCCAGGAAATCGGCGTAGCTGGCGAAATTGTAGCTGCCCAGCGAGTTCGACACGAAGACGTTGAAGACGTCGTCCTTCTCGGTCCGGAAACCGGCCAGGATGTCATGCTCGCCCCAATGGTAGCGGGCGATCGCCTCGTAGGTCTCGACCTTGGTGTTGAGATAGTTGTCGTGCCGGAAGGTGTCGGCGCCGAACTGAATCTGCGGCGTCCCGGCGCCGGCCTCCACGCCCGTCAGGTCGGATACGTTGACGATCACCTGACCGACCGAGAGGCCGCTCAGCGGGTTCTGCTGGGTGTCCTGCTCCTTGGACGAATAGCGCAGCTCGGTGGAGAAGGCGTCGGTCCAGTTGGAGTTCAGCTGCGCGGAGTAGGCCGTGAGCTCTTCGATCTTGTTGTACTGGTTGGACGCGAGCCCGACGCGCGGCTGAGTAGTCGAGTTGCCGTTGGCGAAGGTCGAGGACGTCGAACCGTTGAGCGAATTGCCCAGGGTGTTCTGATAGCCGATGCTCAGACGATGCTTGTCGGAGATGTTCCAGTCGATCTTGGCCAGCCACTTCTCGTCTTCGACCGGGAAGGCGCCGCTGAGATACGAGCCGGGATCATAGCCATAGATGCTGTTGACGGCGTCGACGAAGGTGTCGATGGCCTGGGTCGTGATGCGCGGGATCACCGTGCCCGCGCCCGAACCGACCGGGCCGGTGTCGAAGCCCAGTTCCCCTTCGTACTTCTCGTAGGCGACGAAGAAGAAGAGGTTGTCCTTGATGATCGGGCCGCCGAGGGTGGCGCCCCAGACCTTCTCGGAGAACTCGTTGGTGTACTTCACGCCGTCCAGCGTGTGGCCCTGCAGGTCGTCGCCCGTCTTCTCGTAGAAGACCGTGCCGTGGAACTCGTTGGTCCCCGACTTGGTGACGGCGTTGATCTGGCCGCCCAGGAAGCCGTTGTTGATGACGCTGTAGGGCGCCGACGAGACGTTCAGCGCTTCGACCGCGTCGATCGAGATCGGCGAGCGCTGGGTCGGATAGCCGTTGTTGTTGAGGCCGAAGTCGTCGTTCTGACGGATGCCGTCGACGGTCAGCTGGTTGAACCGGGTGTTCGCGCCGGCGAAGGACAGCGCGTCCTGGTTCGTCGGATCGATGGTCGCGAACGGGTCGATCCGGGCGATGTCCTTCAGGTCGCGGCTGATCGACGGCAGCGCCTGGATCTGAGCCACGGAGAAGTTCGTGCTGGGGCCGCCCTGGCTGGGCGCCGCCTTCGCGGCCGTGACCACGAGTTCGGAGACCGCGCCGCCCGCTCCGGCGAGCACGACATTGACGTTGGCCGCGTCGCCGACGCCGATCGCCTGGATCGTGACCTGCCCGCTCTCGTGGTCCGCCGCCGAGGCGCTGACGCGGTAGGGGCCGCCGACGCGCAGGCCGCGGGCCGAGAAGTTGCCGTCAGGACCCGTCACGGACGTGGACGTGGAGCCAGTCGGCACGTGGGTGATCGTCACCGTCGCGCTGGCGACCGGAGCGCCCGCATCGTCCGTGACCTGGCCGCGAACCGAGCCGGTCGTCTCCTGGGCGTAGACCGCCGTGGACACGGCGCATGCGAGCGCCGTCAGAGCCACGCCGCCGGCGAGCCTCTTCATCAACATCATTGCAGTAGTCCCCTCTCAGCTATCGGGATCGTCAGCCGACAGCCCCGAACGTAACCGGCCGTATACTCCCGATTTCAGGGACGTAGGTGACGGTTTTATAACGGTTGCGCCGTCACGCCCGGACTGTGACCTGAAAGGCGCGCCTGCTGCTTTACAGGGCGGCAGGATCAGTCGAGCGTCGGTCCCGCAAGGAGAGTGATTTGTCCGGCGACCGCCGATCCGTACACGGTGTGGACTCCGCCTGGCGCGGCGTGCTGCTGGTGACCGCAGCCCTGACGTTCGCGCGTCTGGCGGCTCTGTTCGCCACGCCGCTGCAGCTCTATCCGGACGAGGCGCAGTACTGGCTGTGGTCGCGCACGCTCGACTGGGGATACTATTCCAAGCCGCCGATGATCGCCTGGGCGATCTGGGCCACCACCGCCCTCGGGGGCGACGGCGAGGCGTGGGTGCGGCTGGCCGCGCCCCTGTTCCACGCCGGCGCGGCCCTGGCCGTCTTTGCGATCGGCCGGCGGCTATACGGCGCCTCGGCCGGCTTCGCCGCCTTCGCCCTCTACATGCTGATGCCGGGGGTGCAGCTGTCCTCGGCCGTGATCGCCACCGACGCGCCGCTCCTCCTGTTCCTGGCGCTGGCGCTGCTCGCCTACGTCGAGCTTCCGCATGCGGACGGCAGGCGCCGGGTCTGGACGGCGGCCGCCTTCGGGGCGGCCCTCGGGCTCGCCTTCCTGTCGAAGTACGCGGCGATCTACGGCCTCATCGGCGCCGGCCTGCACGCGGCGGCGTCGCGCCAGGCAAGGGCCGTGTGGCGGCCGGCGACGATAGCCGCGGCCATCGCCGCCTTCGCCGCGGTCCTGGCGCCGAACCTGATCTGGAACGCGGCGCACGGCTTCGCCACGGTTCAGCACACGGCCTCGAATGCGGACTGGGGCGCCGAGCGCCTGTTCAACCCGGCCGAGCTCGGCGACTTCGTGGCCTCGCAGTTCGGCGTCTTCGGCCCGATTCCCTTCGCGGTCCTGATCGGCGGGGCGGCGGTGACGGCCTGGCGGCGCCGGCTCAGCGCGGCGGACGCCATGCTGCTGTGCTTCGCCCTCCCGGCCCTCGTGATCGTCGCCGGCCAGGCCTTCGTCAGCCGCGCCAACGCCAACTGGGCCGGTGCGGGCTTCGTGGCGGGCTCGATCCTGGCCGGCGCCTGGCTCGTCCGCTGGCGCGCCCGCGGCTGGCTGGTCGCCGCGATCGCCACCCAGGCGCTGATGGCCGTCCTGTTCCTGACCTGGGCGATCTCGCCCTCGACCGCCGAAGCGATGGGCGCATCCAACAGCTTCAAGCGCGCCAAGGGCTGGTCGGAAATGACCGAGCTGGTGGTGGACCGGGCCCGCCGCGAGCCGAACCTGACCGCCATCGCGGTCAACGACCGCTTCCTGTTCAACGCCATGGCCTACTACGCCCGCGACGAGATCGCCGCGGGCGAGTTGCCGCCCCTGACCATGTGGGTGCGCGCGGCCCACCCCCAGACCCAGGCGGAAATGACCGATCCCCTGACGCCGCAGGCCGGGGCACGTGTGCTGGGCGTCATTCTGGAGCAGGCCCACGGCGAGGAGATGCGGGCCGACTTCGCCCGCGTCTCGGGCCGGGAGTTCGTCAGCGTGCGCCTCGACCGCAAACGCACGCGCCGCGCCGAACTCTTCATCGGCGAGGGCTACGCTCCTCGCCCCCGCGATCCCGTCAGCGGCCTGCCCACACCGCCTTGAGCCGGGCGTCGCGGCCGCAGCCGACGCGATAGGCGTTGTAGCGGACCGGATTCTTCCGGGCGAAGTCCTGGTGGTAGCCCTCGGCGAGCCAGAACCGCGAGGCGGGCAGCACCATGGTGGCCACAGGCTTCTTCAGCTCGCGGGCGGCCTTGGCCTTGGCGGCCTCGGCGGCCTGCCGCTCCTGGGGCGAGGCGACGAACACGGCGGTGCGGTACGAGGGGCCGCGGTCGCAGATCTGGCCGCCGCCGTCGGTGGGATCGATGTGGTGCAGGAAGCCGTCCACCAGCTCGGGATAGCTGATGGCCGCCGGGTCGTAGGTGACCTTCACCGCCTCGAGGTGGCCGGCGTGGTCGCGATAGGTGGGATTGGCCCGCTTTCCGCCGGCGTACCCGACCACCACGTCCTTCACCCCCGGCAGGTGCTCCAGGTCGTGCTCGACCGACCAGAAGCAGCCGCCGGCGAACACCGCCGTGCGGTGGGCGGGCGCCGCGCCCATGAGGCCCAGGGCGCCGACGGCGGCGGCGGCGGCGGCGAGGCGGGCGGATCTGGGCGATTTCATCGGCGGTCTCCGGACTGACGCGGGGGGCACAGCAGGTAGTACGGCCGCAAGCCCCCGGCGGTTACATCCGCGCGCGCTTCAGGCCGCCAGCCGCGCCCGCACGCGATCGCGCGCGGCGGCGTCCACCCCGATCTCGTCCAGATACGGGTCGATCCCGCCACACCGTTCCTCGATGGCGGCGAAGGCGGCGTCCAGATACTCCGGCTGCACCCCCAGGAACGCGCGGACGGCGGTCTCCGAGGGGCGGCGCCCCAGGGACGCCTCGAGCGCCTCGGTCACCATCGGCAGCCGCTCCTCCAGCCGGGCGGCCTGGTTGGTCAAGAGGTAGTCGGCGCGCATGTCGTCGGGGTGCACGCCCATGACGTGGTGGGTCAGCGCGGCCAGCAGCCCCGTGCGGTCCTTGCCGGCGGTGCAGTGAATCAGCACGGCCCCCGGCGCCTGGGCTAGGGCCTCGAAATAGCGGCGGAACAGGATGCCGTGGCGCGCCTCGAAGGGGGCGTTGGCGTAGTAGTCGAGGAAGAAGCGGCGGGCGCTCTCCGGCGTCAGGTCGGTCTCCCGCAGGAAGGCGACGTGCGGCGCCTCGGCCTGGTCGCCCAGGTCGCACTCGATGACCTGGCCGGCGAAGCCGGGCGGCCGCGGGGAAGGCTCGCGGTCACGCTCGAGGGGACGACGCAGGTCGACGATCACCGCCACGTCGAGGTCCGCCAGGGTCTGCAGGTCCGCGGCGGTGGCGCGGGCATGGTGGGCGGAGCGGAACAGCTTTCGTCGCGGCAGCCGCCCATGCGCGCCGGCCAGGTAGTCGCCGTAGTCGCGGAAGTTGTCGATGGCCTCGAGCGGCAGGATGCGGTCGGTGATGCTCATGTCGAAAACCCTCTCGACCGCAGACTGTCGGTGGTCTGTGACAGTCGTGGGACAGCGCGCCCCCTCAGGCCAGCGCCGCCTCGAAGGTGGCCTCGGTCTTGGCCCTGATCTCGTCGAGGCTGACGCCGGGGGCGAGCTCGACCAGCTTGAGCGGGGTCTTGCCGCGGCCGACGTCGAAGACCCCCAGGTCGGTGACCACCAGGTCCACGACTCCCTGGCCGGTGAGCGGCAGCGAGCAGGCCTTCACCAGTTTCGGCGCGCCCGACTTCTCGGTGTGCTCCATGACCACGACCACGCGCTTGACGCCGGCCACCAGGTCCATGGCGCCGCCCATGCCCTTGACCATCTTGCCGGGCACCATCCAGTTGGCGAGGTCCCCGTTCGCCGCCACCTGCATGGCCCCCAGGATCGACAGGTCGATGTGGCCGCCGCGGATCATGGCGAAGCTGTCGGCGCTGGAGAAATAGGACGAACTGGCCAGCTCGGTGATCGTCTGCTTGCCGGCGTTGATCAGGTCCGGATCGGCCTCGCCCTCGTAGGGGAACGGCCCCATGCCGAGCATGCCGTTCTCGCTCTGCAGCGTCACCGACACCCCCTCGGGGATGTAGTTCGCCACTAGGGTCGGGATGCCGATCCCCAGGTTGACGTAGTAGCCGTCCTTCAGCTCACGGGCCGCGCGGGCGGCCATGTCGTTGCGCGTCCAGGCCATCTCAGACCTCCTCGCCGGCGGCTGCGCCCTCGGCGGACCGCGTCCGCGTGGTCAGCTGCTCGATGCGCTTCTCATAGGCCGCGCCCTTCAGGACGCGATCGACGTAGATGCCGGGGGTGTGGATGTGGTCCTTGTCCAGGGTCCCGATCTCCACCAGGTGCTCCACCTCGGCCACGCACACCTTGCCGGCGGTGGCCATCATCGGATTGAAGTTCCGGGCGGTCTTCCGATAGACGAGGTTGCCCTCGGCGTCGCCCTTGTGCGCCTTGACGATGGACAGGTCGGCGGTCAGGCCCCGCTCCATCACATAAAGCTCGCCGTCGAACTCGCGCACTTCCTTGCCCTCGGCCACCAGGGTGCCGACGCCGGTCTTGGTGAAGAAGGCCGGAATGCCCGCCCCGCCGGCGCGGATCCGCTCGGCCAGGGTGCCCTGGGGATTGAACTCCAGCTCCAGCTTTCCGGAGAGGTAGAGCTCGGCGAACAGCTTGTTCTCACCCACATAGGAGCTGATCATCTTGCGGATTTGACCGCCGGCCAGCAGTACGCCCAGGCCGAAGTCGTCGACTCCGCAATTGTTGGAGACGACCGTCAGGTCCTTGACCCCAGAGGCGCGGATCGCCGCGATGAGGTTTTCCGGAATGCCGCAGAGGCCAAAGCCTCCCGCCATGATCGTCATGCCGTCGAAGAGCAGCCCGTCCAGGGCTTCGGCGGCGTCGGTGCGCAGCTTTCTGACCATGGAGTCGTGTTACGCCGCGGTGCAGCATTTGCAAGCGCGGCGCGAAAAGAATCTCGTGTCCGACCGCCCGCGCCTCGCCCATAGTCCGCCGATGACTCGCCGACATCGCCAGCGCCGCCCGGACCGGCCGCGCTGATGGACACCCAATCCCTCCTGACCCAGGCGCTGGTCTATCTGGCGGCCGGGGTGATCTCGGTGCCGATCGCCAAGCGCCTCGGCCTCGGCTCGGTGCTGGGCTACCTCTTCGCCGGCATGGCGGTTGGGCCCTTCGCCCTCAACCTCGTCGGCGAGGCGGCCGACGTCATGCGCTTCGCCGAGTTCGGCGTCGTGATCCTGCTGTTCCTCATCGGCCTTGAGGTGCGGCCGGCGCTGCTGTGGCGCCTGCGCTCGGCCATCTTCGGCGTCGGCGGCGTGCAGATGGCGCTGACCACCGCCGTCCTGGCGGGCGCGGGGACGGCCCTCGGGCTGGACTGGCGGACGGCGGTGGCCGCCGGCCTGATGCTGGCGATGTCGTCCACCGCCATCGTCCTGCAGAGCCTGGAGGAAAAGGGCCTGCGGCGCGGCCCGGTCGGCGAGGCCTCCTTCGGCGTCCTGCTGTTCCAGGACCTTGCGGTGATCCCGCTGTTCGCGATCCTGCCCCTCCTGGCCGTCGCGGCGCCCCAGCACGCGGCCGAAGCGGCCCACGGGACCAGCCTTGTGGAGGGCCTGCCCGGCTGGCAGCGCATGCTGGCCGCCCTGGCCGCCATGGGGGCGGTGATCTTCGGCGGGCGCTATCTGACCCGGCCGCTCTTCCGCTTCATCGCGGCCGCCCGCCTGCGGGAGATCTTCACCGCCTCGGCCCTGCTGCTGGTGGTCGGCGTCGCGTTCCTGATGCAGATGGTCGGGCTCTCCCCGGCCCTGGGGGCCTTCCTGGCTGGCGTGGTGCTGGCGGAGAGCGAGTTCCGCCGCGAGCTGGAGACCGACATCGAGCCGTTCCGCGGTCTCCTGCTCGGCCTGTTCTTCATCACCGTGGGCGCGGGCCTGGACTTCGGCGTCGTGGCCGAGCGCCCCGCAGCCCTGCTCGGCGTCGTGGTCGGCCTGATGGTGCTGAAGGCGGGGGCCATGTTCGCCTCGGCCCGGCTCTTCCGGTTCGACAAGCGCGACGCCCTGCTCAGCGGCGCGGCCCTCGCCCAGGGCGGGGAGTTCGCCTTCGTGCTGATCACCTTCGCCCTCGGCTCGGGCGTCGTGGGCGCGGAGCTCGCCAAGTTCCTGACCGCGGTGGTGGCCGTCTCCATGGCCGCGGCGCCGCTGGCGATGAGCGGCATGGAGCGCCTGCTGCTGATGCGCCCGGCGAAGGCGGAGCGGGAGATGGAGGCGCCGCAGTTCGACGACGGCGAGCCGGACGTGATCGTCGCCGGGTTCGGCCGCTTCGGCCAGATCGCCGCCCGCCTGCTGATGGCCAACGGCTTCAATGCGGTGACCCTGGACTCCAGCATCGAGCAGATCGACCTGCTGCGCCGGTTCGGCCGCGAGGTGCACTACGGCGACGCCAGCCGACTGGACCTGCTGAGCGCGGCCGGCGCCGACAAGGCCCGGGTGCTGCTGGTGGCCATCGACGACCGCGACAAGGCCGTGGAGATGGTCGAGGCCGCGCGGCAGGCGTTTCCGAACCTCACCATCCTGGCCCGCGCCTGGGACCGCCGCCACGCTTATGAGCTCCTGCGCAGCGGCGCCGACGACGTCGAGCGCGAGACCTTCGAGGCGGGGCTGGCGCTTGGGCGGCGCGCGCTCGAGCGGCTGGGGCAGAGCCCGCGCCGGGCGGTGCGGGCGGCCAATCTGTTCCGGCAGCAGGACGAAAAGCTGTTCCGCAAGCTTGCGCCGATCGCCGGCGAGGAGGAGCGCTATCTGATGGCCACCCGCGATTCCCGCGAGACCATGGACCGCCTGCTCCGGGCCGAGATGGCGCGTCTGGCCGACGACGAGGAGGAGACCGCGCCCGACCTTCGGGACTCCACGGAGTTGGAGGCCCACAGCCAGTCGGTGTAGGGGAGCGGCATGACCCAGTCAGCCATCGCGCCCGTCTCCTACAAGGGCTACGCCGAGGACTTCGCGGCCTTCTCCAACGCCCTGGGCGAGTCCTTCGCCCGCTACGGATTCGCCGTGGTGGGCGACCATGACCTGCCGCAGCCGAGGATCGAGGCGGCTCTCGCCGCGGCCAAGGCCTTCTTCGCCCTGCCCGAGGCGGTGAAGAAGGCCTATGTGGTCGGCCAGGGGGGGCAGCGCGGCTACACCCCCTTCGGCATCGAGACGGCCAAGGGCGAGGCGCATTTCGACCTCAAGGAATTCTGGCACATGGGGCGCGACCTGCCCCCGGACCACCGCTACGCCGCCCTGATGCCGCCCAACGTCTGGCCGGCCGAGGTCCCTGGCTTCCGCGACGACGTCGCCTGGCTGTTCGGGGCGCTCGACGCCATGGGCATGCGGCTTCTGGAGGCGATCGCCGTCTACCTGGGCCTGGAGCGGGGCTTCTTTGCGCCGACCGTGGGCGAAGGCAATTCGGTGCTGCGCCTGCTGCACTATCCGCCAGCGCCGTTCGACGGGCCGAACATCCGCGCCGGCGCGCACGAGGACATCAACGTCATCACCCTGCTGCTCGGCGCCGAGGAGGCGGGCCTGGAGGTGCTGGACCGCGACGGCCGCTGGCTGCCGATCAATCCGCCGCCCGGCTCGCTGGTGATCAACATCGGCGACATGCTGCAGCGGCTGACCAACCACGTCCTGCCCTCGACGACCCACAGGGTCGTCAATCCCGCGCCGGAGCGGCGGGGGCTTTCGCGCTATTCCACGCCCTTCTTCCTGCACTTCAATCCCGACCACCTGATCCGCACCCTGCCCGGCTGCGTGACCCCCGAACGGCCGGACCGCTATCCCGAGCCGATTACGGCCGACGCCTTCCTTCGCGAGCGCCTGCGGGAGATCAAGCTTCTCTGACCGGCGTTTTTTGACGCCCGCGACGGAAATTTAACGAGGCGGTCCGTAGACTGGCGGTCAACGCTGGGGACTCGGGTCTGCGACGGTGACAAGGGGCAAGATCGACGAGGCGCGCCGCCTGGCGGCCCTCGATGCGCTGGATCTGGAGGCCTTGCGCCTGAACTTCGAGCGGGTGGCCAGACTGGCGCGCGCCCACTCCGGCGAGCCGGTCGCCAACGTCATCGTGGTGGGCGAACAGGGCGCCTGGCACGCCAACCCCCTGCCGAACGCCGAGGAGATCAGCCGCGGCCAGTCCTTCGCCGCCGTCGCCGTGGGCTCCAACCGCCTGCTCTGGGTGGCCGACGCCTCCGCCGACCCGCGCTTCTGCGACCACCCCTTCGTCAAGGACCACGAGCGGGTCGGCGCCTCCTTCGCCGTCCGCTTCTTCGCCTGCGCCCCGATCCGCCTGGACGACGGTCACGTGATCGGCGTGGTCTCGATCGCCGGGCCCACGCCGCGGGCGTACGACGAGAGGCTCGCCAATGCGCTCGGCGACCTCGCCGACATCGCGTCCGACGACTGCCGCCGCCAGCTCGCCCAGCGGGCGCTGGCACGGGCGGAAGCCGAGGCGCGCGCGGCCAACGAACTGCTGATCGCCTTCGTCGAGTCCGCCCCGGTCGCCATCGCGATGATGGACCTCGACATGCGGGTGATCCAGACGAGCCCGCGCTGGCGGATGGAACGCCAGCAGCCCGACATCGCCGGGCGCATCCTCTACGAGGCGTTTCCGGAAGCTGCGCACCTGGCCCACTTCCACCGCCAGTGCCTCATGGGGGAGGCGATCCGGCTCGATCCCGTGCCCCTGACGCTGCCTGGCGGGGAAGAGCGCTTTCTGCGGATCGAGATGAACCCCTGGCGCAAGCCGTGCGGCGAGATCGGCGGCATGATCCTGATGTCCATCGACGTCACGCACATGGTCCAGGCCCTGGAGGAGACCAAGCGCTCCGAGGCGCGGCTCAAGCTCGCCCTGGACATCGGCCGGCTGCGCATGTGGGAGATGGACTTCCGCCGCCGCGAGCTGAACTCCGACGGCGTGGCCGTCGCCGGCGACGAGATGTTCTCCTACGACGTGCTGGCCGAGGACATCTGGAGCACCATCCATCCGGACCAGCGCGCCGAGGCCCAGGCCGCCTGGCAGCGCTACATGACCACGGGCGAGCCGTTCCGGGGCACGGCGCGCCACCTGCAGACCAACGGCTCCTACCTTTGGATGCAGTCCGCCGTGGAGGCCATCAAGGACGACCGTGGCCGGATCGTGCGGCTCGTCGGGATCCTGCGCAACGTCGAAGCCGAGATGCGCGCCCAGCGGGAGCTCGTCCTGGCCAAGGAGGCGGCCGAGGCCGCCAGCCGCGCCAAGAGCGAGTTCCTGGCCAACATGAGCCACGAGATCCGCACCCCGCTGAACGGGGTGCTGGGGGTCGCCGGGGCGCTCGCCGCGACCCCGCTGTCGCCGGACCAGGCCGAGATGGTGGGGCTGATCGAGACCTCGGCGCAGACGCTGGAGGCCCTGCTCAGCGACATCCTGGACCTGGCGAGGATCGAGGCCGGCCGCCTGGAGCTGAAGACCGAGCCCTTCGACCTGGCCGCCTCGGTGCGGGCCTGCGCAGCCCTGTTCGAGGCGAGCGCGCGGGCCAAGGGGCTCGTCCTGTCGGTGGACATCGCGCCGGAGGCGCAGGAGGTGTTCGAAGGCGACGGGCCGCGCCTGCGCCAGATCCTGTGCAATCTCCTGGGCAACGCCGTGAAGTTCACCGCCCAAGGCGGCGTCAGCCTGTCGGTGCGGGCCGAGCCGGGGCCGGACGCCTCGCGGCTGCGCCTGTCGGTCGCCGACACCGGGATCGGCTTCGATGAGGCGACGAAGGCTCGCCTGTTCGCCCGCTTCGAGCAGGCCGACGGCTCGATCACCCGCCAGTACGGCGGGTCCGGCCTGGGCCTTGCGATCTCGCGGTCCCTGGCCGAGGCCATGGGCGGGTCCCTCGGCGCCGAGGGACGCCCCGGACGGGGCGCGACGTTCACGCTTGAACTCGAGCTGCCGCGCCGTTCGCGCGGGGCCCTGGCCCAGGGCCCCGCGCACGCCCTCGAAGCCGCCGCGCCCTCGCTGTCGCGGCTGCGCGTCCTGCTGGCCGAGGACCACCCCACCAACCGGCGCGTCGTCGAGCTGATCCTCGGCGCGGCGGGCGTGGATCTGGTCTGCGTGGAGAACGGGGCCGAAGCCCTGCGCGCCGTCGAGCTGCAGGTCTTCGATCTGATCCTGATGGATATGCAGATGCCGGTGATGGACGGCCTCACCGCCGTGGGCGAACTGCGCGCCCGCGAGCGGCGGCTCGGCCTGGCGCCTACATCGATCTACATGCTGACGGCCAACGCCATGCCCGAGCACGCCCGGGCCTCCGTGGCGGCGGGCGCGGACGGGCACGTGACCAAGCCGATCACCGCCCAGACGCTTCTGAAGGTCGCCGCCGAGTTGGCCGCCGCGCTGCCGCCCGCCGACGCCGCCCTCAGCGCCTGATCTCGGCTCGAGGCCCGGCCGGGCCTCGCCCCGGCTCAGTGCGAGAGGCGGAGCGAGTTGATGTCCTGGCCGATGGCGCGGAACGCGTCCTGCAGGGCCGTGCCCGACGAGGGCAGGTACTGGTGCTCGGCGTCCGTGGCGCAGCCGGACAAGATGCCGGCCGCGGTGGAGCCCTCGCTGATCCGGAAGCCCACCGTGTAGATGACGATGTCCTGCTGCTTCATCGCATCGCAAAGGGCGGTCGCCTGCGTGCCCGAGGTCCCGTTGGTGGCGTTGCAGTTGATGTGGTCGCTGTCGGAGCCGGAGCCGGAGCCCGAGTTCTTGGCGATCACCCCGTTGCAGTAGGCGGTGTTGAACTCGCCGTCGGTCATCAGGATCACGACCTTGAGGAGCTCGTCCGTGCCGTATGCGGCCGGGCGGCTGGAGGCGTCGGACCAGACGTAGCCGAAGTTGGGCGAGACCATGTACCAGCCCCAGGCGATCCCGAGGTGGCCCGCGGTCGAGCCGCCGTCGTCGAGGCTGTTGATCAGGGTCTTCAGCGCGTCCTTGTCGGAGCTGAGCGGCATGATCTCGGCCGAAGGGCAGGAATTGCTGCTGCCGGCGTAGACCCGCCCGACGTAGGCGGTGCTGGGCGCGGTGTCGTTGTACTTGTGGGTGCCGGTCCGCTCCGAGGCGCAGGTGCTCTGCGCGAAGGTCTTGCTGTTCCAGTCGGCGTTGGTGAAGGTGTAGTACTCGCACCCATAGATATAGCAGTGAGCGAGACCGCCGGAGGTGTACTTGCTGTAGTCCTTGCCGTTGGTTCCGCTCAGGTCGAACGTCGTCGCCGTGGAGTTCGTGATCGTATAGGTGTTGCCGTTCAGCTGCGTCATGCCCTTCACGTCGCTGAACTTCACCTTGTCGCCGTCGCTCAGGCCATGGGCGTCCGACGTGGTGATCTTGACCTTGACGTTCTTGGTGTTGGTGGCGCCGGTCACGACCGGGATGTTCACCGGCCCGCGCACGGCGTCGGCGTAGGCGCCGACGTTGACCGAGTTCGAATAGGGAACGATGGCCAGCTTCGAATAGTAGGGCGTCTGGACGTCCTGCACGACGAGGTCAACGAGGTCCTCGGCCGCCTCCTTCAGATCGTCCATGTCGTTCTTCATCGAGCCGGTGATGTCGAGGACGACCGCGACCTCCAGGTTCACCGAGTTGCGCACCGCGTTGGTGTTCACGGTCATGTTGCCGTGGTTCCACAGCTCGGAGGCGATGCTGTCGCTGGAGATCTCCGCGCTGGCCACGATGGTCGAGTCGTTCAGCACGAAGTTGGTGTGGACCAGCCTCGCCTGGTCGGAGTCCGACAGGTTCGCGTTGAGCGCGCGCAGGCCGATCGCCTGGATCTCGTCGGCGTCGACCGAGCCGGAGCGGGCCACATAGAGCGCCGCCGCGTCCAGGGCGTCCTGCAGGCGCGCGCGCTGGCTGGTCGACATGTAGATGTCCACCACGCCCAGGGCGAGCGGCGCCAGCAGCACCAGAGCCACCGCGAAGAACACGGCGACCGCGCCGCGCTCGTCGCGCGCACCGCCCCTCAGACGTTCGCCAACGCCCAGGACCCAACGCCGAATGACACCTGGAATCTCAGACACGTCGCCCACCCACGGTTCAGTTCCGCAGGAAGTCTGACCGATCAGCGTAAACAAAAGCCCCGCATGGAAGGGTAAACGCCGCCGCAACCCAGCGGCGGCGTTCAGCTCCCCGGCGTCGTCACCAGCCGCAGTGCTCGCCCTTGTTCTGGGTCGTCAGCCAGGCGTTGAGCGGCTTGAAGTAGTCGGCCACGGCCGAGGCGTCCGTGCGGCTCTCGCCGGTGAAGGCGGCGAGGGCTTCCGGCCAGGGCCTGGAGGCGCCCATCTCCAGCATGGCGTTGAACTTCTTCCCCACCGCGTCCTGTCCATAGACCGAGCAGCGGTGCAGCGGGCCCTTCCATCCCATCTGGGCGCACGCGGCCCGGTGGAACTGGAACTGGTAGATGTGGGCCAGGAAGTAGCGGGTGTACGGCGTGTTGCCCGGCACATGGTACTTCGCGCCCGGATCGAAGGCGTCGGCCGGCCGCTCGCCCGGGGGCGTCAGGCCCTGGTACTTCAGGCGCAGGGCCCACCAGGCGTCGTTGTAGTGCTCCGGCGTCACCTCGCCGGAGAACACCTCCCAGCGCCAGCGGTCGATCAGGAGGCCGAAGGGCAGGAAGGCGATCTTGTCCAGCGCCGTCTTCAGGAGGAACGGGATGTCCTCGTCGGCGCCGGGCGCGGCGTCGAGAAGACCGATCTGCTGCAGGTAGGTGGGAGTGGTGGCCGACAGGCCGGCGAAGTCGCCGATCGCCTCGTGGAATCCGTCGTTGGCGCCGTTGCGGAACAGGTAGGGCTGCTCCGAATAGGCGCGCTGGTAGTAGTTGTGCCCCAGCTCGTGGTGGACCGTGTAGAAGTTGTCCGCATCCACCTTGGTGCACATCTTGATGCGGATGTCGCTCTTGTCGTCCACGTCCCAGGCGGAGGCGTGGCAGACCACCTCGCGGTCCTGCGGCCGCGTGATCATCGAGCGCTCCCAGAAGGTCTGCGGCAGCGGCTCCAGGCCCAGGGACGAATAGAAGCCCTCGCCGGTCTTCACCAGCTTGATCGGGTCATAGCCCTTGGCCACCAGCAGCTTGTCGAGGCTGTAGCTGGACTGGACGGTCCTGGGCGCCACCACGTCGTAGATGTTGCCCCACTGCTGGGCCCACATGTTGCCCAGCAGGTCGGCGCGGATCGGCCCGGTGCGCGGCTGGACGGCGTCGCCGTACTTGTCGTTCAGGCGCGCGCGCACGTAGCAGTGCAGGTTCTTGTAGAACGGCTCCACCTGCTTCCACAGCCGGTCGGTTTCGGCCGCGAAGGCGTCGGGCTCCATGTCGTAGCCGGAACGCCACAGGGCGCCGACATCCTTGAAGCCCTGCTCGCGGGCGCCCTCGTTGGCCAGGGCGACGAGGCGCGCATAGTCCTGCGTCATCACCGGCGAGACCGTGCGCCAGCCTTCCCAGACCGCCTTCAGCTCGGCCGGATCGCGCGAGGAGGCCAGGATGTCCTCTGCGTCGTTCAGCGTCAGCGTCTTGCCGGCGTAGGTGAACTTTCCGGTCGAGTAGGTGGAGTCCAGCTTCGAGGCCAGGGTCGCCAGCTCCCCCGCCGCGCCGGGCCGGTCCGGCGCCGGGAGCACGAGGTAGAGCTTGAGCAGCTTCAGCTTGCGGGCGGTGACCGGGTCGACCGCGACGCCGTCGAAGCGCGCCGCCTCCTTGGCCAGGCGCGTGACCAGGGCGGTCTGCTCGGCGACCGCCTTGGCTTCGAGCCACTGGGTGTCCACGGTGATGTAGGTGGCCCGCACCCAGGCGGACTTGTTCACATATTCCGAGTTCGCGGCGATCTCGGCCTCGGCCTTGTCGACGAAGGCCTTGGCCTCGGCGGGCGTGGGCTTGGGCGCCTGCGCCGCGGCGGAGCCGGCGGCGAACAGGAGCACGGTCGCCGAAGCGGCGACAAACAGGGATTTCATCCGGGGCGCTTCCTTAGCGTGTGGGTTGCGGCGCGCGAGCGTCGCCATGGCCCGATGGGAGCGTCCGTCTGCGCCAGCGTCAAGGCTGGCGAGGCCTCAGGCGCTGAGGCGGCTCTGCTCGGCGACCCGGCGGATGGTGGCTTCCACGGCGGCTTGAGCGCCCGACTGGCTCACGTTCGACCCCGAGGCGACGGTTTCGCCCTCTTCATCGTAGATCCGCCAGGTCCAGCCGGATTCCACGTGAGACAGGGAGTAAGCGAACGGGGTGTCCGGCACGGTTACGCCTCCTTGAGTCTTGCTGCGCTGCAGCAAGGATGGTCATCAGGACCCCAACGGTCACGCCTGTCAAGGGTTCCCCAGAGCCCCGACTGCAACTTTCAGGCCAGCACGCCCGCACCTTGAAGACGTTCTTTCGGCGGACGAATTTGCGGCGGGCTTCGCCCCGGCGTGGCCTTGCAGCGATTGACCGGGCCTGCCATTCGCGGTCCCATCGCCGTCCGCAATCCAAATCGTCGGGGAGAGGCCAATGCCGAGCGAGGACACGCCGGGCGTCGAGGAATCGTCGTCGTCCCGTCCCGAATCGGCCCGGCGAGGCTGGGGATGGCTCGGCGCGGGACGCAGCCTGCCGGCGGCCCTGGTCGCGCTGTTGGTGGCGGCCGGCTTCGGCGGCGGCTTCCTGGCGGCCAAGGCCTTCGACGGCTTCTCTGCGGTCCGTCCCGCGGCCGAAGACTCAGCGGCCGGCGGATGGAGCCTGTTCGGCAAGCCCCGCGGCGCGGCCGCGCCCCGCCGCGGCCAGCCCAAGCCCGAGGACTTCGCCGTCTGGCGCACCCGGGTGGACACCTCAGGCCCCGCGCCCCTCGCCTGCATCCAGATGAGTCGGCCGCTCGATCCCGCCAAGGCCTACGCCGACTTCGTGCTGGTCTCGCCGGAAGCCGACGGAACGCCGGCGGTCAGCGTCAAGGGCGACGAGCTCTGCGTGGCCGGGCTCGGCTTCGTGGACCGCCGCATCACGCTTCTGAAGGGCCTCCCCGCCCGAGGCGGCGAGACCCTGGCCGCCAACGCCGACGTGGACTTCACCTTCGGCGAGAAGCCGCCCTTCGTCGGGTTCGTCGGCGACGGGGTGATCCTGCCGCGGGAGGACGCCGACGGGGTCGGCGTCGAGACCGTCAACGTCACCCGGCTGGCCATCGAGGTGTGGCGCGTGGCCGACCGCAACCTCGTGCGCAAGTCGATCAGCGCCCCCGATCCCACGGGCGAGGGCGAATGGCCGGGCGACTACGGCGACGACAGCCCCGACGACGAGGGCCAGATCGTCTGGAAGGGCGAGATTCCCGTGAAGGCCGAGGGCGGCCAGCGCGTGACCACCGTCTTCCCCCTCGGCGCCGTGCTGCGCGAGATGAAGCCGGGCGGCTACGTCATCAAGGCCCGCGACGCGTCCGGCGGACGCGGACTGACCCGCGACGAGGACGAGTACGACCCCAATCCGCCCGCTCAGGCGCGGCGCTGGATCGTGTTCACCGACATGGCCCTGTCCGCCTATGAGGGCTCCGAGGCGCTCGACGTGGTGGTCCGCTCGCTGAAGACGGCCAAGACCCTGCCTGCCGTCCGCGTCGCCCTCGTCGCCCGCAACGGCGAGGACCTGGCCGAGGCGCGCACCGACGCGGCCGGGCGCGTGCGCTTCGAGCGGCCCCTCCTGGAAGGCAAGGGGGCGATGGACGCCAAGATGGTCATGGCCTACGGCGCCCAGGGCGACCTGGCCGTGCTGGACCTCGACCGCCCGCCTGTGGATCTGTCCAAGCAAGGCATCGGCGGGCGCACCGACGCGGCCGCGATCGGCGGCCGCGAGCAGAGCGGGGCGGTCGACGCCTATCTCTATTCCGACCGGGGGGTCTACCGCCCGGGAGAGACCGTGCGGCTCTCGGCCCTGCTGCGCGACCGCCAGGCCCAGGCGGTGAACGATCGCAAGGGCGCCATCGTGGTCCGCCGGCCGTCGGGCGTGGAGTTCAAGCGCTACGCCTTCGCCTCGGCTCCTCTGGGCGCCGTCGTCGCCAATGTCGAGCTCCCGCGCGGCGCGCCTCGCGGAAGCTGGCGCGCGAGTCTGGAGATCGATGGGCTGGAGGATCCCGCAGGCGAGATGCGCTTTGCGGTCGAGGACTTCGCGCCCCAGCGGCTGGCGGTGGACGTCGCGGCCAGGGCCGACGTCCCCCTGGGCCAGGGCGAGACCCGCGACGTGCAGGTGACCGCCCGCTTCCTCTACGGGGCGGCCGGAGCGGGCCTGCAGGCCCAGGGCGAGGCGCGGCTTCGCGCCGATCCCGATCCCTTCCCCGCCTACGAAGGCTACGAGTGGGGCGACGCGCGCGAACCCTTCGAGGAGCGCTACCTCGACCTGGGGCAGACGGTCACCGACGGCGACGGCCACGCCGTCCTGTCGCTGTCCGCCGAAGAGGCGGGGAATTCGCCCCAGCCGCTGGTCGCCGCCTTCACGGCCTCGGTGTTCGAGCCGGGCGGCCGGCCCGTGCGCGAGGGCGCCTCGCTGAAGGTCCGGGCCAAGCCGGTCTATCTGGGCGCCAAGGTGGACGTGGGCGAGGCCTCGGGCCGCAACGACCCCACCGTGACCATGGACGTGATCGCCGTCGATCCGCAGGGCCGGCGCATCGCCGCTCCCGGCGCGTCCTATCAGTTGATCGCCGAGAACTGGGACTACGACTGGTTCCAGCAGGACGGCCGCTGGCAATGGCGGCGCACCAGCCGCGACGTGGTGGTCCAGCGGAGCGACCTGCCGGTCGGCGCCGACAGGCCGGCGCGGATCACCCGGCGCCTCGGCTGGGGCGACTATCGCCTGGAGCTCTTCGGCCCGGACGGCGCGAAGTCGGTGACCCGCTTCGCCTCCGGCTGGGGCGCGCCGGCCAGGGACCAGGAAGCGCCCGACTTCGTGCGCGTCACCGCGGGGACCAAGACCTACGCCCAGGGCGACACGGTGGAGATCACCCTCAAGGCGCCCTACGCCGGCGAGGCCCAGGTGGCGGTCGCCACCGACCGGCTGATCGATTTCCGCACCCTTTCGGTCGGGGAGAAGGGCGCGACGGTGCGCCTGAAGACCAGCGCGGACTGGGGCGGCGGCGCCTATGTGCTGGTCAGCGTCATCCAGCCGCGCGACCCGGTCGCCTCGCCCAGGCCGCGGCGGGCGCTGGGGCTCGTCTATGTCCCCCTCGACCCCAAGGACCGCAAGCTGCAGGTCGAGCTCGGGACGCCGCAGAAGGTGAATTCCCGCGCGCCGCTGGAGGTGCCGGTGCAGGTGCGCGGCCTCGGCCTGGGCGCCAAGGCCAACGTGACCCTGGCCGCGGTCGACGAGGGCATCCTGCGGATCACCAAGTTCGACAGTCCCGATCCGGTGAAGTGGTACTTCGGCAAGCGGGCGCTCACCCTCGACTACCGCGACGACTACGGGCGCCTGCTGGACCCCAACCTCGGCGCCCCGGCCAACGTGAACTTCGGCGGCGACGAGATCGGCGGAGAGGGGCTGACCGTCACCCCCATCAGGACCGTGGCGCTCTGGTCCGGCGTGGTGGAGACCGGGCGCGACGGCAAGGCGGTGATCCGGCTGCCGGCGCCGGAGTTCAACGGCGAGCTTCGCCTGATGGCGGTGGCCTGGACCGACACGGCCGTCGGCTCGGCCTCGAAACCGCTCACCGTGCGCGAAGCCGTGGTCGCCGATCTGGCCCTGCCCCGCTTCCTGGCGCCGGGCGACAAGGCGTTCGCCACCCTGGAACTGCACAACCTGGAGGGCCGCGCCGGGCGGTACGTGGCCGAGCTGACCGCCGGCGGCGGTCTGCTCGCCCCCTTCCGCAAGGTGTTCGAGCTGGCCCTCGGCGACCGGATCGCCGAGCGCACGCCCATCGAAGCGCCACGCAAGGCGGGGATCGGCGAGGTCGGCTTCAAGGTGACCGGGCCGGGCTTCTCGACGGCCAAGTCCTACCCGCTGCAGACCCGCCTCGGCTGGGGCCGGGTGACGCGCACCACCACCGCCCTGCAGAAGCCCGGCGAATCCTACACGCCGGCCTCCGCCTTGCTGTCGGGCTTGGCGGCGGGCGACGCCACCCTGCAGGTGAGCTATTCGCCGTTCCGCGGGTTCGACCCCGGGCCGATCGCCAGCGCGCTGTCCCGCTACCCCTACGGCTGCACGGAACAGCTGGTGTCCGGCGCCTATCCGCTGCTGTACGCCCCCTCCGTGTCGGCCGATCCGAAGGTGAAGCGGAGCTCGGCGGCCCTGAATCAGGCGGTGGGCAAGCTGCTGGACCGCCAGACCCTCGACGGCGCCTTCGGCCTGTGGCGGGTGGGCGACGGGGAAGCCGACGCCTGGCTCGGCGCCTACGCCACCGACTTCCTGGTCGAGGCCGACCGCCTGGGCGCGCCGGTGCCGGATGCGGCGCTCGAGCGGGCGCTGGCCGCCATGCGGCTGATCTCGCGGCCGGACGGCTGGGCCTCGGTGTCCTATCGCCTGGAGTACCCGCAGTGGTGGGCCGGCTCGCGCGAGGCTTCGCAAAAGGCTACCGAGGCCATGCGCCGCCGCGCCTCGGCCTATGCGCTCTATGTCCTGGCGAAGGCCGGGCGGGGCGACCTCGCGCGGCTGCGCTGGTGGCATGACGTGCAGATGAAAACCGAGACCTCGCCCCTGGCCAAGGCCCAGGTCGGGGCCGGCCTGGCCCTCATGGGCGACCGGGCCCGGGCGCGTTCGGCCTTCCGCCAGGCCGTACGCTCGCTGGGCTACCGCGAGGAGAGCGACTGGTATCAGAGCCCGCTGCGCGATCTCGCCGCCGTCATCGCCCTGGCGCACGAGGCCGGCGAGACCGAACTCGCCCGCAGCCTGCAGGGCCGGCTGGAGAACGCCGTGCGCGATCCGGACAGCCTGAACACCCAGGAGCAGGCGCGTCTGCTTCAGGCCGCCGCAGCGATGCTGAAGGCGTCCGGGCCGATGCAGGTCGCCGCCTCGGGCGCCGTGCCGATGCCCGCGACCGCCGGCGCCCCGCGCTGGGCGGTCGGTCGCCTGGCGGGATCGAAGTTCGTCAACAACGGGTCGGGCGCGCTTTGGCGGACGGTGACGGTGACCGGCGCGCCCACCACCGCGCCCCGGCCCGAGCAGAACGGCCTGACCCTCTCCAAGCGCCTGGTGGGCATGGACGGCGGCGCCGTCGATCCGTCCCGCCTGCGCCAGGGCGACCAGGTGATCGTCCTGGTGTCGGGTCGCTCGCAGCAGGCGCGGTCCACCGCCCTGGTGGTCGACGACGCCCTGCCGGCCGGCTTCGAGATCGAGACCGTGCTGGGCCCCGACGACGCCCAGTCCGGTCCGTTCCGTTTCCTTGGCAAGCTCACCGCCGCGGACGTGCAGGAGGCGCGGGACGACCGCTATGTGGCCGCCCTCGACCTTCCCGGCCGGGAGCCGTTCGCCTTCGCCTATGTGGCGCGGGCGGTGACCCCCGGAGACTTCCTGCTGCCCGGAGCCGAGGCGCGCGACATGTACCGGCCCTCGCTCAACGCGCGCACAGCCGCCGGCCGGGCCACGATCGCCCCGGGAGAGTGAAGCCGATGCGGCGGGTTCAGGTCCTCACCCGGGCGCTCTGCGCCCTGGTGGCCCTGGAGGCCGGGGTGACGGCCCTGGACCTGGCCCTGCCGCCGGACCTGTCGCGGGGCGCGCGCGCCTCGCCCGTGGCCCTGGACCATCGCGGCGCCTGGCTGCGCGCCTTGCCGGTGGAGAACGGTCGCTGGCGGATCCGCGCCGACCTGAGCCGCACCGACCGGCAGTTCGTGCAGCGGCTGATTGCGGTGGAGGACGAGCGCTTTTCCCTGCACCCGGGAGTCGATCCTGCCGCGGTGGCGCGGGCGGCGGCCTCTGCGGCGGTCCATGGCCGGATCACCTCCGGAGCCTCGACCCTGACCATGCAGACCGCCCGCCTGCTGGAGCCCCGCCCCAGGACCCTGGGCGCCAAGGCGATCGAGGCGCTGCGGGCGATGCAGATCGAGGCCCGCCTCTCCAAGCGCGAGATCCTGGCGCTCTACCTCACCCTGGCGCCCTACGGCGGCAATCTGGAAGGGGTGCGGGCGG
The DNA here is from genome assembly GCF_046291545.1 of Phenylobacterium sp. Lineage (GTDB taxonomy): Bacteria > Pseudomonadota > Alphaproteobacteria > Caulobacterales > Caulobacteraceae > Phenylobacterium. Next base: position 353,475 of record NZ_JBKBSM010000001.1, read on the forward strand.
CCAGCCTTTCCTATTTCGGCCACGAGCCGCAGAGCCTGACGCCCGGCGAGCAGGCGCTGCTGATCGCCCTGCCGCAGTCGCCCGAGGCCCGCCGGCCGGACCGCCGGCCCCAGGCCGCCCGCGCCGCTCGCCGCGCCGTGCTGGACAAGCTCGTCCGCGCCGGACGCCTGACCGAGGCCGAGGCGGCCGAAGCCGACGCCGAGCCTCTGCCCGGCCGCGCGCCCTTCCCCACTCTGGCCTGGCACGCGGCGGGCGAACTGGCCCGGCAAGCGCCGACCTATCAGGCCTCTGTCGTGACCACCCTCGATGCGGCGCTGCAGGCGCGCCTGGAGCCTCTGGCGCTCGCCGCCGCCCGGGCGCAGGGGCCGGACGCCACCGCCGCCATCCTTGTCGTGGACCTCGACGGGCGGGCGGTGCGCGCGGCCGTGGGATCGGCCGGGCTGGACCGGCCTGGCGGCTGGATCGATATGACCGCGGCTCTGCGCTCTCCCGGCTCCGCGCTGAAGCCCTTCATCTACGCCATGGCCTTCGAGGGCGGGCTGGTGGCGCCCGACACCGAGATCGAGGACGCGCCGCGCCGCTTCGCCGACTACCAGCCGGAGAACTTCGATCGGGTGTTTCACGGCAAGGTCACGGCCCGCGAGGCCCTGACGCATTCGCTCAACGTCCCGGCGGTGGCGACCCTGGAGAAGGTCGGCCCCGCCGCCTTCGAGGCCCGGCTGCGGGCGGCCGGTGTGACGCTTTCCCGCCCGAAGGCCCAGGTGCGCGAGCCGGGCCTGGCGCTGGCGCTGGGGGGCGCCGGGATCAGCCTGCGGGACCTGGCGGTGCTGTACGCCGCCCTGGCCGACGACGGCCTGGCCAAGCCCCTCGCCTGGACCGAGGAGGCGGCCGAGGCCCGGCGCCGGTCGCCCGGCGTGCGGCTGGTCCGGCCCGAGGCCGCCCGCCAGGTGGTCGACATCCTGCGCGAGACGCCCCCGCCTGCGGGCGTCAGCCCGGCGGCCCTCGCCCGGGGACGTCCGGTGATCGCCTACAAGACCGGCACCTCCTACGGGTTCCGCGACGCCGTGGCCGCCGGCGTCGTCGGCCGGCACGTGGTGGTGGTCTGGACCGGCCGGGCCGACGGCGGCGCCCGCGGCGGCCTGACCGGCCGCGATGCGGCGCTGCCGCTGCTGTTCGAGGTGGCCGACCTGATCGACGCGCCCGCCGCCGCGCCCCGCCCGATCGCCCCGCGCAATGCGCCCCAGGCCCTTGAGCGTCTGGAGCGGACACGCGAGGGGCCCCGCCTGATCTTCCCGCCGGACGGATCCACCGTCCAGGTCGCCGGCTTCGGCCCGGGCTCGCGGGGGCTCGTGCTGGCGGCGGGCGGCGAGGGGCTGAGCTGGTACGTGGCAGGCGAGCCGCTGTCGCCGGACCCTGTGAGCGGCCGGGTTGTGTGGAGGCCCTCGGGGCCCGGCTTCTACCGGCTGATCGTGGTCGACGGCGAAGGCCGCGAGGCGGCCGCCCGCGTGCGCGTCAAGGCCGGCTGACCCGCCCCCCGCTAGATCTGCAGGTCGTCGACGTCCTTGGGATTGCGCACCGTCACGTTCAGGTCGGTGATCAGGCCGTTGGAGATCGAATAGACCCAGCCGTGCACGCTGATCGCCTGGCCCCGGCCCCAGGCGTCCTGCACGAACACGTCGGACGCCACGTTCTTCACCTGGCGCACGACGTTCAGCTCGCACAGGCGGTTCAGCCGCTCGTGCTGATGGGGGATGGCGTCCAGTTCCGCACGATGGGCCGCGGCGACCTCGCGGATCGGGTGCAGCCAGTGGTCGACGAGCCCGCGGCGCTGACCGTCGACGGCGGCGGCCACGCCCCCGCAGCCGTAGTGGCCCACCACCATGATGTGCTTCACCTTCAGGACATCGACGGCGAACTGCAGCACCGACAGGTAGTTGGCGTCCTGCGGCGGGGCCAGGTTGGCGACGTTGCGGTGCACGAAGAGCTCGCCGGGGTCGAGGTCGACGATCTCATTGGCCGGCACGCGGCTGTCGGCGCAGCCGATCCAGAGGTACTCGGGGCTCTGCTGGCCCTCCAGGCGCTTGAAGAAGCCCGGATCGACGGAGAGCTTGCCTGCGGCCCAGGCGCGGTTCTTGGCTTTCAGATGATCGAGCATGGGCGCCTTAGAGCCGAGGCGGAGATCGTCCGCAAGATTACGCTGGGGAAGGCTTGGCGTCGGGCTGGCGGTCCGGATGGGCGGCCTGGAACGCCGGGAGCTCGGCGGCGCGGTCGGCGGCGGCGCGGATCGCCGGCCAGGGCGCCAGGTCCACCTGGTAGCGGCGGGCCGAATAGACCTGGGGGACCAGGAGGCAGTCGGCCAGCGAGGGCGCCACGCCGAAGGCGAAGCCGCCTCCGTGGCGCTCGACCATCGGCTCCAGGGCGTCGAATCCGTCGCGGATCCAGCCCTGGGTCCAGGCGAGGATGCCGTCCTGGTCGATCCCCATCCTGTGCAGGGCTCGGCCCACCCGGGTGTTGTTCAGCGGATGGATGTCGCAGGCGATGATCGCCGCCATCGACCTCACCACGGCGCGGTCCAGCGGGTCCCGGGGCAGGAGCGGCGGCTCCGGCCGGGTCTCTTCCAGCCACTCCAGGATCGCCAGGCTCTGGGTCAGGACGCGCCCGCCGATGTCGAGCGCCGGGGTGAGGCCCTGGGGATTGACCGCCCGGTAGGCCTCGCCGCGCTGCTCTCCGGCGAGCAGGTCCACCGGGACGTAGTCGAACGCCACGCCCTTCAAGGCCAGGCCGATGCGCACCCGGTACGGCGCGGTGGCGCGCCAGGCGCTGTAGAGGGTGTAGCTCACGCCGCCACCGTGAAGGCGAGGGCGCCGACGCCCTCCACCTCCCCTTCCACGCGGTCCCCCGCGGCCAGGGGACCCACGCCCTCCGGCGTGCCGGTGAAAATCAGGTCGCCGGCCGCAAGGCGCCAGAGCCGCGAGGCCTCGGCGATCACCTCGGCGACGTTCCAGATCATGTCGGCGACGACGGCGTCCTGGCGCACGGCGCCGTTCACCGCAAGCCGGATGCGGCCCTGCGGCGGCGGTCCGCTCCAGGGGCGGATGGCGGAGATCGGAGCGGACTGATCGAAGCCCTTGGAGGCGTCCCAGGGCTGGCCCTTGTCCTTGGCGGCGTTCTGCAGGTCACGGCGGGTCAGGTCCACGCCGACCGCATAGCCATAGACGAGGCCGAGCGCCGCGTCGGGCGCGAGGTCGGCGCCGCCGCCCTTCAGGGCGACGACCAGCTCGATCTCATGGTGCAGGTTGGCGGTCGCCGGCGGGTAGGCCGGGTTTGCGCCCGGCGCCACCAGGGCGTCGGCCGGCTTGGCGAAGAAGAACGGCGGATCGCGGTCGTCGCCGCCCATCTCGCGCCGGTGGGCGGCGTAGTTGCGGCCGACGCAGAGCACGCGGCGCACGGGGTAGAGAGCCGCCTGTCCCTCGACGGGCAGGGCGACGGGCGGAGGCGGGGCGAAGACGTAGTCGGCCATGCCGCACACCTACTCCGGCCCGCATCCGGGGGCAAAGAAAAGGCCGGGCTTTCGCCCGGCCCCAGGATCACTGCATCGCGTCCTGCATGGCCTTGGCCTTGTCGTAGTGCTGCTGCACCACGGCGCCGGTGTTGGCCGCGAACGTCTTGAGGGCCGGCTCGTCGCCGTCTTCGGCGTAGCGCTTGAGCAGGTCGAGGGTCGCCTGGTGGGCGTCGACCTGGCCGGTGACGTAGGCCCTGTTGAAGTCCTCTGCGGAGGCCTGCTGCAGGTCGTTCAGCTTGTCCTGCATGTCCTGCGGCAGGGCCGTGGGCATGGTCAGGTTCTGCCCCGACTGGGCGATCGCCGCCTGCAGATCGTTGCCGGCCTTGGTGTGGTCGTCGATCATCTGCTGGGCGAAGGCCTTGACCTGGTCGTCGTTGGACCGATTGACCGCCAGTTGCGCGGCCTGGATTTCGAACATGTTGCTGGCGGCCGCCTTCGTGACGAAGTCCGGCGCGGCGGCCTCGTCGGCCGGCGTGGGCACCGTGGCGGCCGGATTGGCGTCTGGCATCGCCGTAGCGTCGGTGGGGGTTTCGGTCTGGCGGTTACAGGCGGCCAGAGTGAGCGCCGCGGCGGCGGCCCCGACGATCAGCAGGTGGCGTGTCATTCTTGTTTCCTCGAACATTGACAACCCGGCGGCTTGGCGGCTCCAAACGCGCCATGGGGCGTCCAACTCACGGACGCGTGAAGCGTTCCCGGGAGGCGCAAATCGTGAACGAGGCCAAGCTTGGCGCCGAAGGGCCCCTGACCGGGCTGCGCGTGATCGAAATGGGCAGCCTCATCGCCGGACCGTTCTGCGGACAGATCCTGGGCGACTTCGGCGCCGAGGTGATCAAGCTGGAGGACCCCAAGACCGGCGATCCGATGCGCCAATGGGGCCGCAGCCTGCCCAAGGGGCTTTCGCCGTGGTGGCCCGTGATCGGCCGAAACAAGAAGTCCGTCACCGTCGACCTGCGCCAGGCGCAGGGCCAGGCCATCGCCCGTGATCTGATCGCCAAGGCCGACGTCGTGGTCGAGAACTTCCGACCTGGCGCCCTGGAGAAGTGGGGGCTCGATTATGAATCGCTTTCGGCCGACCACCCTCGCCTGATCATGGCCAGGGTCTCCGGCTACGGCCAGACGGGTCCCTATGCGAAGCGTCCCGGCTACGGGCTGATCGGCGAGGCCATGGGCGGCCTGCGCTACGTCACCGGAGAGCCGGACCGTCCGCCGGCCCGCGCGGGCATCTCCATCGGCGACAGCCTGACGGCGATGCATGCGGTGATGGGGATCACCATGGCCCTGCATGCGCGCGAGCGCACCGGCCGGGGCCAGATGATCGACGTCGCACTCTATGAAAGCGTGCTGGCGGTGATGGAGAACCTCGTCACCGAGTACGACCTCACCGGCTATGTGCGCGAGCGTTCAGGCTCGATCCTGCCCGGCATCGCCCCGTCCAACGCCTACCCCTGCGCCGACGGCGAGTTCATTCTGATCGGCGGCAACGGCGACACCGTGTTCGCGCGCCTGTGCGAGGCCATGGGCCAGCCCGCCCTCGCCGCCGATCCGCGCTTCGTCGACCACGCCGCCCGCGGCCGCAACCAGGCCGAACTCGACGCCCTGATCGCCCAGTGGACCGCCACCTTCGCGCTCGAGTCCCTGCTGGGGCTGCTCGAGGGGGCGGGGGTGCCGTGCGGGCGGATCTATCGCGCCCCGGACATGCTGGCCGATCCTCAGTTCGCAGCCCGGGACACGATCGTGGAGACCGACCATCCGGTGTTCGGGCGCATCAAGATGCAGAATGCGTTTCCTCGCCTGTCGCAGACCCCTGGCCGGGTTCGTTGGCCTGGCCCCGCCCTTGGCGAGCACACCGAGGAGGTCCTGGCCGAGGTGGCCGGCTACGGGGCGGACCGCATCGCCGCCCTGAAGGCGGCCGCGATCATCTAGGCCCGGCGCGCCGGCGCTGCAGGAGTTCGCTCACCGCGGCGGCGACCTGGGTGACGTCATAGGGCTTGCGGATGATCGGGGCGTCGAAGCCGGACGGCGCGCCGGCCGCGCCGCCGTAGCCGGTGGCGAAGAGGAAGGGCACGCCCCGCTGGGCCAGCACCTCGGCCACAGGCGTCACCGAACGGCCGTTGAGGTTCGCGTCGAGCACGGCCGCGTCGATCCTCTCGTCGAGGAGCGCCATCGCCTCCTCCAGCTCATAGGCCGGGCCGATCACCTCGGCGCCCGCCTCCTGGAGCCCCGTCTCCAGCTCAAGGGCCAGGAGCACCGCGTCCTCGACGATCAGGATTCGGGACCCGCCAAGGTCGGCGTCCCCCGCCACCGGCGCCGGCGCCTCCACGGTCCGCGTCGGGGGCGCCTGGGGCACGGTCTCGGGGCGCTCGACCACGGCCGTGGGCGCTGCGCGCAGGCGAACGCGCACCCCGCCCGGCAGGTATTCCAGGGTGGTGGACCCGTTCAGTTCCCGGCCCGTGACCTGGTCGAGCAGCGTCGAGCCGAAGCCGCGATGATCGGGCGGCTGCACCGTGGGGCCGCCGGATTCGACCCACAGGAGCTCGAACCCCCCGTTGTCGAGCCGCCCCCAGCGCACGTCGACCCGGCCCTGGTCGGTGGAAAGAGCGCCGTACTTCAGCGCGTTGGTCGCCAGTTCGTGCAGCGCCAGGGACACCGCGTTTGCGGCCCGCGGCGTCAGGAAGATCTCCGGCCCGTCCCAGCGGGTCTGGCTGGGCGCCAGGCCGCCAAGTTCGGCGGCCGCAAGGTGGCCCACGGCCGCGCCGCGCCAGCGGGCGGCGGTCAGCAGTTCGTTGGCCGACCCCATCGACTTCAACCGGCCCGCGAAGGTCTGCAGGAAGCCGTCCAGCGAAGTGGTGCGCTTGGCGGTCTGGAACGCGAGGGCCTGAACGGCGGCCAGCACGTTCTTCACCCGGTGGTCCAGTTCGGCCATCAAGGTCTGCCGCTGGCTCTCCTCGAGCTTGCGGCCGCTGACGTCCTCGACGATGGCCAGGACCGCCGCGCACTCGCCCGACTTGTCCACGATCGGCGTCCCGGCCACGCGCACCCACACGACGCGGTCGTCCGTGGGACGCGTGACGCGGAATTCGGTGTCGAAAGTCACTCCATGCTCGATCACCTCCGCGCCGGCCTGGCGAAGGCGGTCGCGGTCTTCGGCGTGCACGGCGGCGAAGAACGCCCCCTCGGGCGCCGTCGAGGTCCGCGCGTCGGCCAGGCCCAGAATCTCCTGGGCGCGCGGGTTGAAGGTCAGCACCCTGTCCTCGCGACGCCATTCGACCTCGCCCAGCCCCGCAGCCTTCAGGGCGAGGTCCAGGGCGTGCCGATCCAGGCGCGGTGACGCGGAATCGCGGGTCATGCCCGAACATAGGCGCGGGCGGGCGGCGAGGCGACAGGAACGAAAGGCCAATTCGAAGGCGTGACGCCGGATTCGCCCGGTCGGGACGTTGCACCTGGACCGGAACCGCCTAACATAAGGGGCGTTCAGGCCATGTCCGTCGCGCGCCTCGCGGCGGTCGGACTTCGGGAGAACTTTAAATGTCCGCCAACGCCGTCGACCAAGCCGCCGAAGACGCCAAGATCGCGGGCTCCGCCGCAGCCAGCAGCGCTTCGACGCTGAGCGCGGAAGCCCAGCGCAGCTTCCAGGAAGCCGCCAAGCGGTTCGAGAAGGTCGTGCATGAGGGCGTCGAGCAGATCCGCGCCCAGACGCGCGCCTATGCGGACACCGCTGGTCAGCAGCTCGAGGATGCTCAGCGCTATATGACCGAGCGGGTGCGCGAACGTCCCCTGACCGCCGCAGCCGCCGCGCTTGGCGTGGGCGTGCTGATCGGTCTGGTGATGGCCGGCGGCCGCCGGCGTTGATCGAGAAGATCTACCTGGGCTTCATCGGCGTCGTCATCGTCGCCGTGGCCGCGGCGGCTGGAGTCGTCGCGGCCTGCTATGCGTTGTTCGAAGCCCTGCGCGAGCCCGTGGGCCCGGCCGGCGCGGCCGGCCTGGTCGCCCTGGCCATCTTCCTGCTCATCGGACTGGGCGCGCTGCTGCTGGGCATGCGCAATCGTCCGGCCAAGCACGCCGACGACAGCCGCGGCCTGTCCGGCAAGGTGCTGCAGTTGGCCCGCGACAAGCCGCTCATCGCGGTCGGCGCGCTGGTGGCCGCCGGCATCGTGGTGGCGCGAAACCCCCGGCTGGCCACGGCGGTGGTCAGCGCCTTCATGGCGGGGCAGAGCAGCCGCAAATCCTGACTCGCCCCGAACCGATCAACGCCCCGGGAGTTCCCTGGGCGTCTGCACAGAGCTGTCCTCCCCCAAGCCCAGGAAGAGCTGATGTTTATCCTGCCTGAACTGCCCTACGCCTATGACGCCCTGAGCCCGGTGATCTCCGATCGCACGATGCATCACCATCACGACAAGCACCACGCCAAGTACGTCGAGGTGCTGAACCAGCTCGTGAAGGAGCAGGGAATTGCGGCCGACAACCTCGAGGACGTCGTGCGCAAGGCCGCGGCCGAGAAGAAGGCCAAGCTGTTCAACAACGCCGCCCAGGCCTGGAACCACGCCTTCTTCTGGCTGTGCATGACGCCGGGCGCCAACCCGGCGGCCGGGGATCTGGCCGAAGCGATCAAGCGGGACTTCGGCGGGCCGGACGCCCTGAAGGAGGCCTTCGTCAACGAGGGCGTGGGCCACTTCGCCTCCGGCTGGGTCTGGCTGGCCGCCCAGGGCGAGACCCTGAAGGTCCTTTCGACCCACGACGGCGAGAACCTGCTGACCCACGAGGGGCTGACGCCGCTCCTCGTCTGCGACCTTTGGGAACACGCCTACTACCTGGATCACCAGCAGGACCGTAAGGGCTTCCTGGAGGGCTGGTTCGACAAGCTCGTCAACTGGTCGTTCGCCGCCAAGCAGTACGACGCGGCCCGCGGGAAGGCCGAGCCCTACCGCTATCCCGTTCCCGTCGCCGCCTAGACCGAGCCGCCGGTCGGAGACGGCCGGCGGCCCCCGCCGGCCGTAATCCGAGGGGAACGGCCGCGCCGACCGAGCGTTGAACTTTCGGCGATTCGTCAAGCACGACCCGCCGAAAGAATTCACGGCGCGTGATCTTGCGCGCAAAGGAGAGGTCGAATGCTCGGTTGGGCTCTTACATTCCTGGTGGTCGCTTTGATTGCGGCCGTTCTTGGCTTCACTTCGATCGCCGGCGCCGCGATGGGCGTCGCCAAGGTCCTGTTCTTCGTCTTCCTGGTGCTCTTCGCCGTGTCGATCGTGATGCATCTCGTCAGGGGCCGTTCGCCGCTATAGCGGCGTCGGAACGGGGTCTGGGCCGGCGACGATCCAGGCTCCAGGTGCGCCAGGGATCGAACGACGATCCATTCCAGGCCAGGGCGGCGATCTCGATCGCCGCCCGTTCCACGTTCAGCATGTTGAAGCCCGCCGGAACGCCGCGCTCACGGACCGACAGCGTGCCGGCGCCGACCGCGTAGGTGCGCCCGTCGGCGAACGGATAGGCCAGGGCGAACGGCGCATGAAGGTGGCCGGTGAGAACCAGGTCCACCCCGGCCTCGGCGAAGGCCTGGGCCGCGGCGCGGCCGCCGCGCACGCGCCCGGTCATGGGCCCGTGGGGCAGCTCGATCAGCGGATGGTGGCAGACCAGCACCTTCAGGCCCTCGGCTTGCCGCAGGCGGGCGCAGGCGTCCTGCGCCTGCGCCGCGCGGATCGCGCCCTTGGACCAGTTGAGCCGCCACTGCGCCCCGCGGGCGGTGTTCACGCCCTCCACGGCCAGTCCCTCCGCCCTGTGCGACTGGCGCCACACAGGGCCGATCGCCCTCTGGTATCGAGCGAACGGGCGGAAGATGCGCTCGGCCCAGGCGATATAGGGCGCGTCGTGGTTGCCGGGCGTGACCAGCAGCGGGTCGGGCAGGCTCTCGAGCCAGGCCGCGGCTGCGACGAACTCGTCCTTCTCGGCGAAGCGCGTCAGGTCGCCGCTGATGATCGTCAGGTCGGGCGGGTCGGCGCGAAGCTGCGCCGCCGCGGCGGCCACCGCCTCGACGTTCTCGTCGCCGAAGTGGATGTCCGACAGATGAGCGATGCGAAGGCCGGTCATGCCTGCGGCTCCGGCGGCGCCAGCACGCGGACCACCTCGGACCGGTATTCGATCAACGCCGCACGCTCCAGGCGCACGGATTCTCCGTCGAGCAGCGCCGGGATCCGCCCCGCGGCCCACGTGCGGACCGCCGTGCAGCGCTCCACCCGCACCGCCGGATCCTTGCGCCAGTCGCCCAGCATGGCGTGCAGGCCGATGCGGAACGCTTCCGCGGCGCCCGTGGGATCGAGGGCGGCGACCTCCAGGGCGTCGGCGTCGTTCTCCATGGCGCGGGAGACCAGGGGGCACATCAGGGCGAGGGCTTCGGCCTTGCCGCGCGGCCCGCAGTCGAGCGCGTAGCGCAATCGCCCGGTGAAGGCCCGGCTGAGGGCCCGTTGCGCCCGCATGATCGCCAGCCTGGGCCGGCCCGCGCGCATCGCCTCTCGGGCCGGCGCCCATAGGGCCGGCGCGCCGATGATCGCCGCCACCAGGAAGACGCGGCCGTCCACCTGGCCGCCGCCGATCATCCGCGGCGAGCCCTGCGCCAGGGCCTCGGCGGCCGCCTCGGCCCAGGGCCGATCGCCATAGACCGCATGGGGAAGCAGGTTCATCGTGCCGCCGGGCAGCGGCGCCAGCACCGGGCCGCGCGGGCCGCAGAGCTCCGCCGCCGCCCTCGCCGTGCCGTCGCCGGCCAGCACCATCAGCACGTCGGGGCCGGCGTCGACGGCCCGCTGCAGGGCGTCGCCCAGGCCGGCGGGGTCCGGCGCCTGCACGCGTCCGGTCAGGCCCAGCTCGGCCAACAGGGTCTTGGCCCGCTCCGCGGCGTCCGGAGAGACCCCGCCGGAAGCGAGGTTCACCAGCACTTCGACATGGCGCAACGTCATGGCCGGCGAAGCCGGCGTGTCCTTCGTCGTCATCGCGCCGCCCGGCCCGCGGGCGGCGGCTCGCGCCGCGCGTCTGGCGAACTCATCCACCGCTCCTGTCCGGGGGTCATACGCCCCGCAACCCACGCCGGGCAAACGGCGCGCACGCGCGGCGGTTCCGAGGAACCGACCCGGGCCGGCCGCGTTGCACTCGCTGGGCTTGAGCGTGGGGGCGCCGGAGGAGAGCTACCAATGTGGAAACCTATGATCGCGGTCGCGGGCGCGGGCCTGCTGGCCGCCGCGTGCACAAGCACTGGTAACGTGGAACGCAACGCCGCCGGCGGCGCGGCCCTGGGCGCCCTCGCCGGCGCCGTGATCGGCAACAACGTCGGCAGCGGCGACGCCGGCGCCGGGGCCGGGGCCGCCATCGGCGCGGCCGTGGGCGGCACGGCGGGCGCCGTCAAGGGCTGCCGCGAAGACGGCGGCTGCGGAGCGGCGGCGCCCAATCGGCGCCAGTACTACGACGAGCGCGCGGGCCGCTATTACTACTACGACTCCGGCTCGGGCCGTTACTATTGGGAAGACGGCAGCCCGCGCTACTGACCCATCGGGGCCAATCGATCAGGGGACGGTCCGGCCACGCCGGGCCGTCTCTTTTTCTGGCCCGCCGGGGCGCCGCCGCGCCTGCGCGCACAAAGAAAGGCGGGCTCTGCGCCCGCCTTGAAGTCAGCATCATCGAGAAAAGGGGGTGCGGAGACGGCAGGCCGGCATGATCACCGGCCTCAAGTCGGGGGGGGCGTCGCCGCCTCCGCAACCCATAAACGAACCGCCGATGCGATCTGTTCCCGGCTCCGTGGTTTTTTTTACAGGCCGCCTTCCGGCGCCCCGAGGGGAACGCCGGGTCGTGCGCCGAGTTATACCCGGGCGGGGACATGGCTCCGCTGTCGCGCGGAGGCGCGCAGATGTTCCAGGATCGCCCGTTCGGCCCCCGGGCCCTGGTCTCGCTCCAGGCCCTTTCCCCTCGCCAGCGCGCCGCGCGGCGACGCATGGCGGCCCTGATCGCGGCCGCCGCCTTCGCCGCCGCCGGCTGGACGGCCGGCGCCTGGCTCACCCCCCAGGGCGGCGCCGGCGGCTCGGCGCTGGGGCCCTTCAGCTACTTCCCATCCTAGTGCAGGGAGAATTTCCATGGCGCAGACGCGCAGCGAACCCGAACAACGCGTAAACGCCACGACCGCTCGTCAGGGCCGGCTCGGACGGGACGTGTTCTGGGTGCTTCTGATCTCGACGGTCCTGGCGCTGGTGGCGCTGATGGCGAGCTGGGCGTGGAACGCCAACCGCCTGGGCTCGACCGAAGTGCACAATGCGCGCGAGGCGGCGGACGCCCGCGCCTTCGATTCCTCTGACGCCAAGCCGGCGTCCTAGACCTCCGCCCACATCCGCAGGAGGTTGTGGTAGGTCCCGGTGAGGGCCACGACGGACGCCTCGCCCTGGCCAAGCTGCATCGCCAGCCGCTGGATCGAGACGTCCATGTCGAACAGAAGGGCGCGCCTGGCGTCGTCGCGCACCATGCTCTGGATCCACATGAAGCTCGCCACCCGGGTCCCGCGGGTCACGGGTTCGACCGAGTGCAGGCTCGTGGAGGGATAGAGGATCAGGTCTCCAGCCGGCAACTTCACCTGGTGCGCCCCGTAGGTGTCCTCCACCGTCAGCTCGCCGCCGTCGTAGTCGTCCGGTTCGCTGAGGAACAGGGTCGCCGACAGGTCCGTGCGGATGCGGATGTCGCCGTGGCGGGACTGCCGGATCGCGTTGTCCACGTGCAGGCCGAAGGTCTGGCCTCCGGCGTAGCGGTTGAACAGCGGCGGATAGACCTTCTGCGGCAGGGCGGCCGAGACGAACAGCCGGCTCCGCGCCAGCGCGTCCTGCACCGCTTCTGCGCCGCGGCGGGCGGCCTCCCCGTCCTCGGGCAACTGTTCGTTGCGCTTGGCCAGAGCGCTCTGGGCGCCGGAGGTGACGTTCCCGTCGACCCACGGGGCGGCGTCGATCAGGGCCCGCAGTTCGGACACCTGCGCCTTGGTCAGAACCTCCGGAACATGCAGCATCATGGCGAGATCTCCTCTGGCGCAGACGGACTGAACACAGGCCCCTTCGCTTGCGGAAGGGCCTTCGCGGTTCGCTCGCCTCCGCAGGCGTCCCCTAGAAGCGCACGTTCAGCGTCAGGATGGCCTGGCGCCCCGCGCCATAGTCGGCGTGGTGCACGCCGTTGGTCCGCAGGATGTACTCCTCGTCCGCAACGTTCTGCACGTTCAGCTGCAGGTCCACGTCCTCGTTGATCTGGTAGGAAGCAAAAAGGTCGAAGCGCCAGTAGGCCGGGGCGAACACCGCATTGTTGCCGCCGCCGGCGCCGCCCTGGTTCCCGCCGAAGCTGTCGGAGACGTAGTAGGCGCCGCCGCCCAGGCTGAGCGCCTGGGTGACGTCATAGGTGGTGAACAGGCTGAAGGTGTGCTCGGGCGTGTTGGCCAGGGGATCGCCGACGCGCACGTTGTTGTAGGCGCCGCGGACCAGCTCGCTGTCCATGTAGGTGTAGCCGCCGAACACCTGCCAGGCGGGAGTGACGGCGCCGGACAGGCCCAGTTCCAGGCCCTGCACCCGAGCTTCGCCGGCCTGGGCGTAGACGCCGGACTCGATCTGGATCTGGGCGTTCTTCCGCTCGGTGCGGAACACGGCCGCGGAGGCGGACAGCCGCTCGTTCAGCAGCAGCCACTTCACGCCCGCTTCCAGGCTGGTGGTCTCCTCCGGATCGAGAAGGGTGTTGGCGAGGTTGCCCGACCCGGTGCTCGAGCCGGTGTTCTGGTCGCCGCCGGCGATGGTCGGCGGCGTCGAGGCCGTGCCGTAGGAGATGTAGACGCTGCTGTTGACGGTCGGCTTGTAGACCAGGCCCACCTGGTAGTTGACGAAATCCCAGTCGCCCGAGCGCGGCGTGATCGTGGAGCCGGTGACCACCCCCTGCGAACTGGTGTTGGAGACGTCGTACCCGTCGACCGAGAAGGTGTCGTAGCGCACGCCCAGGTTCAGCAGCCAGCGCTCGCCGAACTCGATGGAGTCGAAGGCGTAGAAGCCGACGGTCTTGCTCGTGTTCACGCTGGCCGGCGGCCGCGTGATCACGCCGCTCCAGGGATCGGCCGGGTTCGGCGCATAGACGAGGGTGCAGTCGCCCACGCCTGCGGAGGTGACGTTGTTGGTGAAGCCGGCGGGGCAGCTCGCCCCGGCGGTCGTGTAGACGATGTAGCTGGCGTTCTCGTTGCGCTCGCGGGCCAGCTCCAGGCCGACGTCGAAATTGTGCTTCAGGGAGCCGGTGGTGAACTCGCCGTAGACGTCGGTGACGTTGGCCACCGTGCGGGTGGGATTCCAGCGGGACTTGGTCCCGCGCTTCATCCACCACTGACCCGCGATGAGCTGCGCCGCGCCGCCGTCGCCGGGGTTCGTCAGCACGTAGTCGTTGAGCGTCTTCGAATAGCGGAAGACGTTGCGCACGGTGATCGCCTCGGTCACGTCGTGCTCGGCGATCAGGGTGGCGATGTCCGCACGGGTCGTCTGGTAGTCCCGGGCGGTCAGGCCGTAGAAGCTGGAGCGGTCCACGGCCAGCACGCCGCTCTCCGTCCGCGCCGCGCCTGGCGTCTTGGTGAACAGCGGCACGCCGTAGTCGGGCATGTTGTCCGCATCCAGGTGATAGTAGCTGAGGGTGACGCGCGTCTCGGTGCCGATGCCGGCGCCGACCGCCACCGCCGCGCCCCAGCGGTCGAAGTCGACCACCTCGCGGCCGGGCGTGTCGCCCTGCGTAGCCATCAGGTTCAGGCGCACGGCCGAGGTCGCGCCGAGCCGGTAGTTGGCGTCCACGGTCCCGCGGAGGTAGGAGTCGGTGCCGGCGCCCGCGGAAGCGTGGACGAAGCTGTCGAGCTGCGGGCGCTTGCTGGTCAGATTGATGCTGCCGCCGCCCGATCCGCGGCCGTTGTAGGCCGAATCCGGCCCCTTGATCACCTCGACCTGCTCGATGTTGAAGATCTCGCGGATCTGGCCGCCGGTGTCGCGCACGCCGTCGACGAACACGTTGTTGCCGCTGGCCTGGCCGCGGATGAACGGACGGTCCGCCAGCGGCTGGCCGCCCTCGCCGGCGCCGAGGGTGATCCCCGGCGAGTTGCGCAGGATGTCCTGCAGGGAGGTGGCGGCGGTCTGCTCGATCACCTGGCGGGGAATGATGGTGACCGACCGGGGCGTGTCGACCAGCGGCGCGGTGAACTTCGGCGAGTCGGGCTGCTTGGCGAGCTGGGCCTCGACGTCCACTCCGGAGACCTCGGTGGGGGCGTCAGCCGCGGCGTCGGCGGCCATCGCCGCCTGGGGGCTGAGGGCCAGACCGGCCAGGCCCGCCACCGCCGTGGGGGCCAGAGCACGGCGGGCGAACGCCCGCACACCCGAAGTTTTCCGATTCATGATGCGCGCCCCCAGGAACGTTACATTTCTAAGAATGAGACGCGCTATTAAAGCAGGTGCAAAGCATTTGCAATGCGAATGGATCGCAACTTATCAGGCTTCAGCCAGGCGCCTCGCCATCGCCTGTCGCTGGGCCCGTCGCTGCAGCCACATGATGAGCCCGGTGACCCCCAGAAGGGCCGGCGCGACTCCGCCGAGGAAGATGACGGTCTGCCAGATGAGGCCCATGTCGACCCCGTCGTGAATGCGCCGCATCCAGCGCGACAGGGGATCCGGACCGCCGCCCGCGCGCTCCGGCGACACCTTGGCCGCCCCCGTGGCGTCGGAGACTTCCACGGTCACCGGCCGCTCCTCGCCCGGTGCGGAAAGCTGGACGCGCCATGCCGGCTCGCGTCCGCGCGTGGGCAGGCTGATGGTTGAGATCTCTGCGCCGGGGGCCTTGGCCAATGCGGCCTGCGCGGCCTCGGCGAGGGTCAGTTCCGTGCGCTCCAGCGGCGGGGCGAAGCGCCCGCCCCCCGGACCGCCGGGACCCCGGGCGCCGGCCGGGCCGCCGGGCCGCGGCGCCTCGGCCACGCCGAACACGGCCCGGCTCGTCTGCGGGAACGAGATGTAGACGCCGGTCAGCGACAGCACCGCGAGCGGGATGCAGATCCAGAAGCCGACCATGTGGTGCAGGTTGAAGACCGTGGAGGGCCCGCGCCGCCAGCGTAGCGCCTTGATCACCGCGTTGTTGCGCGGCCACCAGAGCCAAAGGCCGGTCGCGCAGCTGACGAACATGGCCCAGCCCAGCCATCCGACGACCTTGCGCCCGATCTCGGGGATCAGCAGCGAGCCATGCATCCGGTGCATCAGCTGCACGAAGCTGCGGCTGGTGTCGGCCATCGCCAGCACCTTGCCGGTCGGCGGGTCGATCCAGACGTTGAGGTTGCGCGGCCGCCCCCCGGGACCGGAAACCCCCTTAAGCCGTCCCACGGCGACGACGGGATCGCCCGGTTCGGCGGGCATCCTCAGCTGGCTCAGCGTCGCGTTCTCGCCGAACGCCGTGCGCGCCGCCTCGGCGTAGGCGGCCGGCGTCAGCGCCGCGTCCGGTCCGCTCACCGCGTAGCGCTCGGCGTGCAGCGCACGATCCAGTCCGTCGTGCCACACGAGCACCGAACCGGTCAGGCCGAGCGGGATGAAGGCGACGAGCAGCCCCACGCCGATCCAGAGATGAACGTCCAGCCAAAGGCGGCGAAGACGGCCCGCGCGCGAAACGGTCATGAAGGTCCCCAAAGAAGCTCGACCCGGCAATGGTCTCGCCAGCTAGCGCGAACGATCGCCGTCCGCAAGGCAAGTGCGACGCACTCGCACCAATGTCGCACGAATGTTGCACCGGCGCTCATCCGGCGGCCGAACGGCGCCGATCCTGCAACCCAAGCCGAGGATCGCAGGTTTGACCTTCACAAGGAGGACCCATGACATCGCCTGACGTGCACGACCCCCTCCGTCAGCTGGTCTGGCTCGCCGTCCTCGCCTTCTGCCTGGGCTTCGCCGGCTTTCTGGCGCTCGGCGGCGGTCTCGGCGCCCCTTCGCAGGGATCGGTCGCGAGCTTCGCCGATTCTGGTCTGGCCGACGACGCCTGACACCGGCTCAGCGGCCCCGAGCGACGAACCAGCCGTTGCGAAACCCATCCTGGGCCTTGCCGTAGACGAACGGCCCGCCCTCCGGAGTGGTCAGCCGGCCGCCGGCCGCCAGCAGCACCGCGTGGCCCGCGGCGATGTCCCATTCCATCGTCGGTCCGTGGCGCGGATAGATGTCCGCCGCCCCTTCGGCGATGCGGCACAGCTTGATCGACGAGTCCATCGCCTGGGTCTGGTGAAAGCCGTAGCGGTCGAACAGCTCTCGCAGGTGATCTTCCTTCATGGTGTGGCTGATCAGGGCCAGGGCCTCGCCGTCCGGCCAGGACCGCGCCGCCACCACCGCGGCTTCCCCGCCGTCGACCCGCTTCAGCGCGCCGGCCTCGCCGGTGAACCAGGTCTCCCCCGTCGCCGGGGCGCACACCGCCCCCGCCACCGGGCGGCCGTCCTCCACCAGCCCGATGTTGACGGTGAAGTTCGGATCGCCGCGCACGAACGCCTTGGTGCCGTCCAGGGGATCGACCAGGAAGAACCGGGGCCCGATCCGTTCGGGCGCGCCGAACTCGCTGGCGTCCTCCTCCGAGACCACCGGCACGCCGGGGAAGGCCTGGGCCAGACGCTCCAGGATCAGCTTCTCGCCCTTCTGGTCGGCCTCGGTGACCGGACTTTCGTCGGCCTTCTTCGTGACCGCCAGACCGGAGCGCCACAGCGGCAGGATCAGCCGCGCCGCCTCTTCGCAGATGTCGGCCAGCCTGGCCCCCGCGCCGCTCAACGCACCGCCCTCGGGTCGTCAGAGACGAAGATCAGGCGCACGACCTCGCCGTCGATCACCTGCTTGCCCGCATGCTCGAAATTCACCGTCACCCGACGCCCCGCCACCGACTGCACCTGACCAAGGCCCCACTCCGGCTCGGTGGGATGGCGCACCAGCACGCCCGGCTCGAGGAAGGGATCCATGGGGGGCCTGTCTAGACGGGCGATCCCGTTTTCCCAAGGCGCAAATCAGGCCAAGGTCCGCGGCGATGACGGACGAAGCCACTCCCGCCGCCGCCCCGCGCACCGCCGAAGTCGCCGCCTTTCTGGCCGCCCGGATGTGCCACGACTTCATCAGCCCCGCGAGCGCGATCGTGTCCGGCCTCGACCTGCTGGAGGACCCGAGCGCCCAGGACATGCGCGAGGACGCCATGGGCCTGATCGCCTCCAGCGCGCGCAAGCTGGCCGATCTGCTGGCCTTCACCCGGGTGGCCTTCGGGGCCTCGGCGTCGGCCGAGACCTTCGACGCCCGCGACCTGGAGAAGCTCGCCCAGGGGGTCTTCGCCCACATGCGCGCCGAACTCGACTGGTCGCTCGGCGTCGAGGCCGTCCACAAGCCCGCCGCCCGCGCCCTGCTCAACCTGGCCCAGATGGCCGGCGCGGCCCTGCCGATGGGAGGCCTGGCCGAGGTTCGCGCGGTGCGACACGACGACGCCGTCCAGATCGCCGTCGAGGCCAAGGGCGCCCGCGCCCGAATCCGGCCGGAGGTGCTCTCCGGGCTCGCCGGCGGCCCGCAGGGCGAAGGCCTGCACGGCCATTGGGTGCAGGCCTACTACGTGCACCTGTTCGTCACCGACGCTGGCGGCCGCGTGGGCGCCGAGGTCGGCGATGAAAAGGTCGTCTTCGCCGCCTCGATTCCGGCCTGAAGCTGCGGGCGTCCACACAAATCGAGCCCGCTCAAACCGCTCCTTAACCAACCCGCGCGACAACGGAGCAGGTTGGGAGGGAGCGCCCGTTGAAGACCTGCCTTGTCGTCGACGACAGCCGCGTGATCCGCAAGGTCGCCCGCCGCATCCTTGAGGACATCGGTTTCGAGATCGCCGAGGCCTCCGACGGGATGGAGGCGCTGGCGTGGTGCCGCGCGGCCATGCCCGACGCCATCCTGCTCGACTGGAACATGCCGGTGATGAACGGCATCGAGTTCCTGCGCCACCTGCGCCAGGAGCCGGGCGGGGACAAGCCGACGGTCGTCTTCTGCACCGTCGAGGCCGACGTGGCTCACATCCACGAGGCGCTGGACGCGGGCGCCGACGAGTACATCATGAAGCCCTTCGACGGCGACATCATCGCCTCCAAGCTGGCCGAAGTGGGGCTGGCGTGAAGATCGAACACCGCATCCTGGTGGCCGACCTGTGCGCGGCCCGCGCGGGCCTGAAGGTGGACCCGGACAAGACCTACCTGCTGGAGAGCCGGCTTGCGCCCGTGGCGCGCCGGGAGGGTTTCGTCTCCATCGCCGACATGGTCGAGGGCCTCAACGTTCGGCGCGAGGAGCGGCTGGTGTGGGCCGTGGTGGAGGCCATGGCGGCGGGCGAGACCAGTTTCTTCCGCGACCGCAAGCCGTTCCGCCTGTTCCGCGACGAGGTGCTGCCCTCCCTCGCCCGGCGGCGCGAAGGCCGCCCGATCCGCGTGTGGAGCGCCGGCTGCGGCTCCGGCCAGGAGGTCTACTCCCTGGCCATGGCCGTGGAGGAGCAGCGCGCCGCCCTTGGCGGGGCCAAGGTCGAGCTCTTCGCCTCCGACATTTCCGAGCGGGCGCTGGAGAAGGCGCAGAGCGGGCTCTACACCCAGTTCGAGATCCAGCGCGGCCTGCCGATCCGCCAGCTCGTGCGGCACTTCGAGAAGGTCGACGAGATGTGGGCGATCGCGCCGCACATCCGCCAGATGGTCCGCTGGCGGCGGGTCAACCTGGCCGGCGAGTTCTCGGGCGGGGCGCAGTTCGACGTGATCTTCTGCCGCCACGTCCTTGGCATGCTGGTCGAGCCGATGCGGGCCAGGGTGCTGGAGAACCTCGCCAGGGCGCTGGCGCCCGACGGATTCCTGTTCCTGGGCGAGGGCGAGACCCCCGCCGGCCTGACCACCGCCCTCGAGCCGGTCGCCGGGCGCGACGGCCTGTTCATCCGCAACCCGGCCCACCGGGCGGCGGCCTGAGGCTCAGGCGGCCGTCACCGCGGCGCGGTAGGCGGTCGGCGACATCCCCATCTGCTTGCGGAAGGCGCTGGTCATGTGCGCATGGCTGGAGAAGCCCGCGCGGAAGGCCACGGTCGCCAGGTCCAGGTCGGTCTCGTGCAGGAACTCGCGGACCTTTTCGATCCGGCGCGACAGGATGTAGTGGTGCGGCGCCTCCCCGGTGGTCTGGCGAAAGGCCCGCGCGAAGTGTGACGGGCTGAGGTCGGCCACCTGCGCAAGGTCCTGGACCGACAGCCGCTCCGGCAGATTGGCGTCGATGTGCTCCAGCACCCGGCGCATCTTGAAGGGCGCAATCAGCCCCCGCCCGCGCTGAGGCGCGCTCCCGTCCGCCACCTGCACCGCCCGGGCGAGCATGGCGCGGCCCAGGGCCTCCAGATAGTCGCTGTCCGGCCGGGCTTCCTCCAGCAGCACCCGCCGCGCCTCGTGCGCGAGGTTGCGCATCCCGGCGTCTGCGAGTTCGCCCGCCGGCTCGCCGGGAGGGGCGACGCCCGCGGGGGCGTCGGGATCGTAGGCGACCGCCAGCACCTCCAGGGGCTCGGGATGGCTGAAGCTGGACCGCACGCCGGGCCGCAGGAGCGCGAAGGTGCCGGCTCTGGACGCCACCGGCCGCGCCCGTCCCCCTTCGATCACCGCCGTGCCCTGGACCGCGCCGAAGGCGTAGATCAGCAGGGGGCGGTCGCCCTCGTAGCGCAGCTCGAAAGCCGAGGGCGGCTGCAGCCGCATCAGCACCGAGTTCGCCTTGAGGGAGAGGACCTGACCTGGCTCGGACGCCGCGCCGGGTACGGCGGCGTCGATCGGCGCGAGCTCGGCCCGCGCAGTGGAACGCAACATCTACTCGAACTCCGCGGCTCCCCAGCCGGCCCCTGAGGTATGGCCCGCCCTGCGGATCACAACTGCGCAGTTTGATGAAAATCGGACCTGTTGCGTGAAAGCGACGCCGGAGCGGCGGGCGCATCTGCCTGCTGTTCAAGTCACCCGGGAAACGCCGGGCAGGAGAAAGACAATGAAGCGTACCACTCTCATGGCCGCAGTGGCGGCCGCCGCACTCGCCGCCGGCGCCGCCGGCTCCGCCGCCGCGCAGGACGCCGGCTGGTATGTCCGGGGCGATCTGGGCGGCGCCTTCCAGGGCGAGGTCGACGGAACCCCGGGCGCCGAGGCTGACGACGGCTTGGCGGTGGCCGGCGGCGCGGGCTACGCCCTGGGCAACGGCTTCCGCGCCGAGGGCGAGGTCGTCTACCTGGATTCCGATCTGGAAGGGGCCGGCGGCGGAGACCTCACCACGCTCGGCGCCTTCGCCAACGGCTACTATGACTTCAATCCGGCCGGGAAGGTGCAGCCCTTCGTCGGCGCCGGCCTGGGCTTCGCCAAGGTCGAGGTCGACAGTCCGCTGGTCGACGACGACGACACCGGCTTCGCCTATCAGCTCAAGGCGGGCGTCGGCTACAAGTTCAACGAACGCCTGACCGGCGAGGCCGCCTACCGCTACCTTGGGGTGACGGATGTCTCCCTCGGGTCCGGCCCGAACGCCCTCGACGGCGACTTCACCAGCCACGCGGTCACCGTGGGCGTCCGCTACAAGCTGGGGTCCTGATCCCCGCTGACCGGAGCGCCCCTCCAGCCCCCCCAGAGCGCTCACGGTCGGGCCCGGCGCCATCCCTCCATCGCTGGAGGGGGCCGCCGGGCCCTTTGCGTTCGAACTGCCTGGACTAGTGCTGAGCGTCCTTGGCGGTGTCGGTGACAGCCTCCCCGGCGGCCTGCACATCTTGGCCGGCGCCGGCGACAGTGTTGCACGCCGCAACCATCAGGCTGGCGACGACGGCGATGAGGATCGCCTTGGGCATGGCTTGGTTCTCCTTGCGGACTGTTGAGCGGGAGGCGAACGCCTAGGCCGCAGCCTGGTTCCCCAGCGAAACCGGCGTCGCCGCGGCGGACGCGGGATTGGGGAAGATCAGGCGCGCGGTCACCCCCCCGGCCGCATTGCGGGTCAGGTCCACCCGTCCCCGCAGCTGGCGGGCGAAGGCGGTCATCAGGGTGCGGCCCACCCCCGAGGCGGTGAACGCCGCGTCGCCCGCCGGGCCGTCGTCGCAGATCTCCAGCACCGCCTCGTCCCCGGAGACGTGGAAGTTCACGGTGAGCACCCCGCCGCGCTTGGCGAAGGCGTGCTTCTGGGCGTTGGTGATCGCCTCCACGGCGAACAGCGCCAGCGGCGCCAGGCGGTCCGGGTCGACCACCAGGGCTTCGACGTTGAGCACCGTGCGCACGGGCGGGCCCTGGGTCATCTCGCCGACGATCAGCTGGGCGGTCAGCTCCTCGAGGAACGGCCGCAGGTCGACCCTCTTCAGGTCCGGGCCCTGGTATAGCGCGCGATAGATGAGGGCCAGGGCGGTGATGCGCTGGCGGGTGTCGGACATGGCCGCCCGCGCCGCCGGATCGGCCAGGGCGCGCTGCTGCATGTTCAGAAGGCTGGAGATGACCTGCAGGTTGTTCTTCACCCGATGGTGGATCTCGCGCATCAGCGCGTCCTTCTGCGCCAGCGACTCGCGCAAGGAGGCGTCGCGGCCGACGATCGCATCGGCCATGTCCTCGAGGGTTTCGGCGAGCTCGCGGATCTCCGGCGGCATCTGCTCGGCCTGCAGCGGCCGGACGCTCAGGCGGCCCCGCGCGTAGAGGGCGGCGATCCTTTGCAGGTAGGCGATCCATCGCACCACCACCCGGTCGGCGACGACCCAGACGGCGGCGAAGGCGAGCGCGAAGGTGAGGAGCGGAAAGATCAAGCCGGTCAGCGGGTTCAGCCGCGCCCAGGAGAACAGGCCCGGCGACTGGGCCGACACGATCACGAACACGTCGTCGCCCAGCAGCGGGGCGCCGGAATAGATGCGCCGGTTCCCGGCCGGGTCGTCGGCGTACCAGACGCCCGAGCCCTTGGCGGCGATGTCCGCGCGCCAGTTGGCCGGCAACCGTGGAAAGGCGCCGGGGTCGGTGGCGCCCAGGAACGCGCCCTTCGCATCGACCAGGGCGAACTGCGCATCCGCGGGCAGCGAGGGATCGGCCGTGCGGGGCTTCAGGCTGGCCAGGGAGATCACCGCGGCGACCGCGCCGTCGAAGCGGCCCTCGGCGTCCTCGGTCCGGACCGCCGCCAGCAGCGCCGGTTCGGACGCATAGCGCGCCCCGGGGGCGCTGGTGAACACCCGCTCGTCGCCCGCCCGCAGCCGCTGGAACCAGGCCTGCTGGGCGCGCCGCGGGTCGGCCGGCACCGTGCTGGCCGCGCACGCCACCCTGCCGGCGCGATCGAAGCGGATCAGGTTGGAATACTCGGGAATCCGGTCGCTCGCCTGGGCCAGGCGCAGGGCGCAGGCCAGCCCTACCGAATCCGGCGCGAGGGTCTGCAGCAGGATGTCGGCGGCCTCCAGCCGCGCCCGGGCGCTGGCGGCGCTGCGGGCGGCCGCGAACTCCAGGTTCTGGCGCAAGGCCGCGCCTTCGCGGCTGAAGGCGATCGCCGCCTGGACCGCGCCCAGCAGCAGCACCGGCAGCAGCGCGAGCGCCAGCGCCGCCGAAAGGCGGACCCGGATCGTGCTCAGTGAAGTCCAGAACGGTGCGGTCATGGTCCTTTAGCGGACCGTGCCCAGGCGCTCCGCATCGGCGAGGATGGCTCCCATGGCGTCGCCGGCGGCGGCGCCGTCGCGATCATACGCGCCCTCGCTAAGGATGGAATGCAGGGCGCGACGGGCGCGGCTGACCCTGCTCTTCACCGTACCCACCGCGCACCCGCAGATTTCGGCGGCCTCCTCGTAGGCGAAGCCGCCGGCGCCGACCAGCACCAGGGCCTCGCGCTGTTCGGCCGGCAGCATCGCCAGCCCCAGGCGCAATTCGTCCAGGGCGACAGGCGCTTCGGGATTGTCCACGGCGACCAGGGTCCGCTCGGCCGCTTCCTGGTCCAGCTGGCTCTGGCGCCAGGACCGGCGCTTCTCTGAATAGAACTGGTTGCGCAGGATCATGAAGGTCCAGGCCTTCATGTTGGTGCCCATCTGGTAGGAGCTGCGGGCGTCCCAGGCCTTCATCATCGCGTCCTGCGCCAGATCGTCGGCGGTGGCCGCGTCCCCGCACAAGGTCCGCGCGAACGCCCGCAGGTGCGGGATGAGCTCTACGAGTTCGGCCTTGAACGCCTCTTCGTCCGCCGAATCCGCGGGAAGCGGCCTCGGACCATGCCGCGGCATCACTTGCTCCCTGAGGAGCGCTTGTCGGCGTCACGCAGGATGGCCAGAAATTCGTCGGGAACTGGCTCGTTCACCACTTCGTCGAACATCTGTCTCAAGCGCACGCCGATGGCCTGCTGCCGCAGGCGCGCTTCATCGAGCGCAGCCGAGGTCTTGCGCCGGTCGTCGGCGGATCTTTGTTCGATCATCTCATCGGCGCTCCGCCCTGGCGGCGGCCGTCCCCTCGAAATGTTGTCGTCGCCCGTCAACGCCCCGCCCCGTCTGAGGTTCCCGATGCGCCCGTCCCTAGGATGCAGAAAACGAGCCCCGCCGGGAACCGGTTCCCAAAATACTCGTTCTCGCACGTATGATAGAGAACTCGGGGGGCACACCCCCCGAAGTCGCTGCATGCGAGTTGCATGTTTGCATCAAGCGATCGGGAGAAGGTCTTTGAGTCTGCTAGCCCGCTTGGCCCCCCACCTGCCGTATGTTCGCCGCTACGCCCGGGCCCTCACCGGCGACCAGACCACCGGCGACCATTACGTCCGCGTCGCCCTTGAAGCGCTGGCGGCGGGGGAGCGCGTGCTCGAAGCCAATCTGACCCCGCGCGTGGCGCTCTATCATGTGTTCCACGCCATCTGGTGCAGCTCCGGCGCCCAGCTCGAGACCTACGAGCCGGACGAGGGCGGCGCCAACGACGCCGACGGCCGCCTGATGCGCATCGCCCCGCGCTCGCGCCAGGCCTTCCTGCTCACGGCCCTCGAGGGGTTCACGCCCAGCGAGGCCGCCCAGATCCTCGACACCGATTTTTCCACGATCGAGCAACTGATCGCCGAAGCCCAGGCCGAGATCGACGCCGAACTGGCGACCGACGTGCTCATCATCGAGGACGAGCCGGTGATCGCCGCCGACATCGAGGCCCTTGTCACCGAGCTGGGCCACAAGGTGGTCGACATCGCCGCCACCCGCTCCGAGGCGGTGGACGCCGTGGCCCGCAAGACGCCGGGCCTGGTCCTCGCCGACATCCAGCTCGCCGACGGCTCCTCGGGCATAGACGCGGTGAAGGACATCCTCGGCAAGTTCGAGGTTCCCGTGATCTTCATCACCGCCTTCCCCGAGCGCCTCCTGACCGGCGAGCGTCCCGAGCCGACCTTCCTGATCACCAAGCCGTTCCAGCCTGAGACCGTGAAGGCCGCCATCGGCCAGGCGCTGTTCTTCCATCCGGGCGGCGTCAAGCGCGAAGCCGCCTGACGCGCAAAAACGCGCGGGCGCATCTACACTTGGGCGGAGAAAGGGGCCATAAGCCCCGCCACATTCCGCTTGGGACGCAGGAGATCGCGCCATGGCCCTGGACACCGGCTCGCCCGCCAAGACCTTCGATTGGGAAGATCCGCTGGACCTGGCCTCGCGCCTGTCCGAGGACGAGCGCATGGTCTGGGAGAGCGCCCGCGCCTATGCGCGCGAGAAGCTGCTGCCCCGTGTCGTCTCCGCCTTCGCCGAGGAGCGCTTCGACCGCGAGATCATGAACGAGATGGGCGCGCTCGGCTTCCTGGGCCCGACGCTGCCCGAGGAATACGGCTGCGCCGGCGTCAACCACGTCGCCTACGGCCTGATCGCCCGCGAGATCGAGGCGATCGATTCCGGCTACCGCTCGGCGATGAGCGTGCAGTCCTCGCTGGTGATGTATCCCATCTACGCCTTCGGCTCCGAAGCTCAGAAGCGCCGCTACCTGCCGGGCATGGCGACCGGCGAGATCGTCGGCTGCTTCGGCCTCACCGAGGCCGACGGCGGCTCCGATCCGGCCTCGATGCGCACGGTGGCCAGGAAGGTCGACGGGGGCTTCGTGCTGAACGGCGCGAAGATGTGGATCACCAACGCGCCGATCGCCGACGTGGCGCTGGTTTGGGCCAAGCTCGACGGCGTGATCCGCGGCTTCCTGGTGGACCGCAGCTCCGAGGGGTTCTCCACCCCGAAGATCCAGAACAAGCTGTCCCTGCGCGCCTCGATCACCGGCGAGATCGCCCTGGCCGACGTCTTCGTTCCGGAAGACCAGATGCTGCCGGGCGTCAGCGGCCTGCGCGGGCCGTTCTCATGCCTGAACAAGGCGCGCTACGGGATCGCCTGGGGCGCGATGGGCGCCGCAGACTTCTGCCTCCATGCGAGCCGCGAGTACGTGGCCACCCGCAAGGTGTTCGGAAAGCCCCTCGCCGCGCGCCAGCTCGTCCAGAAGAAGCTGGCCGACATGCAGACCGAGATCGCCCTGGGCTTCGAAGGGGCGCTGGCGCTGGGCCGCCTGATCGACCAGGGCGCCTGGGTTCCCGAGGCGATCAGCCTGATGAAGCGCAACAACTGCGGCAAGGCCCTGGCCATTGCGCGCGAGGCCCGCGACATCCACGGCGGCAACGGCATCTCCGGCGAGTACCACGTGATGCGCCACGCCGCGAACCTGGAGACGGTCAACACCTACGAAGGCGCCCACGACGTCCACGCCCTGATCCTGGGCCGGGCGATCACCGGCGAGAACGCCTTCTAGGGTGGAGTCGCGGGGAAATTGCAACGCTCGGTGAACATCGAACCATAAGTTTACGCTTCTCGGCTAACTCAGCGCATTGAAGCGGGGGAGCCGATGGCGAAGAAGCGTGACGACACGCCGGCCGACAAGCGCACGATGATCGACCAGCTGTTCCAGCACAGCCGGGAGATGCTGTTCGTCGTCGGGCCGGACGGCCGTTTTGCCTGCGTCAATCCTGCCTGGCGCGACGTCACCGGCTGGGCCGAGGACGAGCTGGTCGGCGCCTATGTGAGCCAGCTCACCCATCCTGACGATCTCGCCGAACTCGGCGCGGCGGTTGAGCGTCTGGCGGCGCACGGGTCCAGCGAGAACGTGGCGCGCATGCGGATGAAGGACGGCGCCTGGCGCTGGTTCGAGGCCCGCGCCCAGGTCACCGAGGACGGGCTCATCGTCGGCTCCATGCGCGACGCCACGGCCGAGCGTGCGCGGGCCGAGGAGCTGGACGAAGCCCGGCGCACCCGCCTGCTCCTGTCCGAGGCGGCGGGCGTCGGAACCTGGACCTTCGACCCGCTGGCCGAGGTGGTGTCCTGGTCGCCGGAAATCCTGGCCCTGACGGGCTATGACGAGGCGCGGGTCAGTCGCGCGGAGTTCATCGGCCGCCTGCATCCCGACGAGCGGGACACGGTGCGAGCCGCGTTCGGCGAGTCGGTGACGACGGGCCGGCCCAATTCCCTGGAGCACCGGCTGCTGCGCAAGGACGGCCGGTGGATCACCCTGCGCTCCACCTTCCGCACGCGGCCGAGCCGGCGAGGGTTTCATACGCTCGAGGGCATTTCCCAGGACGTCACCGAGCTCGCCGCCGCCCGCGACGGGGCGCGCCAGGGCGAGCAGCAGATCCGCCAGCTGGTCGAAAGCGCCCCCTTCGCCGTGGCCATGATGGACCGACAGCTCCGCTGTCTGGTGGTCAGCCCCCGCTGGGCCGACACCTTCGGCGCCGCCGGCGGCGACCCCATCGGGCGCACGCTGTCCGACGCGTTCCCCAGCGTTCCGCCGACCCTGCGCCAGGCCTGCCGCGAGGCCGCCAACGGCGAGGTGAGCGCGCGCGCGGAGGACACCGTCGCCGGGGAGCACGGGGGCGAAGGCGAACGGATCGTGCGCTGGGAAACGCGTCCCTGGCGCGACGCGCGCGGGCGCATCGCCGGCGTCCTGGCCTATGTCGACGACGTCTCCGAAATCTCCCTGGCGCGCCTCGAAGCCCAGACCAACTCCCGCCGGCTGAAGATGGCCCTGGCTGCGGCCGACGCCGGTGTCTACGAGGTCGACCACGTCGAGGGCGCCTTCTGGGCCTCGCCCGAGCTGCAGCGGATGATCGGGGCCGCCGACGGCTACGAGGCGGTGCGCGCCCTCGCCTTCCCGCACTTTCATCCCGACGACGTCGAGCATGTGCGCGCCGCCTTCCTGGCGATCCATCGCGGCCTCAACGCCTCGGGCGAGGGCTTCGAGGCCCGGGTGATCGGGCCGGACGGCGCCGAGCGCTGGGTGCGGATCTACCATCACCTGACCAAGGACGCCTCGGGGCGCTGGCTGAAGGCGGTGGGCCTTGTGCAGGACGTCGACGCCGCCAAGCGCCAGGAGCTGGCGCTGATCGAGGCCGAGCGCGCCGCCCAGGCCGCGGCGGAGGCCAAGGCCGCCTTCCTGGCCAACATGAGCCATGAGATCCGTACGCCCATGAACGGCGTGCTGGGGGTGCTGCACCTGCTGAAGTCCGAAGCCCTCTCCGACGAGGGCCGCAAGCTTCTGGACGAGGCGCTCTCCTGCGGCCAGATGCTGGCCGAACTGCTCAACGACGTGATCGACTTCTCCAAGATCGAGGCCGGCCATCTGGAGCTGGCCTTCGAGGCGGGCGATCCCAAGGCCCTCGTCGACGGCGTGGTCAGCCTCCTGCGCCCCCAGGCGGCGGCCAAGGGGCTCGAGGTCCTGGTCGACATCGACGAGCAGGTGGGCTGGATCTGGTCGGACCCGGTGCGCCTGCGCCAGGCGCTCTTCAACCTGATCGGCAATGCGGTGAAGTTCACCCTGCAGGGCCACGTGCGGATCTCCTGCAGCGCGCGCCAGGGGCTGGAGGGGCCGCGCCTGCGCTTCGAGATCGCCGACACCGGCGTCGGCGTGCCTCAGGCCGCCCAGTCGCGGCTGTTCCAGCGCTTCGACCAGGGGGACGCCTCCACCACCCGCAAGTTCGGCGGCTCGGGCCTGGGCCTGGCCATCACCAAGCGCCTGGCCGAGATCATGGGCGGCGAGGTGGGCTTCACCTCCACCGAAGGCGTCGGCTCCACCTTCTGGATCGAAGTCGCCGCCGAGCCGGCGGAAGCCGTTGAAGCGAAGGTCGAGACGCCGGAGGCGGTGCTCGAGGGGCTGCACATCCTGGTGGTGGAGGACAATCCCACCAACCGCCTCATCGCCACCAAGCTCCTGGAGGGGCTGGGCGCCTCGGTCGAGACCGCCGAGGACGGGGCCAGCGGGGTCGAAGCCGCCGAGTGGGGGATGTTCGACCTGATCCTCATGGACGTGCAGATGCCCGGGATGGACGGCCTGGAAGCCACCCGGCGCATCCGCGCTCTGCCCGACAGCGCAGCCCGCACGCCGATCATCGCCCTGACCGCCAACGTCCTGGCGCACCAGCAGCGCGAGTACCGGGCCGCGGGCATGGACGGGGTGGTCGGCAAGCCGATCTCGCCGGAAGCCCTGCTGGCGGAGATCGCGCGTCTGAGCCGTGACGCCGAGCCGCTGGACGCCTCCAACGCCGCCTGAGCCTGTCCCTTTCAAGTTCTTGGGGGGCGGTGCTAGACCTGTCCGGTTGTTCCGGGGAGGCAGAACGCATGGCGGAGATCGCCGCAGACCAGACCGCTGCGCCGAAGAGCGCATCCTTGCGCACCGTAGTGGCGGCCTCGTCCGCCGGCACCGCCTTCGAGTGGTACGACTTCTTCGTCTTCGGCAGCCTGACGCAGGTCATCTCCCGCACCTTCTTCACCGGCCTCAGCGAGACCGCCGGCTATGTGGCGGCCCTGGCTCTGTTCGGCGCCGGCTTCGCCTTCCGGCCCCTCGGCGCCCTGGTCTTCGGCCGCATCGGCGACCGGGCGGGGCGCAAGGGCGCCTTTCTGATCACCGTGATCCTCATGGGCGGGGCGACCTTCGCCATCGGCCTTCTGCCCTCCTACGCCCAGGCCGGCCTGCTCGCGCCGGCGCTCCTGGTCCTCATGCGCATCGTCCAGGGCTTCGCCCTGGGCGGCGAGTACGGCGGGGCGGCGATCTACGTGGCCGAGCACGCGCCCGAGAACGCACGGGGCCGCTCGACCGGCTGGGTCCAGACCTCCGCCGCCTTCGGGCTGCTCGGGGCGCTCGGCGTGATCCTGGTGACGCGGGTGACGCTGAACGCCGCCTTCGGTCCCGAGGCGTTCGACGCCTGGGGCTGGCGCATTCCCTTCCTGTTCTCGGCGGGCCTGCTCGGCATCTCCATCTGGATGCGGCTCAAGCTTTCGGAGAGCCCCGCCTTCGCCAAGATGAAGGCCTCCGGCGAAAGCTCCAAGGCGCCCTTCGCGGAGGCCTTCGGCCAGTGGAAGAACCTGAAGGTGGTCCTGCTCGCCCTGGTCGCCGTCATGTTCGCCCAAGGGGCGGTCTGGTACACCGCCTTCTTCTACACGCAGACCTTCCTGGACAAGTTCCTCAAGGTGGCGCCGGAGACCATCAACCTGGTGATGATGGTCGCCACCCTGGTCAGCGCCGTCCTCTATGTGGTGTTCGGCTGGCTGTCCGACGTGATCGGCCGCAAGCCTGTCCTGCTGTTCGGCATGGCCCTGATGACCGCCGCCTATTTCCCCGGCTTCCATCTCCTGGCCAAGGCCGCCAACCCGGCCCTGGCCGAGGCCGAGGCGCGCATGCCGGTGACGGTGGTGGCGGACCCCGACGACTGCTCGCTGCAGTTCGATCCCGTCGGCAAGGCCTCCTTCGTGTCCTCCTGCGACATCGCCAAGACCGTGCTCGCCAACGCCGGCGTCTCCTACAGGAACTCGGCGGCCGCGCCGGGCGAGGCGGCGCAGGTGCGGATCGGCGACGTCATCGTCGCCTCGCAGAGCGCCGAGGGCCTGCCCAAGGCCGAGGCCCAGGCGGTGAAGGCCGAGGTGGAAGGCGCCATCAAGTCCGCCCTCCTGGCCGCCGGCTATCCGGAGAAGGCCGACCCGGCGCGGATGAACCTGGCCGGGGTGATCGGCGTGCTGCTGCTCTTCGTGGTCGCCGCCACCGCCCTCTACGGACCGATCGCGGCGACGCTGGTGGAACTGTTCCCCACCCGCATCCGGTATACGGCCATGTCGCTGCCCTACCACATCGGCACCGGCTGGGTCGGCGGCTTCGTGCCCTTCACCGCCTTCGCCATCGTCGCGGCGACCGGGGACATCTACTCGGGCCTGTGGTTCCCGCTCGCCTTCACCGCGATCAGCGTCGTCACCTGCCTGTTCCTCCTGCCGGAGACCCGCGGCCGGCCGCTGGACGCCTAGAGCGCGGCCGGCGCCGAAAGCAGCAGCAGGTCCGGGTGGATGATCGGACCTCC
The DNA here is from genome assembly GCF_046291545.1 of Phenylobacterium sp. Taxonomy (GTDB): domain Bacteria; phylum Pseudomonadota; class Alphaproteobacteria; order Caulobacterales; family Caulobacteraceae; genus Phenylobacterium. The sequence continues at coordinate 384,366 of NZ_JBKBSM010000001.1, forward strand.
CCGCCGCCGCGACCCGGGCGCAGCGGGGGCTGGACGACCCTTGCGTCAGCTTCGGCAAACCTGCGCCACATCGAAGGAGATCGCCGAATGAAGTTGGGTCCCGACATTTCCGCCGTCATCACCGGCGGCGCTTCCGGCCTGGGCGCGGCCACCGCCCGGCGGCTGGCTTCGCACGGCGTGCGCGTGGCGCTGTTCGACCTGAACGAGGAGCTGGGCGAGGCGCTGGCCGCCGAGCTCGGCGGGGTCTTCTGCAAGGTCAACGTCACCTCGTCGGACGAGGTCGACGCCGCCTTCGCCAAGGCGCGGGCGGCCATCGGCCAGGAGCGGATCCTGGTGAACTGCGCCGGCGTCGGCGGCTCGGTGAAGACCGTCTCGCGCGACAAGCAGACCGGCGAGATCAAGGAGTATCCCCTCGAGAACTTCGAGCGGATCATCCAGGTCAACCTGATCGGCACGTTCCGCTGCATCACCAAGAGCGCCGCCGGCATGCTGACCCTGCCGGCGCTTGAGGACGGCGACCGCGGCGCCATCGTCAACACCGCCTCGGTCGCGGCCGAGGACGGCCAGATCGGCCAGGCCGCCTACACCGCTTCGAAGGCCGGCATCGTCGGCATGACGCTGACGGTGGCGCGCGACCTCTCCAGCGAGGCGATCCGCGTGAACACCATCCTGCCCGGCATCTTCGACACGCCGTTGCTGGGCCGCGCTCCGGAAGCGGTGAAGGCCGCCCTCGCCGCCCAGGTGCCCTTCCCCAAGCGGCTCGGCCGGCCCGAGGAGTACGCCGCGCTCGCCGAGACCCTGATCACCTGCGGCTACATGAACGGCGAGGACATCCGCCTGGACGGGGCCCGCCGGGTGGCGCCCCGCGCGGGCCGTGCG